>BRLC01000005.1 GCA_024343425.1 Rhizobiaceae bacterium MnEN-MB40S
TCATGGCTGTAAAGTACAATGCGGGGGGCGTCGTTCACAAAGGCCTACCTGTCACACCAATTGTCATTCTGGACCGGAAATCAATGTTGACGTCGCCACGCCGACCAATGATCACACATGATGCCTCTGTTCAATCCCGCCCCTGTTGCTTGTTGATAAACCATTCCGCGGTTGTCGGCAAACGTGCAGGCAAGGAATCGGATGATTGAAAAATGCCTGAGCTCGATGAAATCTGTATGTCCGGTGAAACTGCGAAATCCAAGCGAAAGAGCCAATGAATTCTCTGGTCAACAGGCTGATTTGACTTCATAGTATCGCCGGATGATTTCGATCACTTATAAATTTCCCTGCTAATCCAATGGCGCGCGGCTTTGGCGAATTCTGACACTGTTAAAATGCGACAAGGCTTGGACACCGTTTCGGATTTCGGAGACCGGAAGCCGGGCTTGCTGCCGACCATGATATGGCGGATCGCCACCCACAAAATGATCGGGCAGCAACAGCGCAAGGTTATCCGCAAGCGGTTCGCACGTCGATTCCAGGGGCCTTTCGACGTCGAGGCGGAAGGCGTGCGCATGCGCGCCTATCCGTTCGAGAACTATTGCGACCGCACGGTTGTCGGCAGAAGAGTCCTTCCGGAAATTCCCGAGCGCCGCCTGATCGCGTCGATGATCACGCCGGGCATGGTCTTCGTCGATATCGGCGCGAATGTCGGCTCCTACAGCATGTTTGTCGCAAAGGCCTGCGGCGACCATGCGCGAATCCTTGCGTTCGAGCCGCACCCGCGCACCTTCTCCAAGCTGGTGTTCAATCTCGAAGCGAACGGTTTTCGCTGTGTAGAAGCGATCAATCGCGGGACCGGTCCGAAATCGCAGAGGCTGAAGCTGTATTCAAGCGGCGGAACCAACATCGGGACCGCGTCCCTGCACTCGGACGCGATCGTTGCGCGCGGCCATGTGGAGATCAAGATCACGCCGCTTTCCGAAGCACTCGTCCTTCGCAACATCGATCGGGTGGACCTGCTGAAAATCGACGTCGAGGGTTATGAGGATCAGGCGTTCCTGCCGCTGATGGTTCCCGAGCACAAATCCCTGTGGCCGAAAGCCATTCTGATCGAAACGGTGCTGCGCCGCCTCTGGAAAACCGACTGCGTCGAGCATCTTGAATCCCTCGGCTACAGGATCGCCGGCGCCACCTCGGAAAACACCCTGCTGACCTTGTCAGCCGATGACCGAGAAGCTTGAATCCTGATTGATTTCCCGGTTGCGCGAAAACGCGCCGATTGAAATGTCGGCGTCAAGATAATCAAGGTGGAACTGAACCGGATCGCTGTCGTGATCCTGGCCGCGTTCGCAGGCTTCGACGAGTTCGGCCATCATCTTGCCGGCGACCGGCGCGTTCTTGAACTGGTTTCCACTTGTGCCGATCGCCATGTAATAGCCTTTCAGATCGCTCTTGTCGTAGATCGGCATCCAGTCTTCGGTCACGTCGTAAAGGGCCACAACGCCCTTGGCCGCGCCGGGCAACTTCAGTGACGGAATACGCTGCGCCAGGCGCATGACCATCACGTTCCACTGCTCCGAGAAGTTCGTGTTGTAGTCGTCCGGATCGTCAACCCATTCCTTCTCGTCGCAGGCCGGATCTTCTGATCCGATCAGGATGTTGTTGCCCGTCTCGGGACGGCAATAGGTCGCGATATCGCTGTCGGAATAGACGAAGCCGTCTTTCTCGAAATCAACCCCGTCGGGTGAGGGAACATGGGCGACCTCATGGCGCAACGCCCTCGTGCTCATCTTCATGCCCTCGGCCACTCCGGCCAGCGCATTGATCCTGGACGAGTGCGGTCCGGCGACGTTGATGACGACCGGCGCGGTAATGGTCGCCCCGTCTTTCAGGACCACGCCGCCGACGCGGCCGTCTTTTGTGATGATCTCGCATACTTCGCGGTTGAACAGGAATTTCGCGCCCAGCGCTTCGGCCGCTCGCTGCGCATTGTGAGCGGCCAGTTTCGGGTCGTTGACGTAGCCGCCGCGCGGAAAGAACACCGCGCCGTTGACCGCTTCGCCGGTCGGCGCGCCGAACCCTTCGTCGTCCGGCCGTTTCGCCGGCTCGAAGCGATGCACGTCTGCGTCCGGCAGGCGCGACGGGATTTCCTGCGCGCTCAGGTCCTCGTACGGGCAGCCGATCCGATCCATCATCTCGCACACCCGCGCGAGATTATGGTTGTGATCGGTCTTTATGACGAGGCAGCCCGTGTCGTGATAGCGGATGAGGCCCTGTTCGTCGCTTGCGCCAACGTAATCCGACCAGTTTTTCCAGTAGTGCCAGCCCTCATAGGCCAACGCACAGGATTCGAAGGTCGAATAGTAGGTGCGAATGATCGCGCAGGAGCCGGAGGTGGATCCGTATCCGGCCTCGGGCAACTTGTCTATCGACAGGGTGCGGCGACCTTTGCGCGCAAGCTCAAGCGCAACGCAGGAGCCGATAACGCCCGCGCCGATAATGATGGCGTCATAGGATTCGCTGACCATGAAATCATCCTTTCAGTGACTGATTCGGTCCTACACGGCGACCGAAAACGGCGTCAAGCGGTCGTAAGCTGAGAAAGCGGCTGCGCCTTGTAGCGGCTCTCAATCACCGCATAATCCTTTGGCCGCATCGGCGAAAAGCCCGTCAGCAGAAGGTCGTTCCGGGTCTCCTCATCCAGTCCGGCCATGGCTTCCACCACGGCGCTGTGGATCCGGTCTGCTGACAAACGCCGGTCCCGTGCGCAAATATACGGCAGTCCGGGTGTGGGATCGGTTTTCTCTATGACCTTCACCATCCGCGCCGCAGGCTCGTGACGCTGCGCCAGACGCCAGCTTACGGCGTCGATGCTCGCGACATCGGCTTCGCCGTCCGCAACGCTTCGAATAGAGGCGCGATGCGAACCGGTGCAGATTTGATCTGCGACGGTTTCTGCGCCGCGTCCGTGTTTCCGCAATGTGTGTCCAAACGCCGAAAAGCCGGATTGCGAGACTGCGTTGTTGTACGCGAAGCGGAGATTTGCAAGGTCGTCGAACCCGGTCGCAGGGCAGTCCGCGTGAACGACGATCACGCTGTAATAGCTGCCGGCGCCGCAGGCGATATCGTAGGCTGGCGCGCCAAGCAATTGCACCTTGTCCTTCAGGCCAAGCACGTAGGGCAGTCCGCAGGTCTGAGCGAGCACGAGGCCAGGCGCGTTCCAGATTTCCGTTTCGCTCAGGGTTCTCTCAAGCCGTTCCGGCGCGGCAACGCCGTATTCCGCCAGATTGACCCGGATGGCGCGCCAGAAACGATCGTTTGAACCTTGCAGTTCCGGCCAGTCATACATGGGCAGGGCGGCGATCGGCTCGCCGCCGCTCATTGGTCGCTCCCGTCTGCCAGCGGATAGGGCACCGGCTCCTTTCGCCGAAACGCGAACGTCCGGATGATCTCCATGTAATTGCTGTAGCTGTAGCCGCGATTGAGTTTCAGGAACCGGTCGCGATGCCGCGCATAGAGCGACGGCAATTGATGCCAGGCAACGGACGGGTAGGCGTGATGCACGGCGTGCAGGTTGTTGTTCAGGAACAGCAGGCTCAGCGGACCGCGGTCTTCGATGATGACCGAGCGCCCGAGATGGCTCTCTTCGGCCTGGTGTTCGAGATAGGTCCGGATCATCAGGATGGACATGCCGAAATAGGCGGAGACGAAATAGAGCCACAGCGGCATGCCGGAAATCACATTCACCGCGGCGAGCAGGAGCGCCACCAGCGGCAAATGCAGGACCCAGGCGAATATGACATCGCGGTCGTTTTGAAAGATGGCCCGACCGTCCGATATTGCGAGGCGGATCAGTGATATCATCGGACCGATCAGCATACGGCCCGCAAGCGTGTTGTTGAATTCGAAAAACGTCTTCACGACGCGGGGCAGCTTGCTCCAGAAATCCTGCGCGAGATACCAGCTTTCCGGATCGTCATAGGGATCGCAGATATTGGCGTTCTGATGGTGGTCGAGATGAGAATCCTTGAAACGGAAATACGGGACATACAGTCCAATCGGCAGAACGACGACAGCGTCATTGGCTGCTGAATCACGAAAAGGATGGCCGTGAATGCATTCGTGCTGCAGCGAGGAGTGCAGGGTGATGACCGGACAAAGCAACAGCGCCGCCACAATCCACGGCAGTCCGAAAGGGTTTATGAGAAGAAATAGCCATGCGGCGTAGCAAATCGTCAGAAGGCCGAGGGTGCGCCACTCGGATCGGTCTTTGAGAATCACCAGAATTTGTCCCCTTGTTTGCATTGCACGATGCGCCTGCAAGCAAGGATGGACAATGTGAGAATAGGCGCATAATAATGTTTATATGTAGAGCAATGTAGTAGATATACATGAATGATATCAAATGCTGTGAAAACGCAACAGGATGACGAAACCCATGGCGACAAACGCGATGTCGCGGAGATTTTCCGTGACCGCATGGCGCTTCTGCTGGCGCAAAAGGGTTTCAATCTCAGCCAGTTCGCCAAGTCCATCGGTATCGATCGCTCCGCGCTGAGCCAGTTTCTGGCGCCGGGCTCGACCCGTCTGCCCAGGGCCGAGACGCTGTGCGCGATAGCCCGCACCTGCGGCGTTTCGCTTGACTGGCTGATGGGGTTGATTGCACGGGATTCACTCGACAGCGAAAACGTCGAAATGCTTGAAATCCAGCGCGTCAATCAGGAATCGGGGCGGCAAATCCTTTCCGTCTGGCACAAGGAGGCCATGGGCTACAAAATTCGATACGTCCCTAGCGAACTGCCGGATCTGCTCAGAACCGAGGCTGTGCGCAAATTCGAATTCAACCTCAAGAATCCGGACGAGCGCGAATCGCGCGAGCAGCAGGCGAAGGACCAGTTGACCTATTCTCGTCTTCCGGAAACCGACATGGAAGTCTGCATGCCGGTTCAGCGGCTCGAGCAGTTTGCGAGCGGGCAGGGCATGTGGAACGGCCTGAGCGTGGAGGTCCGGCGCGAACAGCTCATGCACATGGTCACGCTCATCGACGAGCTCTATCCGACGTTTCGTCTGTTCCTCTATGACGGCCGGGAAGTCTATTCGGCGCCTTACACGCTGTTCGGGCCGCTGCGCGCGGCGCTCTATGTCGGCGACATGTTTCTGGTCGTCAATTCAAAAGACCACATTCGCGCGCTCACCTCGCATTTCGACCACCTGATTCGCATGGCCCGCTTCGGCCCGGATCGCGTCGCCGGCAAGATTGTGGGACTGGCCAAGACGCTTTGACGCGACGGCCTAGTCGCGGAGGTGATGCTGCACTCTGCGAACATGCCGCAAGGTGTCCGTGATCATTGCCGTCATCAGTCCGAACATCAGGAAGCCGTTTGCGCCTGTCATGCCGCCCAGCAGCCGCAGGTCTTGAGGAACAACAATATCGCCAAGGCCAAGCGTTGTATAGGCGACCAGGGAATAATAGACCGCTTCTTCCAGCGTGCTGAAAACCGACATCTGCTGGAAAATAATCGCCCATAACCAGACGCCGAATGTCGTCATGCCCATTGTTGAAATTGCGACCAGCGAGACAACAACGAATGATTTGATGTGCTGGTTGGGACCACGAAGCCACGGCTCCATTCTCAGAAGCAATTCATTGAGAGCCGACCACATGAACGCGCCTCCCAGCAAAGACACCAGGGTGATGACCGTTCCAAGCATCAATTGGCTCAACACGTGGTAACCATCCTTTCGCTGATGCAACGCAACGCCGCAGAAGAAATTGTACCAATCAGCTCATTTCGACATCGAGTTTTGGACGAGACGAGCGAATGACTGCGGTTGCACTGATACTCCCAAATCCGGATTCTTAATTTTCTTTGCCATCTCCGTCAAAGGAGCGCGTCGCATATGGAATTGCGGTGGACTGAAAGTTGAGGCTAGATGGTGCCTTGATCAAAAGGATGGATGACCCGTGACCGGAAACACCGACAAGCAACTGCCTTTCTCTCTAGATGAATACGCCGTGCGCCTTGGAAGGGTTCGCAAGGCGATGGAAGAGGCGGGCATAGAGCTTCTTGTCGTCACCGATCCCTCCAATATGGCGTGGCTGACGGCCTATGACGGCTGGTCCTTCTACGTCCATCAATGCGTGCTGGTCACCCTTGACGATGACCCGATCTGGTTTGGTCGTCTGCAGGATGGCAATGGCGCAAAGCGCACCGTATACATGGACGACGCGCACATCCTGTCCTACCCCGATCATTATGTGCAGTCTCCGGTTCGTCACCCGATGGACGTGCTGTCGCAGATCGTCACCGACAGGGGATGGTCGAGCTTGGTGATCGGCGTCGAGATGGACAATTATTACTTTTCTGCCGCCGCCTTCGCCGCCCTGTTGAAAGGCCTGCCGAATGCGGATTTCAAGGATGCGACCGGCCTCGTCAACTGGCAGCGCGCCGTCAAGTCCGAACGCGAACTCGACTACATGCGCATCGCCGGCCGCATCGTCGAAAAGATGCACCAGCGCATCTGGGACACGGTCAGGCCGGATATTCGCAAATGCGATCTGGTGGCGGAGATCTATGATGCTTCCATTCGCGGCGTCGGCGAATTCGGCGGCGATTATCCGGCCATCGTGCCGCTTCTGCCGTCGGGCGAGGACGCGGCCGCTCCGCATCTGACATGGGACGACAAGCCTATGCGGACGGGAGAGGGCACCTTCTTCGAAATCGCCGGCTGCTACCGCCGCTATCACTGCCCGCTCTCCCGAACCGTGTTTCTGGGCAAGCCGACCCAGACCTTTCTCGACGCCGAGAAGGCCGTTCGGGAAGGGCTTGCAGCCGGTCTCGAAATGGCGAAACCCGGCAATCTCGCCGAAGATGTCGTCAACGCCTACTTCGCCATCCTGAAGAAATACGGGATCGTGAAGGACAATCGCAGCGGCTATCCGATCGGTATTTCCTATCCGCCGGATTGGGGCGAGCGCACCTACAGCCTGCGGCCAGGCGACAAGACCGTGCTCCAGGAGAACATGACTTTCCATTTTATGACAGGTTTGTGGATGGACGATTGGGGTTTCGAGATCACTGAGAGCGTCGCAATCACGGATGGCGATCCGGAATGTCTCGCCGATCTGCCGCGAGAGCTGGTCGTGAGAGACTAGAAATGCAGGCTGCTGATCTCTCTCTGGACGTAGCCGAAGCACTGCAGCGCGCGGTCGATATCCTCGACCAACTGGTGCGCTTTCCAACCCTGTCGGGCGAATCCAATCTCGATATGATTGCTTTCGTCACCCGGTATCTGGCCGATCATGGCGTCGTGTCGTCCATCTCGCATGACGAATCCGGACTGCGCGCCAATCTTTACGCCACGATCGGACCGGAGATCGACGGAGGCGTGCTCCTCAACGGCCACACCGACGTCGTGCCCGTCGAAGGTCAGGAATGGTCGAGCGACCCCTTTGAACTGCGTATCGTCGATGATCGTCTTTACGGGCGCGGCAGCGTCGACATGAAGGGGTTTCTCGCCTGCATGCTCGCCATGGCGCCCGAATTCAAGGCGATGCCGCTTGCAAGGCCTGTGCATCTTTCGATGTGCTACGACGAGGAAAATGGCGGTTTCGGCGCGCCGGTGCTCGCGGGCGATATCGTGTCCAAAACCTGGCGCCCCTCCGTCGCCATCGTTGGCGAACCCACGGAGATGCGCATGGTCGGGGCGCACAAGGGCGGGCTCGAACTCCGCACCGAGGTCACCGGGTTCGCCGCCCATGCCTGCGATCCCTCCAAGGGCGTGAACGCCATCATGATCGCGGCCGACATGATCGCCCATCTGCGGAAACTGGCGCATGATCTTTCAGGGCGGATCGATTCCGAAAGTCCATGCGATCCGCCGCATGTCACCATCAATGTCGGCACGGTTCATGGCGGCGCCGCCCGTAATGTTGTGGCCGGCGATTGCGCCTTCGATTGGGAAATTCGACCGACGCGCAGCGGCCAGGCGGAGACTTTGCTGGAAGAGATCAACGACCATTTCACTACGAAACTGACGCCGGCCGGCGCTTCCTTCCAGACAACTGTTGAAGCTGTCGTGCCACCGCTGATGTATGACTCTCAGTCGGCGGCAGCCCAACTGGTAGGAAAACTGACGGGCATGAATTCCGTCGGAGCAGTGTCTTTCGGAACCGACGCCGGGCACTTTCAGGCCAATGGCATGTCGACAATCGTCTTCGGTCCGGGCTCCATCGATCAGGCGCACAAGCCGGACGAGTTCATCGAACTCGAACAGATCAGGCAATGTCTGCGGTTTCTGCACAAGCTGGGCGGTGAACTGTCCGCCTGAGCGGCCATCATTCGACCAAATTGCTTTGAGACCTTGATCCCGTTGTCGAAAGACCGGAATGGGCAATGGGCGGCTCGGTGTTATCCGGAATAATTGCGGAAAGACCTCTCAGGGGACCAGTCGACCAGACAGGCTCGCCTGCGACCGGGGTCGTGGCGTCCCTTTTCGTCCACGTCCTTTTTTTCCTTCTGCTCCTTATGTTGCTGCCGCTTCCCAAACCTTTGAGCCCTCTGATTCCCGACGCCGTGCGAGTGACGGTTGTCTCCAGGCTTCCCGCACTTCAGCTGCAACCGCCAAAAGAGGCGCCGCCAAGGGCTGCGCCTTCGCGTCCGTCAAAGCTGATTTCAATCAATCCCGAACGGCTTCGGCCGCGCCCGCCGGAGGCTCCGGCTCGAAAGGCGCCGGAGGAAAACAAAATGGTGCGCGCGACGCAGATTTTTGCCGGCGCGGTGCTCGCGACGCCGGAAGCCCGCCAGGCGCGGATGGCTTTGCCGACGCTTGTTGACGAAGACCGAAAGCTCCAGCTCTGCGGACTTGAAGCGATGGAGCAGATCCATGTCTGGGACAACACGTTCCAGCCCGAGAGGCTCGTCGCCTACGCAATGGGGGACGCCAGGATCAGTGGAACCAGCGTGATCGCCGACGGCGCGGCCTTCCGCAGCCGCAGCCGCTGGTACAATCTGCAATTTCGCTGCGAGGTGACGCCGGACATGCGCGACGTCCTCGCGTTCGAGTTTGCGGTTGGCGAACCAATTCCCTACGAGGACTGGCTGTCACACAATCTGGCGGCCATTCACTGATGTAAAGAATCAGGAATAGCCCAGCAAACCTGCAAATAAAGGATCAACTTAGCGGCGGGATCCTGAGCACCTGGCCCGGATAGATCTTGTCCGGATCGGATAGCATCGGCTTGTTGGCCTCAAAAATCGCATTGTATTTCGTTCCGTCGCCATAGGCCTTCTTGGCCACCGCCCAGAGCGTATCGCCCTTTTCGACGGTGTGGAAGGTTGAACCATCAGCCGTTTCGTCCGTCTCGATATTTTCCTCGACCTTGGCGATGCCCTCGATGTTTCCGGCGGCGAGGATGAGCTTTTCCTTCACTTCCTGCGACGGCGCCTTGCCGTTGATGACGACCTTGTCGCCCTCTACCTTCACGTCGAGATCGTCTTTCAGACCCAGCATTCCGGCTTCCTTAGCGATGGCCTCAGAGGCGTCGTCATCGTCCGAGCCCCAGAGCTGCTTGCCAGCGTCTTTCACGAAATCGAATATTCCCATGATTTTTTCCTCTCCTGGAGCCGATTAATCTATTATGGGGATATTACTATCTGAAAACTATGGAATTTTGACAAGTAAATCAGTGTAAATGGCAAGCATTCCGTGTTCCATTGTTCGGTTTTAAAAGGCGGACAACATTCGAGTTGCGAGCTGCAATGATTTGGGAACCTGCGCGTTGCGAGACGGTTTATGTTGAATGCGCACAAACAGCATGAAGCCCGACATGGCCCGCAAGACGCACGACAACGCCGCGAGCGAAACTCCGGTGAGCGATCTTCTTGGCGCGTTGCGAGAAAGCAGCGGTTCGGGCGATCAGGTGTCGATCGCCGCCATAGTGGAATCGCTCGGAACCGCATCCCTGTCCGCGGTCATGCTGTTGCCGGCTCTTGTGGTCGTTACGCCGCTCAGCGGTATACCCGGCCTTTCATCGGTCTGTGGAGTCCTGATCGCTCTCGTCGCGGCCCAGCGAGTCATCGGCAAACGTCATCTCTGGTTGCCGGAATGGCTGTTGTCGCGTCGCATTGAACGGGAAAAGCTCGCCAATACGATCACGTGGCTTGATAAGCCGGCCTACTGGATCGACAGGCTGACGCGGCGACGATTATCGCCACTGGTCCACAAACCGTTTTCGACACTGATGGCGCTGATTTGCGTGGCCTGTGGTCTTGCGATGCCCGTTCTCGAGCTTGTGCCTTTCAGTTCGTCGATACTTGGAAGCGCCGTCAGTCTGGCGGCGATAGCATTGGTGGCGAAAGACGGAGCGGTCGGTCTCCTGGCCTTGCTGATCATGGTTGGTCTCGCGGTCGTAACCGCCAATGTGCTGTAAGACGGAAGCGGCCATCGGTCATCCGCTTCCGCCGGTCGAGGTGTTTTTACTCTGTCCAGACAAAGCGACGTCTGGCTGATACGCCGAACATGACATCGCCTTTCGCGATGGCGATGTCCCGGTAGACATGCGCCGGCATGTCTAGCAGCGCTTCATTTTCCAAACGGCTGCGATTTGCCGCCCGCAGCCTTCCCGGCAGTCCAAAGATGCGATTCCACATCGAACCGCTCCGGCTTTTCTCCGTTCCACGATCGATGAAAGTAGTCATTTCCCTGTTTCCTTCCCGCTCAAATGTTGATCGGTAGCCTGCAATCTATGGGAGTTCTGCGCGAGTCTCTGTGAGAAATGATACAGTTCGGGAAATTGCCGTTACGGTCAGGATTGACCGAATGGTTGGTTAATTTATACTGGCTGAATGGTATCGAACGGGAGGAAACGATGGGACTGATGCAGGTATCGAGCTTTGCGGCAGGGCAGTGGATAGCGCCTTCCGGAACGACATCCAAATTGTATTCGGCTGCAAACGGTCAGATCATTGGAGAGGCTGGCTGCGACAGTCTTGATTTCCAGCAAATGCTGGATTTTGCGCGGGACAGGGGCGGTCCGGCGCTCAGAAAGATGACCTTTCATGATCGCGCGCGCATGCTGAAGGCCCTGGCGCTTCATCTCAACGAGCGCCGCGACGGGCTCTATGCGCTGTCTTACATGACAGGGGCGACTTTGCCGGACAGTCGCATCGACATCGACGGCGGTATCGGCACGCTGCTGGTCTATGCGTCCAAGGGCAGGCGTGAGATGCCCGACGATCAGGTCTATGTCGATGGCGAAACCGAAATGCTGTCGCGGGAGGGAACGTTTCTCGGGCGACATGTCTGCACCCCTTTGACCGGCGCCGCGATACACATAAACGCATTCAACTTTCCGGTCTGGGGCATGCTTGAAAAGCTCGCGCCCACATTGCTCGCCGGGGTGCCGGCCATTGTCAAACCTGCGACGGCCACCTGCTGGCTGACAGAGGCCTGTTTCAAGCTGATGGTCGAGAGCGGCGTGTTGCCGGAAGGATCGGTCCAGTTGATTTCCGGTCGGACGGGCGATCTGCTCGACCGGCTCGACAGCAGGGACATCGTCAGTTTTACGGGATCCGCGGCGACTGCGCTGTCGCTGCGCTCCAAGGACAATATCCTCGCAAACTCCGTGCGATTCACGGCCGAACAGGACAGTCTCAATGCCTCGGTGCTTGGAACGGACATCGAGCCCGGCTCGCCGGATTTTGATATTTTCATCAAGGAAGCTGCGAACGAGATCACCACCAAAGCCGGACAGAAATGCACTGCGATAAGGAGAATCATCGCGCCGGCGTCACGGGTGGAAGCTGTCGTCGAAGCCTTGTCGAAGCGCCTTGCGGCCGTGACCATCGGCGATCCCTCGCTCAAGGAATCCGGAATGGGAGCGCTCGCTTCTGCTGAGCAGAAACGCGACACGCTGGAAAACGCCGCGCGGATCGGCGCGGAGTGCGAGCGCGTCTTCGGCGACGAGGAGGCTCCGGAGCTGACAGGCGCCGGGGTCGAGTATGGCTACTACCTCAAGCCCATGCTCTTCGTCTGCAATGATCCGGACGCCGCCAAGGCGGTCCATGAGGTCGAAGCCTTTGGTCCCGTCTCGACCGTCATGGGATATCGCGACGCCGAACACGCCATCGAGTTGGCGAACCGCGGCGGCGGGTCTATTGTCGCCTCAGTGGTCACGCGCGATCCGCGTACGGCGCGGGAATTTGTCCTGGGGGCGGGGGGCTCACACGGGCGGATCTACTTCAACAATCGCGATTCCGCGAAAGAAGCGACAGGTCACGGTTCGCCCTTGCCGCACATGGTTCATGGCGGTCCGGGCAGGGCCGGCGGCGGCGAGGAACTGGGCGGCGTGCGCGGGGTCATGCATTACATGCAGCGCACCGCGATCCAGGCAAGCCCGGATCTGATGACAGGGATCACCGGAAATTGGATCCGGGGCTCGAAGGAAATCGCCGCGCCGGCGCATCCCTTTACCCGGACTTTTGGTGATCTTCAGATCGGCGAGACCATTCACACCCCGTCGCGGGAAGTCGCGCTGGAGGATATCGAGCATTTTGCGCGATTCACCGGCGATACGTTCTACGCGCACATGGACGAAGCGGCGGCGAAGGCGAACCCGTTCTTTCCCGGCCGCGTCGCGCACGGCTATCTGCTGCTAAGTTTCGCCGCCGGCCTTTTTGTGGAGCCGAGCCCCGGTCCGGTGTTGGCGAATACAGGGTTGAACAGCCTGAGTTTCCAAATGCCTGTCAGTCCGGGCGATGCGATATCGGTTCGTCTTACCGTCAAGCGAAAGACGCCGCGCAATGACGAGTATGGAGAAGTAGCCTGGGACGTCGTGCTGACCAATCAGGACGGCGAGCAGGTGGCCGAGTACGAACTGCTGACAATGGTTTCCCTCTGAATTTGCGTTGTCAAAGCCGCCAGCGTCGCTGATACTGCCGCGATGTGCGCACAGTCATCCGAGACGCATGAAGGCGGATGCTTCTGCGGGGCGATCCGTTACAGGACGGTCGGCAAGCCGGACCGCGTTTCCATGTGTTCCTGCGAATGGTGCACGAAGCGAACCGGCAGCGCCTTCGGGATTTCAGTCTATTTCCCGGAGGATCAGATCGCCTTTCTTGGAGAAGACTGGAAGACCTTCCGGTTGACGTCTGACGCAGGGCGTTGGCTTGAGACCCGGTTTTGCGGACGTTGCGGCACGACCGTCGGCTGGACTCTCGAATTTCTGCCCGGCCATTGCGGCGTTGCCGGAGGCACATTCGACAATCCAAAATTCTGGTATACGCCCCAACGATACGGTTTCGCTCGCTCCAAGCCGGACTGGCTGGAGATTCCTGACGGTCTCCACGTTTTTCAGGCAATGCCCGGATCGCCGAATGAGTGATAAGGGCGGCTCAGCCGCCGAAGGGGCCGAGTAACATCAGTGATTGCGGCCCATGGACAGCCGCCCATTCATCCATGATTTCTCTGAGCAGAGGCAGGTTCCAGCCGGCTTCAGCCCAAAGCGGCGGGTTGAACTCGACATCGGTCTGCCATCTGCGCATTGCGGCGAGGGCGGCTTCGGGAGTGTCGATGTTGGACAGGTTCGCGATCAACACGAGAGCGTTCGCCGAACCCTTCGCTGACGCCGGAGACCAGGCAAGGAGGAACGGGCCGCGTCCATTGATTTCAATTCCGGTCAGTTCGGCATCGTAAATAGCCTGGTCGGCCATTGCCGCGCCATAGTTCAGCACGGCGGTTTCGCATTTTTGGACGTCATTCAGTCTGGAAAGGGCGTCCGTAGCCACAGACGCAGAGACCGGCCAGACGGTCGCCATGCGGGGCGCCGACGCCGGCAGGCCCGGCACGGGCTCATGCTTTTCGCTCTCGACATAGGCCGCGCAGAATTGCGCCAGCCGCTCCGGGTGTTGTCTTGTCGTTTCCAGAGGAAACGCCACCATACCGTAAGCGGCAATGCGGTCATCCGGACTGGATCCGGGTTTCATATAGACACGCGCCGAGTGGGCCGGAACGATGATGGTTTCCCGACTGGAACGGACTTCTTCCTTTTCCTGCGTAGCGATTTTCTTTGTCACCCGGCCGGTTCGCTTGTCGACGACTGTCGTTTTCACGACTGTGTCGGTGCGTTCCAGGATTTCTTCCGTTTCGCCGACAACGCCTGTGCCGGTGTCGGCGACGACTGTCTCGATGTCTTCATCGGTCGTGGTCGTTTCCTCGACACGTTCGACAATTGCATCGGACGTTTCGACGATTTCAACGGTGGAGTCCGTCTTGCCCGGCGTTTTGGTCACACGCACGGCTTCGACAATTTCATCGGAGGCAGGCTCCTCGGGCGCTTTGTCCTCCGCCACCTCGGTGGCGCCCGTTTCGGATGGCTTGGCGGGTTCTTCCACTGTGCCGGAGCCCGCGACGGTCGTTGCCGTTGACTGATCTTCGACCGCGGCTTCAGGTTCAGCGCCAGCCGCCAGCGCAGCCTTCGAGCCTTCATCCTGGGTTGCAGGCGTCTCCGCTGATGCGACTTGTGACGGCGCCGTCATTACGGGCGGCGCAGACTGTGCGGTCGTTGCGGTAGTGTGTGTGCTGCAGCCGTGAAAAACGGCGCTTCCAGCCAGAAGCAATGCGGTCGTCAAAAGATATCTTGAACCATGCGCCACTGGACCGTCCCCCGGTTGTATCCAGATGTTTGTGCATTCCGTCTCTGCTATAGTATGGCAAGTTTCGCGTTTCCGCAATCGAGGAGAAAACAGGACTATGAACACCGCCACAATCCGTTCACTGGCATGCCTGACAATCGCGACCGTATGGACAACGCTATTTGTGTCTGGCGCATCGCTTGCCGCGAGTTTCGACTGTTCCAAAGCGGCGGCGCCGGATGAAAAGGCCATCTGCGCCAACCCCGACCTTTCGGCGCTCGATTCCGAAATGGCTGGATTGTATTACGGCTACAAGGCCTTGCCGCTGCTTATGGGCGCCAGCGGCGTTCGGCAGGACGAGGCGGAGGCCTTCCTGAAACAACGGTCCGGCTGCGGTTCGGACGTCTCCTGCCTGCGTTCGGCCTACACCCAACGCATCAGCGCTCTGAAATCAGATATCACCGAAGGCGTGAAAAACTACTGCGTCGGAAACTGACCGGAATTCAATTCTTGTCCTCAAGCAATAACTCGCCTGCGCGGAGATAGTCTGACTGCGCCTTTTCCGTCTCGCCGATTTTTTCATAGGCCGCGGCGCGGTTCAGAATGGTCTGGTAGTCGTCGGGCTCCAGTTCCAGGGCGCGATCGTAATCTTCAATCGCCAGGGCGAATTCCTGGCCATCGAAATAGGCGTTGCCGCGATGGGTGTAGGCAAGCTGGTAATCCGGCGCGAGGGCGATCGCCTGCGTGAGGTCGCTGATCGCCTTCTGGTCGGATTTCTCGATCCGGTGAGACCAGCCCCGCATGAAATAGACATGGGCGGTGTTTTCGCCCAGAGAGATGGCCTTGTCGAAGGTTTCGACCGCCTGCCGCACATTCTGAGTGTCGAACTCGACAAGGCCGAGAATGTAGTAGGCGCCGGAAACGGTCGGGTCGAGTTCCAGCACCTTCTCGACATCGCTCCGGGCGCGATCGTAGTCGCCCGTGTCGTGATAGGCGCTGGCGCGCTCCAGGTAGGACTCGGCGTAGTCGTCCCTGACGGCGATCGCGGAAGTATAGTATTCGATGGCCTTTTCGTAACGGGCTTGCGCATGCAGAACATTGCCTTGCGCCACGAGATAGTCAGGATCATCCGGCTGCAATAGGGCGCCCTTGGCGAAATCCGCGAACGCCAGCGCATAGCGGCCGGCGCGATAGTGGATATATCCGCGGTTGAACATGGCGCTCGACAAGGCCGGTTCAAGCCTGATCGCCGTGTTGTAGTCGTCAAGGGCGGCTTCGTCGTCGCCGAGTTCGGCGTGAATGAAGGCGCGCCGGAAGTAGTACCGGGATTGTTTCCCATCGAGTGCGAGCGCCTTGTCCATGTCTGAAAGCGCGGCGCGCGCGTCTCCCGCGCTGTCGAGCAATTCTGCTCGGTAAAAAAACGCTTCGTGGTAGTTCTCGTCGTGCTGGACGGTCCGGCTGAAATGCTCGATCGCATTTTCCCAATCGCCGGCGTCCTTGTACAGAAGGCCGCGATTGAAGTAGGCGGTTGCATAGTCCGGGTCGATCCGGATGGCCGCGTCGTAATCCGTGGCCGCCAAATCCTGCAGGCCGGTGCGTTCATAGGTGACGCCGCGATTGTTGTGGTAGGAAGCGACAGGCGCCAGGCCAATCGCCCGGTCATAGGCCGCAATAGCGAGGCGGTATTCTTCAACTTCGCCATAGGCGTCGCCGAGTTTCGCCAGGCAGGAATGGTTTTCCGGTTCCAGATCAACGGCTTGCTTGTATGATTTGGCAGCCTCGTCGAAGCGCTCCATCCCGAACATCAGATCGGCGAAACTTTCCCGGTAGTAGGAGACCTCCGGTTCGATCTCGGACGCCTTCTTGAGATCGATCATCGCCTGCATGTCGTCGCCGAGTTCGTGGTGCGCCCAGCCGCGGCTGTCATAGGCGGCGGCGAATTTCGGGTAGAGGCGAATGGCCTCGTTATAATCAGGAATGGCTTTGCGGTAATCTTCGGCGAAGAAACGGGCTTCGCCGCGCCGGAAATAAACATCTGCGTCATGCGGATCGATCGCGGCCGCGAGCGTAAAGTCGGCTATCGCTTTCGCATACAGTTCCAGGGAGTAATGCGCCAGGCCGCGATGGTAGAGCGCAAAGAAATAGCGTTCATTGTCCTCGAGCGCCTTGTTGAAGTCCTCGATCGCCTGACGGTAGTGACCGAGATCCAGTCGATATTTGCCGCGGCGGGCGAATTCATAAGGGTTTTTTGGCGCGATCAGAAAGGCTTCGTCGCCACGCTCGCGCTCCATGCGGTCGATCTCGCGGCTTGAGGGCGACTCCGCGAGCCAAAGCAGGTTTTCCGCGTCGCCGGGCGGGGCGGTGAAGAAAAACGCTGACAAAAAGCCGAGAACGAGAGGTGTCATGCCGATGCAATTGCAATTGAAGTCTGTCCGCAATTGAACCGCAGTCAACGATCCGTTTCAACTGCAAATACGCGCGTCGCCGTTGCCGCTCGCCTGATGGGCGCCCACGCCGCATAATTTATGCCGGCCGCGGCGATTGCAGCGGCCTGACAATGCGGCTAGTGCAGTGAATCTGTTCGGGATTTGAATGCACATGGATCTGAGACGCACGTTAACCGTCATCTTCATTCTGCTGGCGGGCTTTTACGCCGGCGGGCAGTTGGGCAAGATCGCGCCGGTGGTGCTGCTGCTGCGGGAGCAGCATGGCTATTCGCTGACCTATCTGGGATGGCTCACATCGCTGATCGGCCTGTTTGTGGCGGTCGCCGCGCTTCCGGTCGCCTTCGCCATTCGCCATTACGGCGTCCGTCTGTCTCTGAACGCCGGCGCGCTGCTGTTGTTTGTCGGCGCGTTGTTTCTGTGGCCAACCACGGACCAGTTCCTGGCGCTCTTCGCGCGCGGCATTGAGGCGGTCGGCTATGTGCTGGTGGTGATAGCCGCGCCGGCGGTTCTGAATGACATCGCGCCTGAACGGTTGAAGGCGCCGGCCCTGGCGATTTGGGGCGGCTTCGTTCCAATCGGGTATGCGCTGGCGAACTATCAGGCTGCGGCCGTGCTTCCCGGGTTTGGACTGTCCGGTTTCTATCTCAGCATGGCGCTTGGCTACGGTCTCTTCGGCGTGCTTTCCGGTGTTTTGTTGTCGACGCTGCCGCGCGCGCAGCCAATCGCGCCTGCCGCCGAAACGACGCAGGCCAGAGGCGGACTGCCTGCGCGAGCCTACTGGTTGGCCGGCGCATTCGGGTTTTACGTCATAGCGTCCTTGCCGCTGTTCACCTTCCTGCCGACCTATATCGGTTTGCTTGACGACAGGCTGGCGCTGTCGGCGGCGGCAATCGCGCTCTTCGTGCCCGTGGGCAATATCGGGACAGGCTTTCTTGTTGTTGGCCGTCTGCGCAGCCATACGGCCAGTCTCACGATGTTCGCGCTTGTCGCGCTCGCCCTGGGAACGGCGGCGATATTTCTCCTCGATGCGCCTTCGGTGAAACTCGCCGGCGCAATTCTGTTTTCTCTTGCAAGCGGCGTCGTGGGCTCGGCGGTTTTCGCGACGTTGCCGGCGATCGTCCGCGACGGGCAGTCGGCCTCCATCGCAATGGGAGCGATCGCGCAGACCGGAGGCGTTGGCACGGTGATCGGCCCGCCGATCGCCGGTTTCGTCATCGAGGCCTTCGGCTGGCCGGGCCTGAGCATCTATGTTGTCATTGTCTGCCTGCTGGGCGTTGTTTGCGCCTGGAAGGCGGTCGAACGGCGGCATGAGCGACCCGTCGGAAGCAATTCCTGACGCGCGCTATGTCAGTCGCCGTAGTGCGGCTTCGACTGGTTTCGCTTAAAATTTGTGCAGCATGATGACGGCTGCGGCGTTTCTAGGCGCCGTCGCCGCCTTTCAACTCAAGAATTGCGATTTTCCGGCTTTATCGCGAATTGGCATGGAACCTGCATTCTTCAGGTCGAGTAGAAGCGGTCAGGATTAACGGCAGTCCGGGACATTGCTCGGCATGAACATTGCAGAACAGGTGTCCAATGCCGTCTTCTATTTCACCAAGTAAAACTCTCCCAAGACTGCCGGGCAGGCGCTTTCAGCGTCTGCCCGGTGCTTTGGCGATTATGAAACGCCAGCAGTCACGAAAGGTAGTTCCATGCTGAAACACTCAATGAAACTTTTAACCGGAGCAGCCTTGGCGGCAGTGCTGCAAGTCTCCTACGCCAGCGCGGCTGACAAGGTCGTTTACCAGCTCGACTGGTTGCCCGGCGGCGACAAGGCTCCGATCTATGTCTGCATCCAGAATGGCTTCTGTGAAGAAGAAGGCATCGAAGTCTCCATCGAACCCGGCAAGGGCTCGACCGAGGCCATCACCAAGATGGCGACCGGAACCTCCGACATCGGCACGGCTGGCATCAGCGCCCTGATGGCCGCCAAGGCCAATGAAGATGTGCCGGTGACGGCCGTCATGTCCTATTTCAACAAGGGGCCGCACGCGTTCTTCGCCACGAAGGATTCCGGCATCGCAGAAGTAGCAGACGTCAAAGGCAGGGAAGTCGCGACGTCTCCCTTCACGTCGTCAAACGTGTTCCTGCCGCTGGTGCTGGACGATGTCGGTCTGACGGAAGGCGATATCACCCTCACCAAGGCCGATCCGGCAGCCCTCGGTCCGATGCTGATGACCGGCAGCGCCGACGCTGTCATCGCCTGGCTCACCAACGTGACCGTCTTCACCAATCAGGCCAAGGAAGCGGGCAAGGAACTCGTCGTTCTGCCGTGGTCGGCCGCCGGTCTCGATCTCTACGAGGCAAGCGTCATTGCGTCCGACAAGTTTCTGACTGAACGTCCGGACGTCGCGAAGCGCTTCCTCAAGGCCTACAAGAAGTCCATCGAATTCACCCGCGACAATCCTGAAGAAGCGGCCAAAGCCGTAACCGCCATGATCCCGGAAATGTCGGCCGCGGATGTTGCGGGCGGCATCAACGACGCATTCGTGCTGGTCTTCAATGATGTGACGGACACGGACGGATTTGGCGTGTTCGAGCCTGGCCGTCTTCAGGCGACCTGGGAACGCGTTTCGGCGTCGCAGGGTCTGGAGCCGGGCGCGCTCGATCCGGAATCCATTGTCGACCGCAGCTACATGCCGGAGAGCTGAGAGTGACATTGCCTGAGATACATGCCCTCGAGTTCGACGATGTAGGGCAGGTATTCGACACGGCCTCGGGCCAGCTGGAAGCCCTCCGGGGCGTCAGCATGAAAGTGAGCCGCCACGAATTCGTGGCGGTTCTCGGCCCCTCCGGCTGTGGCAAGTCGACCCTGTTGCGCCTGACGTCGGGACTGATTGCGCCGACCTCGGGAACAGTCAGTGTCTTCGGCAAGGAGGTGGACGGGCCGCGCGATGACGTCGGGATCGTCTTCCAGAAGCCGACGCTGCTGCCCTGGGCCAATGTCGAGGACAATGTTGTCTTTCCGATCCGCCACAAGACGGGGCGCGTCAGGTCCGAACACCGGGAGACCGCGCGCGAACTGTTGCGCAAGGTTGGCCTCGAAGGTTTCGAAAAGCGTCTGCCTTCCGAGCTTTCCGGCGGCATGCAACAGCGCGTCGGCATTGCTCGCGCCATGCTGCTCAATCCCGATATTCTGCTCATGGATGAGCCATTCTCGGCGCTCGATGCGTTGACCCGTGAGGAAATGGGGTTCGAACTCCTCGATATCTGGCAGGCGCAACCCAAAACCGTGATGTTCATCACCCATTCGATTTCGGAAGCAGCTCTGCTCGCCGACCGGGTTCTGGTGATGAGCGAGCGTCCCGGACATTTCATCGCGGATTTCGAAGTACCGCTTCCGCGACCACGTAGCGTCGAAACAAGCACGCGCAAGGAAATGCATGAATTCGCAGCCCAGCTCCGCGGCCTCCTCCTCAAGCGCGCAGCCTGAGAAGAAGAAGGCAGGAAACCCGTTGAGGGCGATCCTCGCACTGCCTATCCTGAGGCCGATCGCGACCTTCGCCGCCATCCTCGTCATATGGGAACTATCCACGATCGTATTCGATATTCCCTCGTTTCTGCTGCCTGCGCCGACGCGTATCGTCACAGGGTTCGACGCCGTCGAGTTTTCCCGCTGGATCGAACACATATGGGCGACCCTGCGGGTTGCGCTCTACGGCTATATCACGGCGATCGTCATCGCCCTGCCGCTGGCGATCGTGCTGTCGCGCTCCAAGGTCGTGTCGGACTGTCTTTATCCGCTACTTGTCGTGATCCAGTCGACGCCGGTCGTCGCCGTTGCGCCCATCATCATCGTGGTGCTTGGATCGGGCGATGCGCCGCGGATCGTGATCACCTTCCTGATCACCTTCTTTCCGCTTGTCGTTTCCATGACGACAGGGTTGATGGCGACGCCCCCGGAGCTGATCGAACTGTCGCGCAGCCTTCGCGCGCCGGTGTCGCGTGAGCTCAGCCAGATCCGCATTCCCTACGCGATCCCCTATATCTTCTCCGGCTTGAAGATCTCCATTACACTGTCGATCATCGGCGCCGTCGTGGCGGAGTTCGTCGCGGCGGAGAAGGGCATCGGGTACTTCATCCAGTTCTCGACATCCTATTTCAAGATACCGCAGGCATGGGCCGGACTGTTTCTTCTGGTGCTGATATCTTTGCTTCTGTTCCAGATCATCTCGGCGATCCAGAAACAGTTTTTCCCCTGGAGCCTGCCGAAGGATAACAACTGACGAAAGGAGACCATAAAAGGCCAAACGGCCAGCAACGACTGTCAATGGCAACGGAGTAGAAGCAGTCAACGTCACGCGACGTGGTCATTGCTCCATAGGAAACGCGGGACTACCCGTATTGGAGAATAAAATGAACACAACTGTATCCGAAAAGAACTACGGCCTCGACGAGCTGAACAAGGAAACGACGTTCGGCGGCGCGGGCTCTGAAAAGATACGCGACATTCCCCGCATCGACCTGTCGGATTTTGACGCCCGAAAGGCCGAAATCGCCGATGCGCTCTGGTCGGCTTCAACCGATATCGGCTTTTTTCAGCTCGTCAATCACGGCATTCCCCAGGACATGATCGACGGCGCCTTCGAAGCTTCGGAAGCGTTTTTCACGCTTCCGGAAGAGGTAAAGGCGCGGTTTCCGCTTTTGTCCGGCACGAATGCCGGTTGGGAATACAAGGCGCAGGTGCGCCCGTCGACCGGCACGGCGGACCAGAAGGAGTCCTACCAGATCACGCTGCCGCGGATGACCGAGCTGTGGCCGAGCGAAGAGGATCTGGCCGGCTTCAAGACCACCATGCTCGCTTTTGAAAGAGCCAACTGGGAACTCGGCATGCGGGTTCTGTCCTGCTTCGCCTTGAAGCTTGGTTTTGTCGAGGACTTCTTCACCGAGCGTCATGATCCGGAATCGCCCGAATATCAAAGCACGCTGCGTCTGCTGCACTATCTCGAACTGGTCAATGCCAAGCCGGAAGATTTCACGTCATTCTGGCGCGCGGGCGCCCACACGGATTTCGACTGTCTGACCCTGCTGCATCAGCGGCCGGGGCAGGGCGGTCTGCAACTGTGCCCGGGCAAGGAATCCAGCGAACTCGCCTGGACCGACGTCCCGCCGCTGCCTGGCGTCGTCACCTGCAATATCGGCGACATGCTGATGCGCTGGAGCGACGACAAGCTGCAATCGACGCTGCACCGGGTGCGGATGCCGAAACCGGAAGAATCGCGCGGATCGCGCTATTCCATGGCCTTCTTCTGTCAGGCCAACAAGGACGCGATCATCGAAGGACCGGAAAAGCACTACGCGCCGATCACGGCCCACGACTATCTCCAGCAACGCATCGCCGCGAATTTCGCGAAGTAGCAAGCCAGATATGTTCAGCCCCGCCTTCTTTTCGCGGGCGGGGCATTTCTGTTTTACTCTGACGATTGTTTCACGAGCAGCACCCAGTTTTCGCCTTCGCAATCCCAGCCGTCTTCCTTGACGATCGGCCGGCTGTCGGTTTCGACGTAGCCGGTCTTCTCGTAGAGGCGTCGCGCGTTGGTATTGCCATCGGAAACGATGATGCTCATCGCGCGTCCACCGGCCATTCGTTCGGCTTCAGCCAGAAGACGCGTTCCGCAGCCCATCCCGCGAAACTCCGGATGGGTCGCCAGCACGTTGACATATTGCGTGCCCGGGGCAAGGTCTTCCAGTTCCTGCAGCGGGACGAACATCGCCGGCATCGTATCGTAGTCGATCGGCTCCGGCGCGTCCGTCAGCCGGTAGGTGACCAGGCATGCCGCGACATCTCCCTCAACCTCGACGATGACTGCATTCCTGTAGGTGAATGCGCCTTCGCTGCGCCGGGCCCGAATACGGCCGAACTCCCACGGGTCCACGCCGTCTTCGGCGTTCTTTTGCCACACATGATAGGGCATGCCTTCGCCGGCGTAGTTGATCAGGCGAGCCAGATGATCGGCGTCATCCGGCGTCGCCGGTCTTGTCACGAACGTCCGACGTTGCCGCGACTGATGCGCTGAATCAACCATCACGCAGCCTTTCTGTGCCCGCAACAGGCGTCGTGGATTGCCGCGATATGGCGGATATCCGTGCCGCAACATCCGCCGAACACCATGAGATTTGGCAGCATGTGCATGAGGTCGTGGTACTCCTGGCCAAGCTCATGCGGGTCGCCTGCGTCGAGTTCCTCGGCGTTGTCCAGTTCGGCATGGCTCATTTTGGATGCGTTCGCTCTCAGGCCGCCAATGCGTGACAGCCAGCCGTCGCGATTGCCCAAGACATCCCTGAAATGGGTCGGATGAGCGCAGTTGATCATGTAATAGACCGGGTAGTTTCCTGTATCCCTGTCGGTCTGTTCAATGGCGTCTCCGAGCGTCTGTCCGGTCGGCAATCTTCCGTCCGTCTCGACGGTAAAGGCGAGAATGACAGGCATGTCCGCCTTTTTGGCGGCATGCGCTATTCCGAGCGCTTCCTCGACATAGTTCATCGTCACGGCCGAGATGACATCGACGCCTGCGTCCGCGAACAGCCTGATCTGCCAGGAGTGGTAGTCACAGGCCTCTTCAACGGACATCATTGAGGTAGGGCTGTATCCGTCGCCGCGTGGCCCGAGATTGCCGCTGATGACGAATGGGGAATCGGCGGTCTCGTACGCGTCGCGAATTTCCCCAAGCAGCGCCACGCTGGCAAGATTGGCCTGCTCCAGTTGCGCGGTGGAATATCCCAGAAGCGCGCCCCAGTCAGGGCTCGCCCGCCAGGTCGCGGATTCAAGAACGAAACCCGTCTTTTGCGCCCGCGCCAGTTCGGCGTAGGGGCGATAGTAGTTTTTCGTCGCTTCGCGTCCTTCTTCGGTCTTCAGCACATCGAAGGAGGCGAAATGAGGAAGATCCATTCCTTCAAGAAAGATAAGCGTTGTTTCCAGGCCGCCATCCGTCAGCATGGTCTTGCCCTTCATCTGGGGCAGGCTGTTCTTGTATTTTGCATTCAACATGATTGGGCTCCTTGTGGTGTGGCGGTGATATAGCGGCTGGCGATCCAGTATTGCAGTGAGATTGCGGTGCAGATTTTGCGGCCTGTATTTCCTTTTTGAAAACAATCATCTGTGAGAATTCGCACCGAACGCGGCTGATCCGCCCACAAAAAACTGCACCAGAGGTGCGGAAAATGGTTTGCGCAGCGCAGGCTTTGACTTACGCCGCTACTCGCTCCATCAAGACGGATGGTCAGAAAAGGCGGATTGCATGCGTTCATCGGTGATCATTTCGGCGCTCGTCGCGGTGTTGGTGGGGTTTGGTAGCTCAGTCGCGATCATCATCGCGGCGGCGCACGCCGTCGGAGCGACGGAAGCGCAGACGGCCTCATGGATCAGCGGCGCCTGCGCCGCGACGATGTTTTCCACCGCCGTTCTCAGCATCCGTTTTCGAATTCCGATCGTCGCCGCCTGGTCGACGCCTGGGGCCGCGATGATTGCGACCACTACCGGCATCACGCTGCCGGAAGCCGCTGGCGCGTTTATCCTCGCCGCCGCGCTCATCCTGTTGACCGCGGCTTTCCGGCCAATCAACGCGCTGATCGCCAAAATTCCGCAGGCAGTCGCGTCGGCGATGCTCGCCGGCGTTCTGTTTGGATTTGTGGTGGCAGTCTTCGTGCATTTGAACGCCATCCCGCAACTGGTGCTGCCGATGGTGCTCCTGTTCATCGTGGCGCGCATATTCTCGCCTTCCTGGGCGGTGCTTGCGGTGCTGGCGCTGGGCGTCGTGCTCGTTTATGCGCTCGGCATGGCCAAGCCTCTGGAGGAACTGCGCCTTTCGACATTCGAGATCATCGTTCCCGAATTCAACGTCTCGGTGCTGATCGGTCTCGGATTGCCGCTTTATCTTGTTACGATGGCGTCGCAGAACCTGCCCGGTTTCGCGGTTCTGCGCTCTGCGGGCTACGAAGCGCCGACGCGCGCGATCCTCGCGGTGACGGGATTTGGGTCGCTCGTGACCGCAGCTTTCGGCGCGCACACGACGAACCTGGCCGCAATCACCGCGTCGATCTGCACCGGCGAAGACGCGCATCCGGACAAGGACAAGAGATGGCTGACCGGCCCTGTCTATGCCGTTGGCTATGCCGTACTGACCCTGATTGGCGCATCGGTGGTGGTCCTGTTCGCCAGCTTCCCGCCAGAACTCGTCGCGACGATCGCCGGCATCGCCTTGCTTGGGCCGCTGGTCGGTGCGCTTGGAAACAGTCTGGACAGCCACGGCGACCGTTTCGCGGCGGTCATCACCTTTGTGGTGACAGCGTCCGGGATGAGCCTTTTCGGCATTGGCGCGGCTTTCTGGGGGCTGCTTGCCGGCATAGCCGTCTACGGGCTTGATCGCCTGCTCAAGCGGTAGTCGTCATGTCAGCTCGACGCCAAGCGCCTTGCGCTGCGCTCTCGTGAGCTTGGCTGCGACAATCCTGTAGGCCGTCTCGATATAATTCGCGATCTCGTCATCGGTAAGGGCGTCCGGGTCGCGCACCTGCACCCACTTGGCGCGCGCGAGATAGGGGGCAGGGACGACGCCGTCCTGCTCGCACAGAAGCGTGTAGGAGAAATCGCTGCATTTGAAACTGACGCCGTCTTTTGTATCCGGGCCCCAGTTCGAGCATATGGCGAAGATCTTGCCGCCGATTTTCCAGACGGATGCGCCGCCCCATTGTTCGACGCGCGTCACTGCTGGAAGCGTGGCGCAGAGCCGGTCGAACTCGGCGCGGGTCATGACGGGATCACAGCAAGGCGCCGCGCTCGGCCAACGCCTTGTGAACGGCCTGCGCTGTCGCGGGTTTGGCCGAGGATGCGCTGAGAGCCGCAGCGGTGCCGGCGGCCTCGCCGGTGGCGAACGCCGTGCCCATGACCCGGATCGAGCCATAGGCTCTGCCGTCGGCGCCGATGGTGCGTCCGGCGTACCAGAGATTGTCGAGGCCATCGGCCGTAATCGCGTCAAGCGGCACGTGACAATAGCCGGCGCCGCCTACTGAATGATAGATCGGCTTGCCGGCTTCGCCGTGCAACTCGATGGGCCAGGCGGCGCGCGCGATCGGAAAGTCGCATGTACGACCGCTGACGACGTCGTCAAACGTCATGCGATAACGCGCCTTCGGGTGACGGCTTTCGCGAATGCCGATCTGCGGCCCGGTCTGCGCCAGATAGGCGTCCTCGAAACCGGTGACGTGATTGCGAAGAGCCTTGACGAGCCCGTGCGCCATGACGCGGCCCTGTTGCTCGGCGCGTGTGAAGGAACTGGAGCTCAGATCCTCGATCGGAAGGTCGACGGTCAGCCACCAGAAATCATCGGAGCCGGGCACGCGGGTGTAGATGCCGCCGTCGCTGCGATTGATCTTCAGATCGCTCGTCTCGTTGTATTTTTCCGTCGTCGCAATGATGACCTGCCGGTCGATCCGTGTTCCGGGCGCAAGCCCGCCAATTCTCAGCGGCATGGTGACGGCCTGAAGGTGGCCGTTATCGTCGCCGGTCTGGCAATCGACGCCGGCGAGCAGCGCAAGATTGGCGTCGCCGCTCGCGTCCACGAACGCATTTGCGATAACGCGCCTGCGTCCGTCCATCCCGGCGAGCATGACCGATTCCAGGTGGTGGCCGGTGCGGGAAACCGAGGCGACGCGGGTGTGGAGCAGAACGTCGATGCCGTGCTCGGCGCAGATGCGGTCGAGCGACAGCTTCAGCACTTCCGGATCGAGAAGGATGATCCAGTTGCCGGTGGTCGGAGACCGGTAGGGTTTCGCGTCGAGCCCATGGCGGCGCAATTCCTCAAGCACCAGTTCGCCAGCGCCTGCGACCGCCTGAACAGGTTCTGGGGCCTGCTGAAAGAAACCGCAATAGGCGAGCACTTGCGCATTGGTCGCGGCGCCTCCGAGGAAGCCGTATTTCTCCACGAGACACACCTTGGCGCCAGTAAGGGCCGCCCCGATAGCCGCGCCAACGCCAGCGGCTCCGCCGCCGGCGACAACCACGTCATAGTCGGGCTGCCAGCTTTCGTCGGAAGACAATCGATAATACTCCTATCTACGCCAGCGGAGGAAGTACTGTTCGGCGAGCGAAATCAGGTAGCTGACAATCAGCCCCAGGATCGAAAGCAGGATGACGCCGGCGATAAGCTGATCGGTGGACATCAGGTTGCCTGCAAGCAGAACATAGGCGCCGATGCCGTATTCCGCGCCGATCATTTCGGCCGCCACCAGCAGAATGATCGAAATGGACGCCGAGATGCGCATGCCGTTGAGAATGGCGGGCAGGGCGCTCGGGAAGATGATCTTGCGAATGATCGACCAGCGCGACAGGTTGAAACTCTGTCCCATGTTGATCAGCGACCGGTCGACGGCGTCGATCCCGCCATAGGTGGCGATGACCGTCGGGAAAAACGATCCGAACAGGATGGTTGCGATCTTCGATCCTTCGCCAATGCCGAACCAGATGATGAACAGCGGAAGCAGCGCGATTTTCGGTATCGGGAAGATCGCGGCCACCAGTGGCCGCAGAGCCGCGCGCGGGTAGGACCAGAGTCCGATCAGCGCGCCGGCGGCGAGACCCAGGATGGTGCCGCAGGTAAAGCCGATGATGAGCCGGTAGAGTGAAGCGCTGAGATGTTTCCATAGCAGGCCGCTCTGGACGAGATCTTTCAGCGCTTGAAAAACTTCCGAAGGCGACGGCAATACGATCGGTGGAATCAAGCCGAAATGGCTTCCGATTTCCCAGATGACAACCAGGACGAGGAAAACGATCGGCGCCATGAACGCACGTGGTTTCGGCGAGAAACCGCCGCCGCGATAGCGGACTTTTCGGGTTTCGTCATCCTGGGAGGGCGTCACGACATCGTCGCGGCGCTGCGCAAGATCAGACATCCGCCAACTCCCTGTCCGCTGAAAGCGCTTCTTCGCGCATCATTTCCCACAACTGATCCTGGATCTCGATCAGTTCCGGACTGCCATGCTGTCTCTCGCCGATTGGAACCGGTATTTCGACGACATTCCTGACAACGCCGGGGCGACGCGACAGCACAATGATCTTGTGCCCGAGCGCGACAGCTTCGGCCAGATTGTGCGTGACATAGCAGGCGGTGAAGGCTTCGCGCTGCCACAGCGCCACAAAATCGTCCATCAGCAATTCACGCGTCTGGCTGTCGAGCGCCGAAAGCGGTTCGTCCATCAGCAGAACCGCCGGGTTGACGGCCAGGGCGCGGGCGATGGCCACACGCTGCTTCATGCCGCCGGAAAGCTGACGCGGATAGGCGTTTGCGAACTCCGTCAAACGGGTGCGTTCAAGCACGTTTTCAATCCGCTCGCGGACCTGTTCCGCGCCGAGTTTGTGTTCTTCCAGGACCAGCGAGATGTTGCCCCACGCGGTGCGCCAGGGCAGCAGCGCGAAATCCTGGAAGATATAGGTCAGAGGGTTGAGACTGTCGGCCGGAGGATCACCAATCTGGTAGACGCCTCCGGAAGTCGGCTGTTCCAGGCCGCCGATCATTCTCAGAAGTGTGGACTTGCCGCACCCGGATGGGCCCACGATACAGACGATTTGGCCACTGCGAATCTCCAGACTGATCGATTTCAGCACTTCGAGATCGTTGTATTTGTGGCTCAGATTCCTGATTTTGAGGTCCACGGGCCGGCAAGCTCCCTGTCAGGCTGGTCAGTAGGTTTCGACGAAGCTTGGATCGACCAACATCTCGATCGTCAGCGACGGCGAAACCAGACCGGCGTCCTGGAACCATTTCATCTGCTTTTGAGCGTCAGTCAGGTCCAGCGATGCATTGTCGTTCAGGTTCATGGCGCCATTCTGGATGGAGGGCGCAGCCTTTTCATAAGGGCGATCCTGGTAGACATATTTGTGAATCATCTTCGTCATGTCTTCCAGTTCCTGCGGGTCGGCGTCTTCAGCCAGCATCACGCGATTGAAATCCGCAATGCCTCTTGCATATGCCTTGACGAACCGCTCGACCATGTCGCGGCGTTCTTCGGTGTTTTTCGTTGACGTAAAGAGAGCCGAAATCTGGTATTCCGCATAGTCGTAGAGCCAGCCAAGCATCTTGGCGTCGCCGTTTTCAACCAGCGGCTTGGCGATGTGGGGCACCATGATCATGGAGTCGACCTGTCCGCTCTTCAGCGCGCCGATCATGGAGCCTACCTTCTGCAGGGGCACCAGTTTCAACTCATCGATCGAGTAGCCGGATTTTTCCGCGATGCGAGCGGCCATGTAGTGGAACGTCGAGCCGACCTGGGTCATCGCCACGGAATGGCCCTTCAGCTTGTCGACGGAATCCAGACCGTTGTCGTAGGCGTTGTTCGAAGCAAGAATCATCATGCCGTCAACGCCGATCTTTTCATGAAGCACGCCGGCGACGACCTTGACCGATCCCTTTTCGGCGAGGTTCATCAGACCGCCGGTCAGGCCGGCGATGCCAAAATCGGCGTCGCCCGCAGCCACCGCGACGGCGATCGGCTGGGCTGCCTGGAAGAACTTGAACTCGACATCGAGCCCTTCGTCCTTGAAGTAGCCCTTCTCGTAGGCAATGAAGCCTGCCGAGTGGGACGTGAAGCGCAATGCGCCCACAACGACCTTGTCGTCCGCCTGCGCGTAAGCAGTGGAAACGATTGTGGCCGCAGCAACAGTCACTGCGAGAGTGGCGCGCCGCATGAGCGCGGGAATTTCAAGAAATCTTTTCATCATATCCTCCTCAGGAAAGCCCATGGTCTGTGCCGCGAGCCGTGGCGGGACTTTGGTTGACGCCGTTGTTATTTGGTAGGCAAGTCTGCTGTCAAAGCAATAGCCTCAAGCTATGGGTGGCTTAGACCATTACAATTGCATGTCGAAGCCGGTCCGGGAAGCCAGAAGGACGAACTGACCCTGGGCCATATCCTCGCCGGTCATGATCGGATTGCCGCGCGCGCGGGCTGCGCGCAACCAGGCCGTCAGGCTGCCAGAGGAAACGATATCGGCGATTACGGCGCCGGGCGACGCCGTCTCGAGAGGGCATATCTGCGAGGAGTCGTGAAGTCCGACCGTCGTCGCGTTGACAATCAGATGATAGTCATCGAGCGCGTTCGGTTTGCCGCAGGAAACCGACGCCTTCGTGTTGTCTGCCAGGAGTGACGCCAGTCGCCGCATGCGATCGTCATCGGTGTCGTAAAGCTGCACCTGCATTGCCCCTGCGTTCGCCAGCGCGAGGGCGATCGCGGCTCCGGCGCCGCCGCAGCCGAAAATCAGCGCCGCGCCAGAGGCCGGGTCATGATCCTTCGACCGCATTGCCCGGACGAACCCGTCTCCGTCGACATTGTCCCCGCTCAGGCGTCCGTCCTCGTTTCGCGTCACGACGTTGACGGCTTGCAGCAATGCGGCTCTCTGCGTGGCGCTGTCGACAAGTTCAAGGCAGGCTTGCTTGTGCGGCGCGGTCACCACGGCGCCGTTGCAGTTGCTCCAGCCGCGTAGAAACCGAAAGAATGCGCCGAGATCATCTGCGGGAATGTCCATCGGCGTCATGAGCGCGGCGATGTCGTGATCGGCAAACCAGCTGTTGAATATGGCCGGCGACTTTGCATGTGCGATGGGCGAACCGATCATCGCCACAACCCGGGCCTTGCCCGTCAACATGGCTGCGACGCTTCGGTCTTCCGTCTGATTTTCGTGATTAGTGTTCAAACTGCGCCTCTGGACGGGAAGATCTATTAAATTGCTGACCCGGTACAAGCATGATAACTGTGCCGGCTTCCTGAATGCAGACATGTGTAGCCATGCTTTCATTTCGTCAACTGGAAGTATTCCGATCGGTAATGGTCAGCGGTTCCATCAGCGCCGCGTCGCAACAGCTCAATATCGCGCAGCCGACGGTGAGCAACACCATCAAGCGGCTCGAGGACGTGCTTGGCGTCCGGCTCTTCCACCGCAACGCCGGTCGACTGACGCCGACGCGCACCGCCCGCCAGATCTTCGAGATCGTTCAGCCGTCCATGACCGGCCTCGAGCAATTGTCGAGCACTGTGTTCGAAATCGCCTCCGGTCAGTCCGTCACGCTCAGAATGGGCGTCTCGCCAAGCGTCTCGCAGGCCCTCGGTCCAAAGGCGCTAGCAAAGCTTGCGCGCCGCAATCCGGGCGCAAAGTTGCGCATGGACACGTTGTCGCTGACCCAGATCAAGGACTATCTCTGGCTGGCGGAAGGCGATTGCGTTGTCACGATCTATCCGGTGAACGACGCCATGATCGTGTCCCAGAAAATCGCCGAGATCTCGATGGCCTGCATCGTTCCGCGCGACCATCCGATGGCCGACAATGAAAGCGTCTACATTGACCAGCTTGCCGACGAGCGTCTGATTTTCTTTCACCCCAACACGCCGCACGGGCGCTGGGTGAAGGACATGTTCGAGGAACGCGACATCAAGCCGAACATCACCATCGAGACCCGTTTTGCGGAGAGCGCCATCTCGTTGATGTACGAGGATTTCGGCATCGCGATTGTCGACGAATTGACTGCGACCGGCGTCAGGGACCCCGACATCAAGCCCATTCCGTTCGCTGATGGACCGCGGCTTCCGGTTCTCCTGCATCATCACAAGGATCATGGCGCGCGGCGGGTCATCGAAACCATCCGGGAAAGCCTCACCGAGGCGGCGCGTGAAATCGGTCTGGAATTCGTAGCATAGCTTTACGCTATGCCGACTCGTTGATTTTGTGCTGGCGACTGTCCGGTCTTCAAGCAAGTTTCCCCCGGTCAAACGGAGATGATCGGAATGAAAATACCGGGAGGAGCCAGGAGCCTGCTATCGGCTGCTGCGGACACCGACTTGCCTTTCGCCCTGTGGCGCAGGCCGGATGCGGTTCACTGGGAGGCGCTCGTCAGCTGCAACGCTCTGACGAAACGGCCGGTGTTTACGGAAACGCATGAGCGGCCTTTCTTCGCGATCAATCGCGTCGATGTCGAAGACGCCAACCTTGCGGACGCCATCGAGGGCGATGTGCGGCTGGACAAGGACGGCATTAAATTCTGGACCGGAGCCGCCTACGGCGACGACCCCGTTTCCGACCATCAAAGAAGACTGCTGGAGCTTGCCGATGACCGGATGGACGTTCCCGTCCAGTCGCGCGCCAAAGTTGACGGGCCGCTTGCGACCGATCGCCAGACCTATGAACTGCTGGTGGAGCGCTGCGTGCAGCAGATCAAGGCGGGCCGGATGCGCAAGCTCGTCACGTCGCGCGTGGAAAATCGCGCGCTCTCGCCGGAATATGATCTGCTTGATATGGCAGAACGGCTCGCCGCCAAGCTGCCGTCCGCATTCGTTGCGCTCGTGCACCTGCCCGAAACCGGAAGCTGGTTGGTAGGAACGCCGGAAATTCTGCTTTCGTCCACGCCGGATGGCGTCGACACCATGGCGCTTGCCGGCACGCAGTGGGTCGGGCCAGACCCGGATCTGAGAAACATTGGCTGGCCGGACGGGCTGATCGAGGAGCAGGCGCTCGTCAGCAATTATATTCGGCGCGCATTCCTGGAGCAGGGCATCGACGATTTCGAAGAGGTCGGACCGCGCACGGTTTCAGCCGCCAATCTGGTGCATCTCCGAACCATTTTCCGCAGAAGCGCGGACGGCCTTGACGCCGACCGGTTGGCGGGCCTCCTGCGTAGCCTGCATCCGACATCGGCCGTCTGCGGCATGCCGAAGCCGCCTGCAATCGAATTCCTGAAGCGGTTCGAAGGCTATGATCGCGGCTACTACACCGGATATCTCGGACCGGTCGACTGGGACGGTTCGACGAAGCTCTACGTGAACCTCCGCACCGCGCAGATCCTCGGGCAGGAAATCAGCCTCTATGTCGGGGGCGGAATTGTCGAGACATCAAACCCGGCCCGCGAATGGATCGAGACGGTCGAAAAGACCAAGACGGTCGGGTCGATTATCTGAAGACGGCGCGAGCAGGCGAACCTGCTCGCTTTTTCCTAGTTATAGGTGCGGATAAGCCCGACGAGCTTGCCCTGGATCTTGACCTGGTCCGGTCCGAAGATCCGCGTCTCGTAGGCGGGGTTGGCTGCTTCCAGCGCAATCGATGCGCCCTTGCGCCGAAAGCGCTTGAGTGTGGCTTCCTCGTCGTCGACGAGGGCGACGACGATTTCGCCGGGATTGGCCGTCGACGCATTCTTGATCACCACCGTGTCGCCGTCGAAGATGCCGGCCTCGATCATTGAGTCGCCCTTGACCTCGAGCGCATAGTGCTCGCCATTGCCGAGCATTTCCGGCGGAACGTTGATGTTGTGGGTGTTGTTCTGGATGGCGGATATCGGCACGCCGGCTGCGATGCGGCCCATGACAGGCACGCTGACGGACGAATTCGCCGCTTCCTTCGGCGCTTCCCGCACCGGTTTGGGCTGCGTCTTGCCAAGGCTGCCTTCGATAACGCTTGGGGAGAAGCCCTTGCGCGGGTGCAAACCCTGCGCCGCCATTTCCGGGAGCCGGATCACTTCCAGCGCTCTGGCGCGATTGGGCAGGCGGCGAATGAAGCCGCGTTCCTCGAGCGCCGTAATCAGACGGTGGATGCCCGATTTCGACGCGAGATCCAGCGCGTCCTTCATTTCATCAAATGACGGCGGTATGCCGGATTCCTTCATCCGCTCGTGAATGAACAGAAGCAGTTCGTGCTGCTTGCGCGTTAACATGCCCAATCCTCCGAATCGGCGAAACAAATACAGAACATACACTATATGTTCCATTTGTGTTCTGCAAGTGTATTGCGCAATTAGGTTAAGAATGGATTGAAAAGCGATCGCGCCGACGCACGGGGGTGCGTCAGCGCTCTTGAATTTGACGTTGATATGGTGTCCGGCGCAGCCTGACGCTGCGATCCTATTTCACCGGAAAGGGAATGCGCAGGTTGAGCGTTCCGCCAAAGGACGTTGAGTCGTCGTTGTAGGCTGCGGTGAACCGGCCCGTCAGGCTGGCCTTGCCGTCGAAGTCGATGGCGAGTTCGGCGCCGCCGGTGAAGAACGTTCCATCGATATCGCCCGGTCCCGCAAAACTCGTCGATGAGCCGATCGCAGACACCGTGAAGGCGTCGTCGCTGAAGCCGGCGAAGGTCACGCCGGCGAAGGGCTTGAATCGGATCGTGTTGCCGCCTGACTGCATTTCGAAGGGCAGGCCGGCTTCCAGCATTCCGAAATAGTAGGCTGAATCCCGTGCGCCGATCGTCGCGCCGTCGAAGCCTGACACCCGGTAGCTGTCGGCCCAGTTCCAGAGCGCGCCTGCCTGGCCGAGCAGTTCCAGGCCGACATAGCCGCCCATTTCGGACGCCGGGATTTCGTATGCGACACCGCCGGTCGCCGACAGGAACGCGCCGTCGCCCGAGCCGCTGCCGGTGCGATAGTCGGGGCTGGACAGGCTTGTTTGTGTCACCCCGCCCAAGACAGTGGCGTTCAGCGTGAACCGGTCAGTCGGGAAGTAGAAAGCGCGAACGCCGCCAAAACCGGAGGTCAGGTCTGTGTCGTGTTCGCCGTCGTCAATGCTTGCGGAATAGGATGCGCCGCCGCCGAACAGGCCGATGCTCCACATGGCGTTGACGGCGTGATCGTAGCCGCCGACGCCGCCTCCGCCGGATGTGTCGTAGCCGCTGTAAACGGTGGATGATCCGAAATCCGCCGCGCCGCCGAACCCGGTCAGCCAGAAACCGCTTTCTCCGGCTTCAGGGCGGTCGTGATAGAGCGTGTCGGTCATGTCGAAGAAGAACGAACGCATCAGCGCGTCGCCGCTCTGGAAGGGCGCGGGATCGATCGTCGCGATTTGCGTTGGCGTCACGATCGCCGCAAAGCCGTTCAGGTCGACGATTTCAGGCGCGGAGACGAAGTTGACAAGCGATGCAACCGGGCTGTCCACGCTGAAGCTGTCCGTGCCGTCCCCGAGGTCCACAAGACCGACGATCCGCGAACCGGTCCCGATCTGCAATGCGTCGTCGCCTTCGCCGAGATTGATGGCAACGCCGCCGAATCCCTCGAGATAACCGTAATTGTAGATGGTTTGCGACTGCGTGTTCAGCGGATCGGTGTTGACCGCATGGTAGCCGATAATGCTGCCGGTGTTCGTGATGGAGGACGGCGCTGCGCCATCTTCATCGAAATCGACGCCGTCTTGCGAATCGGCGCCGCCATTCTCAACCTCAATCAGGCCGGTGTTCAGCACCACACCGTCGTCGAGGTCGATGCCGTCCTGCGGGTCGCCGGCGTTGTAGGGAATATAGATCGAGCCGTTGTTTTCGATCCAGGAACCGGTTGCCGTGTGAATGCCGTCGTCAAGGGCGGTGATCGAACCGTTGTTGATAACGATGGCGCCATCCGCATCGAGGTTTATGCCTTCGTCCGTGGCGTAGATCGCGCCGTTGTTGATCGCCGTGCTGTACAGGTCCGCCTGGATGCCGTCGTCAGACGCGGTCAGCGTTCCGTCATTGACGATATAGGCGCCGTCGCCGGCCTTTATTCCGTCCCCGTCATAGGCGGTCACATCGCCCGAATTGTAGACTTCACCGTTTTCCTCGACCTGAATACCGTCGGAATACCCGATCGCCGCGCCCTCGTTCATGATATAGGCGTCGTTCTCGGCTTTCAGCGCGTCGCCGTCATAAGCGGTTACGGTTCCCGTGTTGACGATCTCGCCGTCATTTTCAACCTGTATTCCGTCATCGGAACCGGTGGCTGTTCCTTCATTGAGGATGTATGCGCCGTCTGCAGCCTTGAGCGCGTCTCCATCGTTCGCGGTTACGGTTCCCTCGTTGATGATCTCGCCGTCATCCTCGATCTGCACGCCGTCGTCCGCTCCGATGATTTCACCGGTTTCGCTGTTGAGGACGTAGGCGTCGTCGTCGACATTGACGCCGTCTCCATCGCCATCGATGAGCCCGTTGTTGGTTATACTGGCTTCGTCGCCGCCCTGAACGCCATGTTCCCCGCCGCCGGACAATATGGTTCCGTCATTGGTGAGCGTTCCATTGTCGCCGAACCGAAATCCGCGGTCGCCGCCGCCGTCCACGACAGCGCCATCCTCGATGATAACCGTCACGTCCTCGACATTTTCGTCAACGAAACCGGTGCTTGGACCGGTGCAGATCACTGTTTGTCCGTCGGTCGGCGAGGCGGGGTCGCAATCGGCCCGCGCGGCGGATACGGAAATGACGGTCAAAGAGGCGCCACACAGAAGTTGCGCCGCAATTGACGCCAAGGATCTCGATCTCATGTATTCCCCCGAATGCATGTATGATGGAACTGCTGGAACCAGCACAGCTTTTGTAGGGTGGGGACATGACAGTTTTGCGTCAGTTTTGTTATCGCGAACAGTCTTGCGCGGCGACCAATCCAGCGTTGCGTGAGCACAGGACAAAAGATTCATTGACCGGTCGGTCGGTTTAAGTACTATTGTCCGCGGAGCGTAGGGAGGAGACGCCAATGAGCGATGATTCAGTCAGGGTCGAAAAGCAGGACGGTTATGTCGTGATCACACTCGACAGGCCGGACAAGCTGAACGCCTTCAATGAAGCCCAGCATGTCAGCCTGAAAGAGGCGCTCATCGAGGCGGAAGAGGATCCGGCGTGCCGCGCAATCCTGCTGACGGGCGCCGGTCGTGGCTTTTGCGCCGGGCAGGATCTTTCCGAGCGTAATCCCTCCCAGGAGGACATCGATCTCGGCCTGACCATCGACACCTTGTACAATCCTCTCGTCCGCAGGATCCGGTCGATCGGAAAGCCGGTGATCTGCGCCGTGAACGGCGTCGCGGCCGGGGCAGGGGCGAACATTGCGCTTGCCTGCGATATCGTGCTTGCCGCACGCTCGGCGAAATTCATTCAGGCGTTTTCACGCATCGGTCTGGTGCCGGACAGCGGCGGAACATGGACCGTGCCGAACCTGATCGGCGAAGCGCGCGCCAAGGCGATCATGTTCACCGGCGAGCCGGTGACGGCCGATCAGGCGGCGGACTGGGGCATGATCTGGAAGGTCGTGGACGACGAAGACCTCATGGCTCAGGCCGCAGGTCTCGCAGCCAGTCTCGCAAAAGGCCCGACGCGTAGTCTCGGCCTGATGAAGGGGCTGATCCAGAAGGCCGGCGACAATACACTCGACGCGCAGCTCGATCTCGAGCGCGATGCGCAGAGGGAAGTCGGACGAGGAACGGACTACGCCGAAGGCGTGCGCGCCTTCATCGAAAAGCGCCCGGCGAAGTTTACGGGGCGATAGACCATGTCGATGGATAGCGCGCAGAAGCCGCTTTCGGCGGATGACCTGGCGAAAGCCAGCGCCGAGGCGATGTGGCGCGAGGACCGCGCCTCGAAGCATATGGGCATGGAGATCATTGATATCGGTCCGGGTCGCGCGACGTTGCGCATGCCGGTGCAGGACCACATGGTCAACGGGCTGGATATCTGCCACGGCGGTTTCGTCTTTACTCTGGCGGACAGCACGTTCGCTTTCGCCTGCAACAGCTACAACCAGCATACCGTCGCCCAGCATTGCGCGGTTTCGTTCCTGCAGCCGGCGCGGCGCGGCGAGATGCTGACGGCGGTGGCGAGCGAGGTGCACAGGACCACGCGCAGCGGCATTTACGACATCCGGGTGACGCGGGATGACGGGACGGTTGTGGCCGAATTCCGCGGCCACAGCCGGACTATCAAGGGAACGCACGTGCCGGAGGCGGCTGAGTAGCAGACCGATCGGCGGAGGAGACAATGCAGACACAAACGACAGGCGGATACAGCGCCGGCCTTGATGCGATCGAAACCGCGTCGAGAGACGAGATTTCAGCGCTTCAGCTGGCGCGCATGCGCGATACGTTGCGGCGCGCCTACGAGCATTCGCCATTTTACCGCAAAAGCTTTGACGCGCATGGCGTCCATCCGGACGATCTCAAGTCGCTCGAGGATCTGTCGAGGTTTCCCTTCACGGTGAAGCAGGACCTGAGGGACAACTATCCGTTCGGCATGTTCGCCGTGCCGCGGGAAAAGCTTGCGCGCCTGCACGCGTCATCGGGCACCACCGGCAAGCCGACCGTGGTCGGCTATACGCTGGGCGACATCGACATGTGGGCGCAGATGGTCGCCCGGTCGATCTACGCCAGCGGCGGGCGGCCCGGCGATCTCGTGCATGTCTCCTACGGATATGGCCTGTTTACCGGCGGGCTCGGCGCCCACTACGGCGCCGAGAAGCTCGGCTGCACGGTCGTGCCGATATCCGGCGGCATGACCGAGCGGCAGGTGATGCTGATCGACGATTTCAAGCCGCGCGTCATCATGGTTACGCCGTCCTACATGCTGTCCATCCTCGACGAGTTCCGCAATCAGGGTCTCGATCCGCGGGAGAGTTCGCTCAAGGTCGGCATATTCGGCGCCGAGCCCTGGACCAATTCCATGCGCGAGGAGATCGAAACGGCTTTCGACATGGACGCCGTCGATATTTACGGCCTGTCCGAAATCATCGGGCCGGGCGTCGCCAATGAATGCGTTGAAACCAAGGACGGCCTGCACATCTGGGAGGATCATTTCTATCCGGAGGTCATCAATCCGGAAACGGGCGAAGTGCTGCCGGACGGCGAAATGGGGGAACTTGTGTTCACTTCGCTGACCAAGGAAGCTTTCCCGATCATCCGCTATCGCACCCGTGATCTCACGCGCCTGCTGCCGGGCACGGCCCGCTCCATGCGCAGAATGGAGAAGGTCACCGGCCGCTCCGACGACATGATGATCATCCGCGGCGTCAATGTGTTCCCGACCCAGATCGAGGAGCAGATTCTGAAATGCCGGATCCTGGCGCCGCACTACCAGATCGAGCTCACGCGCGACGGGCGCATGGATCGAATGGCCATCAAGGTCGAGGCGAGCGGTTCCGGCCTCGGCGATGAAGACCGCAAGCAAGGCGCCAATGAGCTGCGTCACCACGTCAAGAGCGTCGTCGGAGTAACGGTCGAGGTCGAAGTGCTTGATCCGGGCGGCGTCGAAAGATCCGCCGGCAAGGCGCGGCGGGTCGTGGATTTGCGCAACGCTTGATCGCGCAGCCCTTCGCGGCGATAAGTGCGGCATGAACGAGTCCGCGCACAGCCATGTCGAACGATTGATAGACGCCTTTCACGGTCAGGAGCGCATCCGCGTCTGGTCGCTGGTCATCACGATCTTCGGCGACGCCGTCAATCCGCGCGGCGGCGAGCTCTGGCTCGGCTCTCTGCAGGATTTGATGTCCCGTCTGCGCGTCGAACCGAGCGCGCTGCGCGCCGCCATGTCGCGCCTGACCTCCGACGGCTGGCTGCTTCGTATCCGCGAGGGACGCAACAGCTACTACCGCCTGGCCGAAGCCGGTCAGGCCGAATTCGCCGAGGCGACGACGCGGATCTATGCGCCCGGTCCCGTGTCCTGGGACGGTCAGTGGACGATCATCCTGTCGAATGGCCCAAACGACCGGAAGCGCGAGGCGCGACGCTCGGCGTTGCAATCCGCCGGTTTCGGCGCCCTGTCGCGCGGTCTGTTCCTGCGTCCCTCGGACGGCGCGGAATCCATCGCGGCGCAACCGCACGAGTTCATCTTCTCGGCGCGCCTTCGTGAGGATTCCAATGTCGGCGCCTTGATCGAAAATGCCTGGTCGGAGGTCGACGCGCAGCGCTCCTATGCGTCCTTTGCGCAGGAATTTCGCCCGCTCGACGATGCGTTGCGCGTGAAGAACGATCTGGATCCCTTGTCATCCATGGCGGCCCGTACGCTGTTGATCCATGCATTCCGCCGCGCCGCCCTGCGCGATCCCAACCTGCCGCCGGAACTGACGCCGGACGCCTGGAAGGCGGATGAAGCACGCCGGATCGCGTCGTCCATCTACAGCGCCATCGCCGGGGCAAGCGAACGCTGGCTCGACGAGTGCAAACGATCCGGCGACAGGACGCTCGAACCGCCTGCAATTGATATCAGTCGCAGATTTCGCGCGCCGTCCACGTGATTCGTTACGATAATACCATTGAATTATTCTATTTCGTAACATATAATGGGAGCGAGGATGAGGAGCACGCTTCCATGTATTCGCAGGGATTGATTGGCGCCGACGGCCGTACCGACGAAGACGAAGCCTTTCTGGCGGCGTTTCAGGAGCGCATCGACGCCGAACTGAAGATCGAACCGAACGATCCGATGCCGGAAGGCTATCGCAAGACGCTGGTTCGACAGATTTCACAGCACGCGCATTCAGAAATCATCGGCATGCAGCCGGAAGGCAACTGGATCACGCGTGCGCCGACGCTGCGCCGCAAGGCGGCGCTGCTCGCCAAGGTGCAGGACGAGGGCGGTCACGGGCTCTATCTCTATTCGGCGGCCGAAACGCTCGGCGTCAGCCGCGAGGAGATGACGGATCAGCTTCTGTCGGGCGCCGCGAAATATTCCTCCATCTTCAACTACCCGACGTTGACCTGGGGTGATATCGGCGCAATCGGCTGGCTGGTCGACGGCGCAGCCATCATGAACCAGATTCCCCTGTGCCGGTGCTCGTACGGCCCCTATGCGCGGGCCATGATCCGCGTCTGCAAGGAGGAAAGCTTCCATCAGCGTCAGGGTTACGAGATCATGATGACGCTCGCCCGCGGCTCGGACGAGCAGAAGGCCATGGCCCAGGACGCGCTCGACCGCTACTGGTGGCCGTCGCTGATGATGTTCGGACCGTCCGAAGGAAGCTCCGTTCATTCCAGCCAATCCATGGCCTGGAAGATCAAGCGGTTCACCAATGACGAACTGCGCGACAAGTTCATCAACGCCACCGTGCCGCAGGCTAAGTATCTCGGTCTCACCGTGCCGGATCCCGACCTCAAGTGGAACGAGGAACGGCAGAGCTATGATCACGGCGAGATCGACTGGGACGAGTTCTGGCGGGTCGTGAAGGGCGATGGTCCCTGCAATCGCGAAAGGCTTCGCAATCGCAACCGCGTCCACGACGAAGGCGCATGGGTGCGCGAAGCCGCGCTTGCGCACGCCGAAAAGCGCCGGGAGCGGGCCGAAGCCGCAAAGATCGCCGCGGAATAGGAGTGCGATCATGCATCTGGCTGAACTGAATATCGGCAGAACCCGATACGATCTCGACGATCCGCGTATGGCGGATTTCGTCAACAGACTTGATGTCGTCAATGCGCTAGCCGAACGCAGCAAGGGGTTCGTCTGGCGCCTGACCGACGAAGCGGGCGAAACCGTTGCGCTGGAAAACGATCCGCATGTGATCGTCAATCTTTCCGTCTGGGAAACGGCGGAGGACCTTGAGCACTTCGTCTGGAACACGGTGCATCGCAAGGTCTATGGCCGTCGCGGCGAGTGGTTCGAGACCATGGGCAAGGCCCACTTCGTGATGTGGCGTATCGAGGAAGGCTCTGTGCCGACGGTGACAGAGGCGATGGCCCGTCTTGAACATCTGCGGCGCCACGGCCCGAGCGATCACGCCTTCGGATGGGAAGGCCTGCCCAATCTCAAGACCTGGTTTGAAAAACGCTGCGCATAGGAAATGACGATGACCGAAACGACGCCACTTTGGGAAGTCTTCATCAGGGCGAGGAACGGCCTCAACCACAAACACGCCGGTTCGCTGCACGCGGCCGATGCGGAACTGGCGCTGCAAGCCGCCCGCGACGTCTATACCCGTCGCGGCGAGGGCCAGAGCATCTGGGTTGTGCGCTCCAGCGACATCGTCGCTTCCGACCCTCAGGACAAGGACATGATGTTCGAGCCGACGGCGACGAAGATTTATCGGCATCCCACCTTCTATGAAATTCCCGACGAAGTGGGCAACATGTGATGTCTGACGACTTGTTCCGGTATGTGCTGAGACTTGCCGACGATCACCTGATCCTCGGCCAGCGGTTGGGCGAATGGTGCGGCAAGGCGCCAAGCCTTGAGGAGGATCTTGCGCTCGCCAATATCGGCCTTGACTGTCTCGGTCAGGCGAGGGCGCTTTATGCCTATGCCGGAAAGATCGAAGGCAAGGGCCGTGACGAGGATGATCTGGCTTTCCTGCGTCCGGAGCGCGAATACTGCAACGCTCTTCTGGTGGAGCAACCCAACCGCGACTTTGCCTGGGCGATCGCTCGACAGTTCTATTTTTCCGCGTACATGCTGCCGTTCTGGCGCGCCATGGCGAAATCAACCGACGACGATTTGCGCGCAATCGCCGCCAAGGCCGAGAAGGAAGTCGCCTACCATCTGCGCCATTCCGCAGAGTGGGTCATTCGTCTGGGCGACGGCACGGAAGAGAGCCGGCGGCGCATGATTGAGGCGCTGGAAGAACTCTTCATCTACACTGGCGAACTCTTCGAGATGGACGCCGTCGCCCACGCGATGGTCTCCGAGGGCGTCGGCGTCGACGCATCGGCTCTGCGCGACGAATGGCGGCGCACGGTTGACGGCGTGCTTGCCGAAGCGCATCTCACAGCGCCCGAGGCGGCTTATGACCAGTCTGGCGGGCGGGAAGGGCGCCATACCGAGCACCTCGGGCATCTCCTGAGCGAACTGCAATACATGCAGCGCGCCTATCCCGGGCTGGAATGGTGAGGATGCTATGGGCGTTGTCGTCGCAGATGCGCTGAACCCGTCGAATGTCCGCTCTCGTCGAGCATGGGACGTGGCGGCGGCTGTGCCTGATCCTGAAATTCCGGTCGTCACCCTGGCCGATCTCGGGATCCTGCGCAGCGTCGAATGTGACGACGACGGCGCCGTCACAGCCAGGGTCACGCCGACCTATTCCGGATGTCCAGCCACGCAGCTGATCGAGCAGATGGTTCTGGAGGCGCTGAAGAGGGACGGTTTCGACAACGTGCGGGTGGAAAGCGTGATGAGCCCCGCCTGGACGACAGATTGGATTTCTGCGGAAGGCCGCGAGAAGCTGCGCGACTTCGGCATCGCGCCGCCCGTGAAGGCGTCCAATTCCATACGCGCCCTGTTCGGCGAAACCGCGGTCAGTTGCCCCTTGTGCGGTTCGGAAGACACCGAGCGCATCAGCGAGTTCGGTTCGACGCCCTGCAAGGCGCTTTACCGGTGCCGAACGTGCCTTGAGCCGTTCGACTATTTCAAATGCCTTTGAGGATCAGGCGATGGCGCAGTTTTACCCGTTGAAGATCAAGCATATCGTTCGCGAAACGCCCGACGCCGTCTCCGTCAGTTTTGACGTGCCGGAGGAGGCCAGGGAGCGTTTTGTGTTCGTGCCTGGCCAATATCTCACGCTCCGCGCCAAGATTGCGAATGAGGATCTGCGCAGAACCTATTCTATTTGCAGCGGAATCGATGATGGTGATCTGCGCGTGGCCATCAAGCGCGTGGATGGCGGCGTGTTCTCCGGCTTCGCCAATGACAATCTCGAAGTGGGCATGGAGATCGATGTGATGCCCCCGCTGGGGCGCTTCACGAACGCGGCTGATCCGACCGCACGCAACGACTATGTGGCCTTCGCGGCGGGGTCCGGCGTCACGCCGGTGTTTTCGATCGTCAAATCCGTGTTGTCCCGTGAACCCGCCAGCACCTTCACGCTGTTCTATGGAAATCGCGACCGCAATTCGGTGATTTTCCGCGAGGAACTCGAGGACCTGAAAGACCGATTCATCGACCGCTTCACCCTTGTGCATGTTCTGAGCCGTGAGGCGCAGGACGTCGACATTCTGCACGGTCGCATCGATGCGGACCGGATTCGTAAATTCGCGGAGAACAAGCTGTTCGATCCGCGGTCAGCATCGAAAGTCTTTCTGTGCGGTCCTGGCGAGATGATCGACGACGCGCGTCGGGTGCTGGAAGATCTGGGCGTGGAGTCGGATCGCATCCGGTTCGAGTTGTTCACCCCGGCCGATGGAGGCGCCGCAGCGAAAAAGGGCGTCGTTCCTTCGCCATCTGCAGCGCACGGCAAGGGCGTGTCGGTCGAAGCCGTAATGGACGGCGTGCGGTCAACGTTTTCGATGGAGGGCGCCGACGGCAATGTCATCGACGCCGCGCATCGTCAGGGCATAGAACTGCCCTATTCCTGCAAGGGCGGCATGTGCTGCACCTGCCGGTGCAAGCTGGTCGAAGGCAAGGTCGAGATGGCCGAAAACTATTCCCTGGAGCCTTGGGAACTCGACGCCGGCTACATCCTGTCCTGTCAGGCCCGTCCGCTGACCGAGAAAGTCGTGCTCGATTTTGACGACGTGTGATCCGTGCGGCCTTTTGTGCAATCAATAGAGGAAAATATCTGTCATTCAGCCTAAGGCTGAACTAGTCTCCGCGGTGGTCATAAACCCAGTGGAGTCCACGCAGAAATGTTTTTCAAAAAATTCTTTGCCGCAACCGCAATACTTCTGATTTCTGTTCCGCTTGCCCGGGCGCAGGCGCCGCATTCGTGCGAGCCGTTTACCGTTATCGGTCACGCCAAGCGGACGATGACATTTATCGATCTCGGCGAACCCGGGACAGGTCCGGGCGATGAGCGCATTGGCAAACGCGTCATCTACGATGAAAATGATAGGGAGATTGGCGTCCTCACATGGGTCGTGAAAACCATCACAAACCCGACCGAGGACGAAGCCGGCGTCGGTCACTTCAGCGGACACTTCGAGTTTCCTGACGGCAGTATCAGTTACCTCGGCATCCTGCGCACCAACTACCATGCCCATGAGACACAAGCCGCTTCGTTCGACAAATCCCAGGAGAACGCAATTCTCGGAGGAACCGGCATGTTTACCGGAGCAGAGGGAACGATCGAATCCAGGCCTGAAGCCGATCGCAAGCGAATGATTTACAGCATAGACATCCATTGCGATTGACCGCCCTCTTTTGGTGAATACTTCCGAAAACGGTAGGCTGTTCCAACACTCATGCCGGGCGTCACGCATGGGTATGGAGATGTGTTCTACAGGGCTTGGCCCAGGTTCAGCCCTTTCTAAGGATGCAAAGCCTGGGTCGGTGAAGCTTTGCGTCGTTCGGGACTGTCATGCGAGCGCTGATGAGATGTTTGTTGGTCGGAATTCAGCTTCATGCATTTGACCTGGCGTAGAAACAATCAAATTTCGCCCATTTCTCAGGGGCGGGTGTAGCTAATTTTGGCGATGGCCGATTCGGCCGATTTCCAGACGTTCCCCCGACAGGCTGGTGAAAAAATCTGGTTTTAGGCGAGCGAACTGGATTCTCTGTGGTTTCGAGCGGCAAAAAGTTCCTCGGCGACACCGTATCCGAGATCGCTGCGCCAGTGCTTGCCCTCGAACCGGATACGCGACAGCGCGCCGTAGACCTGGTTCTTTACGGTTTCGATTGATCGCGCACTGGCGACAGGCGCGGCGATCCGGCCTCCCGCAACAACCAGGCGGCCGTCTTTGTCGAGTCCGACGGCTTCGGTAACGGTGTTTCCCTCGGCGACGACCTCTTCCAGCCCCTCGATGGGCTCGGCCGCGACATCTTCAGTTTCCGGATAGTCGGCGGCCATGGCGAATACGCATCCGGCGTATCGGTCGGCATGCCAGGTCACGGATATACGGTGCAGGGCGCCGCTGGCCGCATGTTCGATCATGTTCTGAAAATCGGACGCCAGCAGTTCGAGCAGCACCGCAAATTCCGGATTGCCGGGCCGGACGTTGATTTCGAGCAGCACCGGTCCTTCATCTGTCAGCATCACTCCGAAATAGAGAAAACCGCGATAACCGTAGCCGGATTTCTTGAGCTGATCGAGCGCCGGCTCGATGATCCGCCTGCGCAATGATTGTTCGAGTTCCGGGGGAAATCCGCCGCCGAAAGCCAGTGCGGCGGCGCCGTTGGTGTTCGGTCCCCGATCCTCGTCGAGCGCCTGCTTGTAGTCCCGGACAGGTGGGAAAAGCACGTAGGAAGAGCCGTCCCAGAGCACATGCACGGATGTCTCGAAACCAGACACGCGCCTTTCGATGATCAGTCCGCCGGCGGCATGCGCCTTGAGAAGCGCCTCGATCTCCTCGTCCACGTCCTGGAGACTTTCGCTCAGGCTGTCGGGAACCATGGATCGGTGTTTCCCGTCCCGAATCAGGCGGTCCGTCTTGATGACGAACTGCGCCTGGGGAGACCAGTGATCGCGGAGAAAGGTCTTGGCGTCTTCGGCCGACTTGACCAGCCAACTCTCCGGACTGGGGATGCCCGCATCCCTGACAAGGTCTTTCATCAACGCCTTGCTGCCTTCCACCTGGCTGGCGTGAAGTTCGGGCCCCAATACTGTCATGCCTTCGCTTTTGAAGCTGTCCACCGCCGCCGCCTGGAGCAATTCGGCGTCTGTAATGAGAATGATCCGCGCGCCTTCCTCACGGGCGCGTTTAGCGGCTTCAGTCGGATTGTCCTGCGGTACTGCCACAGCCCAGGACTGGCCTGACAGGATCGCATTCGTTCCACTGTTGAAGAAACGGATGCCCCGACCGTCGCGCTCCTTCTCCAGTCTGAGCAGGCAGGCGTGATCCCGCGCGCTGCCAGGTCCGTAAAGCCCGAACATCAGGAACTCCTCTCCTCCGCCGCCATGACCGGTTCGATATTGGCGCGATGTGACGCAAACCTCAACGTCAGGACACCCGAAATGATCACGAGCATCATCCCGACAGCTGATAACAGGTTCGGAACCTTGTCCAGCACCAGCCAGTCGATAAGGGCCGAAAATACGACGGCCGAATATCCGAGCGGTGCAATCAGCCAGGCTGGCGCGTGTGCGGTGGCAAAGACGAGGAGGGTCGTCGAGATGATCAGAAACAGACCGGCGATGAAGAGTTGCGCGATCGTCGCGAAATCCGGTGTGACGTAGGTCTGTGCCGCGGGGACGAGCGTCCCGAGTATTCCGATCGCGAATATGTACAGCAGGATCCGGTCCTGCGGCTCGCCCAGTTTATTGAGACGTCTGGTCAGCAGCACCTGTATGGCGAACAGCAGCCCTGCCGCCAGTCCGTAAAAATAACCGGCGTTCAGCGTGGCGATATTCGGATGAAGGACCAGCGCCACTCCGACAAAACCGCAAAGGAGAACAGGCCAGATCCTGCGCGGCATCGCTTCACCAAGAAAGATACTGGAAAGCAGAGGTATCCAGAACGGCGCCGTTTCCCGAAACAGCATCGTTTCCAGCAGTGAAATCGAGGCCACGGCCTTGAACAACATCCCGATCTGCGCAACCGAGACGATGCCTCGCACAACCAGCAACGCGAGATTTGGTGATGCGAAGGATGATCCGCGACGGCGTATGAGGACGAACGGAATGATGAAAATCCCGCCGAACAGAAACCCTGAGAAAACCGTCGTCCAGCTGCTGACCTGCGTGCTGGCGAACTGAACGAACAAACCCGCAAAAGCAAAAACGGCGTTAGCCAGGACGAACATGCCGGCGCCGAGCAGGGGACGTTCCGTTTCAGACATGTCCTGTGAACCCTATCGTTCGCGGATACCTCGGGAAGCTTCTCCCGCTCTTCCGCCACGTGTCAGAAATGGGATGCAACTCATGCGGAGCGTTGCTAGTCTCTGTCGATTTCGCGGTGCCGGTTCGATTTCGTAATGCGGTATCGTATTCGATTGCTGGAGGGAAGCATGCCCGAAAGTCAGGATAGCAGCAATATGGCGCCGGATCTTTCCCGGCTCGAGTCCGAAATCGCCGGTGTGGTCGGTTTACCGGGGAGCCGGATCTTCCACGAGGCAACACAAGTCTTTTGCCCACCGGCTCGCCACCGCCGGCCTCAAGCCGTTATCAAACCGGCTGGCACGAACGATCTCGCCGCTATTCTCCGCAGGGCTGCTGCAGATGGTTATCGTGTGACGGTGCGATCGGGCGGGCATTCTTTCGATGGCTTTCCGATCAGGGAAGACGCTGTGCTTCTCGATCTTTCGGGTCTCAACGAGGCCAGGCTCGATTCGGACCGGCGCCTTCATGCCGGTCCAGGCGCACGCATTCTCGACTTGGCGAAGGATCTCGACGCCTCCGGTTGCGCGGTGCCCACCGGAGACTGCCCGACCGTGGGTCTGGGCGGGCTCGTTTCGGGCGGCGGGTTCGGATACGCCACCCGGAAGCTCGGCCTGACGGCGGACAATCTCATGGAGGCGGTGGTTGTCACCGGAACCGGAGAAATCCATCGTGTCAGCCGAAATAGCAGTCCGGACCTCTTCTGGATGTGCCAGGGAGGCGCTGGAACGGCGGGAATTATGACGGAAATCGTTTTGCGAACCTTTCCAGTCGAACATGTGACAGCCGCCGAGATAACGATGAACTGGGAATATGCCCGCGAGGTGATCGTTCTCTACGACGCCGTAATGCGGTCCGCGCCGCTCGAACTCGACCTGAAGCTCAAGTTTCGCACGACGGGGCCCGACCGGTTCATGGATATGGCTTCCGAAGGCCCGCAGGATGTCGCGCCGGGCGAGCCACTGGTTCACATTGACGGACAGTATCTCGGCAACCGGAAACAGGCGGAGGCGCTTCTGAGCCCATTGCTTGATCATCCGGCCGTTGTCGGTCTGTCGCTCAGGGAAGAAAGCTATTTCGAGGCGATGACCGATTTGATTCCCCTTTCGGTTCTGGTCGATCCGGCGCCGGAAACGATCAGACCGACGCGCGTAGCCTGCGATTTCGTCGCCGCAGCGATTGGACCGGGAGAAGCCGATGCCCTGGTGCGCTTTGTAGAAGAGATTCAGTACGCGCCCGAACTGCATGGCGGAGGTTTGCTGATCGAGCCCTGCGATGGCGTGGTCGGTCAAATCGCGTCGGACCAGACGGCGTATCCGCATCGCGATCAGCGCATGGTGATCGAATGGGAGCTTTTCCATCCGTTGGTCTGTACGTCGGAGCAAATCTCGCTGATGGACGAATGCCTGTACAGCGCACGAAGACAGCTGAGCCATGCGATTTCCGGAGGCCGCTACGTCAACTATGCCGATCGGCTTGACACACCGTCGAACTGGTGGCTCGGAAACAAAGACCGCCTTGATACCCTTGCCGGGCGCTTCGATCCGCAAGGCGTAATCGTCTCCCGGCTCCGACCGGGGCCGGACCTACGCTAGCAGGCGGCTGAAAAGGAAGACCAAAGCTGGGCTTTGAAAGCAGCTTCATCACCCGAGATAAAACAAACCTGGACACTGATGGTTCCATGGGGACGTTTTTCTGCCCATCCATTGTCGCTTGCTCTGGCCACGTCGTCATTACGTTGGCCAGGCGTGAGCTTCGGCAATCAAAAAAGATTGTTGTCCGCAACAGCAAAGACAAAAGATGCAGCGACACGGCCAACACCCCTGAACCTTGTTCTGGCTGGCCGGCGACCGTCTTGGCCCAGCCAAAAACATCTTCAATGCGCTTGCGATGCCTCAGGGAGAGGTTGATGCCTTTGAAGAACCTGCTTCCAGTATTCTGAGCCGGCCTCACCAACCGGCTGATCGGCCTCGAAAGGCTCACATCGCACTCTGGCCAGCGTTATCCAGGCGGAACATATCATGAACTTTTTGATGCGCTAGAGCGCAAATTATGCTATAGGCATGTTGCTCCGCTCTGCCGTTTTGCGGTCCGTCCGGCGTAGAGATAGTCGAATTTGGCGAATTCCCGAAACAAAGCCAAGCAGGTCGATAGGAGCAGAAATAGCAAGTTCCCGAAACGAAGCCAACGAGGCCGCAAAATCCGAAATTCACGATTTACCGAAACAAAGCCAAATCGCATTTCACCGATCAGCACGATCTGAAATCTCGCGAATCGTCAAATCCCGAAACAAAGCCAGAGAGGTCGCAGGATCCGTGTTTCGCAAATTCCCGAAACAAAGCTAGTTTTAAAAGTATAATAAAAACAATAGTATATGTATGTCTGAATCTTATCTCAAAAGGATAACTCGGCAGGGGGCGCCCTTCTTTGCCGGTTCGGCGAATGGCGCGCGGATCGTCAGGCAGTCGGATTGCGCGAAGACACGCGTCATGGAGGAATCCTGCCGGTCGAAGGGCAGGGCGATCAGGTCTCCGTCAGGGCCGCGTTCGATTTTCGAGCGCAGGTAATCCTCACGGCGATCATTGGCAGGCAGATCCTTTCCAAGAACGGCGGTCCGTTCCAGATCCGGCGAAGCCTGTCCGCGAAGGCGCGCTATCAACGCGCGCAGGAAGAGATGCGAGCAGACGAGGCTTGAAACCGGGTTTCCGGGAAACCCCAGCACGTGCAGGTGTTCGAGGCGGCCATACATCAGCGGTTTGCCGGGACGCATGGCGATCTGCCAGAAGTCGAGTTCCATGCCGCGTGCGACGAGCGTTTCCTGAACGAGATCGTGATCGCCGACGGAGGCGCCGCCAAGCGTCACCAGAATATCGGCGCCAGCTTGCAGGGTTCTGTCGATCGCGTCCTCGATGGATGCGCGTGTATCCACAGCGATGCCGAGATCGAGCGCAGTCGCGCCGTCGGCTTGCGCAATCGCCGCCACGCCAAAGCCGTTCGAGGCAATGATCTGGTCGTCCTTCGGATCCGATCCCGGCGGAACCAGTTCATCGCCCGTCGCCAAAATCGCGACATGGGGCCGTCGTCTGACGGTCAGGCTCGGACAGTTCATCGAAGCTGCGACCGTCAGGCGTCCCGCGTCCAGCGTGTCGCCGCTTTGAAGCACCACATCGCCTGCGGCGAAGTCGAGGCCTTCCGGACGGACATAGACGCCCTTGCTTGCGCCCTGGTTTATCCGAACACGATCCGGTGCGAGTGTTTCCGTGTTTTCCTGAATGACAATCGTGTCAGCGCCATCCGGCAAAGGCGCGCCGGTAAAAATTCGGACCGTCTCTCCTGAACCAACAGAGCCTTCAAACCGGTGACCGGCAGGGGCCTGACCGATGATGGTCAATTCGACGGGTGTGGTTTCGACATCAGCGGCGCGCACGGCGTAGCCATCCATCGCCGAGGCCGAGAAGGGCGGTTGCGAGCGTCGCGCGACGAGATCTTCGGCCAATATCCGGCCGGCTGCGTCGGCGAGCCTGACGCTTTCGCGCTCCTCAATCGTCTCGGCATTGGCGAGAATGCGGTTTCGGGCGTCCTCGACGGAAACGAGCCTCATGGGTTACGCCGCCAGTCGCCGGATTTGCCGCCGCTTTTCGAGACAAGCCTGATGGAACCGATCTCCATTCCCCGGTCGACAGCTTTCGCCATGTCGTAAATCGTCAGGCACGCGACGGAAACAGCCGTCAGCGCCTCCATTTCGACGCCGGTCTTTCCCGTCAGTTTGACAGTCGCCCTGACATGAAGACCGGGCAGGGAGTGGTCCTCGGTAATGTCGACGGTCACCTTGCTCAACATAAGCGGATGGCAAAGTGGAATAAGCGTCGAGGTCTGCTTGGCCGCCATGATCCCGGCCAGACGCGCCGTTCCGATAACATCGCCCTTCCTGGCGTCGCCATCGCGGATCAGAGCAAGCGTCTCTGGCGCCATGACAACATGACCTTCGGCGACGGCTATGCGCTCGGTTTCCGCCTTGTCGCCGACATCCACCATATGCGCCTCGCCGGACGCGCCGATATGGGTGAGTTTATCCGGCTTTGACATCGCTCAGACGGTTTCCGCGAGCAGTTCGCGCGTCGCCGCCGCGACGTCCGTCTTGCGCATCAGGCTTTCGCCGACCAGGAAGGAACGGATGCCGACATAGGCGAGCCGCTGGCAGTCGTCATGGGTAAAGATGCCGCTTTCGCCCACGAGAAGCCTGTCGTCAGGCGCCATTGCGGCCAGCTTTTCACTCGTCTCCAGACTGGTTTCGAACGTCCGCAAATTCCTGTTGTTGATCCCGAGCAGCCGGGAGTTCAGGGAAAGTGCGCGCTCCATCTCGGCTTCGTCGTGGACTTCGATCAGACTGTCCATGCCAAGTTCGGCGGCCGTGTCTTCCAGGACACGCGCTTCGTCGTCGCTGACGGAGGCCATGATGATGAGGATCGCGTCGGCGCCCCAAGATCGGGCCTCGTAAACCTGGTAGGGTTCAAACATGAAATCCTTGCGCAGCGCGGGCAGGGAGGTGGCGTTTCTCGCCTGGGTCAGAAATTCTGGCGCGCCCTGAAATGACGGCGTATCGGTCAGGACCGAAAGACAGGTCGCGCCGCCGGTCTCATAGGCGTGCGCCAAGGCAGGAGGATTAAAGTCTTCCCGGATAAGCCCTTTCGAGGGGCTTGCCTTCTTGATTTCCGCAATCAGTCCGAAGCCGCCGCGCTCCTGTTTTTCGGCGAGCGCATTGTGAAAGCCGCGCGGCGCGTCTTTATCGGCAAACATCGCTTTCAATTCCGCAAGCGGTCGCGTGGCCTTCGCCGCGGCGATTTCCCGGCGTTTGTATTCTTCGATCTTTTTGAGGATGTCCGCCATGGATTATTCCGCAGGCTTCACGTGGGATTTCGATGTTTTGATCAGCGTGTCCAGCACCGCGTTGGCCGCGCCGCTATCGATCGAGCGCGCCGCCTGTTCGAGCCCTTCGGAAAGATCTTCCGCCTTGTCTCCGATGACGAGCGCCGCGCCGGCGTTCAGCAAGGTGATGTCACGATAGGCGTTCTTGGCGCCGTTGAGAACTTCTTTCAAAGCGGCCGCGTTGTGTTCGGCGTCGCCGCCGCGCAGTTCGGCAAGGTCGACGCGGCGCAGACCGAGTTCTTCCGGCGTGACCTCGAAACGGGTGATGTCGCCATTGTGAAGCGCAGACACCGTCGTCACGCCAGCCGTCGTCATCTCATCCAGTCCGTCGCCATGGACGACCCAGACATGTTCCGAGCCGAGGTCGCGAAGAACTTCGGCCATTGGCTCGCACCAGTAGGGATCGTAAACGCCAAGGAGCTGGCGCTTGACGCCTGCGGGGTTGGACATCGGCCCGAGCAGGTTGAAGATCGTTCGGGTGCCGAGTTCGACGCGCGTCGGTCCGACATGGCGCATCGCTGAATGATGCGCCGGGGCGAACATGAAGCCAATTCCGGCCTCGCGTATGCAGGCGGCGATGCCTTCCGGCGACAGATCGAGTTGGACGCCAAGCGCGGCGAGCGTATCGGCTGCGCCGGATTTGGACGTGAGCGCCCTGTTGCCGTGTTTGGCGACGGTCAGCCCGGCGCCGGCCGCCACGAAAGCGGCGCAGGTCGACACATTGTAGCTGCCCGACGCGTCGCCGCCGGTGCCGACGATGTCGATCGCATCTTCAGGGGCTTCCACGCGAAGCATCTTCCTGCGCATGGTGCTGACGGCGCCTGTTATTTCGGACACGCTTTCACCGCGTACCCTCAGCGCCATGAGAAAGCCGCCAATCTGAGACGCTGTGGCTTCGCCCGACATCATGATGTCGAAGGCTTTGCCCGCTTCCTCCCGGGTCAGCGGGCGGCCACTGGCGGCGATGCCGATGTAGTCTTTCAGTTCGGACATGTCCTGTTCAACGCCTAGTAGCTTTGCGAGAGGGTGAGGTCAGCGAGCCTAGCGTTTACCGTCACGCCGAATTCCTCCTGCATTATGCGAACGGCTTGCCCGAGAATATCATTCGAGATGCTGTCCGAAATCGCAGAGACGGCGGCCGGCGGCAATTGGTTGTCTTCTGCAGGAGAAGGCGTCGTGACGCTCTGAACCTTCAGCAGGATTCTCGCCGTATTGTCCGGATCGCTGGCCAACGCGACATGGCCTTTCGGACCTGAGAAGGCGGCGTTCAAAGCGTCGGCCCCGAAAAGCGCGTCCTGATCGTTACGGCCGATATCGTATTTCGTATCCGGAGTAAGGCCGTATTCAGCGCCGATCGCGCTCAGTTCTTCGCCGTCGGCGAGACGCTTGCGCAGTTCCTCGCCAAGTTTGGCCAACTCTACGTCCGTCTGCTGATTTTTCCAGTCTGCGACGACCTGGTCGCGAACCTCGTCCAGCGTCCGATCGCGGGAAGGCGTGATGTCGTTGACTTCGTACCACAGGAAACCATCCGAACCGATGCTGATCGGCGGAGAGTCGATGTTGATGTCGGCTTGGAAGGCTTCCTGGAGGAGCGTCGCTCTTTCCGGCAGGTCGCTGATCATTTGACCGTTCGGGTCCCGGCCGGTGCGGTCCACCGCGTCGATGGTCACAGGCGAGAGCTGTTGCTTGGTCGCCGCCTCCACAAGCGTGTCGCCTGCGGCGCGGGCGTCTTCGTAGGCGTCATGCACGTCCAGCAGAATATTACCGGCGTCGACGAGCGCCATTTCCTGACGAATCTCGGGCTCGACTTCCTCGAAACTCCTGGTGGCGCCGGGCGTAATCGAAGTCACGCGCAGGATGACCGGGCCAAAGGCGCCGTCGACCACGCCGGATGTTCCGCCCTGGCCGTCAATGGAGAAGGCGGCTTCAGCGATGAGTTGATCCGGCACCGAGGCCTTGGAGAATGTGCCGAGATTGACGTCGTCAGCCGTCTTGCCCTGTTCGCTCAGGACTTCGTCAAAGCTCTTGCCCTGGTCCAGTTCGCTGGCGGCGGCTTCGGCGTCTTCCCGTGACGCGAAGTTCAATTGCTCGATAGTTCTTTCTTCAGGCGTCGTGTAGCGGTCCTTGGTGCGTTCATATTCATCCCGCACAAGATTCTCCGCAACCGCAGCCGGGTCCGAAATATCCTCGGCCGTCAGCGTGACATAGCTGATCTTGCGATATTCCGGCGCACGGTATTTCGACTTGTTCTCTTCGAAATATTTTGACGCCTCCTCATCGGTGGGGTCTGCGACGTCCCCGATCAGCGTCCGGTCAAGAAACAGGTAGTCAACCGTCCTCTTTTCATTCTGGAACTGGTTGAACGCTTCAAGCAGAGCCGCAGGAGCTTCATACCCGTCCGCGATTGCATCGACGATCTGCGTTCTGATGGCGGCGTTCTGCTGGCTTGTGATGAAGCTGTCCGGCGTGAAGCCTGAATTGCGCAGAACCGCGTCGAACGTGGCTTCGTCGAAGCGGCCGTTGATGCCCTGGAACGCCGGATCGTCGCGGATGATGCCGGCGAGGCGATCTTCCGAGAGTCCCAAATTCATCCGTCGCGACTGTTCGTCGAGAGCGGCAGACGTGGCGACGATGCTCAGAGTTTGCGCTTCGAGGCCCATGGTGCGCGCCTGTTCCCTCGAAATATAGCGCTGCAATTGTTGGGAAATAAGGGACACCTGCCTGTTGTAGGCGAGCAGAAATTCATTCTGTGTCACGCGTGTGTCGCCGACCGTCACGACCGAATTGCCGGCGCCCTGGAACAGCGTGCCGCTGATGCCCCATACGCCGAATGAGAGCACGAGCACGATGAGAAGCAGTTTGGCGAGCCAGGACTGCGCGGCGCGACGAAGGGTGTCTAGCATATGAATTCCATTCCAACCCGGGAGCCGGCGCGTTGAAACGCCGACAATATTTGCATTTGTTGATCGTCTTTTAAGCGGCGGGCAAGCCGCTAGCAAGACCCGCAAGGCGACAGCGGCAAATTCGAAATGCGGCTGCCGGACTTTGAAATCGTCCGCCGACCTGATAGGTCGTCTGCAACGTAGGTTTGAGGGGTACTGGAATGACACCGGGAGTGAAGCCGCTGGTGGCGGGCAACTGGAAAATGAATGGCGATCGCAACGCTCTGCATGAGATAACCGCCATTGCCAACGGCATTGACGGGTCGCTTGGCGAGAAAATTGACGCAATCATCTGCCCGCCGGCCACATTGCTGTATCTTGCAGCGGGTAGCGTGCTGGACACGCCGCTTACGATTGGAGCGCAGGACTGTCATCAGTCGGCCTCCGGAGCGCATACCGGCGATATCGCAGCCACGATGATCAAGGACACAGGCGCCACGCATGTCATCGTCGGTCATTCCGAACGCCGGACGGACCACCATGAAGACGATGCGCTGGTGCGCGTGAAGGCGATTGCCGCGCACGAACAGGGACTGGTTTCGATTATTTGTATCGGTGAGACGAAGGAAGAAAGAGAAGCTGGCGAGACGCTGACGATTCTCGGCGCGCAACTCGCAGGTTCGCTTCCGGAGAATTGCACGGAATTCAACACTGTTGTGGCTTATGAACCCGTCTGGGCCATCGGCACGGGTCTGACGCCGAGCATCGAGGATGTCGCGGAAGCGCACGCCTTCATCCGAAGCCGGCTCGAAGACAGGTTCGGCGAGGCCGGCTGCAAGATGCGCCTTCTGTATGGCGGTTCGGTGAAACCCGGCAATGCGTCGGAACTGATGGCGGTCGTAAACGTCGATGGAGCGCTTGTCGGCGGCGCAAGCTTGAAATCGGCGGATTTCCTCGCCATTTGTGAAGCCTATAGAACTTGACCCACGTCGGCGCACGCCGTCGTTTCAATCTCCCAGATTATGGGTTGGAATAATCAACGGCGTCGTGTAAAGAGCCGCCCAATCCCTACATTCGCCAGACTTCGGCAGGAAAAGGTTCATGCAAACGGTTTTGATCGTTATTCATCTCATGGTGGTCGTCGCGCTCGTCGCCGTCGTTCTGCTGCAACGCTCCGAAGGCGGCGCTCTTGGCATCGGCGGTGGGGGCGGTTCCGGCTTCATGTCAGCCCGTGGCGCAGCGGATGCGCTCACCCGGACAACCGGTATCCTCGCGGCCGCCTTCTTCGCCACGTCCATCGCATTGGGCATCTGGGCGCGTTATGAATCGCGGCCAACGGATATCCTTGAGCGGATTCAGCAGACTCAGCCGAGCGAAGGCACGAGCGTTCTGGATCAACTCGGCGGATCGTCGGAAACGGATAGCCAAACCGACAGCAACAGCAATTCCGACGGACAAATTCCGACGGGCCAATAATAAGCGCCAGTGAACGATTGGTCGGCGGCTCAAACGGGTCGCCGATTTTCATGTGAGGAATCGGCATGCCGGTTCCGAATGAAAAATCTGCGGCTTCGTGGCGAATGGGGCTGGTGGAATCACTTTGAAAGCGGTAACGACATAAGCCCATGGCGCGATACGTATTCATAACCGGCGGCGTGGTTTCCTCTCTTGGCAAGGGCATCGCGTCAGCAGCACTCGGCGCGCTTTTGCAAGCTCGCGGCTATCGGGTGCGGCTCCGCAAGCTCGATCCCTATCTCAATGTCGACCCGGGCACGATGAGTCCGTACCAGCACGGTGAAGTCTTCGTTACCGATGACGGCGCCGAGACGGATCTGGATCTCGGGCACTACGAGCGCTTTACCGGTCGATCCGCAGTACAGGCCGACAACATCACCACCGGCCGAATCTACAAGAATATTATCGACAAGGAACGCCGGGGCGACTACCTCGGAGCGACTGTCCAGGTCATCCCGCACGTCACCAACGAGATCAAGGAATTCGTTCTCGACGGCAACGAGGACTATGATTTCGTTTTGTGCGAGATCGGCGGAACCGTCGGTGATATCGAGGCGATGCCGTTCCTGGAGGCAATCAGACAACTCGGAAACGATCTGCCGCGCGGCAATGCGATCTACATTCACCTGACGCTGATGCCCTGGATTCCGGCGGCGGGTGAATTGAAAACCAAGCCGACGCAGCATTCCGTGAAGGAATTGCAATCAGTCGGCATCGCGCCGGATATTCTTTTGGTTAGGGCTGATCGTCCGATACCTGAAGAGGAGCGCAGGAAGCTCTCGCTGTTCTGTAATGTCCGTCCGTCAGCGGTCATTCAGGCGCTGGATGTCGCGAATATCTACGATGTGCCGACTGCCTACCACCGGGAAGGACTGGATGGTGAAGTTCTGGCGGCGTTCGGCATTGATCCGGCTCCTGCGCCCAGGCTGGAAGCCTGGGAAAAGGTTTCTGCCCGCATCCGCAATCCGGAAGGGCAGGTCACGATCGCGATCGTTGGCAAGTATACGGGCCTGAAGGACGCCTACAAATCGCTGATCGAAGCCCTGCATCACGGCGGCATCGCCAACCAGACGAAAGTGCAACTCGAATGGATCGAATCCGAAATCTTCGAGAAACAGGATCCTGCGCCATGGCTTGAAAAGGTCAACGGCATTCTTGTGCCGGGCGGTTTCGGAGAACGCGGTTCGGAAGGTAAAATCCTCGCGGCGCGTTTCGCCCGTGAACGCAAGGTACCCTATTTCGGCATTTGTTTCGGTATGCAGATGGCGGTGATCGAGGCCGCCCGTTCACTCGCAGGCATTGATAACGCCTCATCGACCGAATTTGGCGAAACGTCCGAACCGGTCGTAGGCCTTATGACCGAATGGCTGAAGGGCAATATGCTTGAGAAGCGCGCCGCGAACGCGGATCTCGGCGGCACGATGCGGCTCGGCGCTTTTCCCGCCGTGCTTAAACCGGGCACGCGCATTGCTGACATTTACGGTAATACAGAGATTTCCGAACGTCACCGGCACAGATATGAAGTCAATCACGACTACAAGAATGTGCTGGAGGAACACGGACTTGTATTCTCGGGAATGTCGCCTGATGGCGTTTTGCCCGAAACCATTGAATATGCGGACCATCCGTGGTTCATCGGCGTTCAGTACCACCCGGAACTCAAATCCCGTCCGCTGGCTCCCCACCCGTTATTCGCGTCATTCGTCGAAGCGGCGCTCGAACGTTCCCGCCTCGTATAGCAATTTTCGTCAATCGAGTTGGGCGATCCATTCCTCGAGCATTTCGACGGCTTCTACATGGACCATGGAGCGGCCGAGCTCCGGCATCATGACGCCCGGATCTAGGCTTTTCATACGGAAAATCAGGATCGAGTCTTCCGGGGCGCCTGGAACAATATCGAACTTGTGATCCCCTGATCCACGCCCGGCGGCCACAGGGCGTTTCATCAGTCCCCATTTCACAGGGTCGGTTTCCGAACTTCGCAGGAAGAGGCCGGAATTGCTGGCGGCTCCTTCAAGGCGATGACAATGGGCGCAATTGACATCCAGATAGGAGCGGGCTCTAGCGTCTATCGGCAACGCGTCGTCGTTCCAGTTTGCCGCACGCGGCGCTTCGTCAGCAGACGGCGCTCCACTCAGAATGCCGCGTTCTGACCAGGTTTCCAACTGATTTGATGCGCCCGTTGCGTAGCCATACTGATGATTGAGATTTCGCGCGCTGGGGCCGATCGGCGTGATCCGGTCGCCGTTGGCGTGGCATTCCTTGCACTGGTTTGCGTTCGGGACAGCGTAGTTGATGGAGATGGAGCCGCCTGAATTGTCGATGACATCAATGGGCAACCGTTTTCCAGCGATTTTCAGCGTCGCGTCTCCCGTTTCTTCGTCCCATACATAGGCGAACGCCTTCCAGCCATCGTCCTGGCGTATCAGAAGCCGGGTTTCGACAAGCCGTATGTCACGGGTCGGTTCACGCAGGTCAGCCGGGTATGAAAATGTTTTGACGAGCGTTGTTCCGACCGGAAACCGGAAGACGTCGTCATCGACATACTCCGCGGATTCGCCTTCGGGCACATAGATAAACCGGTTCTTGGATGCATAATCGGTAAAAAGCGGCGTGATGAGATCATAGGGCACGACGCCTTCCGACGGCGTTTGTTTCAAGCCGTCTGCAAACAGATTGTATTCGGACAAATGCCGAGCCGGCTTGCTGGCCAAGAGCGCTGCATCGTTGACCGAGCCGGCCCGAGCCTGTTCGGCGTTCGCCAACAAACCGCAGGAAACGAGCAGAAATGTAAATGCAACCAGAAAGCCGAGGGGAAGTTTTCGGCGCGACAGCTTCATGCCTTCATTTTTCAAGTTGGGGGAGCGAGACCGGTTTCGGCTCCGGAAGCGATCCGGCGTAGTCCGTAACATCCCGGTCCGGAGACGTTGTCCATGGATACAGCGTGTTCTGGATCATGTGGAGGTTGGCGAATGTCGCGCCGCCTGGTTCGTCGATGTAGATTCGATCTTCGTTCGCGGTCCACGTCACCCATTCTGTCAGCGGCACCACACCGTCCCAGACGATATCCGGAACCGGCTTTCCGGTCAGACCGGCAATCAACATTCCAACTTCGCCGTCCGGGTCTCCGCCGCCATTTTCATAGGTGTTGTCCCTTATGACCACCGCCCTCGGATGCGGGTAGTAGTTGTCGTCCTCATAGCTTTCTGGGAATGTTGCGATGAGGACCTGCACTGTTCCATTGTTTTTCAACGTGTTGTTGAAGATATGCACATCCCGGTTGGCCATGACCATGATGCCGGTGCCTTTTGCGACCATCCCGACCATGTTGCCTTCAGGCGCGAAATTCGGCGTATCATTGTCTGCAACCATGTTATCGAAAACACGCACCGACCGGCCGCCCATGACCGGAAGGTTCGGCAGGTCGAAAACCAGTATCCCGCCGGTATTGTGGGTGGCTGTATTGCCGTAGACGTCGGCGTTCCTGCTGTTTTCGATCTCGATGCCGGCGACGCTATACTGAACGAGGGAATTTCGAACAATGATGTTCTTAGACTGTCCGACATAAATGCCGGCGTCCGATGCGCCGCTGACTTCGCAGTCTTCGATCAGGATATTCGTCGATTCCACCGGGTAAATCCCGTAGGCGCCATTACTTTCGTCCGGACCTCCGGTCCATGTGACCCTCACGCGTCGATAGGTGATGTTGTCGGCGGCCTTCGATTTGACGCCATCGCCCTTGCTGTCTTCGATGGCGAAGTCTTCCAGCGTTACGCCGGACGCGGTAACGAGCAGGCCTTCACCGCCACCGACCTGATTGGCGTAGGAAAGGATCGTCTGGCCCATGCCTGCGCCCTTGAGAGTGACGCCCTCAATATCGAGAGAAAGACCATCTGCGAGGTCATAGGATCCGGCTCTCATGACAATCGTTGAGCCGGGCTCGGCGAGGATGAGCGCCTCCTGAAGTTTCTCGGCTGCGTCCGGTCCCGGGTCAATATATGTCACCGGTTCGGCGCTGGCGGGTGAAATGGCCAGAAGAGCAAAGGAAACGCAAACCGTTGCAAGCAATGAGTGAAACATGATCTCTATCCTTATGCCGGTTCAAGGTACCACGTGGGCGTGTGCTGTTCAACGAACATGAAGGCGCTTCATATTCCCGTTTGATTTGGTTGATTACAGCGTCCTATAGTTCGTTATGGACATGAATCCGGTCAATGGTCGACGGCAACCGCGACAGAAACGTTCGCTAGAAAAAGTAGAGACCATCCTCGACGCGGTGGAAACACTTGTGGCGCGCGACGGGGTTGAGGCGCTGACGACCACCGCGGTCGCCAAACACTCCGGCATGGCCGTGGGCACGATCTACCAGTATTTTTCGAATCGGACGGAAATGGCGCTGGAAACCTATGAGCGCATGTTCGAGCGGCTGGCTGCTCAAATCGAGGAGGAAGCGGTACGCGGCGATCACGGAAAAGATGGCGACGATCCGATCAGGCGTCTGATTTTCCTGTATCTGAACAACGCCGAAAATCATCCCGGTTTCATACCGCTTCTCCAGTTTGCTCGAATAAACAGGCGACATGAGGAGGTAAAAAGCAGTGCCGAGGAAAAGATCGAGAAGCTCGTGAACCAGTACCTCAATTTGTATTTGCCCGAGCTCGACGCGACGGATCTTTATGTCGTACGCCACATCGTGTTGAGATTGTTGAGAACGCTGGTGGATGCAGTTTTGTTGCAGTCCGATCCTGAGCTGCGGGCCCGGTTCAGTGAAGAGTTGGTGGAACATTGCAAGTTCGCTATCGAGCGCGCCAGATTGACTCTCGGCGACGTGTCGGAGGAACGTGGCGCGGCCATGGTTATACAAGGCGATTGAAGCAACAGCTAACAAGCCCGTAATTGCAAATTAGAACATTGGCGGCGTTGCGTTTTGCGGGATGTTGCCTAAAAGACTTTCTACCTTCTTCCGCCTGCCATCGAAAAGGAAATCTGTCATGACCGAAATCATCGATATTGTCGGCCGCGAAATTCTGGATAGCCGGGGCAACCCCACGGTGGAGGTTGACGTGTTGCTCGAAGATGGATCGTTTGGTCGCGCCGCGGTGCCATCCGGCGCTTCAACTGGGGCGCACGAGGCGGTTGAATTGCGTGATGGCGGCGGTCGTTATCTTGGCAAGGGCGTGCTCGGCGCCGTCGGAGCGGTCAATGGCCCCATTCTTGATGCAGTCGCCGGCCTGAACGCGGAAAACCAGATTCATATCGACAAGGTCATGATCGAACTGGATGGCACGCCGAACAAATCCAAGCTCGGAGCCAACGCCATTCTCGGCGTGTCGCTTGCTGTCGCCAAAGCGGCTGCAGAAGCGGCGGGGCTGCCGCTCTTCCGGTATATTGGCGGCTCGAACGCGCATGTGCTTCCCGTGCCGATGATGAATATCATCAATGGCGGCGAACACGCCGACAACCCGATCGATTTCCAGGAATTCATGATCATGCCGGTTGGCGCTGATTCGATTGGCGACGCCGTGCGAATGGGTTCGGAGGTCTTCCACACGCTGAAAAAGGAGCTTTCCGCCGAGGGCCATAATACGAATGTTGGCGATGAGGGTGGTTTTGCTCCGGGCATAGCCAGCGCGCCCGCCGCGCTCGATTTTATCATGAAGTCGATCGAGAAAGCCGGTTACAGGCCGGGCGAGGACATGTTCGTGGCGCTCGACTGCGCGTCGACGGAGTTTTTCGACAACGGAAACTATGTCCTGAAAGGTGAGGGACGTACTCTCGAGCCAGAGGCAATGGCGGACTATCTCGCGGAACTTGTCGGAAGTTATCCGATCATATCGATCGAAGACGGGATGGCTGAAGACGACTGGGACGGATGGAAGGCGTTGACCCAGAAAATCGGCGCGCAGTGCCAACTGGTCGGCGATGACCTGTTTGTTACGAATTCGGCGCGTCTGCGTGACGGAATAGGGATGGGCGTCGCCAACTCCATCCTCGTCAAGGTTAATCAGATCGGCACGCTTACGGAAACGCTCGACGCGGTTGATACTGCGCATCGGGCGTCCTACACGGCTGTCATGTCTCACAGATCCGGCGAGACAGAGGATTCCACCATCGCAGACCTGGCCGTCGCCACGAATTGCGGTCAGATCAAGACCGGTTCTCTGGCGCGGTCGGACCGGTTGGCGAAATACAATCAGCTGATTCGAATTGCCGAAATGCTTGGTGACCAGGCCATGTATGCCGGAAAGTCAATTCTGCGCGCATAATCAGGTTTCGCGTAGCCGCCGCCGGTATTGGCTTGGGCTGACGCCGATCAGGTTCTTGAAGGTGCTCGTCAGATGCGCGTGACTGGAAAAGCCGGTCATCATGGCGATGTCTGTGATGTCGATAGCGGTGCAGGACAGCAGCGATTGCGCCTTTGATATTCGTCTTCCGATAACAAACCGAATTGGCGTTTTGCCGGCCGTCTGCGTGAAATCGGACAGGAAGCGTTTGGATGTTTGACCGGTGATTTTTGCAAGCTGGTCAAGCGTAATCTTTTCACTGAGGTGTTCGTCGATGAAGCGTTCCACAGCGACATATTGGTCCGGCGTCAGCGGTCCGTAGCTTTTGTTTTTTGAAGAAGTTGTGGCGCTGGCCGTGTATTTTTTGCAGATGTAACGACACATCGTTTCCAAAAGGCTGGCTGCGAAAGCCATGTCGGTTTTATCCGGCTCTTCAGACACCTCGGCCAACTGCCTCAAGCCGAGATGAATCAATTCGTCTCTGAGCGCCAGTTTTGCTTCGAGGTGCAGGTCAGAAGGTGGATTTGTCGAAAATTCGTTCAACGCGCTTTGTTTTATCCGCAGTTCGGCGAACTGGAACTGAGCGCCTTGCAACTGCACCTTGAATGTCTTGCCAGCAGGCACAATCCATATGTCGCCATCAATCGGTAGACTGACGCGCCAATGCCCGCCTTCTATCAATGCTTGAAATGTACGCAGACGTTTTCCAAGGTAAACATAAACGGTATGGTAGTCTGCGGTTACCTGCCATTCGCACTTTCCAAGAATATTCGCATGGTTATAGTGGAATTTGATTTTATTGGTAAGAAAAACACGCATATCGCAATAAAGATTTTCGTCATATGTACGACTATCAATTTTATAAGTAATATTTTCAATCATTTTAAGGTTGCTCAAATTATATTATTTATTAGAAAGTTCAAAAGTAAGAAATCAGCGGATATCAATTATGTATATTAACGGTAATATTAAAAAACGCTCGTATGTTTTACGTATATTTCAATATCAGAGTTACGTGAATGTCATCGGCGACTAGCGCATTTCATCCTTCGGATTCGTTGTTGGTGGCTGCCCTTTATTACTGGACGGGAAACGTTCGTCCGCCTTCATATTCGTGTTATGGTTGTTGATTTGGTCTTTCAGTATCCAAGATGTATCAATATAGGGAATAACGCTCATTCGCCCTATTGGTGTCATATCAAGAAATGCTCGTTTTTTTCAACTATTTCAACCTATAGGTTGAAAAATTTTAGAATTTTCAGAAATCTTGGATTGCAGAAGCTGCCTATATGTAGATGATATGGGGTTGAGGCGGCAGCGTCGCGTGACGTTGCGAGTCTCATAGGGCGAACTCTCAGATTTTGGCAATTCAGATGTATTCGAGTGGACTAAAGGGTGTAGAGCCCGTACGGGACGACGTTTCCTCGGAGCCTGGTCTTTCGATGTTTCGGGATGCGTTGGCTGAGGACCGCATCGTCCTGCAAGCCGAAAGGATCGTCGATGTCCAGGATCTTGGCGCCACTCTTTATTCGGAATGTCTAGCCCGCCTCGTTGATACGGCGGGTTGCGTGCGTATGGCGTCGGAGTTTGTGCCGGCAGTTGAAGCGTCTGGAGAGATCGCTTCATTGGACCGGTGTGTGATGTGTCAAGTGCTTGAAGAACTGTGCTCCGATTGCAGCGCTGTCCTCGGGTGCAATATATCAGCGGAAACTCTGTCCGATGCAAATACCTGGAACAGCATCATCGGGCTGATTTCGAAATACAGCTCTGTGGCGAATAGACTAGTGCTTGAAGTCACAGAGACACGGCCACTCGGCATTGACCGCTATGAGGCGCGAAAGCGGTTCTCCGAGGTTCAGAATCTCGGTTGCCGGGTGGCCGTAGACGATTTCGGCGTGGGGCATTTCAGTCCGTCCACACTTCTTTTTATCGATGCGGACATCGTCAAGATAGACGCGTCAATAATGAGAAAACTTCGTGTCGGAAAAGACGGCGTCAGCAATCTGGACTGCATTGTCGGTTTTGCATCATGCACTGCGCCTGTTGTGGTCGTGGAGGGCGTTGAAACGCCTGAGCAATTGATATTGGTCCGCAGAGCCGGCGCAACCCATGCTCAGGGGTATCTGTTTCCGAGAGCTGAAATCAAACACCGATTGTCAGGCGGTGCTATTTCCTAACTGGATCTCATGACGATCCATGGAAAACTGACCGGCCTAAATATTTACGCTCTCGTCTGAGGCCTACAAAATCACCTGCTGCTAATACGTTGTTAAGCTAGAGCGTACATAGTCGGGCACCGGGGATCGATACGCCCCCTCCGCATGAGTTTCGAATTGTCTGATTGATGTCGACGCGTCAAAAAAAGATACGCAATACAGGACGATACCTCGTTCCGGTTATAGCGGCCGGCTTTATAAGCTATTTCGGATATCACTCAATTCACGGAGGGCGAGGGCTCCTTGCAAAGGAGGGTTTTGAACAGCAGTCGGCCCTCCTTCAGGAAGAGCTTGATAGGCTGGTTCTAACGAGGAATTCAATGCAGAGACGTATTCTGCTTCTGCAAGACGGCACATTCGATCGCGACATGCTGGATGAGCGCGCTCGAAATGAACTCAATGTGTCGCGTCCCACCGAGATCACCATATATCTGGATTAGTGAATTAATCAAAATCGAGTTAATATTAAGTTTTCCAATAAAAAACAATTGCTTGGCATTCATGTGTGTTATGCATAATCGCACTTGCTGATATCGGACTCGTCCCGTAGACTTTCTGTAACAAAACACAGGGAGGACGAGAATGGCTCCGCGCAAAACCGCCGCGTCAACAACCCGCAAATCTCGAGCGAAAAAGCCGGCCATCGGCAAGGATATCGCGGATTTCGACAAGGAGCAGGAGCTCCAGGCTTATCGCGACATGTTGCTCATACGCCGTTTCGAGGAAAAGGCGGGCCAGTTGTATGGCATGGGTTTCATCGGCGGATTTTGCCACCTCTACATAGGTCAGGAAGCCGTCATTACCGGCGTCATGATGGCGCTCAAAGAGGGCGATCAGATTATCACAGGCTATCGCGATCACGGTCATATGCTTGCTTCAGGCATGGAGCCACGCGGGGTTATGGCCGAACTTACCGGAAGGCGTAACGGGTACTCACGGGGCAAGGGCGGCTCCATGCACATGTTCTCGACGGAAAAGAATTTCTACGGCGGGCACGGGATCGTCGGCGCGCAGGTGCCGCTTGGCACCGGGCTGGCCTTCGCCAATCGCTATCGCGAAAACGACAATCTGAGCGCTGTATTTTACGGCGACGGAGCCGCCAATCAGGGGCAGGTTTACGAAAGCTTCAACATGGCGGAGCTCTGGCGTCTTCCGGTCATCTACGTCGTCGAAAACAACCGATACGCCATGGGAACTTCTGTAGCGCGAGCCTCTGCGCAGACTGACTTTTCGCAACGCGGCGTATCGTTCTCGATCCCTGGCTATCAGGTCGATGGTATGGATGTGCGCGCCGTCAAGGCGGCGGCCGACGCCGCAGCCGAACATTGCCGCTCTGGCAAAGGCCCGATCATCCTCGAAATGCTGACCTATCGATATCGCGGCCACTCGATGTCTGATCCGGCGAAATATCGCAGCAAGGACGAAGTTCAGAAGATGCGATCCGAGCATGACCCCATTGAGCAGGTCAAGGCGCGTCTGCTGGAAATGAAGTGGGCCAGCGAAGACGAACTCAAATCCATCGACAAGAGCGTTCGCGAGGTTGTCGCCGACAGCGCAGAATTTGCTCAATCCGATCCAGAGCCGGATCCGTCGGAACTGTACACGGATATACTCAGGTAGGAACGGAGGAAGCCATGCCGACAGATATTCTCATGCCAGCCCTTTCTCCGACGATGGAGGAGGGCACGCTTTCCAAATGGATGAAAAAGGAAGGCGATTCAGTCACCGCGGGTGACGTGATTGCAGAAATCGAAACTGACAAAGCGACCATGGAGGTTGAAGCTGTTGACGAAGGCACGATCGGCAAGATCGTCGTTCCGGAAGGCAGCGAAGGGGTAAAGGTCAATTCTGTGATCGCCATTCTGCTGGGGGAAGACGAGGACGCAAGCGCGATGGACGCCGAGAGCTCCGCCAAGCCTGCCGATGAGAAGCCGAAGGAAGCGGTTGAAGCGCCAGCGCCTCAAGCAAAGCCTGCCGAGGTTGCGCCAAAAGCGGAAGTTGCGTCGGATCCAGACATACCATCCGGTACGGAAATGGTGTCGATCTCAGTTCGCGAGGCGCTTCGGGACGCCATGGCGGAAGAAATGCGCGCCGACCCGGACGTCTTTGTCATGGGCGAAGAAGTCGCTGAATATCAGGGCGCTTACAAGGTCACGCAAGGTCTGCTGGACGAGTTCGGTCCCAAGCGTGTTGTCGATACGCCGATAACCGAGCATGGATTCGCCGGCGTTGGCGTCGGCGCGGCAATGGCTGGACTAAAGCCGATCGTCGAGTTCATGACCTTCAATTTCGCCATGCAGGCGATAGACCAGATCATTAACTCCGCCGCCAAGACCCATTATATGTCCGGCGGGCAGATGGCAGCGCCGATCGTGTTTCGCGGACCGAATGGCGCTGCGGCGCGCGTCGCCGCGCAGCATTCCCAATGCTATGCCTCATGGTACAGTCACATACCCGGACTGAAGGTTGTGATGCCCTATACCGCGGCAGACGCGAAGGGTTTGTTAAAGGCGGCGATACGCGATCCCAATCCAGTAATCTTCCTCGAGAATGAGTTGCTTTACGGCCATTCCTTCGATGTTCCAAAACTGGACGACTTTGTTCTGCCGATCGGCAAGGCGCGCATTCACAGATCCGGTTCGGATGTGACCATCGTGTCCTTCGGCATCGGGATGACATATGCCGACGAGGCAGCGACCGAGCTTGCCAAATCGGGGATCGAATCCGAAGTCATCGATTTGCGGACGATTCGCCCGATGGATATCGAAACCGTCATCGAATCCGTCAAGAAAACCGGACGCCTTGTCACGGTGGAGGAGGGCTTTCCGCAAAGCTCGGTTGGCACGGAAATCGCAACCAGAGTAATGCAGCAGGCTTTTGACTATCTCGATGCGCCGGTTGCGACAATCTCCGGAAGGGATGTTCCCATGCCCTATGCGGCAAATCTCGAGAAACTGGCGCTGCCCAGCACCGCCGAGGTGATCGAAGCCGTCAAAGCCGTGACCTACACAGCCTGAGGGAGGCGAACATGTCGATAGAAATTACCATGCCTGCGCTTTCTCCGACTATGGAGGAGGGCAACCTCGCCAAGTGGCTTGTGAAAGAAGGCGACAGCGTTGCGCCTGGTGATGTAATCGCGGAGATTGAAACCGACAAGGCGACCATGGAGGTCGAGGCTGTCGACGAAGGAACGGTCGCAAAAATTATCGTTCCAGCCGGCACCGAGGGCGTCAAGGTCAATGCGCCGATCGCGATTCTGGCGGAAGAGGGAGAGGATGTTTCAGCCGCGGCTTCCGAACAGTCCAAGCAAGAGACGCCTTCTTCAAAGCCTTCGAAAGAGCCTGAGAAAGACAAAGCTGCGCCACCGGTGACGGATGCGTCTCCTGCGCCATCGACGCCTGCGGCGAAGGATACATCCGGAGACCGGATTTTCTCGTCTCCGCTTGCCAGGCGTCTTGCCAAAGAAGCAGGTGTAGATCTCTCGTCTGTCAAAGGGTCCGGACCGCACGGCCGCATCATCAAACGCGATGTAGAGGCAGCAATGTCCGGAGGCGCTGCTCCCGCCATCGAACAAAAACCGGCAAGCGCGCCAGCGACGCCAGCTGCGGCTCCTGCGATGTCTGATGACCAGACCCTCAAACTATTTGAAGAGGGTTCCTACGAACTCGTTCCGCATGACAATATGCGCAAGACGATCGCCAAGCGGCTCGTTCAGTCCAAACAGAGCATTCCGCACTTCTACCTGTCGGTCGACTGCGAACTCGATGCTCTTCTGGAACTGCGTCAACATCTTAACGCCGCAGCGCCGGCCATTGATGGAAAGCCGGCTTACAAACTGTCGGTCAATGATTTCATCATCAAGGCGCTCGCCTTTGCTCTGCGTGACATTCCCGCTGCCAATGCTTCATGGACCGAAAGCGCCATGGTGCTTCACAAGCACAGCGATGTCGGCGTGGCTGTTTCCATTCCCGGAGGGCTGATCACGCCCGTTGTTCGCAAGGCCGAACAAAAGACGCTTTCGGTCATTTCCAATGAAATGAAGGATATGGCCGCGCGCGCAAGGGAGCGCAAACTGAAGCCGGAAGAGTATCAGGGCGGTTCGTCCGCGGTCTCCAATCTGGGCATGTTTGGCATCAAGAACTTTTCGGCAGTCATCAATCCTCCGCATGCGACCATACTCGCTGTCGGCGCTGGCGAGCAGCGCGCCATCGTGCGTGACGGCGAAGTCGTGGTGGCCACTGTCATGTCAGTGACCCTGTCGACCGACCATCGGGCGGTAGACGGCGCGCTGGGAGCCGAATTGCTTTCCGCATTCAAACGCTACATCGAGAACCCGATGGGAATGCTCGTCTAAAACATCGAGTGGCAGCAACTCAGGAGGTCGCAATGCCGGACAGCAGTGAAAATACCGCTGACGAGTTCATTCAGAGGCTCAAAAAAGCCTGGGGCTGGCTTGTGTTGCTGGGCGTCATATCGCTTGTCGGTGGGATTTTGTGTTTCGCCAATCCACTCAAGGCGACGATAGCGGCGGAAACGCTTGCAGCAATCTTCTTCATCCTTATCGGCATACTCCAACTCGCGCAGGCATTCTCAATGCAGGGCTGGGGAGGCGTGCTGTGGTCGGCGATTGTTGGTGTGGTCTCCGTGCTTGTTGGCGCCATTCTGATCAAGAATCCGCTGGAAGGCGCGGCCACACTCACAGTTATGGTCGGTATTTTGATGTTCCTCATGGGGGGCTTCAAGATCGCATATTCGTTCTCGCTTCGCTCCATGGCCGGATGGGTCTGGGTGCTGGTTTCCGGTGTTTTGTCGATTGTTATCGGAATCGTCATCTTTGCAGATTTTCCCTGGGCGGCGGTAACAGTGCTCGGTCTGTTTCTTGGAGTTGAACTGATATTCAACGGGATCAGTCTTCTGATGACCGGGATTGCGCTTCGAAACGCCTGAATAGCGGGAACGCCTGCGGCGTTCGCTGTTCCCGAGCAAAGACAAGGAGACATAAAGTGTCCAACAGTTACGATGTCATTGTCATAGGATCCGGACCTGGCGGCTACGTATGCGCCATCCGTGCGGCGCAACTTGGATTGAAAACAGCAATCGTCGAGCGAGAGCATCTTGGGGGGATTTGCCTGAACTGGGGCTGTATCCCGACAAAAGCGCTGCTTCGGTCGGCAGAGGTGCTTCATCTCGCCGAACATGCAGACGCTTACGGCCTCAAGCTTGAAGGCACGATTTCACCGGACCTCCAGGCGGTTGTAAAACGGTCTCGCGGCGTTTCCGGTCGTCTCACCACAGGCGTCGGTTTCCTGATGAAGAAAAACAAGATCGACGTGATCTGGGGCGAGGCGAAATTGACCAAAGCCGGCAAGGGTGGCGCGCCGGCCGAGATCAAGGTCTCCAAACCAGGCAAGAAACCAATGGAGCCGCAGAATGCCCCTCCCAAGAACACATTGGGCGAAGGAATCTACACGGCCAAACATATTATCGTCGCGACTGGCGCAAGACCGCGCGCGCTGCCGGGAATAGAGCCTGACGGCAAGCTGATATGGACCTATTTCGAAGCCATGGTGCCGCCGGAAATGCCGAAGAAGCTTCTTGTCATGGGCTCCGGCGCTATCGGCATTGAATTCGCCAGCTTCTACAACGCCATGGGTGTAGATGTCACAGTCGTTGAGCTGATGCCGAACATCATGCCGGTCGAGGACGCCGAAATTTCCGGTTTCGCGCGCAAGCAACTCGAAAAACAGGGTCTCAAGATCATCACGGAAGCAAAGGTCTCCAAGGTTGACAAGGCGGGGAACAGCGTTACCGCGCACGTAGAGACAAAGGATGGAAAGACACAGAAGATAGAGGCGGACCGGCTGATTTCCGCGGTGGGCGTTCAGGGCAATATCGAGAACCTCGGGCTTGAGGAACTCGGCGTCAAGACGGATCGCGGATGCGTCGTCATAGACGGCTACGGCAAATCAAATATCGAAGGCATTTACGCAATCGGCGATGTCGCTGGTCCGCCGATGCTGGCGCACAAGGCCGAGCACGAAGGCGTCATATGCGTGGAAAAGATCGCGGGCGTGCCTGGAGTCCATCCGCTGGACAAGTCGATGATACCGGGTTGCACCTATTGTCATCCGCAAGTCGCCAGCGTGGGGATGACTGAGGCGAAAGCCAGGGAAGCCGGATACGAAATCCGCGTTGGACGGTTTCCGTTCGTGGCGAACGGAAAGGCGATCGCGCTTGGCGAGGACCAGGGATTGGTCAAGACTATTTTCGACAAGAAGACGGGACAATTGCTCGGCGCCCATATGGTCGGCGCGGAAGTGACGGAACTGATCGAAGGGTTCGTGGTCGCCATGAATCTGGAAACGACGGAAGAAGAGCTGATGCATTCCGTGTTCCCGCATCCCACATTGTCGGAAATGATGAAGGAAAGCGTGCTTGACGCCTATGACCGCGTGCTCAATGCTTGACCTGCGGGTTTAACGCGCCAAATGGAGATTTGAAGTGAGCTGGATACTCTGGATTATCGTCGGCCTGCTGGCCGGTTGGATTGCTCAACGCGTTATGGATCGCAAAGGCGGTCTAATCAAAAATCTAGTGGTCGGACTGATAGGCGCATTCGTAGGCGGTCTTCTAGCAAATGCGGTTGGACTTGAGTTCTATGGATTTCTCGGCACCTTGATCGTCGCCACAGTGGGCGCGGTGGTGGTGCTGTGGTTGTTTGCATTGCTTGCCGGACGATAAATAACGGATTTTGAGTGGTATGGTTACGGTTGTCGATACGGTTTCGGGAAATGCAAAGCGGGTGCGCCATCCTGAGAAAGCGCATAGGCCCGATACCGAAATACAGCGCAAGCCGGACTGGATCAGGGTAAAGGCGCCTACGTCAAAAGGATATCTTGAGACTAAGGATATCGTGAAAAGCAACAACCTCGTCACGGTATGCGAGGAGGCGGGCTGTCCCAATATAGGCGGTTGCTGGCAGCAGAAACACGCCAGCTTCATGATCATGGGAGAAATTTGCACCCGGGCATGCGCTTTCTGCAATGTCTCTACCGGCAGACCGACGGCGCTCGACGACAACGAACCGGAAAATGTCGCGAAGGCCGTGTTCCAGATGGGGCTGAAGCACGTCGTTATCACGTCTGTCGACCGTGATGACCTAGACGACGGAGGCGCTCAGCATTTCTACGATACGATCCTTTCAATCCGGGAAGCCTCTCCTCATACGACGGTAGAGATTCTGACGCCTGATTTTCTGCGCAAGCCTGGTGCTCTCGAGAAAGTCGTCAGCGCCCGACCGGACGTTTTCAACCATAATCTGGAGACTGTTCCGTCCAATTATCTGACTGTCAGGCCAGGCGCGCGCTATTTCCACTCCATCCGGCTTCTGCAGCGCGTGAAGGAACTTGACCCTGACATGTTCACCAAATCGGGCATCATGGTGGGTCTGGGCGAAGAGCGGAACGAAGTCTTGCAGTTGATGGACGATCTGCGCGTTGCAGATGTTGATTTTCTCACAATTGGCCAATATTTGCAGCCGACGCGAAAGCATCACAAGGTGATGAAGTTTGTGACGCCTGACGAATTCAAGGCCTATGAGACAATCGCCTATTCGAAAGGTTTTCTGATGGTGTCGGCCAGTCCGCTCACCCGCTCGTCACACCATGCCGGAGATGATTTCGCCAAATTGCAGGCTGCACGGGCTGCGCGAAACGGACTGAAAGCCTGATATCGGTCGGTCATGCCGAAATTCGAAACGACACGCAGCGTCGGGCACACGCCGCAAAACATGTTCGACCTTGTGGCGGATGTCGAGAGATATCCAGAATTTCTGCCGCTCTGTGAAGCGCTGCGTATCCGCAAGCAAAAGGAACGCGACGGCAAGACATTGCTGATTGCCGACATGACGGTCGGATACAAAGCCATCAGGGAAACCTTCACCAGTCAGGTTTTGCTCGATCCGGACAACAAGGTTATCGATGTCAAATATCTCGATGGACCGTTTCGGTATCTCGACAATCGCTGGACATTTCACGACGCAAAGATTGGTTGCGACGTCGGATTTTACATAGAGTATGAGTTCAAGAGCCGTATGTTGGGGCTGGTGATGGGATCCATGTTTGATCGCGCATTCTGCACTTTTGCAGAAGCCTTCGAGCGTCGCGCGGACGAGATCTACGGTAAGCCCGCCGAATCATAGGTTATCGGGTATACTTTGATTTTAACGGGACACGTAAGAAACCGGCATTCAGCGCCTGATCGGTGAAATGCTGTGTCTTCGGATATTGGCCCCGCGTTATTATATTTCTTTCATTGGCAGGCTACTTGCCGCCGGAAGCTTCCGATGCACATTATTGAATTGTGGAGGCGAAGGAAGCTTCTTCGACCTCTGTCGTTTCGCATGGGAGGTTGCTGTGCCAGATTATTCTCCGCTCACTTTCAGAGTTCCGGAACCGCCTGTGCGTCCTGGTGGCGAACCAGATTTTTCAAAATTCGACGTTCCCAAAGCAGGCGCCGTGAGACGCCCTGAAATTGATAGCGACCCGGATGACATGAAAGATCTGGCGACATCGCTTATCAGGGTGCTGAACCGCAAAGCGGAAGCGGTTGGTCCCTGGGCAGGCGACGTCGATACACACCTCCTGTTGCATGGCTTGCGCTCGATGATGCGGACACGCGCATTTGACGAGCGGATGATGACCTTGCAGAGACAGGGCAAGACATCATTCTACATGAAATGCACTGGCGAGGAGGCGATCGCTATCGGCCAGCAACTCGCGCTTTCACTCGGCGACATGAATTTTCCGACTTATCGTCAGCAGGGACTGCTGATTTGTCAGGACTATCCGATTGTTGACATGATCTGTCAGATCCTGTCGAACGAACGGGATCCGTTGCATGGCCGGCAGCTCCCGGTGCTCTATTCTGCGCGGGACTACGGATTCTTTACGATTTCAGGGAACCTTGGCACGCAATACATCCATGCGGTCGGTTGGGCGATGGCGTCTGCGATCAAGGGCGACACGAAGATCGCTACCGGCTGGATCGGCGACGGATCCACCGCTGAAAATGATTTCCACGCAGCGCTCGTCAATGCGTCCGTCTATCAGCCTCCGGTGGTTCTCAACATCGTCAACAATCAGTGGGCCATTTCGTCCTATCAAGGCATCGCCGGCGGAGACCTTGCGACATTCGCCGAAAGAGCGCTTGGATACGGAATTCCTTCTTTGCGCGTCGACGGCAATGACTTCATAGCCGTGCACCAGGTCTCCAAATGGGCCATTGAACGGGCCCGGCGGAATCTTGGACCAACACTCATCGAGTGGGTTACCTATCGGGTGGCGCCACATTCGACTTCGGATGATCCGAGCAAATACAGGCCGAGAGAAGAGTCGGCGGCCTGGCCACTGGGCGATCCGATCCTGAGGTTGAAGAACCATGTTATACAGCGCGGACTCTGGAGCGAGGAGCGACACAAACAGGCGGAAGCCGAGTTCGATGAAGAGATGCGGCTGACGGCAAAGGAGGCGGAACGATACGGGGTCATGGGAGAGGGGGCCAGCGATCGCGACATCTTCGAAGACGTCTACAAGGAGATGCCTCCGCACCTGCGCAAACAACGGCGGGAGCTTGGGGTCTAGCCATGGCGCAGATGTCTATGATCGAGGCGATCCGAAGCGCCATGGATGTGATGCTGGGACGTGACGAGAACGTCGTGGTGTTTGGCGAGGATGTCGGTTACTTCGGGGGCGTGTTCCGATGCACCGCCGGATTGCAGGAGAAGTACGGCTCTTCGCGCGTGTTTGACAGTCCGATCAACGAGAGCGGTATTGTCGGCGCCGGTATCGGAATGGCGGCATACGGCTTGCGCCCCTGCGTCGAAGTGCAGTTCGCGGACTATATCTATCCGGCTTACGACCAGATTGTTTCGGAGGCCGCGCGGCTGCGTTACCGATCCGCCGGACAGTTCACGGCGTCGATGACAATCCGAAGCCCCTGTGGCGGCGGTATTTTTGGTGGTCAGACGCACAGCCAGAGTCCGGAAGCGCTTTTCACCCATGTCTCCGGATTGAAGACAATCGTTCCTTCGACGCCATACGATGCGAAAGGTCTTCTGATATCTGCGATCGAAGATGATGATCCGGTTATCTTTCTCGAGCCCAAACGCCTGTACAACGGCCCGTTCGATGGTCACCCGGACCGTCCGGCGCAAAGCTGGGCGGGACATCCGCAGGGTGAGGTGCCTGAGGATCACTATACGGTGCCCATCGGCAAGGCGCGGCTGGTGCGAGATGGCTCGGACGCCACGATAGTAACTTACGGAACCATGTGCTTTGTCGCCGAAGCAGCGGCGAACGAGACCGGTATCGACGCCGAAATAATCGATTTGCGGACCTTGCTTCCCCTCGACATTGATACAATCGTCAATTCGGTCCGGAAGACGGGGCGTTGCATGATTTTGCACGAGGCGACCCGCACCTCTGGTTTCGGGGCCGAGCTCTCCGCGCAGATCCAGGAAGAGTGCTTCTATAACCTCGAGGCTCCTATCGTACGTGTCACAGGCTGGGACACGCCCTATCCGCACGCCCAGGAATGGCACTATTTCCCGGGGCCGGAACGGGTTGGGCGTGAACTTGCGAACCTGATGGAGGCTTCGTCATGAGCCGGCGTTCCGTGAAAATGCCGGATGTCGGCGAGGGCATTACCGAGGTGGAAATCGTGGAGTGGTCTGTTGAGGTTGGCGACGCCGTCCGCGAAGATGACATCCTCGCGTCCGTCATGACTGACAAGGCCACGGTTGAAATTCCAACGCCTGTCGATGGCAGGATCGTTTCATTGAATGGCGAGGTTGGTCAGATGACGCCGGTGGGAACGGTCATCGCCGTCATAGAGACAGAAGACGTTTCCGGTGATCAGGCGACAGGCGAGGATGAGGAGGAGAAATCCCAAGAAGGCGTGCAGGTCTCTGTCGGAAAAGAGGAGGCTCAGAAGCCTGTCAGATCGGCTGAAACTAAAGAGATAAAATCCGAACAGGCAAGCGTTCCGCGCTCGAAATTGCGTCATGAGTCTGATCCTGCGCTGGCGCAAGGACGGTTGCCCCGACCGGAAGGTGAGAAACCCGTTGCATCGCCAAGCGTGCGTAAACGCGCCATGGACGCCGGCATTCGGTTGGCTTACGTCCGCGGCTCAGGTCCGGCGGGCCGGATTTTACACGAAGATCTGGATGCGTTTATTGCTGGTGAAGGGACTGTCGCAACGCGTACCGGAGCCAAGCCGGACACGAGCGTCAGAGAGCACGCCATCGTCGGGTTGCGTCGGCGTATCGCGGAACGCATGCAGGACGCAGTCCGCCGCATCCCTCACATAACCTATGTCGATGAGGTGGACATGACCGAGTTGGAATCCCTGCGTCACCATATGAATGAACGCCGTAGGGAGGATAAACCGCGTCTGACAGTTCTTCCGTTTCTGATGATCGCCATTGTGCATGCACTCAAAGCTTATCCGAAGTTCAGCGCTCACTTCGAAGATGAAGCGGGTATTGTTCATGAGTTCGGCGCGGCGCATATCGGCATGGCGACACAGACGGATTCAGGACTGATGGTCCCGGTTGTTCGGCATGCCGAGGCTTCCGACATCTGGTCGATCGCGAGCGAAATCAGTCGACTGTCTTCAGCGGCGCGGGATGGGTCGATAAAACGCGACGAGCTTACCGGATCGACTATAACGATTTCCAGTCTCGGCCAAATTGGTGGAGTTGTCAGCACGCCGGTCATCAACAGTCCCGAGGTCGCCGTTGTCGGCGTCAACAAGATCTTTCAGCGACCCGTTTACGTTGATGGCGTTCTGGTTCCACGAAAGATCATGAATCTGTCTTCCTCTTTCGATCATCGCATCATCGATGGTTGGGACGCAGCACAGTTCATTCAGCATATAAAGCAATCGCTGGAACACCCGGCGAGCCTGTTCATGGAGCAATAGTATGGAACGGATATCCTGCGAAGTGCTCGTTCTCGGCGCCGGACCAGGCGGATATGTGGCGGCGATCCGAGCCGCCCAACTTGGTCTCGATACTGTAATTTTGGAGAAAAGCAGGGCAGGAGGAACCTGCCTGAATGTCGGCTGCGTGCCGTCTAAAGCCCTGATCCATGCCGCAGATGAGTATTATGCAGCATTCGGTGCGAAAGACGGCAACAGCATAGGCATTCGTGTCGAAAACCCCTCTCTTGACTGGTCAAAGACATTGAACTGGAAAGACGGCGTCGTCAGCGGGCTCAACAGGGGCGTTGAGGGCCTGTTGAAGAAATCCGGAGCCAGGATGATCGCAGGGGCGGGACGCATGGTCGATGGCAAGAATTGCATGGTGGAAACGGATGACGGCGATATGCGCATAGCAGCGAAAAACGTTATCCTTGCGCCTGGCTCCACGCCCATTGAGTTACCCGGATTGCCATTTGGTGGCGCGGTGATTTCGTCCACGGAGATCTTGTCGCTTGAAAGCATTCCTGGAAAACTTGCCGTTGTAGGCGGCGGATATATCGGCCTGGAACTCGGAATCGCCTTTGCAAAACTGGGCTCCGAGGTAATGATCATCGAAGCGACAGGCCAACTGTTGCCTCAATATGATCAGGCCCTGTCAGTTCCTGTAGCAAAACGCCTGGAAGATCTCGGGGCTGCCGTTCATCTCAATAGTCGTGCGCGCGGACTTGCAGAAAATGGCGCAAAGCTGGAAATAGAAACGGAAGGCGAGGGGACTTCGCAAATTTCCGTCGACAAAGTTCTCGTTACTGTTGGTCGGAAACCGAACCTGCAGGACTGGGGGCTTGAGGAGTTGCAGCTCGACATGTCGGGTGACTGCATACTTGTAGATGAGACCTGCAGAACCTCCATGACAGGTGTCTACGCTATTGGCGACGTAACCGGAGAGCCGATGCTGGCTCACAGGGCCATGGCCCAAGCAGAGGTGGCGGTCGAGGTGATAGCAGGAAAAAGGCGCGTTTTCGACCCGGTATCGGTTCCTGCAATTTGCTTTACCGACCCGGAAATTGTCAGCGTGGGTCTACTTCCAGAGCAGGCCAAACGTAAGGGTGATGACATTGTGGTCGCCAATTTCCCTCTATCGGTCAACAGCCGGGCTATCACGCTGGAAAGTCGAACCGGTTTCGTTCGCATCGTAGCCCGCAAGGATAACGGAATGGTTCTGGGTATTCAGGCCGTGGGCAAACAAGTATCGGAGCTCTCGGCGTCGTTTTCGCTGGCTCTCGAGATGGGAGCGTGCCTGGAAGACATTGCACGCACAATCCATGCACACCCTACGCAAAGCGAGGCCTTGCCGGAAGCTGCCATGATAGCGCTCGGCAGAGGGCTGCATATTTGAACCAATGCCATCGCGTTCAATGGAGTTTCTAAGCGGTGATGCTGTTGATGGTCCTGACGATTGACCTGGCGTCATATGGTTTTTGCAATACCGGCGCCTCGGGAAACTGTTTGACCACGGCGGCGGTCTCTCCATATCCGGTCGTAAAGGCGAATGGTACACTGCGCCGTTTTAGTTCCTGGGCCACCGCTTCGGAGGTTTCCGTTCCCAGATTGACGTCCAGCACCGCAACCGTCGGTATGAAACGGTCAATTTTCTCGATCGCGTCGGAGACTGTGGCTGATGTCACGAAATCACTGACCCCCGCATCTCTCAGGATCTGTTCGATGTCCATCGCGATCAGCATCTGATCCTCGACGATCAACACGCGCGCAGCTGATATATCTCCGTCCGGTGTTTCGATGTCCGCTGGATTGGCTAAGTGCTTAAGGCCTACCGTGTCCGCCTCTTCACCCATGGTCACAAAACGCGCAGGAATGAGCAAGCGGGCTGAAACACCCTCCGAAGAATAATCGACGTTGCTTTCCCCGCCAAGATCGTAGGGAATGCTGCGCTCGACCAATACCGTACCGAAACCTCGACGTTGAGGCGCGCGCGCTTCTGGTCCGCCGCTTTCCTTCCATTCGATGACGCAGTTTCCCGCTCCATCAGTTTTCCAGTGAATGCTGAGCGCTCCTCCGGATGTGGACAAGGAGCCGTACTTGACGGCGTTTGTCAGCAGTTCGTGGAGAACAAGCGCCATGACTGAGAAGGAACGCGCATCAAGCAGAATATCCGGACCACTCACGTCAAATGTGGATTCAAGAGATCGAAAGGGTGTCAGCTCCGTTCTGACCAATTGCATCAGAGCGCCCCCGCCATCGCCTCGTATTATCTGGTCGTGGGCGGTCGCCAGCGCTTGCACGCGTCCTCTGAGGGCAGTCACATACTGATCTATAGTATGTCCCACGTCAGAGGGTTGAGCTATGACAGAATTGATCACCGCCAGAATGTTCTTGACCCGGTGATTGAGCTCCTGATTAAGCATCCGCTGACGCACGTCAGCTTTTGCCCGCTCATCGACCAGCAATTCATTATGGTGAAGAACGACTTCGGCGAGCGCAGTTCGCGTCGCTTCGGCGATTTCCAGTTCCTCGTCGGTCCATGGAAGGGACTGCCGATGCACTGTTTGCTTCCAGATGTCGAAACTGGAGCGTGGCGTTAGTCGGTCTCCCATGGGACCGCTCTCATAGGTCTTTTGCGGATTTCCCGCCCAGTTCAAAGTCCTTACCATCTCGCGTCTGAAGAAAAACAGGTAGTCGCGAGGTCGTTGCGAGAGTGGAACTATCAGTATTCCGGAGACGTCGGCGGCGTAGTCGACCGCTTCCGGAATTTCATTAGAAATCTGGTTTGTTTCCCAGACGGCGGCCTCAGAGACCTTCTTGGCGAAATTCACGAGCGTTGGAACATGTTTTTCAGAAGGGGTGTACCCCTGAAAAGTCCAGCTTCCATTTAGCCAGATGCCGGCCCCATCGCAGGGTATCAGGCGGGCGAAGTCGTCGATGCTGTCGCGAATGACTGCATCGATGTCCTGGGCTCGAACTGCGAGCCGGAGAAACCTGTCCAGTGACTGGCGGGCGTCCGTGGCCGCCTCGAGCATTTTAGTTTGCTTCAATGCGCTGAGGTGAAGAGAAAAGAAATCGCCGAACATTTCAGCGGCGATGCGTTGAGCCATCGTCAAGACCCGAGGCGAATAATGATGGCAGGCGATCAAACCCCATAACTCGTCGTCTACGATAATGGAAATCGACATTGATGCAGCAACGCCCATATTTCGCAAATACTCGCAGTGAATGGGCGAGACGCTGCGGAGATGAGCGAACGAAAGGTCGAGCGGCTTATCGGTTGAATCTAAAACCGGGCTTACCACGACAGGTTTGAAGTTAGCGTCCGAAATGACGCGGATCGTGTTTTGAAGATAGAGCTTTCTTGCCTGCTGAGGAATGTCCGACGCCGGAAAATACTGTCCAAGAAAACTCTCGAGATGTTCGCGTTTCGCTTCGCTTATGACTTGCCCCGATCCGTCATGCATGAAGCTGTAGATCATGACGCGGTCGTATCCGAGCAGCGCCTGGAGAAGGCGCGCGACATGTTTGACGACGTTGTCGATGTTGTCTATCGACGAGATGCGGCCGATAAGCTCTCTTGCCAGTTCGAGCGGCTGTGTCGGATCCGAGAGTTGCGGCTCGAATTCAAGAATACAGTTTCCTTCGAACCTGTGAACGGCGATATCAAAGCTGCGCCCGGATTGGAGAGCTGTATTGAAGAGCAGGGCTGGTCGCGACGGATCGTTCGTGCGGTTGAGCGCATTTCGGACCGCGTGCGTGGCGTCGCTGCCGAGGACGTCGCCGAGAGGCTTTCCGTTGATTTCTGTATCGACGCCCAGCATATCAGCCGTGTTTTGCGAATGACGGAGCACGGTGTCGGCAATCCCGTCGCAGGCAATCAAGCAGCCATGCGGCTGAATGCTTCCCGGAATGTGGATTGGCTCGCGATCGCAATTTGTAAGGTCAACGCTGAATTGCCGGCTCATTTCGGACCTGCGAATGCTTTGTAAGCGATACTGAAGAGATGATTGGCTGAAGTGATCGCGACAGAGATATCGATATCCGACTGTTCCAGCAGCGCGAGAAAGTCTGGCCAACGGTTTTTGTTCGCGGACTGGAGTGTCAGATGGCTTGCGCCGTATTCAGCTCCAAGTCCGAGCGCCAATGCATCCCGATAGAGCATGCGCGCTCCCATATTCGAGCCTTCGATCACGTAGAGTGAACCCAACAGCGAACTTCTGTTGGGCGTCGCTAAGGGCGCGGTCGAACGGCCTTGAGTGGGCTCAGCCACGTTCAGGTCAACCATGTCGCTGCGGATGGCGTCGAGCAACGTCAGAGGTCTCCAGTTACAGGTTTCGTCGAGCGGTTTTTCGCCTCCTATAAAGTGCTCTTCGATATATTTTCGAAAGAGATATTGCCCGGCAAGATAGCGTCGATATAGGTCGAGCGTGGCGAATTTCGCAATACTGTCGTCGAGTTGCTCGTGAGACTTTGCTGTGCCGTCTCGAAGTGCGAAACGGTGGCTGAT
>BRLC01000006.1 GCA_024343425.1 Rhizobiaceae bacterium MnEN-MB40S
ATGGAGACGAGCGCGCCCATTAGGCAAACACCTCTCGATAAGCCTCGATCCGCGCGTTCGCCGCTCGCGACTGGACGATCAGAACGATGGCGATCAGAACAGCCGCCGCAGCCACGCCGCCGACGATCCAACTCGTCAGCAGATCGAAGCCGGCCGGATCAATCGCGACCCCGCCGCCGGTCAGCGACCCGCCCGCGCCGCTTGCTGCAGCCGCCTTCTGTTTGAACGCCGTCTCGTCCTTGCCGTCGACGACCTCGCGCCGGGCGATCTCCTCGACCTTCTGCGCCGCGCGCTGCTTCGCCTTTTCTCCCGCGCCCTTCGTCATCGCTTCGGCCGCCATGGCGACGGCCTTGACCTCGATATCGGCGACGCGGTTCGACCAGCCCTTGCCGAAGGTCTTCCAGATCTTCAGGCTCTGCATGAAGGAAAGCCGCTTGCGGCAGATCGCCCGCGCCGTCACAGTGTGATCCGGCGAACCAACGCTCGCCTTCAGCCATTTCAGGCCGCGCGACACACCGGAATTCACCGCCGCGTCATAGACGGCAAGATCGACGCCCGGAACCAGATTGTATTTTACCGCCGTCGGATGCCAGTATTCGTCGCGATAGAGCCGTAGCGCCTCGGAATAAGAGATTTCCCGCACCGGCTTTGCCGCCAGCTTCCGCTTTTTGAGCCAAGCCTGATAGGTCGCCTCCGTCACGCCATACATGGTCTTGCCACCCGGATCGGCCGCATGGTTCGACCACCCGCCCTCCCACTTGGCCGTGATTGCATGACACGCGTCAAAGCGATCGATTCCGATAGAAATCGTCATGGGGAACCTCAATTGTTTTGGTGTGAAAATCAGCGGTTGTCAGAGAGGGTCTCAAGACCCTCTTGAGTTCTCAGGAATTTTTGAGTGTGCAGCCTGCAAGGTGCACGCATTAAGGGAGTGAACGACACTCAATCAAACATTGGTTGTTTCGCACAGATCTGATAAGTCGGTGGCTTTTAATGTATTGGGATTGAGCAATAGACTATGGAGTACGATTTTCAACCCTACATTGGCGCAGGCCCATTGCGCTTCGGAATGACGACCGACGAGATAACAAACATCCTCGGCGCTCCGGATATGATCGAGTATTTCAGCAATGTTCCTGAGTACAGCCTTGAATACGCTTACGACAGGAATGGGTTTAGTATCTATTTCAACAAGGAGGGTTGCGTGGAGGCAATGTTGTTTATGCCGAATACCGGGCTTATCTTCGCAGGCAAAAACCTGAAAACGGTTCCACTTCTATCATTGAGAAGCTGGGTCTGGGAGAACGACCGTGAAATTGAGGAGGTCGAAGGTTTCGACTTTTGCTCATATCGGTTCGGCTTCTTCACAACTTCACTCAGCACCAATCATGACCCCGACACTTCGGCATATTCAATCATGATGTTCAGACGGAACTATGTTGAAGACATGCGCGCCGCGGCGAATGCTTAGATGGTGACCGTCCCCTTCACCGCCACAGCCACAGTCGCCGGTTCAACAAACTCTCCGGTCTCGTCGAGGAACTGGACGCGCGCCATCCAGACTGACTTGTCACGGATCACCGGAATGATGATCCCCGGATAGGATGACGGCGTCGCTTCCACGACGACCTGAAAGGCCGTGCTCGCCATCTGCCGATTAAAGGTGATTGAGAAATCGCTGTCGCTGTTGCGGGTGATGCCGTTGATGTTTGTCTCGGTCTCGATGGTAGGATCCGCGCCGGTGTTCGTCGTAAAGGCAACATAAGCTTCCGTCTTGCCGATGCCCTGGTCTCCGAAAACCGAGACGATATTCTGCGTCTGGTTGGAGTCCGCGATCAGGCTGGAGGTGTCGCCGTCAAACTCTTTCGAGATCCGGTGGTCGGGGCTGGAAGAACGAAACACATTGCCGGTCGCGAACAACGAGGAGCCGGTGGAGAGCAGGACACAGCCGCCCGTGTCGTCGTCGTGGTAGCTCGAGGCGTTGGTGAGGGAGTGGTTCAGCACGTTTCGCACCCCGTCGAAGTGGTAGCCATAGAGCGAAAACGAGTCGGCGTAGCATTCCGAAACTATGTTGTTGTCGCCCACCAAGCGAAACGCCGTTTCCATCGTGCCCGTGGTCGGCACGTAGCTCCAGGGATGCACCCGGGATATCATCGAGCCATAGATCTGCCCCTGAACGCCGGTCTTGCAGCCCAGGATCACCACGTCGGAGATCAGGGCGTCCGAGTTCGATCCGGTAAGGTCAAAGTAGATGCCGCGCGGTGAAGCGCCGGAGACGTCGAAATTGTTGTCGGCCGAGCGCTCCAGCAGGCCATCGTGGATGCGCGCCTCGTAGTTGTTGGCGCTTTGTCCCTCGGTGCCGAGATGGATGTAGTTGACATCGCAATCAGTGAAATGAAAATCGGCGATTTCCACCGCCTCGTAATCCTTTAGAAAGAGAACCCGTTCTGCCAGATAGTTCGCGTCCATCTTGCCGCCTCGGAACCGGACACGCTTGATGCGGCTGGACGCTCCCGTGGCGACGTTTAGCATCGCATACATTGCGGTCTTGGCCCGGATGACGCATCCGGCCTGGAGCTCGAACGATACGCCAGGCAGCCATTCGAGCTGCGAAGCAATCGCATATTTGCCGGGCAACCCGTGTACGGTCGCGCCATCATCAAACGCGGCCGCATAGTCGATCGCGGCCTGCATGGCGGCGCTGCAGTCAGTCGCATTGTCGGCCACAGCGCCGAAATGGTCGAAGGTAATGAATTCGTCGGCTGGAACCCAGAGCCGGCCGTCAGCTGTCGTCAACGCCGGCTCAGAAGCGCTTGATTCTTCCAGGTAAGAGAGCACTCTGCCATTGTGCGCCAAAAGCAAGGTTGTAGTAGCGGACGATACTGTCGCTGCTTCAGCCAGTTCGCGACTGGCAAAGAAAACCTGAAGTGCATTCAGAGAGTCCCGGAAATCCTCTTTCGATATGGCGTGGCCGCCGGAGGATGGAACACCGTCGATTTCGAAATCACGCAGAACGGTGTCGAATGGCAAAACCGCCATAGTCGATATCTCCCTATCAATCCACGACAACAGAGCCAGTTGCGACGGCGGTTGATTCCACGCCGGCTGCATTGGCTGCATAAATCCAGTAGTAGTAAGTCCCGGCGTCGAGCTCCCCTTCGACGAGGTCCATGACCGTCGAAACCGGGCCATAGACCGGCGAAGCGGTCACTTCTTCCGAGCCGCCTTCATCGTTCGTCGTATTGCGGCGGATCACCGTCCGACTGAAGTTGTCGTTGTCCGGTGTTGTCCATTGCAGTGCGATCTCTCCGACGCCGGGTGTCGCACTCACAGAAGAGACGGGATCGGGTGCGGCCTCATCTGTCGTCGGTGTGATTGTGATTGAATCGGTCCAGTCGCTTGGCCTGTTGCGAGCCGTGATATGTCGAATCTGGAACTCGTATTCCGTTTCGTCACTCAAGTTGGGGCTTTCGGCTTCCGTCGCGCCGCTTGACACGGAGATCGGTATCCACTGGCTCGCGGCCGTTCTCTTGAACTGGGCCTCAACGGAGACAGATTCCGCCGGCGGCGCATCAAACCCGATCAGCGCATAGGGCAGGTTTGCGGAGATCCGCTTTATTGTAACGACAAATCCGGTCGGTTCCGGAACTGTTGTATCTTCATCGATATCGGTCGTTTCGGGCTTGTCGCCCTCTTCGGTCGCTGGTGCCCATGCCTCGGATTCTTCCGGAAGCGAGATCACGTCCAGAACCACGCCGAGCAGAATACCGCCCTCCCCGAAATTGAATTCAAGATCCTGGATTTCGAAGACATGATCGATCCCGAAGGCCTCCAGTCGAATGCGAACCAGGTCCTCTCCGATCAGCGCCAGACCTCTCATGTTCGCCGCGAACCGCCCTGCCCATTCGGGATTGCGCCTGTACCAGCGCTTTTTCATCAGTCGCCGGCACTGCCCATGGCTCGGCGACATGGGATAGGTCACATCGTCGACTTCTATGCCACGCGCGACGATATCGTCTTCGTCCTCCCACGGATCGGCGTCGCCTGTTGCATAATCGGCGTCCGGATCGAGAAAGGTCGCCCTGATCGTGTTCGGCCGCTGCTCAATGTCGAGTCCGCGCGTCAGCTCGATCACGTCGATGATCGAGTCCTCGTCGAGCGTCACATCCGGTTCAGTCCATGTACCGATCTTCAGCGTCACGCCGCCATCCGCGGTTGGCACGATCCGACCGTCGGTGCAGGCAAGCATTCGACCGATCACATCGGCCGGCCTCTCCTGCAGGGAATAGCTGCCCCACAAGCGATAACGCTCCTCCGTACCGCCTGCCTTGAGGGACACCGCCTCGGCGCACCGCGCAAAGGCTTCCTCCCATCCCAACTGCGCCAGAGACGTCGTCAGGGCTGATTCAGGCAGGCGCATACCGTCCGCACTGATCAGGTAATCGCGTATCACGCTCGCGCCGTTATCATCCCAGGCAGTCGCGCCGGTTGTCGGATTTTTGATCTTTGCTCCCCGCAGCACGACGCGAAACAGCGTGTTGATGCCGTTGGGGAAGATCTCGGCGTAGTCCTCTTCACCGACCGGAAGCTGCACCGAGTACAGCATGGCGATGCCCTCGCCTCTGTGATCCTCCGTGAATGCATCAAAAGGCGGCGTAAAGGGCTCGTCAGAAGACGCGCCGAGCCTTGTAATGATGCTGCATCGCGATCCGCCATACGACGTGAAATAGGGATCGGATTGAACGAATTCGCTGCCGTCCAATGTCACCTGGTTATCGTCAATCCAGAACTGTTCTATCCCGTCGATCTCGCCGTGAGAGAGGGCGATAATCTTGTGGAACCCGCCTCGTTTGGTGGCGGCGAACAGCCACGGCCCGGATGTTTTCACGCGGCCATAGTGACGCACGCGCGCAGCCGTGTTTTGCCGCGTGCTTTGCTGGACATCCTCCGGCCGCGGTTCCTGCGGTCTCGTCAGGATGGAGCTGACATAGCTGATCCCGACCGAGATACCGGTATAGGCGGCGATCGTCACACCCCAGAAGATCGCATTGGCCGCCGCAGTGGTGGTGGCGACCGAGGCCGCGATGGTGGCAATCGCGGTTATTGCTCCCGGCACGGCACCCTCCACGCTCTCGCGAGCCCATTTGATGAAGCCGCCATAAACCCGTTCACATCACGGCCGACCCACAGCCGACCCGAGCAGATCGCCATCACCAGCATGTTTCTGATCCGCACCAGGCCGACGTCGCCCGGCTGAGGATTACGCGTCCGCTTCAGTTCGGCGTGTCGCATGACCGCAAGCACCGCACGCGCCAGGTATCGGGCGTCGTCATCTATCCATGCGATCGCGTCTGCGCGGCAGCGATGCCGACGGCCATAGCGGTCAAGCGGCGAGAACCCGGCGCGCAAGCTCACCCATCGATCAGCCATGGCGCAGCAATCCGTCTCGCCCCAGGCGAACGGTTTCGCCGTTTCGATTTCCAGAAACGTTCTGAGATCCATAGGTCGGGACGTGTCAATAGTCGGGATAGGTAAAGACCTTGTTCCGCAATGACGGAACAAACTGACAGATCAGGTCGCCGGGAACGCGCGCCTGCTGATCGGTGTCGGTGTAGCGGCCCGCTGGCGGTAAAGACCGATTGTACCAGATGTTTTCTGCCGCGATTGCAATGCGACGCACGCCGCCGGTTTCCTCCTCGTGCCGCGTCCAGGTGACGCGCGGCTTGCGCATGTAGCCCCAGGCGATTGCGATTGGCGATCCGTAGGTCTGCCACTCCGCGTCGATCAGCTGCAGGAACACCGTTACGACCTGCCCTTCAACTTCTTCCGTTTCGGCAAGAGCTTTTGCAAAGATGTCCGGAGCCACACCCGCCACACCGTGAAGAGACAGTTCAAAACGTTCAGACACAGGCTCTCTGGAGAACTGGATGCCGCTGACCTGACCGGTCCCGTAGAGCGGGGTCCAAATCTCGTCGGCGGCCATCAAATCCCGCTCGCCGTTCCAGACCCGAACGGTCTCCGACACGAAGTCGAACTGAGTCAGGATCGCACAACGCACTTCAGTCTGCGACAGCGCCTCAATCTCGTCGGCGGTAAAGAACGCCAAGACTTACAAATCCTCGATAAGTTCGACCGACGGGTAACCGTAGGCGGGCATCTGTAGATCGAGCCGCATCGCGTCGTCGGAGCGCAATCGCATTCGACAGGTCGGCCTGTCGAAATTCAGTCTGGCGCCACTGGCCACGGCCTCGCGGAGCGGCGGCCGAAACGTCATCGCCGCGGTGTCCTCGTCCCAGGACCTGATCTGATACCAGCGCGGGCCCTTGCCAGCATGATCGATCGAAAACACCTGTCCGGGCTGCAGCCGAGGAGCATTGGCGACCGACGCCGTCATCGCTGTCGCGCCAAGCGCTAGATCTCCTGAAACGGTCACGTCAACAATACCGCCGACATAGCCGCTTCCATCCGAGAAATAGGAGTCATCGCTGTGCGGCACCGCCGAGAACAATGTGGTGTAATCGAGACCGCTCGCGAAGGGAGCATAGGCCTGCTCATAGGCAGGCAATGGGACGTCGATCGCATTCAGCCGGCCATCGCACCAGGCCTCGATAGCGCGCCAGGTGAGCAGTGTGTCGCGGTCGTAAACTGGAACGCTCGACAATGTCGCAGCCCAGACGCCGGCGTCGCTTGCGACGATCTGCGTCCGGCCCGATACCGAAGCGCCGCCCGATAGTGTTCTGGGCGCGAGACGCGGCAGCGTCGCCGCCTGAGGTTTCAGAACCGCCGAAGGCCAGGATGGTATGGTCACTGGTAGCGCCTCTGCTTCTCGGCCATAGCCTGCGGGAGCTGCTTGTTCGTCTGCTGCACAGATCCGCCGATGATCGCCGGCGCGCTGGAGCGGACGGTCTGCACCGCCTGGTCTTTCACGAAGGATCGGAATCCGGCGTCACTGTCGAAGCTCACACCGATACTGTTGTTGAGATCGACGGCGATACGCTGTGCGGCGCCAGACTGCAGCCGCGGGCCGACCAGTTTCGACATCGGGATGACAGTAGCCGGGCCCTTGATGATTTCGGGTTCCCCCGCCTCGCCGGCAATCCCCCACTGTCCGGCCGGGATTTCGCCGCCCTCGGCAAACAAACCCGCAAACAGACCTCCGCCTGTTGTTCCGAACAGGCCGGCAAGAGCTCCTTGTCCGAGAAGAAGGGCTTGGGCAGCGAGTAAAGCAACTTGCACGCCCAGCCTTTTGAGCTGCTCTTCCATGTCTTCAGCGCCCGTCTGCCAGATCTCAAAGGCCTGGATGCCGTAGTCTGCAAGCGCATGTAGCGAACCCGCAAAGGCTCTCTGCTGTTCTTCAAGCTGCTTCTGTTCTTCGGCCACGGCCGCAATTGCCTGGCGCTCTTGTTCGAGCCGGTCGACGAGCGCGATAATCTGCTGGCCCTGTTCGGAGGAAGCGCCGACTCCAGCGGCGCGAAGCTGGATCAGCTTTTCCTGCTCGACTTGCGTACGGCCGAGCAGCTCAATCTCCAACGTCAAGGCATCAATGGTTTGCTGGGCGCTGGACGCACTGGAGCCTGATGAAGATCTGGCCGATCCTGTCCGATTGTTATTGGCCGGTTCCGGGATCATCGTTCGAGGCACATCATATTGATAATCGCCCGCGCCACCGAAAGGATCGAGCGGATTGGCGGCCATCTGTTGCTGTTGCTGAATCTGCTTGATCTCATCCGGATCGGTGACAATGCCCCTGCCAGGCACGAACACGGCGTCCTGATTTGCGCCTACGAGCTTACCAAGTTTCTCGAAGATTGATACATTTCCAAGATTGCCCAGCTTCTCCTCAATCCAGTCGACTGCGTCTCCCATCTCGTAGAATGCATCCACGACGGTGAGAATGGCCTGCTGCATGTTGACCTCAAAGCGACGGCTGACCCGTGTCCAGTCATCGTCGAATTCCTCGGCCCGCCGCAGCAGCTGCTCCTCGATGACGCCGCCGGCGTTCGCGGCTTCACCAGCCAGATCCCGCACGCCCTTGGCGCCGTTGCGCATGGCGAGCACCATATCGCCACCCGACCGGCCGAAGGCTTCCGTGGCCAGATAAAGCTTGTTCTGGGAGCTTTCCGCGCCGGCGATCAGGTCGGCATATTCAGTCAGCAGCTGATTGACCGATTTCATCTCGCCATTCGCGTCGAAGAGCGAGATGTTATTGGCGTCGAGGATTTTCTTCAGGTTGCCGGTTCCTGTCTGAGCCTCCGTCAGTCGCTTGTTGAACTGCTCCATTGCCATTGTGAATTTGTCGGCCTCGACGCCGGCAAGACCAAAACCGAACTGCAGGCGCTGGAATTCGTCTGTCAGCAGTCCAACCTTGTCCGCGTCCTTCGCAAGCCGCGACATGTCCTCCACGACAGACCGCACCGCTCCTGCACTCACGCCGATTCCGGCGAGAGCCGCGGCGGCTCCAGCAATGTTGGTGCGGGCAGCGCCGACCGCATTCATCGAGACGCCGAGCCGGCGCACCCCGGCGTCGGATGTCCGCACCCGGCGATCGAACGAATTGAATGCGGCGTCCGAGCGATCGCGCGCACGGATGTTCCAGCTAAGATCCGGCATGTTCGGTCCTATGTTTCCTTCGGTGCTGTTTCGCGGATGTATTCCAGCCAGCCCTGGAATTCCTCGATCGTCATGGCGCCGACCTCATCGAGCGTCTTGTTCAGGCGATCCGCCACCACGAAGGCATTCCATAGCGCCGGATCGCGTTTCAGTTTTTTCGGATGGCGCCCCCGTCGCCCCAGCGCATGATCTCGGCGACGATCGATCCGATCACCAGAGGATCGGCGTCATTGCGAAGCAACTTGTAATCGTCGGTGGAGGCGGTGTCGAAGATCCGCGCCTTGCCCTTCTCATCATACAGCCGGTCGATCACCAGCAGCACGCGCTCTCCCGGATCGCCGTCTTTCAACCGTTCCGACCACGACTTGTACTCATCGAGCGAGAGCGTCCTGACCTTTGCGATCAGCGGATTGTCCGGCTCGCCCCAGGCGGCGATCTCCAGGGTGCGCCACTTGATATCACTGCCCTGGTCGCGGATACGTTTCTTCAGGGCGCTCATGCCGCGACACCCCGTGTCAGCTCACCCTTGCCGGTGAACTGGATAGTGATGCGGTTATCGGATTCCTGATCAACCGGCATGGAGATGCTGCTGACGCGCGCCAAACCCGAGATCTCCAGATAATCCGAAATGTCGCCATCCGGATAGGCGCTGATTGTGATCTCGCTACCGACCCGAAGCGCCGGCGCTCCGGTCGTGTCGCTCTGAAGCAGACGACAGCTGAGTGATCCCGACCATTTGGTCTTGTGCAGGACGGTGTCTTCCGACGTATCGCCCATTCCGTCGACCCGGCTGGTCGACCCCTCTTCCTCAGTGATCTCGAAGGAGATGATTTTCTGCAGCGCATTGCCATCAATCTGGAACACGCCGTCATTGCCCGAATGGACAACGGATGATGCTGCCATCGTCTTAGCCTTTCAATGATGTGGGGATGTTAAGTCTCAGGCCCGAAGGCCGGGATTGCCGTGCGCCGTGATAACTTCGCAGACAAAGTTGAGCCGGATAACGCCGGATCGTTTTCTGCCCTCGCCAGAGAGGCTCTGTTCCGCACCGTCATATTGGCAAAGCATAACCAGGCCGCCGAGGTTGTGGTCCACCTCGATCGAGGCCTGCGCAACACTGGTCATTTCGGCGAGCCAGCCGGTCACATTCGCGCCGGCATACCAGCACTCGACCACGAACTGCGGAGCGCGCCTGACATCGTCGCGCGTGCGGTCGAGGATGGATTCTGCGCTCCAGTAGACTGCATAGAGCGGCAGGTCGTCGGGGTTCGGTTCATGCACCAGCTCCGTTTCCACATCGGGCACAACGCTTTTCGTGCCAACCGTGACGTCGAGACCGGTCAACCGGTCGACGAAGACCTCGCGGATCTGAATCCAGATATGGTCAGTCATGCTGTTTCCAGAAACAGCATCACAAAGCCCGTGCCATCCGGCTCGGCCGTTTTGCGGACCCAGTCCACGCCATCGATCGTCAGCGTATCGTCATTGGCGTGACCGATCGGCAGATCGGCTTCCGCAACGATCACCTGTGGTCCGGCATCGGACAGATCGACGGCGCCACCGAGCGCCACCTGCAATGCCTCGCGGTCGAAGATCCCGGTCATCGTTGTCGATCCGCCGCCGGCGAGCGTGTAGACGATCGCTGCGCCCCACTCATCGGGATCGATGAAGATCGCACGCTCGATGTCGTCCTCGATCGCCATCAGCGGGTATCCAGTTCGGTATCGGAGCCGTCGCTGCCGGGCGATCGATTGCGCTTGCTCTTTTGAGGTGGCGTCACCCGTTCAGCATGACCGGCCCGCAGCCAGGCGCGCGCGATCGCGTCTGGAACATCCTTGCCCACCTGCAGCACTGCGCCGCGGGCAATCATGCCGGCAGCGCCCGCCAGCGTTCGAAGCGTTTTGATTTCAAACATGGTGTATCTCCAGGGCAGCCCGGCTGGACGCCGGGCCGCCGTTGTGGGCGTCAGGCCGAGGCCTTCGCCTTCTTCACCTTGTCGGCTTCCGCCTTGTCGGTTGTGAACTTGCCAAGGTTCTTCAGATAGTCGGCGTCGCCTTCCGGCACCGTGCAGGCTTCACCCGGCTCCACCACCTCACCATCCATAAACATGCGCCGGAGCGCATAGCCCTTCTTCAGTTTTGTCGACATGTCATGGTCTCCTTTTCCTGTCGCGTTTGTTATCAGGCGGTCAGCGCATCGAGCATGGCCGAAAAGCTCTCCGGCCTGCGCGCTTTCACATCGACGTCCTGGTGAATGATGACCCGCAGTCCTCCGGCGAGCCCCTTGGTGTAGGGATCGATCAGAATGTCGACGCCCGACCAGGTCGCGATGATCAGATCCGCCCAATTGCCGAAGAACATCGCCGAAGCCACACTGGTGGACGTTCCCTTCGAAAGCGTAGAGGACACCTGATTGGAAACGCCTGCGCGGTATCCGTTGAGCGAGCCGAAGCCGTCGGTGTTACGGCCCTCCGGCCAGATAAAGATACCGTTGGTGCCGGCGGCCTTTTCGGTTTCCTTCAGTTTGCCGCGAACCTTCGCGTTAGTCAGGTAGCCGAGGCTGCCGATATCGGCATTGTCGACCGAGACCTCAGTCTCGAGATTGACGATATGCGACCAGCTAGGCGCGGCCCCGTTTGTGCCGCCGACGACAGCGCCGATGCCGGTCATGTTGGCAATGCCGGTCGGCTCGTCGCCGGTGCCGCTGCCATGAAGCGCGGCATAGTCGATGCCGAGCGCCATGGCGGTCGCGAGCTCCGTACGCGTGAAGGATTCGGCCGCAATCGAGGACTGAATGATGAAGCGGCGGGTAAGATCGATGTAGGCGCTCGCCGTCGTCGGCGCGAAGGACACCTGGTCGAAGGTGTAGCCGGTCTCCTGGGCGTCATCGCCCTCGCTGCCCCAGAAGATCCCGGCCGAACCCGACTGTCTGGGCAGATCGAATGTGCCCGTCATGTCATTCATGACCGTCGCGCCAAGTTTGCGAACCATCATCTTGTTGCGAAGGATCTCGATAAAGGACCCGGCTATCAGGGTATTAGCGACCACATTGCCGCCGGTAGTGGCCGTAGCCACCGACTGTTCGCGCGTGCCACTCATCGGCTCGCTCAAAATATCCGACGGGATAAGGATGCCCTTCGCCGTTCGACCAGAACGACCGGATTCGGCCTCCGAAACTTCGAACTCGAAGGATGCCTCCTCCTGGGCGCGCCGGTCGGTCGGATTGGCGAGCGCGCGGATCGCGCGGAGGAAGGAATAGTGCTTCTTTTCCCTCTGCGTCAGGCCGACTTCGGTGCGCGCGCTCGCCACCTCCGGCGCGCGTTCGCCAAGTTCAGTAATCACTAGCTGATTGAAGGCGGCGACGCTCGTGCCGCCGGCGATTGCTTCATTGGCGCGGTCTCCCATATTGAAGCGCGAACCGATCGCGGTGATTGTGGCGACCCGCTCGCGCTCGGCGCGGCGGATGTCGTCGGCATTCACCGGCGGTTCGGATCGGGTCTCGACGGCGGGAGCTGCAGGTACGGGTTCGGGCGCCGGAACGGGATTCTCGTTTGGCATTGATTCTTCTCCATTGAGTTCAATTGTTTTGTTGGATTGTGCGTTGCGGCCGATGCCGACCGTCGGGTCGGCCGGAATGGTCACGATGCTGATCTCGTGCGGCTTCCAAGACGTGACGCGGTAGGTCTCCTCACCCTCTTCCTCGCCTTCCAGGCGCATTCGGAGGATCTCGTATCCGACGGAGATATTCTTCAACTCTCCATCCTGTACGCGCTCCAGGATCTCGACCGCGCGTTTTGCCTTTCCAAAGCGCACGCGGGCACGGCCCCTGCCGTTCTCGATCCAGACCCTGGTGATTATGCCGATCTGACTATCGACATCGCGTTTGTGGTCGACCAGCAACGGCGCGTTGCCGCTGCCGACGAAGGCGGTATCGACCTCTCCGTCCTTATGGCCGAGGATCTCGGTGCCCCACCAACGCCGGTAGGGTTCCTCGGAAGAAAAGGACAGGTCAATCTCGTTCGAAGCCTCGTCTTCGCCTTCTCTTGTCGCATGGGTAATCTCGCCGGAGCGGAAGACCCGCTCCGGCACATCGATCGTCTTGGGCATGGGATTGTTTTCCGCTATTCGGATTGCTACTGATTTGTGTCGAACATGGACTGCACGACTGGAGTAAAGGCGATGCCGAGGCTTTCGGCCTTTTCCTTCGCCGCGGCGATCTCCTCGTAGATCTGCTCGATGTCCTCGCAGTTCTGGGCTGCGACCCGCTGCGGTGAGGTGAAGCCGGATTCGACATTGGTGACGTTCGCCGTCGCTTCCTGCAGCGGATTGACCGCCCGCCAGCCGCGCGGCTGCCACTCGCATTCGAGGAATTTTTCCAGCTTCGAGAAGGGAAGGTTCACAGCGCCGGTCAGGATCGCCATCGGCAGCCACTGCTTGACGATCTCGTTGTGCATCGCGTCGGCAAGCCAGGCCTGCAGGATCTGCCACTCGTCGCGTTCTTCGCTTTTTCCCACATGCAGCGAGGAGAAGTTCGTGCCTTCGAGATCGTTGGCGATGCCGTTGTAGGAAACGCCGAGACCGGAGGCCGCGCCCCGCAGGATAGCTTTTATGAAGGAAGGCATCTCGTTGTTCGGGAAATCTGGATCGAAGGACTTGAAGTCGTGACCGATCGGCAGCGTTTCGACGGTGCCCGGTTCGAGATCCTCGACCTCCGGTTCCTTGTCAGTCGGGATGTCATTAACGTCCGCATCGAGGCCGCGCACCACGAAGCCCATCTTGGAGGCACCGACACGGGCATTGGTGAGAGCCGCCTCCTCGAAGCCATGAAACATGTTGAGGCGGCGCACTGCCGTATGCGCCCATGGCATGCGGAGCTGCACCGAATAGTCTTCCGGTAACGCCAGATAGACGATGTCGCTTGCCGGCACACGGACACGCTCGCCTGAGAGCTGATAGCCATTCACCTGGTTGCGTTTCAGGAAGTGCCAGGCGACCGGCCGGTCGTAGCGATCGCATTCAACACCGCCATGGACGTAAGCGCCATTGCTCAGTTCTGCATTGAAGCCGACATCCAGCCGGTCGACGGTCAGGAACTGGATCTGAAAGCCGAACGGGCCGAAGTCGCGGCCGCGGAAAAAGCGGATGAAGACGCCGCCGTCGCGTGGCGCCACCATCGCCGCGATCCACTGCATCTCCAGCCAGTTGAAACGGCCGCAGACCGTGGCGTTGCCTCGCTCGCCCCATTTGGCGAAAGCCTTTGCAAGAAGCTTGTTGTCGGCCTTGTCGAGTTTGCCGGCTGCGTTTCGCGCTTGCGGATTGTACTTGATGCCGCGAGCGCCCACCATGTGACGCCGGCACATCATCAGGAAGGCCCGCATATAGTCGTTGTTCTGGGCGAGCAGTCGCGAATGCTGGACCATGCCCATCAGGTCGATGCGATGCTCCTCGGCAAGCATCGTTGTATTGCGAAGACCGAAGCCGCCGGCAAGCCGGTCCGGCCGCGCGCCGTTGAAGCGTCGGATCTTCGGCACAGGCGATGGCCGCTGAACCACGGTGCGCACCTTCGGTTTGAACAGTCCGAACATCAACAAAAGCTCATGAGTGTAATCCTGTGGCCGCTGCCGCGCTCGCGCGCAACCTCGGAGCGATAGAAGCGACGCCAGCGCTGCAGCTCGTCGACTGTCAGTTTGGTCAGGTTCCGACCGGCGATCGCATAGGATTGCACGTCCTTGGATGCACGGTTTTCCAGAAGCGCCTCAATCGCATCCAGCATTCGTTCGGCATGCGAGCGCGGATCGGCAAGCGCCGGATCGGGCGCAACAGTGATCACGCCACGCTCCACCGTCATCGCGACATCGTCGGCAAGGCGTGTCGCCTTGATCGCATAGTGAAGCGCGCCTGGGGTTTGCGAAATCGGGAGCGTACCGGCGTGCAGCCCATCCGCATCTTCCAACTCAACAGTCACCGCATCTGCTGAACCGATGCGCAGGCTGACCGTCAGGCTGTATTCATCGACCGGATAGAGATCGGTCAGATCGTCAAGCGCGATCGGAATCGCGTCGCCGGCGGTCGCCACCGACGGCATCGCATCCAGAGTATCAAAGCCCGCCATTCATGCCTCTTGCAACATAGTTCTGTTTGCGTTTGCGGCGTGGTGTCCGCTTGACCGGAGCATCGACCTCTTCCATCTCTTGCCCTTCAGTCCGACGCGAAAAGGTGTTGTCGTCGAGTGGTCGGGCGAATGCCGGAGGTTGATCCCAATCGGGAATCTTGTCGGCCTTCAGCACGATCGTCAGCGCCTTTCCGTAGACGGCGAGATCCAGCGCTTCGTTGCGTATGCCATGGCGCTTCTTCTCCCAGCCACCAGGCATGCGCACTTCCGCGCAAAACTCCTCAAAGACATGGTCGGGCAGTTGCTCCGGCAGGTGATAGGCGCCTGGTCCCGGATCTTTGCGGGTAAGCGACAGGGCGATTTCATCCTTCAGCAGATCAGTTCCCGCATAGACGAGTTCGATATCAGTGCGCCGTGTCCGGCGGCGCTTGTCCATCTTCTGCGGCTGACCGAAGCGGGCGCGGTCCTTGTCGAGACCGCCCTGCCCCTTGACCAGAAAGACGCGCCGGGCATTGCCGGCCTTCTTTTGCCGGCGCAGGAACAGATAGGCGTTGTCGGTCACACCCGGCTGACCGCCGGAATCGATAATCATCGCCGCTGGTCGGATCTCATATTCGCCGCCGGCAACCGGGTAATAACGCTCCAGAAGCGGTGACAGCACCTCCCAGTCCTCGGCATAGCGACCGGGATCGATCGAGCGCGCCGCATTGCCGGATGCATCGCGCTGCCCGCCGGGAGCCAGTTCCGGCGGCACCATCAGATCAAAGCGGTCGATCAGCCAGCGTTCCAGGCCGACGCCCCAGGCATCGACCTGCACCACGAAGCGGTTCGCCTGGATATCGACCTGCACCGTCAGGAACCGCGTCGGAGCCGTTGCCATCTTCATCGGGAAGCGCTGGGCGAGCGCTCTCAGCATCTCGTCGGAAAGCCCGTCGCCGATGGTCATCACCTTCGGCAGATAGGGCTTACCCTGGTCGACATTGACCGTCGTCTTCAGCGCCTGCTCGTCGCCCTTGGTCTCGAACTCTTCCTTGGCTCTCAAGTAACGGGCAACGAGCTGCTCCCAGCCCTGCATGACGGCGACCGGTCCCTCGCACCAGTAGGAGACGATCTCCGTATCGCGGACATTCGGATCGTCGATCTCGACCGGCTCCCCCTGCCCGCTTTCGTGCAGCCAGAAACCGGAACGGTTCAGCTCGTTCCGCGAAGCGACCTCGATGACGCATCCGTTCGGGCAGGTCATGACGACGGTCTTGGCACTTTCGCCCGGCGTGTCCTTCGTCTCCCATTCCAGACGGTCGAACAACGGCTGGAACGGTTCGTTACAGGACGGGCACGTCCAGTAGAAGCGACCGCGCGTTCCCTGATTGTAGATCGCCATGATGCCGGTCGCGGGCGGCGCTTCGTGCGGCGTCGAGGCCTTGAAGTCCGGATTGAGGATTGGACGGCCAGGTGAGCCCTCGACGATCGTCATGCCCATAGACCCGAAGGTCTGGTTGCGCTTGATCGAGAGATCGAAGGGCGAGCCCTCGCCGCCGACATCGTCGACCATACGGTCGTAGTCGGTGAGCAGCATGTCCGGGATGTCGAACATGGAAAGTTCGCCGATCACCGGCCAGGCAATGCGCAGGTTCATGCCGCCGCGAAACTGCTTGTCATGCAACGCGTCGGCGCTGCGACCGGGCAATTGCCGCTCGGCAACGGTCGGCGTCGCCCGGATCATCGGCGAGACCTTCTTGCGCGAGAACTCCTTTGCGGTCGCTTCCGTCGGGCAGATGATCTTCATCTCCCGCGGCATGCAACACACGCGATGCCCGAAGGTGTTGAGGATCAGGCTGTCGGACTTCACCGTTCGCGCCGGTCCGGTGAAGGCCACCGCACCGAAGCGCCGGCTCGTCGTCATCTGTGACGGCTCGACCATGTAGGGAGCGAAGTCGTTCTTCCACGGGCCGGAATACGAGGGAGTCCGGAGCCGCCTCTCCTTGGCGGCCCAGTCCGGCACATCGATCCGTCTTGGCGGTTTCAGTGTTGGCAGCGCCTCGGCCAGGAGATCCACCGGATCGCAATAGTCCGGCACCGGCAGTGCGCCCAAATAGCGTTCGACATCCAGCATCAGTTAAACAGGTCCACGCGTTCTTCACGGGTGACGATCGGCCGGTCGGCAAAATACCGCTCCATCGTCCGATGCAGTTCCTCCAGCACCGTGTCGCAATGCTGGATCGCAACCGCCACAGCCTTCGGTCCGAGATTGACTTCGCGTTCCAGCACGTCCGGCAGCTGGTTGACGCCATCGCGGCAGAGCCGCAGCACCTCGGTCATGACTTCGCTGACATCCTCGCGCTGAAGCGTCTGGTTGCGTTCCCGGCACAGTTTGAGATGCGCCGCCTCGACATCGTATAACTGCTGGCGTTCCTTTGGAGGCAGCGCACGGATTGTGTCGCCCACCTCACCGCCGATCAGCTTGAGGCGCATCGCCTCGATCGCCGCACGCGCTTCGCTACGCTGCTGTTCCTCGCCCGCCTTCTTCGACTGCCGCCACGCCCAGCACTGCGAGGCCATGAACTTGTAAGACCGGCCGTTCGTCCCTTCCTCGACGAAGGGCATGCCGTCGCGAATCCACGCCGCGATCGTCGGCTCGGAGACGTGGAAGAACTCGGCCACTTCCGTTTTGTTCAACACAGCGTCCGGCACACCCTCCGGTAACGGAAAGGCTTTCACCAGGGCGTCGATGTCGAGAGGCTGGTCGGACATAGGACAACAACAATCAAAAAACGAAGCGGCCGCGGCGCTCGCAAAACCGGACACCCCGCGGTCGCGAATTACCCGCGCGGCTTCAATGCCAGGAAGGACCCGCGATGGATTTAGAAGATCTGTCGGAAGGCGGCCCGAAGCTGCATGCGATAGTGGATCGGCATTGAGCGTGAGGCCGTCCGGCGAACGATGCTGTCCGGGTTCCAGCGCTTACGATACCGGGCTTGTGGCTCGAAGGCCACCAGCAGTTTCATGTGGCCAGACTTCATGCGCTGATAGACGCCGGCGACGCTGTTGACCTTGCCGCTGAAGACGTTCGGTTTGGCGAGTTGGTTCTTCAGATAGTTGCGGCTGAGATTGCCGTATCGATTGCACCGGGCATTCACCGGCACGACGAGTGATTTGCCCTTCGGTGTCCGTATCCCACCCCTCGCCTGATAGATCAGATAACCTGCCTGCCTGTCCTTCACGAACACACGCGCCACCGGTCTCGACTTCAATGCCGGCCGAACAGCGATGGCATTCTGCGTGTACTTCACCGGCCTGTCGAACTTATGGTCGATCGATCGTTCCAGCGCCCGCTTGCAGTCGCCTGCCGTCTTCGTTGCCGTCGAGGCCTCGATGAAAGCCATCTGGCGTTGCAAAGCCTTCATCTGGTGGAGGGCAAGCGCTGCATTTGAGGAAATTGAAATAAACATCGAAACTGACACTCACAAAGGTTGTCAGGCATGAATGAATGCGTCTTAGCTGCTTCCCAACTTGCTGGTTCGTTCCCACCAAGGCAGGAGATCATCCAGCGCAAACGGAAACGGCTTTTGCGTTGATTGCCTACTACCTGAGGACTGATCTCGATAGATCGAACTAATTTCCCATCCGTCATACTTCTCCTGACGCGCTGCTTTTAGCGTATCTAAAAACTCGCTCTCGTTTGAGATACTGAGGATCTCTTCCAATGTCTGAATTGAACAGAAAACCACTTGCCGTCGATCTTCATCAACTATTGAGCCATCCTTATCGGCAAGTAAGTTTGCCTCCCGCAGAATATCTGCTTTGAGCTTGCGGCTTAAAGTGAGAAAGGAGTCCAGAGTGAGTACCATCGCTGAAGCTTCTGGATCGATAGATTCATCAATAAACCCTTGGCGAATGTGAGAGAAAAACCGCCAAAGTTGTAAAACAGCATTTGCGATTTGTAGATATTGCTGCTTCTCCGTTTCGAACGGATCTTCCGCAAATTGGGCGAGATAATTGAGTTTCGTGGCTTTACACTCAATTACCAATGCAAGTCGATTGCCATCGCGAACGAGAATGTCCGGTGTGTCTGCCGAATACCCTTTCTTCAATTCATAACGATAAGCACGTCTCGCTTCAAAGCGTTCCATTTGCGCACTAATAAGACGTCGGGAATACTCTTCAAATCGATCATTGGCCTCATTAAGAAGACCTTGTCCGCCAGGGATGAGATCGTAATAGAGACCCGATGTTACGCGCATTGCGATCATCTCTGGTATGGGTGCAATAAACTCATAAGGCCTTTCATCAAGACTTAACAACGGCCTACGACGTAATACACTAGGCAGATATGCTGTCGGAATTGGTCGCCCGTGTTTCTTGTTGACTCTTTCAACAAGTGCCGCTGTCTCTGACCGTGCTTCATCCAATTTGCAAACAAGAAGTGGCAACGCACGATCTAGAAGGTCGGTGGTCAGACCAATTGCTGAAATACCATTCGACAAATTTGTGAACGGCGTTCTAAGTGAATGAGCATAGTAAACAAATCCCACAAAGTTTAGTTCAGCGATTGGAAGTCCATGGGTTCGCTGAAAATACTCCCCACATTCTCCCTGAGAGTAGATAAAAGCGGTTCTGTAGAATTGAGGTAGGTTGAAATAGCCTCGCTGCCAATGGAATTGACGCTGTGCGATGCGATGCATTTCATTTAGAACATCGAATTCATTTTCAGACAGATATAGCGCACTTTCCACATCTTCCAGTTTTCGCAAGCGGTTAATGAGTTCGACGACGGTTCTAAAACGTGAGCAATCGAGTTCACCGCGCGTGTTTGTTTGCATCTCAGCGTCGGGCAAAAATAGCAATTGTATTATAAGTGTTTCGAGCTCCCATTGGTGCATTCTGTAATGCGACAATGCTGATTGATCTCTGGCAGGAACGGGAACGGGGAGTAAAGTCTCCATCACCTCAATTCGCCCCATTCGCAGCATATCAACCGCCCAAATCAACTGCAGAAACGATCGGATGTCTGCTCTGAGAAGAAGCTTTCGAAGCTGGTTCAGATGGTATTTTACCTTCGCCGGACTGCCTTTTATTTTTGTCATTTCAGGATCCGTATCCGTTCGATTCTATCGACCCGAGACAATCAACTTTAGACACAAACCGAGAAAGAGAATGGGCGCTGAAAAAGAAAACAAGCCGCTCCATTCAGGGCCTGTGTCGCGCTCGGCGTGGAGGCTTTCGCCTCACTCGTGAGTGATCCGACGTCACTCCCCTCATACGCTGCGACAAGAGATTCACAGGTCATCCTGACAAGAGTCGCTATTCGATCTTCCGGAGTTTGTCCAGAGGGATATTCAGCACCGCATTTCCACCAAAGAGTGTGGCGACGCACTTGGCCGAGTTGCCTCCGTTGAACTCTTTCACGATGGCTTTCGTGAAGGCGAAAGCGCCCTCGATTATCTCTACCGACACACCTTCGCGGATGATGCGCTGACGATACCGCTTCGCCGAATCCTCAAAGACATTGCGATCCAACATCCTATTGAGTTTTCTGATATTTTTGTCGAACACAGGAACCGGACCCGCCTCGTTTCCGAGGATGGAAAAGACATGCTTGAAGCTCAGCAGACCGGCAAAGGCAGCGTTGCCCGGCACAACATTCACCAGCACATATCCATCGAAAATTGGCACCCGACGACGCACTGGTTTGCGCTTGCGTCTGAGCTGAATCCAAGTCCAGCGAAGAGGTACCCAGGCGCAAATATTTTCCTCCTGAAGAGCCCGTTCGATGTTCCTTTCGCTGCGTTTGAGAACCGAAAGCACATACCAGGCCGAATCGCCAGGTACTGATTCGCTTGCGGCGGACAACAACACCTGCCGCCGCTGCCGTGCAGCGACCAGCCTTTCAATTTGGGAATGCGCAGAAACAGGGTCATGAAAGTTCAGATCATTCAGCCGCGCATTCATGCGTCCGCTCCTCGTTCTCGATCAATCCTGCCGCTCGCAACGCAGTCTCGAAGGCATCCAGAGCCTCTTTCGGATTCTCTCCGTCCGGCATCCAGACGAACTGAGGCAGAGAGCCTTCGAACCAAGGCCAACCTCGCCTTTCGTGTTCGTTGCGCCACGCTGCCATCAGCAGCGAGTCCGATTGCACCTGCCGGAATTCCTCGACGACGTTTTCAAAAGCCTTTGGAACGGCGTCTCCGCGGCCGATCTGGGCATCGGCATGCATGCGCTTGACTGAGGGCCAGCCATGCTGGGCGAGGAAATGCCGCTTCCACTTCTCGCCATCAGGTCCTCCGCCCTCGATCTTCAGTCGGATGAAATCCGGAGGCTTTGGCAGCTTTTGCGTTGGCGGATGCAGCAACCACGAAAAACGCCTGGCGCCCCAGAGCTTGCCATAGGCGCTTGCCCCGATATGCGTACGCTCTTGTGGCGGAGGCTTTGCCGGCAGCCCCTCCCAGAACCGTTTTCTCAGATAGGTCGAGAACGCCGGTAAATAGCTTCGTCCTCCGGATCTCCAGACAGCGAGTTGTTCCGTCATCCGGTCGATAGCCTGATCCTGCTGTTCGCCTGTCAGCAGAAACCACTCCCGTTCCGCTGCGGATGCAGAGCCGCTTTTCTCCGGATAGGCTTCGAGACCCTTTCGGAAGAGACGACGCGATTGATCACGGCTTCGCTTCGATTTTCCCTCTTCCTCATCCTCGCGCGCGCCCTCTCTCTCAGATGGAGGGTTAGTGGGAGGGTTCCTTGGAGGGTTAGTGTGATCCTCGATCACAACCTTATGTGACGGAGGATCACAACCTTCCTGACTCTCGATCACAACCTTTTCCGAAAGAGGTTGTGATCCTGCGTCACTACCTTCTGGCTCGATGACGGTTGAGAGAAGGTCGCGTTCCGGCCATCTGGCGACATATTCGTTGCGCCGCCATTTCTGGCCACGGAAACCAAACTGGCGCACCTCGATCCACCCGGCGTTCCTCGCTTTGGAAATGTGCCGATTGACAGTTTCTCGGCTGTAACCGGTTTCGTTTGCCAGCGTCTGCTCACTTGGGTAGCAGCCTTCGCCATGCTCGTTCATATGAAACGAGATCGCGTGGAGCACATGGCGGGTTGTCGGCGGCAGTCCGGACTGCGTGATGGCCTGTCGCCAACTCCAGCAACGGGATTCAGGCATGGTGACCAACCTCCCCACCCCAGACGTCCGCCATGGCCTCGGCGATGCCCGTAAAAAACCGTGACCGCTCCTTCGCCCTGTTTGGTCCTGGTGATGCCCGGTGGACTTTCGACCAGGCTTTGTGTTCATCGGTGCCCTTGAGAGGCGGCGTCAGACGTTTCGTCGGCTTCAGAGGAGCCAGGTTCTTCAAATACAAACCTGTCGCCTTGAACACCGGTTCACCAAACCACCAAAGTTGTACAATCTGTGTCGGCGGCTGGTAGTTGCGGATCAACGCCTTTGCGTATTTGTGCATGATCGGATTTTCGATCGCGATCCTATCGATCGGCGCATTCCAGAAATCTGAAAACAGGCTAGCGCCCTGCTCCGGTTCTTCCCACATTTCGGCCAGAGTGCGCCCGGCCGGTGGCTTCTTCAGCCACCGCACACCGGAATTGCAGAGCCGCGTGCAGGGCGGATGCGCCACCATGAGCAGATCCCACCCGTCTTTCAGCAGCTCGCGCGCATCCCCAATGATATGCCGGTTGCTGCCGTCGTCGGAGTGTTGAAGGTCGCACGACCAGGCGTCATGGCCTCTCCGAAGAAAAGCGTTGCGCACCGTTCCGGAAAATTCGCAGGCAACCAGAACCCGCAGCGGATTCCGCCGCGGTCTCGTAAATTCTGTATTTTGAATATTCATTTGTTTTCAATTAGTTTGAGTTGAAAGCAAACGCAGTACATTCGGCCAAGAGTATGTTTGGTCGATCGGCTTTTCATATTGAACGGAGATGCAAAAATCGCAGGCGACAGAGGGTCCGATTACGAGGTATCGATCTCCACTTCGTTACCCCACGCATCCCATCCCTCGCGCGGCTTTCCGCGGCGGTTGAGTTCGATCCTCGGCGTGTTTGGCCACTGTTCGTCGATCCAGTTCAGGACTGTGTCCGGTTTGGCCGAGTGCCGTGGTGATTTAGCGGTGAAGCAGCTCGCCAGTTGATCGCCCAGCGCAGGCGCCACAGGGTTGCCTCGCGTGGCGATCAGCAGGACCTCGTGCTTGCCGCGGTTCCAATAGCCGGTAATGATCCTGCCCTTGTCCCAGGCGAAGTGACTGACATAGCGGCTGCGTCGCTTGTCCAGCGTCAGGAAACCCGTCGCGCCGTCCCTATCGATTGAGGCGAACCCCCATGCGTCCAGACAGCAGATCGCCTCGATGAGCATCGGCACGGTCGCCCAGAGAAACAGGATGCAGTCATCCGCAGCCAGTGCGCCGATATCGCGCGCCATCAGCGTCTGCAGATCAGATGTCGGATAGTGATTGTCGGCGGCGCGATCCATGCCGCTTTCCTGATCATACGGTTCGAAACGCCATTCCGGATCTGCATAGATGATGCCGTATTTCTTCTCCGGCAACGCAGCCTGCCCGTTCGCCAAATCGGCTTCACGCGCTGTTCTGCGATCTTTCTTTGCCTGCTGGTCGGCAACCCGCCACTTCTTCGCCGCGGACTTGATGGCGCGAGGGTCGGCGAGCGCCACGATCTCGCGCTGCTCGTCGATTGGCAGCGCGGCCAGTTGCGCGGCGAGGCTTACCGTCACTATGCGCTGGTTGACGGCCGCCTGCAGTTCCTCCGCGCCGTCGCGAAGCACCTTTTTGGCGGTTTTTATCGACCGCTCGGAAACGTCCATCATCTGGGCAGCTTCCGGTGCATCGTGCAAATTTGCACGATGCTGTTTCGACCGATCTCCGCCATGGGGCATATTCACCAGTTTCGCCGCCACCATGGCTCGTTGGCTTTGGCTCAGGTGCCGGCGATGCAAATTCTTCGACAAAACCCATTTGAGCGGGTCGTCGCCATCCTCCGGTTTCGAACCAAACCATCGAAAGCCTTCATTGAGAACCGATTTCGAAGAATACGCTCCCGTTTCGGTGTTCATCTGGCCGCTGGCCACCATGGCCCGGTAGCGGTTCCGCCCGTCGAGGATCTGACCCTCGTGGATAACAATCAATTCGCGCAAGCCGTTCTCGCCAACATCAGCCACGAGATCGTCAAAAGCATTTCCCTCGATCAACGGGAACAAATTGGCGATCGGGTGAAACGGGATCATGGCTGATCTTTACCCTCGTTCCGGTGCTCGTCCGCCCAGCTGAACAGATCGAACCGCACCGCATTTGAAACCCGACGGAGAGCCGCGAGACTTTCCGCCATCGCGTTCGCCTTGTCGTCCTTCCGAAGCTTGGCGATCGACTTCATCGCCTTGATCTCAACCGGCGAGAACATCGCCTCGCGGGCTTCGTCAGCCAGTTCCTTGATGTCGTTGCGAACGGCGTCCTGATCGCGCATCAGGTTCTCGAAACGCTCGACGAAATCGCGCACCACCTTGTGGCGGTTGAGGTCAAAGATCTCGGAAAGGTCCGGCCGCCTTTCGTTGGGGATATCGGCCATCTTCACCCCCACACCAGCCACGCAACAAGTGCGAAAGCACCGATGATCAGCACCATAGACGCGACGCTTGCGGCAAAGAGCCAGAGCAATGTGCGATGCCACCATTCATCCGGGAGCATGCCCATCATGGCCGAGCCTCCCGCTTCGCTTCACAATCGCGCCTATAGTTTTTGTCGGCCTCCACCGCCTGCTGTGCCGTGCGGCCAGTTCCGGCGGTTGTAACCGACTGCTCGCGGTAAAGGCGATCGATAGTTTGCTCGTCCATTCACGCGCCCTCCCCGTTGACCTTGGACTGAACGTTCCGCAGTTCGCGGATCAGGTCCTCAATCCGGGAGTTGGTTTCCCGGCGCTCGTGCGCGTCGAAAATCCGGTCTTCGAGCGCCGTCGCGAAACAGGTTGAGAAATGACCGACCTGGCTCAGGATCCGCGCAAGGTCGGCGAGCGTCGCGTTACCAGCGGCGAGCTCGTCGCCACGCACAAGTCGGAAATTCTGCAGCTTCGCGAGCGTCTCGGTGATAACCGGAGAGCCAGCCATCTCCTCCAGCTGCGGCACGAGATCCATCCGCAGATGATGGTCCGCATAGACTGGCGAATGGCATTTTGAGAGATAGCCGGCGCTTATTCCGAGATCCTGCGAGACGAAACTCACCCCGCCTGCGAGTGTCACTGCGTGCCGCACCGCAGCCTTCAACATGTAGCCGGCCTTACCCGGCCCTGGCAGGTCGCCCATTCTGCCCCTCCTGAATCTGGGAAATTGCTAGGTCTCGATTTTCGGAGACGCCGTACTCAAATCGTGCAGACTGATGCGCATTCCCAAGACAGGATGTGCTGATTTGAAAACAGGCTGTACTTGATTTGAACCGTCGCAACACGAATATCCGCAGAGAATCAATATCTAATTTGTGTCGCTAATCGATATTTTTTGTCAATCAAAGAATTCCTGGAAAATTCCATAACTTGCCGTATATCGGCAATTCTATTTTTGACGAAAATCGCTATATTTGCGGCATGACCGAACAACTCAAAAGAATCCGCAAGTCTCGCGGGCTGTCACAATCAGATGTGGCCGACGCGCTTGGAATAGTTGTTGCCAACTACAATCGACTTGAACGAGGAAAGGTGGAGCTCACACTTTCGCGCATGAAAGAACTAGCCATTCTTTTGAAGTGCGAGCCAGTAGACCTGATCACAAACAAGGCGCACACACGCTTTGTAAAAGTTCGATCGAGTATCGAAGCCGATCAATGGAAGAAACATACTGAGTGGCCTGAAGACCAATGGTACGAAATCACAGTGCCTGATGATGCAGCACTGCAGACTTACAGCTTAAGTGCCGTTGAAGTACGTGGCCCCTCGATGAATAAAAAATTTCCGGACGGTTCAGTGCTCGTGTACTCGGAGGCTGGGGATAACCCACCGCAACTGGAGATTAATGCGTCATACGTTATCGAAACACGCCGATCAGACGGCACGAAGGAAGCTACTGCAAAGACTGCGATAACCGATAGTTCTGGCAAATTCTGGCTGATGCCGGAGTCGACTGATCCGAGGCATCAACAGCCAATTGAGCTCGAAAATACAACAGACGGCCAAGTCTCCATCCTCGGCAAGGTTAGATACTCCCTACGACGAGAGACCTAACCATCCAAGACACCTACCTGACGATATCTGACATAAATAGCCTAGTTGTGGCTCGATGCTGCAATCCAATTTTTTGTCGTTTTTCATCATATTTTAGTATTGACACAGATTGTCGTTTCTCGACATCTTTTGAGGTATTGCGAACGCAGAGCATCGCAACAGCACACTGGCACACCAAAGCCTCAGGTCTACTAATTTTGATTGCATAGGGCGACAGAATGATCCCGTCAGAAAGAATGGAAGCGGCATCGGCAGCCGCCCATAAACTCAATAAGTACCTTTCGTCACTTCGCGGCTGGCTGACGTTTCCGGACCAGGAAAACGCTATCGCAGCCGATCACATGGCCGACATTGAGCGGCGAGCCCGACGTGAGTTCGGCAAGCTTGCCGAAATCTTCGAAGACGAAGCCGGAAAAGGCTAAGCTCGTGACTGTCTCAGCCGCCCTTCGCGCATCTTTGAAAAGCCCTGATGCGAAGCGTCTGGCCCGGCTCCGAGCCCAGGCGGACGCCCTGCCCTGTGAACTTGCGATGGCATACAGCGACGGCATGCTGCTGATCGAATGGACCGACCCCGCAACGAAGAAGCCGGAGATACTCGCCAGCTTTTCGCCCTCCGCACCCTCCGATCTGGTTGAGCAGCTTGCCGCAGCTCCGGAGACGATCCGATTTCTTCTGAACCTGATCGACCGGGCTACGGCGAAGATCCGGGACTTAAAGGGACGGCATGAGGATCACCCCCGAACACTCAGACCGGATGGCAACTACGCCGCCAATTGCGCGATTGTTTGCGACGATCCGTTATTCCGTGAGTTTATGGAGCTGTGGCACGGTCTTGAACGAGACGCCGAAAAGGATTGGCTAGTTGGCAAGTTGCACCAGGTACTCGAGATCGGCTCACGGTGTGAACTGAATACCGACCCGGCCGCGGCGGGTCGATGGCTCAATCTGGTCGACGACTTCAACCGATGGAAGGCTGACCGGTGAACACTCCCCTCACCACAGTTCGGAAGTTTCCACCAGTCACACTGGAACGACTTGACCTGGCACTGGCAATCATCGCTGAAGCGATTGAGACACATTCGGGCGGAGAGGTCTACTGGCCGCTGTTCGAGCGATTGGAAAGGGAGCGCAAGGCGCTGGTTTCAAGGGCTGATCGGCTGGCTGCAGCGCGAGCGCGAGTGGGTGCCGAAACTCAAAATCGAACAATGATGTCTCATCTCCCCTGACCAATAAGGAAATAATAGACGACGATAGAATAAGAGAAACCTCATCTGTTCACTGACTATACCGCAAGCTGCAAGAGTTGAATGAATTAGTAGTATGTAATCTTTAAGAGATTCTATTAGTTTCCCTCAATTAATTACAATTTTTTCCAGTTGCCTTTTTCTCCACCCCAGCGAGCCACCATCACCATACTCGGGCCGTTCTATGTGATGTCCCATGATCAGACGTCGGAAATCGTCTGTCAGCCCTGCCTCCACCATCCGCTTTTCGAAACTGTGCCTCAAAGAATAAACGCCGTGGTCCGCGCTCTCAAGCAGCGCATTTGTCCGCAGGTACTTCATCAGCACGGCTGACAGGTTGTCTTCCTTGTCACGATAGCGAGGGAAACCGTTTGGGTGCCTTTTCATAGCTTCCAGAGCCACACCTAAAAGCGGGATTTCTCGTTCGCTGGATTCCGTTTTAAGAGCTCGATCATGAGCAAATTCGATGACCAAGTGCGGCACCATCCCATCCAGTTTGATATTCCCCTCCGGTATGTTGCAGATCTCTGAAGGTCGGGCACCGGTCTCGATCAGCACGAGAAGTATGTCCCTCGCTTCTGCATTGAGCCCTGCAAGGGCGTCGGGAGCCATGATAACATTCCGGATCCACTCGACTGAAAATGGCGGCCGCTTCTTCTTTTTCGACTTGCGAATCGTGAAGCTAAGACCATTGAACGGATTGGATCGGTCAACCTTGTGCCATCTGCAGAATTCACGATGGAGCTTTCGCATGTTTCCGACATCCCGGTTGCCGGCGCTTGGCCCGACCTCCCCGGCACTGATCCGGTCAAACCACCACCGCCAGAATGTCTGTCCTTGGTCGTTGGTGACATCTAGGAGAGGAATGTCGCCGATAACCCTAACGAAATTGCTCGAGGCACGTCGCTTGACCTTCTTCCAGCTTCTGATCTGCTTTGGGCTATGGCCGCGCACCTCCTCGATGCCGATCGTTTCGAGGTAGAATTCCATAGCCTGGCTAACCGACAGTTCCGGCAAGTCGGCACCACCGAGCAGTGCTTCAGCTATGACCGGCCCTCGGCTGGACGCCTTGATGGCACGTGCGATGATTTCTTCAGTCGGAGCCACCTCCGCGAGGATCTCAGCCGGCCTGTAGACAAAACCCATGGCAACGGCCCGTTTTACCGCCGCCTGGTAGCGATCGGTCGCGCCGGCGGCAGCCTCTCCGGCGGCGAGGCTCGCCCAAAAAACGTTGTCCGCCTTCTCGATCTCATCCCGGCGCATCCGGGCGATTTCAAGCGATGTGGTTTTCAGTGATTTGCGGATGAATGCACGTGTATCAAATTCGCGGATATAAACTGGAACACGGCGCTGATAGTGCCAATGTCCCTCCCGTTTTTTCAGATAGCGATCCGGATAACGAGATTTGACCTCGTTCGGAATTGATTTGTGCCGCCCCAAAATACGCCCCTACATCGCAGAATGTAGCACGTTTTGTAGCACGGAATTTCGCAATTAATCAATTTGCGAGATTTTGTAACGGGGCTTTATCCTGCATTTTCAACTACTTGTCAGGATTGTATCTGGTGCGGTCGAGAAGACTCGAACTTCCACGGGTTGCCCCACAGCGACCTCAACGCTGCGCGTCTACCAATTCCGCCACGACCGCACGTGGTAGAAGCCGTCACCGGCGCGCCGCATGTACCAAATCACTTTGGGCTATACAAGAGGCTTTTCTGCTTTTTCCCTGTCTCTTCAATTTCAAGGACATAGTCCGCTCCGCCGGAGCCTCGCCCCCTTGCATGAACCGTGGAACCGTTCCAAATACACCCTGACGAAAGCAGGACTGCACAGCCATGAATCGTGACGCAATCGCACCGGGTTTCTTCGCCCTTCCGGGTTCCCCGCCGGTAGAGTGGAAGGTGGAGCCGGGCCTGGTCGACTATCAGCAGGCAATCCGCGTCATGGAAGACCGCGCCGCTGCGATCAGCGCGGGCGAAGCCGATGAGCTTGTCTGGCTCGTCGAGCATCCGCCGCTCTATACGGCCGGAACCAGCGCCCGCGAGAAAGACCTCATCGCACCGGATCGCTTTCCGGTCTTCCAGACAGGCCGCGGCGGCGAGTTCACCTATCATGGGCCTGGCCAGCGCGTCGCCTATGTGATGCTGGACCTGAAGCGCCGGCGCCGCGACGTACGCGCCTTCGTCTCGTCGCTGGAAGACTGGATTATCCGGACCCTCGACGAGATGAACATCAGGGGCGAACGGCGCGAGGACCGGGTCGGCGTCTGGGTGGTGCGGCCGGAAAGACCTCCCCTGCCCGACGGATCGCCTGCTGAAGACAAGATCGCCGCGATCGGCATTCGCCTGCGGCGCTGGGTCAGTTTCCACGGCATCGCGATCAATGTCGAGCCGGATCTGGAGCATTTCAGCGGCATCGTGCCCTGTGGCGTCGCCGATTACGGCGTGACCAGCCTGGTCGATCTCGGCCTGCCCGTCACGATGGGCGATGTCGATGTCGCGTTGAAGGCGAGCTTCGAGACGGTTTTCGGCGAAACGACGCCCGCTGCGGAGCCGGAGCCTATTCGAACTCCATGATCACGGCGTCGACGGCCAGGCTCTCGCCTGGCGCGGCGTTGAGCTTGCTCACAACAGCGTCGCGCTCTGCTCTGAGCACGTTTTCCATCTTCATGGCTTCGACCACGGCCAGCGTCTCTCCGGCCTTGACTTCCTGACCCTCGGAAACCGCGATCGAGACGACGAGGCCCGGCATCGGACACAGAAGCATCCTGGACGTATCCGGCGGCAGCTTGACGGGCATCAACCGGTCCATCTCGGCGATCGAAGGCGACATAACCCGCGCCTTGACAGACAGGCCGCGCCAGTCGACGCGCAAACCATTGAGAACCGGCCGCAGCTGGGCTGTCACCGACCTGTCGCCGACGGTACCGCGCCAGATGAATTCGCCAGGCCTCCAGTCGGTCTCGACTGTGATGGCCGGCTGTCCGTCGATCTCGACTGCCAAGGTCATCGGCTTGCCGAAACTGCTGTCGACCAAATGCGCCTTGAGATAGCCGTCGCCGATACGCACTTCCCAGTCTTTTCTGGTCTTTCCGGAATGGGGCGCCAGCCGGTCCGCGAACCGGTCGAGGCGTTCCTTGCGCAGAAGCTCGGCCGAAAGCGCAATGGCTGCGAGCGTTCTCTGCTGCTCCTCGTCGGGTTCGGCGGGATGAAAGCCGTCCGGATATTCCTCGGCGATGAAGCCTGTCGAAATATCGCCGGAAAGCCAGCGCGGATGCTGCATCAGGGCCGCGAGGAACGGGATATTATGCTCTATGCCTTCCACCAGGAAACCGTCCAGCGCGACGCTCATCGCCTCGATCGCGCGGGCCCTGTCCGGCGCCCAGGTGCACAGCTTCGCGACCATCGGATCGTAGAACATGCTGATTTCTGCGCCCTCGAACACGCCCGTGTCGTTGCGCACGACGATGTCGTCGAAACGGCCTTCCTGCGGCGGCCGATAGCGCGTCAGCCGGCCAATGGAAGGCAGGAAATTGCGATACGGATCTTCCGCGTAGAGCCGGCTTTCGACAGCCCAGCCGTTCAGCGTCACGTCCTCCTGCTTCATCGCTAACTCTTCGCCCGCGGCGACGCGGATCATCTGCTCGACGAGATCGACGCCGGTGATGAGCTCCGTCACGGGATGCTCCACCTGCAGGCGGGTGTTCATCTCGAGGAAATAGAAATTGCGATCCTTGTCGACGATGAACTCGACCGTGCCGGCGCTCTGGTATTGCACGGCCTTGGCCAGGGCGACGGCCTGCTCGCCCATCGCCTTGCGCGTGGCCTCGTCGAGGAAGGAGGACGGCGCCTCCTCGACGACCTTCTGGTTGCGCCGCTGGATCGAGCATTCACGCTCGCCGAGATAGATGCATTCGCCGTGGCTGTCGGCAAGAACCTGGATCTCGACATGCCGCGGTTCGACAACGAATTTCTCGATGAAGACCCGATCGTCGCCGAAGGAGTTGCGCGCCTCCGATTTTGCGCGATCGAACCCGTCGGCCACTTCCGATTCGTCCCAGGCGATGCGCATGCCCTTGCCGCCGCCGCCGGCGGACGCCTTGATCATCACCGGATAGCCGATCTCGGATGCGATCTTTATCGCCTGTTCCGTGTCGTCGATCTCGCCGAGATAGCCCGGCACCGTATTGACCTTGGCTTCATTGGCGAATTTCTTCGATTCGATCTTGTCGCCCATCGCGGTGATGGCGTGCGGCTTGGGACCGATGAATGTAATGCCCTGGCTTTCCAGCGCCTCGCAGAAGCTCGCTCGCTCGGAGAGGAAGCCATAGCCCGGATGAACGGCTTGCGCGCCGGTTTCCTTGCAGGCGGCGATGATCTTCTCGGCGACCAGATAGCTTTCCGCTGCCGCCGCCGCGCCGATATGCACGGCTTCGTCGGCCATCGCCACATGCAGCGCTTCCCTGTCCGCGTCCGAATAGACCGCGACTGTTCCGATCCCCATGCGCTTCGCCGTCTTGATGACCCGGCAGGCTATCTCGCCACGATTGGCAATGAGGATTTTTGTGAACATAGGCTTCTCCCGAATTCCGGCCGCGGCAAGCGGCCATCGCGTCCGTGCACCCCCGCGACGCGGTCTCTGTATTAGTCGGGAACAAACAGTAATGACAAGCCTTGGCCGGCCTATTTCCTGTCCGCCTTTGCAAGCTGTCGCTCGCGATAGAGGATATACAGTCCGGACGCCACGATGATCGCCACGCCGATCCATTCAATGAGCTCGGGAAATTCGTTGAAGACGATGTAACCCAGGACCGCGCCCGACACGATCTCGAAATACTGGAATGGCGCCAGAAGGGATGCCGGCGCCAGACGAAACGCGCTGACGATCAGCAAATGCCCGAAGGAGGAAACAACGCCAACGCCGATCAGGATCGCCACGGCAAGCGCCGAGGCCGGCGGGGTCCAGGCCAGATCGTCGACGCCGGCGACCGAACCGAAGACCAGTATGACGGCGGCGAACAGGCACCCTCCCAGCCCGGCCGAGCTCTGCATAACCATCGAATTGTCGCGAGCCGAAAGAACCTTGTTCAGGAGCAGGTAGGTAGCGAAGGTTGTGGCGGTCAGCAACGGCAACAGCGAGACCGCGCCGAACTCCAGGAAATTGGGACGGATAACCAGCAGAGCGCCGCTGAAGCCGACAATGATCGCGAGCCAGCGGCGCCAGCCCACCTGCTCTCGGAGGAATACCGCCGACATGGCGGTGAGGATGAACGGTTCAACAAAAAATATGGCGAGTGCGTCGGCAAGCGGCACATACTTGATGGCGATCAGGAAGACGCCGCTTGCGGCCGCAAGCAGCACGCCCCTCAGCAGGTTCAGAAGAAGCTGGTTTGGTCGAAGGGCCGCTGCTCCGTCGAAAGCGACGATCACGGCGCCGGTCAGGATCATCTGCACGAGAAACCGGAAAAAGGTGTTCGTTCCGGGCGATACGCCCTCATATAGCGTGAGATACTTACCCCCGACATCCATAAGCGGCATGGCCAGCATTGCGCAGGCCATGATGAACGCCGCCTGGAAACGATGATCGGGAACGGAAAGCGCCGGACTGTTCAAAACACCACCGCGGTTGCGTGATCCTGTGCGTTCAACCAATAGCGATGTTTAAGCGCGAGGCAAGACGACTACGACTGGACATTTTAGTCCTGATCTGAGTGAATGACGACGAGACGTTTCGCTGAAATACGCGTCTCTTTCGGATAACCATAAGCGTTGTTGATATAGGTCACGCCGTCGATCGTCACATTGCGATTGACGTGGCTGTGACCATAGACGTGGATATGGGAAGAAAGGCGCCGGACCTGCGCGTCGATACTGTCGCTGCCGAGCACCGGATAGACAAAATGCCGATGCGGTGGAATGCGTCTCGGCATCACGTCTATCCGTGGCAGGAAGTGGGAAAAGCTGATGACCTTGTTGCCGGCCGGCATGTCGGGTAGCGGCTCGTTCATCGCCAGGAAACGCCGTGTCACCGAAGCGTCGTCATGGCCCTGCGGCCATTTGCACAAACGGTAATCGCTCCAGGCGCTTTTCAATATATTGCCCGGCGCGCCGAAGGAATAGTCGTACCAGCCGAAAAGCGGCACGATCGACAATCTGTCCTCGTGATGCGCCTCGGTCGAAATTCCGACGTCGTCGGCCAAGTCGAGCACAGCATCGAATTTGTCCAGTGACGATGCAAACTGCGTTTCATTGCGCAGCCAGAGATCATGGTTGCCGGGCACGTAGAAAACCCGCGCGAATTTTCGGCTGGCGCGATCGAAAACAGCTTCGATTTCCGCCAGAACATGGGAAATGTCGCCCGCCAGAATGAGATAATCGCTCGTGAAATCCACCTCTGACAGGCCATTGAACCAGCGCGCGTTCACTTCATGATCGACGTGAATGTCCGAGACTGCAAATATTCGCACCGTTCGCCTTTCTCAGGTCAGAACTCGTCTGAAGCTCTGCAAACTGGTGTTATTCCAGATGAAATTCAATTGTTCCCCGCCTTACCTCCGGCGATTCGCCTTTCGGCGGACCACAGCGCAAACAAAAAACCTGGCGCCGCTGTTGGAAACGGCGGACCCATTTGTTAAGCGTACCCTGTTTTCTGAAATCAGACCTGCAAGGTGATCGCTATCTCAAATTCGCTGGCGGAGCAAATCGTGAATCAGTCATTCGACATACATGATCAGGACGACACAATAGGAGGGCGGATCTCCAGGGCGCGCGACGCTCTTGAATTGTCGACCGCGCAACTGGCGCGCCGATTGGGCGTGAAGACCGAAACCGTCCAGGCCTGGGAAAACGATCGCTCGGAGCCGCGCTCCAACCGCGTCATCATGCTCGCCGGCATGCTTGGCGTGTCCCCGACCTGGCTTCTGACCGGCATCGGAGAAGTGCCAAGCACGCTCGTCGTCAATTCGGAACTCCATGTCATGATGACACAGCTTTCGAAGCTGAAGCGGGCCCACACGTCAATGGGCAAGATGATCGATACGCTGGAGCAGGAAGCGGAACGCATGTCCCGCCAGCTCGGGAAGCAGTAGTTCGGCAAATCTAATCGGCTGAAAGAGAGCACAGGTATTGACACTGTACTGTTGCGCCTTTCTCCTTTATCGAAAATACCGGTAAAACAAACAGATTCATTAAGCCAAGGGAGAGCCAGCCGATGGATGTACGCGCGGCCGTTGCCGTTGAGGCAGGAAAACCACTCGAAGTCACCACGGTGCAACTCGAAGGGCCTCAGGCCGGCGAGGTTCTGGTCGAAATCAAGGCGACCGGCATCTGCCATACGGACGAGTTCACGCTGTCCGGAGCCGATCCCGAAGGTATCTTCCCCGCCATTCTTGGCCATGAAGGCGCGGGCATTGTGCGCGAAGTCGGCCCCGGCGTCACATCAGTCAAACCCGGCGACCACGTCATCCCGCTCTATACGCCGGAGTGCCGGGAGTGCGAATATTGCCTGAACCCGAAAACCAATCTCTGCCAGGCGATCCGCACAACGCAGGGACAGGGCCTGATGCCGAACGGCACGTCCCGGTTCTCGGTCAATGGCGAGAAGATCTTCCACTACATGGGCACGTCCACATTCGCCAACTATACGGTGCTTCCTGAAATCGCGGTCGCCAAGATCCATCCTGACGCGCCGTTCGAGAAGGTCTGCTATGTCGGCTGCGGCGTAACGACTGGCATTGGCGCCGTCATCAACACGGCCAAGGCGGAAGCCGGCTGTCGGGCCGTCGTCTTCGGTCTGGGCGGCATTGGCCTCAACGTCATCCAGGGCCTGCGCCTAATCGGCGCCGAGATGATCGTCGGCGTTGATCTCAACAACGACAAGAAGGAATGGGGCGAGAAATTCGGCATGACCCATTTCGTCAACCCGAGCGAAGTGGAAGGCGACCTCGTCCCCTATCTCGTGGATCTGACGAAAGGCGGCGCCGACTATTCCTTCGAATGCATCGGCAACACCAAGGTCATGCGCGACGCTCTCGAATGCTGCCACAAGGGATGGGGCGAATCGATCATCATCGGCGTCGCCGGTTCCGGTCAGGAAATCTCGACGCGTCCCTTCCAGCTCGTCACCGGCCGTTCCTGGCGCGGAACCGCTTTCGGCGGCGCGCGGGGCCGCACGGATGTTCCGAAAATCGTCGACTGGTACATGAACGGCCAGATCGAAATCGACCCGATGATCACCCACACGCTCTCGCTCGACGAGATCAACAAGGGCTTCGATCTCATGCATTCGGGCGAATCCATCCGCTCCGTTGTCCTCTACTGACGAAACCAGAGCCGCGTCCGCCTCGATCTATGTCGACGCGGACGCCTGCCCGGTGAAGAACGAGATACTCAAGGTCGCCGAACGACACGGCATGCCGGTGATTTTCGTCGCCAATGGCGGCTTGCGCCCTTCGCGTGATCCGATGGTGAGAAACGTCATCGTTTCCGACAAGTTCGACGCCGCAGACGACTGGATCGTCGAGCATGCAAAACGCAACGACATCGTGGTTACGGCGGATATTCCGCTCGCGTCGCGTTGCGTGGAAAATGGCGCTCTGGTGCTCGGACCAACCGGCAGGCGTTTCGACGCAGGCAATATCGGGATGGTCTCGGCCATGCGCGATCTCAACCAGCATTTGCGCGAAAGCGGAGAGATCAAGGGCTACAACGCCGCCTTCTCGGCGCGAGACAGGTCTCAATTCCTGCAAACGCTCGAGGATGTCGCGCGCCAGGCCCGGAACGCCCAAGCGTCGGATTCGTTTTAGTCATATAGATTGAAGCGTAATGAGCTAGATTGGAGACTGTCATGGAAGTCGTATCGAAATGGAAGTCGCACGGTGGGACGCAAGGCGTTTACCGTCACGCCTCCAACACCTGCTCTTGCGACATGACCTTCGCGGTCTTCGTTCCGCCCCAGGCCGAGGATGGTCCCTGCCCTGTTCTCTGGTATCTTTCGGGCCTGACCTGCACCCATGCGAACGTCATGGAAAAGGGCGAATACAGAAAAATGGCGTCCGAACTCGGCCTGATCATCGTTTGCCCCGACACCAGTCCGCGCGGCGACGCGGTGGCTGATGCGGAGGGATGGCAAATGGGAACCGGCGCAGGGTTCTATGTCGACGCCCGCGTCGACCCGTGGAAGCAGCACTACCAGATGTACAGCTATGTGACCGCGGAACTGCCGTCGCTGATCGAAAAGAACTTCCCCGCGGACATGAAGAAACAGGGCGTCTTCGGCCACTCGATGGGCGGTCACGGCGCGCTGACCATCGCGTTGAAGAACCCGGAAACTTATAAGAGCTGTTCCGCCTTTGCGCCGATTGTCGAACCCTCGACGGCGGACTGGTCGGTCAAGGCGCTCGGCGCCTATCTCGGCGGCGGCCCGGAAGACTGGAAGGAGTACGACGCCTGTGCGCTTGTTTCCAGCGGCGCACGGTTTTCAGAGTTCCTGATCGATCAGGGAACAGCCGACGAGTTTCTCGACGACGGCCTGCGGCCGTGGCTGTTCGAGGAAGTCTGCAAGGACGCGGGAATTCCGCTGACGCTACGGATGCAGGAAGGCTACGACCATTCCTACTATTTCATGTCGACTTTCATGGCTGATCATCTGCGCTGGCACGCCGATCGGCTGAAGTAGCCTCGGCCGGTCATAGCGGATCGATGTCGCCCCGCGCCCATTGATCCTGAACCTCGGCGGTGAAATCGCTGTAGCGCCCTTCGCCGATGGCGCGCCGAATGCCGGTCATGAGTTGCTGATAGTAGTGAAGATTGTTCCAGCTCAAAAGCATGCCGCCCAGTGTCTCGTTCGACCGAACAAGGTGGTGCAGGTAGGCGCGTGAATAGTCGCGCGCAGCCGGACACGACGATTCTTCATCCAGCGGACGCGGATCATCGGCGTGACGCGCGTTCCTGAGATTGACCTTGCCCCTGCGCGTGTAGGCAAGGCCGTGCCGTCCGGCCCGCGTCGGCATCACGCAGTCGAACATGTCGATGCCTTCCGCCACGGAGCGCACGATGTCATCCGGCGTGCCAACCCCCATGAGGTAGCGCGGGCGATCCGCCGGCAGCAGCGGACACGTTGCCTGCAGCATCGCGAGCATCACGTCCTGCGGCTCGCCGACTGCGAGACCGCCGACGGCGTATCCCTTCAAATCCATCGCCGCAAGCGCGCTGGCAGAGCGTTCGCGCAAAGCGACGTCGTCCCCGCCCTGAACGATGCCGAACATCGCTTTGCCGGGTTGCTCGCCGAACGCCGTCTTGCAGCGCTCCGCCCACCGCAGCGACAACTCCATCGCCCGCTCGATCTCGGCGCGTTCCGCCGGCAGCCGCACGCATTCGTCGAGTTGCATCTGGATATCGGAATCGAGCAGCCCCTGGATTTCGATTGAACGTTCCGGCGACATGTCGTGCCGGCTTCCGTCGACATGCGACTGGAACGTGACGCCCTGTTCCGTCACCTTGCGCAGCGCCGCCAGCGACATGACTTGAAATCCGCCGGAATCGGTCAGGATCGGCTCCGGCCAGCGAGCGAACTCGTGCAACCCGCCCAACCGCGCGACACGTTCTGCGCCCGGCCGCAGCATCAGGTGATAGGTATTGCCGAGAATGATATCGGCGCCGAGTTCGCGCACCTGGTCCATATACATGGCCTTGACAGTCCCGCCGGTGCCGACGGGCATAAAGGCCGGAGTGCGCACCTCGCCACGCGGCATGGAAATCTTGCCGCTGCGCGCTTGGCCGTCCGTCGACGACACCGTAAAGCCGAAATGCTCAGTCATGATCCTGCTCCGCCCGCGAAAGCAGGCTTGAATCCCCGTATGAATAGAAACGATATCCGTTGTCGATAGCGTGGCGATAGGCCGCCAGCATTGTATCGCGCCCGCTGAACGCCGAAACAAGCATGAACAGGGTGGAGCGCGGCAGATGAAAATTGGTCATCAGCATGTCGACAAAGCGAAATCGGTAGCCGGGCGTAATGAAAATATCCGTCGCGCCCCGCCACGGGCGCAACACGCCGTCTTCGCCAGCCGCGGTTTCCAGCAGGCGCAAGGACGTCGTTCCAACGGATACGATCCGTCCCCCCCGTCGCCGAACCGCGTTCAGCGCCTCCGCGACCCTGTCGCTCACCTCGCCGATTTCGGCGTGCATGACGTGGTTTTCCGTATCATCCGCCTTGACCGGCAGAAACGTGCCGGCGCCAACATGCAGGGTCACGAAATGCCGCTCGACGCCATGACGCTCAAGTTCCGTCAGCAGATCCTCGGTAAAATGCAATCCAGCCGTTGGGGCCGCCACTGCGCCGTCATGCTGCGCATACACCGTCTGGTAGTCTGCAAGGTCACGGCTGTCCTCCGGACGTTTCGAGGCGATGTAGGGCGGAAGCGGCACGTGCCCTTCCGCGGCGATCGCCCTGTCCAGTTCGGGACCGGAAAAATCGAATTTGAGGGTAGCCTCTCCGCCTTCGCCCCTGCTTTCGACGACACCGGACAGGGTTCCAGCGAAACAAGTCTCGTCGTACTTGCCGAATGAAAAGCGGTCACCCGCCTTGATGCGCTTGGCGGGACGAACGAATGCCTTCCAGCAATCGTCGGCGACACGCATGTGCAGTGTCGCGGAAAGGTGCGAAACCGCCTCACCATCCGGCGTCTGCCGGAGCCGCCTTCCTTCCAGTTGCGCCGGAATGACCCGCGTGTCGTTGAACACGAGAGCGTCGCCAGGTCTCAGGAAATCGACGAGATCACGCACGGTGTGGTCGGACAGCTTCCCTTGGGGCCCAACCCGCAGCAGCTTGGCGCTGTCGCGCGGCGACGCAGGCCGCAAGGCGATGCGGTCTTCAGGCAGGTCGAAATCGAAAAGGTCAACACGCATATCGTATCAATCAAAACGCCCGCGTCGGCAACGCGGGCGCTCCACAAACTCGATGAAACCCGGAATCAGAGGTCGGCTGCGACCCGCATCGACGTGATGCTGTCCGGATCGCGAACGGGTTCGCCACGCTTGATCTGATCCACGGCGTCCATGCCTTCAATGACCTGACCCCAAACGCTGTACTGACGATTGAGGAAAGGAGCGTCATCGAAGCAGATGAAGAACTGGGAATTGGCGGAGTGCGGGTTTTGCGCGCGCGCCATCGAGCACGTGCCGCGAACGTGGCTCATGTTGTTGAACTCGGACTGAAGGTCAGGCTTGTCCGATCCACCCATTCCGGTGCCCGTGGGATCGCCCGTCTGAGCCATGAACCCTTCGATCACGCGGTGAAACACCACGCCGTCATAGAAGTTTTCGCGGCTGAGCGACTTGATGCGCTCCACGTGCTTGGGCGCAACATCGGGAAACAGCTCGATGACGACCTTTCCCTTTGTTGTTTCCATGACGATGGTGTTTTCAGGGTCCTTGTAGTCGGCCAATAGTACTCTCCTTGTCTTCAGGAACCGGTGCGAACGGTGATCATGCGATCGGGATCCGCGACCACGCCATTCTGCGCCTTGTCGCCAAGCTTGATGTTTTCAACGTGATCCATACCGTCGATGACCCGGCCAAATACCGTATAATCGCCGTTCAGGAAATGGCCATCTTCCAGCATGATGAAGAATTGCGAATTCGCGGAATCCGGATTCTGTGCTCGCGCCATGCCGACAACGCCCTTGTCGAATGGCACATCGGAGAATTCCTGCTTGAGATCAGGCATATCCGATCCACCCGTGCCGGCGCGCCGGGGCTGGAAACCCTCTTCCATGTCGCCGAACTGAACGTCGCCCGTTTGCGCCATGAAACCTTCGATCACCCGATGGAAGGCGACGTTGTCGTAGGCTCCGTCAGCAGCGAGCTTCTTGATTCTCTCGACGTGGTTAGGCGCAACATCCGGCAGCAACTCGATAACGACATCCCCGTCCTTCAGGGAAATGGTCAGCGTGTTTTCCGGCGTGGCCTGCGCGTTTGCGACGCCGACAAGACCGAACACAAACATCGCTGCGCCCACTGCAATACTCAATAATTTCATGGTGACTCCTGTTCTGGATCTGACGGATGGACATCCGCGAAGCCTCAAGAATGTTTTTTAGCAAGAGCCCTGAAAACCGGGCCAGGCACAAAGGCTTCGACGTCTCCGCCCATGGCCGCGATCTGCCTGACCAATGTGGCGGTAATGGGCCGGTTGAGCGGGCTCGCGGGAAGAAATACGGTCTGGACTTCCGACGCCATCTGCCGGTTCATGCCGGCCATCTGCATTTCGAAATCAAGATCAGTGCCGTCACGCAAACCGCGCATCAGGATGGAGGCGTTGTTTTCGCGCGCCGCGTCAACGGCAAGTTTACTGAAAGACACCACTGTGACCCGTTCCTGTTGGCCCGGCAGGGCCTCGGCGAGGGATTCGACGATCAGCGCCGCGCGCTCTTCAAAGCTGAAGAGCGGCTTCTTGGTGTCGTGAATTCCAATACCGACAACAAGGTGATCGACGATATTGAGAGACTGCATCAGAATGTCGAGATGACCGTTCGTGATCGGATCGAATGATCCCGGATAAAAGGCTGTGGTCATGGTATCACCCCGCTTAAGGTCGCCCGTTCCTGCTGAATAGCTGACCGCTTGTCAAGCCTGACGCCATTTCTTCAATGGTTTCAGGCTGTTCTTAATATGAATGCAATATGAACGCGAGCTTCAGCACCCCTTAAGATTACTCGGCTATGATTAGGCCAGAAATTCGAGGAGTGTCGTTATGTTCATTCTAGCAATCACAGGCGCTGCGTTCGTTGCGACCGTATTCGCGTCAGCTTTTCTTCTGGCGGCGCCGCGCGAAGAACTGGGCGCCACACGGCCTGGCAGGCGCGTCTGAAGTCTTTTGCCATCAAAATGCCGTCAAGGGCTGTAATATCACATATTTGTTGATCGATATTGCAAGCTGTGACTTCGGCACTACATTAAAGCCAAGATTGCGGCACAGGTTGCTGAACAACGATGTAACCAAGGCAAGGATGAACGGGCATGATTACGGTACTTTCACTCTCGGCAGTTTTGATCGCAGCCATTTTGCTCGCGAACATGAGTGGCGCCGTTCTTGCCATGAAACAGCAGCAATCACGAATTGCAGTGCGGAGCCAGAGCCGTCCCCCCCGAAATGCTCGATAGTTCCCGCTGCATAGGGTAGTTTCTGACCTCCAGTTGAAACACCCTCTACCCCGAGCCCGGATGGTTCCCCCGCCATCCGGGCTTCTTTATTGGACAATCGTCAATCAGCTTTCGCTTTCATCGTCGGATGGCGTAGCGGGAGACTGATCGGCGCTTTCATTTTCTCCTTCGACGGCGGCCTCTTCGGCTTCCTCTTCCGGTTCGTTGATCCTTTCAACAGAGACGACTGCCTCGTCGGCGGCGGTCGAAAAGATCGTCACGCCCTTCGTCGCCCTGCTGGCGATTCGGATACCCTCGACCGGCACCCGAATGAGCTGTCCGCGATTGGACACGAGCATGATCTGATCTTCGTTCTCGACCGGGAAGGTCGCAACCAGCGGTCCGATTTCATCCACCTTGGCGGTGTCGGTCGCCCGAATGCCCTTGCCTCCGCGTCCGGAGATACGGAAGTCGTATGAAGACGATCTCTTGCCATATCCCTTTTCGCTGATCGTCAGGACAAATTGCTCCCGAGCCTGCAGTTCCTGCAGTCTCTCTTCGGTCATTTCGGATTCGGCCGCGTCTGTGTCGGCGTCCTCTCCGACCAGTTCCACGTCGCCCGCCCTGCTCCACTTGATGTATTGCGAGCGTTCAGCCGGCGTCGCTTCGACATGAGCGAGGATGGCCATCGAAATGACCCTGTCGCCATCGGCCATGGCGATGCCGCGCACCCCTATCGAATTGCGGCCGGCGAAGACGCGCACATCGGTTACCGGGAAGCGGATGCACTGTCCGAGAGCGGTTGTGAGCAAAACGTCGTCGAATTCGTTGCAGGTTTCGACATTCAGGATTTCGTCCTGTTCGTCGTCCAGCTTCATCGCGATCTTGCCGTTGCGATTGACCTGAACGAAATCCGACAACTTGTTGCGGCGGACTGTGCCGCGGGTCGTCGAGAACATGACGTCGAGTTCGCTCCAGCTGTCCTCGTCCTCCGGCAAAGGCATGATGGAGGTGATGCGCTCGCCCTGTTGCAGCGGAAGCGTATTGATCAGCGCCTTGCCCCTGGATTGCGGCGTGCCGATCGGCAAACGCCAGACCTTGAGCTTGTAGACGATGCCGCGCGAGGAGAAGAACAGGATAGGCGTATGCGTATTGGCGACGAAAAGCCTCGAAACGAAATCCTCGTCGCGCGTCGACATGCCGGACCGACCCTTGCCGCCTCTGCGCTGGGCGCGGTAGGTGACGAGCGGAACGCGCTTTATGTAGCCGGAGTGCGTGACGGTGACGACCATATCTTCGCGCGCAATGAGGTCTTCGTCCTCCATATCCGCGCCACCTTCAAGAATCTCCGTGCGGCGCGGCGTTGCGAACTCGTCGCGCACATCGGTCAGTTCCTGCTTGACGATCTCCATGATCCGCATCCGCGAGGACAGGATATCCAGATAGTCCTTGATCTCGTCGCCGATCGCGTTGAGTTCGTCCGCAATTTCGTCGCGGCCGAGCGCGGTCAGGCGCGCAAGACGCAGTTCGAGAATGGCGCGCGCCTGTTCCTCGGACAGATTGTAGGTTCCATCCTCGTTGATGCGATGTCGCGGATCGTCGATCAGCAGGATCAACGCCTCGACATCCCTGGCCGGCCAGCGCCGCTCCATCAACTGCTCTCGGGCGGTCGCCGGATCAGGCGCGCGCCGGATAAGGTTGATCACCTCGTCGATATTGGCGACGGCGATCGCGAGGCCCACGAGGACGTGCGCGCGTTCGCGCGCCTTGTTGAGCAGGAACTTCGTGCGGCGGCTGACGACCTCTTCCCTGAAGGCGATGAAGGCCTTCAGCATGTCCATCAGCGTCAGTTGTTCCGGCTTGCCGCCATTCAACGCCACCATGTTGCAGCCGAACGAGGTCTGCAGCGGCGTGTAGCGATAAAGCTGGTTGATCACGACGTCGGCGACGGCGTCCCGCTTCAGTTCGATAACGACGCGATAACCTTCGCGATCGGATTCGTCGCGAATGTCGGAGATGCCTTCAATCCGCTTCTCACGAACGAGCTCCGCCATCTTCTCGATCATGCCCGCCTTGTTCACCTGGTACGGGATTTCGGTGATGATGATGGCTTCGCGCTCATTGCGAATATGCTCGGTGGACACCTTGCCGCGCATCAGCACGGAGCCGCGCCCGGTCTCGTAAGCGCTGCGAATGCCGGAACGCCCCAGTATCAGACCGCCTGTCGGGAAATCCGGCCCGGGAATGATCTGCAGGAGCTCCATGAGATCAATGGAGGGATTGTCTATGACTGCTATGCAGCCGTCGATAACTTCGCCAAGATTGTGAGGTGGAATATTAGTCGCCATGCCGACAGCGATGCCGCCGGCGCCGTTGACGAGCAGATTGGGAAACCGCGCAGGCAAGACCCGGGGCTCGCTCGCGGACGCGTCGTAGTTCTCCTGAAAGTCGACGGTGTCCTTGTCGATATCCTCGAGAAGATCATGCGCGACCTTGGCGAGACGCGATTCCGTATAACGCATCGCCGCCGGCGGGTCGCCGTCGACCGAACCGAAATTGCCCTGCCCGTCGATGAGCGGCACGCGCATGGAAAAATCCTGCGCCATGCGCACCATCGCGTCATAAATCGCCTGGTCGCCATGGGGGTGATATTTACCCATGACGTCACCGATGATGCGCGACGACTTCACATATTTGCGGTTCCAGTGAAAACCGCCTTCATGCATGGCGTAGAGGATGCGACGGTGCACCGGCTTCAGCCCGTCCCTGACATCCGGCAGGGCGCGACTGACGATGACGCTCATTGCATAGGAGAGATAGGAGCGCTGCATCTCCTCCATGATGGAGACCGGCTCGATGCCGGACGGTCCGGAGGGCGGTGTGAGCGAATTATCGTGTTCTGACAAAAACTGGCCTGTCTGTGTAAAGCGAATCGTTACCGTCATTTATAGCCGATCGGCCGCAGAAACGCCAACTTGAGACGCGTTTTAAGGGTCTCCGTTTGTTATTTGTTTTCATAATCTTAAACTGGATTTTTCGAGGCGCTTGAGGATGTTTTACGCGGCGCCGACGCCAATTCCGCGAAATCCGGGATCCAATCGGAAAACAGTCGGTGATTCAGCCCCGTCATCCTTGGCTTGGGCGCCGGCGCCCGCATGTGCTATCAGGAAGGGAAAACTTCTCTCCTCGACGCGGTCCCGGTACACAGCAATGCACGGTTACGAAGCCCTTCTGAACGCATTCCTGACGTTGATTGTGATCCTCGACCCGCCAGGCAATGCGCCGCTTTTCCTGGGATTGACCACCGATATGACGAAGGCGCAACGCTTCCAGGTGGCGCTCCGCGGCTCCATCATCGCCTTTGTAATTCTGACCGTATTCGCAATCGCCGGCTCCGGAATCCTGTCGGCTTTCGGCATCACCATCGACGCATTCCGCGTCGCGGGCGGCTTGCTGCTGTTCTGGATCGCCTCCGAGATGATTTTCGAACGGCGCACCGCGCGCAAACAGCAAAGCGTTGACCGGAGCAATGCTGGCGACCATGTCAGCGACATAGCCGCATTTCCACTGGCGATACCGCTGATCGCAGGCCCTGGCTCCATCTCCGCGGTCGTGCTGCTTTCGACCACATTTTCATCGCCGGTCGGCCGGCTGGAGCTTGTCGCAATCATCTTCGTGGCGATCGCCATCCTTTTCGCGACGCTCGCCATAGCGAATTCGCTCGACAGGTTTCTAGGTCAGACCGGTCGAGCCGTTCTCATCAGGCTTCTGGGCGTACTGCTGGCGGCGCTGTCAGTGCAATATGTTGCCGACGGGACGAAGGCGCTGTTCTCTTCATGAAAGGAACTCGGATTCGGGTCACTGGCCTTTCGCCGCCAGGCGCATCAACTTGCGAAATTTCGGACAATCCATATGCGTCTCTGCGGGACAATCGGCGACGTGTCGGACAAGGCTGCTGAGCGCAGTGAGCCGTCGTATCTGGCTGTCCAGAATATTGGCTCGCTCATGCAGGGCGTCACGGGGCAAATCGGAAAATCCGTCTCGACCAAACATGTTCGATACTTCCGTCAGCGAGAACCCGGCCGCCTTCCCCAGGGATATGAGCGCGAGTTGGTCGAGCGTATCTGATTCATATTGCCGCCGCAGACCATGACGCGCGACCGGTTTGATCAAACCGATTTCCTCGTAATAGCGCAAGGTGGATGGGGCAAGGCCGCTTCTCTGCGCAACCTCTCCGATATCGATCATTTTCATGCTTGACCTCAAGTCGACTTGAAGTGGCAGGATGTCACTCCACAAGCGTTCACGCAAGGATTCAGCATGACGAAACACACGCCTGACAGAGGCCGCTCCAGCTTTCTTAACGGGAACGCGATCGCACTCGCCTTGTCCATGTTGCTCGCGTCACTCGGGGTCAGCATCGCCACTGTCGCGTTGCCTGCTCTGTCGCGGGAATTCTCCGTATCCGTCTCCGACGTTCAATGGGTCATACTGGCCTATTTGCTGGCGGTGACCGTTACGGTCGTTCCCGCAGGCAGAATGGGCGACCTGTTCGGACATCGCCGCGTGCTTCTGATCGGCTTGGCTGTCTTTGCAGCCGCCTCCGCCTTGTCGAGCGTCGCTCCAACGCTCGCCGTTCTCGTTATCGCCCGCGCCGTTCAGGGCATCGGTGGGGCAATTCTGATGGCCCTGACTGTCTCTGCAGCCCGTGAACTGGTTTCCGTCGACAGAACCGGTTCGCTCATGGGATTGCTGGGCTCAATGTCGGCGGTCGGCACCGCCCTCGGTCCGTCGCTCGGCGGCGTGCTGATCTCATCGTTCGGATGGCGATCCTGTTTCGTGCTGATGACCGCGCTGGGTCTCGGCGCTCTCCTGACGGCCATTCGCGGCTCTGCCCGAACAAACTCCCCCGCGGAGACCGCGAACTTAAGTCTCGATTTACCGGGAAGTCTCGCGCTGGGGCTTGCCCTTGCTTTTTATGCACTCGCCATGACGGGGACTTTTTCATCCCGGATCAGTGGCAGCCTGTTGCTCACTGCGTGCGGGCTAGCGACAGTACTGTTTATCGTGCTGGAAAGACGCGCAAAATCGCCGCTCGTGCACTTGCCGGCTTTCCGAAATCATACGATCTTGGCGTCGCTATTCATGAACCTGCTGGTGTCTACCGGCATGATGGCGACGCTCGTAATTGGTCCATTCTATCTCATTTTCGGGCTTGGCCTGAACGAAGCGCTCGTCGGAATGACGATGGCGGTCGGGCCAGTCGTTGCGGCCGTGTCGGGCGTCCCGGCGGGTCGGCTAACGGATCGTTTCGGACCAGCCGCGATCCTGCTCGCCGGTCTTGCCGAGATGATGGTCGGCTTTATTTGCCTCGCTTTCCTGCCGGGCCTGTTGGGCGTCGGCGGATACGTTCTCTCGCTTGCCATTTTGACGCCGGGTTTCCAACTTTTTCTGGCGGCGAACAACACGACCATGATGATTGCTGCAGAAGCAAACCAGCGCGGCATGTTGTCCGGATTGCTCGGCCTGTCGCGCAATCTGGGTTTCATGACGGGCGCGTCCGGTATGAGCGCCCTCTTCGCAGCAGTTGTTGGAACCCGAAACATACAGCTTGCCGCCTCAGAAACTGTCAGCAAAGGTTTTCTTGTGGTTTTCCTGGCGGCAGCCGGCCTGATGATTATCGCGATGGCTGCATCGCGATCGCCATTCTCATCGCCGCGCTCGCCATAGTGAAAGGTTCAAAGGGTTTTCTGGCGTCGCGTCGGATACCGTACGGTCGGAACCTTTTGGGTGGCGGCGCGCCGCACTTCTTTGTAAGTGATGCCGTACATTTCAAACCATCAGGCCGAGCTCCAGCATGAACAACCCCAGAAGCCCCGAACGGATAGAGTATGCGGTAGAGGGCGGCCATCGTCTGTCCGGCGCGATCGAGCCTTCCGGCAACAAGAACGCCGCGCTGCCGATTATTTGCGCGGCTCTGCTAACTGACCAGCCGGTCGAACTCTCCAATGTGCCGCGTATTCGCGATGTCGAGGCCCTGATCGAACTGATCCGCTCTCTGGGGGTCGAAGCGGTCTGGACCGGTGTGAATGATTTGACAATTCATGCGCAGGTCGTCCAACCGACGCGGCTCGACCCAGATTTGTGTTCGCGGATCAGGGCGTCGATCCTGCTTGCTGGACCGGTGCTTGCCCGTTGCGGGCAGATAACGCTGCCGCCGCCAGGCGGCGACGTCATTGGCCGGCGACGGCTCGACAGCCATTTCCTGGCCTTGCAGCAGCTTGGCGCCGACATTTCGCTCAACCGCGAAATCGTGTTTCAGGCTGATCGTCTGACCGGCGCCGACGTTTTCCTGGACGAGCCTTCAGTGACTGCGACGGAAAACGCGCTATGCGCTGCGGTCGCAGCCAGCGGAACAACGGTTCTGCGCAATTGCGCTTCCGAACCGCACGTGCAGGATCTCGCGCATTTTCTGAACAGGATGGGCGCCCGGATTGAAGGAATTGGCTCCAACTGCATGACGATCGAGGGCGGTAGACCGCTCGGACGGGTCAGCCACCGTATCGGCCCGGATCATATTGAGGTTGGATCCCTGATTGGCCTTGCGGCGGCGACCGGCTCGGAGATCCGGATCACGAATGCAGGCGTTGACCAGTTGCGCTCGACCCTGATGGGGTTCGAAAAGCTCGGGATCAACTGCGCGATCAAGGGCGACGACGTGATCGTCTCTTCCGAGCAATCAAAGCTCATACAGCCGGACTTCGGCGGCCATGTCCCGAAGATCGAGGATCAGCCCTGGCCCGCCTTCCCCGCCGATACGATGTCGATTGCGATTGTCACCGCCACCCAGTGCACCGGCATGGTGCTGATGTTCGAGAAGATGTTCGAATCCCGCATGTTCTTCGTCGACAAGCTCATTGCAATGGGGGCAAGGATTGTGCTGTGCGACCCCCACAGAGCGGTCATATCCGGGCCGACGCGGTTGAAAGCGGCGCGCCTGGAGAGTCCGGATATCAGGGCTGGAATGGCCATGCTTATAGCCGCGATGGCTGCCGACGGAACGTCGATTATCAACAACGCCCAGCAAATCGAACGCGGCTACGAGCGGATCGAGGAACGACTGAACGCCATTGGCGCGCGGATCACGCGGACCCCTGCGCGTCCCGCCTGACAGGCGCTATTTACCGGCTTGCAGATCAATGGTGAGTTCGGCGCCGCCAAGCCCGTGAACCTTGTCATGTCCGCGCAAGGTGACGCTGTTGACGCCCGCGGGAACAGCGACTCCGGACAAGCTGCGCGTGAAGGGCTGTTCCTCGACATGCGGATGCAGCAAAACGCGCTCGCCATAGACTGTTCCGTCCGGACCGACGACGTCCCAGCGATCAGCGTAATGATCCCATCCCTCATCTTCGTGGCGCAGCGTAACGGAAAATGTCCAGCTTCCATCGGCGGCCTGCCTGGCGTCGACCGCCATCACATCGACCTCGCCTGCAGCCACCGTCGCAGTTACAAGACCAACGGCCACAATCATGGCCGCGCCTTTGGGAATCAGCCTTGATAAGCCCATCGTCGCCTCCTTCTTCAGGAGACGCAATCTGACATTCGTGGAGGCTCGGACAAAATCAAAATCGTGCGATGACGCCGGTCGGGCAATCGGCGATCAAAACGGAATGTCGTCGTCCAGATCATTCGCCATGCCGCCGCCGCCTTGGCGCGACGGCTGTCCGTAATCCCCACGGTCGTCATTGTCGCCGAACCCGCCACCGGACTGCCCCGGATTGTCGCCCCTGCCGTCCAGCATCGTAAGCGAGGAATTGAAGCCCTGCAGCACGACTTCGGTGGAATAGCGATCCTGTCCGCTCTGGTCCTGCCACTTGCGGGTTTGCAACTGCCCTTCAAGATAGATTTTGGAGCCCTTGCGGAGATATTGTTCGGCGATCTTGCACAGGCCTTCATTGAAAATGACGACGCGGTGCCATTCGGTCCGTTCGCGACGTTCGCCGGAATTGCGGTCGCGCCAGGTTTCCGACGTGGCGACGCGCAGGTTTGCGATCGGCCGTCCGTCCTGCGTGCGGCGAATTTCCGGATCGGCCCCGAGATTCCCCACCAGAATGACCTTGTTGACACTACCCGCCATGACTTTTCCTCACTGGATTTTGAAAAGGTTCGCCGCGTTTGCCGCACGGCACCTGAAATTTCGCCCGACAATAGACCAATTGACCGGCCATTGCCGGATGGAATTGCTCTTTCCACAGGAGCTTTTTGTTCCTATTATGTTCTAGTTCGTGTAAAGCTGGCTGTCAAACGATTCCCCAGCGCCGAGTTCTCGCCCTGTGGTCACAAAGCTATTCGTGATTACATCTCGACATTCGATGTTCAGGAACTAGATTATGAGGCTGCACAGGAAGCGGCACGAGCCAGACTTTGGCGCTTTTCAAGACAACCGGACACATGACCGACGGAGCGCGGACGACAAGGCATGAGCGAACTGAAGACCATTTCCATACGCGGCGCCCGCGAGCATAATCTGAAGAATGTCGATCTCGACCTGCCCCGCAACCGGCTGATCGTTATGACCGGGCTGTCCGGATCCGGCAAATCTTCACTGGCCTTCGACACGATCTACGCGGAAGGCCAGCGCCGTTATGTGGAGAGCCTCTCGGCCTACGCCCGGCAATTCCTGGAGATGATGCAGAAGCCGGATGTCGACCAGATCGACGGCCTGTCGCCTGCGATATCGATCGAGCAGAAGACCACGTCGCGCAATCCGCGTTCGACGGTGGGAACGGTCACCGAAATCTACGACTATCTGCGCCTTCTCTTCGCGCGCGTTGGCGTGCCCTATTCGCCCGCTACGGGTCTACCCATCGAGAGCCAGACGGTCAGCCAGATGGTGGACCGCGTCATGACGCTGGAGGAAGGCACGCGGCTCTATATCCTTGCTCCGCTGGTGCGCGGTCGCAAGGGAGAATACCGCAAGGAACTCGCCGAGCTGATGAAGAAGGGCTTCCAGCGCGTCAAGGTGGACGGCGAATTCCATGAAATCGCCGATGTTCCGGCGCTCGACAAGAAATACAAGCATGACATCGACGTGGTGGTCGACCGCGTCGTCGTGCGCGACGATCTGCCGACCAGGCTCGCGGACAGCCTGGAAACCTGCCTGTCCATTTCCGATGGCCTCGCGATCGCGGAATTTGCCGATCGGCCAATCGAAAACGCCGGAGAAGGCGCAAACAAGTCGAAGAACGAAACCCACGAGAGGCTGGTCTTTTCGGAAAAATTCGCCTGCCCGGTGTCCGGCTTCACGATTCCCGAGATCGAGCCGAGGCTATTTTCCTTCAACAACCCATTCGGCGCCTGCCCGACCTGTGACGGACTTGGCACACAGCAGAAGATCGACACGACGCTGGTCATTCCGGAGCCCGGACGAACGTTGCGCGACGGCGCGATTGCTCCTTGGTCGAAATCATCGTCGCCTTACTACACCCAGACGCTTGAAGCGCTCGGCCGCCATTTCGACTTCAAGCTCGGCGCCCGCTGGAACGAACTCCCAGAAGCTGCGCAAAAGGCCATTCTTCACGGGACCGACGAAAAGATTGAGTTCCGCTACGACGACGGCCTTCGCTCCTACAAGACTACAAAGACGTTCGAGGGAATCATTCCCAATCTCGAGCGGCGCTGGAAGGAAACGGATTCCGCCTGGTCGCGTGAAGAGATCGAGCGTTACATGACGGCCGCCCCATGCCCCGCCTGCTCCGGCTATCGGCTCAAGCCGGAGGCGCTGGCCGTCAAGATCGGCGGATTGCATGTCGGCGAGGTGACGGCGTTCTCGATTCGAGACGCCGCACGCTGGTTCGAGGAGCTTCCCGACGCCCTCAACGATAAGCAGAACGAAATCGCCGTGCGGATCCTGAAAGAGATTCGCGACCGGTTGAAATTTCTGAATGACGTGGGGCTCGACTACCTGACGCTTGCCCGCAATTCCGGAACGCTTTCTGGCGGCGAAAGCCAGCGAATTCGACTGGCCTCGCAGATCGGGTCTGGCCTGACCGGCGTGCTCTATGTGCTCGACGAACCATCCATCGGCCTGCATCAGCGCGACAATGCGCGTCTTCTGGATACCCTTAAACGCCTGCGGGACATCGGCAACACCGTGATTGTGGTCGAGCATGACGAAGACGCGATCCTCACGGCCGACTATGTCGTCGATATTGGTCCGGCCGCCGGCATTCACGGCGGCGAGGTCATCGCCCAGGGACCGCCCCGTGATATCATGGCGTCACCGAAATCGCTGACCGGCCAGTATCTGTCCGGGAAGATGGAAGTGGCCGTGCCATCCGAACGTCGCAAGGCGAACAAGAAACGGATGCTTTCCGTCGTCGGCGCCACGGGGAACAATCTCAAGAATGTCTCGGCCGACATTCCACTCGGCCTGTTCACCTGCGTGACGGGCGTTTCGGGAGGCGGCAAATCGACATTCCTGATAGAGACGCTCTACAAGGCGGCCGCGCGCCGGGTCATGGGCGCGCGCGAGAACCCCGCCCCGCACGAACGCATCGACGGACTGCAGAACATCGACAAGGTGATCGATATCGACCAGTCCCCTATCGGTCGCACCCCCCGATCCAATCCAGCCACATACACCGGCGCTTTCACGCCGATACGCGACTGGTTCGCCGGGTTGCCGGAATCAAAGGCTCGTGGGTATCAGCCGGGCCGGTTCTCATTCAACGTCAAAGGCGGCCGTTGCGAAGCCTGCCAGGGCGACGGCGTTATCAAGATCGAGATGCATTTCCTGCCGGATGTCTATGTCACCTGCGATGTCTGTCACGGCCAGAGATACAATCGCGAAACGCTGGAGGTTACCTTCAGGGGTAAGTCGATCGCTGATGTTCTGGAGATGACGGTCGAGGAAGGCTGCGAGTTCTTTTCAGCGGTGCCCGCCGTCCGCGACAAGCTACAAACCCTGAAACGGGTCGGGCTCGGCTACATCAAGGTGGGTCAGCAGGCAACGACGCTGTCGGGCGGCGAGGCGCAAAGGGTCAAGCTTGCGAAAGAACTGTCCAAGCGTTCGACAGGACGCACGCTTTATATTCTGGACGAGCCGACGACGGGTCTGCATTTTCATGATGTCGCCAAACTCCTCGACGTTCTGCATGAAATCGTCAACCAGGGCAATTCGGTCGTGGTGATCGAGCATAATCTCGAAGTCATCAAAACCGCTGACCACGTCATCGATCTTGGACCGGAAGGCGGCGACGGCGGCGGAGAAATCATTGCAACGGGAACGCCGGAAGACGTCGTTCTCGAACCCCGATCCTACACGGGGCAATTCCTAAAAGACCTACTCGAGCGGCGGCCCGGCAAGGATATCGAAGCCGCCGAATAATTGATATTGCCCAGGAGGTTTCAATGGCGAAACACGGCGTCATTCGCACAGGTATCGGCGGCTGGACATTCGAGCCCTGGCGCGGGACCTTCTATCCTGCGGATTTGCGACAGAAGGACGAACTCAACTACGCAAGCCGCAGACTCGGAACAATCGAGATCAACGGCACCTACTACGGATCGCAAAAACCGGAAACGTTCGCAAAATGGGCGGCCGATGTTCCGGAAGGCTTCGTATTCTCCGTCAAGGGCATTCGCTATGTATCGAACCGGAAGGTGTTGGCGCAATCCGGAGAGTCCCTTGAGAAATTCTTGAATTCAGGCGTCACCGAACTGGGCGACAGCCTCGGCCCCATTCTCTGGCAGTTCGCGCCGACCAAGAAATTCGACCCGGATGATTTCGGCGCGTTTCTGGCGTTGCTGCCGGATAAATGGAATGGGGTGGCGTTGAAACACGCCGTTGAAGTCCGTCACCCCAGTTTCTCGACGCCGGAATACGTCGAACTCTGCAGGCGTTACGGCGTCGCCAACGTCTATGCCGACCATTTCACCTATCCGGAGATCGCCGATGTGACGGCGCCCTTTGTCTATGCGCGCTTGCAAAAAGGCGATGACGCGATTCCGACGGCTTACGAGGAAAGCCAACTCGACGTCTGTGCGCAGCGCGCCAGGCAGTGGGCGTGTGGCGAAGCGCCTTCCGGTCTCTCCTGCGCCGCAGATCCCGAGCCTGACGGCAAGGCGCGGGATGTCTATGTCTATTTCATCCACGAGGGTAAGGTGAATGCGCCGCAAGCCGCCCTGGCCCTGGCTGATCGCCTTATAGGGACATGAGCATGAAAACCGCCGAAGATTGCCAGACAATGGACGACATTCGCGTCGAGATCGATCGGCTGGACCGCGACTTGATGAAACTGCTCGCGGAACGCTCAACCTATGTTGATCGCGCCGCCGACATCAAGCGGGTGACTGGAGAGGCGCCGGACACCCGGTGGCGCGTGAAAGAAGTGCTGGACAATGCGCGGCGCAACGCGTCGGACAACGGCCTCGACCCGGATTTCGCAGAAGCGCTCTGGCGACAACTTCTGAAACTTGCGATCAGCCGGGAAACCGATCGCCTCAAGCAGGATTAGGCGGATAGTGGACGGCCAGCCAGACTGTCGGCGGACTGTCTTGCGTCCAGGTGACCCGATGGCGGCAATGCGCTGGAAGAAGCAGCCAGTCGCCGGCCGAAAGGTCACGTTCGTCTTCTTCCCCCTCGACCAACAGGCGCGCCGCGCCTGATACCACCATTACCCATTCGTCTCTTTCCTGATCGTACCATTCGCCTTCCGGGGTCGCCTGTCCGGTCGAGACGATACGCTCGACCAGAACGTCCCCGCCGCCCGACAGTCGCTCGAATATCTCCTCAGCAACCGGTTCGGCTGGCAATTCCGCGCCAATATTTCCCTTTGAAATCGTCATAACCATCAATACTCCTGAAATGAGGAAAAGGCCGGCAGGTTGTTGGCGAGGTCCTCCGCTATCAACCCCTCGCCTGCGCGGTTGCCTGCCTCTCCATGGAGCCAGGCCGCGGCGCAAGCCGCCTCAAAGCCAGGCATGCCCTGCGCAACAAGGCCGCCAAGCACCCCGGCAAGCGTATCGCCCGATCCGGCGGTGGCGAGCCACGGCGGAGCGTTATCGCAGATCGCCGCCCGCCCCGACGGATCGGCGATCACCGTATCGGCGCCCTTGTAAATAACGATCGCCCCCGTCTCCCTGGAGGCGGATCGCGTCTGCTCGATCTTCGAACGCGTTGCATCGGACGCGATTTGCGGAAACAGCCGCGCGAATTCACCCTGATGCGGCGTCAGAAACAGACTGGCGTCCTGATTGGCGGCAGCCTGTGTCAGTTGATCATGAAAGCGCGTAAAGGAGGTTATGCCGTCCGCGTCGAGAACGAGAGCTCTGCCTGCGCCCAGGATGCGTTTTACAAAATCCCGCGCTTTTTCTCCCACGCCAAATCCGGGTCCGAGCACGAAACTGTTGAACCGCGGGTCCTCAAGCAGGCCGTCGAGATCGGCGTCTCCATCGATTGTTCGCAGCATGATCGACGTCAGTTGCGCTGCATTGGCGGCGTTCGCGGAGGCTGGTGAAAGCACGGTCACAAGTCCCGCCCCCACGCGCAATCCCGCAATCGCCGCCAGTCGGGCGGCGCCGGTCTGGCGATAGCCGCCGCTGAAAACACCCAGATGTCCGCGCGTATATTTGTGGGAGTTTGCGGCAAGCAGCGGCAGGGTGTCCCGCCACAGCGCCGGTCTGTTCAGCCAGAGAGCTTCCGTCTCTGCTTCGATGCAACGGGACGGTATGCCGATATCCGCGATCTCCAGTTCACCGCAAAGATTGCGCCCAGGCAGGAGGAAATGCCCGGGCTTGGGCGCCGCGAACGTGACGGTGCGGCTTGCCCTGAAGGCCGTTCCTCTAACGCGCCCAGTCTCCCCCGACAGACCGGAAGGCAAGTCGGCGGCAATGACGGGCGTATCAAACGCATTGATCGCTTCGATCACACGCGCGGCAACGCCTTCGACATCCCGCTGCAAGCCGGCTCCGAAAAGCGCGTCGATAACCACGCGCCCGTCAGAAGGAACATAATCCTCGAGAGAAAGGATTTTATCGCCCCAGTCGTCTCTGGCGCAGGCTGCGTCGCCCGCAAGTTTTGCAGGATCGCCCAGGCTGTAACAGGCGGCCCTAATGCCCGACGCTCGCAACATTTTCGCAGCAACGTAGCCGTCTCCGCCATTGTTGCCTGGGCCGCACAATACATTAACGCCCGTGGCGCCGCCGTAATGGCGCAGGACCGACGCCGCAATGGCGGCGCCCGCCATCTGCATCAGACGATATCCGACAATTCCGGAGTCGATTGCGCGCTGGTCGATCCGACCCATCGCCGACGGGGTGACGACTGGTTCAAGGGCAGTTCTCATCTCTCCCGCGATCCTCTGGACTCGCTCCATTCCTCACGTCGAATAGACACCAGCATGCTGATCTCTTCAATCGAATTAAGACGAGCGAAATGAAACCGATATGATTATATTTTGTGCATTTGCACATAATTAATGCATAGACCATTGTCCTATTTATAGGACTGGCTTAGCCTGAATGTGCAAAACCGGATGCATAGGTCAGGCCATTGGGTCCAGCGCTCCCGAAACCGAGGCAACGGAGGCGGCAGCGTCCTTTGGCGAAGTTATTTTTGATCGAACAGCTCTAATTGGCACGGCTTATGCATTCGGCTGGTGAGGTGGAGGCGAATCCGAAAAAACAGGATTTCATTCGCTTAGAAAATCAAGCAGCGAGACATTTCTGATGAAGAAGATCGAAGCAATAATAAAGCCTTTCAAGCTCGATGAAGTCAAAGAAGCGCTTCAGGAAGTCGGCCTGCAGGGCATAACCGTGACGGAGGCAAAGGGTTTTGGCCGGCAAAAAGGCCATACCGAGCTTTATCGCGGGGCGGAATACGTCGTAGACTTCCTGCCGAAGGTCAAAGTCGAGGTTGTCCTTTCGGACGAAACGGTCGACGCGGCCATCGAAGCCATACGAAATGCGGCGCAAACCGGTCGTATTGGCGATGGCAAGATTTTCGTTTCCAATGTAGAGGAAGTCATCCGTATCAGAACTGGCGAAACCGGCAACGACGCCATCTGAATCGCACCGTTTCAAACCGGTGCAAAACTGCAAACCATCTCTGAAATGAGGAAGTATACATGACAACTGCTTCAGATATTCTCAAGCAAATCAAGGACAACGACGTCAAGTTCGTCGATATCCGCTTTACCGACCCGCGCGGCAAGATGCAGCACGTCACCATGGATGTCGCCGTTGTCGACGAAGACATGTTTGCTGACGGCATCATGTTCGACGGATCGTCCATTGCCGGTTGGAAGGCGATCAACGAATCCGACATGGTTCTGATGCCTGATACGGAAACCGTCCACACTGACCCGTTCTTCGCGCAGTCCACGCTCGCGATCATGTGCGACGTTCTCGACCCAATCACGGGCGAGCCCTATGACCGCGATCCGCGCAGCACCTCGAAAAAGGCCGAAGCCTACGTCAACGCATCCGGTATAGGCGACACGATCTATGTCGGTCCCGAAGCCGAATTCTTCGTCTTCGACGACGTTCGCTTCTCCGTCGATCCCTATGACACGGGCTTCAAGCTCGACAGCTCCGAGCTTCCGTCGAACACCGGCTCCGAATATGAAGTCGGCAACCTCGGCCACCGTCCGCGCACCAAGGGCGGCTACTTCCCGGTTCCGCCAGTCGATAGCGCGCAGGACATGCGTTCCGAAATGCTGACCGTCATGGCTGAAATGGGCGTCACTGTTGAAAAGCACCACCACGAAGTGGCTGCGGCCCAGCACGAACTCGGCCTGATGTTCGACACCATGACCCGCAACGCCGACAAGATGCAGATCTACAAGTACGTAGTCCATCAGGTCGCAAACGCTTACGGCAAGACGGCCACCTTCATGCCGAAGCCGGTCTATGGCGACAACGGCACGGGCATGCACGTTCACCAGTCGATCTGGAAAGACGGCAAGCCGACCTTCGCAGGCGACGAATATGCAGGCCTTTCGGAAAACTGCCTGTACTACATCGGCGGCATCATCAAGCACGCCAAGGCGCTGAACGCCTTCACCAACCCGTCGACCAACTCCTACAAGCGTCTGATTCCGGGCTTTGAAGCGCCGGTTTTGCTCGCCTATTCGGCGCGCAACCGTTCGGCCTCCTGCCGTATCCCGTTCGGCAACTCGCCGAAGTCGAAGCGTGTAGAAGTTCGCTTCCCGGATCCGACGGCAAACCCGTACCTCGCCTTCTCCGCCATGCTGATGGCCGGCGTCGATGGCATCAAGAACAAGATCCATCCTGGCGACGCCATGGACAAGGATCTTTACGACCTGCCGCCGGAAGAACTGAAGGACATTCCGACCGTTTCCGCTTCTCTGCGCGAAGCGCTTGCGGCTCTCGAAGCCGACTACGAATTCCTGACGGCCGGCGGCGTGTTCCCCCAGGATCAGATCGAAGCCTATATCGATCTGAAGATGGAAGAAGTCATCCGTTTCGAACATACGCCGCACCCGGTCGAGTTCGACATGTACTACTCCTACTGACGAACACTTACACGACGATCACGAAGCCGGGCCTCGCGCCCGGCTTTTTTTGTCCGATACGAGCACTTCTTTGACCTGAGCGCGCAAGCGCGACGCAAAAAGATCGGGCAGCATGATCACTCTTAAAAGGAGTGACGTCATGCTGATTGCAATAGTCGAATTCGAAGTAAACCCCGCCCGCCGCCGCGCCCTGCTCGAACAAATCGAAGGCGAAGCGCGTAATGTCCGCGGCATGGAAGGCAATCTGGCCTACCAGGCGCTTGTCTCCGCCGCATCCGACGGCGGGATTGTGCTGTTGCAGGAATGGCGGGACGAACCCGCTTTCGCAAACTACAGGGCAAGCGACAGTTTCTCAGCGCTTAACCAGAGCCTGAAGCCCGAAATGAACGGGCCCCCTTCGAGTAGAGGCTTCAACGCCATACCTATTTGAACATCCGTGACAGGAGCCTACTATCCGGCATGCCTGCTGCGCCGTCCTATTGTTTCTATCGAACTCTCGATCCCGCTCCACCGGGTACGATCACGTTCGACCGGCATTACCTGCTCTATTCCGTACGGGGCGCCTTGCGGCTGATAGACGAAGACCGAGCCTGGTCGCTCCCGCCGTCCCGCGCCGCCTGGATCGCCGCCGAAACACCGATCCACTTCGAGATCAAGCATCCGGTGACGTGCTGTTCGGTGCTCTATTCTGTGGATGCGATCAGCGCGCCTGAACAGCGCTTGCGTGTCTTCGAAATGAGCCCGCTCGCCCGGGACATGGTTCATGCGTGCAGAACATGGAACGCCGACCGGCCCTTTCCCCATCCCCTGGCCGACAGCATGTTTCAGACCCTGGCGCTGCTTTGCCGCGATCTCGCGGCAAGTCCGTCGAACTGCTGGATACCGCGCGGCCGGACCGATCGTCTGAGGAAAGCGATCGATTTCACGGAAGCCCGTCTGGACCAATCCATCACCATCAAGGAGGCGGCGTCGGCCGCGGGGCTCTCCCCGAGATCGCTGGCGCGCCGCTTCGCCGACGAAATCGGCATGACCTGGCGTCAGGTTCAGCGCCGCATGCGCATGATCAGGGCCATCGAAATACTGGCGAACGAGGCTGATCCGGTGACCCAGGTCGCCTTTCGCACCGGGTACAATTCACTCAGCGCCTTCAATGCGGCGTTTCGTGAATTCACCGGTTTCAGCCCGAGCGAATATCGTGCGTTTTCAGTCGATTGACGCCGTTTACTCTGATTTTGATTCCGCGGCCTCAGTGCGCGATCATGACATGGCGAACAGCCGTATAATCCTCCAGCGCATAGAGCGACATATCCTTACCGTAACCGGACTGTTTCAGGCCGCCATGGGGCATCTCGTTCACCAGCATGAAATGCGTGTTGATCCAGGTGCAGCCGTAGCGCAGCGCAGCCGCGGTCTTCATCGCCCTGGAGATATCCTTCGTCCAGACCGAAGACGCCAGACCGTAGTCTGAATCATTCGCCCAGGTCACGGCCTGCTCCACGTCGCTGAACCGCGTGACCGAAACGACAGGACCGAACACTTCCCGACGGACGATTTCGTCTTCCTGCAGCGCGCCGGCGACTACGGTGGGCTGATAGTAGAAACCGTTGCCGCCATGCACGGCGCCGCCGGTTGTGATTTCCATATGCTTTTGTTCTGAAGCACGCTGCACGAAGCTCGCGACCCGATCACGCTGACGCTGTGAAATCAGCGGTCCGATCTCGTTCTGCGCGTCGTCGTCCTGGGCGTACGTGATCTTCGAGACCTCGCTGGTCAGGTCTGCGACGAGATTGTCGTAAACCTTGTCGCCTGCATAGATGCGGCAGGCGGCGGTGCAGTCCTGACCGGCATTGTAATAGCCGAAGGCGCGGAGCCCTTCGACGACCGCGGAAATGTCGGCGTCGTCATAGACGATGACGGGCGCCTTGCCTCCGAGCTCCAGGTGTGTCCGCTTGACCGAACGCGCCGCAGCCTCGAGCACCTTCTTGCCGGTGGCGACATCGCCGGTGATGGACACCATATCGACCTTCGGATGATTGATGAGGGCGTTGCCAACGGTCTGCCCCCTTCCCGTCACGACATTCACCACGCCTTCCGGCAGGATGTCCGCCAAGATCGTTGCAAGCTTGAGCGCAGTCAGCGGCGTCTGCTCGGACGGCTTGAAGACAACGGTATTGCCGCCGCCGATGGCCGGCGCGAGTTTCCACGCCATCATCATCAGCGGATAGTTCCAGGGCGCGATGGACGCTACCACGCCGATCGGGTCGCGCCGAATCATGGAGGTGAAACCCTCCATATATTCACCCGCCGCGCTTGCGGGCGTGCAGCGCACCGCGCCCGCGAAGAACCGATAGCAGTCGACGATCGCCGGAATTTCATCATCTCTGGCGGCGTTGATCGGCTTGCCGCAGTTAAGCGCTTCAAGTGCCGCGAACCCGTCGGCTTCCTTCTCGATCCGGTCGGCGATCTTCAGCAGATATTCGGAACGTTCCGCGGGCGTTGTCCGCGACCATGTCTTGAAAGCGGTCGAGGCCGCCTGCACCGCCCGATCAATCTGCCCGGACGATGCTTCCGGCACCTCCAGTATCGTTTCCCCGGTGCGAGGGTTCAGCACCTGTTCCGGCGTTTCCGTTCCGTCTTCAAAGCCGGATCCAATGAGCAGACTTGTATCCATGATTTCGGTCTCCCTGAGTTGCGCTATTTTCCATGTCCGGCCGGATTGTCGCCGTCTCGCGTGAAATAGTGGGCGGCCAGTATCGGCAGAAGCGTTACAAGCACCACGACCATGGCGACGACATTCGTCACCGGCCGCTGGCGCGGACGAACCAGTTCCTCGAGCATCCAGATGGGCAACGTCGCCTGTTGTCCCGCGGTGAACGTAGTGACGATCACCTCGTCGAAGCTCAGCGCAAAGGCGAGCATGCCGCCGGCGAGCATCGCGGTGGCGATGTTCGGCAGCACGACGTGGCGCAAAGTCTGGAAACCGTTGGCGCCGAGATCCATCGACGCCTCGATCAACGACGCCGATGTTCTCCGGAAACGCGCCACCGCATTGTTGTAGACAACGACGACGCAGAACGTCGCGTGGCCGAGCACGATGGTCCACACCGAAAACGGAATGTCCATGAGGTTGAAAGCGGAGCGCAGCGATATGCCGGTGATGATGCCGGGCAGCGCAATCGGCAGGATGACGAGCAGGGATATGGTCTCGCGCCCGAAAAATTTTGTTCGAGCGACGGCCGCGGCGCACAACGTGCCCAGAACCAGCGCGATGATGGTCGAAATCGTCGCCACCTTGACCGAAAGCCAGAGCGCTTCCCAGACATCCGGCCTGTTCCAGGTGACGCCCAGCCACTTGAGCGTGAATCCGGGAGGCGGCCATTGATAGCTCTTGTCCTCGGTGGTGAAGGCATAGACGAAGATAAGCAGAATGGGCAGATGCAGGAACAACAGACCGGCGGCGGCGGCGATCTTGAGGCCCAGGGGAGCCCTGTTTTGCAGATCAGAGCGCATCGAACGCCCCCTGTCGTTTGGCCATCCACAGATAGAAACCCATGATCACGATCGGCACGACGGTGAACGCCGCGGCGAGCGGTATGTTTCCGGCCGTTCCCTGGTGCGCATAGACCGCCTGACCGATAAACAGCCGCGACGAGCCGATGATCTGCGGAATGATGTAGTCTCCAAGCGTCAGGGAAAATGTGAAGATCGATCCGGCGACCACGCCGGGCAGCGCAAGCGGCAAGAGAACATGCCGGAAGGTTTGCGCAGGATGGGCGCCGAGATCCGACGACGCGTCCAGCATGCTCGACGGAACGCGCTCGAGAGCCGCCTGGATCGGCAGGATCATGAAGGGCATCCAGACATAGACGAAGACGATGAAAGTGCCTGTATAGCTCACCGACAGCGAATTGCCGCCGAGAAGCGGCAGTGACAGATAAGCTTCAAGAAGCCAGTTCAGATAGAGCTTGTCGAGAAGCCAGCTCAGGATACCCTCTTTCGCGAGGATAAGCTTCCAGGCGTAGATCTTGACGAGATAGCTCGACCAAAGCGGCAGCATGACGCCCAGATAAAACAGCGCTTTCCAGCGGCCACGCGCATAGCGGGCCGCGTAATAGGCGATCGGGAACGCGATCATCGCCGATGCGATGGTGACACAGGCCGCCGTCAGGACGGTGCGCAGTATAATGTCGAGATTGGCGGGGCTGGTGAAAAGTTCGCGATAGGTCTTCAGCGTGAACTGCCGGTTGATCAGGCCGGTGAATTCGTCGATCGAAAAAAAGCTCTGCACGAGCAGGGCGACAAGCGATCCGACATAGACGACGCCGAGCCACAATACGGGCGCCGCCAGCATCAGGCCAATCAGCAGGTTCGGTCGCCGCCAGAGCACATCCGACAAGCGGTCGCCAAATCCCAAAGGCCGGATGATGATGGCGTCCGACATCACCCTTCCTCCAGCGGATGAAGGCTCTCATTGTCCCACGCGATGCGAATTTCAGCGCCGACCGGCGGCGTGTCCACCTGGTTCGGAAGCAGGACGTTCAATCGCGTTCCGTCCATTTCGACAGTCAGGCGGCGCGTTGCGCCGAGAAAGCTTTGCCCAAGCACGGTCGCCGCATGACCGCCCTCTCCGACAATCCTGATTGCTTCCGGGCGCAGACTTGCCGGGCTCTCGCGGCTATTCAGTTTAACGGCGAGCGACGCCGGCAGGATGTTCGACGATCCGACGAAATCAGCAACAAAGAGATTGCGCGGGTGATGGTAGATATCCGTCGGCGTTCCCGTCTGCACCAACTTGCCGAGATTGAAAATCGCGATCCGATCGGCCATCGACAGAGCTTCGCCCTGATCGTGCGTCACAAACACGAATGTGATTCCCAGCGAGCGCTGAAGTTCCTTCAGTTCCTCCTGCATCTGCTCGCGGAGCTTGAGGTCAAGCGCGCCCAGCGGTTCGTCGAGCAGCAGGATTTTTGGCTTGTTCACCAAGGCCCTCGCCAAAGCCACGCGCTGGCGTTGTCCACCTGACAATTGCGACGGCTTGCGCTTTCCGTATCCGGAAAGCCTGACCAGCGACAGCGCCTCCTCGGCCTGCCGCATGCGCGTCGCCTTGTCGATGCCGCGTATCATGAGCCCGTAGGCGACGTTGGCGGCGACGTCCAGATGCGGAAACAGCGCATAATCCTGGAACACGGTGTTGACGTTGCGGCGGTATGGCGGAACGCCAATGACCGATTGACCGAAAAGGGAAATCTCGCCTGAAGACGGATGATCGAAGCCAGCGATCATCCGCAAACAGGTGGTCTTGCCCGACCCTGAAGGTCCGAGCATGGCGAAGAATTCGCCTTCCGCTATTTCGAGATCGACATCGTCGACTGCGCGCACTTCCTCAAAGTGGCGCGAGACGCCCGAGAGCTTCACCGCTACCTGCATTCGTCCGGTCCCGTCTGAGGCCCGCCTTGCGGCGGGCCATCGTCATTTGCAGAAATCAGCGACCGCCAATCACGCCGATATAGTCGGAGACCCAACGATAATAGGGCACGCATTCATCCTGGCTCGCACACTGGGACACCGGCGTGGTCCAGAAAGCAACCTTTTCGAAATCATCGAAACCGTTCGTCGCACAGCCTTCCGCAGTCTGCATACCGCTGCCGTCGGTGCAGGCGTCAGGCACACTCGGATTGGCGCCGAACCAGACGGAAAGATCGCTCTGCAGGTTCGAGGACAACGTGTGCTCCATCCACATGTAGGCGCAATTCGGATTTTCCGCATCCGCATGCATCATAGTGGTGTCCGCCCAGCCGGTCACGCCTTCTTCCGGGAAGGTCGACGCAATCGGCTCATCCTCACCCTTGAGAAGATTGACCTGGAATGGCCAGGAACCGGAGGCGACGACGCCTTCGTTCTTGAAGTCGTCGATCTGGATGAAGGCGTCATGCCAGTAACGGGCGACCAGATCGCGTTGCTGGCGAAGCAGATTGAGCGCGGCGTCATACTGTTCCTGGTTAAGCTCATAGGGGCTCTTGATGCCGAGCTCAGGATTGTGGTGCATCAGATAGTTGGCCGCATCGGCAATGTGGATCGGGCCGTCATAGGCCTGAACCCGGCCCTTGTTCGAGGCGCCGTCAGGCAAGGTTGTTTCTTCGAACACGACGCTCCAGCTTGTCGGCGCTTCCGGAAAAACCTCTGTGTTATACATGAGCACGTTCGGACCCCACATATACGGCGTTCCGTAATGTTTGCCGTCGACCGTGTGCCAGGGCGCGTCCTTCAGCCGGTCGTCGATCCTGCTCCAACTCGGAATCAAATCCGGGTTGATTTGCTGCACGCGCTTGCCGGCGATCAGGCGAAGCGACGCGTCGCCGGAAGCTGTCACGAGATCGAAACCGCCTTCGTTCATGAGAGCGACCATTTCATCGGACGTGTTGGCCGTCTTGATATTGACCTTGCAACCCGAGCTTTCTTCAAACTTGGTCACCCAGTCGAACGCCGGGTCGGTTTCTCCACGCTCGATATATCCGGGCCAGGCGACAATGCTGACCTGACCCTCTGCAGGTCCGACTTCAGTCAACATGTCGCCAAATGCGTGATGAGTGGTCAGCGCTGTCGACGCTGCAATCAGAATGCCCAGTTTCATTCGTTTTTTCATCTTGCTCTCCCGAACAGGGGTTGAATTGCAATTCTCTCGGTCGCCGCCGCACTAACAGAATGTATGCAGGCTAAAGAGTTCACAAATTCAAAGATCAGAATGACAATATCGGAAAAACCGAATTCACAAACACTAACGCAGCGGCCCGTATGTCTTTGAATTGGCGATGAACCGTTTTGCGGTTTCGGAGATTTCGGCGCCTTTGCGCCAGACGACGCCAACCTGCACCACCGGCAGGCTTGCCGATACATCACGGGCCTCGATGCGGTCGCCTTCAAGCGACCATGGGCGATAGATGAGTTCCGGCAGCAAGGCGATGCCTGCTCCTGTCGCAACAAGACTTCTGACGGCCTCAACGGACCGGGTTCTGAACGCGACATTGGGTGGTTTTCCAAGCACCGCGAGCAGCTTTCCGGTCATTTCCTCGATTTCATCGACCGTCAACAGTATAAGCGGTTCGTCAGCCAGATCGGACAGATTCACGCTCTGCACTGTCGAGAGATCGTGCCCGAGCGGAAGCCAGAGCTTGTAGGACGAGATGCCGAGATTTTCCGCCTGAAGCGCGGACCGGTCGCGCAGGTTGGTCGTCACCATCACGGCGACGTCGAGTTCGCCGCCGATCAGCAGATGCTCCAGGTACTCGCCCGTATCCTCTATCGCGTTGACCGCAACGCCTGGATAGGTGCGTCGATAGCGCGACAGGAGATCTGAAAGCACATATCCGGCCACCAGCGATGTGACGCCGAGGTTCAGACGTCCGCCCATCCTCTCGGAGGGTTCGGAAAAGGCGCGACGGGCGTCCGCCACTCCGGACAGGATGCTCGTCGCGTGACGGAGAAAATTATGGCCGTTATGCGTGATGTTGAGGCCGCGGGAATGCCGCTCGAACAGGGTGACGCCGAGATCGGCTTCAAGCTCCTTGAGGGCTTCCGTAATCGCTGACTGCGATATCGACAGCAAATGCGCGGCGCGGGTGACCGAGCCGTTTTCGGCCACCGCGACAAAATATTGCAGCTGTCTGAGCGTGAAGGCCATTCGCGCAACCCGTCCGAAACTTGATGTCAGGACTGTGACAATATCCAGTTGAGCGAAGTGCGCCAGTCTATCATGCGGATGGGCGTGCCGTGGCCGCCGGTCTCGAACAAAACAAAGCGCACAGGATAATCCAGTCTTGCCTGTCTGGTCCTGTCGTAGAGTTGATATTGCTGCCGCCAGGGATAGACGCTGTCCTGGCTTCCATGAGCCAGCAGCAGCGGCCTGGAATAACGAAAAGCCTCGCTTTGAAGAAACCGGTCGTCCCGCTGGCCGCCGAGGATGATCATGCCGGCAAGTCGTGGCGCCAGAGCTGCTTCGTGGGCGGCGCGCCAGCAAAGCTGGCTTCCCATCGAGCCGCATGCCAGCACGATCGGCGCATTGGGAGATGTCTTCGCGATATGGTCGACCAGCGACAACAATCCCCGATAACCGCCGTCGGAAAAATCGGAGAAACTGGGAGCGTAGTAAACGCCGCCATTGTTGACGGCAAGGTTCTTCAGCCTGTTGAAATTGCCGCCAAAGGACCAGTCATTCACGCCGAGCCGCCTGTCCCCGCCCCTGCCATGCACGAAGATTACCGCGAAGCGCGCGCGCGACGCCTTTCCTATCTCGTAGGTCTCCAGGGTCCGGCCGTCTGACTTGAGGTCGAACTTTCGCTGCTGCCGATTGGGTTTAAGCGAAACATACCGGCGCTGGACGCGGCGCTCCGGAACCTGATCTCTTTTATTGATATCCCGTAGTTCCTGATAGTCGACTTTCATGAAGCCGCCATTGTCCTGCAATTCCAGAACTCCGGGATAGGCGAACAGATCGTCCTTGTACGGTTTCAAAGGCCCGGAGGCCGCCTGGGTGTCCGAAACGATTCGAACCGCAATGAGAAAAGCCGCCGCCAAGACGACAAACGCAGCAAAATTTCCTCTCTTTTTCAGTTTCATAGCCAAGGAATTGACCAAAATACGCAACGTTTCTCGTTGAAACTTCCCCTCAGCGGATGACATCCCCTGATTCCTGCTTTACTTTAAGCAGCGTCAAGAGATCGTCGCAAGGCGGTCTTGCATCATCCGCGGGAGAGAGCGCCGCTGGCCGGCGCCGCCGAAGGGGAAAATGCCCATAATCTCTCAGGCCAAAGGACCGTGGAATGATTGACACTCTGGAAAGTCGGAACTGCCGTTCCGCGCCGAAGGTGTAAGCGCCGCCGACAGAGACCCGGTTGCGCAAGTCTCTCAGGCTCCAGACAGAGGGGCACGTGTTCCATGCATCTGCATGGGGGGTGTGCAACTGTGTCCGGAGCCAGAATGACAAAAACGCTACCATTATCAGCTTTGCATGAGGCGGCATCCGCCCGATTCGGCCCGTTTGCGGGCTATTCCATGCCGATTTCCTATCCTCTCGGGGTGATGAAAGAGCATCTGCACACGCGATCGGACGCCGGCCTGTTCGACATTTCACACATGTCGCACATCGAGGTCGAAGGCCCGGACGCCGGTCGGTTCATCGCCCACGCCTGCCCTTATCACGCGGGCGATCAGGCTATCGGCACAGGACGCTACACCTACATGCTGAATGAGACAGGCGGCATGATCGACGACCTCATCGTCAGCCGCCTTTCGGACTCCTGCTATCTCGTCGTTGCGAATGGCGCCTGCGCCGACAAGGATCTTGCGCACCTCCAGGCGCTCGCCGCGGATTTCGACGTCTCAGTAAGCCATAGACCGCGCGTCTTTCTTGCGCTACAGGGGCCAAAAGCAGCGGAAGTCCTGTCGCGTTATCTGCCGGAATCCAGTTCACTGACCTTCATGCAAGTGCTTGTAACCGACGCATCCATGTTTGTGTCCCGATCCGGCTATACCGGAGAAGACGGGTTCGAAATCGCAATCGATCCGGGCGCAGACGCAATCGCGTTCGCCGAGACCCTTGCGAAGGAACCGGAAGTCGAATGGATCGGGCTTGGTGCGCGCGACAGTCTGCGTATCGAGGCAGGTCTGCCGCTCTATGGACAGGATATGGATGAAACCGTGGATCCGATAACGGCGGGTCTCGTATGGGCCATTCCGAAGGATTTGCGGACCGGCGGCGCCTATATCGGCGCCAAGGCGATTTCCGAACACATCGAAGCTGGCGCTGACCGCAAGAAATGCGGACTGGCGCCCGAGGGCAAAGCGCCCGTGCGGGGAGACGTGTTGCTCTATGATAGCGACAGCGGTGAGGCCTCTGAAATCGGCGTCGTCACTTCGGGCGGCTTCGGCCCTTCCTGCGGGCATCCCGTCGCTATTGCCAGCGTCGACCGCGCCTACTCTGTTGGCGACACGGTCTATGCCGACGTTCGCGGGCGAAAACTCGCCTGCACGCTTCAGAAACTTCCATTCGTTCCACACAAATACAAAAGGGGAAAAGAGCAATGAGCAAAGTCTTTTACACGGAAGATCATGAATGGATTCGCCTGGAAGGCGACGAGGCCGTGGTCGGCATAACCGATTACGCCCAGGATCAGCTTGGCGACATCGTTTTTGTCGAACTGCCGGAAGCCGGCAGCAAGGTTGCGAAGGAAGACCCCTTTATCGTGGTTGAGTCGGTCAAGGCCGCCTCGGACGTCTATGCTCCGGTAAGCGGTGAAGTTCTGGCGGTCAATGAAGCACTGTCTGGCGAACCGGCGCTGATCAATTCCGGCGCAGAGGGCGACGGCTGGCTGGTGCGCATGCGGATCGACGACGCCTCGCAACTTGAAAACCTGATGGACGCTGACGCCTACAAGGCGTCGGTCGCGTAAGGAGCCACACCGACATGCTTTCCAAGACTGGCGCCCCCGCCAAAGACACCCGTTTTTCGGCCCGACATATCGGTCCGGACGACAATGACATACGGAAAATGCTGGCCACCATCGGCGTTCCGTCCATCGAGACCCTGATTGGTCAGACCATCCCGGAAAGCATTCGGTTCAAGGGCGCGCTCGACCTGCCCGCGCCCGTTTCAGAACAGGACGCCCTCCATGAACTGAAAACGCGGCTGGAAAGCAACGTTGTCGCGCGCAGCAATATCGGACAGGGATATTACGGGTGCCACGTGCCCCCCGTCATCCAGCGCAATCTCTTCGAAAATCCTGCATGGTACACGGCCTACACGCCTTATCAGCCCGAGATCAGCCAGGGCCGCCTGGAAATGCTGTTCAATTTCCAGACGCTGGTGAGCGAGCTGACGGGGCTTCCGATCGCCAACGCATCGCTTCTCGACGAGGCGACTGCGGTCGCCGAGGCGGCCGGCATTGCGTGGAGACACCATCGCATGAAGCGCCAGAAGATTGCGGTCGCCAATCGCCTGCATCCGCAATCACGCACGGTGCTGGAAACCCGGATGGCGCCGCACGGAGTGGAAATCGTCGCAGATGCGATTTCCGAGGATATGGCGGCTGTGATCATATCATGGCCAGACACGCTGGGCTGTTTCGATGATGTCGGCGAAATCGTCAAACAGGCCAGGGACATGGATGTGGTTGTGATTGTTGCAACAGATCCACTTGCCCTGACCGTGCTTGATCCGCCAGGCGCCTGGGGCGCCGACATCGTGATCGGGTCCGCGCAACGCTTTGGCGTGCCCATGGGTTTCGGCGGCCCTCACGCGGCCTATATCGCGGTGACTGAAAAGCTGACGCGACTGATGCCGGGCCGGCTTGTCGGCGAGTCCGTCGACACAGAAGGCCGTCCCGCCTATCGCCTCGCGCTGCAAACACGCGAACAGCACATTCGTCGCGACAAGGCCACCTCCAATATCTGCACAGCCCAGGCGCTGCTGGCGAATATGGCCGCCGCCTTCGCCATCTGGCACGGTCCGGACGGACTGCAGACGATCGCCCTGCACGCCGCCGCAATGGCAAGCCGCTTTGCCGAATCCGTAACCGCAGCTGGTTACGCGCTATACGGCGCAACGTTTTTCGACACTGTCACCATACACGCGCCGGGAAAGGCGCAGGCTCTGTGCGATGCGGCGGAAGGCCACGGCTACCTTCTGCGCTTTGTTGATGCGGACCACGTCTCTGTCGCCTTTGACGAAACGAGCAGCGACTGCGATCTTGATGCGCTGTGCCAGATATTTGGATGCACGACCGTTGAGAACTCCGGTTCACGCTTGCCAAAATCTGTGCGCAGTCAGCCCTGGCTGACACAGCCGATCTTTCACGCGATCCGTTCTGAAACAGACATGATGCGCTATCTGCGAAAACTTGCAGACAAGGATCTCGCGCTCGACCGCGCGATGATTCCCCTTGGCTCCTGCACGATGAAGCTCAACGCCGCGGCTGAAATGATGCCCGTCAGTTGGGAAAAAGTCGCTAACATTCATCCCTTCGCGCCCGATCGGCATGTCGAGGGATATCGCGCCATGGTCGACGACCTCGACCGGTGGCTGTCGGAAATCACCGGCTTTGCGAAAGTCTCCTTGCAGCCCAATGCCGGCAGCCAGGGAGAATTCGCCGGGCTCCTTGCCATAAGCAAATATCACCAGTCCCGTGGCGAGGATCACAGAGACATATGTCTTATTCCATCCTCCGCACACGGAACGAACCCCGCCAGCGCTTCCATGGCCGGCATGCGGATTGTTGTCGTCAAATGCACAGACAGCGGAGATATCGACCTTGAAGACCTGAAGTCGAAAGCGGATCAGTTTTCTGACAATCTGGCCGCGTTGATGATCACCTATCCGTCGACCCACGGCGTGTTCGAGGAAAGCGTCACGGATATCTGCGATATCGTTCATGCTCATGGCGGACAGGTCTATTTCGACGGCGCCAATCTGAATGCCATGACGGGCCTCGCGCGGCCCTGCGATATCGGCGCCGATGTCTGCCACATGAATCTGCACAAGACGTTCTGCATACCGCATGGCGGCGGCGGACCAGGGGTCGGCCCGATCGGCGTCGCCAAGCATCTTGTTCCCTTTCTGCCAGGCGATCCCCTCAACGACGAGAGCGGCGCCGTTGCGGCGACGCGTTATGGCAGCGCTTCCATACTTCCCATTTCCTGGATGTATATCCGCATGATGGGCGCCGAAGGGCTGAAATCGGCGGCCGAGACAGCCATTTTGTCGGCGAACTACATCGCTAAAAGGCTGGATGACGGATACAAGGTTCTGTTTCGCGGCAAGCGTGGTCGCGTAGCTCACGAATGCATCGTCGACACCCGCCCCTTCAAGGACAGCGCAGGCGTCAGCGTCGAGGATGTCGCCAAGCGCCTGATCGACTACGGCTTCCACGCGCCGACCATGTCATGGCCGGTGGCAGGCACGCTGATGATAGAGCCGACCGAGTCCGAGCCGCTAGGCGAAGTCGACCGGTTCTGTGACGCCATGCTCGCAATTCGCGAGGAAATCCGGAAGATCGAAGGTCAGGAGTGGAGCCGCGAGGACAATCCGCTCGTCAACGCGCCACATACGGCCCAGGGGGCATTGGTCAATGACTGGGCGCACAACTATGATCGTCAGTTCGCTGTAGCGCCCGCCGGCGTCGATCAGTTCGCCTCCAAATACTGGCCGCCGGTGTCCCGGGTCGACAATGTCTATGGGGACCGCAATCTCGTTTGCACTTGTCCACCGCTGGAGCAACTCGCAAGCTGACGTGCGGTCTCGCCGCCTGCCTGGATAGTCTGCGCGCCAACTCTTCGCCAAAACGCCTGCAATTCGTATTGCGGTTGCTCTGTCGGCATCGTTAAATGACGCCGAAGTGCGGTTTTGGCGAGGAGATTTGCAAATGAGTGCGAGAACAGACCGTGTGCAGGCGGTCGCCCGGCGCTATGTCGAAATGGGCGCCTATCCGTCAATAGAATGGCTGGTGCGTATCGACGGTCAGGAGTGGTTTCGCGGGAGTGTTGGACAGGCGGATCCGGTGAACGGCGTCGCGGTTCCGGATAAAGCGATCTACAGGCTGTACTCCATGACGAAGCCGGTGATTGCATCTATTGCGATGATGCTGATCGAGGAAGGCAAACTCCGACTGTACGATGCTGTCGCAAGCTACCTGCCCGATTTTGCGTCGATGGACATCATTGATCCGGATGGCGCCTTGCGTCCCGCAAAACGGGTCATGCTGCTTGAACATCTTCTTACCCACAGGTCCGGACTGACCTACGGTTTTCTACCCGGCTGCGCCGCCGCTAAACGCTATCGGGAGGCCAAGCTCGGCATTTCTGCGCCGCCGCTGAAGGAGATGATCGACACCATTGCGAGCCTGCCGCTGGCCTTCGAACCCGGCAGTGAGTGGCGTTATTCAGTGGCGACGGACGTCGTGGCGCGAATCATCGAAATCGTCGAGGGAAAGCCGTTGCAGGACATTGTTGCGGACAGAATTCTCAAACCTCTTAACTTGTCCGATACCGGTTTTACCGTGCCGGAAGACAAACGTGATCGCCTGGTGCCGGTATTCGGTCGTGAAGATCTCGACGGCTTGATGAACTTTCCAGACGGACCGCAACAACTTACTCCGGTGGATGTTTCGCCGCATTACCCCGTTGACGATGCGAACTTCGCGCGCGGCGGTTACGGGCTCTATTCGACCGCCGACGATTACGCGCAGATTGGCGAGTTCCTGATGTCGGGCGTGAGCCAGTCCGGAGACACGCTCCTGTCGCGACACATGGTCGACATGATGTGGACAAACCGTATTCCCGCACGCCAGATGCCGCTTTCCATCGGACCCATTCCCCTGCCCGGCTACGGTTTCACGCTCGCCGGCCGCGTCATGGCTGATCCGATGAACGCCATGGGTCTGACCGGACCAAAGGAATGCGGCTGGTCAGGCGCCGCAGGCACCTTCCACTGGAACGATCCGGACGAGAAAATGGTTGGCGTCGTCATGACTCAATATCTCGGCTCGAGATATCCGCTTGCGGACGAGATGCGAACGGCGGTCTATCAGGCGCTTCCCTGATTTTTGCCTTCTACAAGATCACAGACCACCTCGGCGGCAAGGTCCGCCGATGGCCGCTCGGTTTGCATCTTCTCGCGCACCAGATCGAAGTCCCGAAGCATCTGTTTTCTCTCAATCGTATTGTCGATGAGACGCTCGATCCTGCGCGCAATCAAACCCGGCCGGAGGCTTTCATTGATGTATTCATTGACCACCGGATAGTCGGCTATGAAGTTTGGCAGCGCCGCAGTCCACGCCGTGACCCGATTGATCAAAAGTCGGGCAACTCCGTCGAGCCTGTAAATGGAAACGCACGGAATACCGGCGAGCGCAAGTTCCAGGAGCACAGTTCCGGAAGCCGCGATCGCCGCATCGGCGCGCGCAAGGGCTGAGTTCTTCGCTTCCGCGTGAACCACCACTTCAGGCGACGTGCTCCACCCTTTCGTCTGCCGCTCGATTTCATCGGCAATGCGCGGCAAGGTTGGAATGACGAAGCGGATGTTTTTCTTGCGCGCCGCCAGAATTTCTGCGCAGCGCTCCAGATCAGGCATAAGCGAGCGGACCTCGCCTTTTCGTGAACCAGGCAGGATAAGGCAAATCTTTTCCTCATCATCGCCGGACACAGTTCCACTCTCTGCCCGATTTCGTCTTCCGGCCTGCTCCGAGGCGATGGCCAAAAGCGACGAGTCACCGGCCAACCTGTGGCCGACGTAGGTCAGCGGAGGCCCGCCAAGTTCAGCGAGAAATTCCTTCTCGAATGGATAGACCGCAAGAACATGGTCTACATACGCTGTCATGGCCTGCGCCCGCTCCGGCTTCCAGGCCCAAACGGTCGGGCATACGTAATTGACGATGGGTAAATCAGGCAACCGTTTGCGAACAGCGGCGGCCACCCTGTGAGTGAAGGCAGGACTGTCGATAATGACCAGCACGTCGGGGCGCGCGGCGACGATGGCGGCGATCGTTGACCGTATGCGCATGGCGAGCCGCGGCAAGCTGGAGAGGACCGCGCTGTAGCCGATGATCGAGAGCTCCTGGAAATCGAAAATGGACTCCAGTCCCTGTTCAATCATCGCGGGTCCGCCAACCCCGACAAGGTCCACAGGCCTGTCCAGTCGCCGCTTGAGGGCGGTGATCAAGTCCGCGCCGAGATTGTCTCCGGAAACCTCACCAGCAACGATTGCCAGCTTGAACGGCGTCGCTCCCATGTTCATTCCGATCCATAAACTCGGCCGTCGGGCGTTTCCTCTCGGCCAATTCCGACAATGAAAACGCCGGTCTCGTTCGCCAGATCGACCGTCTGCTCCCGTTCCAGCACCAGCGAGCGGCCTGCTTCCACGGCCACGCCTGACAACCCTGCCCGTACAATATTCTCGATAGTGGTCGTCCCGATTGACGGAAGATCTGCGCGTTCATCCTGCTGAGGCTTGCAGAACTTAACCAGCGCTCCCTTCTTCGTAGCCGATATGCGTCCGGTTCTTCGAAGCTCTGCAACGCGTTCAATCATCGCGTCGGTTCCTTCCGCGCCCTCGAGCGCGACAATCCGGCCGGACACTGCGACAGCGCCCTGTCCCACATCCAGTCGACCAAGCGCGAGGGCTCCCTTCCGGGCCGCTTCAATGTTCTTCCAGTCAGTCCTGTTCGGCTTTTTGGTCGTCAACGGTCCGGTCGTGGCGAGCAGGTCGGGAATGACCTCCTGGGCGCCGACAACTCTGCAATCTTCACTCTCGATGAGGCGGATGACTAGGCGGAGCAGTTTGTCGTCGCCCCCGCTGAAAAGCGTTTTCACCATGGCCGGCAATTTCGACACCAGCCGGAACGGTATTCGCACTTCGGAAAGTTCGGGGCGGCGATTGACGCCGCCCGACATCACGACGCGGTCAATGGCGTTGTCCCGCAGGATCTGATGGAGTTGCGCGACGCTGGCAAGGCCGATGAAGGTATGATCGTAATCCGAGACCTCTTCACCCGTTTCGCCTGTAAGCGCAATGATGTAAGGGTCTTCGCCGGCTCGGCGCGCGGCGGCGGCGACATCGAATGGAAGACGTCCGCGTCCGGCGATGATAGCCAGGCGACCATTTGGCGCAACCTGGGTATCGGTCGGAGACACGACCATCAGTTCCTTCTGTTTTTCGCCGCCGACGACAGTCCTCGATGACTGTCCGCCTCGATAAACTCGAAGAGATCGTCAAGCACTTCGACGCCCTGATAATCGGGCTTGATGCGTTTCAATATTTCATTGATCGGCGCATCGCCGCTGAACAGCAGCTTGTAGACGCGGCGAACCGCGTGAATATCCGACTTGGAAATCCCCGAACGGGTCATTCCAATGACATTCAACCCGCCCAGAATGCCTGGGTTTCCATTCAGCATACCGTAGGGAATGACATCGTTCGAACAGGCCGCCAGCCCGCCGACGAATGCGTGATGGCCGATCCTGCAGAACTGATGCGCCGCAGCGCCGCCGCCCATGATTACCCGGTCTCCGACAACCACATGTCCGCCAAGCATGACGTTGTTGGAAAGGATCACATTGGAGCCAATGTGACAGTCGTGGGCGACATGGGCGTAGGCTAGAAACAGGGAATTGTCGCCAACGGTCGTCTTGCCGCCGGCGTCCGGCATTCCGGTGTGCATCGTCACGCCTTCGCGGATCGTGCATCCACTGCCGATGATCAGTTCCGTATCTTCACCCTTGTAATGTACATTCTGGGGCTCGGCGCCGAGCACCGCGCCGGGAAAGATGCGCGTTCCGGCGCCGATTGTTGTTCGGCCGAGGATTGAGACATGATTCATGACCTCGATATTGTCCGCCAGCGTAACGCGTGAACCGATATGACAGAAAGGTCCGACGCTCACATTGTCGCCGATGGAAGCTCCGTCCTCGATGATCGAGGACGGGTGAATTCTTGCAGATGCCGAAATCATTATCTGGGATTGTCCTCTGTGACCAACATGGCCCCGACATCGGCCTCGGCGACTTTGGCTCCACGAACAATGGCGTCGCCGTGGAACTTCCAGATTGTGCCGCGCTGCTTTTGTTTGGTCACGTGATACTCCACTATATCGCCCGGCACGACCGGTTTTCGAAAGCGCGCGTTGTCGATCGTCATGAAGTAGACCAGATTGGATCGACTGTTCTGCGACCGTGCGCAAATAGCGCCGGCGGTCTGGGCTATGCCTTCGATAATCAACACGCCCGGCATGACCGGGTTGCCTGGAAAGTGTCCGTTGAAATGGGGCTCGTTGACGGTCACATTCTTGATGCCAACCGCGGAATTATCCGAGTCGATATCGACGATGCGATCGACCATCAGAAAGGGGTAGCGATGCGGCAGCACCCGCATGATCTCCGCAAGATCGGCGGTCTCCAGCGCGCTCTTATCCGTATCACTCATCTCCTGCACCTTTTTTCCTCCGGCCGAATGCTCTTGCGTTCATCTCTGCCACATCCTTCAGAAAAGCCCTCATGGGTCTTGCCGGAATTCCGCCCCATCGCGCGCCTGCTGGCACATCGCCCGCAACTGCGCTCATTCCGGCTATTTGCGCTCCGTCGCCAATTGCAAGGTGCCCGTTGACACCGACGCTGCCGCCCAGCACCACGCCGTCGCCAAGGGTGACGCTACCCGATATACCGACCTGACTGACCAGCACGCAATGGCGGCCGATAGTCACATTGTGCCCAATCTGGACGAGATTATCGATCTTCGTTCCTTCTCCGATCACAGTATCGTCCAGCGCGCCGCGATCGATAGTGGTGTTCGCTCCGATTTCGACATCGTCCTGAATGATCACCCGTCCGACCTGGACGATCTTCGTCAACCCGCTGGTGGACGGGGAGTAACCGAACCCGTCCTGACCAATGCGCGCGCCAGGATGCACTATAACCCCATTTCCGAGAAAGGCGCATTGCAGCGTGACATTCGGCGAAATATGACATTTGCGGCCAATCGAACATCCCGGACCGATGACAGCGCCGGCCGATATGACGCTTCCGCGTCCGATCTTGACATTCTCGCCGATGATTGCGCCGGCTTCGACCGTCACGTCGTCTTCCAACCTGGCCGAAACAGCAACAACGGCCTTTTCTGACACGCCCGATTCGTTCAATACAAGAGGCGGACGCATCGCGCCCGGATAAAGCAATTGACCAGCCATTGCGAATGCGAGTTGCGGATCTTCGCTGATCAGCGCCGCACAGCCTTCCGGAACACGATCAGCCAACTCTTGCGAACACAGAATTGCACTGGCATTGAGCCCGGGAAGCGCGTCTGCCCGTCGACGTGAAGTGATATAAGTCAGTTCGCCTTGCCTCGCTCTCGACAGCGGAGCCAGACCATAGATGAGCACTTGAGAAAACGCCGGGTCAGGCGATTTCGCCTTTAACGCGCTCGCAAGACGCTCTAGTTCGATGCCCTCATGTTGAGGAAAAAATCGGAAATCATCCATCTTTAAGACATCAGGGCCCGCCTTCTCAGGCAGGCCCTTACCAGTTTCATGTCAGTTGCGGTCGTTCCAGCTAAAGGAAGCCTCGCTACAATCAGAACCTCGCAGATGTTCCGAAACGGAAGACCTGGGTCTTGTCGTAGTCTTCCTTCAGGATCGGGAAACCGAAGTCAAAGCGCAACGGACCGAATGGAGACGCCCATATCAGGCTGGCGCCGACTGACGCGCGCCAAGCCATGTCGATACCTTCAACATCGCCCGGAGACGTCGCCCAGCTCAGATCGAGATCAGATCCATACAGGGTCGCGGCGTCAGCGAACACAGCGCCTCTGACACCAAAGTCGCGAGGCAACAGCGGAAGCGGGAAGCCGATTTCCGCAGTGGCGTTGAAATAGGTCGTGCCGCCCAGTGCATCGCCATTGTAGTCACGCGGACCAATACCCTGGGATTCGAAGCCGCGAATGGTTTCGCCACCAATGTAGAACTGGTCGAATACACGAAGATTGTCGCCTGTAGGAGCGATATACCCACCGCCGATAGCCAACTGACCTATGATGTCCTGCGCATCCGACAGAGTGTGGAAATAGGACGCCTTACCGGTGATCGACACGTAGTCCGCATCCCCGCCGAGGCCCGCATAGGTCGTTTCGACGCTGGCTACGATGCCTTCGCGAGGCAGCGACCGATCATCGATCGTGTTGTAGATAAGCGCCCAGGAAATCGCGGACGTCGTCCACGGGCTTTGATCAAGCGCCTGCTGAATCGGCGGGCTCGGCGGCAGGAAGAAGCTGCCGTCCTGATCGTATTCTTCCACGCTGTAGGTATAGGCGAGCTTGGTCGACAGATCATTCGTGATCGGCGCCGTTACGCGAAGCGTGCCATAGGTCGTTGTGGTGTTGTAGCCATCCTGGGAACTGTCCGTGTTGCGACCGATGTCAAAACCTGCTGCCAGACGATAACCAAGGAAATAAGGCTCGGTGAAGGAGAGCGTATAGTTCCTGGTGTCGACGCTGCCGCCGACTGCGATCTTCAGATACTGACCACGGCCAAGAAAGTTGCGCTCGGAAAGTGCGACTTCCGCTGTCGCTCCGCCGCTGCCGGTTGAGTAACCGGCGCCGATCGAGAACTCCCCGGTCGACTGATCCTTCACATCCACGAAGAGGATAACCCTGTCGGGCTCCGTACCGGGAGATGTCGTAACGTTTACGGTTTCGAAGTATCCAAGCGCTTCCAGGCGTTTCTTGGCTTCCTGCACCAGAACGCGATTGTAGGCGTCGCCTTCAGCCAGGTCGAATTCGCGACGGATAACATAATCCGAAGTCCGGGTGTTGCCGCGGATCTCGATGCGCTCGATGTAGGCGCGCTGTCCCTGGTCGATGAGATAGGTGACGTCAATCGTGCGATTGGCGAAGTTGCGATTGCCGCGCGGCGTGATCTCGGCGAACGGATACCCTTCGCCCGAGGCTGCTTCGGACATGGCCACGATCGAGTCTTCGACCTTCTCGGCGCTGTAAACCGCGCCGGATCGCGATTCGATCAGCCGACGCATTCTCTCGATGTCAATGCCGGGAACCGTGCTGTCCACCTGAATGTCACCGAATTCATATCTCTCGCCCTCATCCAGCGTAAAGGTGATGATCCAGTTTCCGGTCGCAGGATCCACATCCGCAGTCGACGAAATAATCCGGAAGTCGGCGTAGCCGCGATTGTAGTAGAAGCGACGAAGCTGTTCCTCGTCGGCGCGAAGCTTATCCGGACTATAGAGGTCCTTCCGCGTCAGGAAGGAAAGGAAATTCGACTGCTTCGTGCTGATGACTTCCTTGAGCCGGCCGTTGGGATAAGCCTGATTGCCGACGAAATTGATGGACTCGATCTTCGTCCGTCCGCCCTCGTTGATGTTGAAGGCGACGTTCACGCGACCATTGGGAAGGGAAACGACTTGCGTCGACACCTCGGCTTCGCCGCGACCGATACGGTCGTAGGCGTCCTTGATCGCCTGAATGTCATACTCGATGATCGTTTCGTTATAGGGGCCGAGCGGCTTTGCCTGCACGACTGATTCAAGCTGACGATCCTTGATCTTCTTGTTGCCGTTGAAGACGATCTGATTGATGATCAGGTTTTCGTCCACGGTGACGACCAGGGTGCTGCCACGACGCGTAATCTGAACGTCGCTGAACAGCCCCGTCGCGAAAAGACGCTTGATGGACGCGTCGATATCGGAATTGTCGAAACTCTTGCCCGGCTCGATCGTAATGTTTCCGCGAACCGTATCGGCGTCTACGCGACCATTACCACGAACCTCGATGACACTCACAACAGCCGCATTTGCCGTTACTGTCGACGCGACAACGGCAGCCCCCACGCTACCAACCGCCATAAGCGTTGCAAGTGCGAGCGCACGAACAGCGCCTAGTACTCTAGAACCGGCCTTCATTGGCATCTTTACCCTTAATCTCAGCGTCCCCACGAGCGGACAGAACACGATTCTGTCTCCCCGCCGTTTTACAATGTTTTCAGCTACAAGCAAGTCATTGAGTTAATTTCTGTTTACTTGCCCTCCATTCGTTGCCGATAAGCAACTACCGCGGTGAGTTTATGGATAACAAAGAGTTATCTCAACAATACAGCACCTGTCTGGTTTCCAGATATCCACAGACCCGCCTCCGGATCGTCACACTCGGCCTCAGAACCCTATTTCTGTCAGCTAGGTCACGTCATTCCAAGTCGCGTAGATCATCAACATTAGTAACAGCGAGAGACCAATCTTGAAAGCAAACTCCTGACCTCTTTCTCCCACCGGTTTGCCGCGCAAAAACTCGATCAGATAAAACAGGAGATGGCCGCCGTCGAGTATCGGGATCGGAAGCAGATTCAGGAAGCCAATCGAAACCGATATGAAGGCAATGAACGAGATGGTGGAGACAAGTCCGACGGAGACCATCTGACCGCTGATCTTGGCTATCCCGATAGGACCGCTGATCTGGTCCGGCTTTGCTCTGCCGATGATGATGTTCTTGAAGTACTGAACCGTCTGGCTGACGATAAAGAAGGACTGCCCTACGCCTTCAGCCAGTGCATCTAGCGGCCCCATCTTCTCATATCGAAACGTATCCTCGTTTGCAGACGCGACGACGCCGATTTGTCCGACTTCGATCATGTCTCCAAAGCCGTTGTCGACTTCCGCGCGTTTGGGAACAAGCATGAACTCTTTGTTTCGGCCGTCGCGTTCGACGATCAACCGCAATTCAACGCCGGGCCTCGTCGATACGTAGACGCGCAGGTCGTCGAAGGAATCGATGGTTTTGCCGTCAATCTCCAGAATACGGTCGCCAGGCTCAAGACCGGCTTCGGCAGCTGCGCTTGCCGGCTGAACGGACGCCACGACGGGGTCCAGCACGGCCTTTCCGAAATAGCTGTAAACCGCCGTAAAAATGACGATGGCAAGTATAAAATTTGCAATCGGACCCGCGGCTACCGTAATTGCGCGACGTCCGAGTGACGCGCCCTGAAACGTTTGAGACTGTTCCGCCGCGCTCATTTCCGCAATCTTGTCTTCGTCGGGGAAGCTGGCGGCGTTCTCGTCGCCGAAAAACTTAACATAGCCACCAAGTGGAATGGCGGACAATTTCCAACGCGTGCCGTTTCTGTCGGTAAACCCGGCGAGCTCCCTGCCGAAGCCGATTGAGAAGGTGACGATGCGAATTCCACACCATCTGCCGACGAGATAGTGGCCCATCTCGTGTACGAACACCACGATCGTCAGAACGATGATGAATGGCAGAATCGTGCCGACAAGGATGCTGTAGATATTTCCAAGTACGTCCATAAGTGTTCCCTGCGGCTCCGTCGCCGCTCAGAATTTTCTGTCTTCTCGACCGATATCACCCGATCCGCGTCAGATCGAGCCCCGTCCAGGTTATGCTGAGCAAATAGGCTGCAATCACGGCGAAGACCAGACTGTCCACCCGATCCATGACGCCGCCGTGGCCGGGAATAAGGTCGCTTGAGTCCTTGACGTCAAAATGGCGCTTCAAGCCGGATTCGAACAAATCGCCGATCTGCCCGACGATCGACAAGGCGCCACAAAGAAATGCAAGCAGAACAATTTCCGGCGCCCCCAGTATCCAGCCCGCAATAGTGCCGCACACAACGCCGCCGGCGAGACCGCTGAGAAAACCCGACCATGTTTTCTTTGGCGAGATTTGCGGCGCAAGTTTCGGACCACCGACGCTCCTCCCCCCGAAAAACGCGAAAACGTCGGTCGCCCAGATGACGGCGAACACTATGATAATCGCCATCCATCCGGTAGGCTCGCTCCCACGCAACGCAGTAAACGCGATTCCGAAAAAGCCGGCGTACAGCAAACCAAGCGGCGCATAGAGATCATGTCCCTCTATCCTGCGCAGCACGGTGAGGATAATCGCGCCCGCAAGACAGCACGCCAACGCGAGCAGCGGCATGGTGATCATGATGGCGACAGCAGTCGCCAACATTGTCACGCCGCCGACAATGCGATCGGTGGCGCTCAGATGCTTTTTTTCGACAATCCGAAACCATTCATAGAACAGCAGCAACATGATCGTCACCGCCAGAAGGCGGAATGGAACGCCGCCCATCCAGGTCAGCGCCAGCACGAGCATACCGAGGATCAAGGCGGAAACTGTACGGACGAGAACCTCGTTCTGCATCAAGTCGCCGCCGCAGCGGCCCGATCCGTCGTGGCGCCGAAACGGCGGTCGCGGCATGCGTATTCTTTCAGCGCCTTGCGGAATTCCTCTTCATCGAAATCCGGCCATAGACACGGCAGAAAGATAAACTCCGAATAGGCGGACTGCCAGAGCAGGAAATTCGAGATTCGCATCTCGCCGCTCGTGCGAATGATCAGATCCGGATCGGGCATGTCCGCTGTATCGAGACAGTCAGAAATCGTCTGTTCTGTGATTCTTGTCGGATCGAGAAGTCCCTGGGCGACTTTCAGAGCGATCGCCCTGGTCGCGCGTGTAATGTCGTCGCGACCACCATAGTTGAACGCGATAATCAGATTGAGAGCCGTATTTTCGCGGGTCAGATCCTCGGCTTCGGTCAGCAGCGCCAATATATCGGCTGAAAGACCACGCCGATCGCCGATGACATGGACACGCACATTCTCATTGTGCAGCTCCGCCAAATCGCGCCTAACAAAAAACTTCAGCAATCCCATCAGATCGCTGACTTCCTGCTGGGGCCTGTTCCAGTTTTCGGAGGAGAATGCGAAAAGAGTCAGATATTTGACGCCGTTTTCTCCAGCAGCCTTTACGGCGTTGCGGACAGCTTCAACACCCTTGCGGTGCCCGACAGCGCGCGGTTGGCCGCGCCTTTCGGCCCAGCGCCCGTTTCCATCCATGATGATTGCCACATGTTGAGGCTTGTTCAATATGTCGCTCCAAAAACCCCGTATCGAGCTGCTGAAACTCGCAGCGTCAAACCTGCATTATCTCTGTTTCCTTGTCGGTCAGCAGGCTGTCGATCTGGGATATCATGTCGTCGGTCAATTTCTGCACGGTTTCAGCCTGGTCATGGCTTTCGTCCTTGCTGATATCGCCGTCCTTTTCGGCTTTTTTCAGGTCGTCCATCCCGTCTCGCCTTACATGGCGAACCGCCACGCGCGCATTCTCGGCGTAATTATGAGCAACCTTGACGAGTTCCTTGCGGCGTTCCTCGTTGAGTTCCGGCAGGGGAATTCGCAAATTGACGCCATCGGTAATCGGATTCAATCCCAGATTTGATTCTCTGATGGCCTTTTCAACAGCCGACACCATCGACTTGTCCCAGATTGAAACAGAGATCATGCGTGGTTCCGGAACGGAAATATTTGCGAGTTGGTTGAGAGGCATTCTCGAACCATAGGCCTCGACCGTCACCGGATCGAGAACATTCGCGGATGCGCGGCCCGTGCGAAGCGCGGCAATATCACTCTTGAAAGCGGAGATCGCGCCTTCCATCCGCCGCTTCAAATCAACAAAATCAGCACCGTCGCTCATGCGTGCTTGCTCCCTGTTCTATTGGTCTTTTGATCGCTTCGCCGAATTACTACAATACTATTGAAGTAATTCACTGCGTACTATTCAACGCAACCGATTCAATAGCAGAACACAACATCGCCTTCACCAGCTTCTTTTCCGTAGCATCTTTACGCATCCTTTACGATAGTCGCCGTTCCGCCTCCACCGAGGATTGCGGCAAGTTGTCCTTTTTCATGAATCGAGAATACGATTATCGGAATTGAGTTCTCTCTGGCAAGCGCTACGGCGGCCACGTCCATTACGGCTAAACCCTTGTTCAGTATTTCATCATGGGTCAGTTCATCATACCGCTCGGCGTCCGGGTACTGTTTCGGATCCGCCGAATAGATGCCATCGACCTGGGTCGCCTTGAAAATCGCCTGCGCGCCCAACTCCGCGGCGCGCAGGGCCGCAGCTGAATCTGTCGTGAAAAACGGATTGCCGGTGCCGCCGGCGAAAATGACCACACGCCCCTTTTCGAGATGGTGCAAAGCCGCGCGCTGGGAAAAGCTCTGACAGATTTCCGGCATGGCGATTGCGGAAAGCACTTCCGTGTTGATCCCGAGCTTTCGCAACGATGTCGCCAAGGCCAGCGCGTTGATAACAGTGGCCAGCATTCCCATATGGTCGCCGGTCACACGATCGCCGCCCTTGGATGCAACGGCTACTCCACGAAAAATATTGCCTCCGCCGACGACGACTCCGACCTGAACACCCATAGCCCGCGCTTCGGCGATGTCGGCGGCGATGCGGTCGGCGACCGTTACGTCGATCCCGAAACCCTGCTTTCCCATCAGCGCCTCTCCGGAGGCTTTCAAAAGGATTTTCTTGTAGATGGGAGCGTTGGGCATCTGGAATTCCATGTGCGGTTTGCAGAGCCGGATACACGAAGGGGGCCGCGATGTCACGCGGCGCCCTTTCGAATTTCTGAATTTTGTTTCGCCCGGAAAGCCCGGGCGCTGACTGCTTGAAATCAGCCCTGCGCGGCGGCGGCGACTTCGGCTGCGAAATCGCTTTCTTCCTTTTCCACGCCCTCGCCCAGCTGGAACCGCACAAAACCGGCAACTTCAACGGGCGCGCCCGCCTGGCCTTCCGCCTCTTTCAGCGCTTCGGCGACGGTCTGGTCAGGATTCATGACGAAGCTCTGTGAAACGAGTGCAACTTCCTCGTAGAACTTGCGCATGCGCCCCTCGACCATCTTTTCCACAATGTTCTCGGGCTTTCCGGATTCGCGAGCCTGCTCCATGAAGATGGCGCGTTCGCGTTCGGCGACTTCGGCGTCCACGTCGGCCGAAGTCACAGCCAGCGGGTTGGACGCAGCCACATGCATCGCAATCTGCTTGCCAAGGGATTCGAGCGCCGCGGCGTCGCCAGTCGATTTCAAGGCGACAATCACACCCAACTTGCCAAGACCGTCAGCAACGGAGTTGTGGATATAGCTGGCGACAATCCCCTGCTCAACGCTCAGCATGGCCGAACGGCGCAGATTGAGGTTTTCTCCGATTGTCGCGACCGCATCTGTGATCGTCTCTTCCACCGACTTGCCGGTAGCCGGATAGACCGCCGACTTGACGGAAGCCAGTTCGCCGTCCGTGCCGAGCGCCACGTCCGCGACGCCGCTTACGAGTTTCTGGAACTCGTCATTGCGCGCAACGAAGTCGGTTTCCGAATTGATCTCGACGAGAACAGCGCGGGCTCCTTCCGCAGCGATGCCGATAAGGCCTTCCGCAGCCGTACGGCCAGACTTCTTGTCGGCCTTGGCGATGCCTTTGGCGCGCAGCCAGTCGACGGCCGCTTCCATGTCGCCGCCGGTTTCAGTCAGGGCCTTTTTGCAATCCATCATGCCTGCGCCTGTCTTTTCGCGCAGCTCTTTAACCTGAGAAGCTGTAATGCTCATCCTAGCCTCTTGATATATTTGCGTGACACACCCGCCATCGGGCGCGCACGGTATTGCTCTCTGTTATGATTCGTGTGTCAGCCGGATGAAACAGTTCATCCGGCTGGCAAGACCTAGCTTGCGGGCGTCTCTTCAGACGACGCCGCAGCCGGCTCAGCCGTTTCCGCAGGAGCCTCTTCGACAACGGCTTCTTCGACAACAGCCTCTTCTACCGGCGTTTCCTCTGCGGCGCCGACGTCAACGCCGGAGGCGCCCTGTTGGCGCGCGATGCCGTCGATGGCGGCGCGAGCAATCAGATCGCAGTACAGCGAAATGGCCCTTGAGGCGTCGTCGTTTCCGGGAATCGGGAACTCGACCGTGTCAGGATCGCAGTTGGAGTCAACGATTGCGACCACTGGAATTCCAAGCCGCTTGGCTTCCTGGATAGCGATCGACTCCTTGTTGGTGTCGACGATGAACATCAGATCCGGCGTTCCGCCCATGTCGCGAATGCCGCCAAGAGCGCGCTCAAGCTTGTCCCGTTCGCGCTCGAGGTTAAGACGCTCCTTCTTCGTGAAGCCTTGCGCTTCAGCGGCCATGAGTTCGTCAAGCTTGCGCAGACGCTGGATCGAATGGGAAATCGTCTTCCAGTTGGTCATCATGCCGCCGAGCCAACGCGAATTGACGTAGTACTGCGCAGAGCGCTTGGCTGCGTCGGCGACGACTTCGGATGCCTGCCGCTTCGTGCCTACGAACAGAACGCGGCCGCCGCCGGCGACAGTGTCGCTGACAATCTGAAGCGCCTGCTCCAGCATCGGAACGGTCTGGCTGAGATCGATGATGTGGATGTTGTTGCGCTCACCGAAAATGTACTGCTTCATCTTCGGGTTCCAGCGGTGAGTCTGGTGGCCGAAGTGCACGCCTGCTTCAAGAAGCTGGCGCATGCTGAAATCTGGCAATGCCATGCCTTTTCTCCTTTCCGGTTATACCTCCGTGGCGCTACAGCAGGCCGTTTCGACCCGCCACCGGCGGAAACGCCCGGATTTCTCCCGGACAATCCCATGCTCCACGTGTGGAATGGGCGGCTCATTACATCGTAAGATCGGGAATTGCAACCCTGTCCAGCAGGCCGCCTTCAGGCGACCTGTTAGAGGGATTAGTGGTTTGGCGTGAATCGGAGGATCAATTTCGCAAGATCTGGTTCGTCCACGCGCTTGGCCGCTCCGGTGACAGAGAACCAGCGCCGTACGCGCTGCTTGCATTCCGGGTAGGACTTCTGAAGCTTTGTGACTTCAAGCGGATAGACCTCGACTTCGCATTCGATTGCAGTGTTCTTGTCGAATACCTTGTCGTAGCGATAACAACCGATGGCTTTGCCATCGGTTTTTCCGACAACGCCAGCCTCTTCCCAGGCTTCACAGGCCGCAGAGCCTTCGCCATCCTGTTTCTTGACTGGCCAGCCCTTCGGCATGACCCAACGCCCGGTGTCCCGGCTTGTCACCAACAGAACCTTCACGCCGCTCTTTTTCACGCGGTAGCAAAGCGCCGCATACTGATGCGGCTTGGAATCGCTTATTTTGAACTGCTTAGTCACTGATTCGAAGTTTCGATGCTGTCTTCCAACAGATTGCGTCTGCCGCTAACCACGCCAATCGGGCGCTTAACTGTTAGTAACGCTTACAATGGAAGTTTGTTCCGTGATGATTCCCACGTAATAGTATCATGAAATCAGTAAGAGATAAGCGCGAGACTTGCGTCATTCGCAGCTTTCGCTGTCAAATACCTCCAGCGAAGTCAATTTTCCCGTTAGTGTAAACTCGCCATAGTCCATCACGAGATCGCGCGTGACGCCGTTTTCGTGGAGCTTGAACGATATGCGATAGATCGGCACGCCATCGCCCTGTTCAACTTCATCGAAATAGGCGACGGATACCGGCCAGACCGGATCATCCTTGAGCGATCCGATCGCGTCCGCCTCCTCGTCGTCCTCGACCAGACGCGGCGATCCGACAATATTCGAGGTCAGCATGACTTCCCTGCCCTCTTCGGTGCCGTCATACAGGCGTGACTGGAAAAAACTCTCGCCCGCCTTGGCTTTTTCGATCAAGGTGATCATCTGCGCCGTCGGAAATTCCGACGCCGCCAGCACCAGATCATCCGGTTCGGGAAGCTTCAGGCGGACGGAAGTGGCGTCGCCTTCCAGCGCCGCATTTCCCGAAACTTCCTTGTCGAGCTTGTCGTTGATGTATGTCCGCGTCATGAAACTGAATGAAGCGTTCTCGATGTCCTCATAGGTCTGGGTCTGCTGATCGGTCACCCGAACAGACGCTCCCATGTCAAGCTGCGACACGAAACGAAAATCGACAGTGTAGCCCTCGCATGGCGAGCCGCTGAACTCGTAGACCATGCGACCGAACATCGATTCGATGCGAGACCTTTCCGACACGTCCGCGAGTTCTATGTCATAGACAGCTCGATGAGGCGCCAGTCCTTCGGCGACGCCGGCCAACGCGACGCCGCTTTGCTGGATGATTGCGAAAACAGAAAAGGCTGCTATCAGTCGCACTGTAAAATTCCTTCCCGAACAACGGGCGCAACAGGATTGCACATCGCGGTCACGCCTGTCTGTTCCTATCAGCTTGCGCCGCCACGTTCCAATCCCTTTAAACCGGAGACATCAATGAAACAGACAATCACCGAGAGACTCGCCGAAAAGGGCCTTGCGCTCCCAGAGGTCGCCTCGCCAGCCGCTAACTATGTTCCTTATGTCATCAGTCAATCGATTCTCTATATTTCCGGCCAGCTTCCGCTCGTCAACGGGTCGCTTCAGGTCGCCGGAAAACTCGGAGACGACGTTGATCTGGACACCGGGGTGAAGGCTGCTGAAATTTGCGCCCTGAACATACTCGGTTGCGCGAACGCCGCGCTGGAAGGCGCGATGGAGCGCATCACGAGGGTCGTGAAAATTCAGGGTTTCGTCGCATCGACGCCGGATTTTGTCGATCAGCATCTGGTGATCAACGGAGCTTCGAACTTTCTAGTGGAAATACTGGGGGAGAGAGGCCGTCACGCACGCGCCGCCGTCGGCATGGCGGCCCTGCCGATGAACGCCGCTGTCGAGGTCGACTGTCTGATAGAAATCGCCTGAGCATGTCGACGCTCGACTGGATGACGGCGCGGCCGATCGCGCATCGCGGCCTCCACGACATGAACTCATCTGTCTGGGAAAACACATCGACAGCGTTCGATCGCGCGATCGCCTGCGGATACAATATCGAGTGCGACCTCCAGATCACATCGGACAACGCGCCGGTTGTCTTTCACGATTACAAAACGGATCGGCTGTGCGGCGTTGAAGGCGTCGTGAAGGAGATGACAGCCGCGGAACTCAAAGAGCTGACAATCGGCTCGTCCGGAGAACACCCGCAAACGCTGAAGGATATGCTCCGTCAGATCGATGACGGCGCGGGGCTGGTGATCGAGCTCAAGCCTCAGTCAGACAACCTCACCACAATCTTTGCAACCGCAGTGCTCGAAGATTTGAACGACTATGTCGGGCGCGTCGCCTTGATGTCCTTCGATGCGAATCTTATCCTTGAATTGATCAGGCTTGGATCGCCCTGGCCGGTGGGACTGACTGCGGAAGCGCACAGTGACGACGGGCTTCACCTTGACGAGGATATTTTTGACAGCGGTGTTCGTTTCGTTTCCTTCCATGTCGCCGATCTTCCGCATTCGTTTGTCGATCATGCGAAAGCCAGGGGATTGCCGGTGATCACCTGGACGGTCAGGACCGAAAAGGAACTGCAACTGACTTACCGTCATGCGGACCAGATTACCTTCGAGGGGTTCGACCCCGATATGCAACACACGCGAGAACAGCACGCTTCAGGATGACGCAGGACCATTCGGAATGCAGGGGAGAGAGCGGGAGGAGCAGTGAGGGAGAAGCGACATTCCGTATTCGGGTGGTCGATTCCTTCTCCGACATCGATGAAAGCGCCTGGCGGGGACTGGCGGGCGCAGCGCGCGGGGCGGAAGGCTACAACCCCTTTGTCTCCTACGCATTTCTGAGCGCATTGGAAGACAGTGGATGCGCGACCGCCGACACTGGATGGCTTGGTCAGCATCTGCTTCTTGAGACGGAAGACGATGGGCTGCGCGGCGCCCTGCCCTGCTACCTGAAGAGCCACAGCCAGGGCGAATACGTTTTCGATCATGGCTGGGCCGACGCATTCGAGCGAGCCGGCGGTCGCTACTATCCGAAATTACAGGCGGCGACGCCCTTTACTCCCGCCACGGGTCCGCGACTGCTGACCACAGTTTCAGATTGCAGACCGGCGATAATGCAGGCTCTGGCGGCCGGGCTCAAACAGCTGGCGGAACGGCTCGGCGTCTCCTCGGCTCACGCCACATTCGTGCCGGACGCCGAAATGCAGGTTTTCCTGGCTCAGGACTATCTTCACAGGACCGATCAGCAATTCCATTTCCACAATCAAAACTATGCGCAATATGCTGACTTCCTTGAGTCTTTGGCGTCAAGGAAACGCAAGGCTCTGAAAAAAGAGCGACAATCAGCGCTTGAAAACGGAATCTCGATCGAGTGGCTTACCGGGAGCGACCTGACCGAGGATGTGTGGGACAGGTTCTATGAATTCTACATGGACACCGGATCGCGCAAGTGGGGCCGCCCCTATCTCAACCGACATTTCTACTCGCTCATCGGCGAGCGCATGCCTGACGATATCCTGCTCGTAATGGCGAAACGCGAAGGGCGATACATTGCCGGCGCGATCAACTTCATCGGCGCGGATACGCTGTTCGGGCGGCACTGGGGCTGTATAGAAGACCACCGGTTCCTGCATTTCGAGGTTTGCTATCACCAGGCGATCGATTTCGCGATCGCAAACAAGCTGTCGACGGTGGAAGCCGGCGCGCAAGGGGAACACAAGCTGGCGCGGGGCTATATGCCAGTCACGACACATTCCGCCCACCATATATGCCATCCGGGTCTCAGGCGCGCCGTCGACGACTATCTCTCGGGCGAGCGGCGGGAAATCGACCACATGTCACAGATACTCAAGGACCATGGCCCGTTCCGGAAGGGTTGATGCTTCGAAAAAACCAGGTGAGCGCGTCACCAAACAGGCGCAAGGACTATTGCGCGACGCCCTGACACACCTGTATCGCGCGCAGTCGGATCTTCAGGCTGTCGCCTTCCGGGTTGGCTTCTTCGAGCAGTGTTTTCGCTTCATCGAAACAAGCGTCGAATTCCGTCGAACGCCACAGAATGGACGCCGCAACCAGCAGCAACCCGACAAAGATTGCAAGAGCTGTCAATTCGTTCGATCGCATGAAACTACCTTCTTGGATTTTATCAGATGCTCGACGCGCAAGTGATTCATTCGCCCCGATAAAGCATTCGAAACGGCTGTTGTAAAGCGTCAGGCAAACAGGCGAAATGCTCTTCAACGAGCCTCCACTGCATCAAGGATTCGCTTGAGCGTTTCATTCTGCTGCTGCTGCGTCACTTCTATCCCGCGCAACCGCTCCCGGACATCGCCCGCGCGCTCCTCGGATCGCCTCAAGCGATCGGCGTTCTCGGCGATATCGACCGCGTGCGTGGCGACTGCCTGTTCTACGATAGTCACCCGCTCGCCAAGGCCGAACCACATGCTCAGACCGCCAATGGTCATGCCGAGAATGGTGATGATGTTGCCGACGGAAAGGCGCCAGTCGATGAACCGGCGTCCGTTGGCGTTCATCTCGTTGATCGCCATTATATAGCCCCTGTCGTCTTTTCTTTGGTGCGTTGGCCGACATAGTAGCCGACGACGCCGGCCCAGGCGGTCATGACAGGCACGACAATGCCGATCAGCGGCAGGACAGAGGCGTCCACCGGGATTCGCGAGAGAA
>BRLC01000007.1 GCA_024343425.1 Rhizobiaceae bacterium MnEN-MB40S
CTTTGTCGGCAGAAGCGGCTGTATCACAGACCACTCGAAATCCGTCAGATCGAAGCGTGCCATCAAGACCTCCATTCATTGAGGTCAGTGAATCAGAACTCCCACTCAAAGGGAACCCTGTTTATGAGTATGTGACCTAGAGGGTGCAATGCTCTCTAAGCCGCTCATCGTCACCGAGAATGTCGGTGCAAAGTATATGGTTGGTGATGAAAATGGTATTGTAGTTCCGACAGGCGAGGTTGGTGCGCTGCGTGACGCCTTCATGCGAATAATGAATCTTGGTTCGGATGAACTGATAGCAATGGGGAATGCTTCCCGTGTTAGGTATGACAAGCTTGCCAGCATGGGAACACATAGCCACCAGCTTGAAGCACTTTTTTCGAGGCGCATTGCGGCCGGACCGTTGAGTTCGGTTCCGGTCAAAAAGAGCTTCATTGAATTATCTAGTTCTGTTGTCTCGACATTACCCCGAGAGCTTATCGTTTCGTTGACGTCATTCCCCCCACGTATGCAAACGATTTCATCGAGTATCAGATCTCTGAAAAATCAGACCAAAAAGCCAGATCGAATTTTACTGTGGCTATCAGCGGATCAATTCCCTGAACGTGAGAAGCAACTTCCAACAGAATTGCTCGATTTCGTGGACCATCAATTCGAAATTCGATGGGTCGCAGACGACCTCGCTCCGCACAAGAAGTATTTTTATGTAATGCAGGAATTCCCGGATGCGCTTGTCATCACGGTAGATGACGATGTTGAGTACGATAGGCGGCTGGTCTCCACATTATACAGTGGACACTTGGACCACCCGTACGCGGTCATTGCAGGTAGATCCAATCTCATCCGATTTAGACGAGATGGCACCCTTCGGGCCTATGATAATTGGGGATACGAACATCAGTTTCTAAGAGAAGTTGAGACCTTCGCACTGCTACCAACCGGGATCGGAGGCGTGCTCTATCCGCCGGGCTCGATTCCAACAAGCGCGTTTAATGTAGGCACTATTAAAAGCACCTGCCTACATGCCGATGACCTCTGGCTCAAGATCATGGCCACAGCCAATGGTTACCCGGTTTGGATGCCGGATACAAAGTTCAACTACCACAATCTCGCCGGGTCCCAGGATGCGGCACTTTGGCGAGGAAATTCATTCCAGAATAAGAATGATCTGGCGTTGAAATCGATCCTTGAGTTTCTTGGAAAAAGATACGGGATTGCAGAGACTATTCTGCGCCGGATCTGGGGCGTGCGTTCTGACGGGACCTTCATCGGTCCCGGTGATGAAATTGACCGGTCGTCACTACTGATTGAAGTGGATTAAACAATGATGGATCTTTGGGATTTTTTGAATCCTTGCATACCAGCCGATCACAGCCGTCAAATGACAGCGCCAGCCGTCTTGGAGAGAACTGTGAAGAAAGGCTTGATACCTCCGTGTAGAACAATCCTAGACTTTGGTTGCGGTAATGGCCGATCGATTGATTTGTTTTCAAAGTTACTTCCCGATGCCGAATGGACTGGAGTTGACATTGAAAATTCGCCAGAAGTTGACAGTCGAACTCGCGATGACGGAAATTTCGTAACCTACGATGGTGAAAGCCTTCCTTTTCCTGATGCAAGTTTTGACCTGGTTTATTCGTACCAAGTTCTGGAACATGTACGTAGGCCAGAAACCGTATTGCATGAGATCGCTCGGTGCATGACCACGGATGGGCTCTTTATCGGTCAAACTTCACAATTTGAACCTTATCACTCTTACAGTCTGTGGAATTTTACAATCTATGGGTTCAAGAAAATAATGGAGGATGCTGGTTTTCGCCTGCATGAACTCAGGCCCGGCATTGATGGTTTCACGTTGATGCGTCGCACCTATGAAAATCGACCTCCCTACCTCAACAAATATTTCAGCAAGGAGTCGCCGATCAATCAAGAGATTGAGCTCATAGAAGAAAAGAAATCTGTTAAGCAACAGAATTTTCGTAAGCTGTGGTTCTCTGGGCAATTTACCTGGGTTGCAACATTGTCTCTGTAAATAAAATGCTTGATTAATCAGGAATCGATCTTCCAGTCTCTTTCAATTGGAGTGTGAAATTGGATAAACCAAACCTAGGCTTCTCGTCATCAAAATATTGGGAGGAGCGGTATCTACACGGAGGAAATTCGGGTTCGGGGTCTTATGGACGGTTGGCAAATTTCAAGGCCGACTTCTTGAATAACTTCTTTTCGGCAAATGGTGTAGACTCAGTTTTAGAGTTTGGGTGTGGGGATGGAAATCAATTAAAACTGATAAATCCAAAGCGGTACATAGGTATCGATATTTCATCTACGGCAATAGATAAATGTCGGCAAATATTCTCTGGCGTCGCCGCTTATAAATTTTACTCGACTACAGATATACAAACGCTCCAAAAACAGGACCTGACACTATCTTTAGATGTTGTATTTCACCTGATTGAGGAAGATATATTCAATAGTTACATTATGTCGCTTTTTGAGTATAGTAAGCGATATGTTATTATATATTCTAGTAATTTTGATGGAAAATGGCCATCAATACATGTAAAACACCGTAAAGTATCACAATTTATTAGTAACAATGTATATGGATGGAATTTAAGCTGCATAGTCCCAAATATTTATCCCTTTGAAAGTGATAATGTGGATGAGACTTCCTTTTGTGATTTTTTAATCTACTCAAAGATCGGGTGTTCTTGCATAGTGTCCTGTCCAGCGGGTGAGCAATAAGCACTAATGTGGTAACGCCGTTAGATCCTATCTGTATTTATCATGATGCAGACCTTGGTGAATGTGCCAACGCGGTTTCAACACAATTCAATTTACGGCAAATAAAGAAAGCTAACGAGATATATTGCTGAGATAAGTAATGTATCTTGGTCGGTTGCAAAGCGGGTGAAAAGTCCATAGATCTGTGCTGCAATCATAGCAATTCTTGAAACATAATAATTTTATTGCCGTGGAATGAAGAGATGCCAGCGGTTTCAATAATTGCCACGTTTCACAATGAGGCGGACTACCTAGAGCAAAATTTGTCTTCACTGCTCAATCAGACGTTAGAAGACATTGAAATAATATGCGTAGAGGATTCTTCTACCGATGGTACCCCGGCTTTACTAGACAGATTCAGCGCGCAAGATTCTCGAATTAAATTGTTCAAAAGCAAGGCGCGCAACTGCTCCCGATCGAGAAATCTCGGCCTCAAGCAGGCACGTGGTGAATATATCGCGTTCGTGGATGGTGATGATCATGTGGATCCGGAATTCTATGAATGTCTTTACATAGCCGCTAAATCCTCTTGGCCGGGCGGAGCGGATGGGGCTCGGGCGGGATACACAAGTTTTCAGGATGACAGAGAGCACGATGATCGCTTCTGCAAGTTGATAGATCAACGCGTGAATGAGGGTTGTTTGCTTAACTCTTGGGATAACAGCAATGTCGTGTGGAACGCTATTTATCGTAGGGAAACGCTCATAGTTAGAGACTGCTATTACTTTCTAGATGACCCGAAAACAGCAGAAGATCTTTTCTGGACACTCCGTGCAATGCACCGCTTACGCACAATGGTTCCGGTATCCAAAATCCGTTATCGGCATCGGATAGGAAAGCCGGGGCAACTTTCTACCGTTACACTCCAAAACACGTTGAATGTATTGAAGGCAAACAGCCAGGGGCTGGATTATGTGAATTCGGCAAGATGGCAAAATGTAGACGAATACTTTCATCAATTTGAGCGTATTCTATGGCGCTATTGGTTGTTGGAACGAAGGCTGCGTGGATATGTAGACGAAGGCGATAAATTATTAACTGAGACACGAACAACTATGCAATTCGCGTATGAATCCTGCAGGTACCCGTCAATGATCGAGCGAATTGGTCGTCATAGCTGGTGGTCAGATCTGACAAAAATCATTACTGTCGAGAAAGGCACAAAGTCTCAGATAGATTGAAATAGATTATGTTTTTGACCGCTCCGTCAATTTGTCAACGTTGAAAATACGTGTGTTAGTTGTGGCGCCCACTCAAAACGAAATCACGCCAATGAAACGAAGTCAGACTTCCAGCGTGATAGATCACATATTTCTAAACTATTGAGGCGCTCCACATCCTCAACGAAAATGGTTTGCAAATATTCAATTTCCTCTGGAGAAACGATTATATCTCCTGGTTGCAGCGGTGATTTGGGTGATTGCTTTGAGAAAACTTCACTGACCAGGACGCCGTTTTCTGTACGCTGGTATTTGGCAAATAGCTGCATCGGCTTGTCATCTTTTACATTATTGAGATTTGGCACACCGAGAAATTCGAATATCGACTTATAGAATGCGTCCTTGTTGATCCGGACATCCTCAAAGCAATAAAAACGGAATCTGTCTTTTGGAAAAACATCCAGCCAGCGGCTGATATGCGCGTGATATTGACCCATGTGTGCAATACCAAAGCGTTGAAATTTCGCAAGGTTCTGGATTTCTTCAACGAATCTGCCTTTTGATGCGTGGTGAACGTAGGCGGATATGGCTCTGTCCACGGGATTTCTCAACATCACGATCAGTTTCAGTTCCTCACCCAAAAGCGCCAATATTCTCTCTGGTGTCCGTGACCGAAATGGATTGAATTCGAAGCGAAGGTTTTTTGGCGGTGGTGCGACCCAGAGATATCCGGGCGTTACCTCGCCGCGCAAACGTTCTGGCTGGTCATTGGGAAACTGTTCCAAATACCAACTCGCGCCGTGCGAATAATTTGCTTCATTGTCGAAAAAATGAGTTTCCTTATTGCGAGGTAGCGACAAATCGGGATGCTGTTGGAGGACGCTATGCAGCCATGTTGTGCCACATTTTTGAGCCCCTATTCCTAAGAAAGTCGGATGGTGCGCTAGGCGGTTAGAGGTGGTCATGCAATTATTCCGAGTAACGTATAATTAAATAGCTCGCATATCTCAGCGCACTCATCTAATGTCAACAGACAACATCGCTGAATCAACTTTAAATTGAATATCTATTGTTTATTACGGCTGGGCTTGCTGGTCAACGACGCGATGTAAGCCGCGGATGGCATGGTCTGCTTCAATGCCGTTAAAAAAACAGCCCTTTTGACCCGAAGATTTCGACTAAAATGGAGAGGTTAGATAAAATAATTACAACAATTCAATCCCACCTGACTTGTTGCATATTCTGAATAATTTTTTCGAATTAAAACGAAAAAAATAGAAATATTATTAAACAACATCAGAAGGTTTTATAAAAACATATATTTAAGCTCATCTATATAAATCTGTACTTGTGTGATGTTATTATAAAATTAATAAATCACAAAAACAGACATTCAATTTAGAGTTTTCAAATCAAGATTCCAATTATCATGATCGAGTTGCCAAAAGCATTTGGAATTCGAAAATTCACGGTCTGATACCACAACAAAATACTGCCCTCTATCCAGACCAATGCTCTGGCGAGATTACTATCCTCAGTTCCGATAAACGGCCGTGGTCGCCGCCCGTCGCAGAGTTGCGGCAGGCGGCGGTATATCGGGTGTCAGGCGGACAGACTGACTGGCGGCTCGTTTCGGTCCTTCCAGTCGCTGCGCATCCTGTCCATGCCGGCGATCAGAGCCTTGGTCACTTCGTCCCTGTGTTGCGTGTCTTCCGTATGAAGCCACACGACGCCAGGGCCTTTTCCCTGCCGGTTAAGCGACAGCGCGAAACCGACGGGCTCATCGGCGTAGGTCGCCAAGATAATGAAACCTGTGTCCGGGCCGCCGCCGCCGTGGTTCAGCAGCGAGAGTGTCCGGCCGATGCGGTTTGGATCCAGGGGGCCGGAATATTGGCGGCTCGCCCGCCTCATCAGGCGAGTGACTTGCATGAAATCGCCGAGGGTTTCAGCTCGCCTGGTCTGCAGCGGATTTTCTTCTGCAGGAAATGCAAGGTGCAATGGATAAGCTGTCGAATCTGACATCTGGTTCTTGTTGTAGGTTTGATAAGTCATCTTCTGTCTCCTTATTCCAGGGATCAGCCCGCATGACGCCGGTTGCCCGGCGACGCCTGATCCTCCAGACACCCGATGCGTCGCCTGGGCGGCGTCATCGACCGAAACACTCTCCTCGAGAAGTTTGGTGTATCGGCTTGTCTTTTTCTAATGTCGGTTGCCGACGGGGATATTCAAATTAATTCGGTGTAAGGTAGCGCAGTGCCCTGGCATATGGGGTTCAGGCCAATTGCGGTCGGACCCGAACAGGTGCGCAGTCATGAGGTACGTACTGCTCCGCTGCAAATCCGATGGTTGAGGCGGCGCACCAAAACCTGCTAAGGCTATTGTTCCGAATATAGTTATAACGTACCTTTAATCGGAACATTGGATGGCAAAACTTGATATGACTGCAGAGACCTTGGCGGCGGCGTGCAGGGGCCGTGCGTTCTCGTTTACAGACGCGGATGCGATTGTTACCGATAATCCGGATCACATCGGCTATCTTTGCGGCTACCGATCCATTCTCCATGACATGGCGCCTTACCGGCAGTTGCTGGTCGCAACACGAAGCCGGTGCGTGCTGGTGACCGGCGCCAGTGACGCAGGCGCGGCGCGTGAGGCCGTTGGAGCGTCCTGTCCGATTTGGCGATACGGGACATTCTTCGTCTATGGCGACGAGGAGGAAAACAGCATCGCGACGCACCCTGCCAACGCGGATTATGAGGACGCTGTCCTGGCTGCCCTTCAATCCGAGCTGTCAGGCAAAGGGGCGATACTGCTTGATCTCGAGCGCGCGGATACGAAGGCCATTGTCACCCGTGCATTGCCAAATTGGCGATTCTCGCCCGCGGCGAGCGTTCTCGCCAGATCGCGCGCGGTGAAATTGTCCGGCGAGTTGGATCGTCTTCGTCATGCCTCGCGGGCGACGGACGCCGCCATCGCGTCGGCAGGCAAGATGATACGTCCAGGGGTAACGGAACTGGAATTAGCCGCCGAGATTTCGCGCTTGATGGTTTCGGAAGGCGGCGTTCCGCGGTTCGTTGTGGTTACGTCCGGGGAGCGGAGTTCGCTCGTGGATGCTTTTGCGACCGAGCGCCGGATAGAGCAGGGCGATATCGTGCGCATTGACGTAGGCGGGCGGTTTTCCGGGTATCATTCAGACATGGCGCGCAGCTTCTGCTGCGGTGAGCCGGAGCCTTTGGCTGAGCAGCGGTACGATGCGTTGCTGGACGGCGAGCAAACGGAACTCAACCTGATCAGGCCCGGCGCTTTGGCGCATGACATATTCGAAGCGGCTGTCGCCGCCGTACGAAAAGGCGGGATACCAGACTATCGGCGCAACCACTGCGGCCACGGCATAGGCATTGCTTCTCACGAATTTCCCTATATCGCACACGGCAATGAGACGGAACTGGAGGCGGGAATGGTGCTTTGTCTGGAGACGCCTTACTACGAAAGGGGGTGGGGCGGCATGATGGTCGAGGACACCGTCATCGTGACGCATGACGGGTATGAGCGCATTACGCCCTCTTTGCGCGCATTGCGGCAAGTCGCGCCGGTTTGAAGGTTGCGCGGATGCAGGAAGATCGCACATGACAAAGAACCAGTCTCTGGAACGTGGGCTTGAGCTTCTGGAACTCGTCCAGAAATCGGACAAGCCGCTTGGCACGCGCGATATGGCCCGCAAGTTGGGTGTCAGCCCTGCCGCTGTTCAGCGTCTCGTCAATACGCTCAATGAAAGAAACTATCTTGCCCGTGATCCGGAAACGCGTCGGTATCGCGTCGGCTACCAGGCTATCTTGTTCGGCAATGCGATCGCGCGCAGTGACGCGCTGCTGGTCGAAGGGCGCAGGGAACTTGAGGAGGTGACGCGAAAACTCCGCGTGGATTCATACATGGCCACGCTACAGGGAAATAATGCGTTCTACCTTTTGTGCGTTACGGGAGAGGCGCTTGTCTCGGTGCGGTGCGAGCCTGGCGACACGATACCGCTCCACTCCACAGCGATCGGAAAGTGCATTCTGGCCAGCCTGCCTGATTCTGAGATACTCGAGATACTCGGTCCGGGACCCTATCCGGCGATCACCGGCAGCACTTTGACGACGCCGGAGGCATTTCTTGCCGAAGTCGAAGCGACGCGCGAACGCGGCTACGCCATTGTCGAAAACGAAAACATCGAAGGCATCACATCGGTCGGCGCATTGCTGGATCTGCCGAATGCGCCGTCGAAAACTGCGATCAGCATATCCTTCTCGCCATATTTCTCGAAAGACATCGACACGGAGGAGGCGGCTGCAGTGATCCAGGCCGCCGCAAGAAGAATAAGTCGCAGCGTTGCCATTTAAGGCGGAGCGCGGCAAGGTCCGCTCAATGAGCGGTTCGCATGTTGGTTGAAAGAAATAGGGCCGTCAGGCTACTTCGCCATGATCCCTCCATCGACGGCGATTGTCGAACCGGTCATGAAACTCGAGGCGGGTGAAGCCAGCAGGAGGGCCAGGCCTTTGATCTCATCCGGTTCGGCGATGCGGCCGAGCGGAACCATGGATGCAAACTGCGCCTCGACTTCCGGCTGGCGAATGCGCCCCCCGGCGATATTGGTCCGGAAAGGGCCGGGCGCAATGCCGTTGACCATCACATTGTACTGCGCCAGTTCCATTGCCGCCTGGCGGACGAGATTGACCACGGCCGCCTTTGTCGCCGCATAGGCGTAACCGCACATGACTTCAGAACGCAGGCCTGCGACCGAAGACACTGCGATGATGCGGCCGGAGCGCTGTTGCTTCATGTGCTTCGCCGCCGCCTGAATAGTGGCGAAGACGCTGCTCAGATTGACGTCCACCACCCGATCCCAGCGCTCGTCTTCCACGGCGTTGATTTGACCTGCGTCGGTTAGATAACCAGGACCGGCGGTGACGCCGGCGTTTGCGACCACAATGTCGAGGCTGCCGCGCGATGCTGCTACCCCATCTATAGTTTCACGCAGGAGTGACCGGTTGGAAACGTCCACGACCGCCGTCGTTACCCGTTCGCCAAACGATCCGGAAACTCTTGCGAGGGTGTCGGCGTCCAGATCCAGCAGATGGAGATGCGCTCCGGCGGCGTGAAGACATTCGCCGATCGCCAGCCCAAGCCCGCTCGCGCCACCGGTGACAGCAGCCGTTTTTCCTTCCAGTGAGAACAGGTGATTCAAGTCCATCTCCTCCAAATGGTATACGATCTATATGCGTAAGGTATTTTACGGGATTTGCAAGATTGAGTTATTAAGGAATATAAAAACAAATAAAAACAATAATATGAGGTGACTAATTCAAAAAATACGGAATCCGAAAAAAATATCGGTTGACGAAAAACAGGATATAAGGTGTACAATACGACGCATGAAGTAAGCCCGCTGCCAGATTGGGAGCGGGGATGTCGGGGAGGAAAACGACAGGATGAGTCATCAGGAATCCGTGGAAACGATCAACGGGTGTCGCACGCGTATCATGCGCGGCGGCAGCGGTGAGCCGCTGCTTTTCTTGCATGGCGCGGCCGGCGCCGGCGCATGGCTGCCTTTCATGGAGGCGCTGTCAAAGTACTATGATGTCATTGTTCCCGAACACCCGGGCTTTGGCGGCTCCGATACGCCGGACTGGCTGGACAATATCGGCGACCTCGCTTTCTTTTATCTGGACGTCATCGATCATTTCGGTCTTGAAAGCGTCCACCTCGTCGGCACCTCGATTGGCGGCTGGATCGCGGCGGAGCTTGCGACGCGTAATTCCTCGCGCCTCAAGACGCTGACTCTGGTCGCGCCGGCCGGCGTTCATGTGAAAGGCGTCGTCAAAGGCGACATGTTCATGTGGTCGCCGGACGAGATGATGCAGAACCTTTTCCACAATCAGGAGATTGCGGCGGCGATGCCTGAGCCGAAGGACGACGACGAAGTGATGGTCGTTCTCAAGAACCGTCTGATGACGGCCAAGCTCGGCTGGAGCCCTCGGTTCCACAATCCGGATCTGCCCAAGTGGCTCCACCGCATCAGTGTGCCGACACTGATCATCTGGGGCGACGACGACAAGTTGCTGCCGGCCGAAATGGGGCCGGCCTACCGTGATCTGATACCGAATTCGACGCTCGACATCATCTCCGAATGCGGACACCTGCCGCATGTCGAGAAGGCGCAGGAGTTCACAACCAAGGTCACCAATTTCATTGAGGGAGCAGCGTAATGAAATTCTATATGATGCACCTCATGCCCTATGCCGATCTGGATCTTGATTACGACCAGAAATATAATTCGGCATGGATCACGCTGCCCAACAGCTATTACGATCCGAAGAAGGGCGCCAAACTCTACAATCGCTACCTCGACGAACTCGAATATGCCGACCAGCTTGGCTTCGACGGCGTCTGCGTGAATGAACACCACCAGAACGCCTACGGGTTGATGCCTCAGCCGGGCGTGATGGCCGGGGCGCTGGCGCGACGGACCAAAAAGGTCAAGATCGCCATTCTGGGTCGCGCGCTGCCTTTGTTGAACAACCCGGTCACCGTGGCGGAAGAATTCGCGATGGTCGACAACATTACAGAGGGCCGTCTGATCGCCGGCTTCGTTCGCGGCATTGGCGCGGAATATCACGCCTGGAGCTCCAACCCGGCCAATTCGCACGATCGTTTCCATGAGGCGCATGACCTGATCGTCCGCGCGTGGACCGAGACCGGACCATTCGCCTTTGAAGGAAAGCACTACGAGTTCCAGTACGTCAATCTTTGGCCGCGTCCGTATCAGGAGCCGCATCCGCCGGTCTGGATACCTTCGCAAGGTTCAAGCGAGACGATTGATTGGGCGTCGCATCCCGATCGCCGCTACACCTATCTCCAGACCTTCACGCCGGTGACGATGCTCGCCAAGTACATGGCCATGTACAAGGAGCGCGCGCTTGAACAAGGCTACGAGGCGACCGAGGATCAGCTGGGCTGGTCGGTGCCGGTCTATGTCGCCGAAACCGACGAGATCGCGCGTCGCGAGGCCAAGGATCACATCGAGACCTTCCTCAACAAGTTCCTGCGAATGCCGAAGGAAATGCTGCTGCCGCCCGGATATCTGTCGCTGCGCTCGATGATGGGCGTCATGAAAGCGAAATCCGCGATTGGCGGCAAGCAGACCATCGACGACGTGATCGACAAGGGCATGTTCATTTGCGGCAGTCCCGAGACAGTGCGTTCGCGCCTTGAACAGTATCAGACCGAGATTGGCTTCGGTCATCTGCTGACGCTGCTTCAGTTTGGCACTCTGCCGGCTGAACTCACTCGGAAGAACATGGAAATCTACGCCAGCGAAGTGATGCCGTACCTTCGGGAGAAAACTTCGGCTGAACCGGCGATGGCGGACTGATGTCTCGGCCAATCCGGACGCTTCAATCCGGTTCCGGATCGGGATCGGTGAGAATGGACAGGAGGTGGGCGTTCATCGCCGCCTCCGCCCAGTCCGGGTTGCCGGCTTTCAGGGCGTCAATGATTTCGCGGTGTTGGCGGTGCGTGCGGCGCGTGCGGTCTTCCAACGGTTCACGGTAAAAATTGAAGATGGACGGTGGTAATTCCAGCGATGAGGCAAGAATGCGATCCAAACGCGGACTGTCGGCTGCTGCAGCAATTGTCGCATGGAATTCGTTGTTGAGGTGGTCGAATTGAGACAGGTGACCGTGCCAGCCGAGCTTGGCGAAAATGCTCTCCATCTCCCGTTCGAGTTCCTCGAGATGGTCGATCTGGGAAGGGGTGATACGGCGCGCGGCCCGGCGGGCGCCGTGCCCTTCGAGCTTGGCGCGCAGTCGGAAAACTTCGGCGACCTCCGACATGGAAAAGTTGGCGACCTGGCCGCGCCGATAGCGTTCAAGCACCACAAGGCCTTCATTGGAGAGCCGCTGCAATGCCTCGCGGACCGGCGTTCTGCTGACGCCGATCTGTTCGGCCAGCTTCGCCTCCTGCAAAGCCTCACCGGATTTGAGCTCTCCGGTGACGATTGCCGACCGGATGTGACGATAGGCGATTTCGACGGCGCCCCCGGCTTCGGTTCCATCCTTCGGTATTCTGTTGGTCATGCGTCCCGGTCCGATTCTGTCCAATCCTTTCGCACGCTCCGCGCGAAAGGGCAAGTTGATGGCGGTTGCATACCAAAACAATCTAAATCAATGGATAAACAGGAATGGTAACTATGTTTTGTGTACCATTGTTATATGCGGTAGGATGTTTGGGGCGCCGTTATGAAGATTGAATCGGGACATGTGGCATACGTTTCAGGCGGTGGCTCAGGCATAGGTCGGGGCTTTTGCATTGAATTGGCGCGTCGGGGCGTCCAGGTCGGCGTCTGCGATATTCGCGGTGACGACGCGCGTGAAACGGTGCGCCAGATTGAAGAGATCGGCGGCAAGGCCATCGCGCTTGAAACCGATGTTTCTGATCAGTCCTCCGTCGATACCGCCGCAGACGCGATCGAATCGGTTTTCGGCGATGTCAGCCTTGTGTTCAACAACGCCGGTGTCGCCATGCACGGCGTGCCGGTCGAAGAGATAAGCCTTTCCGAATGGGACTGGGCGATTGGCGTCAATGTCATGGGCGTCATCCACGGGGTCCGCACATTCGTTCCCCGTCTCAAGAAGTCCGGCAAGCCCGCCCATATCGTCAATACGGCGTCGATCGGCGGTTTTCAGGTCAATCCGGATTTCCTGACGGTCGCCTATTCGATGACGAAATACGCCGTCGTGGCGTTGAGCGAAGGATTGCGCAACGAACTGGCCGAAACGCGGATCGGCGTTTCGGTGCTCGCGCCGGCTGCTGTCGACACCGGCATTCATCTGTCTGAGCGCAGCCGCCCGGAACGGCTGGGCGGCGCCTATGTGCGGCCGGAAAATCACTTCATGGGCGAACTGATCAAAGGCGGCGCCCAGCCAAACGACATCGCGAACATCGTGCTGTCAGCCGTCGAGAGCGATGGCTTTTATATCTTCCCGCATCCCGAGACGCGCCCCTGGCTGGAGCGCCGTTTCAGCGAAATTCTCGGCGCTTACGACGCGGCCGATGCTGCAGCCAAGCCGCTTGCGGCCGAATGACGAAAGGAAACCAGATGCCAGAGCACACAATCAGCTTCAACGGGCGGCCGGATCGCGCATCGTCGGGCAAGACGGCTCCTCACATCGTCGGCATCGGCGGCACGACCCGCATCGGGTCCAGTTCGGAAGCTGCGCTGCGGTTCGCTCTGAAATGCGCAGAGTCAGAAGGCGCGAGCGTCGAACTGATCGCCGGACCGCTCCTTGATTTGCCGAACTATGACCCGTCGGACGAACATCGCTCTCCGTCAGCCCTGCGGCTTGTGAAGTCTCTGCGCAAGGCGGACGGCGTCATCATCTCGACGCCGAGTTATCACGGCGGTATTTCCGGCATGATCAAGAACGCGCTCGACTATGTCGAAGACATGCGCGACGATCAGGAGCCCTACTTCGAAGGCCGTAGCGTCGGTCTGATCGTGTCGGCCTACGGCGCACAGGCGCTCGGCATCACGATGGCGTCGACCCGTTCGATCATTCACGCGTTGCGCGGCTGGCCCACGCCCTACGCCGCGACCCTGAATTCAGCCGACAAGCCGTTCGAAAACGGGTTGCCGGCGAATGAATCCGTTGCCGAACAGCTGCGCATTGTCGCTCAGCAAACCGTCGCATTCGCCAACATGAAATTGGCTAGCAGCAACGGCGCCCAGCAGGCTGACACTCTATCGGCAGCCACCGGGTAATCATCATGCGTCCGGCTGTGGAGGCAGCCGGACATCTGTTTTGTTGGATCCGAATTGTTCGGAAAAAGGGAGGAAATCCATGCGAAGTCTACTTGTTACTCTTGCGTCCGCGGTTGTTCTCAGCGCTGGCGTGCTGACGGGCGCGGCCAATGCCGAGACCGTCTCGATGGCCACGTTGCCGCCGGGCGCAATCAACAATGTGCAGGCGCAGGCAATCGCCAAGGTGCTTCAGGAAAACACCGATCTCCAGGTGCGCGTCGTCAGCTTCAACGGGCCGGCCGCCATCCTCGGCTCCGTTCAGAACGGTCAGGCGGAATTCGCCTTCGTATCCAATGATGAGGCCGGCGTCGCATTTCAGGGCGTTGGAGAACATGGCGGCCGCGCAATGGAAGATCTGCGGCTTGCTGTGACGGCGTTCCCGTTCAAGGTCGGCATTCTTGTGCGCAAGGATTCAGGCATCAACAGCGTCGCCGACCTTAAAGGCAAGCGTTTCCCGACGGGCTGGCAGGGATTCAAGCAGGGTATCGATCTTTCGAACGCCATGCTCGCCACCGCCGGTCTTAGCCTCGACGACATGGACGGCGTTCCAACCGCCAATCTTCTTCGCGCCGCCGACGACTTCAAGGCCGGCAGGCTCGACGCGACGATCTTCGCCGTAGGCGCGCCGAAGGTCGCCGAACTGGACGCAGCCGTTGGCATCAAGTTCCTTGATCTGCCGGATACGGAAGAGGCGGCTGCCGCGATGAACGCCGTGCGTCCGGAATACCATCTGGCCGAGCAGGCCCCGGCGCCGCATCTTGCTGGCGTCGATGGAGAAACCACCCTTATGGAATATGCGGTGGCGGTTGTCGTCAACGCCAATGTTTCCGACGAAATGGTTCAAAAGGTCAATGAAGCGATCTACGCCAACAAGGAAGGCCTCGTGGCTGGCCATCCCTCCTTCAATGCGATGACCCAGGAGGGTCTTTCGATGAAGCAGCCGCGCGTTCCGTACCATCCGGCTTCGATCGAATTTTTCAAGGAAAAGGGCATCTGGCAGGAGTAATTCTGCCGGTCCCTTTCCTGAAGAACCTTTTCAAGACCAATCGATCCAGTTGGAGCCATGGCATTGGCCGATAGTGAAACAACAGCAGAGCCAGTCATTCAACCGGGTCTCGACCCTGAACCCGAACTGCCGGCGCGTCCGGCGGTTCGGATCGTGTCGGCCACTCTGGGCGCATTGATCGCCTTCGCTGGTCTGGCATGGGGCGCCAATCTCTATCGCATGATCGGTTGGAACTTTCTCGCCGAGCAGTTCCTCGCCGCGGTTCTCGGAATGGCCATCGCCGTGGTCTTCGTCATCCGCCCGCTGCGGCGCGACGATCCCACCGGTAACCCGGCCTGGTATGACTGGGTTCTTGCCGCCATCGCGCTGGCCAACGGCCTCTACGTCGCAGTCGAATATCCGAACATTCTGTCGACATTCTTCAATCTTCCGCTCGACGGCCTGATCGCCGCCTGGATCTTCTTTGTGTTTGTCATCGAAGGCCTGCGCCGGACATCCGGCTGGTCGCTGGTTTTCGTCGTGCTTGCCTTCACCGCCTACGCGCTCGTCGGCCATCTGGTCGGCGGCGATCTGGAGACGCGCGAGGTGGAGCTAAACCGTATGATCCTCTATCTCGGGGTCGATACGAGCGGGCTTTTCGGGCTTGTCCTCCTTGTCGGGGTGACTGTCGTCATACCGTTCGTCTTCTTCGGGCAATTGCTGTCGTCATCGGGCGGCGCGGCTTTCTTCAATGATATTTCGCTTGCTCTGATGGGCCGTTTCCGCGGCGGCGGCGCGAAGATCTCGGTGTTGGCCTCGTCGCTGTTCGGGTCGATCAACGGCATCGTCGTCTCTAATATCCTCGCGACAGGCGTCATCACCATTCCGATGATGAAGAAGGCCGGCTTTCGCCCCGAGAAGGCTGCAGCCATCGAGGCCAGCAGTTCCAATGGCGGCCAGTTGATGCCGCCGGTCATGGGCGCAGTGGCGTTCCTCATGGCCGATTTCCTGCAGATATCCTACGCTGACGTCGCGATTGCGGCGCTCGCGCCCTCGCTGCTTTATTATCTTGCGCTTTTCATCCAGGTCGATCTTGAGGCGGCGAAGGATGGCATCACCCGCGTTCCGGCGGCGCAGATTCCCCGATTGCTAAAGGTTTTCGCCAGAGGATGCGCGTTCTTCCTGCCATTTGCTGTTCTCATCTATGCGCTGTTCTGGCAAAACCGCGAAGCCGAGAACGCCGCAGTATTCGCCTCCATCGCGGTTATGCTGGTCGGGTTCGTTCTTTCCTACAGCGGCAGCCGTCTGACCATCCGCGAGGTCTGGAACTGCATCGTCCGCACCGGCCTGTCCTCCGCCGATATCATCATGATCGCGGCCGCCGCCGGCTTCATCATGGGCATCCTGCAATATACCGGTCTCGGCTTCGCGCTGACGCTGCTTCTGGTCAAACTCGGCTCGGGCAATGTGTTCCTGCTTCTGGTGATCGCCGCCGTTATGTGCATCATTCTCGGCATGGGCATGCCGACGCTTGGCGTTTACGTCCTGTTGGCGGTTCTGATTGCGCCGGCATTGATCGAGGTCGGCATTACACCGCTCGCCGCCCATATGTTCATTCTCTATCTTGGCATGATGTCCTTCGTAACGCCGCCAGTGGCAATCGCCGCTTTCTTTGCCGCGACTTTAGCCAAGGCGGATCCGATGAAGACCGGATGGGCGGCGATGCGCTTTTCCTGGCCGGCCTATATCGTGCCTTTCCTGTTCGTCTTCTCACCGTCGCTTCTGTTGCAGAGCACGTCTCCGGTGGGTATCGCCGTGTCGCTTGCGACCGCCGCCGCCGGTGTGTGGATCGTTTCTGCAGGCATGATCGGCTTCGGGTTTCGGCACATGACGCCGGCGACGCGCATCGCAGCCATAGTTGGCGGCGGCCTGCTGTTGTTGCCGCCGGAATTCGCCCCTTGGGCGCCTTACGCGAACATTGCCGGAGTTCTGATCGCCGCTGGAGTTTTGACGATGGAGTTTCTGGCTCGAAAGCGGAGCGTCGCATCGCGCGGCGCGCCGGCGGAATAACGACGCCCTATACCGGGCGTTTTGTATGAAAGAGGTATTGCTATGGTTACGACGACATCTGCATCCGACAACAAGAAGCAATTCTACGACCGTCTGGCGCCCCGGAATCTGGCGCCGCTGTGGGAGGTTCTGAAAGGCCTTCTGCCGAGTGAGCCGAAGTCAAAGGCTGTGCCGCACCATTGGAGTTATTCCGACATTCGGCCTCTGCTCCTGGAATCGGGGCGACTGTTGACAGCGCAAGAAGCAGAGCGCCGGGTTCTGGTTCTGGAAAATCCGGCGCTGCCGGGACAATCGCGCGCCACGGCGACGATGTATTCCGGTATCCAGCTCATCATGCCGGGCGAGACCGCGCCGGCGCACCGGCATACGCCCTCGGCTCTGCGTTTCATGCTGGAAGGCGAGGGCGCCTTTACAGCTGTCGGCGGCGAACGCACCACGATGCGCAAGGGCGATTTCATCATCACGCCGTCCTGGGCGTTCCATGATCACGGCAATGAAGGCAATGATCCCTGCGCCTGGCTAGACGGGCTCGACCTGCCGCTGGTTCAGTTCTTCGAAGCAGGCTTCAACGAGCACTACAATGACGAGCGCCAGTCGATCACAAGGCCGGAGGGCGACGCGCTCGCCCGCTTCGGCTCCAACATGTCGCCGCTCAAACCAGAGAGCGGTTACGGGCTGACGACGCCGATTTTCAACTATCCCTACGAGCAAACCCGGCAGGCGCTTGTCGATGTCGCTCGCTGCGGCGATCCCGATCCGCATGAAGCAATCTCGATGCGTTATTCCAACCCACTAGATGGCGGCTGGGCGATGCCAACCATGTCGGCCTGGATGATTCATGTGCCAAAAGGCTTCTCAACCTTGCCGATGCGCTCCACTGACGGGATCATCATGTGTCTCGGCGAGGGGGCAGCCACGGTCACGACCGGCGACAAGTCCTTTGATCTTTCGGAAAACGACGTTGTCGCCTGTCCCGGCTGGACTTGGCGCAGCGTCAAGGCGAAGGAGGACAGTTTCATCTTCTGTTTCTCCGACCGCGTCGCACAGGAAAAACTCGGCCTCTTCCGAGAAGAGCGCCGCGAAAACGCCTGACCATTAGAACAAACGAGCAATTAAACCAGAAAGGTACCTGCATGCGCTTCTGCCGCTTCAACGACGATCGCCTTGGCGTGGTCGAGGGAAACACCATTCGCGACGTCACCGGAGCGGCCGACGCGCTGCCGGCCTTGAAATGGCCAGTTCCGCGCGGCGATCACTTCTTCAATCATTTCGACATGATGCGGGCGAAGATGGAGGAACTGGCTGCAGACGCGCCGACGCTGTCTGTCGATGAGGTCAAACTCCTTTCACCGGTCGCCAATCCCGGCAAGATCGTCGCGGCGCCGGTCAATTATCAGCTTCACCTGGATGAATCGCGCGTGGACACGCAGATCAATTTCGGCTCGCAGGTGAAGACGATCGACGATTACGGCGTATTTCTGAAGGCGCCCAGTTCAATGATCGGCGCCAGCGACGTCGTCATGGCCGACTGGCCGGACCGGCGTATCGACCACGAGATCGAATTGGCCTTTGTCATCGGGAAAAAGGGCTTTCGCATCAGCGAGGAGGATGCGCTCGACCATGTCGCCGGCTACATGATCGGTCTCGACATGACGATCCGCGGCACCGAGGATCGCTCCTTCCGCAAGTCGCTCGATACCTTCACCGTCTTCGGACCGCACATCGTCACCGCTGATGAAGTCGGCGATCCGGACAATCTCGATTTCGAGCTCAAGATAGCGGGTGAGACGCGTCAGAAATCAAACACGTCGATGCTGATCTGGGGCTGTCGCAAGCTGATCGCCTATGCGTCGAAGGCTTACACGCTCTATCCAGGCGACATTTTCATGACCGGCACGCCGGAAGGCGTTGCGCCTGTCCAGTCCGGCGATGTCATGCATGCATGGATCGATCGGATCGGCGAAATGTCGGTGCGCGTATCGGCATAGCTGCCATTCAGGCGCTTTTCTCAGCGATGCATCGTTCGATCGCGCGCACGATGCCGCGATAGCCGGTGCATCGGCACACACAACCGGCAAGTTCGGCGCGAATCTCGTTTTCGTCGGCGCGGTCCATTCGGCTCACGATGTCATAGGCCGTCGCCAGCATTCCGGGCGTGCAGTATCCGCACTGTAAGGCGTGTTCCTCGCGAAACGCCTCTCGCAGTCGCGCCATAAGGGGATCGTCGTCATACCCCTCGACGGTGGTTATCTCGACGCCTTCGCAAGAGGCGGCCATGGTGATGCACGACCGGATCGGCATTCCATCCATTAGAACAGTGCATGCGCCGCAGGCGCCGTGTTCGCATCCAAGATGCGTGCCTTTCAGTGAAAGCCGGTCGCGCAGGAAATCAGCCAGATTCACTCGAGGGTCGATTTCCGTGTTGACCTGTCTGCCGTTTACGGTGAGTGACAGTGTGGTCACGTTCGAACCTCCTCGATCGCGCGCCTCAGGCATACTGTGTGAATCTGCATTTCGTAGCGGTCGAGTGGGCCAATAGTTCGGGTCAGCGCATCCCGTATCGCGTCGTCGTCGGCAGGTCCTTCCTGGAGCGCCGTTTCGAGCAAGTTAAGACGCTGCGGGCCGCCAATGGCGCTACTGCCGGCGACCACGCGGCAGAAGCCGCTTTCCGGATCGTGGACGGCAGCCGCGATCGCCTCGCCAAAGGCTCCGGCTTTCTTGCGCATCTTGTGAAAAGACCACCGCAGATCGGGGCAGGCCTTGGGAATGCATATGCCGGTCAGTATTTCGTCTTCCTGCAAAGCCGTCGTGAATACATCCACCATGAATTCCTCAACGGGGAGCTTTCGATTTCCATTCGATCCGGAAATTTCAACATCCACGCCAAGTGCAATCATCGCCACCGGCCAGTCGGCGGCGGGATCGGCATGGGCGAGGCTGCCGCCAAGGGTTCCTCTGTTCCGAACTGCCCGATAGGCGATATTGCGGGCGACATGGCGCAGCATGCCGCTGCAGTGACCATCTGCCTCGCCGTCCTCTATGCGTGCATGGCTCACACGGGCGCCCAGGCGGATGTGGTCTCCAGCATCTTCGATCGCGGCCAGTTCCCGAATGGCTCCGATGTCGACGAGCGTTTCGGCGAATGCGACACGCAGGTTTAACATCGGCACGAGCGATTGACCGCCGGCGAGAATGCGGGCCGCGCCATCGCCCTCGGCTAGAATAGCGACGGCTGCCTCCACCGTATCCGGTCTGTGGAATTCGAGAGCCGGCGCCTTCACTTTGCTGTCTCCAAATCGGCTTTGGCGCGGTCCTGAGCGTCGAAGATCGCTCCGAGAACGCGCTTTGGCGTGGCTGGAACGGCGCACAATTCGGCCCCAAGTGGCCTGAGCGCGTCATTGATCGCGTTGATCACGGCCGCCGGCGGCGCGATGGCGCCGCCTTCACCGACGCCTTTTACGCCAAAACGGGTATAGGGCGATTGCGTTTCACTGTGATCCAGCCGGATCATCGGCGTCTCGGCCGCGGTCGGCAGTGAATAATCTGCAAATGTCGTTGCCAGCGGCTGGCCCTGATCGTCGAATGGCGACTCCTCGAACAATCCCGTGCCGATGCCCTGAACGACGCCGCCGAGCACCTGGCCGTCGACGATCATCGGATTGACCCGCGTGCCGCAATCATCGACAGCGACATAGTCGATCAGTTCGACGGTGCCCAGTTCCGGATCCACTGAAACCGTTGCGGCGTGAGCGGCATAGGCGAATGGACCCTTGTCGCCATCGGGCCTGTACCCGCCCGTTACCTCAAGACCGTCGCGCAACACGTCGTCGGGAAGTTCGTAGGGTCTGAAATGCCAGGTTTCGGCTGCGTCCGCGATCGTCATCGTGGCGGATGGTCCTTTCAGAAGCCCGTCTTCCAGGCGCACGGCGGATGGTTCACATTGCATCAGGTGGGCGGCGATCTCCCGCAGTTTCACCGAGATCTTGTCGCAGGCAGCGGCGACCGCGCCGCCCGTCATGACGATGGCGCGGGAGGCGTAGGTGCCGGTCGAAAACGGCGACAGGCCGGTGTCTCCGTGACGCAGGACGACGCGATCCGGTTCCATGCCAAGAACCTGGCTTGCGATCTGGGCCATCGTCGTTTCCATGCCTTGGCCATGCGATTGCACGCCGACGCGCAACTCCAGGCTGCCGTCCGGTTGCATGAGCGCCGCCGCCTGTTCGAAACCCGGCATCATCGGAATGCCGATATGCGAGATCGTCGATGTCGATACCGCGGTATGTTCGGTGTAGATGGCGTATCCTGTGCCAAGCAGGCGTCCGGGCGCGGGTGTCTTTGGCGCTTCCGCTACCATCTCCATGGCGCGGCGCAGGCAGGCCGGATAGTCGCCGCTGTCGTATTCCTTGCCGGTGATCGCCTTGTAAGGCATCGCCTCGGGCTTGACGAGATTGTCGAGCCGAACCTCGGCCGGGTCGCGTCCGACAGCCCGGGCAACCGCGTCCATGGTGCATTCAATGGCGAAACAGGCGCCCGGTCTCGCCACCGCGCGGTAGGGGGAGAGGGGTGGTTTGTTGGTCACGACCGTTTGCGTTTTGACCCTGTACCCACCAATGTCGTAAGGCCCCGTAAGAATTCCGCTTGCCTGTATCGCGTCGAAACCGTTGGTGTGGGGCCAGACGGAATAGGCCCCGCCATCCGTGGTCAGTTTTGCGTCAATAGCAAGAACGCGTCCGCGATCGTCCGCATAGGCGTTCATTTCATAGCGGTGCTCGCGGGCGTTGGCCCCGGCGGTCAGATGCTCGAAACGGTCTTCAAGCCAACGCAGCGGCTGGCCGGTTTTCAGCGCCAGCGCAGCAACAATGACCTCCTCCGGATGGAGAATCGCCTTGTAACCGAACCCGCCGCCCACGTCAGGCGCGATGACCCGGATCTGCCTTTGCTGCAGCCCAAGGGCCTCGCACAGGGCGGTTCGTATCTGGTGCGGAGACTGCGTCGAGGAATAGACCACCAGTTGGTCGTCGCGCTCGCTCCAGTAGGCCAGCACTCCTTTTCCTTCCAGCGGAACCATGGCCTGACGGGCCATGTCGAGCACTCGGGTCACCTTGACCGGCGCGTTGGCGATGATCTCGTCAATTCCGGAGTCAAAGCCGGTTTCCATCGAGACATTGCTGTCCCAGTCGTCATAGAGCCTTGGACCATCCTCTGACAGCGCGTCATCCATCGACGCAATCACCGGCAGCATTTCGAAATCCGGCGCCAGCGTCTCGACCAGATCTTCCGCCTCCGCTCGGGTGGGTGCAATGCAGGCAGCGACGATTTCGCCGACATAGCGCGCGCGGTTCGAGGCCATAGGCGGCGGCGCCACAATGCGATGCCCTGGCACTTTGGACGCCGGAGGGACGAGCTTCACATCCGAAAGATCAGCGGCCGTGAAGACGCGACCGTCGGCGTCCTCCGGTGTGTCGATCGACGCTATGCGGGCGTGCGCCAGAGGCGAACGGAGGAACGCCACATCAAGCATTCCCGGAATTTCAATATCGCCGATGAAGCGACCACGTCCCTCCAGGAACCGCGCGTCTTCCCGGCGCAATAGGGAGGCGCCTACGCCTGTGTCTTTTCTCGTCATGCGGCCTCCAGCTTCATACCGTCCTCATCAGAAGCCAACGAATGAGGTAAGCCAGGTCGCTGTTCCCGGTAAAAGGAACACCACCAGGAGCACCAGGAGTTGACACAGCACGAACGGCATGACGCCAAAGGCCATCTGCCGATAGCTCATGTCCGGTGGCGCGATGGATCTCAGATAAAACAGCGAGGGCGCCATCGGCGGCGTGAGATAGCTGGTCTGGATTGCAACGATTGCAAGCACGCCGAACCATATCGGATCAATGCCAGCGGCCCTGAGCAACGGATCGTATATCGGCACGCATATCAGTACGATCGATATCCAATCGAGCACGAAGCCGAGCAACATGATGATGAGGAGGATAACGAGAATCGTCTGGTTCGGCGTCAGGTTCATTGCGTCCAGAAAACCCTGGATGAGCTGTCGGCCGCCATTCGCCTGGAAGATCGAGGTGAACATGGTGCCGCCGACCACGATCAGCATCACCATTGCGGTGATCACCAGTGTGGCGCGCGTGGCCATCCAGAGAACAGATGCTTTCAGTTCGCCATAGAAGAGGGTCAGCAATATCGTCCCAAGCGCGCCGACGCCGGCGGCTTCTGTCGGCGCGGCTATGCCCGCCATGATGGAGCCAACGACGGCGAACACCAGCGCAAGGGCAGGAAGGAGCGACGTGGCGGTGATGCGAAGTTTTTCGTTGAGCGGTATGGCCAGTTCATCGGCGGCGAGCGGCGGACCATCCTGTGGCCGCACGGCGCAACGCAGCAGCGCATAGCCAAGGAAGAAGGCGACCATGAGCAGGGAAGGCAGCAGGATGGCGGCGAACATGTCGCCGATGGATACCTGGGCCTGCGTCGCATAGACCACCACGACGATCGAGGGCGGGATCATTGTGCCGAGCGATCCTCCCGCGCAGATCGTGCCTGCGATCAGATCGTTGGAGTATCGATATTTCTGCATGGCGGGGATCGCCATCATGCCGACCATCACCTCGACGGCGCCGACAATACCGGTTCCGGCAGCGAAGATCGCGCACATGGAGATCGCCGCCAGCGCCAGTCCGCCGGGAAGTCGTCCGAGCCACAGCCGCATCGCATCGAAGAGACGCACGGCGATGCCCGAGCGTTCAAGCATTGCGCCCATGAACACGAACAGCGGGATCGCAGCATAGGTCGGATTGGAGGCGACGGAATCGAGAAATCGAAAGAGCTGATTTGGCGCGATATCGCCAAAGGAAAGCAGCGCGAAGCCGAACGCCGTGGCGATGAGGCTGAAACTGACGGGCAAACCGAGAAGGATCAGCGCGAACAGCGCCGGAAACATCAACCCGGCCAGGATCGGATCATGCATGCCGTTGGGCCGCCTTTGTAAAGTCGCGGATTGCGGTCACGAGGATCTGCAGCGACAAGGCCGCCAATCCGATCGAAATGACGCTGTAGAACGGCCAGAGCTTTGGCGCGAATGCGCTTACCGGGTCCACCGAGCCGCGTTCATAAGCGCTTATCGCCTTGTTCGCAGCCACCCAGCTGATCGCCGTGAACGCCGGCAGCGCAACGCACGCCATGAGCAATCCGGAGATAAGGCAGCGAAGCCTTTCGGGCAGCATCTGAGCCAGGAAATCGATGCTGACGTGGCCCTTTTCCTTGAGCGCGAAGGCGGCGGACAGAACGAACAAGGCGCCGCCAAGCATGTAGGTCATGTCGCTTGCCCACAGGGTGGGCGCATTGAAGACATAACGGCAGACGACTTCGTAGATCATTACGCCGATCAGCAAAATGACCATGACGCCGGCGACCACGGCAAGCGCGGAAGACAACCGATCAATGATCGTCATTGGCGGACCTCATAATGCACAAGGCCGGCGCAGGGCGCGCCGGCCTCCAGGCGCTTATTTTCCGTCGATATGCTTGTAGGATGTGCCGTCGGCATAGAGATCCTGGAATGCAAAGTAGCTTTCGCCGATTTTCTCCATCCAGTCATTGCCATCGGCAGCCTGCTCCTCCGCCTTCGCCATCGCCCAGGTGCGTCCTGCTGCTGTGATGGCGTCGGTCACTTCCTTGGGAAGCACTTCCATGGTGTTGTCGCCGGCCTTGAGTTCTTCCATAGCAACAATATCCTGCATTCCAGACTGTAGATAGCTTTCAAACACAGCGAGTTTGGCGGCGGTGGTCACAACATCCTTTAGGTCGTCGGGCAGGGCGTCCCAGGTTTCCTGCTTCACAATGAACTCGTTGATGCCGGCGGGAAAATGCAATCCCGGACCGATGATGAACTTTGCGGCCTTCTGCAACCCTGCGATCTGATTGTCGGCAGGACCCGACCACTCGGCCACATCGACGCCGCCGCGATCGAGCATCTGGTAGACTTCCGAGCCGGTCACGAAGACCGGCCCCGCCCCGAATTCATCGGCCAGGATCGACGCCCAGCCGCCGGCTGCGCGGAATTTAAGACCTTTAAGATCCTCGACGGATTTGATTTCCTTATGCGAATGCCAGAGCTCCGTGCCGACGACGCCGCCGACCAGTGAGTGAAGTCCAAGGGTGTCGCGCTTGAATTCCGTCAGGAGCTCCTGGCCACCGCCTTCATAAAGCCAGTAGAGCATTGTTTCCGGGCCCATGCCGCCCGGGTGGCCGGCGTAGAATGTGTTGGCCGGATCTTCGTTCACGGCGTAGAGCGGAGTGATCATCGCGGCATCGGCGGTTCCGTCCAGCACCGCTTCGTAATTCTGGGTGGCCGGAGCCAGAACGCCGACAGGGTAGGGCTCAATGACAAGTCGTCCTTCCGACAGCTGGTTAACCCGGTTCGTGAAGGGCTCGACGATATTTTTCCACAATCCCCACGTTTCACCAGCATAGCTGGACATGCGCCATACGATAGGGTCGTCCTGCGCCAGAGCCTGGGAGGCAGGCAAAAGGGTCGCAGCGACGATAAAGGCTGCCTTGAGGGTATGTTTCATTGATTTCTCCTGTTGAGTCTGGTCTCCAGCGACGGAGATGTGGCATTCTCGTGTTGTTCGGAGCTGAGGCGGGAGCCCCGAAAAGTTTCCGGGGTGTCGTCAACTGCCCCCGGCGAATTGGACGAGTTTCGCTTAATTCTGTGGTCTGGGCTCATAGTTCCGCTATTTGTATCATTGTTCCGAATATCGACGCATTATTTGCTTTTGTAAACAGGTGCGACGGCACGTATTTCCGGCATCTTGCACAAATAAACGTCAGAGATATTCTGCCTACCAGAGAGAAAGCGAGATATTTCTGGTATTTTAGAGAGATTTTGAAAATTTAGGCAGCTGTGTATGAAGTCTGGTGTCGCTAGAATAAATTCAGGGCGCCTGGGATAAATGTTGCTATTATCGGAACATTAAGCGGTTCGCATGCAAGTATTGCTGTCCCCCGGCACCGACACGATAGGTCGGCGCCGGTGTATTTTCTTGAAGCTGTTATCTTAAAACAATCATGCAGAGCTGCACTGTCGTTGCATCGAAAGCGCGTGGATTCTGCATTATGCCGCGACAGCTTTTGCGCAGTTTTATCCTGTCGCCATCGCTGAGCGACGCTACTGCCGCTCCAACGGATTGGGATCCGCTACCGCCACCGCCAGAGCCGGATCCGCCGTTGCCGGCGCCGTCGCCACCTCCGGATCCTCCTCCGCTTCCGCCGCCGCCTGAACCGGATCCGCCTCCGATTCCAACGCCAACTCCCACACCGGCGCCAATTCCGCCAGTTCCTACGCCAGCGCCAACGCCGACACCGGCGCTTGCAACGCCGCCGATATCCGCGCCTGCGCCAACACCGGCGCCTACGCCGCGGCTTCCAACGCCTGCGGCTGCCCCGACTCCTGCGCTGGAGTTTCCGACGCCCACGCCCGCGCCCGCGCCAACCCCGACGCCTGAACTGCTTGCTCCGACGCCAGCGCCTACGCCAGCGCCGACGCCTCCAACCCCGACTCCGGCGCCAACCCCGACACCGCTTTGAGCCGACGCAATTGCCGTCGTCCCGAAAAATGCAACGCCGACAATTAATGAAGCGATCCATTTTGAAGTTCGATAGTCTCGACGAGTCGTCATCTTTACTCCTCCTTGCTGGTCGCCCAATAGTAATAATAGTGCAGTATGGAGATAAAGAAAGAAGAAAGTTTTCTATAGAATAATAATACAGACATTAATTAAAATATTAAACGACGAATACTTTGTTTGTGTAGAAACAATAAATGCTCTATCCAGCAATTGCAGTCCTGCGATTGTCCATGGGTAGTCAGAAGCGGCGACGTGCGGCGTCGTACGTATGAAAATTTCCGTCACAATCGGTTTTTCAGAAGTCACGGGAACTTCGTCATGAAAATGCGCGTTTTCACAGCGAATTTCCGATCAACAGCAGTTTTCCATGTAACGTCAGCCGGGCGCGAAGTGGGACCATACCGCAAGGCGACAAAGAGAGTGAAGCGTAGAGAGTTTGTTGCAGGCAGCGTAAGCCTGCTCGGATTGGCGGCGGCAGGGTGTGCATCGGCTCCGATGCCAATGCCTGACAGGCAGGGTTACGGCGTCAGCGTGGGTGTTCCGTCGTATTACCGTTCGTTGTACGGGCCAATGCCTCAGGAGCGCTTTCCTGTTCCCGCTGTTGACTTGAGCCGGGTTCCGGAGCGTTTCTGGCGTCGGGAAGTTGACTATTATGCGGGATATCCGGTTGGTTCTCTCGTCGTCGACACAAATGAATTCTACTTGTATCTCGTTCAGCCGAACAATACGGCGATACGATACGGCGTTGGTCTTGGACGCGCCGGTTTTTCCTGGTCGGGAAGCGGCTATATCGAATGGAAGCAAGCGTGGCCGACTTGGACGCCTCCCGCAAGCATGATCGCGCGTCAACCGGAACTCGCACGGTGGAGCGCCGAGAACGGCGGCATGCCGCCCGGTCTCGATAATCCGCTCGGCGCGCGCGCCCTGTATATATTCCAGAACGGCAAGGACACGCTTTACCGGATTCACGGGTCGCCGGAATACTGGTCTATCGGTCAGGCCGTTTCCAGTGGCTGCGTCAGGCTGATGAACCAGGATATCGTTGACTTGTATGACAGGGTGCCCACCGGTTCGAAGTTGATCGTCATTTGAAGAGAACCAGAGAAAGCTTCCGTTGAACCGACGCAACCATTACGCCGGTATGTGAATTATGCAGTTGGGCGAGGTAGAAAAATCTTAATGTCCGGGTAATATTCAATTACAGTATGCTTCTCAGTTCAGGAGGTCATGCTGGAAAATCTTCTCTACGCCTATGCATGCCTGTTGGCGGTTTTGACGCTCATGGCTGCGACCAACGCCAGTTCCGACAAATGGCCGACCGGGCATGCGTTTCGCTATGTCGCCCTCACCGTCGCTATACTTGCCTCGTTTGCGGTCAATCTGGCGATAACGTCCGTTGCGGGAATTCCTGCAGGTGGGCCACTCGCCTTTCACGCAGCCGTGATTCTGCTCTATGTTTCCTATCCAGTCGCGGCGACTGCGGTCGCTTTACTGGTGGCGTATGTTGTCGTCTCGAATAATGCGGAGCTCTCGATACTCGCGGAACTTATGCCGATGCTGGGCGTCGCACTCGGGTTGAGAGTTATCGGTCGAGACACCTATCGTGTCACCTGGCCGGTGAAAGTGGTTTCGATCGCAAGCGCCGCCGCAATCGCATCCATTGTCTCGACGGTCCTGTCCGGCGCGACTCTACAGTTCGTCATAGCCAATCTTTTCATGACGGCGCTGGTTGTTTGGGCAGGCGCATATTTCTTTGAGAGAGAGAAAGCGTTGCGCGATCGCAGGGCGTACTGGCGGGAAAGAGCGCAGACCGACCATCTGACGACACTTTACAATCGAAGCCGTTTCGAACGTGACATTTCCATCCTGGTGGCGAATGGCGATATCGGCCTTTTGCTGATCGACGCCGACAATTTCAAGATGGTCAATGATCGGTTCGGACACGAGGTCGGCGATATCGCGCTCACGCACATTTCGCAGGTGCTCTATAGCGAGTTGGCTGATCCCCAGAAGGCCTATCGTATTGGCGGTGAGGAGTTCGCCGTTATCGTTTGTGATCATTCCAGCGAGCGGATGATGGAAATTGCGGAAAACATTCGAGGCAAAATCGAGAGGAGTTCTCTGATCGTCAACGGCCGGTCTCTCAAGATGACCGTGAGCATAGGTCTGACGATAGGCAAAAGGGGCGAGAGTCCTGCTGAAGTCATGCGTCAGGCCGACAAAAGTCTTTACAGGGCGAAGGATCGTGGCAGAAACTGTGTCGATGTTTTTGAAGCGGCTCAGTCCGCCGCATAATCGTTTCTACTCCGATCCATACTCAGAAGGTATTCCGATTTGGAACCAAATAGCGAAAATCCAGGCAAATCGATTCTCATCGTGGACGATGATGCATTCGACAGAAGCCTGATTGCCCGCAATTTGCGAACCGAGCTGCCGAACTACGATCTGGTCGAGTTGTCGGACAGCAGCCAGGTGATTTCAGCAATGGCGAAGCGACGACCCGACTTGGTGCTTCTCGATATCTGGATGCCTTCTCCCGACGGATTTGAAGTGCTGGACGCAATCAGGTCCAGCCATGACTATGAGGGGTTGCCGGTCATCATGCTTTCAAGCTCCACAAACCCTGTCGACAAAAGCAGGGCGCGATCGCGCGGAGCCGACGGATATGAAGTCAAGCCGGCGAGCCTGGCCGGGTACAGAACGCTCGCCAAGGCGGTGTCCGCCCGCTTGCAGGAACGTTAACTTTTCAGGGAACTTAATTTTAGTCTGATCCGACGAGCCTGCCAGGTATCGTGAAGCGGATCGTTGCGCCGTCGCCAAGTTCCGGTTCGTCAACCCACACAGTTCCGCCGCGCGCTTCCGCCAGTTGTTGGACTGCCGCGAGGCCAAATCCATGGACGCCTCCCTGGGAGTCCGTGTGCTGCGATCCGCCAATTGGTTCGTTGCTTGACTGAAAACCCTCGCCATCGTCCGAAACCGTCACGACGATCCACTCTCCATCCCGGTCCGCACGACTGGTGACGGTGACGGCCACCTGTGAATTTGCGAATTTTATCGCGTTGTCCAGCAGGTTTCTCAGGGCGATCTGGAGCGCAGCCTTGTCGGTCGTGGCGAGACATGACGGCAACGCCACGGTTTTCGTCGAAAGTGGATCAAGTATGGCCACAAGGTCCGAGCAGACATGGTGCACGTCCACTATCTGGTGCGGCGCGAGATCAAGCGTGAGCGACCGTGCATAGGACAACATGTCGTCAATTTGCGACAGGGCCTTTTTTGTCATGTCGCCTGCCTTTTCCAGCAGCTCTTTCTTGCCGTCTCCAAGATCCTCGAAACCCTCGCCAATCATCTCCACCATCAGTCCAATCTGGCGCAAGGGACCGCGCAAGTCGTGGGCCGCGGTGGAGGTGAACAGTGCAAGATCGTCGTTAAGCGCCTTGATTTTCGAGTTGCTTTCCGCCTGTTTGAACTGGGTTTCCTTGAATTCGGTTATATCTGTCGCAATGCCGATGATGCCGGTGATGACGTTTCCGGCGCGGATCGGCGACAGCGTGGTCTGCCACCATTTCGGTCCCGTCGCGAGGTCGATGTTTTCTTCATAGGTATAGGCTGCGTTGCGGCGCAGGCAGGAGAGGTAATTCTTGGTGATGGTGTTGGCGGTTCGCTCCGGCAGAAAGTCGTGTGGGGATTTGCCGAACACCTCTTCGTTCTTCAATCCGCTGAGCTTTTCATGGCTGCTGTTGAGCTTGCGGAACTGGAATATCTCTCCCGGCAGAACATCGAGAACGAAAATCGGCACTTCGACCGAATCGAGAATTTCTTCCGAATAGGTAAAGGCAGACATTGGCATGGAAAGTTCAACCGTTAACGGCGCTCACCAGTTCTCTGACCTTGCGGGTATGCGCAACGGCCTGCTGCGCGCCGCGCGTTTGTGTCAGCAGATCGAATGAACTGTCTTCGTCGTCGGTGACTGCTGTCATCGCCTTGTCCGTATAGTGCGCGGCGTTCGGGTCGCGCTGGACTGCTCGAGCCAGCAGTAGAAGATCCACGATCGAGCGAACGATCCGACCGTGCTTCACAATCGTCTCTCCGACGTAGCGGGGCCAGAACAGGACTGGATGTTCACGAGGCAGGCCGTGACGGCGCTCGTCGGGATGCTTGAGCCGGAGGACGCCGCTTTGCAGCGGATGCACGCGCTCCAGCGGGACCGTCGTCTTGAAAGTGAAAAGCACTTTGAGCAATCTGAACAGCGGAACACCCGAGGCGGCGGCGCGGCGCAGCAATGTCAGCGTGTGTTCCTTGGAATAATAGAGCGACCAGGCCTCCTCGTAGATGGCCTTGAATTCCTCATTGCTCATCTTTTCATGCGCGGTGCAGACATGCTCGAGATCGTAGATGTTGAGATCGGGCTCCATGGCTATGCCCTGGTTCCACAGCTTCTGATGGTCTTCGGAGCCGGGCAGGGGCGTAAGCAGGAAGAATTCGATGATATCAAGCGGCAGTTCTTCCTGGATGATTTCGATATCGCGCCGGATCGATTCCGGCGTGTCGGAAGGAAAACCGAGAATGTACCCGGCCATGGTGATGATGCCCTGATCTTTCCAGGCCAGCAGCATCTTGCGGTATTCGGTGATCTTGTTCTGGCGCTTCTTGGCGCTCGCCAGATTGTCCGGATTGACGTTCTCGAGCCCAATGAACACGCGGGTCATGCCGGCGCGTTTCGCTTTTTCGATAAAGTTCTCGATCTTGTGGCACAGCGTATCGACCTGGATCATCAATCCGATGGGAATGCCGTCGCGCTCACGGAGCAATATCAGCCTGTCGAAGATCGCTTCCCAGTGCCTGTTGCGGGCGAAATTGTCGTCCGTGATGAAGAACTTGCTGATTCCCTGTTCCCAGTTCAGACGCACGATCTCTTCTATGTCGTCGGCTGAACGGAACCGTGACTTGCGTCCTTGCACATTGATGATCGTGCAGAAGGAACATTGGTAGGGGCAGCCGCGACCGGCGTCGAAACTTGTGCTGAGCCCCAGTGTGCGCTTGACGTTGACCTTCGGAAGAATAGGCACGGGCGTCTCATTGAGTCCCGGCAGATCGTTCATGAAATTGTAGACTGGCTGGAGCTTGTTTTCGGCGGCGTCGATCAGCACCTGGTCCAATCGACCTTCCGCTTCTCCGGCGAACATGGCAATGCCGAGATCGCGACAGGCGTCCAGTTCGATGGCCTTTCCGTCGAGCATCGCCAGACACCCGGAAATATGGAAACCACCCATGGCGACAGGAACGCCGGCGTCTCTAAACGGCCGCGCAATATCAAGGGCGCGCGGATACTGGTTCGACTGAACGCCGACAAGGGCGACCATCCCGAAATTTTCGTTCTGGCGCAGCGTCTTGAGCAGCGATTTGGTTCTGACGCGCGTGTTGGTTTCGTCGATGATGGTGATGTCGATGTCGACATCTTCTCCAAGAACACGACGCTCAGCGCAGTCGGCGGCAATCCCGTAGACGGCGGCAAGAGAATTCGATGGGATCATGGCGCGCCACCAGCGAATGACGTAGCCGTCGTCATCGTAGTGTGATGGTTTGATCAGGATGAGCTGGAAGCGGCGTCTGGCTTGTTTGGTGTCTGCCAAGTAACGGTCCCTGTAATTGGATTTTGCGGACATCGTATATCAAGCGATGCAAAGTCTTCGCGGTACTATATTCGTTTTTGCCGATAATATCGACCATCAAATCTTCAGAATTTCGAGATCCGCGTATGTCCGTCAAATATGGCGCGCCATTCAGGCGATCAAGTGATGGGAAATCCTGAAGATGGCCTGCAGATGAGTTGCGAATCAGATAAGTGTGTGCTTATGTATCTGCATGACCGGAAATGACGTCTTCAAAGCGCTGGCTGATCCGACGCGCCGCGCAATTTTTGAAAAACTGGCGGATGGAAGCATGAACGCCAGTGCGCTGCGGGAAGGCATGGGCATCAGTCAGCCCGCCATGTCCCAACACCTGTCGGTTTTGCGCAATGCAAATCTCGTCCGTGAAGAACGGCGCGGACGCTACGTCAACTACGAGGTCAACCCGGACGGGTTGGTCCAGATCGCCGATTGGCTTGCGAAATACCGCGCCTACTGGCCGGCCCGTGTCGACGCCCTCAAGGCCTTGTTGAAGGAAATGGATCAATGACGCATTCGAAGAAGTCGCCGCTGAAGGAATTGGTTTTCGATTATTGCCTCGATGCTTCGCCGGAAAAGGTCTGGCGGGCGATCTCTATCGACGAGTTGCGCGCCGAATGGTTGCCGAACAGCGATCTTGAAGCGGCGCAACCGATCGCCAAGACGCCTGGCGAGGAAATAAGTTTCCGAATGCGGGACGATGGTCCGGAGTCCACTTCAAGCACGGTCACGTTTCAGATCCGGTCTGATTTCCGGGGTGGAACGCGTTTGAGGATCATTCATAGGGCGCCGGAAGCAGGGGCAGGGCGCAAGCCGCCCGTTGCAGCCAATTGCAACAAAGGATGTCTGCTGCGGGCGGCCTGATTAAAAGGCGCCGCCGCATGGCGGGATACAGGAGAAAGTGATGAGCGGAGCAACGCAATTCGTTCCCATGGTCGTGGAGCAATCCAGCCGCGGAGATCGCTCTTTCGATATCTATTCGAGGCTGCTGCGCGAGCGCATCGTGTTCCTCAACGGTGAGGTCAATGACTCAATATCGGCTCTGGTGTGCGCCCAGTTGTTGTTGCTGGAGGCCGAAAATCCCGAAAAGCCGATCGATCTCTATATCAATTCGCCTGGCGGCGTTGTGACCAGCGGTTTCGCGATCTACGACACGATGCAGTTCATCAAGGCGCCGGTTCACACATTATGCATGGGAACGGCGCGCTCGATGGGGTCCTTCCTGCTGATGGCCGGAGAACCGGGACACCGGATGGCGCTGCCCAACGCCAGTCTTCATGTTCACCAGCCCTTGGGCGGATTTCAGGGGCAGGCGTCGGATATCCTGATCCACGCCGAAGACATCCGGAATACGAAACAGCGCATGACCAGGCTCTATGCGGCGCATTGCGGTCGGACCTATGAAGAGGTGGAGCGCACGCTCGATCGCGATCACTTCATGGCGCCGGAAGAAGCGTTGGCGTGGGGTCTGATAGACGGCGTGCTGGCCCGGCGGGCCGAGGCCGCTTGAAGTTCTTGTCTGAAACCCCATATCGCTTTCGATCTGCGGTGTGCGTTGGGCGGCGCTGGCGTGGATCGAATCACGGCGTCGTGAAAACATGGCGACTGGCCACTTTGCGTTGGGAAATTTTGCTGGTATAGGATTTCTCGACATCGAAGGTGAGAGTGTAACTGGCGCCGGTCTCGATTTGACTTGGACGTGGGATTATTTTATTGCAATAATTCCAGATAGGCTCTTGTGGATTTTCGAATCGACGACTATTAAGAGTGGAAACAGACACGCGGCGCGTGGGACTGACGGGTCCTTTTTACGCGCCGTAAACGCGTGAGCGGCACATGGCATCAAAAACCAACCCCTTTACGTTTCTGCAGCAGGTACGCTCCGAAACGTCAAAAGTGACGTGGCCTTCGAGGCGGGAAACCATGATCTCGACGGTCATGGTGCTCATTATGGTGTTTCTTGCCGCTATATTTTTCTTTGTGGCGGATCAGGCTCTCGGCTTTGTTGTGGGCTGGATTCTGAATGTCGGCGGTTGATACAGGCGCGAGGCGGGAGAAAGTAATGGCAGCGCGCTGGTATATCGTGCACGCTTATTCGAATTTTGAGAAAAAGGTCGCTGAATCCATTGAGGAGCAGGCGAAGGCCAAGGGATTGGATCATCTGTTCGAAAAGATCCTGGTGCCGACCGAAAAGGTCGTGGAAGTGCGGCGCGGCCGCAAGGTCGACTCCGAGCGCAAGTTCTTCCCCGGTTATGTCATGGTTCGCGCGGATTTGACGGATGAGGCTTACCATCTGATCAAGAACACGCCGAAAGTGACCGGTTTTCTCGGATCGGACAACAAGCCGGTGCCGATTCCGGATTCCGAGGCCGAGCGTATTCTGACGCAGGTGCAGGAAGGCGTCGATCGTCCGAAGCCGTCGATCTCCTTCGAGATCGGAGAGCAGATCCGCGTTGCAGACGGGCCGTTCGCGTCCTTCTCTGGAACGGTGCAGGAAGTCGACGAAGAGCGTTCGCGCCTCAAGGTGGAGGTATCCATCTTCGGTCGGGCGACGCCGGTCGAGTTGGAATACGGTCAGGTCGAGAAGGTTTGATCGCTACGGCGGCGCAAGCCGCTTCGCGCGTGGGAGGAAGACTGGCCAAGCCAGCCAGGTCGACCGCACCACGCAACCGCAGCCGCCGGGAAACCGGCAATCGGACAGGGTCGGGGCTCCGACGCCGGTCCCCAATCATGACGGGCCTCGGTCGGTCAACAATAGGCAGAGAGTAGCATGGCTAAAAAAGTTGCAGGTCAGCTGAAGCTGCAGGTGCCGGCAGGCGCGGCGAACCCGTCGCCGCCGATCGGGCCGGCGCTTGGTCAGCGTGGCATCAATATCATGGAATTCTGCAAGGCATTCAACGCCGCTACGCAGGAAATGGAAAAGAGCATTCCGATTCCGTGCATCATTACCTACTACCAGGACAAGTCCTTCACCTTCACGATGAAGCAGCCTCCTGTCAGCTATTTCCTCAAGAAGGAAGCAAAGCTGAAGTCCGGATCGAGCGAGCCTGGCCGTAAGGTCGCAGGCAGCATCACCCGCGACAAGGTCCGCAGCATCGCCGAAGCGAAGATGAAGGATCTGAACGCGGCCGATATCGAGGGCGCAATGGCCATGGTTGAGGGCTCCGCCCGCTCCATGGGGCTGGAAGTCAAGGGTTGAGACGATGGCCAAAATAGCAAAACGCACGAAGAGTGTTCGCGAAGGTATTGATAATACGCGCCTTTATGACCTCACAGAAGCTGTATCGATGGTCAAGGAGCGGGCGACCGCGAAATTCGATGAAACCATCGACGTCGCCATGAATCTGGGTGTTGATCCGCGCCACGCAGACCAGATGGTCCGTGGCGTCGTCAGTCTGCCGCATGGCACCGGGCGCTCCGTACGGGTCGCCGTATTTGCGCGCGACGCAAAGGCGGAAGAAGCCAGGGAAGCCGGCGCCGATATCGTTGGTGCGGAAGATCTGGTCGAGGCCGTGCAGGGCGGTCAGATCGATTTCGATCGCTGCATCGCGACGCCGGACATGATGCCGCTCGTCGGTCGTCTCGGCAAGGTGCTGGGTCCGCGCGGCCTTATGCCCAATCCGAAGGTTGGCACGGTCACGATGGACGTGAAGGCGGCTGTCGGAGCGTCCAAGGGCGGCGCCGTGGAGTTTCGCGTCGAGAAGGCCGGCATCGTCCATGCGGGCGTTGGCAAGGCGTCATTCGACGCCAAGGCGATCGAGGAAAATATCCGCGCTTTCGCCGACGCCGTCATCAAGGCGAAGCCGACGGGCGCAAAAGGCAGCTACCTCAAGCGCATCGCCCTGTCGTCGACAATGGGTTCAGGCGTGAAGGTCGATCCGTCGACCATCGGATCCGCCTGAGTTTGAAAGAGTTTCGCGCCGGTTTCGGCCGGCGCAAAAGTTTCGGCCTTCGGGCCGAAAATCCGGACTTCGGTCCGGAATTCCTGTCCGAGATTGCAGGTGGTTCTCCTTAATCACTTGGCCTGCATGAGACGGGTAAGAACGGAAATTTCGGGCCTGGCGCCCGGTATTCGGTTCGAACCTTCTTTGCCTTGTGCCTGGATTTCGGTCCGGTTCGAGGGGACAGGATCCTCAAGCGTCGCTTGCGGGTCGCAAATGGCTCCGGGCGGCAAGGCAAAACCCGACAGGTTTCGAATAGTCGAACCTGTCAACTGGAGAGTGGCAGTGGAAAGAGCGGAAAAACGCGAATTCGTCACGACGCTGAACGAAGTCTTCAAGACATCGGGCTCTGTGGTCGTGGCCCACTATACCGGTCTGTCGGTCGCGCAAATGAACGATCTTCGTTCGAAAATGCGTGACGCCGGCGGCACGGTAAAGGTCGCGAAGAATCGCCTGGCCAAAATTGCTCTTCAGGGCACGGAGTCGGAAAAGATGACAGATCTTTTCCAGGGACAGACGGTCATCGCCTACAGCGAAGACCCGGTCACAGCTCCGAAAGTCGCCGTCGAGTTCGCCAAGAGCAACGAGAAGCTCGTTGTTCTGGGTGGCGCGATGGGGGCAACCGTTCTCGACGAAGGCGGCGTGAAGGCACTTGCCTCGCTTCCGTCCATCGACGAGCTGCGTGCGAAGATTGTCGGCATGATCAACACGCCGGCCACGCGCATCGCACAGGTTGTCAGTGCGCCTGCGGGTCAGCTCGCACGCGTCATGAACGCTTATGCCCAGAAGAACGAAGCCGCCTAGGCGGACCTTCGCTGTAATACAAACCAGTTCGAACCGAACCTAAGGAAACTGAAAAATGGCTGATCTTGCCAAGATTGTAGAAGACCTCTCGAACCTTACAGTCCTGGAAGCTGCAGAGCTTTCGAAGATGCTCGAAGAGCATTGGGGCGTTTCTGCTGCAGCGCCGGTAGCGGTTGCTGCTGCTGCAGGCGGCGCCGGCGAAGCCGCTGCTGCCGAAGAAAAGGACGAATTTGACGTTGTTCTCGCCGAAGCCGGCGACAAGAAGATCAACGTGATCAAGGAAGTCCGTGCGATCACCGGCCTTGGACTGAAGGAAGCCAAGGATCTGGTCGAAAGCGCGCCGAAGCCTGTCAAGGAAGGCGTTGCCAAGGCGGAAGCCGAGGAAATCAAGAAGAAGCTCGAAGAAGCAGGCGCTAAAGTCGAGCTTAAATAACGGTTTTTCCGTTTCGGCGCGGAGCGGGTTTTCCTGTTCCGCGCCGCTTCAGGAGAGCCCTGAACTGATTACCCAAGAGCCTCAAAATGGGCTCTTGGGTAATGGGTTCTCAAAGACCCGTTTTTTGCGAAGCCCCCTGGCCAGCGGCTTCGTCCGGTGCAGGCCCGAATGCAAGACACGAAGGAGCTCCGATGGCTCAGACCCTTTCGTTTAATGGTCGCAGGCGCGTACGTAAGTTTTTTGGTAAAATTCCCGAAGTCGCAGAAATGCCGAACCTCATCGAGGTTCAGAAGGCGTCCTACGACCAGTTCCTCATGGTTGACGAGCCCGAAGGCGGTCGACCGGACGAGGGGCTGCAGGCGGTCTTCAAATCCGTATTCCCGATCTCGGACTTTTCCGGCGCATCCATGCTGGAATTCGTCTCCTACGAATTCGAGCCGCCGAAGTTCGACGTCGAAGAATGCCGTCAGCGCGATCTGACCTATGCTGCGCCGCTGAAAGTGACGCTGCGTCTGATCGTGTTCGATATCGACGAAGAAACCGGCGCGAAGTCCATCAAGGACATCAAGGAACAGAACGTCTACATGGGCGACATGCCGCTCATGACCGACAATGGCACCTTTATCGTCAACGGCACGGAACGCGTCATTGTTTCGCAGATGCACCGTTCGCCCGGCGTCTTCTTCGACCATGACAAGGGCAAGAGCCATTCTTCCGGCAAGCTGCTGTTCGCCGCTCGCGTCATTCCCTATCGTGGTTCCTGGCTCGACATCGAGTTCGACGCCAAGGACGTTGTCCATGCGCGTATCGACCGTCGCCGCAAAATTCCGGCGACCTCGCTGCTTATGGCGCTCGGCATGGACGGCGAAGATATCCTCGACACCTTCTACAGCCACTCCGTTTATTCGCGCGAGGGCGAGGGATGGCGTATCCCGTTCCAGCCCGATGCGCTGAAGGGCAACAAGACCGTAACCGAGCTTGTCGACGCCGACAGCGGCGAAGTCGTGGCGGAAGCCGGCAAGAAGCTTACGCCCCGCTTCCTGAAGCAGCTGACCGAGAAAGGCGTCAAGGCGCTTCGCGCCACCGACGAAGACCTTTACGGCACTTACCTCGCTAATGATCTCGTGAACATGGAAACCGGCGAGATCTATCTCGAAGCCGGTGACGAAATCGACGAGAAGACGTTGCCTGTCGTGATCGAGGCCGGTTTCACCGAACTGCCCATTCTCGACATCGACCACGTCAATGTCGGCGCCTACATCCGCAACACGCTTTCGGCCGACAAGAACGAAGACCGCCAGGACGCGCTGTTCGACATCTATCGCGTCATGCGCCCGGGCGAGCCGCCAACAATGGAATCGGCGGAGGCGATGTTCACGTCGCTGTTCTTCGATCCGGAGCGTTACGACCTGTCTTCGGTCGGCCGCGTAAAGATGAACATGCGCCTTGATCTGGACGCCGAAGACACCGTTCGCGTCCTGCGCAAGGAGGATATCCTTGCCGTGGTCAAGACGCTCGTCGAACTGCGTGACGGCAAGGGCGAGATCGACGATATCGACAATCTCGGCAACCGCCGCGTGCGTTCGGTCGGCGAACTGATGGAGAACCAGTACCGTCTGGGTCTGTTGCGCATGGAGCGCGCCATCAAGGAACGCATGTCGTCCATCGAGATCGACACCGTGATGCCGCAGGACCTGATCAACGCCAAGCCGGCGGCCGCCGCCGTGCGTGAATTCTTCGGTTCCTCGCAGCTGTCGCAGTTCATGGACCAGGTCAATCCGCTTTCGGAAATCACCCACAAGCGGCGTCTTTCGGCGCTTGGACCGGGTGGTCTGACGCGTGAGCGCGCGGGCTTCGAGGTTCGCGACGTGCATCCGACGCACTACGGCCGCATCTGTCCGATCGAAACGCCGGAAGGTCCGAATATCGGACTGATCAACTCGCTCGCGACCTTTGCCCGCGTCAACAAATACGGCTTCATCGAGAGCCCGTACCGCCGGATTTCCGACGGTAAGGTCACCAACGAAGTGCTGTATCTGTCGGCCATGGAAGAGGCCAAGTACCACGTTGCTCAGGCCAATGCTGTTCTGACGGAAGACGGATCGTTCGCTGACGAGTTCGTCGTCTGCCGCCATGCGGGAGACGTGATGCTTGCTCCGCGCGAAACGATCGACCTGATGGACGTTTCGCCGAAGCAGGTTGTGTCTGTCGCCGCCGCCCTGATCCCGTTCCTCGAAAACGACGACGCCAACCGCGCCCTCATGGGCTCGAACATGCAGCGTCAGGCCGTTCCCCTCGTTCGCGCCGAAGCGCCGTTCGTGGGAACCGGCATGGAGCCGATCGTGGCGCGCGATTCCGGCGCGGCCATTGCCGCGCACCGTACCGGTGTCGTGGATCAGGTTGACGCAACGCGCGTCGTTATCCGGGCGACCGAGGAACTCGATCCTTCCAAGTCCGGCGTCGACATCTACACGCTGCAGAAGTTCCAGCGATCGAACCAGAACACCTGCATCAACCAGCGTCCGCTGGTCAATGTGGGCGACCGGATCGAGAAGGGCGACATCATCGCCGACGGTCCGTCGACGGATCTGGGCGATCTTGCGCTTGGCCGCAACGTGCTCGTCGCGTTCATGCCCTGGAACGGCTACAACTACGAGGACTCGATCCTTCTGTCCGAGCGCATTGTGCGTGATGACGTCTTCACGTCGATCCACATCGACGAATTCGAAGTCATGGCGCGCGACACCAAGCTTGGACCGGAAGAGATCACCCGCGACATTCCGAACGTGTCTGAAGAGGCTCTGAAGAACCTCGACGAGGCGGGTATCGTCTACATCGGCGCAGAAGTTGCTCCGGGCGACATCCTCGTCGGCAAGATCACGCCGAAGGGCGAAAGCCCGATGACGCCGGAAGAGAAGCTGCTTCGCGCGATCTTCGGTGAAAAGGCTTCCGATGTTCGGGACACCTCCATGCGGATGCCGCCCGGCACCTTCGGCACGGTCGTCGAAGTGCGCGTCTTCAACCGCCATGGGGTGGAAAAGGACGAGCGCGCGATGGCGATCGAGCGCGAGGAAATCGAGCGTCTCGCAAAGGACCGTGACGACGAGCAGGCGATCCTCGACCGCAACGTCTACGGACGTCTGTCCGACATGCTGGAAGGCAAGACCGCTGTCGCCGGACCGAAGGGTTTCAAGAAGGGTGGAAAGCTCGACGCAGAAACCATTCAGGAATATCCGCGTTCGCAATGGTGGATGTTCGCCGTTGACGACGAAAAGCTCCAGGGCGAGATCGAAAGCCTGCGCACCCAGTACGACGAATCCAAGAAGCGGCTGGAACAGCGCTTCATGGACAAGGTCGAAAAGGTACAGCGCGGAGACGAGATGCCGCCTGGCGTCATGAAGATGGTCAAGGTCTTCGTCGCCGTCAAACGCAAGGTGCAGCCTGGCGACAAGATGGCCGGACGTCACGGCAACAAGGGCGTTATCTCGCGCATCGTTCCGATCGAGGACATGCCGTTCCTCGAAGACGGCACGCATGTCGATATCGTTCTGAACCCGCTCGGCGTGCCGTCGCGCATGAACGTCGGTCAGATCCTTGAAACTCATCTGGGCTGGGCCTGCGCCGGCATGGGCAACAAGATCGGCAAGTTGCTCGAAGGCTACAAGGAAGGCGGCGATATCAAGCCGCTCCGCGACACGATGGAAGACGTGATGGGCGTCGGTCCGAAGGCCGAGCCGATCAAGGACTATGACGACGACTCCATCGTCAGGCTGGCCGAGCAGACGAAGCGCGGCGTGTCGATCGCTACTCCGGTCTTCGACGGCGCAGTGGAAATGGACGTCAACGAGATGCTCGCAAGCGCCGGGTTCAAGGAATCCGGCCAGTCGACGCTCTATGACGGCCGCACGGGCGAACAGTTCGACCGTCAGGTTACGGTTGGCTACATCTACATGCTGAAGCTGAACCACCTGGTGGACGACAAGATCCACGCCCGTTCCATCGGACCGTACTCGCTCGTCACCCAGCAGCCGCTGGGCGGCAAGGCGCAGTTCGGCGGCCAGCGCTTCGGTGAAATGGAGGTCTGGGCGCTCGAAGCCTACGGCGCCGCTTACACCTTGCAGGAAATGTTGACGGTCAAGTCCGACGACGTGGCCGGACGCACCAAGGTCTATGAGGCGATCGTTCGCGGCGACGATACGTTCGAAGCCGGCATTCCGGAGAGCTTTAACGTTCTCGTCAAGGAAATGCGGTCCCTGGGTCTCAACGTGGAGCTGGAAAACACCCGCCTCGAGACGGAAGACCAGGACGCCGAAAGGCTGCCCGACGCGGCTGAATAATGTTGAAACGGCGCGCGCAAAGGCAAACGCGCGCCGTTTCGAGCCATTGCGGATCCAATCGCCGCAAAATGGCCATAACGAGAGACAGGATTTATACAGGCGTCACGACACCGATTCCGGAACCAGCCGGACGTGACGCCAAACAGGGGTAGAACCCCGCGAAGGAGACAGGCATGAACCACGAGGTCATGAACCTTTTCAACTCCCAGGCTCCGGTCCAGACGTTCGATTCCATCCGGATTTCGATCGCGTCTCCGGAAAAAATTCTTTCGTGGTCCTACGGCGAGATCAAGAAGCCGGAAACCATCAACTACCGTACGTTCAAGCCGGAACGCGACGGACTGTTCTGCGCGCGCATTTTCGGGCCGATCAAGGACTACGAATGTCTTTGCGGCAAGTACAAGCGCATGAAGTACAAGGGCATCATCTGCGAAAAGTGCGGCGTTGAAGTCACGCTCTCGCGCGTTCGCCGCGAGCGCATGGGCCATATCGAACTTGCAGCACCGGTCGCGCATATCTGGTTCCTGAAGTCTCTGCCGAGCCGCATCGGAACGCTGCTCGACATGACGCTGAAGGATATCGAACGCGTTCTGTATTTCGAAAACTACATCGTCACCGAGCCGGGCCTCACGTCTCTCAGCGAGAACCAGCTTCTGTCGGAAGAAGAGTTCATGATCGCCGTCGACGAGTTCGGCGAAGACGCTTTCACGGCGATGATCGGCGCGGAAGCCATTTACGAACTGCTGGCCGGCATGGATCTCGACAAGATCGCCGTTGACCTGCGCGACGAACTGGCTGCGACGAGTTCGGAACTGAAGACCAAGAAGCTGATGAAGCGGCTGAAGCTGGTCGAGAACTTCATTGAATCCGGCAACCGTCCGGAATGGATGATCATGAAGGTCATCCCGGTTATTCCGCCGGACCTGCGTCCGCTGGTTCCGCTTGACGGCGGCCGGTTCGCGACCTCCGACCTCAACGACCTCTATCGGCGCGTCATCAACCGTAACAACCGTCTGAAGCGGCTGATCGAACTGCGCGCGCCCGGCATCATCATCCGCAACGAGAAGCGGATGCTGCAGGAGTCCGTCGACGCACTCTTCGACAATGGTCGTCGGGGCAGGGTGATCACCGGCGCCAACAAGCGTCCGCTGAAATCGCTCTCCGACATGCTGAAGGGCAAGCAGGGCCGTTTCCGTCAGAACCTCCTCGGCAAGCGCGTCGACTATTCCGGCCGTTCCGTGATCGTGACCGGTCCGGAGCTCAAGCTGCACCAGTGCGGCCTGCCGAAGAAGATGGCGCTGGAGCTGTTCAAGCCGTTCATCTATGCGCGCCTCGACGCCAAGGGCTATTCGTCCACCGTCAAGCAGGCCAAGAAGCTGGTCGAGAAGGAAAAGCCGGAAGTTTGGGATATCCTCGACGAGGTTATCCGCGAGCATCCGGTGCTCCTGAACCGCGCGCCGACGCTGCACAGGCTGGGCATCCAGGCCTTCGAGCCGACGCTGGTCGAAGGCAAGGCGATTCAGCTGCATCCGCTCGTCTGCACCGCGTTCAACGCTGACTTTGACGGCGACCAGATGGCTGTGCACGTCCCGCTGTCGCTCGAAGCGCAGCTCGAAGCCCGCGTGCTGATGATGTCGACGAACAACATCCTGCATCCGGCCAACGGCGCGCCGATCATCGTGCCGTCCCAGGACATGGTCCTCGGTCTCTTCTATCTTTCGATCATGAACGAGAACGAGCCGGGCGAGGGCATGATCTTCGCCGATATGGGCGAACTGCATCACGCGCTCGAAAACAAGGTCGTGACGCTGCACTCCAAGATCAAGGGTCGCTTCAAGACCGTTGACGAGGATGGCAATCCGGTGTCGGCGATCTACGAGACGACGCCTGGCCGCATGATCATCGGCGAACTTCTGCCGAAGAACGTCAAGGTGCCTTTCGACACCTGCAACCAGGAAATGACCAAGAAGAACATCTCCAGGATGATCGACACGGTCTATCGCCACTGCGGTCAGAAGGAGACAGTCATTTTCTGTGACCGGATCATGCAGCTTGGCTTCGGCCACGCCTGCCGCGCCGGTATTTCCTTCGGCAAGGACGACATGGTCATTCCCGCCGCCAAGGCGCAGATCGTCAACGACACCGAAATGCTCGTCAAGGAATACGAGCAGCAGTACAATGACGGCCTGATTACCCAGGGCGAAAAGTACAACAAGGTCGTGGACGCCTGGGGCAAGGCAACCGAAAAGGTCGCTGAAGAAATGATGGCCCGCATCAAGGCCGTCGAATTCGACGACAACGGTCGCCAGAAGCCGATGAACTCGGTTTACATGATGAGCCATTCGGGCGCGCGTGGTTCTCCGAACCAGATGCGTCAGCTCGGCGGCATGCGCGGCCTCATGGCCAAGCCGTCCGGCGAAATCATCGAAACGCCGATCACGTCGAACTTCAAGGAAGGCCTGACGGTCAACGAGTACTTCAACTCCACGCACGGCGCCCGCAAGGGACTGGCGGACACGGCGCTGAAGACGGCGAACTCGGGTTACCTGACCCGTCGTCTCGTCGACGTTGCGCAGGATTGCATCGTCACCCAGGTCGATTGCGGCACGGACAAGGGCCTGACTATGACCGCCATCGTCGACGCCGGTCAGGTGGTCGCCTCCATCGGCCAGCGCATCCTCGGCCGCACGGCGCTGCACGATATCACGCATCCGCAGACCGGCGACGTTCTCGTTGCTTCCGGCAAGATGATCGAAGAGCCGGATGTGGTCGCCATCGAAGCCGCCAACATCCAGTCGGTCAAGATCCGCTCGGCCCTGACCTGCGAAATGCAGAACGGCATCTGCGCCACCTGCTACGGTCGCGACCTGGCGCGCGGAACGCCGGTGAATATCGGCGAAGCGGTCGGCGTTATCGCCGCACAGTCGATCGGCGAACCCGGCACGCAGCTCACCATGCGGACCTTCCACCTGGGCGGCACGGCCACGGTTGTGGACCAGTCCTTCCTGGAAGCCTCGTATGAAGGCAAGGTCAGGATCAAGAACCGGAACGTCCTTCGCAACTCCGAAGGCAATCTGGTCGCCATGGGCCGCAGCATGTCGGTCCAGATCCTCGACGAGCAGGATGTCGAACGGTCGTCGCAGCGCGTCGCCTACGGTTCGCGCCTCTTCGTCGACGACGGCGACGTGGTCAAGCGCGGCCAGCGCCTCGCCGAGTGGGATCCGTATACGCGTCCGATGATGACGGAAGTCGCAGGCGTGGTCGAATTCGAGGATATCGTCGATGGCGTATCCGTATCGGAATCGGCCGACGAGACGACCGGCATCACCAAGCGTCAGGTCATTGACTGGCGCTCGACGCCGCGCGGCGTTGATCTGAAGCCCGCGATCGTCATCAAGGACAAGAATGGCAAGATCGCCAAGCTTGCCCGTGGCGGTGAAGCGCGCTTCATGTTGTCGGTGGACGCCATTCTGTCGGTCGAGCCCGGCCAGAAGGTGTCGGAAGGCGACGTGCTTGCGCGTGTTCCGATGGAAAGCGCCAAGACCAAGGACATCACCGGTGGTCTGCCGCGCGTCGCCGAGCTGTTCGAGGCCCGTCGTCCGAAGGATCACGCAATCATCGCCGAGATCGACGGAACGATTCGTTTCGGACGCGACTACAAGAACAAGCGCCGCATCATGATCGAGCCGTCGGAAGACGGCGTCGAGCCTGCGGAATATCTCATCCCGAAAGGCAAGCCGTTCCATCTTCAGGACGGCGACCCGATCGAAAAGGGCGAGTATATTCTGGACGGCAATCCCGCGCCGCACGACATTCTTGCGATCAAGGGCGTCGAGGCTCTGGCCTCCTATCTCGTCAACGAGATCCAGGAAGTCTACCGGCTTCAGGGCGTTCTCATCAACGACAAGCATATCGAGGTCATCGTTCGGCAGATGCTGCAGAAGATCGAGATCACGGACTCGGGCGATTCCGCCTACATCGTTGGCGACAATGTCGACCGGATCGAGCTGGAGCTGGCAAACGAACGCCTCGCCGAAGAAGGCAAGAAGCCTGCCGTCGGCGATCCCGTGCTGCTTGGCATCACCAAGGCTTCGCTGCAGACGCCGTCCTTCATCTCCGCGGCTTCCTTCCAGGAAACCACGAAGGTGCTGACTGAGGCCGCCGTCGCCGGCAAGATGGACGCCCTTCAGGGTCTGAAGGAAAACGTCATCGTCGGCCGCCTGATCCCGGCGGGCACCGGAGGCGCGATGAATCAGATCCGCCGCGTGGCAAGCTCGCGCGACGATCTCATTCTCGAGGAACGCAAGAAGGAATCCGGCTCGGAAGAGGCTCTGCCGATGCTGACCGGCGTATCCGGAGACTTGGCCGAGGCGCCGGCGAGCGAATAGCTTCTGCGCAACGCCGTTGTGAAACTGAAAGAACCCGGCCCTTGCGAGCCGGGTTCTTCATTTTTGGGCTGATTCGGATGATCCGGCTTTGGGCTCAAGCGGTTTGATCGTCAAAAGGTGACGATCGAAACTTCCCCTTCGACGGCGCCCTGATAGGCCGAGGCGTACGGTTCTTCGTCCGGCATGCCTTCCATAACGCCGATCTGGTCGAGTTCAGCTTCCACGTAGCCTTCGCTCGCCATCGCGTTGAGGGTTTCGCGCACGGCGGTGTCGTCGTCCGGCGCCGAAAGGATAATATGGACGTCGATCGGATCCTCGTCCTTGTCCAGGAAGGCCTTGCCGATGATGATGAACACGATCGGTTCGTCTTCGTCCTCCGCCTGCATGCTGCTGCTCCGTTGTCGCCCTGTTGATTCGGCTCTTTCTGCATGTTTCTGTCGCAAGGCACAAGGGAAGGGGCGGTTTGACCTGGAATAATGCCGCGAACCCCGCCGCGACGCCGCCAAACGCCGAATTAGTTTCACAATAATTCGGTTCCGGCCTTGACGATGCCCCAGCCAATCAGTATGTACGCGCCACCAGAGCTGATGTGGAGCTTGCTGGTTCGGGATGACTCGTCCTGAAGTTCGCTCCAGACACGGTTCAAACTGCACGTTGATACAAAATGCTGCAAGCATGACACGGTTTCCGTGTCCTCTGCATTTATTGGGCAAGCCGCCAATGGCGGGTTTGCCCGTTTGCGCATGGGTATGGGTGCACGGGAAACGCCCGCAAGGGCAACACGAAGAATTATATGAGGAAGGTTGAATGCCAACCGTAAACCAGTTGATTCGCAAACCGCGCCAGGTGCCGGTCAAGCGTAACAAGGTTCCTGCACTGGACGCCAACCCGCAGAAACGCGGCGTTTGCACCCGTGTTTACACAACGACGCCGAAGAAGCCGAACTCGGCGCTTCGCAAGGTGGCCAAAATCCGCCTGACCAACGGCTTTGAAGTTATCGGATACATTCCGGGCGAGGGGCACAACCTTCAGGAACACTCTGTCGTGATGATCCGCGGCGGCCGCGTGAAGGACCTTCCCGGCGTTCGCTATCACATCATCCGCGGCGTTCTCGACACCCAGGGTGTCAAGGACCGCAAGCAGCGCCGTTCCAAGTATGGCGCGAAGCGTCCGAAGTAAGACAATCATTTTGCTGGTCATCCAGCGATAGTTGAGAGACGAGACCATGTCCCGACGTCACAGAGCAGAAAAACGTGAGATCAACCCGGATCCGAAATTCGGCGATCTCGTCATCACCAAGTTCATGAACGCCATCATGCTTGACGGCAAGAAGTCCGTAGCTGAAGGCATCGTGTACGGTGCATTCGACATCATCGAAGACAAGACCAAGCAAGAGCCGGTCGGCACGTTCCACGCTGCTCTCGACAATGTCGCTCCGCAGGTCGAGGTTCGTTCGCGTCGCGTCGGCGGCGCCACCTACCAGGTTCCGGTGGATGTTCGTCCGGAGCGCCGTCAGGCGCTCGCGATCCGTTGGCTGATCAACGCCGCGCGCAATCGCAACGAAACAACCATGATCGAGCGCCTTTCCGGCGAACTCATGGATGCTGCGAACAACCGCGGCAACGCCGTCAAGAAGCGCGAAGACACGCACAAGATGGCCGACGCCAACCGCGCGTTCTCGCATTACCGCTGGTAAGTTTTACGAATTTACGCATCGAAAGGCACTGAAATGGCCCGCGAATACAAAATCGAAGACTACCGGAATTTCGGTATCATGGCGCACATCGACGCCGGCAAGACGACGACGACCGAGCGCATCCTGTACTACACCGGAAAGTCCCACAAGATCGGCGAAGTCCATGACGGCGCCGCCACGATGGACTGGATGGAGCAGGAGCAGGAACGCGGCATCACGATCACGTCCGCTGCGACCACGACCTTCTGGAAAGGTCGCGACGGCAACATGCGTCGCTTCAACATCATCGACACGCCCGGACACGTTGACTTCACGATTGAAGTCGAGCGTTCGCTGCGCGTGCTTGACGGCGCGGTTGCGCTTCTCGACGCCAACGCAGGCGTTGAGCCGCAGACGGAGACCGTTTGGCGTCAGGCTGACAAGTATCACGTGCCGCGGATGATCTTCTGCAACAAGATGGACAAGATCGGCGCCGACTTCTACCGCTCCGTCGATATGGTGAAGAGCCGTCTTGGCGCGATCCCGGTCGTCATGCAGCTGCCGATCGGCGCTGAAAGCGAATTCAAGGGCGTGGTTGATCTCATCGAGATGAACGCTCTGGTGTGGCGCGACGAGTCGCTCGGCGCGCAGTGGGACATCGTTGAAATTCCGGCCGACCTCAAAGACCAGGCCGAGGAATATCGCGAAAAGCTGATCGAAACCGTCGTCGAAATCGACGAGGCGGCGATGGAAGCCTATCTCGAAGGCGACATGCCCTCCAATGACCAGATCCGCGCGCTTGTGCGTCAGGGTACGATCAACGTCGACTTCTTCCCCATGTTCTGCGGCAGCGCCTTCAAGAACAAGGGCGTGCAGCCTCTGCTCGACGCTGTCGTCGAATACCTGCCGAGCCCGATCGACATTCCGGCCATCAAGGGCATCGACGCCAAGACCGAAGCCGAGATCAAGCGCGTAGCGTCGGATGACGAGCCGCTCTCCATGCTCGCCTTCAAGGTCATGAACGACCCGTTCGTCGGTTCGCTCACTTTCGCGCGCATCTATTCGGGCGTGATCGAAAAAGGCTCGTCCGTGATGAACACGGTCAAGGAAAAGCGCGAGCGCGTCGGCCGCATGCTGCAGATGCACTCCAACAGCCGTGAAGACATCGACGTCGCCTATGCCGGTGATATCGTTGCTCTCGCCGGTCTGAAGGAAACCACCACGGGCGACACGCTTTGCGATCCGCTGAAGCCGGTCATACTCGAGCGCATGGAGTTCCCGGATCCTGTTATCCAGATCGCCATCGAGCCGAAGACCAAGGGCGACCAGGAAAAGATGGGCATTGCGCTCAACCGACTGGCTGCCGAAGACCCGTCCTTCCGCGTCAAGTCGGACGAAGAATCCGGTCAGACGATCATCGCAGGTATGGGCGAGCTTCACCTCGACATCCTGGTTGACCGCATGATGCGCGAATTCAAGGTTGAGGCCAATGTCGGCGCGCCGCAGGTGGCCTATCGTGAAACGATTACCCGCGAAGCCGAGATCGACTACACGCACAAGAAACAGTCCGGTGGTTCCGGTCAGTTCGCTCGCGTCAAGATCATTTTCGAGCCGAACACCGAGAGCGAAGAGTTCGAGTTCGTATCCAAGATCGTTGGCGGTAACGTTCCGAAGGAATACATCCCCGGCGTTCAGAAGGGTATCGAAAGCGTTCTGTCTTCCGGTCCGCTCGCGGGCTTCCCGATGCTCGGCGTGAAGGCAACGCTCATTGACGGCGCCTACCATGACGTTGACTCTTCGGTGCTCGCCTTCGAAATTGCGTCGCGCGCAGCCTTCCGTGAAGGCGCCAAGAAAGCCGGCGCACAGCTGCTCGAGCCGATCATGAAGGTCGAGGTGGTTACGCCTGAGGATTATGTCGGCGATGTGATCGGCGACCTGAATTCCCGGCGCGGCCAGATCCAGGGGCAGGAATCACGCGGCATCGCCGTCGTGATCAACGCTCATGTGCCGCTGGCGAACATGTTCAAATACGTGGACAACCTGCGCTCCATGTCCCAGGGACGCGCGCAGTACTCCATGCAGTTTGATCACTACGCTGCGGTGCCGTCCAACGTCGCACAGGAAATTCAGGAAAAATATGCCTGACAAGGGCTGAACTGAACAACAGAAAGAAAAGCCCTTGCGGGCGAGGAAATACGGAGAGCCAAGATGGCGAAAGGTAAGTTTGAACGCAACAAGCCGCATGTGAACATCGGCACGATCGGTCACGTTGACCACGGCAAGACGTCTCTTACGGCAGCGATCACGAAGTACTTCGGCGATTTCAAGGCCTATGACGAGATTGACGGC
>BRLC01000008.1 GCA_024343425.1 Rhizobiaceae bacterium MnEN-MB40S
TCCTCGACGGAAATCTCGTCGAACGGGTTCATCGACATCTTCACATTCGCGAGCTCGACGCCGGAGCCGTCCGATTTCACACGGATCTTCACGTTGTAGTCTACAACCCGCTTCACGGGCACGAGGATTTTCATGCGTTTCAACTTTCGTTCCTGGATATGTTCTCGCCGGTCAGCCGGTGACACGGTCTGAAATCGGCCGGTAGATCCAGACCATCCGTTCGTCCTTCAGTGCAGGCGAAAGCGGCATGGCGTCGGTGCCGGACACGGCGCGCAATTCGGACAGCGTCTCGGAGACGTCATCGATGTCGATTTCGTAGACGGCCATGAAACCCCATGGCATTTGCCCCTGCCTGTGCTGGACCTCGTTGAGTTCAAACCGCTGCGCCGCCACGACGCCGGGCAATTTCAACACGTCCGCCAGGTGAACGTTCGTATACCAGTCGTTGAATTCGTCTTCGCGACCCGCTTCGCAATTGGTCAGCGCAATCAGGTTGTATCTGGGCATGATTCCTCCACCTCAGTCAGCTATCGACGCAATGTTTCTAACAATTGTTCGAAAAATTGACAAGAGGAGACTGTCTCGAAATCACTGGAGGATGAAACCTTGTGGAAGTCGGAGACGCTTATTGCGCGGTATAGCCGCCGTCGATCCTGAAGTCGGCGCCGGTGACAAAGCGCGCGCCTTTCGAAGCCAGAAAGGCGACCGCCGCCGCCACGTCTTCAGGCGTCCCCGTATGACCAATCGGGTGAAGAGGAGCGAGATACTCCTCCGCCTTCTCCTTGGAACCAAACAGCTCGACGAGTCTGTCGGTGGCGATTCCGCCTGGCGACACCGAATTGACGCGAATGCCAAGGGGTGCGCAGTCGAGCGCCAGGCTGCGCGTGAAAGCGAGAATGGCGCCCTTCGTCGTCGAATACGCAACGCGTCCCGGCGACCCCACATGGGCGAAGGTCGAGGCCAGATTGATGATCCGCCCTCCCCGACCCATCCGTGACAGAACAGAGCGAGTGACGTTGAAGGCGCCCGTTATGTTGATATCCATGGTCTGGCGCCATTCCTGCGGCGTCAACTCGGTGATCGGAACGGCGCGCGTCACCGTCGCGGCATTGTTGACGAGTATGTCGGCTTCGCCCAGATCTCTGGCAAACGCCTCGATGGCGTCGAGATCGGTAATGTCGCAGCAATGGTGAAACAGCCTGTCGCCAGCCGACTCGGTCGCTTTAAAACCGGAATCAATGGAATGAACCGTCGCTCCACGGGCAACAAACGTGCCTGCAATAGCCTTGCCAATTCCTCGCAACCCACCGGTCACGATGCACGTTTCACCGGAGAAATCTAAACCTGACAATTCTGAATTCTCCACAAACTATTTAAACAATTGAATGGCTTTTGTAGCTGATTCGAATTGCCGTTACGAAAAGCAATACTACGTTCGTGGTACTACATTCAGTATTACCTACCTCAGAATTTTCCTTATTTCCGGTCAAATCCGTCCGGTCCATCATGGGGGCGACGGCGAAGCGGGCGGCAGGAGCGGTCTGCGGCGTTGTTTGTTTTTCCCAAGCGTACAGCAATTCTTCCAAGACCTGTCCCGGACGGGCTTGTTGCAGGGCGGCTGAAATGCGCGCCGCCTGCGGCTTCAAACGAGAAGTCCCTCGTCATCCAAAGTGAAGGACAGGACCGCCTCGTCGCTCTCGCCTACCGCGTCGGCGACGGCCACGAGGTAGTCGAGAGTGAGCGTTTCGCCCTCGCCCAGGGCGGCGGCGACGCTGTCTTCGAGTTCATGCGGCAGGTCGAATATCGTCGGCAGAGTCAGCGAACTGGATCTGCGTGTCGCTGACAAGGGTAGTAGCCGACTCGTCATTGAGCAGTTCATAGGCGCCGAGATCGCGGCCGCTGCTGTTTCCGGACCCGTTCGCGATCTCCGGCGCATCATAGGTGTCTTCGCCGCGGGCGTCTGTCAGGGAAACCACGCCGTTATTGTTTGTGGACGCCGCGTCGAGGGCCGGGTTCGCGGCGTCCAGCTTGAGCGCGATCGTTTCGACCGGACCGCCATTGTCGGCGAGTTCGCCGGCCACCGTGACATTGTTGTCCAGTGTGATCGTGCTTGCGAATACGTCCGCAGCGTCGGCGCCGCCAACAAGATTAGCGCCATTGTGTGTGTAAAAGCCAGCGGAACAAGCGCGCCCACGTCGGAATCACCGAGTGTGTAATCAACAGCCGTGTCGCCCGTGATTTCTTCGAAAGTTGCGCCGCCATCCGTGGACCGCCGCCACTGACACCAAAACGTCCCGAGGCCATCCGCGTCGGCCAGGCCGGACGCGTCGGCCGTCAGAACCTGATCCTGTTCCGCCGCGCCATTGATCAGCACTGAACCGGTTGGAGCATTGTTGTAGTCGTCTTCAACAACGAATTCTATGACCTCGAATGAACGGATCTCTACCCCGATACTGGCGAAGGTGCCAGAAGCCGTTCCGTTCTGCGCGATCATCCCCTGCAAAACAGCCAGTTTCGCCTGGAATGCCGCCGATGCGAATGTCGCCTCACTGATAATCAGACGTACAGTATCGCGGCCCCATCCACCTTTATAGAAACCTTGACTGTCCAGATTCTCGGCTTCGATATGGAGGACAAAGTCGTTGCCACTGCCAGCCATTACAACATCATCGCCACTCCCTGCGTTGATCACGTCATCGCCGTGACCGCTCAAGACAACATCATCACCGTCGCCGGCATCGATCGTGTCATCGCCGTTGCCGCTCAGGACAACATCACTGCTATCACCCGTACTGACAGCATCGTCGCCATGTCCGGAAAGCACAGTGTCATTGCTCTCCGTACTCTCAATGTCGTCGTCACTGTCTGAACCAATCAAAACACCCTTAGTCATCTCCAGGCGGCAAGCATCTATGGAGAGATTTGGGTTCAAAAACTGGCAGCCTTAATTCTTTTTCAATAAAATTTTATAGAATAATACTTAAATAATTAAATGGGCTTAGCTCCAATTTATGCACTGAAAAACTTTTAAAAATTATGAAATACTATAACACTCTCCATAGATTAGGGCGTAATCAAATGATGGTACATGGATTACTCTATTAACAAACATAGGAATATTTTATCATTTCACCGTTATTGAAATTTTTGAATTTAATAATGATTTTCCTATACATAGATTATCGACTATATCTACTTTATCAACTTATCATAATGCCGAGCTAGTAATTTTGTACTGCTCTGGATAGCATCTTTAGAGTTTGGGAAATTCATCCATGCCAAAGTTCCACTTCATTTCCGGCCTGCCCCGCTCCGGATCCACTCTTCTGGCCGCCATCCTCCGCCAGAACCCCCGCTTCCACGCGGGCATGTCCAGTCCGATCGCATCCCTGTTCGAAGGCATTATTGCGCAAGTTTCGGCCGGCAGCGAACTGTCAAGCATGGTCACGCCCAGACAGCGAGCCTCAATCCTGAAAGGCCTGTTCGACAGCTATTACAATGAGCAGAAGGAAGACGTCATTTTCGATACGAACCGCGCCTGGACAGCGCAGCTTCCGGCGCTGATGCAGCTTTATCCCGACGCCCGTCTCGTTTGCACTGTGCGCGATGTCGCGTGGGTTCTCGATAGTCTTGAACGGCAATATCGCTCCAACGCATTCGAAAACACCCGGCTGTTCAATACCCCGATGGAGCGCGCCACCGTCTACACCCGCGTCGACGCGCTCGCTTCTTCCAACCGTCTCGTCGGCTTCGCCTATCAGGCGCTTCGCGAAGCGTGCTGGAGCGATCATGCCGAGCGACTTGTCATGGTGGACTACGACCTTTTATGCGCCGCGCCGCGAGAAGTCATGAGCCTGCTCTACCAGTTTCTGGACGAACCCGAATTTGAGCACGACTTCGACAATATCGAGTATGACGCGCCGGAATTCGACGTTCAATTGGGCCTGTCAGGCCTGCATCGCGTTCGCCGCAAGGTGGAACTGCAACGTCGTCGCACCATCTTGCCGCCCGATCTTTTCGATCGTTACGCCAATATGTCGTTCTGGCGCGATCTGAAAAATTCGGCCGCGTTTCGCATTACCACTCAGCCCCAGGAAACAAGCGATGGCGGCGAGGCAGACGCGCCTGAAGCGAGCCAGAACGACACACCGGCCGACGATCACAATGTCGGACGCGACGACAAGAAAAGCGAAAACAGTGACGCCAGGGCGACACAATCCACAAACAAGAAAAGTCGTCGAAGAAAATAAAGTCTCCATGCCGACGGCAATAAACTCGGAAGGCGCCAGGCAATCGCCGTCTGTAGTTCAGAGTCTGCTCAAGAAAGCTGGTAGCGGGTGAGCCTTCTTGTCATGAGCTTTATCACTGCGGTCTGGATGAAGGCGAGGCTTGTCGTTGAGTACCGCTTGAAATCCTCGGGCTTGCGAGCCTGTCGAAGACGAGGGCTGCTCCGTCGCGATCCTGAATGCCCGCCGAGTGGACTTCTGCCTTCAGAAGCATGCCCAACGTGTCGGCCAGAATGTAACGCTTGCGGCCCTTGATCTTCTTGCCAGCATCATAACCGGTATCACTATGGGCGTCCGGGCCAGTCATCACCGACTGGCGATCGATAATGGCAAATGACGGTTGGTCTTCGTGGCCTTCCAGTGGCCGCTTCCTGCGGTAAAGCGCGTCATGAACACGCCGCCACGTCCCATCCCGGCAAAACCATTTGAAGTAGTAATGGACTCTGCTTTTCGGCGGGAAATCGTGCGGCAGCAATGCCCGTTGGCATCCCGATTGCAGCAGGTAGAAGATGGCGTCCATTGCGCAGCGCAGTGACGTCTTGCGCCGGCGACCCCGCTACGGCTGGGGCGGCATGAAGGGCTCGATCATGCTCCATTCCCGGTCAGTCAGTTCACTTGCATAACGCAGCCCGCATCTGACATTGTGACGGCGGGTGAAGGGTGTCCAGGCCATTCGATCTCTCCGTATTTATCGCAAAATACAAAGAATCTGATTGCCGCCCATCACCCAATCCCCGATACCTAACCGGACATCCTTGAACAGACGCTCAAAGACGAACAAGAGTGTAACAAGACTATTGCGCCTCGCCAGTATAATACTTATTCTGTTCACAAAAATGCGCGCCTGAACCGCCTGCCTCGACAAACCGAAGGCCATTTGAACAAACTATGGAGGAATTTGAATAAATGATTGCTACTGAAGTATACTTTACTGGAAATATCATAATACGCAATTAACACATTAGCGAACACAACCATAAAGCAAACGCATCTACATCATAAACAAATTTTATACACGCTTGGTTTATTCTGAAGATTTCCGACGATTGTTAGCGCTAAAAGGCTTCTACTAGGTTATTTTCCCTCATTTTTAGTTGCTTATTGCATTATTTATGTTAGCCCTTGAGAAGGCAATTACAGGAGTGACGTGAATAAACCTTTAGGAGAACTGTAGTGGTTCACGATTTAGTCCCGTCCATAATCTTGGACAAATCGATAGTGGGCGAAAAGCAAGTATTCGATGCATGGCGCGAACAGGTTCGCGAATGTTATGATATTAAGCTTGGATCGGATCAGCCAAGTTCTCGCGAGACGTTAAAAGCCTGGTTGATTGACTCGCTGATATTTACTGACGTGGCTTTCTCCAGCCAGTCATTCAGCCATTGCAAGTCCCATCTGAGAAACAGCAGCGACTATCTTTCGCTTCAGATTTACTCCAAGGGTCGTTGCCGTGGAATTGTAGACAAGGTTTCGTTCGACATGCTTCCAGGGGAAGTTCATGTCTTCGACTTTTCTCGAGAATTCAATTCATACTCCGAGAACTCAGGCGTGTTCGGCGTCGCACTCCCGCACAAGGCCATTGGTTACGATCCGGGCCGGCATCCTGCCTACTTCAAATTCCCGTCGGGATCACCGATAACGCATCTGCTGATCGAAAGCGTGTTTGCAGTGCTCGACCGTGCATCGCAGATTACGACTGACGAAGCCGGCGCGATCAGCGAAGGCTTTTGCGGCCTTCTGAAAGGGTTGCTCGGCATCACCCCGCTTGACGAACCCTTGTCGCCCAAACTTGGCAAGCTCCGCAGCGACGCAATGAAGGAATATCTGGAAAAGCATCTGGCCGACCCTGATCTGAACGTAGAAAGATTGAGCAAGCAATTCGGCGTGTCCATTCCAACGGTTTACAGAGACTTCGCAGAAATTGGGGGCGTATCGCATTACATCATGCAGCGCCGTCTTGATCGCGCATTTTCGCGGCTTGTTTCAGGGCCTTCGCGATACGGAAAGGTTCAGGATGTCTCAATGGGTCTCGGTTTCGAAGATCCGGCCTACTTCAGCAGGTTGTTTCGTCAACGCTTCGGTTTTACGCCGACATTCGTTATGAATATGAATAAATCAGGCCACCCCTCGAAGTCAGATGGGAAAAATCATCAAACTCCCTTTCTGGGGGACTGGTTCAAGAGCATATCGTGACAAGGGGGAAATGGCGGCCGACTATATTCTGAAAGGCATTAAACCGATAGGCGGTCTGAAACTCCCCGCAGCCCCAAGGCTTCCTGATCACACCGTACACGGCAGGAGTATCGGTAAACGTGTACTGTCTCTCCTGCTGGACAAGTTGGTTGTTGGGGATGAGGATCTGATCGATCCATCGCGTGAACAGGTTCGGGTCTTTTGCGATTTCGAGAATGAAGGCGCATCGGAAAATGTGAGAGCTTGGCTAAGAGGCTTACTTGTCTTTTCCAACGTCACTCTTTTGAAGCAGTCGATTAGTCACCACAGCGGCGATTTGGAAAAAAGTATCTACCTTTCGCTTCAGGTGTACAGGAGAGGATTGTGTCGCGACTATTGCCATGACGTTTCCTTCGAAATGCTCCCCGGTCAAGTACACATCTTCGATTTTTAGCGTGAACGCTATTCGCTCTGCAGTCATTCGGATTCGGCCGGCGTGATTTTTCCCATGAAGCTGTCGGATATGCCCCCGGACGTCATCCGCCTCCTATCATGTTCCCCAGATGCGCGTCGGTCACCCATCTGCTTCAACAATGTCTTTTTGCCATTCTGAAACAGGCGCCTCTGATTCTCGAAAGATATGCCAATTTTATAAAAGACGGGTTCTGCTATTCGTTGGAAGGTCTGTTGCAGTTTTCACCGGGCGATGATTACACAAAGGCGACATACGGCGACGCCCGCAGCAAGGCATTGCATTCCTATCTGGACAAGAACCTGGCTTGCCCCAACCTCGATGTCGACAGGCTGAGCAAGGAATTCGACATTCCCAAACCGACGGTTACAGAGATTTCGTCGAGGTTGGCGGCATTGCGCAGTACATCAAGCGGCGGCGTCTGGACCGCGTTCTTTTTTGCTTGCTTCGGGTCCGTCGCGATACGGGAAAATTCGGGAAATCGTCGCCAGGGATCAGTTTCGATGACCCGGCCCGCTTCAGCAAGTTGTTTCGCCTGCGCTTTGGCGTCCCGCCATCATCGGTAAGAATGAGTAAAGGACCGCACGCCAATCGCAACGCTGTAAGAAGATGCGCCGCGACGCCTTAACTCGGTGAGTGGTTCAAAGGCATCACCTGAGGAGACGCCGCCCCACTACGCGGCGCCTGGAGTCAACCAGAACACGTTATAGTTTGGGCAAACACTTTATTCTTGAATCCGATAGCGCTACCAACGAGTGTTGCGCATGCTTGCTGCATCAGACGAAAGCGCAAGCGCCAATCCCGGTCTCACCATTAATCAATTCTCCCAGAACTACTCTTTTTGAGAGAATCCTTTAGTACAGTCTAGACATTTGAGTATTTATAAAGATAATCACTTCCAACGTTGCATTTATTTATCATATCCTTTCGGTGATACTATAAAGGATATCAGTATGCGATCGCATTCTGGTGCTTTAAATATGGAAAAATTAGTCAAATTTTCCTTTAATTTGACTCCATTGAATTCAGTTGGCTCGAAATATCATTCGCATCTGCGAAATAACTCGACTTTTACTGTTGAGAATCCACGTTGTTCATCCTTGAAAGGCGCTGGATAGTGTTGACGCGACCGAAACCCTCCGACGACGTCAAGGCCGAACTCGGTCAAACATTGAACCGGTCCCGCAAGGCGCTGTTGGGTGTGGCGCTGTTTTCCTCCATCATCAATATACTGATGCTGAGCGGCCCCCTGTTCATGATGCAGGTCTATGACCGCGTCCTGCCGTCCCGCTCCATACCAACCCTCATCGCATTGGCGTTGCTTGTCGGTCTCCTGTTCGCGATCCAAGGCGTTCTCGATGGTATCCGCGCGCGCGTGTTGCAACGTATTGGCAGGTCATTCGACAGCTTCCTGTCCGGCCGGGTTTTCAACACGATCCTGCGGCTGCCGCTGGCCAAACCCGCCCGTGGAGACGGGCTGCAGCCGGTGCGCGATCTCGATCAGATAAGGACGTTTCTGGGAAGCGCCGGACCGGCCGCATTCTTCGACCTGCCGTGGATGCCGCTGTATATCGTGGTTTGCTATCTTATCCATCCCCTTATCGGCTACGCGGCGGTCGCCGGCGCGTTTGTCATCGTCGCCGTGTCGCTGACGGCGGAATTCTCCAATCGCGGTCCTTCGCGGGAAGCCGCTGAACTGGCCGGTCCGCGGAACTCTGTTCTGGACGCAGGCAGGCGGAACGCTGAAGTCGTCGCTGCGATGGGAATGAGCGAACGTTTGCGGTCGCGGTGGGAGAGCATCAACAGCAAATATCTCGACAGTCACCAGAAAGCCGCCGATCGAACCAGCGGGCTGTCATCGATTGCCCGCACATTTCGATTGTTCATACAGTCGATGGTGCTCGCGCTCGGGGCCTATCTGGTCATCGAAAATCAAGTAACGACCGGCGCTATCATTGCAAGCGCCATCCTGGTCTCGCGGGCGCTTGGACCGGTCGAACAGGCGGTGGCCCACTGGAAAAACCTGGTGGCCACGCGCATAAGCTGGCGCCGGCTGAGCGAACTCCTCAAGACGATGCCGGAACAGTCGAATGCGCTGCAACTGCCAGCGCCGCAGAAAACTCTCTCCGTTGAACATGTCACGGCCGTTCCGCCGGGAAACAAGCGGCTTGTCGTCCACGACATTGCATTCACCCTGTCCGCCGGAGACGGTCTCGGGGTCGTCGGAGCGAGCGGATCCGGCAAGTCGTCGCTGGCCCGCCTTCTCATCGGCGCCTGGCGGCCGGTTCGCGGCACGGTGCGCCTTGACGGCGCGTCCCTCGACCAGTGGTCTTCGGAGCAGCTCGGCGCCCATATAGGCTACCTGCCCCAGGACATCGAGCTGTTCGACGGTTCGGTGGCGGACAACATCTGCCGCTTCGACCCCGATGCACAGGACGAAGACGTGATCGCGGCGGCCATGGCGGCCGGCGTCCATGAACTTATCCTGAAATTTCCGGACGGCTACGAGACGCAACTCGGAGACGGCGGATCGGCCTTGTCCGCAGGCCAGCGACAGCGCGTGGCGCTCGCCCGAGCGCTTTATCGCGACCCCTTCCTGGTCGTTCTTGACGAACCGAACTCCAATCTAGACGGCGCCGGTGAAGAAGCCCTGACGGCCGCAATCCGGGGCGTGCGCAAACGCGGCGGCGTCGTCGTCGTGATTGCGCATCGCCCAAGCGCGATTGCCGCCGTCAACCTCGTCCTGGCGATGGGCGAAGGCAAGCAGATGGGTTTCGGCCCGAAAGAGGAAATCGTCAGCACGACGCCCAGACCGGTCAAACAGGTAGAAAGGACGGTGTCCTGAAGATGTCATCCCCTGTGGAAAAATCCGTCAAACGCCATCTGTTCGTCGGGATCGGAATATGCGCCATCCTGATCGGTGGGCTGGGCGGCTGGGCGGTTACGGCCGAGATATCCGGCGCTGTAGTTGCGCCAGGCACGCTGGTCGTCCGATCCAACGTCAAAAATGTCCAGCATCCGCAGGGCGGCGTGGTTGGCGCAATACATGTCGAGGACGGCGACATGGTTCACGCCGGACAGGTCGTGGTGCGGCTTGACGACACGCAGATACAGGCGAACCTGGCGATCGTCACCAACAGCATCGACGAGACCGCCGCCCGCATGACGCGCCTTGGCGCGGAGCAGGCCGGCCAGCAAACCCTGGTGTTTTCGGATGAACTCACCGCGCGCAAGGACACACCCGCCATCCGCACGCTGATCGACGGGGAAACACGACTTTTCAAACTGCGCCGCGAGGCCCGCAGCGGTCAGAAATCGCAGTTGAGGGAGCGGGTCCTTCAGTTCAGGCAGGAGATTGTCGGGCTTGAGGGCCAGATCGAAGCCAAGGCGCGCGAGATCGCGCTCATCAACGAAGAACTTTCCGGATTGAGAGGCCTCTTCGAGAAGCAGCTCGTTTCCACGATGCGGCTTAAAGTGCTTGAAAGGGACGAAGCGCGTCTGTCGGGTGAACGCAACCGTTTGATCGCGTCGATCGCCCAGACAAAGGGGAAAATTTCCGAGACCGAGCTTCAGATCATTCAGATCGATCAGGAGATGCGCAGCAACGCCAACCAGGAACTTTCGGACCTGCGCCTGAAGGCCATCGAGTTCCGCGAGCGTCGCATCGCCATCATGGACCAGCTTTCCCGCGTCGATATCCGCGCGCCGCAGGCCGGCATGGTGCATCAATTGGCCATTCACACGGTCGGCGGGGTCATTGGACCGGGCGACAGCATCATGCAGATCGTGCCGCAGAACGAACCTCTGATCGCCCAGTCCATGATATCGCCAGCAGACATCGATCAACTCTACATCGGGCAGGAGGCGCTGATACGCCTCTCCGCCTTCAACCAGCGCGAGACACCGGAAATCAGCGGAACAGTCCGGCGCATCTCCGCCGATCTCGAGGAAGACGAGCGCACCGGCGCGCAGTTCTATGCGATCCAGATCACAATACACAAAGCCCGGCTGAAAGAACTGGAGCCGATCAAGCTCATTCCCGGCATGCCGGTTGAGGTCTTCATAAAAAGCCCCGCGCGCACGGCGTTCAGCTACCTGACCAAGCCACTGATGGACCAGGCCACCCGCGCCTTTCGCGAACAGTAAAGCAGGTTAGCCGATGGCTTCGGAAAAACCATCGGCGTAAACCTTCCATTACGTTTCTGCTCACCGCCATCTGTTTCCGGTGATTATAATCCCCGTCAATCACAATCCGGGCGCGTCCCGCGATCGCCTGTGGGCATTGATGTTGCGCAGATGGACGCGGCGGCCGCAAACAACACCAACGTCAATTTTGAGGCGCGCCTTCCGGCACGATCGTCTAGACAATGGACGAATCTAAGGTCTCGTAGGCGTGCAAGCCGATGGTCTCGTAGAGTTCGGCTCGCGTCTGCATCGCGTCAACCAATTTGTGCGTCCCGCCGTCACGCGCGATCGCGGCGTAGAGCTTTTCCTGCGCCTTGTTCGCAACACGCAGGGCGGAGACTGGCCAGATCACCATTATGTAAACCATGTATTCAAACTCCTGCGCAGTGAAAAACGGCGTGCGACCGAACTCGGTCATGTTGGCGAGAAGCGGAACATTTCCGCTGTGTTCAGCGCCTCGGGAAAAATGGCGTCGGCGCCGGCTTCCAGATAGAGTTTGGCGCGCGGGACTGCTCCATCCATTCCTTCGCTCGCCGCCGCATCCGTGCGGGCAATGACATAGAGATTCCTCCTGGCCTTCGCGGCTGCTGCGACTTTCGCGGCCATATCGCGCGCATCGGCGAACCTCTTGTCGTTCAGATGTCCGCACTTCTTGGGCAAAAGCTGATCCTCCAGATGAACCGCTCCGGCGCCCGAATCCTCGAATGTGCGCACCATGTGCATGACGTTTAACGCCTCGCCATAACCGGTGTCGCCGTCGACTAGAAGAGGAAGACCGGACGCCCGGCTGATCTGACGAATGCGGAAATGCCCGACGCATGCACCTATTTGTGGGTGGCGCGCAGAGTCAGCCGCACCGTCGGCGGTTATGGCGCTCCCGCCAAGACCTTCGCGATCGGACTGGGCTGCGACCTTCGGCACGCGCATCGGCTACCCTATTCCCGAGGACTTCAACTCGACGACCAGGCTGCGTGCATACCCATCGACGCAGGATGCCGAATCTGCGAGCGGCCGGATTGCCCGCAACAAGCATTTCCGTCCGTGGCGGCTGCGTCTGTCGTGAACGAAAACTGCGCAGCTTTCGCGCCCTATTCGAATGGGTAAGGACAATCCATGGAATCCGCATTCCGTTCACCATTCCAGCACGGCGATTTGGCTTCCAGGCGATGCCTTTTCGCTGGTAGAGCCGCTGAATACGAACTGGAATCGATAGTCAAACCGTGAGCACGAAGCCTTCGTCAAACACGCTCCCGGCGACGCCATTTGTCCAAAATGCGCTTGGAACACGGTATAGGCTAAACAGTTAACCTGCGGAAATGTTCATCTGCCGCAACAAACACATGATTATTATAATAATAAAATCAATATTTTATCAAAAAAAAGCAAAATACCCACACTGGACATTGCGCGATCGTCGATCGCATTTTATTGATAGGAGTGACTGCCATGCGATAGTCGGCGTGGCCTCCGGACCGAGGCATTATGACGAGATTTCTCCTGGGGCGCATTGTCTCCGCCATTCCAACCCTGCTCATCGTCACCGTTGCGGTGTTCGCCATGGTGCGCATGATACCGGGCGATCCCGCCAAACTGATGCTTGGCGATCTTGCCCGACCAGAGCAGATCGAAAGACTGCGGGACGTCATGGGGCTGAACCGCCCGCTCTACGAGCAGTACTTTATCTGGCTGTCGAATATCCTGACTGGAGACTTCGGCCGTTCGATCACCACCAATCAGGACGTCCTGCCTCTCATTTTCGAGCGGTTCACCGTCTCGGCAAGCATCGTCGTCGTCGCTGTTGCATTCGCCGCGCTGATTGCAGTGCCGGCCGGCATGCTCGCCGCCTGGCGTCAGAACAGCCTGACAGACCTCGGCCTGGTGGGCCTGTCCACCATCTCGCTGTCGATTCCATCCTTCTGGCTCGGCCTTATGATCCTGCTGGTCTTTGGACTTTGGCTGGGCTGGTTCCCGATCGTCGGGTTCGTTTCCTTCAACGAGGATTTCTGGCGCGCCCTGTCCTACATCGCGATGCCTGTTCTCACGCTGGTGCTTGTCGAAATCGGCTCCATCATCCGAATGACCCGCGCCAGCACCATCGAGGTGGCGCGAACGGAATACATCACCCATGCGCGGGCCAAGGGTCTCACGGAATCCGCCGTCATGTGGCGCCACGCCTTAAAGAACGCCTTCGCGCCGACATGGACCCTGCTCGGCCTCATTCTCGGCGCTTTGCTCGGCGGCATCGCCGTCATCGAAACGGTCTTCACCATTCCCGGCCTCGGCCGCCTGCTGGTCGACGCGATCTATGCGCGCGACTATCCGGTGGTGCAGGGCTGCATCCTGTCCATCGCCGTGATCTACGTGCTGGTCAATCTGATCGTCGATCTGCTCTATCCCATATTCGATCCGAGGATCAGGCAATGACCGTCGCCGTTTTTCGCAATACGAGAATAAACGCCAACGCCCTTGTCGGCGGGAGCCTGATGGCGCTTTTGATGGTGCTGGCGATCTTCGGACCAGCGATCGCGCCATATGATCCACTCAAGCTCGATCTCCGGGCGCCCCTGGCCGGACCGAGCGCCGCCCACTGGTTCGGGACGGACGAGTTTGGTCGCGATATTATGAGCCGTCTCATCTACGGCACCCGCACGAGCGTCTGGATTTCCTTCGCGACGGTCGCGGTGGCCATGCTGCTCGGGCTCTCGCTGGGCGTTGCGGCGGGCTTTGTACGGGGCTGGACCGATCGCATCATCATGACGCTCAATGACGCCCTGCTGGCTTTTCCCGGTCTTCTGCTTGCGCTTGGCGTCATGGCCGTCGCCGGCGCCAGCCTCGACGCGATCATCGTCGCCCTCGGACTGGCCTACACGCCTGCCGTCGTGCGGGTCGTCCGCGCCACGGTCATGTCCATTCGCGAGCGTGAATTCATCGAAGCCTCACGGGTCATGGGCAACAAGGAGTTGGTCACGATGCTGCGTCACGTCCTGCCCAACTGCATCGCCCCGGTCACGGTGCTTGCGACCTCCATGTTCGGCTGGGTGATCCTGTCGGAAAGCGCCCTCTCCTTCCTCGGCCTCGGCGTGCCGCCGCCTGCGCCCACCTGGGGCAACATGCTGGCCGCTGCCCGTCCGTTCATCACCCAGGCGCCACATATGATCATCCTGCCCGGCCTGTGCATTTCCCTCACCCTGCTGGGCGTCAACATGCTTGGCGACGCCCTGCGTGACTGGTCTGACCCGAAAATGAGACGCTGAACCAGTGACAGACAATCCGAACGCCAGCGTCATCGCGGTTGAAAACCTCTCCGTCGCCGCCGCGCCCGAGCACGAGGCGAAGATCGTCGATGGCCTGAGCTTCGACATTGCGCCCGGCGGCATGCTGGCGCTTGTCGGCGAATCCGGATCCGGCAAGACGATGGCGGCGAGATCCGTGCTCGGCCTGTTACCGCAGCCATTGGCGGTCCAGCCGGGCAGCAGCATCAGGTTTCAGGGCAAGGAACTGGTCGGCGCATCGCCCAAGGCGATGCGCGCCATACGCGGCGCGCATATCGGCATGGTCTTCCAGGAGCCGATGGTCTCCCTCAATCCGTCCATGACGATCGGCGACCAAATGGCGGAGGGCCTGTCGCTTCATCTCAAACTCAGGAAAGCCGAGATTCGGGAGAGATCCCTGGAGATGCTGGAGCGCATCCAGATCAAGGATCCGCTGCGCTGCCTGTCGGCGTATCCGCACGAGTTTTCAGGCGGCATGCGCCAGCGCATCATGCTTGCGTCCGTCATGTTGCTGAAACCCGATCTGCTGGTCGCGGATGAACCCACGACCGCGCTCGACACGCTGGTCCAGCGAGATGTGCTGGACCTCATGGTCGAACTGACCCGCGAACACGGGACGGCGGTGCTGCTGATCAGCCATGACCTCGGCATGGTGTCGCACTACGTGCGCGACGTCGTCGTCATGCATCAGGGACAGGCTGTTGAGCACGGCCGCAGCATGGACGTGCTCACCGCGCCGAAACACGCCTACACGAAACGCCTTGTGGACGCCTTGCCCCGCAGGCTCGAAAGACAGCCCGCCAGCGTCAGCGCCGCGCCGCTGATCGAAGTTCGCAACGTTGTCGTGGAATATCCGGGACAGCAGCAATTCTTTCGCAAAAGCGCGCCCAATCGCGCAGTCGATGGCGTCAGCCTGACGATTGGACGCGGCGAGACTGTCGCGCTCGTTGGCGCTTCAGGCTCCGGCAAGACGACGCTGGGTCGCGCGATAGTGGGACTCGTCGAAAAGGCCGAAGGCGAAATCACGTTCGACAACAAACCGCTGCGATTTGACGGGTCGGCGGCGGCGAACCGGATGCGCAGCGACGTTCAGATCATCTTCCAGGATCCCTATTCGTCGCTCGATCCGCGACAAAGGGTTGGCGAGATTGTTCGCGAAGCCCTGCGACTGGATGCATCCATGACGGACAAGGCCCGTCATGAGCGGGTCAGCGAAGTCTTCTCCGAGGTCGGGCTGGGCGAGGAGTTCCTGCGCCGTTTTCCACACCAGCTGTCGGGTGGACAGCGTCAGCGCGTCGCCATCGCCCGCGCCATTGTCCGCCGGCCTGCCTTCGTCGTCGCCGACGAACCGGTGTCGGCCCTCGACATGACGGTGCAGAAACAGATACTCGAACTCATCCGCAATCTGCAGGAGCGTTACGGCTTCGCCTGCCTGTTCATTTCGCACGATCTGGGCGCGGTCGAACAGGTGTCGGACCGGGTTGCCGTGATGGAAAACGGTTTGATCGTCGAAGCCGGCGCAAGAAACGACATCTTTGACCGGCCGCAACATCCGTATACAAGACGGCTTCTGGACGCCGCGATGCTGCTGGACCGCAGCTTTGCAGACAACCGCAACATTGAAGCAAGCGTTTGAAGATGTTGAAAACATATCCGCCAGCATTGTCGCCAGGAGGAAGGCCGGGGCGAACCATGCGCGAATGCTGGGGAAGTCGCCAGCCGTCATGACAAGGGAGTATCGCTCATGATCAGCAAGCCGCGAGCGGGACTGTCGGCAGTGGACGCAACGCCGCTGCACGAGAAAGTCTATCTGGAAATCGTCCGCGCACTCATGTCCGGGAGGTTCTCACCGGGACAGAAGCTGACGTCACGCAAGCTCGCAAAGGAGCTCAATACAAGCGACATGCCGGTTCGCAGCGCCTTGTTGCGCCTGCAGTCGCTGCGCGTGTTGAGCGTTCAGCCAAACGGCACGATGGAAGTGCCGCAGATGACGGCGGAAAATTTGCGCCAGCTCATGGAAACCCGCCAGGTTATCGAAGGCGCGGCGACCGAGCTTGCAGCAACCCGGATGAACGGAAACCATCTGCGCACCTTGCGCCGGCACTGCGCGGAACTCACCGAGGCGGCGCGCGCAGGCGATATCGACGCCTATCTGCGCAAGAACTTCGACTACAAGTTCTCGATCTATCGCAATTGCGGCAACGAGCCGATGATCTTTCTCATCGAAACGTTGTGGATGCAGGTCGGCCCGTTTCTGCGGAACTTCGTCGAGGTTTTCGAAGGCGATATTTCCGGCATTCTGGAAATCGACTACCATGACGAGGCCATCGCCGCGATCGAGGCGAAAGACGGCGCGCGGGCGCGTGAACTGATCGTCAGGGACATCCGGGAAGGCGCGGAGTATCTTCTCGAAAAGGCGCCCTTCTACGATCCAGAGGAGGCTTGAGGTCCTGCTTCCTCATCCCTCCAACGCAGCTCGCACCATGCGGCAGACCTCCAAAAACGCCGCGTCGGAGCATCGCGATATTCCGGAATGCTGCATGAAATTGTGGATCAGCCCGTCGAAACAGCGACAGGAAACTTCATTGCCCGCTTCGCGCAATCTGTGTGCTAGCGCCCTGCCCTGATCACGCAGGATATCGTTCTCGGCGAGAAACATCATGACAGGCGGCAGACCGGCGGGAAAAGAACCCGCCAGAGGCGACACCCTGCTGTCTTCGGCCAATGACATGTCGCCGCCAAGATAGGCGTGCGCGAACGTCTCCATTTCCGCGAATTCCAGATAATAGCCCGAGGCAAACGCCAGGTCCGACGCTGATTTGGGCGCCAGGCCGGCATAGGGACGGAAATCGGCCACCGGGTAAAGCAGGCAGGCGCATTTGAACAGGTTCTGCTCATGATGGCTCCGCACGGCGTGTATTGCGAGATTGCCCCCGGCGCTGTCCCCCATCACGCAGAGCCGCGACAGATCAACGCCATATCGGGTTGCGTCGTTCTGCAGGAGACTGATCGCCGCAATTGTATCCTCGATCTGGGCGGGAAATGGATGCTCCGGGGCAAGACGGTAGTCGAGAAAGGCAACCACCGCGCCGCATTCGATGGCCAGCCGCGAGGATTGCCTGGAATAGGTCGCCGCATCGCCCAGCATGAAGCCGCCGCCGTGAAGATAGACTATCGTCGGCGCAGGTTCGTTGAGCGCAGGCGGACGATAGAAGCAAAGCGAAGCCTGCGTTCCTGGCAGACCGACGCGCCGCTCCTCGACCGCCGCATCCGGCGCCCGGCTCATTTCACGATACTCGCGACAGTACAAGTCAGGCATCTGCTGAAGGGTCGCGGGGGCGTCCATGTCTCCGGCCGCCGCCTGCAGCCGGTCCAGCATGGCCTTGATATCGGGATCGATCACAAGACCCTCCCTGACGCCTCAGACAATTTCCAGATATGTCTCGATCTCGAAATCGCTGACCTGATCCAGGAATGTGTTGACTTCCTGCCGCTTGCAGGAAACCAGCGCATTGCACAGCACCGGGTCGAACAGGTCCGCCATGATTGACCCGTTTTCAAACGCATCGATGCTGGACGTCCAGTCGACCGGAAGACTGGGCAGTTCCCTCCGCGCGGCGTCGCCTTCCACCGGATCGCCGGGATCGATCTGACGCTCGATCCCGATCAGCGCCGCGCCGAGTATGGCCGCCAACGCCAGATAAGGGTTTGCGTCGGCGCCGGAAACCCGATGTTCGATACGCCTCGCCTTGCTGGAGCCGCCCGGAATCCGCACTGCGATCATCCGGTTTTCATACCCCCAGGCGGCGACGGTGGGCGCATAGGAATTGGGTCTCAGCCGCCGGTAGGAGTTGTAATGCGGGGCAAAGATCAGCGTGCTTTGCGCCATTGCGGCGAGCAGACCGCCGACCGCATGGCGCATCATGTCGGACCCCTCGTCGCCGCCATTGTCGAAGACATTGTTGCCTTCCTGGTCGAGCAGACTGAAGTGGGTATGCAACCCGTTGCCCGCCCTGTCGCCGTAGGGCTTCGCCATGAAGGTCGCTGCGAAGCCGTGCTTGCGCGCCACACCCCGCACGATGCGCTTGAAAAACAGCGCGTCGTCCGCCGCGCGCAGCGCGTCCGGATGGTGGTTGAAATTGATCTCGAACTGCCCAACCCCGTTTTCCGCAATCGTGCTGTCGACCGGAATGGAATGCTCTTCGCTGGCCTTGTAGACGTCGTGGATGAAGGCTTCGAACGCGTCGATCTCGTCGATCGAAAGGGCAGAATCCGAGCCGAGCCTTTTGCCGGTAGCGGGTGAAATCGGTCCCGCCGGCCGGTCGGTGGTCGGGTCCACAAGATAGAATTCGAGTTCCGTCGCGACAACCGGAACAAGCCCGAGAGCATCGTAGCGATCGAGGATCGCCGCCAGCGCCCGGCGCGGATCACCGGCGTGCGGCGCGCCGCTTTCTCCGGCCAGCCACAATGGCGCTAGCGCCGTCGGACGCGACGTCCAGCGCATCGGCAGGATGCTTCGCCCGGTCCATTCGCACACGCCGTCCGTGTCGCCGCGCTCGTAGACCTGCGGATTGCCGACAATATCCTCGCCCCAGATATCCAGGCCGACAAGCGAATAAGGCATTCTCATCTTGCCTTCGAGCGCCTTGCGGGCCTGATCGACGGTGATGCGCTTGCCTCTCAGCACCCCGTTCAGATCACAGATGGCCGCGCGCAGACTTTCGATTTCCGGATGCGCCTCAAGCCAGGCAATTGCGGCTGCGATCTGCTCGTCGGACGGGCGCCGTGTCGCCGGTTGGCCGGCGCCGAGTGTGCGTATCTGATCCATGTGCTTCTCAGTGCGGTGCATTTGTCTGTTGCATGGCGCGAAATATCGTCGGCTCGATGAAACCGCCTGCGCTGTCGATCGTAACCGCATTGCCGCCGGCGACCGATTGCGCCGCGCGGCGTCCCTCATTCACATAACGCATAACCCGCCCGGCCTGTCGAGCGTCAACCATTGCGCCCATGCCGCTTTCCGGATCAAGCGGGTCGCCAGGCGCATAACGCGCCGTCTGCGCGACCATCAGGTCCACAAATCGCGGTTTCGGCGAGGAGTGGACATGAATCCTGGAGGCAGCCGAACAACCCTGTCCCTGATTGTAGAAGATGCCCGGGGCGGCCCGGCCGGCTGCGCGCTCCAGATCGGCGCAGTCCTCGAAGACCGGCGCCGGCGATTTGCCGCCCCACGTTTGCTGGTTCATTGGATGCGCCACCCGGAAAAACGCCAGAAAACTGCAGCGCTTTTGATTGCGCACGGGATGCTTGGATAAAAGCTTTTTATGTTGATTATCATGTTTTTATATGAAAATCTTTCTTTCACATTGTTCCTAATTATGCGATCGTTGATCGCACTATAGTTGGACAAATTCGGACTGCCAAGTAGCCATCTGACGGATTTGCAGCGCAAAGCTGACCAATCTGTCAGATGACCGGGTCCGGACAGATGGAGGCCAGGGCGACATGGACGCCACGCCAGTCAAAATTGCGAGCCTGCACGTCTATCCGCTGAAATCGGGCGCCGGCAACCGCGTCGAATCGGCGAGGCTGGAGCCCGAAGGCCTTGCCGGAGATCGGCGAATGATGGCGATCGACGAGAACGGGAAGTGCATAACCGCGCGCAATATTCAGGCTCTGCTGACAATCGCCTGTGAACTGGACGGCGCCGTCGCGACCTTCTCCGCGCCTGACTTCGGCTCCGTCGAAGTCGCAACGTCGAATTTGTCGCCGCTTGCATCCGGCGCCAATGTCTGGGGCGACGCCGTTGCGGCTCTGGACGGGGGCGAGGAAGTCGCGCAATGGCTGACCGCGATCCTCGGGCGACCATGCCGGCTTGCAGTCAAGGGCGCCGAGACCCATCGTCCGCTTTCGCTGAGAGATGGCGGCGTGGTCAGCTTTGCGGACACCGCGCCCCTGCTTCTGACCAATCAGGCCTCGCTGGATTTGCTGAACCAGCATCTCGACAGGCCGGTCGCTATGGCGCGGTTTCGCCCGAACATGGTCGTCGCGGGCGAAACCGCGTTCGAGGAAGACGGGTGGGAGAGAATCCGCGTTGGCGAAGTCGAGTTCGATGTTGCAGGCGCATGCGATCGCTGCATCATGGTGACCTTCGATCCCGAGACCGGCGCGACGCATCCGGATCGCGAGCCGCTTGCGACGCTCCGCCGTTTCCGGCGCGGCGAAAACGGCCGCATCTATTTCGGACAGTTCCTCATACCGCGCAACGAAGGACGCATCAGTTGCGACGACACCGTAGAGGTCCTGTCGCGCAAAACGCCGATTTCCCTTCGCCCGAGTTCGCTCGACCCTGATCGACGCCTGCCGTTCTAGACGCTCGGCGCACGAACAGACAATTTCCTGCATTGAGAGTGGAGTTTTTTCAACTCTCTCAACAAAAATTCACGCCTTCCAAAAATCTAAAGAAGAATATTAAATGTTTGTTTTTTATAGATTTTCTGAAAATGCAATTCAACAACTCCCATAAAACCCCAATAGAATCGCTTTTCAATTGTGCGATTTGCGATCGCATTGTATAACGCGATGGAGAGAAAAGGCGCCAGCCTGGAAGTCACTTCCGTCTCTCATCAAGGAGGCCTGAAAGAAGAATGAACACCATCGCGTCACAGACCGGCCTTTCCGAACAGGTTCCGGAATTGGCCGTCGCCGACAGGAACAGTTTCTTTCATCCTTTCACGGCGATACGGGATCAGGAACAGGGCGGCGGCCTCGTCGTGGCGCGCGCCCGTGGTTCGCGCATCACTGATGTGAGCGGACGGGAATATATCGACGGCGCCGCGGGGCTTTGGTGCGTCAATGTTGGGTATGGCCGCAGCGAGATCAGCAAGGCCATCGAAGCCCAGTCGCTCGAGTTGCCCTATTTTCACACCTTCAACGGCGTCAGCAACGAGCCCGGCATCCGGCTCTCCGAAAAACTTCTCGATCTGGCGCCGTCCTCCATGCGCCGCGTTTTCTACGGCTCGTCCGGCTCCGACGCCAACGACTCCGCCGTGAAACTGCTTTGGAACTACAATATTCTGCGCGGCAAACCGGAAAAACGAAAAATCATATCGCGAACCTACGCCTATCATGGCGTGTCCATCGCCGCGGGCAGCCTCACCGGCATTCCCGTCGTCCATCAGGATTTCGGTTTGCCGCTGGATTTCGCGCGCCACGTCTCCCGCCCGGACCTTTACCGCGACGCCCCCGAGCGCCAGTGTCACACCGAGGAAGCCTACTCGGCCTGGCTCGCGGAAGAGCTCGATCAGATGATCACTTCCGAGGGCGAAGACACAGTGGCTGGATTCGTGGCCGAACCCGTGATGGGCACGGGCGGCGTCCTGCCTCCGCCACGGGGCTATTTCGAGGCGATTTCCAGGGTGCTCGAAAAGCATGACGTTCGGCTTGTCGCCGACGAAGTGATCACCGGCTTCGGCCGCGTGGGCGCCTGGTTCGCCTCTCAACTCTACGACATAAAGCCGGACCTGATCCTGACTGCAAAGGGGCTGACCAGCGGTTATCTGCCCATGTCGGCCATTCTCGTCGGAGACCGCATCTGGTCGGTCATGGAAGACGCCGCCAGGGACGGCCGCGTTTTCGCGCACGGCTTTACCTATTCGGGACATCCAACCTGCGCCGCCGCCGCGCTCGCCAATCTGGCGATTATCGAGCGCGAAGGCCTCGTCGGCCGCGTCGCGGACATGGCGCGACCGTTCCACGACGCAATCGAGGCGCAGGTGGGCGATCACGACCTGGTGGGTGACATTCGCAGCGTCGGATTGATGCTCGGCGTCGAATTCGTGGCAGACCGTCAGACCCGGGAGCCCTTGCCGACCGCTGCAAAAACTGCCGGGCGCATTGCGCTCGCCGCGCGCCGTCACGGCGCGCTTGTGCGCGCGCTTCCGAATTCCGATGTCATCGCCTTGTCTCCGCCGTTCATTATCACCGAGGAAGAAATCAGCGAACTTGCAAGCGCGCTTCGAAAGGCGATCGAGGACGTCGCGTCGGAATTGAAGGAGGAAGGAATGCTGCCGGCATGAGCGCGACAGCCTACAAGATCTTCGAGATCGAACTTCTCGGCAGAACCTTCCTGACGCCAAACATGGCGCGTCTGACCTTTGGCGGCGAGCAGGTCGCGGGGATGCGAACCGAAGCGCCCGATCAACGGGTCAAATTGTTCTTCCCCAGATCCGACGGCGCGCCGTCCGCAATTCCGGACCGTCCCGACTGGTACCGGATCTACAAATCCGCGCCGCCGGCGGAGCGCGCGCCGATGCGCACCTATACGATCCGCAAGCTTGACGCGGATGCTCGCAGACTGGTCATCGACTTCGTATTGCATGGCGAGACCGGCCCCGCCTCGCGGTGGGCTATCAATGCGGAGCCCGGCGACAGGCTGCAGATTTCCGCGCCCAACAGGCTCTTTGACGGAAATTCCGGGGGCTTCGACTGGGATCCGCCTGCAGACATCGCCAATGTGCTGCTGATTGCTGACGAGACGGCCCTGCCGGCCGTCGCGGGAATTCTGGAGCAAATGTACGACCGCGGAAACACCCCCGCCACCCAGGCATTTATCGAGGTGCCGAGCGAGGACGATCGGCAGCAATTGCCAGACTGGCAGGGTCTGGAAGTCAACTGGCTAGCAAGAAACGGCCGCGCGGACGGCTATGGCGCCGGGATGATCCGGTCGGCGCAAGCGGCTGTGATTCCGGAAACGGCCGTCACGGGCGGCGACGCGGATTCCGGTTGCGCAGACATCGACAGCCTGGATGTCGATCGCGACATCCTGTGGGACCGCGCAAGCGCGGCGGGCGACCAGTTCTACGGCTGGGTCGCGGGAGAGACCGCCGCCGTCAGCCAAATACGAAAACACTTCCTAAAGGACTTGCGGATCGACCGGAAACACCTGACCATGATGGGATACTGGCGCCATGGCAAACCGCATGTATGATGCCGTGCGAAACCGGCAGTCTGGCGCTTCGCCCTGGACAGTGTCGCCGTCACCCCGGACACGCCACACCGAATTGCTGCGCCTGTGCGCGCGCATCGGCTATTCCCCACCGCTCTTTCCGAACCACAGCGGAAAGAGACATGAGGAAAGGATATTGACATGACTTATCAGAACTTTACGACCGGGCAGCTTCAGGCGCTCGACAACGCTCATCACCTGCACCCCTTCACCGATCACAAACAACTGCGCGGCGATGGCGCGCGCATGATCGTCAGGGCCGACGGCCCGTTTGTTTACGACAGCGAGGGCAACGAAATCCTCGACGGCATGGCGGGCCTGTGGTGCGTGAACATCGGCTACGGTCGCGACGAACTCGCGAAAGCCGCCTATGAGCAATTGAAGGAGCTGCCTTATTACAATTCCTTCTTTCGCTGCACGACGCCGACGCCGGTGCTTCTGGCGGCGAAACTGGCGGAACTCGCGCCGGCGGGACTGGATCAGGTCTTCTACGGCTCATCGGGCTCGGAGGCCAACGACACGGCTGTGCGGCTGGTGCGTCATTTCTGGTCGCTTGAGGGCAAGCCCGAAAAGAACATCATCATCTCGCGAAACACCGCCTACCACGGCTCGTCCATCACTGGCGCCTCGCTCGGCGGCATGGCCGGCATGCACGGCCAGCTTCATGGCGCCGTGCCGAACATTGTTCATGTCATGCCGCCCTATTCCTATGAATTCGCGCAGGCTGGCGAAAGCGACCACGACTTCGGAATACGGGCCGCCCGCGCAGTCGAAGAGGCAATCCTGGAAGCCGGAGCGGACAAGGTCGCGGCTTTCATCGGAGAGCCGGTCATGGGCGCCGGCGGCGTCAAGATCCCGCCGGCGAGCTACTGGCCGGAAATTCAGCGCATCTGCCGCAAATACGACGTGCTGCTGATGATCGATGAAGTGATCACAGGCTATGGCCGCACCGGCGCATGGTTCGCCTGCGAGACCTACGGTATCGAGGCCGATATGATCACGACCGCCAAGGCGCTGACCTCCGGCTATCAGCCGCTGTCGGCGCTGATGGTCGGCGAGCGCGTTTCCTCGACCCTGGTCGAAAAGGGCGGCGAGTTCTATCACGGCTACACCTATTCCGGTCATCCGGTGTGTTGCGCCGTTGCGCTGGCCAACCTCGACATCATCGAGCGGGAAGGTCTCGTCAAACGCGTCGCCAGCGACACCGGCCCCTACTTCTCGAAGGTGCTCGCCGAAACGATCGGAAAACATGACATTGTCGGCGAAACCCGATCGGTAGGGCTGATGGGCGCGGTCGAACTGGCGCGCGGCAATGGCTCGCGCGAACGCTTCGATCCGGCTCAAGCCGCGGGCGATATCGTGCGCGACCATGCCGTCGCCAACGGCTTGATGGTGCGCTGCGTCGGCGACACGATGATCTTCTCGCCGCCGCTGATCTGGAGCCGCGAGCATGTGGATATGGCTTGCGAGAGGTTGGGACAAGCCCTGGACAGCGCTGCAGCCAGGCTTGCGTGAATGACGCAAGCTTTGTGAGCTCGAACTGACTTCGGGCGCCGCCTCAGACAGCGCCCGAAGCACACAACCGTCCCCCGGACTTGGAAAGTCACTTGAATTCGGCAGCAGTTTTTCATGACTGCCAAAGCAGTATTCCGACTGGATTCCCCATGAAAGGCAATAGCTAAGAATGAATTTGAGTGAAAATCTCAATAAATAATTGCGCGATCTGCGATCGCATATTAGCTTGATGGAAACGGGGGCCGCCCAAAACGTGTCGTGTGCGGCAGCCAGGGCGCCTGGTCGGTGGGTGAAAGGGAATTCATGCACTCCGAAACATTCGAACGCGCTGCAATCGACCTTTCAAACTGGCGTGACCTGCCCTGGTCGAGATGGTCCTTCCAGAACGTATCGGAGTTCGTTCCCTCGGCGCTGATCGCAAGCGCGCGCCGCAAGGAGACGCCAACGCGCGCACTTGGAAGTTTCGCGGAAATCGCCGTTGAAGGCGAGACCGGCGAAACCCTGCCCCTGCCCCGGTTTCTCGAGGAAAGTCACAGCAACGCTCTGGTCGTCATGCGCGGCGGCGACATCATCGCCGAATGGTACGCCGATCATTGCGACCCGGCTCGCCCGCACATCATTTTCTCGATCTCAAAATCGGTGACCGGCCTCCTTGCCGGCATTCTCGAAAGCCGGGGAATGCTCTCATTCAGCGATCCGGTGGTGACATACATTCCTGACGCAGAAGGGTCGGCCTATGGCGATCTTTCGCTTCAGGACCTTTTCAACATGACGGTCGCGGTCGACTTCGAGGAACTCTATCTCGACCAGACCAGCGATTATGATCGCTATCGCCGCGCAATGCTGTGGAAACCGGAACGGCCGGATGACCCGACGCCGACGCTTCGCGAACTGGTGTGTTCGCTGCCGCGCGCAAAACATCCGCATGGCGGGCATCACGCCTATCGTTCACCCAACGCTGATATGGCAGGACTTGTCGTGGAGGCGGCTGCGGGAGAGCGCTACGCCGATTTTCTGTCGAAGGAGATCTGGAAGCCGATGGGCGCCTTCACCGACGCGTTCATAACGGTCGACCGCGCCGGCAATCCTCGCTCCTCCGGCGGCATATCCATGACGGCGCGCGATCTGGCGCGTCTGGGCGAACTCGTGCGGATTGGCGGCGGAGCCATCATACCGGCGTCGTTTATCGAACAATTGTGGGCCGGCGGTGACCGTGGGGTCTGGGCTTCCGGTGAGCAGGGACTGCTGTTTCCGGGCGGCAGCTACCGCAACTACTGGTACGAAACAGGAACCGGGGCGCTCGCCGGCCTGGGCATTCATGGCCAGAGCCTCTGGATCGACCGGCAATCCGAAACGGTGATTGTCCGTCAATCATCGGAGCCTGCTCCGGTCAATGACGATCTCGATCAGTTGGTGATCGCGATGCTGAAAGCCATATCGGCGCACATTCCCTGAACAACAGAAGGATGACGACACGCAGAACACGCTAATCACGGAAAGAATATTCCCTAATCAAAAGAGGATGGAACAAAGATGAATTGCATGAAAAAAATGCTCCTGTCGGCCGCCCTCGGCGTCGCCATGAGCGCAGCGGCCCTGGCGCCGGCGTCCGCAGACGACGGCGGACAATTGAACATCACGCTGACGGCCGACATCCGCAGCCTGGATGCAAGCCACACCGACAACAACACGGACTCCGTGCTTTATCACATCTACGACCCGCTGGTCGCCTTCAAGGACGACATGACTGTCGGACCGGCGCTGGCTGAATCCTGGGACGTCTCCGAGGATGGACTGACTTACACCTTCAAACTGAAGGACGGCGCTACCTATCACAATGGCGACAAGGTGCTCGCGGCCGACTTCAAGTGGCTTTGGGACCGCCGTATGGCCTCCGAAGACACCGAGAACGGCGCCTATCTGTGCGTTCCGACTTTCAACGGATCGCGCAGCGTCAACGTCACCAGCGTCGAAGCGCCGGCGGAAGACACCATCGTCATGACGCTGGATGCGCCGAACCCGCTGTTTCTCGTCTATCTCGCCGACCCGGTCTGCACCGTGTGGGTCGCAAGCCCCAAGAATGTCGGCGACGACGGCAAATGGATCGAGGGTTCGGCGATCGGAAGCGGCCCCTTCAAGCTTAAGGAATGGAAGAAGGAGCAGTATATCGCGCTCGAGCGGTTTGACGACTACGTTCCTGCGCCCGGAGAGCGCAGCGGCCAGGCTGGCGATCGCACAGCCTATGTCGACGAAGCGCGGTTCATGATCATTCCTGACAAGACGGCCGCCGAGACAGCCCTGTTCGCCGGCGAGGTCGACGTGGTCTCCACGATCCAGCCGACCAAGATGGAGGATCTCAAGTCGAATGGCGCTCTCATCTCCACAGCGCCTGGCCTTTCCATGACGGCGATCCTTCTCAACACCGAGGATCCGCTGCTTTCAGACCCGAAGATGCGCGCGGCCATCGCCCACGCGATCGACTATGATCAGCTGGTCGAAGCCAAGACGATCGGGATCGCCAAATTCAACCCCTCCGGCGTTCCGCGTTCGAGCGCGTTTTTCACGGAGGAATTCGTGGATTCCTGGCCGAAATACGACATCGCGGCTTCGAAGAAACTGCAGGAAGAAGCTGGCTACAAGGGCGAGCCGATCAAACTGCAGGCCAACAAGCGCTATATCGGCATGTATGAGAATGCCGTGATCATTCAGGGCATGCTCGCAGCCGCCGGCATCAAGGTCGAACTCGATGTTCTGGATTGGGCGGCCCAGCTCGACAACTTCTTCGCCGGCAATTTCCAGATGCAGTCCTTCGGCTACTCCGGCCGTCCCGACCCGCTTGTCATCTACGGCATGTTCACCGGCGACAAGGAAAAGTACGCGTCCTATCAGTGGGGCGACAAGGCCGCCAACGAACTCTACCACAAGGCGTCCACGACGGCCGATTTCGCTGAGCGTCAGAAGATGCTCCTGCAACTGCAGGATATGATGGCCGAACAGATTCCGATCATCGGCGTCTATTATTTCCCGGTCATCGAGGCGGTTTCCGATCGCATCGAAGGCTACAAGTCCTGGCCGCTCGACCGGCCCCGCGCCTGGGGCGTTTCGGTCAAGAAATAGCCGCGCCGGACACTACACCTTAAGGTCTGTCAACGGCGAATAAACCCGGGGACGCGCAAAGCGCCCCCGGGTTTTCTTTCCCGCCGAAAGGTCGTCCGTGCCGGTGGGAAGATAGAATGCCGGTCCAACACCCCAGATGATGCCGTTCCAGGGTTCCTTGAGAGAAAAGGCTTTGGGTAATATCGCCATTACCCGGTGGCTGCTGTCTGGCAGGATGGTGCGCGATATCAGATTCCAGTCGTCGCTGATCGAAAACGGAATGACCGGCCGGATATTGATCAGGTTCTGCGTTCCGTCCTGATCGCCATACCCTTGATTCCAGTTGTGCTGGAAGGGAACGCTGATCAATGACGCCACCGGATTGGACAACTGCTTGGCGAGATCGGCGTCAGCATCCTGCGCCGCGGCGGGCGCGACAAAGGCAAGGAGTCCAAGCGAAACAACCGCCCGCTTCGAGAAACCGGCAAGAGCTGCATATCAGTGCGGTGTCTCCATGACGCGCACTCCCTTGGTTTCCGCAAACCGCCGCTCTGCCCAAAAACAGGCGACGGACACATCATGACAAAATTACTTGGACGGGAAAATCTGGTTCCAGTCGTCCTTCATGCTGATGACATGCCAGTTGGGTCTCGCGTTGGCCTCGTCCATCAGCGATTGCGGGAATGCGCCGAAATGGGTGTCAGGCATTCCGTCCGCTGGGCCATAGGCGTATTCGCGCACTGCGTCGTCATGGAAAACGAGCATCATCAGCCGCTTGCCGTCGCCTGCGCCCGTCCATTCCAGCATCTCGCGATCGCCGCCGGAATTACCGAAGGCCGCGATCGGCCGCTTGCCGATGTACTGGTTGATTCCGATCGGCTTTCCGTCCTTGTCGTCGATGAAATTGACTTCCGCCAGACGCATGATCACCGGCTTCCCGTCCTGCATCTCGAATTTTGTCCTGATGGACGAACCGACCACCTGCTCGGCCGGAATGCCGTACACGTCATCGGTCATCGGCCGCATGAATTCGATGCCGCCGCCGGATACGATAAAGGTCTTGAAACCGTTGGCGCGCAGATAGTTCAGCACATCGAGCATCGGCTGGTAGGCTAGTTCGGTGTAGGGTCTTTCGAAACGGGGATGTCTTGCCGTTGCGAACCAGCTGGTCACCGTCGATTCGAAGTCGACAGTGGACATGCCTGCATGGGTGGCGGCGACAATATCCGTCAATCCTTTCGCGCCTGAGGCGGCGACTCCCTTCATGTCTTCGGCAAGAATCGATTTGAAGGGCTCTTCATCCTTCCATTCCGGATGATCGGGAGCCATTGCCCTGACCTGATCCAGCGCAAAGGCAAGCTGCGTGTACATCGGGTGCTCCGTCCACAGCGTGCCGTCATTGTCGAAGGTGGCGATCCGTGCGCCCGGCTCCACGTAGTCCGGCCCGCCTTCTTCCGTCACGGCCGCGACGAACTCGAGGATAGCCTGCTTGTTGGGCCCGTCGTTCCACGACGGCAGCGGATCCTCCTGAGCCGATGCGCCTGATGCGAACAGCGCGACAGCGAACACGCCGGCTACTATTGATGAAAGAAGAAAAGTGCTTTTCCGCATGTCGTCGCCTCCCGGACTGCATGGTGACGGATAAGGGTTCGCCCCGTCATGGACGGGGCGAACTATTGTCGCGCGTCAGTTACCCGTAGGCAAGCCGAGTTGGAAACCATCCTTGGCAAGCGCGTCCTGAACATATTTGAAACGCTGGTAGTTCGTGATGGTGATGGGACCGGTGTAAGTCTCGCTCTGCAGTTTGCGCGGCGGATACTTGATGTAGGTCTTCATCAGTTTTGACACCGACTCGTTTGCCGGAACCATCGCCCAGGTGCTTTCCTTGAAGGTCGTCATGAAGATGTCGTAGCGCTCCTGCGGATCGGCGAGAATGTCGAACACCTGCGGCACCGTGGCGACGTAGCTGTCCGCTCCCTTCCAGCCGAGGTTGGTGTCGACGGCGAGCCCGCCCGTCGAGGCGCCGTCGTCGCCGCGCAGGTTGAACACATACTTGAAATTGCCGACGCGAACGGCGCCCGGAGAAAGCTCGTTCTCGGTGAAGTAGAACCACGCCTTGCGGTCCGACTTGCCAGCGCCCGTCATCAGAGGCGTCATGTCGTAGCTGTCGAAGATGATGGGCTGACCGTCGCGGTCTTCCGTCGGCAGGTCGACGCCGGCGACGGACGCGAAAGTCGCCATCAGATCCAGACCGCCGGTGACATCGTCGGTCTTGGTTCCCGCCGGGATCTTGCCCGGCCACAGCGCCATGGTCGGCACGCGGTTGCCGCCCTCGCGGACAGTTCCCTTGGTGCCGCGGAAGGGCGTGTAGCCCGCGTCAGGATAGACGTCCTGCCAGGCGCCGTTGTCCACCGTGTAGAAAACAAGCGTGTTGTCGGCGAGGCCGAGATCGTCGAGCTTCCTGAGCACGTTGCCGACCCGCGCATCCAGCTCCACGACCGCGTCCGCATATTTCGACTTGGAGATGGATTTGCCTTCGAATTCGGGCGCCGGCAGGTTCGGCTGGTGGTTCTTCATGAAGTTGATGTTGATGAAGAACGGCGTGTCCTTGTCCTTCGCGGCGTCTTCCAGGAATTCGATCCCGGCCTTCTCCACATAGGCGTCCAGATAGGGAATGCCGACAACGCCTTTGTCGGGCGTATCGACGTATTCGCCATTGACCTTCCAGTCTTCGACAGCCTTTTCGCCGGCGTTGCCGGACAGCGATCCCGTGGTCACCTTTTTGAACATGTCGCGCAGTTCGCTCGACATTTCGGGGAACCATTTCGGGTCGGGATAGGTGTAGGCGTTGAGGTGGTACAGGAATGCGTGCTTCATCACGTCATAGCCCTGGGCGTTCGGAAGCGCGTAATCCGATTCTCCCAGGTGCCACTTGCCGGTGAAATAGGTCTTGTAGCCCGCGGTCTTGAGAACCGAAGCGAGCGTCCATTCCGCTTCCGGCAATCCCCCGCCCTGTCCCTGGAAGGCCACGGTGGTCATGCCGCTGCGGTTCGGAATGCGGCCGGTCTGGATCGCGGCGCGGCCCGGCGTACAGCTCGGCTGTCCGTAGAAATTGGTGAACACCATGCCTTCTTCGGCGATGCGATCGAAGTTTGGCGTCGGCATGCCGCGCGCCTCTCCGCCCAGATAGGGACCGAGATCCCCCCAGCCGGTGTCGTCCGAGACAATGAGAAGAATGTTGGGTTTCTTGTCTTCCTGAGCATGCGACGGGAGCGTCGCCAGCGCCAGGCCGGCGCATGTCGCAATCATTGTCAGTGTATCGGGTATTCGCATTCCTGCCTCCATAACCGCGAACGCGGCCTCATCGTCAGATTATCGGGTGGTCGGCCTGTGCGCTTCCAGAAATTCGAGTATCTCGTCCTCCAGTTCGTCGATCAGCCGCCGATATTCCCCCGCCCTGCGGATGTCGTGACGCCAGACCGAACATGCATGGACCGCATCTGCGTAGTCGTCGCACAGTAACCGGAACTCCTGATCCGAGGCGTAAAGCCGCCGAACCGAGAACTCATGCGCCGCAAACCGGCGTATGACAATAGCCGCATCAGCCATGCAGCGAAGTCCGATTCCCTGTTGCGTCGCGTTTCTACGCCCGCGAACGCAGGAACAGGCAGGTGCGAACAGGTGCGAACCTGTGCGATGACAAGTTTCTTCTTGCTGCATCGCGGAATAACCGAACCGTTACAAAGCTTTCAATATCTTATGATTTGATATAAATCTCGGTTTGGGTAGTATTTCTTGTGTGACATAAACCAGTCTATCGCGGAAAGTGCAATGGCCTCGATACCCAAGATGGAACTGGACTCATCGGAACCGTCAATCAAGTCGCCGCCGGAGGATGTCCGGCTGGAGTTGCACAGAGTTCTGGAGAGCGGTGATTTCAGGGCCACGCCCAGACGTCGCGAAATGCTGCGCTATCTCATAGAGGAATCGCTGGCCGGACGAGCCCGTACGCTAAAGGGCTATACAATCGGCGTCGCTGTATTCGGCCGCGGCGATGATTTCGACCCTCAGGCCGATCCGGTCGTACGCCTCGAGGCGCGGAGACTTCGCCGTGATCTCGACAGCTATTACGTCTCCGCAGGGCGCAACAATCCACTGCGCATCACCATACCGAAAGGCCACTACTTTCCGGAAATAAGCTGCAATTCCATTGCTCTGCCGCCCGTTGATGAATCATCTTCGCAAGAAGTTGTCGATCAGGAGACTTCGACTGAGCCAATCGAACAGCCGCCGTCTGGCTTGAAAGGGAGATTCTTCGCCGGATCGCCTGTCCGATGGCTGTCTGGCGCTGTAGCCGTCGCCGTGCTCGTCGCGGCGATCGCCTCGTGGCTCTGGATATCAAGGGGGCACAACAGCGCGATGGCCATTACGGAAGGTCCGGCGGTCGCCGTCCTGCCGTTCAAGGCCCTGGGCGTCGACGAAAAAACCACATTCATTGCAGACGGCATCGCAGAACAGATCATGACGGCCTTGAGCCGCTTTCCGGAGTTCAGGCTTTATACGCCGGCCGGAACCGCGGCCTCGTCGGGGTCGGAGATCCTGGACGGGGAAAACCGGCATGGCCTTTCCTTCATCGTCACGGGAAACGTTGCTTCTGACAGTCATGAGATCAGGATCGGCGCCAGTCTGATCGAAGTCGCTTCCCGCCGGATCATCTGGGCGGAGGATTACAGCAATCCGTTGGAGCCAGGCTCCCTGCTGCGGATACAGAACGAGATCGCGTCCGACATCGCAACCGCGCTCGGCCAGCCCTACGGCGTCATCATGACGGAAGTCGCCACCTCTCTGCCGGACAACTTCAGCGCCAGCATGCCGAGCTACGAGTGCGTTCTGCGCGCTTATTCCTATCGCCGCTCCTTTGCGAAAGCCCTTCATGCGCCAACTCTCGATTGCCTGCAAAAGGCTGTGGAACGCGATCCGAAATACGCCGAAGCCCGGGCGCTGCTTGGCTGGCTCTATATGGATTCCGCCCGTTTCGGCTGGACGTCAGGGGACAGCGGCGAAAGCGCTTTCGCCAAGGCGCTGGAATCCTCCGAACACGCGTTGACACTGGACGTGAACAACATCATGGCGCTGAAGGCGCTCGGCTCGATCCATCATTACATGGGGAATTTCGAGGAAAGCGTGCGCTACCAGCGCCAAGCGCTCGCAAACAATCCGAACGATCCGGACACCCTGGTTCAACTGGGGTGGAGGCTCGCGATCCGCGGAAACTTCGAGGAAGGCATTCCCTACGTCGAGAAAGCGATCGCCCGAACGGTCAACCCGCCGGGCTGGTATTTCCACCTGATCGCCATCGACCACTACCTGCACGGCCGCTACGCCGAAATGCTCGCCGCCGCCAAATACGGCGCAGGACATGAGTCCGGAATCAGTTGGTCTCTCGTGGCCATTGCGCAAGCCGCGCTCGGCAACATGGCGGCGGCAAGGCAAGCTTTGGAAACAATGGAAGAAATTTCCCCGCGACTCGGCAGTGATCCCGCCGAAGTCTACCGCGGGCATCAGGCAACGGAGGAAATCGTCGCCGCGATCGTTGCCGGCATGCACAACGCCGGGTGGAGCGAACCCGGAGCATAGAGGAGTTGGCGGCGCAATAAAAAGGCGTGCGAACAGTACGAACATTGGCCGAAGCCGCCGCACAGGCCAGTGTCTGGGACCACAATGGCAAACTGGGAGAAGAAACTATGCGAAACGTGTTGACGGCGACAGGCGTTGCTCTGTCGTTATCCTTGTTCGGAGCGCCTGCGTTCGCGCAGGACGCAGACAAGCCGAACATTCTGGTGATCTGGGGCGACGATATCGGAACCTGGAACATCAGCCACAAGAACATGGGCATGATGGGCTACGAGACGCCCAACATCGACCGCATCGCCAAGGAAGGCGTCCACTTCACGGATTACTACGGTCAGCAGAGCTGCACCGCCGGCCGTGCCGCATTCCTCGGCGGAAATGTTCCGGTTCGCACCGGCATGACCAAGGTCGGACTGCCGGGCGCAGAACAGGGCTGGCAGGAAACCGACGCAACGATCGCAGGGGTTCTCAAGGGTCAGGGCTACGCCACCGGCCAGTTCGGCAAGAACCACCAGGGCGACCGCGACGAGCATCTGCCGACCAATCACGGCTTTGATGAGTTCTACGGCAACCTCTACCATCTCAACGCCGAGGAAGAGCCGGAAAACCGCGACTACCCGGGAGAAATGGTTCTTGCGGACGGCACAACGTTCCGCGAGACCTTCGGTCCGCGCGGCGTGATCAAGGCTTCCGCCGACGGCGACATCGAGGACACCGGACCGCTGACCAGGAAGCGCATGGAAACGGTCGACGAGGAAACGCTCGCCGCGGCCATCGACTTCATCAAGCGCAAGGAAGAGGAAGGCGTGCCGTGGTTTACCTGGTGGAACGGAACGCGCATGCACTTCCGCACCCACGTCAAGGATGAGCTGACAGGGATATCAGGACCGAGCGGCGATGAATATCACGACGGCATGGTCGAGCACGACATGCATGTCGGCCAGCTTCTCGATCTGCTTGACGAGCTGGGTATCGCCGACAACACGATCGTCTTCTACTCGACCGACAACGGACCGCACTACAACACCTGGCCCGACGCCGGCACGACGCCGTTCCGCAGCGAAAAGAACTCCAACTGGGAAGGCGCCTATCGCGTGCCGGCCTATCTGCGCTGGCCCGGCAAGGTTCCGGAAGGCGAGATCCTGAACGGCATCGTCGCCCATGAGGACTGGCTGCCGACCTTCGCCGCGGCCGCAGGAAATCCGGACATCAAGCAACAGTTGCGCGACGGAACCGAACTGATCGGCCGCACCTATCGCAACTATGTCGACGGCTACAACATGGTGCCTTACCTCACCGGTGAAGAGGATGCGTCCCCGCGGCACGAGTTCTGGTACGTCAACGACGACGGCCAGGTCGTCGCCGCGCGCTATGATGACTGGAAAGTCGTCTTCCTGGAAAACCGGGGCCAGGCCTTCGGCGTTTGGCGCGAGCCCTTCGTCGAACTGCGGACGCCGCTGTTGTTCCATCTGCGTCGCGATCCGTTCGAGAAAGCCCAGCACAACTCGAACACCTACAACGACTGGTTCCTCGACCGCGCATTCGTGCTCGTGCCGATCCAGCGGCTTGCGGCCCAGTTCCTGCAGACCATGCAGGACTATCCGCCGAGCCAGACGCCGGGTTCCTTCAACCTGAGCGCCATCGAGAAGAAACTTTCCGAAGGCGTTGGAAGCAACTGATCCGAATACCGCGAATCAAGGGGCCGCGAATTGCCGCGGCCCCTTTTTTCACTATAGTTTTTATGGAAACAGACTGGGAGGGCATCGATCCGCATGGAGAGTGATCAGGCAGCACCATCCATCGGCGAGGCGACGCAAGCCGACGACACGAGAGCGCTTGTCGCGACCCTGCGGGATCGCATGGGCGAGGCGATCATCGGACAACGCGACGTCATCGACAGGCTGCTGATCGGCCTGCTGGCAAACGGCAATCTGCTGGTTGAAGGCCTGCCCGGACTTGCCAAGACGCGCGCGATCAAGGCGCTGGCGAAGAACCTCGAATGCGATTTCAGCAGAATACAGTTCACGCCGGACCTGCTTCCCTCAGACGTCACCGGAACGGAAGTCTACTACCAGGCCGAGACAGGCGGCGAATTCCGTTTCGAGCCGGGACCGATCTTCGCCAATATCGTTCTGGCCGACGAAATCAACAGGGCGCCGGCGAAAGTCCAGGCGGCGTTGCTGGAGGCGATGGAGGAGCGGCAGGTCACGGTCGCCGGCAAGACCCACGCCATGGAGCCTCTCTTCATGGTCATGGCCACCCAGAACCCGATCGAGCAGGAGGGCACCTATCCCCTGCCCGAGGCCCAGCTTGACCGGTTTCTCATGCACGTGAACATCACCTATCCCCCGGTCGAGGACGAAGTCGAGGTCATCCGGCTGGTGCGCGGCGAAGAGATCGCGGCGTCGGCGGAAAAATCCGACAAGCCAAAGCGGACCGAAAAAAGCCCGATATCCCAGGACACGATATTCCATGCGCGCAGGGAGATCGGCCGGATCCACGTTTCTGAAGCCATGGAGCGTTACATGGCGGATCTCGTTAACGCCACGCGCCATCCGGAGTCCTTCGGCGCCGATCTGCCCCGCTGGATCGAGGTCGGCGGAAGCCCGCGGGCAAGCCTCGGGCTCGACAAGTGCGCGCGCACCCATGCCTGGATCAACGGTCGCGACTACGTCGATCCGGAAGACGTCCGCATGATCGCGCCTGACGTGCTGCGTCACCGGTTGGGGCTCAGCTACGAGGCGCAGGGCGAAGGCGTAACGCCTGACGCCGTGGTCGCCGAAATCGTCAGGCAAGTGGCGTTGCCGTAGTCGGGAGCTGGATCATGCGCGATACGGCTGCACGGGTCAGAACGGGGACGAACCCGAAACCCCGGGCCGCGGATGGCGGCGACGCCAGAATACACGTCACACTCCCGCATCTCAGGTCCTTCGAAAGCAAGGCGCGCAGCCTCAGCTTTCTGCCGCGTCAGCCCGCACGCTCCGTTCTCAATGGCAGGCACGCCTCGCGGCTTCGCGGTCGCGGGCTGAATTTCGAGGAACTGCGCGATTATCTGCCGGGCGACGATATTCGCTCGATCGACTGGAAAGTGACCGCCCGAACGGGAACGCCGCATGTCCGCGTCTATACGGAAGAACGCGACCGGCCCACCCTGCTCGTCGTCGATCAGCGCATGTCGATGTTCTTCGGCTCTGTTCTCAACATGAAGGCGGTGACAGCCGCCGAAACGGCCGCGCTCATCGCCTACCGCATCCTTGGGCAGGACGACCGACTGGGCGGCGTCGTGTTCGGCGACGAACGGATTGCTGAAATCCGCCCCGAACGCAGCCGCAGAGCGTTGAACCGGTTCCTCACCGCGCTCGCCGATCTCAACGGATTGCTGCGGGCCGACGCCGCGAATGTGGCGCCGATCCCGATGAACCAGGTTCTGCGTTCAGTCGCGAGAATTGCGCCGCGCAATCATCTCATCGTCATTCTGAGCGATTTTGACGAGATCGACGACGAAACCTCGCGCCTGATCTCCGGCATAGCGCGCCGCAACGATCTGATCATCGGCCTCGTGACAGACCCCTTCGCCGACAACATGCCTCCGAACCAGCGCCTCGTCGTCTCCGACGGCGTGTTGCAGGCGGAAGTCAACACGGTCGACCGGACGCAGCACACAAGCCTGCGCGAGATGGCGCACGGACGCCTGGCCGAAGTGCTCGACTGGCAGCGCCGCTATGGCATGCCGGTCCTGCCCGTCAGCGCGGCCGAAGAGACGCTTCCGCAATTGCGTCGCCTGATGGGGCTGGCGCCGTCATGAACGAAGACGCCAATCCTGAAACGACCGAAAACCTGGTCGACCTGATCGGCAAACTCGCCGAGCCCGGAGAGCCGCCGGCGGTGTCGATGGTTCCGCAGACGTTCGGATGGGTGGCGCTCGTAATCGTGGTTCTGGGCCTTCTGGCCTGGCTTGCGTTCACAAGCTGGCGCAAATGGCGCGCCAACGCCTATCGCAGGGCGGCGCTGGCGGAACTCGATGCGGCGGGCGGCGACGCCGCCGCCATCGCCGCCGTCTTGCGGCGGTGCGCGCTCGTCGCCTGGCCGCGCGAACAGGTGGCCGGCCTCGTCGGCGCCGACTGGATCGGCTTTCTTGATAAAACCGGAGGCGACGGGCAATTCGCGAGCGAGGCTTGCCGGGACATGCTGCTTGCGCCCTACCGGCGGGACATCACAGCCTCGCCGCCCGAGTTTCGCCAGGCCGTCGCGCGCTGGATCCGCACGCACAAGGTCCGTCCGGTGGAGACAGCGGCATGATCTCCCTCGGTTTCGCCTGGGCGTTTCTCCTGCTGCCGCTGCCGTGGCTTGTCTGGCGCTTCGCGCCGCCGCATCGCAAGCAGGTTCCCGCCCTGCGGTTTCCGTTCTTTCGCAAGATCGTCGAGACGATTGGCGTTGCGCCGCGTTCGGGCGCAATCGTGCTGACGCGAAGCAGGCTGCAAATGCTCGCTGCAATCGTCTGCTGGTGCCTCGTCGTGCTGGCGATGGCGCGGCCGGAACGGGTTGGCGAACCGATCGAAATCACCAAGTCCGCCCGCGACGTCGTGCTCGCCATCGATATTTCCGGATCGATGGACACGCGCGACTTCATTGCGCCCGACGGCGCGCGCAAACAGCGTCTGGAGGCGGTGCGCGACGTGGTGCGCAGTTTCGTGGAGCGCCGCGAGGGCGATCGCATGGCGCTCATCGTCTTCGGCTCGAAAGCCTATGTTCAGGCCCCGCTCACCGAAGATCTGGACACCGTGATCAGCCTGCTCGACATCACCGAGGTCGGCATGGCCGGCCCTCATACGGCGCTCGGCGACTCCATAGGCCTCTCGATAAGAACGTTTGAAGCCAGCGACATCGAACAGCGCCTGTTGATCCTGCTGTCGGACGGCAGCGACACCTCGAGCACGATGAGCCCGATCAACGCTGCGGAAATCGCCGCCGGTCACGGGGTCGAAATCTACACCGTCGGCGTCGGCGATCCCGACGCGACGGGTGAAGCCCGTGTCGATCTCGACGCGCTGGAAAACATCGCTTCGCGAACAGGCGGCGAGTTCTTCTTCGCGGAAGACGAAACGGACCTGAACGCCGTCTACGACCGGATCGATGAACTGGCGCCGCGTCAGGTCGAGGTGCTGTCATACCGGCCGCGTCAGCCGCTCGCATATATCCCGCTTGCGCTTGCGGCGCTCGTCGGCCTCGGAACGGTCGTCCTGCTGCATGCCGGCTCCCGACGGAGGGCGGCCGCGTGAACGCCTTCCTCGTATCGCTCGAAGCATTTCATTTCATCAGGCCGCTCCTGCTTCTTTTTATCCCTGTGGTGATCGTGATCTGGTGGCCGGTGCGTCGTTCCGCCTACAGCCGGGACATACCCGCGGACGGGCTTGCGCCGCATCTGCGCGCCGCGCTGGTTCTTGGCGCAGATGAGCGGCGGCGCCTGCAGCCGATCGACGGGGTCGCCGCCGCGCTCATCCTGCTTGCGATCGGCGCCGCGGGGCCGACCTGGTCGCGCACGCCCGATCCCTTCGTCGCACAATCGGCGCCCGTGGTCGTGGCCCTCAAGGTCACGCCGTCGATGGAGGACAAGGACATCGCCCCGTCGCGCCTCGAAAGAGGCAAACAGAAGATCCGCGATCTTTTGAAACTGCGCGCCGGCGCCAGGACCGCGCTCGTCGCCTATGCGGGCAGCGCCCATCTGGTCGTTCCGATGACTGAAGATCCGTCGGTCATGACGCCCTATCTCGAAGGGCTCAATCCGCAGATCATGCCCCGGGAGGGCGAACGCGCGGGGCTCGCCCTGCAGCTTGGGCTCGACCTGCTGGCGAGCGAAGAAACGCCCGGAGGCATTCTCTTTGTCGCCGACGGCCTCGACCCCGCGGACGCCGCCGCCATCAACGACGCCGGACAACCGGTCGTCTTCCTGGCGATGCTGCGGGAGGATCGCAGGGACCGCGGCCTGGACCAGCTCACCGTTCCGGTCGTCAGCGTCACGCCCGACGCCACCGACATCGACAGGCTGGACCGGCTTCTCAACGCCGCCTACCGTCAGGCGCTTCTGGAAAACACCGAACAACCCTGGGAAGACCGGGGGTACTGGCTGGCATGGCCGGTTGCGCTTCTGATCCTCTTCTGGTTCCGTCAGGGCTGGACAATGCGCTGGGCCGTCATCGCCGCCATCGCCATACCGGGTCTCTTTCATTCTGCCCCGGCGCGCGCCGACGGCGTCGCCGACTGGTTCCTGACGCCGGACCAGCAGGGACGCATCGCCTTTCAAAACAGGAACTTCGACAAGGCGGCAGACCTCTTCGCCGATCCGCTTTGGCGCGGCTATGCGCAATACCGCAGCGGCCAGTACGAGGAAGCCGTCATAACGCTCGACCGCGTCGACACCGCCGAAGCGGCGTTTATCCAGGGAATGGCGCATATCAAGTCCCGCTCCTACCGCGACGGCGTACGCGCCTTCGAAACGGCGCTGCAGCGCGATCCGGACTATCCCCACGCCGAGGAAAATCTCGAAACGGCGCGCGAGATCGTCGACTACGTGGAAAGGGTCCGCGAGCAGTCGGACACCGGCGAAAGCGGCGGCATCGGCGCCGACGAGGTCGTCTTCGACAACGAAGGCAATCGCGGGGTCGAGACCAGAATGGAGGCGCCTCGCGAAGACGGCGTCGGCCTGATGACCGCGGATCAGTGGATGAACACCGTTGACACCCGAACCGGCGACTTCCTGCGCCAGCGATTTGCCATCGAAGCGGCGAGAGCCGGCAAACCGGAGGCGAGCCAGTGAGATTGCTCGTCGCCGTGTTCTTCCTGTTCGCCGCGCTGATGCAGGCGGCCGCCCAGCAGCAAGGCGCTGACGACAAGCCGTTCCTGGAAGTCCAGTTCGATGATGCCGAAGCCGTGCCTGGCGAGATGTTGATCCTGCGCATGACGGTCATGGTGCCGACATTCATGCCGAAACCGCCCGTATGGCCGAGCCTTGATATGCCGAACCTGCTCGTGCGGCTGTCCGAACGCTCGACCAACCCGACAAGCGACCGGATCAACGGAGAAACCTGGTCGGGTTTGACGAGAACCTGGCGCATTTCCCCCATGATCGCCGGGCGGTTCACCATACCGCCGCAACCAATCCTGGTGACCTATTCCGATCCGGAGACGAGGCAGGCGACGCAAGTCAGGCTCGATACGCCGACGATTACCCTGACCGGCGTCATTCCGGAAGGCGCGGAAAACCTCAATCCATTCATTTCCGCCGAAAACCTGAAGCTGGAGGCGATCGTCGAGGGTGATCCGGAAACCATGAAACCCGGCGACGGCGTCGTCATTACGATGAAAGCAGAGATCGCCGGCAATTCACCTATGTTCCTGCCGCGCCTTTTGCCGGACCACACTATTGCGGGCATCGCGATATACGAAGACGAACCGGCCGTAGACGAAAAGCAGGACCGCGGCGTCTACAGCGGAAGCCGGACGGAGCGCGCAACCCTGCTTGCAGAGGGCGGCGCGACCGGCGAATGGCCGTCCGTCTCGCTCGACTGGTACAATCTGACGTCGCGCAGGGTGGAAACCGCGACGGTTGACGGTTTCTCCGTCCATGTCGACGGTCCGCCGCCATCGTCTGTCGGAACACGCGACTGGCGCGCGATCGCGGCTCTGGCGCTTGCGGGCGTCGTCTTGATTGCGGCCGTGACGTTGCTGTTGCGATGGCTGATTCCGCTGGTTCGCGGCATTCTTCGCGATCGCCGTCAACGCCGGTTGGAATCCGAACAACACGCCTTCAGTCTGGTCGAAAAAGCGGCGCGCGACCGGGACCTCTCGCGCCTTCTCTCATCACTCGATCTCTGGGCCGGGAAGCTCGCCGGCGCCGATCCGCGGTTCGATCCTGGCCTTCGCAATGCATTGACGGCCATTGGAGCCGCGCGTTTCGGCGCGTCTCCATCGACGCCGGACGCGTCCGCATGGCGGCGATTGCGCTCCGTACTCGGCGACGTTCGGCGCGAGGCGCTGCAGAAGGAGAAAGCCATCGCCCTGCCGCCCCTCAATCCCGTCGTCGACCATGGCCCATCCTGACAATCCGCCCCTTGTCAGGATAGAGTTGGACTTCCTGATTCAGCCAGCGCAGCCCGCAGCCACGTAGGAACCGCTCTTGTTTGCAAGTTTCAAATCGCTCACGACAGCACTCGCAATCGCCCTGCCCGCGATTCTGGCAAGCGCCATGTCCGCTCCGGCGCAGGACGAAGCCGGGTTCGTTGGCAGCGAGGTCTGCGCCGATTGCCATCAGGGCGAGGCGGAACTCTGGCGCGGCTCGCACCATGCGCACGCCATGCTGGAGGCCGACAGCGAAAGCGTGCTTGCGCCCTTTGACGGCGAGACATTCTCGAAAGACGGCGTCACGACCACCTTCTTCCAGCGCGACGGGAAGTATGTCGTCAACACGGATGGCCCCGACGGCGAACTGCAGGATTTCGAGATCGACTACACTTTCGGCGTCACGCCGCTGCAGCAATATCTGATCGCACTACCCGGAGGCCGCTATCAGGCGTTGGGAATTGCCTGGGATTCCAGACCCGAAGCCGAAGGTGGACAGCGGTGGTTCCATCTCTATCCGGATATGAAGCTTTCAGCCGGCGATCCGATCCACTGGACGGGGATCGACCAGAACTGGAACTATCAGTGCGCCTGGTGCCACTCCACGAATCTTGAAAAGAACTACGATCCCGAGACGGATCTGTTTTCGACGACGTGGTCCGAGATCAATGTCGGCTGCGAGGCCTGCCACGGACCGGGCAAGGACCACCTCCTGTGGTTGGAAACGGCTGAAGACGACCGTCCACCCATGTCGCAAGGCGCCGGTTTCGCGCTGCGGTTTGATGAGCGGGAGGACGTGTTCTGGGAACCGGGCGACGCGGGCACGGCCCTCCGGTCGACCCCGCGCACAACCATGAAGGAGATCAATCTGTGCGCCGGTTGCCATGCGCGGCGGGGCCAGTTCTCGGACGATCCGCATCACGCCGCCGAGTTTCTCTCGGCGTTCCGCCCCTCGCTCCTGTCCCCGGGCCTCTACTATTCCGACGGCCAGCAACTCGACGAGGTCTACAAATACGGCTCGTTCCTGCAGTCGAAGATGCACGCTGAAGGCGTCACCTGCTCCGATTGTCATGAGCCTCATTCGGGCAAGCTCCTTCTGGAAGGCAACGCCCTGTGCGGCCAGTGTCACGAGCCGGAAGTCTTCGACACGGCCGAGCATCACCACCACACGCCCGAAACCGAAGGGGCGCAATGCGCGTCGTGCCACATGCCGACCACCAACTACATGATCGTCGACGCCCGGCACGATCATTCGCTGCGCATTCCCCGCCCCGATCTCACGATCAGCACGGGGGCTCCCAACGCCTGCAACCACTGCCACGAAACACAGAACGCGCAATGGGCGGTGGATCGGCTGGTCGAGTGGTTCGGCGAACCGGCCAGGGGACACCAGGATTTCGCGGAGTTGTTTCACGCAAGCGACCGCGGCGCGCCGGGCTCCCGCGAAGCGCTGATCGCCTGGCTCGACGCGGCCGAAAAGCCGCCGATCGTCACCGCCAGCGCGCTCGCCCGCATCGCGGCCAACCCGACGCCGGAGGCGGTGCGCCTGGCCCGCGAAAAACTCTCCGACAGCGATCCCATCGTGCGTTCCGCCGCTATCCCGACGGTCGGTCGGGCCGATACGATGACGGCGCTCAACACGCTGTCTCCGCTGCTCGACGATGAAAGCATGCTCGTGCGCATGGACGCCGCCCGCGCGATGGTGGGCGAGCCCGAAGCGATGATGAGTGAGGCGACGCGCGAAAAATTCGAAAGCGCCCTCGCCGAGTATATTGACGGCCAACTCTTCAACGCCGAACGCCCGGAAGCGAACGCCAATCTCGCCCTGCTCAACATGGAACAGGGCAATCTTGCCGAAGCGGAGCGCTACTATGAGACCGCCTTGAAGCGGGATCCCACCTTCGCGCCGGCCGCTATCGGCCTCGTGGAGCTCTACCGCGCCCGCGGCGACGAGCAGGCGGCGGAATCCCTGTTGCGCGAGATGCTCGAGGCCAATGCGGATTCGGCCGACCTCGCGCATGCGCTCGGGCTCGTGCTGGTGCGCCAGCGGAATATTCCGGAAGCCATGTCATGGTTGCGCCGGGCAGCCGAACGCGCCGTCGACAATCCCCGTTACGCCTATGTCTACGCCGTCGCGCTGCACGACACCGGCAACGCTCAGGGCGCGATCGCGCAATTGACGAGAGCGCTGCAGCGCCACCCGTATGACCAGGCGATTCTCGAGGCTCTGATCAGCTACGAACTCCAGGCCGGCAATCTGCGATCAGCGCTGGCGCGCCTGGAGACCCTCGACCGTCTCCAGCCGAACGACCCGCAGATTCAGCAGTTGATCATGCAATTGCGGCAAAGGCTGCAATAGCCGCTGAAACTCAGAACGAGAATAGAAATCCGATCACCGGTCCATGCTGGATGGTGTCGTAGACGAAACCGTCATCGGAATAGTCGACTCCAAGCGCGCGATAGCCGACACGCGTGGAAAACTTGTCCGTCCATTTGTACCCGACAGCGCCGAGCAGATCCCAGGTGATTTCCGAACCCGCGCCGAAACCGCCGATCATGCCCCATCCACTGAGATTCCATTTCGGCGTGAGATCGACGCGTCCCTTGACGCCGATCATCGGGTCGACCCATGTGGCGCCGTCGCTGCCGCTCAGGCCGGCGATCGGCGCGCCGCCCGCTGAAAGAGTGGCGCTGATATCGTCGTGGACGCTCCAGACGCGGGCGCCGGCCATCAGATCCACGATATAGTTCGGCTGGGAGACAACGCGATACTCTCCCATCAGGGTGGCTGTGAACGTGGTCGCCTCAAGACCGACCCTGAGTTCCGCCGGCGTGTTCTGCACCTGGCCGAATACCCTTTCGGTCGTTGACAGTTGCACGTAGATCAGGTCGGCCAGCACGCCCCACTGACCATTATGGAGCTCGCCGACGATCATCCCGGTGACATCAAGATTTTCGAGCACATCGCCAAAAGTCATGTCGACTTCTGTCGGATCCCGCCCGAAGACGCCGACATCGCCGGTCAGGCCGGCGCCCCAGATATAGGGAGCGATGGTGACGGTCCATTCCTTGGTTTCGACAGGCGGCGGCGCAACTGGCGCAGGTTCGTAGACCATGTCTGCGGAAAACGCCTGGCTGCTCACGCCCATGACCAGGGTCATCGCTGTAAAGACCAGTTTGCGCATCGTTTTTTTCCTTCCCACGATAGAGACTCTGATGCTTCCCTCAGAAGCCGGCAATGATAAGCCGCGTTGGTCGATGGCGACCGCATCCCGTTCAGCCGGGCGCTCCCCGCCCTGTTCGATGTTGTCCGTCCAGCGCGCTGCAAAGAACGAACCTGCAGAAATTCTCTTCCTCAACGCGGCGAATCACCTGTTTTCGCCATTCCAGTTTCAACTCGGTGCTATAACCGGCAAAATCGACGCGTTTCGATAAGGAACTCTGCCTTCGGCCAGAACTTGTTCCTGCTGCCCCGCAGCCGAACTAATAACACAAGTTACTTTACCATGAAGCGAAAATTGAATTTTCTGCATGGTTTCGGAGACAAATTCAGTAACGTTACTTGTCTTGCTTTTTACATCCAAAGGTCGGATAAATACTCCGCGCCAGGATCGGAAACATAATTGCAATCTTTGGTTGTAAATCGGTTTTGGATAACGCAGCAATGTACCTCATGCAGGGAGGAGTACATTCCCGATGAAAACGCTCGTTGCAGCGGTGTTCGCCGCCAGTCTTGGCTCAGCGACGCCGGCATTCACACAGTCCACCGACATTGAGACCGAGGCGACGGAAATTGTCCTGAACAGTGCGAAATTTCTCGCATCCCGGCCAGCATTTTCGTTTTCCTGGTTCGTCACGTTCGATGAAGTGACGGATGATCAGAAAATCACCTACATACGCAGCGGCAATACGCTGATGGTCCGGGACTCCGGTTTCTACTCCCATACCGAACGTGAAGACACGTTGCGCGACTATTACTGGGACGGTTCGGAATTCACGATTTTTTCTCCCAATGAAGACTTCTACGTCAGCACCGAATTCTCCGGCAGTTTTGACGATCTGGTCGAGGCTGTTCGGGAAAAGACCGGCACCGTATTGCCCATGTGGTCGATCCTGAGCGAGAGCTTTCCCGACGAACTTTTGAGCGATGTCGAGGCGGCGGCCTATCTCGGAACCACCCTGATCGCCGGCCAGGAAGCGCATCATATCGTCTTCCGGGAAGCCGATGAGGACTGGCAGGTCTGGATCTCCGCCGACGAAGAAGCGCCCTGGCCCCTGATGCTGTTCGGTACGCGTCGCAACGATCCGGAAGATCCGCAGTACCGGGTCTTCATGTCCGACTGGGACGCCGGACCGGACACCGATCCGGCGCAGTTCAAATTCGAACCGGACGAAGGCGCGTTGCGGCTCTACTTTCCGCAGCTTTCTGCCATGACCAAATCCTCGTCGGATCAGTAAGGAGCAAAGACTATGAGAAAGTTCCTTCTTGTATCAGCCCTGGCTGCTTTCGCGCTCGGCAATCCGCCGGAAAAGCTGTTCGTTCCGAACGATTACACGCCGGATCAGGCTCAGGCCCGTCCCGGCGGTCATGGCGGCGGATTCCACGGCGCTCCAAAGGCGCGTCCGCGAGGGGCTGGCGTCTCGCGCGGACATTCTGCGCGGCCTCGCCCCCCCAGCGCCAGCCGGCCGTCGTCCCGCCCATCTTCCAGGCCTTCGGCGCGTCCATCGTCGAGACCGGCTTCCAGGCCGTCTTCGAGACCGGCGTCTCGGCCATCATCCAGGCCGGCGTCACGGCCGTCCAGCCGCCCATCGGCAAGTCCGAACAGGCCGTCGAGACCGCCGTCCACGCGTCCGCCGGGATCACGGCCTCCCGGCGCGCGGCCTCCGGGCGGTCGCCCGGGCGCGGGACCAGGCGCAGGGCCAGGCCGGCCGCCCCATACGCGTCCGCCGGGAACCAGGCCGCCGGGGGCTCGTCCGCCGCATGGCCGTCCGCCTATCGCCGGACGTCCGCCCGGCTATCGTCCGCCCGGTTACCGGCCGCCCAACTGGCGCCCGCCCTACTATCGCCCGCCCTACTATCGCCCGCCGCACTATCGCTGGGGCAACTACTACTGGAACCCCGGATGGGGCTGGTACAATACGGCGATTGTCGCCGGCGCGACGCTGGCATTCGTATCGGCGCTGCCGGACAACGGAAGCGATTGTCAGGAGTATGTCGACCAGGGTGACACGGTGTACGCATGCAACGGCGTCATCTATCGGCCGACCTACTACCAGGACGAACAGGTCTACGAGATCGTTTCGTCCGACGAGGACACGCCGAAGCCCAGCACGCAGGCGAGCAACGACAGCGATATCGAGCTCAGCCTTCAGTCGCCCTACATCAGGGGTGATCGGGTTCGCACGCTGCAGAACGCGCTGATTGCGATAGGCTTCAGTGTTGGCGGTGGCGCAGACGGTGTCTTTGGCCGGGGAACCGACGACGCTGTGCGCGCCTTCCAGGACTGGTACGGACTGCCCGTCACGGGCGTCGTGGATACCGAAACGGCCAATGCGATCGCCGCCGAATACACGGCGACGCTTGCGCCCGAACAGCCTCCTGCGCCCGCTGCGGAACCAGCGACCACCGGTCAGGAAACGCAAAGCGCGCCGGCGGATGCTTCGGCCGGCTCCTCCGGGGAAGCGGCCCCTGCCGCTGCCGAGCCCGCCGCGGATGCGCCCGCCGAACCGGAAGCCGCCGCCACGGACGGAGCATCGGACAGTGAACCGGCGGCCGAAGAGAGCAGTGACGGTTCTTCTTCGAGCGAAAGTTCGAACTGACCCTCTGCCGGGCGGGCCTGAAGGTCCGCCCGGCTTCTTGTCTAGCGTAAAATTCTTCTGCGGCCAGTCACATTACGGCCGGTTGATCTGGCTGCCATGAAACATATGAAACTGCTGAAAATACTGCTTCCGGCGCTCGTTCTCGGCATCGTGTTAAACGGCTGCTCCGGACCTCCGGACAATATCATTGGTCTTGCCGCGCCGGCTCAGGCAGTCAACGCCTACGGCGTCAAGAAGCGCGACGTCTACGTGATGACGACACGCGCGGCGTCGGATGACCCCTCCTTGATGTATTCGGGAGAACGCAGCGAGGGCCTTGGCCTTGCCCGCGTCACCGTCACCATCCCGCCTGACCACCAGACGGGCGAAATCGAAAGGTCTGACAAAGGCCCGCCGGATCCGCGCAAGAACTTCACCATCATCGATCCGGTCATCTTCAGCGACGCAAAACAGTTTCAGGCGAGCATCGGCGGCGAACTCGCCGAACTGCCGAAGCCTGACAAACGCATCCTGCTCTTCGTTCACGGTTACAACACCACGATGACCGCGGCTATTCTGCGCACGGCGCAATTGGCCAACGACATGAATTTCCAGGGGATCCCGGTTGTGTTCAGTTGGGCCTCCCGCGGCAAGACATGGAACTACGTCTACGATATGAACAGCGCTCTGTCGGCCCGCGACAGGCTGATCGAAGGCGCAACGCTGCTCGCCCAGGCAGGTCCAGCCGAGTTCGATATCATGGCGCACTCCATGGGCAACCTGCTGACCGTCGAAGCAATACGGCAGGCCCATCTTCAGGGCAGGTATGACACATCGGGCCGCGTAAAGAACATCATCCTGGCGTCGCCGGATATCGATATGGACCTGTTTACGACCCAGCTTGACGATCTGCCGGCCGACAGGCGGCAGTTCTGGGTCATGATATCGGAAAATGACCGCGCTCTATCCGTATCCCAGAGAATTGCCGGGGGAATCAACCGCGTCGGCAACGCCGATTCCCAAAGGCTGGCGGAACTCGGTGTCGCTGTGGTCGACCTGTCGCAGATCGACGACAAAACCAGTCTGCATCACGCCAAATTCGCCGATGCGCCGGAAGTTGTGCAACTGATTGGAAGGCGGCTGGAATCACAGGGAAGCATCGCCGGCGACGCCGACAACGACCTAACCTTCAAGCGGCTTGCTACGGACCTGGCCAGCGCCCCCATCATACTGCTTGGTCAGGGCCCATTGCTGCTGAACCAGTGAGGTCGCGGAAACCCTCGCCATGACAAGATCCGCTCACAGATCGGTTCTGCTGGCGCTCATTGCAGTCAGCGCCTGGCATGGCGTAGCGCAGGCAGACGATCCCGTGACGCTCTCGACCGAGGAGCTGGTCGACGACGAAGCCGTCGTCACACAAGGCGTCAGGCCGCGTCGATTGTTGCAGGAAGCCGGTTTCTCGCTGCGCTTTTACGGCCATTTGAACAAGGCGTTGCTTTCCTATGACGACGGCGCGTCGAACCGTTCCTATTTTCCGGTCGACAATTGGGGATCGGAATCGCGGTTCGGCTTCCAGTTAAAGTCGCCGCAATACGACGATTGGCAGTGGACCGGAAAGGTCGAGTTTGGATGGGCGCCTTATTCCACAAAGGTGGTCAACCAGAACGACAATCCGATCGACTGGGAAACCAACCTCCGCAAGGCGGAGTTCTATGTGGTCAGCGAAACTTACGGAACCGTCTGGCTTGGTCAGGGAAGCATGGCTTCGGACGGATCGGCCGAAGTCGACCTCTCCAACACCGCATTGGTCGGCCAGTCGCGGGTCGAAAGGATCGCCGGCGGACAATTGTACCGGCTTGCCGACGGGTCATTGTCGGACATCGAGGTGAGAAACACCTTCGAGAACATGGACGGTTTCGGACGGCGCCTGCGCTTTCGCTACGACACGCCAAGCTGGAACGGCTTTATCCTGTCGGGATCCATCGGTGAAACGGTCGTCCCGGAGCGCGAGGACAATCTCGGCTGGGACCTCGCGTTGCGCTATGCGCAGAAGCTTGGTCCGGTCAGCCTGTCGGGGGCGGTCGCCTGGTCGCAGACCTTTGACGGCGACGAAACGCTCATCGACGGCTCGGTGTCCGCCCTCCACAATCCAAGCGGAATAAGCCTCACGCTCGCAGCCGCGGAGCGCCGGGAATCCGGGCAGACCAGCCGATACGCCTACGGCAAGCTCGGCTATCAGGTCGACTGGTTCGAATTCGGAAAGACGGCCTTCTCCGTCGACGCCTATCTCGGAGACTCGATCAATTCCGACGACGACGTCAGCCGATCCTGGGGATTGCAATTCGTTCAGGACGTGAAAGACTGGGAGACGAAATTCTATATCGGCGTCCGCAGCTATCGCTACGAGGCGACGGACGCCTCCTATCGCGACGGCCTCGCGATCATCTCCGGCGCCTTCGTCAAGTTTTGAGCCTTACGACTCCCGCAACCCGGCCTGGTGCTCGATCCAGAACGCCATGCGGTCATGCAGCAGGCGCGCGGCTTCATCCAGGCCCTCGGGCGGAACGAACGCGCCGTCCTCGTTGAAGAGCGAGCCGACGAATGGAATATGCACATTTTCCAGCACCAGCGGCATCTGGAAACAGGCCAGAACCGGCTTCAGCGCCTGGACGGCGCGGGTTCCGGCGGCCACGCCGCCATAGCTCACGAAACCCGCCGGTTTGTATTTCCATTCCTGGCTGAGATAGTCGATTGCGTTTTTCAGCGCCGGTGGAAAGCTGTGATTGTATTCGGGCGTCACGAATACAAAGCCGTCTGCCCGCGCGACGGTCTCGCTCCAGGCTTTCGTGTGGTCATGGACGTAATTGGCGAAACGCGGATGGTTCGGCTCGTCGAACAGCGGAAGATTAACTTCCTTGAGATCGACCAGTTCGAGTTCGATATCATCTCTGCCGGCTCCGGTTTCCATGAACCACTCTGCGATCTTCAGGCCAACGCGTTTTTCCCTGACGCTTCCGACGACGATTTGCACCAATGCCATAAATGCTTCCTTCAGACTTGAACGATATTCGCGACAGACAACACGCCGCAACGCCAGACGCCCCAACAACGGCTGGCCGCGACTGAGTTCGGCCATCCTTGTAGAGCGGTTTGCCGCGATATACGAGCCATTTCCTGAAAATTGCGCCGCCGGCCGGCCGACCCCGGTCCTATTTGAGGGTCGGGTCGAACAGATCGCGCATCCAGTCGCCGACGATCGAAATGGAGAGCGTCGTCAGCACGATCGCCACGCTCGGCGCGAGCATGATCCACGGGGCCGACTGGATGTAGTCGCGGCCATAGCCGACCATGTTGCCGAGCGATGTCATCGGCGGCTGGATGCCAAGTCCCAGAAAGGACAATCCGGATTCCAGCAGAATGACTTCCGGAAAATTCAGCGTCATGGAGACGATCAGGGTGGAGGCGATGTTCGGCAGGATATGGCGCGAATAGATGCGCCACGGCGAGGCGCCGAGATCACGCACGGCCGTCGCGTAGCCCTGTTCGTTGGCGGAAATGGCGAGCCCGCGCGCAATGCGGGCAATCCTCTCCCAGCCGTAGAAACCCATCAGGATCACGAAAAGAGTCAGCGAGTTGCCGAGAAAGGCAAGCACGGCGAGCGCGATGATCATGAAGGGCATCGAAGCCTGCGCGTCGATAAGGATCAGGATCAGTTGCTCCACCCTGCCCCGGAAATAGGCGGCGAGAAAGCCGAGCGTCACGCCAAGCGTCGCCGCGATCAGCGTGGACAGAAACGCGATCACGACGGAGATGCGGATCGAGATGATCAGCCGCGAAAGCACGTCGCGGCCCAGTTCGTCCGTACCCAGCGGATGCGTCCACACGCCGCCGAAGAAAACCGGCGGCGTCAGGCGCGCCGGCAGATCCATCGCCATGAAGTCGTATGGAGCTATCAGCGGCGCGAACGCCACAACGACGGCGCAGAGAGCGATCCAGAACAGCGCGAAAAGCACGAGCGGCGGCCAGGTTTCGAAAAACGCGGTCAGCCTGTCCTTGGAGGTGAATACGCTGCCCGAGCCGCTGTCCTCGGCGATGTTCTTGGGATCGTTGAGTTCGAGTGTCATTGACCTAGCTCCCCGCCTGAAGCTGTTTCGTTCTGAGTCTCGGATCGACCCAGCCATAGAGAAGATCGACCGTGAGATTGGCGAACACCATGGTGAAGCCGATGAAGAGCAGGATCACCTGCACGACCGCCAGGTCGCGATTGGCGACGGCCGTCACCAGCAATCGCCCAACGCCGGGCCAGGAAAACACGCTTTCGACGACGACGGCGCCGGCGACGAGCGAGCCGACCATGAAGCCGACGATGGTCAGCGTCGGAATGGCGGCGTTCGGCAGGGCGTGCGACGTCACCACGTCGCGCCAGACGAGTCCCTTCGCCGAAGCGGAGCGGATATAGGGCTGCCCGAGCACCTCCAGCATCGCCGAACGCGTGAAGCGCGCGATAACGGCCGCGCCGATGAGCCCCATGGTCAGGACCGGCAGAATGGCGTGCTGCCAGGTGTCCGACCCGCCGGACGGCAGCCAGCCCAGCTTCACCGCGAAAATAAGCGCCAGCACCAGTCCGAGGACGAAGCTCGGCACGGTGAAGCCCATCACGGACACCGTCATGATCAACCGGTCGATATAGGTGTTGCGGTAGAGCGCCGCGCAGATGCCGGCGGGCAGACCGATCAGAATCTTCAGGAAAAGCGCCGGAATGGTGATCGCCAGGGTCAGCGGCACGCGTTCGCCAACCACCTGCAGGGCGGAGCGGCCGTCACGCATCGAATTGCCGAGATCGCCCTGCGACACCGCGCCGAAATATTTGAGATACTGGATCCAGATCGGCTGATCGAGGCCCCAGTTAGCGCGAAAGGCCGCATAGGCTTCGGGCGGGGCTTCGGGACCGAGAATGATGATCGCCGGATCGCCGGACAGTCGCAAGATCACAAAGGCGAGCGAAACGATGAGGGTGACGGTGATAAGCGCGCGAAAGATGCGCAGAAGCGTGTAACGCAGCATGACTACTCCGCCGCAATGCCGGCGCCGGCAGGCGCATTGTTGACGAGATGACAGGCGACCTTGTGCCCGGCGGTCTCAAGCAGCGCCGGAACCTCCGATTTGCATTGTGCAATGGCGGAAGGACACCGCGTATGGAAGGGGCATCCCGGTGGCGCGTTGACCGGGTTCGGCGGATCGCCCTTCAGCACGATGCGATTTGCGACCGCGCTGCGCCGGATTGTCGGGATCGCCGACACCAGCGCCTGCGTATAGGGATGCTGAGGCCTGCGAAAGACTTCTTCCGGCGCGCCGGATTCCACGATCCGGCCGAGATACATGACGGCGACGCGGTCCGACATCTGCCGCACCACCTTCAGGTCGTGGCTGATGAACAGCGCGGTAAAGCCGGTGCTCTGCCGAAGGTCGTCGAGCAGGTTCAGCACCTGCGCCTGGATGGAGACGTCGAGGGCGGACACCGGCTCGTCGCCCACCAGCAGATCCGGTTTCAGGGAAAGCGCCCTTGCAATGACCACGCGCTGGCGCTGTCCGCCCGACAATTCGTGCGGAAACCGGTCCGCCATGTCGCGGCGCAGGCCGACGTCGGCCATCAGGGAGGCGACCCGTTCGTCCCTCTCGGCCTTCGGCGTTTCCGGCGTGTGGATCTGGATCGGCTCGCCGATCTGGTCGGCGACGCTCAGCCGGCGGTCGAGCGCGCCCAGCGGATCCTGGTAGATCATCTGCATGCGCCGCCGCATCGCGCGCCATTGCGCATTGTGGTTCGCCGTCACCTTCTCGCCGTCGAAGCGTATCTCTCCGGCGGTGACGGGGATATGTCCGAGCACCAGCTTGGCGGTCGTCGACTTGCCGCAACCGGACTCGCCCACAAGGCCAAGCGTCTTGCCTTTCATGATTTCGAACGAAATCCCGTCCACCGCTTTCAGCGTGGCCGGCGTTCCGAACAGTCCTCCGGGCAGTCGCACGTCATAGTGCCGCTTGAGGTTGGTCACCGAAAGCAGCGGTTTGTCTGCAGCGTTCATGCCCGTTCCATTTCATTGCTGGCTGCCTCGCGCATGGCGGTCATCGCCAGCTCGGTAGCGTGCAGGCAGGAAACGTCGTGACCCTGGCCTCCGATTCCTGCGAGTTCGGGCTGTCTGTCCGTGCAGGCCTGGTCGGCCCTGCCGCAGCGCGGCGCGAAACTGCAGCCAGGCGGAAGCCTGTCCGGCGGCGGCACCGTGCCGGGGATCGACGCCAGGCGCCGTTTCGGTCCGACGATATCCGGCAGCGCCGCGATCAGGCCGCGCGTATAGGGATGAACCGGCCGCGAAAACAGAGCGTCGGTCGCAGCCTGCTCGATGATCCGGCCGCAATACATCACCGCCACCCGTTCCGTCATGTCGGCGACGACGCCGAGATCGTGGGAAATCAGAACCAGCGCCATTTCATTGTCGGCGCTGAGTTCCCGCAACAGATCGAGGATCTGCGCCTGGATCGTCACGTCGAGCGCCGTCGTCGGTTCGTCGGCGATCAGGACTTCCGGTTCGCCCGCAAGCGCCATCGCGATCATCACGCGCTGGTTCATGCCGCCGGAGAGTTCGTGCGGATATTCGTTCAGCCGCTGGGCGGCGTTGGATATGCCGACGCGGTCAAGCAGGCGCTTGGCCTCCGCCTTCGCCGCGCCGCCGCGCAGGCCGCGATGCAGACGCAGCGCCTCGCCGATCTGGCGGCCGATCCGGTGCACCGGATTGAGCGAACTCGAGGGATCCTGAAAGATCATCGCGATCTTGCCGCCGCGAATGTCCGCAAGGCCGTTCGGGTCCAGATCAAGTAGAGACTTGCTGCCCATCATGACGCGACCGCCGACCCGCGCGCGTTTCCCGAGCAGACCGAGCGCCGCAAGCCAGGTGATCGACTTGCCGCATCCGGATTCGCCGACGATCCCGACGGTTTCGCCGCGTCCGACGTCCAGTGAAATGCCGTGCAGCGCACGGACGAAACGGTGGCCCTGGTCAAAGTCCACCGTCATGTTGCGTATGGAGACTATCGCGTCCATTCAGTTCAACCCTGACTCTCCTCACCTCCCCGAAAAGAACCGGGCCGGAACGCATGCGTCCCGGCCCGTTTGCGGAAAGGTCAGTTCGCCAGATTGTTGACCTTGAAGTTGTCGCCGCGGAAGTCCATCGACTGCAGGCCGGACCAGGTCCAGTCGATATTCTTCGGCTTGCCGTAGAAGATCGCGCTCTGATGCAGAACCGTGTAGGCGGGATCTTCACGCTCGGCGATCTCGAGCATCCGCTGGAAAGCCGCGCGGCGCTCCTCCAGATCCGTCGAGGTCTCAAGCTTGATGCAGAGTTCGTTGAACTCCTCGTTCGTCCACTCGCCGACCTGCTGCTGCTGGCCGTTCTGGCAATGCTGGTTGACGATCGAGGAAACCGGATCCGGGAACGGAGCCGAGTTCGACCAGTCGCGAACCATGCGCGGACCGGATTCGGTGTCGAAGATCTGCTGCCAGTTTTCCTTCATTTCCATCTGGATGTTCAGGCCGATCTGGCGGAAGGCTTCGGCGTTGATCTGCGCCGTCGACACCTGGTTGGTGTAGTAGTTGTTCAGAACGCGCATGATGATCGGTTCGCCGTTGTAACCGGACTCCTGAACCAGCTTCCTTGCGAGTTCCGGGTCGTATTCCGGAACGGTCCAGTCCGACAGGTACATGTCGCCGTAATATTCCCACTGCAGTCCGGCCGGAACCGCCGTGCGGTCGCCCCACAGGGCGCTGACGATGGTGTCGCGATCGATCGCGTGCGTCATGGCCTGACGGATTTTCGGATTCTGCATCGGGCCGTTGTTCTTGTCGAACACCATCAGGCGGTGATTGGTGATCGGGCCGCCGACGACTTCGAACTTGGCGTCGTCCTCGATGGTCTTGATCTGGTCCGGAGGCACGTCGGTGATGAACTGGTACTCGCCGGAAAGCAGACCGTTGACGCGGCTGGCGACTTCCGGAACCACGACAAAGCGAAGCGTCTTGATCGGCGGCTCGCCGCCCCAGTAATCGTCATGGGCTTCGAGAACCAGAACGTTGTCCGGCTTGAAGTCGACCACCTTGTAGGGGCCGGTGCCAACAGGCTTGCGGGCGAAGTCCAGCCAGCTTTCGGCTTCCTGATAGGCGCGCTTGGAAAGGATTTCCGCGCCGTAGCGGGAGATGCGGCCTTCAAGCGTCGGATCCGGAACCGTGGAAACGAAACGCACGGTCATGTCGTCGACCTTCTCGACGCGGTCGAGATTGGGCCATGCGCGCTTGGCGACGGCCGCGACTTCCGCCGGCGGAACCTTGCCGACCGAATTGGAGCTGGCGGTGTTCGTGAACAGCGTGTTGCCTTCCTTGCGGGCGGCTTCCTGCTCGTCGAGCTGGCCGAAACGCTCCTTGGAGAAAGTGAAGACAACGTCGTCTGCGGTCATGACGTCGCCATTGTGGAACTTGACGCCCGGGCGCAGCTTCAGCTCGACGGTCTTGTCGTCGATGCGCTTCCATTCCGTGGCGAGACCCGGCTTCTGCGGCAGGTCGGGCTGCTGGCGGTCGTAGTCGATCAGGGTTTCGAAGATCGAATAGAAGACGCGGGCGCCCACATTCGACTGCTCGCGCAGCACGTCGAGCGCGCCGGCGTTGACGATCTGCTGGACGGCGACGGTGACGTCCGGACGTTCGTCCGAAAGCGCCGGCGAAGTAAAACAGGTCGTAGCGAGAAAAGTTGCGCCAAGAATCAGCGCAGCGTGCTTGCGCAGGTAGCTCATTGAGTTGCCCTCGTAAGTGATGTGATGAATTAAACTCCGACGCGTGGGAGGAAAGTTGCGTCAAGCCAACAATAATCAACGAATGTGACCCGATCTTTTCGGTGCGGTGACAGTTTTGTTAAACTGTTCACTAACGATAACTATCGGAACGCCATCGACTTTCAGACTTCTCTTCCACCGCCAAGCACGATGTTTGAACTTTCAACTTCCATACTGTCGAGCGACTGCCGAAACCCGTTGAACTCCGCCTCGACGCGTTTTCGGATGCTTTCAGGACGCGCCTGACCGGTTACGGCGGCGATCGGCTTGCCGGTCATCGTGTCAGGCGCCGAAACGCCCATCATGGCGAGAACCGTCGGCGCAATCGCGGTCAGGTCGGCGGCGTCGTCAATCTGTCCGACGCTTTCTACGCCGGCGCCGCCGAAGGCGAGCATCGTGTTGAGTTCGTGCGGGTTGAGCCCGCCATGCATGCCGCCGCAGACAGGAACGCCTACGCCGCCGGTGAACAGGCCGGTTCCGGGCGCGCCGGAAGCGTCCGGTGCCGCTGAGGACCGTGCGAGCCAGAAAAGATCGGGCGCGCGGGGATGATCGATCCCGATGAGCGAGTAGGCCAGCGTCCCGGCGATGGCGGCGTTTCCGTTTTCGCCGTCGCGCGAAAACACCATCCCGGTTTGCGGCATGTGCATCAGCGTGGCCGCCAGATCCTGCAGCCGTTTTGCGTCGGAGTTGACGAGGCTCAATCCGGACACTGATCCGTGGGTCGCAAGCACTTCCGCGCCCTCTTCCATGCGGTCGCTCGCCCTGAACCCGCGTTCCTTCAGCGCGCCGATCAGGTCGAACTCGCCCGTCATGCTGATCTGCCCGTGATCGCTCATGGCGACGACCAGCGTGTCGGCGGCGTCCGGACCACTGTAGATGGCGTCGAGGATCGAGCCGAAACAGGCGTCGACCTTGCGCGTCACGTCGAGTGAATCCCGGGAGCCGATCTGCCGGTAATGATAGGACGTGTCCGGCTCCGAGAACCAGATCAGCGCGACGTCGGGCTGCAGGCGCGCAAGCACATGGTCCGTCAGCACGCGGGTCGCGTAGTCGGCCTCCAGGAATTTCGGCGCGCCGTTGCTGCGCGGCAGGGGTCCGAACCTTTCGACGACCTCGTCCACGGCCGCCGGCGTGCGGGTGAATTCACGGCCATGTATGGAAAAGGTCCACTGACCATTGTGGGACGCCCGGTGATTGACCAGATAGGCCGATCCGGCGGAACCCGAATGGACGACGCAATAGCTCTTTCCGGCCTTGGCGAGCGCGCATCCGAGACCGGCGGCCTCCACGAACCGCCCCTCATGAAACTTCTCCGCAAGCGCCAGATGATCCGCCCTCGACGTATCCAGCGCCGTATCGGCGATAACGGAGCGATGAAAAAACGCGTTGTTGACGACGCCGTGCGTCTGCGGCTTCGATCCGGTGGCGAAGCTCGTCGTGGCGACGCGCGTCATTGACGGAAACACCGACCTCGCCTGTCTCAACCAGGCGCCGTCGGCTGCAAACCGCCAGAGGTTTGGCGTCAGCTCCTTGCTGACCATATCAGGCCGCAAACCGTCGAAAACACAAATTACCGCCTTGCGCGCCTGTATGCTCATGATCGCCGTGTGTGATATTGCTATGCAGAATGACAGCAAGAGCCTAGGCGCAGTTTGTGACAGTATTTATACCGGCTGATTTCCACCGTTCCGGCTCCACAGGCCGCCGTTCATCGCATCATAATTCTGAAATCAAACTGCAATCCGTCTGTCATCGGTTTGTGATCATGTGAAGGATGTGCCTCCGCAGGCGCATTGTCTGTTCCGCGGTCGTTTGACCGACCGCCCTTCCCGTTACGAGGATCTCTGATGAGTGAATTACCGATTGTCGGCGCGGCCATGACGCTCGACTACTACGAAATACATCGCGACCTGATGCTGGAGCTTCCCCGCGACCTCGAAATCCAGGATTTCTTCTCCGCCGACCTCCTCGAAGGCGACTGGCAGTCCGCCGCGGCGCGTGCGAAGCAGCTTCTGGACGGTCATGAAGGCCGGATTGGCGTCCACGGCCCGTTCTGGGGCTTCACCATCGCCTCGCAGGATCCGGACATCCGCGCCGTCGTCCAGAAACGGTTCATGCAGGGCCTCGACGTCTGCGAAACCATTGGCGCAAACCAGATGGTCATCCACTCGCCCTACACGACGTGGGACTACAACAATCTCGACAACTACGCCGAAGGGCGCGCGCAGCTCGTCGAGCGGTGTCATGAAACCCTCGCGGACGTCGTCAAGCGCGCCGAAGACATCGGCTGCGTGCTTGTCATCGAAAACATCGAGGACAAGGATCCCCACGCCCGTGTCGAATTGTGCCGCAGCTTCGATTCCGACAGCGTCAGGGTCTCGATCGACACCGGACACGCCTTCTACGCGCACGGCTCAACCGGCGCGCCGCCCGTCGACTACTACGTGCATGCCGCCGGAAACCTGCTCAACCACATCCACCTGCAGGACGCCGACGGCTACGCCGATCGCCACTGGAGCCTCGGCGAAGGAACAATCTGCTGGAAATCCGTCTTCGCAGCCCTCGGGCTCCTGGACTCCAATCCGCGCCTGATCATCGAGATCCGCGACAAGTCGAAAATACCGGATTCCGTCGCCTACCTGCAGGCCCAGGGCCTCGCCCGATAACACCGACAATTTCCCACCGATCTATCCCCGCGCCCAGGCGCGGGGTTCCCATGCGCCTCTCGGCCGGCCCGAGATTCGCGGGCAGAACTGCGGATCGAACACCCATAAAGGGCGTTCGGTCGGATATGTTTCCATCTAAAACCCTGATTGAGCAGCACCTCAGAATGGATCGCGGATCTGCGTCCGCGATGAGGAGAAAATCAAAGTCCATGTGAAAAACTAGCGCAGCGAATGCTGCGGACACCGGACTTTCCGTTCCTGCCCGCCTCCCCAACTTTCCTCATCCCGCACTTGATGCGGGATCCAGAACGGCCTCTCGGCATATACAAAACTAGCGGAATGTCCCTGAGCAACCTCACGCCGTTTCATCAAGCTCCGGTTCGTAGCGGCCCTTGAAGCGCTCGAATATGCCGATGGTGCGCCTCGCAATGCCCGTCCAGCCGAACTGGCGGCGGGCGAAGCGCGCGCCTTCGACGACAAGCGTGTCGCGAAGCCAGGGATATTGCATAGCCATGTTGATCATGGTCGCGAATTCGGCGGGACGCGTCGGGTCGGCGACAAGCGCGTGCCGGCCGAATTCGATCTGGTCGAAAAGGCCCCCGCGCGTCGTCAGCACCGTCGGCGTGCCGCAGGCCATCGCCTCCACCGCCGTCATGCCGAAGGGTTCGTAGCGCGACGGAAGGGCGAAGACGCCAGCGGCGCGATAATAGTCCGCCAGGTCGTCGTCCGCCACGTAACCGCGCCAATCCACGCTGTCGGCCACGCCGATCTCCGCAGCCTTCTTTTTCCAGCGCGTCAAAAGCTTCTTGTCCGCGGCGGAATTGGCGCCCGCGGCGAGCACAAGACGCGCTTTCGGCTGCAGCGCCTTCAAGGTCGGCAGCGCGTCGATGATCAGATCATATCCCTTGTTGGTCGCAGCCCGCCCCACGACATAGACGTCGGTCGGTTTCAGATCGTGCTTCAGGCGAATTTCCTTCAGCTTCTGCGGCGGAACCGGCGTGAACCGCTGTTCGTCGATGCCCGGAGGAATCATCGTGATGTTCTCCCGCGGCATGTCGTACTGTTTCTCGATGAGCTGGACCTGATGTTCGCTCGTCGCAATGATGTGATCGCAATTGCGATAAAGCACGAATTCCTTCTGGATCCGTTCGTCGAAGCGGTAATCGGCGAAGTCGGCCTCGTTGGCGCCCTTCATCGTCTTCGCCTTCCACCAGCCGAGGGAATGCGGCGTGTGGATATGCGGGATCTGAAGCTCTTCTGCGATTTTCTGGCCCGACACGCCGGCGTCCCAGTAGTGGCTGTTGACGATATCGTAGTGCAGCTTGCGCGCCCGCACCGCGGCCAGCAGGTTGCTGACGAAATCGCCGTACCAGTCGTGCATGTCCTCCTTGCGGATAAAATCCGGTCCGCCGAACGGAATGCGCCAGATGCGCAGATTGTCGTTGATGCGATCCTCGGCCGGCTGGTCCTCGAACTGACGGGTGACGACGTCGACCCGGTAGCCGAGCCGCGCAAAGCGCTTGGCCAGTTCGAGCACGAAAACGACCTGGCCTCCCGTGTCCGGCTTGCCGAGCTCGGGAGAGCCCGCCACATAGCCGTGCAGGGAAATCATCATCAATGAGCCAAGAGTGTTTTCGGGCATGAAGGGTCCTTTCGATCAAGCGAAAGCGCGGCCCCTTTAAGCTGAAATCACACCGAAATGCCTGAGGCCTTCGAGTACTCCCGCGGCGTGGTTTCGGGTCGCGCGGTAACTTGTGTTAACGGGCATCGCGTCGAGGAGTTCCATGCGGGCGTTGCCCACTGCGATGGCCCCGGATGCGACCTGGAACATGGCCAGATCGTTCTGAGAGTCACCTGCAACTATAAGGCGCTCGGTGGAGATTCCAAGGAAACCGGCGAGAAAAATCGCCGCATTGTCCTTGCCGGCGAGCGACGGGATGATATCGAAATCGTCAGCGCCGGAGGCGATGAACCGGCAATCCGCGCCCGTTTCAGCAAGAATTTCACGGACATGATCCTGCGGCTCTCCGCGCGGCACGGCGAAGCTCACCTTGTAGCGCGTCTGGAATTCCGGCGCATGCGGCCGATGCCCTTCAGCCTCCACGATGCGGAAAATCTCGTCGCGGGGCCAGCCGCTGAACCGCGAGTCCCAATCGCCAAGCAACGCCCCGTCGACGCGGATTTCGGTCCCCATCGCGGTGATGCAGGCGTCCGCTTCAAAGCCCGGCGGAAATTCGGTTTCGATGGTTCTGTCGACGCTCGCCGAGGGACGGCTGGAATTGAGCGCGAAACGCACGGTGTCGCGATGCGCGGCGAGGACGCGCGTCAGATCACGAAGCGCCTGCGCGTCTCCGGTCAGCGTGTCGTCGATGTCGCTGACGACGAGATAAGGCGCGCGCGTCATAGCTCGCTGGCCGGACCCGGTCCAATGATCTCCGCGTCGACGGGACGCGTGGCCGTGTACACGCTGTCCTGCTCGGTGGTCGGTCGACTGAGCGACTGCATGACGACGTCGTCAAGTTTGAGATTGGCCGATTCCGTGTAGAAGCCGACATGCCCCTCGTGAAAACCGTCATCGACGAGGCTCAGCGTCACCTGACCGTTGATCGACAATTCGAGATACATGCCATGGCAGACAATTTCGATTTCCCAGCCGCCCTGCATGATGTTCGACAGAAAATAGCCGGTCTGCAGCGTCTGGTAGGTGAAGGCGTGCTCGAACTCCGGCGTCGGATTGGCGCCCCAGTGCCGGATCTGCGCAATACCCTTGACGAGGTCGAGCGACAGGTAATAGCCGTCCCCCTCTTCCGAAACGCGTATCACCATGCCGCATTTGCCGAGCCCCGCCAGTTCCATGCGCGCGCGCAGGCGAAAGTCCTGCCGCAGGCCCGGCAGCAAAAACGCCTCGTAGCCGCTCGGGCACAGAATGTGCATGCCGTCGTCCAGGTCCTCGACGCGGGCGTGCGGATTGTCGAACAGCATGGAGATCTGGCCGGGGTCGCTGATCGTTTCGCAAACGCAGACCAGAGCGTCAAATCCGCTGAAGGATTTCAGATGCAGCCTGCCGTCCTTGCCTGAAACGATCTCCTTCGGCGGCGGCAGCAGCCTCGTGATGATGTCGCGGCCGTAGAGCGTTTCCTTCCGGGAGAAGAAGTTGAAGAGCAGGTATTTGCCCTCGTAGCAGCAGATCCTGGCGGCGTAGTTGCCTTCCGGCAGCAGCACATTGTCGTAGAAGTTTTCGTAAGGCCCCTCGATCCCGTCCGACCACCAGTAGTGAACCTTCGTGTCTTCGCGTATGGATCCGAGCAGGAAGTAGCGGTCCTTGATGCGGATGAGGTTGGGCACCTCGATGTCGTCGTAGAGGCCTGGCCGATGCAACGGCTTGTCGAACACGAAGACGTCCGGCTCAACCTCCCGCGCAAGCCCCACGCAACCGCGACGGATGATCGGCCCCTCGTTGATCCGCGCCGACGACAACAGCAGCCGCTCGCCGCTTTCCTCGTCGCGATAGAAGAACGGGTCACGGAAGCTCACCCATTTGCGGCCTTCATCGGCGCTGGATTCATAAAACCGGCCGTCGATTTCCAGCGGGTAATTGCCGTTGTCGCAGCGCTTCCAGTGGTAGAGATCGTCCGACCGCGCAAGCCCGACGCGCTGCACCCGGCCGAATTCCGCTCGGGAAAGCCCGGTGTAGAACATCCGCCACGAACCCGGTTTTTCGGGGTCGGGAGACACGTGCATCGTCCACAGCATGTCGTCGTCCCATTCGCCGGGTTCGCCGACGAACAGGGCGTTGCGAACCCGGTTCCACGCCATCCCGTCCTTGCTCACCGCATGGGCGATGAAGTCGTGATTGGGCAGGACGAGATGAAAGAGGTGATAGACGCCCTCATGGCAGACGATATCGACATCGCCGATGTCGGAGCGAAGAAATCCGTGCGAAGCGTACATGTCGGCGATACTGACCCGATTTGCTGAGCCGTGTAAACAACATGGCGGTTGTCGAACCGGAATTCAGCGCCTTTCTACTCCGGAAAGACCACCGTCTTGGCGCCGTTCATGAAGACCCGGTCCTGCAGGTAGTATCGCACCGCGCGGGCAAGCACCCGCCTCTCGATGTCCCGCCCCTTGCGAACCAGACCCTCGGGCGTGTCGCGATGACTGATCCGTTCGACGTCCTGTTCGATGATCGGTCCCTCGTCGAGATCTCCGGTGACGAAATGCGCCGTTGCGCCGATCAGTTTCACGCCGCGCTCATGCGCCTGGTGATAGGGCCGCGCGCCCTTGAAACCCGGCAAAAACGAGTGGTGGATATTGATGCATTTGCCCGACAGGCTGCGCGACATCTGGTCCGACAATATCTGCATGTAGCGGGCCAGCACGACCAGTTCTGCGCCGGTTTCCTCGATCAGATCGGTGATCTGCTGTTCCTGCTGCGGCTTGGTTTCCTTGGTGATCGGCAGATGATGGAACGGAATGTCTCCCATCGTGATCTGCTTGTAGGTGTCCCGCGGATAGTTTGAAATGATGCCGACCACGTCCATTTCGAGGTCGCCGCTACGCCAGCGATAAAGAAGATCGCCCAGGCAATGGTCGAAACGCGACGCGAGCAGCAGCACCTTGCGGCGGTGTTCGCGGTCCCGAAGCGTCCACTCCATGTCGAGTTCGCTCATCACCGGTTCCAGAACCGCCCTCACCTCGTCCAGCGTGACCGTGTCGTGGTTGAACACCATGCGCACGAAAAACCGGCCGCTCTCCGTATCGTCGAATTGCTGGGAATCGAGAATGTTGCAACCGAGCCCGTAAACCGCGGTGGAAACGGCAGAAACGATGCCCGGACGATTGACGCAATGGGCGGCGAGAATGAAGCGGTTGGAATCCATGAAAACCTCTGTCAGGCAAGTGCGCGCCTTGGCGCGCGCAGCGGGGATTAGCGCGCCCGCGCCGCGCGTCCGGCTCGGGAACGCGTGCATGTATACATTTCAGGGTAGCAATGACAAGGCGTCGGATGGAGGGAGCAAAGACGATCGGGGGGAGACGACAATCTCCCCCTTGATTGTAGGCATGTGATCAGGCGACTCGCCGTATGAGTCTGATGATCAGCAGCAGGATGACCGCTCCGATGACCGCGGCGATGATCGCCCCGATGATCCCGCCGCCAAGCGACAGTCCGAGCGCGGGGAAAAGCCAACCGGCGATGACGGCCCCGATAATTCCGATGACTACATCGCCGACAAGCCCGAATCCGGATCCCTTGACGATCAGACCGGCGAGCCAGCCTGCGATGCCGCCAATGATGATCCATACGATCAGGGCCATCAATCCGCCCATTCCGGCGCCTATTTCAGATTCCATGGTTAAACCCTTTCTCCCAAGTGCAGGTTTTCATTCGGAAATCCAACGCTTCAACGCGTACTCTGCTACAAACGACGCCTGTTGGCTGAACGACCTTGTCGAAAAACTTCAGTTACGCCGCATAAGGTTTTCCGGAGCTTGCCCCGGAATATTGCAGACTGCCCCGCTCAGGTGACAGTGTAATTTCAATCGAACAGTTTTCAGGTATAAGACGCGCTTGAACAAAGACTAAATTTAATGGCTTAGGCAATTCGCTGTCAATCGAGCGCCGATTTAAGTCACTGAATTCTATGGTGCAGGACAGCATAACTGCCGATTGATCGGCATCAATGCGCGCTACCGACAGTCGCTTTAACCGTATGGCGAGATCAGGGCCCTCACCTATGAACGAAGCCGTATTCACAACCAGAAACCTCACCAAGATATACCTTACGGGAGATGTCGAGGTCCGGGCGCTGAACGGCGTTGATTCCGAGCTCTACGGCGGGGAACTCGCTGTCCTGCTTGGACCGTCCGGGAGCGGAAAATCGACCTTCCTCAACATTGTCGGCGGTCTTGACCGGCCAACGTCCGGTCAGGTGACCTTCAGGGATCAGGATCTGGCGACACTCTCCGATGGAAAGCTGACGCTCTACCGCCGCAACCATGTCGGCTTCGTGTTCCAGTTCTACAATCTCATCCCGAGCCTGACCGCCTGGGAGAACGTCGCCCTGGTCACGGAAGTCGCAGACAATCCCATGCCGCCGGAAGAAGCGCTCGCCATGGTCGACATGGAAAAGCGCATGACCCATTTCCCAGCCCAGCTTTCGGGCGGCGAGCAGCAGCGCGTCGCGATTGCACGCGCGATCGCCAAGCGCCCTGAAGTGCTCCTGTGCGATGAGCCGACCGGCGCGCTGGATTCCAAGACCGGCGTCATCGTTCTGGAAGCATTGACCCGCATCAACCGGGAGATCGGCACGACCACGGCGATCATCACCCACAACGCGGCGATCCGGGACATCGCGCATCGGGTCATCTCCTTCATCGACGGCAAGATCGCCGAGGTTCAGGTCAATGACGAGCGCATCGAGCCCTCCGAGGTCGTGTGGTGATCATGAATATGCTCGACCGCAAACTCGTGAGAGATTTCGGCCGCCTGTGGGCCCAGTCGCTTGCCATCGCCATGGTGCTCGCCTGCGGCGTCGCCACGCTCATCCTGTCGGTCGGCGCCTATCGCTCACTGGAAGAAACGCGCGCCACCTTCTATGACCGTTACCGGTTCGCCACCGTCTTCGCCTCGGCCGTGCGGGCGCCGCGTCACCTCAAGTCGCGCATCGCCGACATGCCCGACGTCCTGTCGAGCGAGTTGCGAATCGCCGAACCGGTGCTCATCGATGTCGAGGGCATGCGCGAACCCGCCTCGGGCATGGCGATTTCCCTGCCCGAATTCAGGAATCCCGCGGTCAACCGGGTCTATCTGCGCCGGGGCCGGCTGCCGGAACCGGAACGCAGCAACGAGGTCGCCGTGGTGGAGACCTTCGCCGATGCGCATGGCTTCGAGCCCGGCGACAGTTTCGAAGCCATCTTCAACGGGCGCAAGCAGCGGCTGCATATTGTCGGCGTCGTCCTGTCGCCCGAATATATCTATGCGATCGGTCCCGGCGACATGGTGCCGGACCCGCGCCGCTTCGGGATCTTCTTCATGCCGGAAAAGGTGATGTCCGGCCTGTTCGACATGGAAGGCGCCTTCAACGACGTCGTTCTCACCACCGCGCGCGACGCCGATACGCGCGTGATCATCGACCGTCTCGACGAAATCCTCAAACCCTATGGCGGCGGCGGCGCCTATGACCGCGAAGACCAGATTTCGCACGCCTTCCTCGACGCGGAACTGGACCAGCTCAACGCCATGGCGACCGTCATTCCGCCGATTTTCCTGGCGGTCGCGGCGTTTCTCGTCAACATGATCCTGTCCCGTCTCATCGCGCTCGACCGCGAGCAGATCGGCCTCTTGAAGGCGCTCGGCTACCGCAATCTGACGGTCGGAATGCACTACGCCAAGCTTGTGATCCTGATTTCGCTGGCAGGCGTTCTCATAGGCTCGGTGACCGGGTGGTGGCTCGGGCGCGGGCTCACCCGGCTCTACGCCCAGTTCTATTCGTTCCCGTTCCTGATTTTCCGCCAGAGCGTCGATCTCTACATTCTCGCCGGCGGCGTATCGATCGCCGCGGCCGTCGCCGGAGCAGCGAAATCCATCTGGGGCAGCGTCGCCCTGCCTCCGGCGGTGGCTATGCGTCCTCCCGCGCCGACAACATATCGCAACACGTTTGTCGGCGCGCTGCAGCGGCTTGGCGTTTTTTCCCAGCTGTCGATCATGGCGTTCAGGCACCTGCTGCGCTGGCCCGTGCGGTCGTTCCTGACCATGCTCGGCACGTCGATGTCCGTCGCCCTGCTGATCACGTCTCTCTTCTCCTACGATTCCATCGACTACATGATCGACGCGATTTTCTTTCGCGCCGACAGGCAGGACGCGACGATAACCTTTTCGGTCGACCGCGGCCCGCAGGCTCTGATCGCCGCAGCCGCCATGCCGGGCGTCATGCGCGCCGAACCCTACCGCATGACGCCGGTCAATCTCAGGCATGGTCATCGCGAATTGCGCATGTCGCTGACCGGAGTGACGCCGGACAGCGACCTGTCGAGGGTTCTGGATCTTGATCTGTTTCCGGTCTCCACGCCGGAAAACGGCGTCATTCTGTCAGAACGGGTGGCCTCCAAACTGAAGCTTGAGCCAGGCATGACGGTGGAGGTCGAGTTGCTCGAGCGCGACAAGCGGCTTGAGGACGTCACCGTCGTCGGCGTGGCGCAAAGCTATATCGGCCTCAACGCCTATATGCATCTCGATGCGCTGGACCGTCTTTTGCGGGACGGGCGTCAGATTTCCGGCGCGCGCATATCGGTGGACGAAGCAATGCTCGACCAGCTCTACGACGTCATCAAGTCCACGCCTGTGATCGCCTCGATTGCGCTGCAAGGCGTCTCGCGGGATCGTTTTCGCGCGACCATCGAGGAAAACATCACCACCATGTCCACCATCTATGTGGCGCTGGCGGTGATCATCACCTTCGGCGTCATCTACAATTCGGCGCGTATCCAGCTGTCCGAGCGCGCGCGCGAACTGGCCAGTCTCAGGGTCTTCGGTTTTACGAAGGCCGAAGTCTCGAGCGTCCTGATCATCGAACTCGCGCTGATCGTTCTCGCAGCCCAGCCGGTCGGCTGGCTGATCGGGTACGGGCTGTCTTGGTCCGTAATGCAGGGGCTTCAGAGCGACCTGTTTCGCGTGCCGCTGATTATCTATACGTCGACCTATGCAACCGCCAGCCTGGTCGTCATTGCGGCGGCTGTGGCCTCTGTCCTTATTGTCCGGCGGAGGGTGGATCATCTCGACCTCATCCGCGTATTGAAAACCAGAGAGTGACGCCATGCGTGTTTGGTTCAAACGGCTTGGAATATTACTGATCGCAATCGCCGTCATCGGCGGCTTTTACCTGGCCTTCCGGGAACGACCGGTTCCCGTGGACGCCGCCATGGTCGAGCGCGGCTACATGGAGGTCACGATCGTCGAAGAGGGCGTGACCCGCGTCAAGGACGTTTATGCGGTCTCCTCGCCGATCGCCGGCTATCTCGATCGCACCACGCTGGATGAAGGCGAACCGGTCGAGGCGGATTCGACCGTAATTGCGTCAATCCATCCCCAGGAGCCGCCGTTTCTGGACGACCGCACGCGCGCTGAATTCAGAGCCGCCGCCGAGGCCGCGCGCACCGCCATCGCCCTTGCCGAAGTCGAGAAGAAGCGGGCCGAGACAGCCTATAATCTGGCGCAGTCCAACTATCGGCGGGCCGAACAACTGGCGAAGAGCAAAACCATTTCGACCAGCCAGCTGGAACATTCCTTCAGCGAAATGGAGTTGCAAAGGGCGCAGGTCGAAAGCTCCGATGCGGCGATCAGGTTGCGCAAGGCGGAACTGGAATCGGCGCTTGCGCGGCTGAAACAGCCGAGCAACATCGACCGCGTCGAGGATCTGGAGAGCTGCTGCGTTCACATAACCGCGCCGATCGACGGCGTCGTGCTGCAGGTCCTCACCCGCAGCGAGCAGGCGGTTAATCCAGGCACCCAGATCGCCGAAATCGGCGACCCGGCCAATCTCGAAATCGTCGTGGACCTGCTGTCAAGCGACGCCGCGCGCATCAAACCCGGAGCCAGCGTCCGCATCACCGACTGGGGCGGCGAGGACGCGATCGAGGGAACGGTCAGAACCGTGGAGCCGGCCGCCTTCACCAAGATTTCGTCCCTGGGCATCGAAGAGCAGCGCGTCAACATCATCATCGACATCGACACGGTTCCGGAAAATATCGGTCACGGCTTCCGGATTCTCGCCCATTTGCGCGTCTGGGAAAACGAGGACGTCCTCACAGTGCCGATCGCCGCGATATTCCGTTCGGGAGGATCGTGGTCGGTCTTCGTGATAACCGACGACCAGGCGAAACTCGAGACGGTCGAACTCGGTCGCATGAACGACAACGTCGCTCAAGTGCTCGGCGGTCTCGAGGCGGGCGAAATGGTCGTGCTCTACCCGAGCGACGTCCTGGAAGACGGGAAGCTTGTCGAAATCAGACCGGACGGCCGCTAGACGGGCGCCTCGCCCTAACGGCTGGCGGGGTATGCCAGACCATAGGCGAGGCCGACCAGAGCGCCGCCGAAAAATCGCGTGGGGCCGAATTGATCTGCCGCAATGCAAAATCGATAGCATCGACGTAGGGTCGGATAAACCTGTAAATGGAGGCATTCATGAAAGTACACGCTAAGCTGGTCTTGCCCTCTGCGGCGCTGCTCGCCTGTGTTCTGGCTACATCGCCGGCGTGGTCGCAGTCGTCCGATCCGGCCTGGGTCGATGATTTGCGCATGCAGCTGCAGGTAGAAAAACAGTGTGAAGTCAATTACTTCATCAATATGCGCGAAGGTCAGTTGGGAGTCCACGCAACGTTCGAAGCGCGCGTTCAGTGCGTCGACGGAAGAATGTTCGACGCCGCCAGGACGGAGCCGGAAAAGACGTTCACCATCACGGCCTGCGGCGCCGAGCTCTGCTGACGCCTGCGGTTCGTTTGGGGAAGGTTCTGTTCAGTTCATGCGAAACAGAGCCTTCACGAGCGTGAACAAACTCACTTGCGGGAACGTCACCGACGCCGCGCGGCCGACCGGACAGGCCTTTCGCTCCTTTTCATGCAAAAACTTGACGATGACCTGGGCGGTGTTCGCGTCATGCCCCGACGCCGACGCGGCCAGTTCCCGGTCCGTCAATTTTGCGCCCGGCCCACGGGTGAAAAGCACGGCGCCGTCGTGGACGTTGCTTTCCCCCTCGATCAGAATTTGCGCCGCCATGCCCTCGCCAAGCAGTCCGGCCAAGACATTGGAAGCCGGCACATCGACCAGCAACGTTCCACAATCGACCCACTCGACAATGGGTGACCCGACATTGACCACTTCGCCCTGATTGGCGAGCCTGACCCACACGGTCGAACCGGGCGGCGCCTTCACGAGGGCGGTTGTTGTGGCGCTGAGGCCCGTCTCCTCCGCCTCCAGATCCTTGCTGGCCTTTTCGATATCGGCTTGCGCGTCGATGATCTGGGCGGACACGTCTTCCATTTGAAGACGAATGCTGTCTCTGCTGCTGTAAGCCCAGTCAGGACTGCGGCCGTCGCTCTCGATGAAGACCCCCTGGTCGGCCAGCCGTCGGCGCAATTGCGCGCCGGCAAGCTGCTTTTCCCGCGCCACAAGCAATTCCTGCAGATCCAGCAAATCCCGCAAGGCGATTTCCCGGGTGGATTGCGACACCGCGCCGGTCGTGGTCAGGGCGATCTGGCGGTCCATCGCGGCCTGGGCGAGGTCCACCCGCTGACGCAAGAGATCGATTTCCTGGCCAAGCCCCCTGATGACGATATCCAGATTGTCCTGAAAACCGGTCGCGTAATCCTCGGTCCGCTGCTTCCATTCCAGATCCAGCGCGTGCATCCGGCCCTGGTAGGCCTGAAGCCGCGCCAGCTCCGCTTGGGCGTTCTCCAGAATCGCCTGCGCCCGCAACCTGTCGGACGTGTCGGCGTAGACATTGGTGACCTCCGCGACCAGTCCGGTTTCATCGATGATGGAGCCTGCCTGCGGCGGAGAAGAGACGATCGTTCCCTGGATAGGCGACGCGGCCACGTCCAGCCAGGTCGTGACGGCGGACTCCCTCTCGAGATAGAAATAGAATGACGGTCCGAAAACAACGCCGAGGGAGGTCACAGTCACGCCGACAATCAGCACGGTCGCCCAGAGCCGCAGATTGGACCTGGTCTCGGAAGCAGCCCGCGCCGCGGGCGTTGTCGCCGGGTCGGTCACCTTGTCGACGTCCCTGACGATATCCGGCGATTCACCCTCGCCGACATTTTCCAGAAAGCGCGCTGTGATCAGACGAAGCAGCAGGATGCCGAGCTTGGGATGCTGAAGGAGCGTGCCGATAATGTCGCTTTGATCCAGCGAAAGAATGGTTCCGTCCGTCTTGGCTATGGCCGTCGCCGTGCGGCGACCGGACGGTGAAAACAGGCCGAACTCCCCGAACAGCGTGCCCGGTTGCAGATCCGCGCCAACCTCCGGCAGACTGATGGCGCCGGTCGCCAGAAAGTACAATTTGTCGGCCGGATCGTCGGCGCGAAAAATCACGTCTCCGGCCCGCATCCTGTGCGGTTTCATCAGCGGCAGGAGTGGTTTTATGGAAAAGTCGCCGGCGGCCGCCGCTCCGATTTCGCGCAATTGCGCCCTCAGTTGATTGAGACGCACCAGGTTGAGCGGCAGGAGCGCGCTGTGCAGAACCAGGATCGGCAGAAGACCTTCTATCGAGGCATAGGTAATGAAAGCGATATTGCTGAGGATGCCCGCAATGCGAAGCGGCATCATGGTCTTCATGTAGAAGGTCGCAAACACCAGAACAGATGCTACGTAGCCTGCGATCTCGCCGACAGTCACCGGGCCCTCTCCCGCTGTTCGCCCGCCTGCGGACAAGACAGCAGTCTTGCCGCATGAAACGGTTCCGGCCGGTTATCTCTTTACTGAAAAACTACCGGCGGACGAAAACTTCATCCTGAAGACCACCCTAGATCAACCTGGCCTGAATAGAAATAGACTGCTCGTGAGCAACTGCTTCATTCGGATCAGTGCGCCATGAGAAGCGGAATTTTGGCCTTCTCCAGAATGGATCGGGTCGTGCCGCCGAGCAGCCATTCGCGCAGGCGCGAGCGGCCATAGGCGCCCATCACGATCAGATCGGCTTCCTTGTCCATCGCGTGCTGAAGGAGGACGTCGGACACGTCTCTTCCCGCGCTGGCGATCACATCCACGGTCACCTTGAGGCTGCGCCTTGCAAGAAAAAGCGCCATCGCGTCGCCGGGATTGGCCGTTGTCCCGCCGCCGTCAGGATCCACCAGAACCAGATGGACCTCCTCCATCGTCTCCAGCATCGGCAAGGCAAGATGGATGGCGCTGGCCGCTTCCGGCTCTCCGTTCCACGCCATGAGCACGCGACGGGCTTGTGTGAACGGCGTCGACGAGCGGCCCAGCATAACCACCGGCTGATCGGACTCGAAGATGACCCCGTTGAACGCCTCGGTCGCCAGCGCGTCTTCCGGAACGCCGCCATTGGCAAGCACGGTGACGTCGGCTGTCATCGCGTAACGCGACACCGCATACCCCACCATGCCGCGGCTGCAGCACTCGATCGTCACCGAGGCGGAGACGCCGCTTTGCGCGATCATGGCGTCGAGCGCCTTTGCCCTTTCGTTGGCGTTCTTTATGATGCGGCTGTATTCATCCGCCATCGAATAGTCCGGCAGGCCGGGATAGCTCGCCGTCGGGATCGACTTGACGACGCCGAGCACGATAATATCGAGATGAGCGCCGATATCGCCCGCCAGCGCAACAAACGGCTGGATGGCGTCCGCCGCTTCGTCGATCGAGTGAATGGTAAGCAGAGTTGTCACGCCCATCGTTCAGCCTTTCGCTAACAGAATGAACCCGTATGCAATTTATACCACGATCCGCGCCCTGACGTTGCGTTAGATCAATCGATGAAAGAACCGACCAATGCAAAGCGCGCTCCGGTTGATGAATATCGAGGCGAAAAGGCTCTCGCATGCCATGATGTTCGAAAAGCAACGCCTGTGAGGTGACCGATGTTCAGGAATGCAGTCAATCTGTTCGAGGTGCTCGGTTTCAAAGTCAGAGTGGATCCCAGTTGGCTCTTGATTGCGGCGCTGATCGTCTGGAGCCTGTCGGCGGCCTATTTTCCCGGCGCCCTGCCCGGATACTCCCGCTCGGCTTATGTTGTCCTGTCGGTGATCGCGATGCTCGGTCTCTTCGCCTCGCTGATCCTCCATGAATTGTCGCATTCGGTCGTCGCACGGCGCTTCGGCCTCAGCGTGGGCGGCATAACGCTTTTCGTCTTCGGCGGCGTTGCAGAACTGGAACAGGAGCCGGCGAGCCCGCAATCCGAATTCTGGATCGCAATCGCCGGCCCGATCATGAGCTTTGCGCTCGCCGGCCTGTTCTTTGTGCTGTCACTCTTGGTGTCGGTCGGCGAAACAACATCCTGGCTTCACGCGCTCTTCGCCTATCTCGCCCTGATCAACCTTGTTCTGGCGGTGTTCAATCTTGCCCCGGCCTTTCCGCTGGACGGCGGCCGCGTGCTGCGCGCGGTGCTATGGCATTACCGCAAGGATCTGTTTTCGGCGACGCGCATCGCCAGCGCATTCGGCACGGGGTTCGGCGTCTTCCTGATCGCAACCGGCGTTCTGGCCGTGTTTTCAGCCAGTTCGGCGGCCGGCCTGTGGCAGATTCTGATCGGCTTCTTCATCCTGAGCGCCTCGCGCGGAAGTTATCGCCAACTTGTCGTCAAGGCGGCCCTGAAGGACAAGACGGTGCGGTCCCTGATGAGCAGCCCTCCGATCGCAGCGCAACTTGACGACACGATCCAGCACGCGGTCGAAGAGACGATGATGCGCAAGAAGGTGAGCTTCGTGCCCGTTCTCGAGGGCGACAGGCTTGCCGGCTACATCGACACGGCCCTCGTCCACGGCGTCGATCGCGAGAAATGGGCGACAACCAAGCTCATCTCGATCGTTGCGCCCGTTTCCGACGAGAACGCCGTGTCTCCGGACGCTGCGATGGAAGATCTGTTCCAGCGCATGACGCAAACCGGCCGGCGCAAGATGCTCGTTGTCGAAGGTGATCGCCTGGTCGGCGTCATCTCGCTCTCGGATCTGATGTCATATCTGGCGATCAGGCAGGAGCTCGGCGGCCTGGACAGCGGCGTCAGCCCGCGCCGCAACTGACCGGGGCCGTCAGACCGCCAGCACATCCTCGAAATGCGAGGGAAGGTCCTTGACCGGAATCGGCACGAGATCCTTGTCCAGTTCGGAAGAAACGAAGGCGGCCAGTTCGCCCGGAATTTCCTTTCGCAGCACCCCGAGCATGGAGGGCGGCGCGCAGAGAATGAGCCGGTCGAACTTTTTCTTTCGGCAATCCTCCAAAAGGTCCTCGACCAGTTTCCTGGAGAAATCCGCCTCGTCGCCACCGCCATGGTGGGGCTCCATCTCGTGGCGCCCGGCGCCATGGCTGTCGAAGGAGCGCCCAAGCTCGTGAGAGGAGACCGGGCTTGGCTCCCACGACCAGGTCCTGCTTTTCACCCGGTGCAAGCCGTGACCGGGCCCGGCGTTTTCCAGGATGTATCCTTCTCGACTGTTGGCGATCAGTATCCAGGTTATCTTCGGCTTCATGATGTCCTTTCTCTGGTCCATACACGCGACAAAGACCAAGCTTCCTTAAACAGGGTATCCTACGCGGCAGAGCGATTTGTTGATCAAAATCAAGCTTTCAGCGTCGAACAGGACTATACTGAAAGAGCGGCGCCGCCGCCGCGACGGAGGAAGACATGATCGATACCGAACACTATAGCAAACGCCTGACCGCCCGGCGCGCCGAGTTGGTGGCCCGCATGAACCGGCTTGAGGATTGGCTTGACGACACGCCAAACCCGGACACGGAGGAGCGCGCGACCGAACGCGAGCAGGACGAGGTTTTCGAAGCCCAGGGCAACGAAGACCAGAAAGAGGTTCGGGCGATCGACGCCGCTCTCCAGCGGATCGAGAATGGCGTGTTCGGTATTTGCATGGAGTGCGGCGAGGAAATTTCGAAGGAGCGCCTCGACGCCGTTCCCTACACCACCCGGTGCCGCAACTGCATGACGTGACGGCCCGTCCGGGCAGACCTGTTCAGTCGCCTGAAAATACCGGGAGCGAAACGGTGACCCGCGCGCATCCGTTCGCGCCGGAATCAAGCGCGACGGCGCCGCCCTGCGCTTCGCAAAGGGTGCGAACGACGGACAGGCCCAGCCCGGCGCCGCCGGTGTCGCGGCTGCGGGACTGCTCAAGCCGGCTGAAAGGCTCCAGCATGACGTCGCGCTGCTCCTCCGGAATACCCTCGCCCTCGTCCTCGAAAACAAGATGGACAGTGTCCGCGTCCACCGTCATGCCGACCCGGGACGCAGTTCCGTATTTCACGCCATTGTCGACCAGATTGGAGAGAATGCGCCGCAGCGCCAGCCTGTCCGCCAGCACCAGCACCTCGTTATCCGTTTGCGGTCGCCAGACAACCGGAATGTCCTTTTCGCGCAAATCCGCGATTTCGTCGCCAACCAGCTCGTGAATGTCGATCAGCTCCTGCGACAATTCTCCGGCGCCCGCGCGCACGGACAGCAAGGCGTCGTCGAGCATCGTGATCATGTCCTCGATATCCGCGACGGCGCGGCTTCGCTCGCTCTCTTCCGGAATAAGCTCGACGCGCAGTCTCAGGCGCGTGGCGAAGGTGCGCACGTCATGAGAGATGCCGCCGACATAGGCCATGCGCGTGCGCAGCATGCTCCACAGCCGTTTCTGGAGGCGATTGAACGCATCGGCGACTGCGCGAATTTCCGGAGAGTTGCGACGCACATCCGGCAGTTCCACATAGTCGGAATCAAAATCGATTTGGTCGACCGCCTCGGCGAGCTCCGCCAGCGGTTTCGTCTCCCGGATCATGAGAAAGATCGCAATGACGGCGGCCAGCGTGCCGAGCAGCCCTGCTCCAAGCCCGACCGGCAAGCCGGTTCGCGTCAAGGCCAGCACGTTGCGGGTCCGGATCCGCAAGATGTCGCCATTGCTCAGACCAATCCAGAACTCCAGCATGCTGCGCGTAGTCGGATGGTCGCCGAAAAGCAGCGCGCGAAGCGGATAGTAGGACAGAACCCTGATCTCCAGCGGGCGCGGGCCAAGCGCCTCCTGATAGGGCGCGAGCGTCTCGGTGTCCGCAAGGCGTTCGATTTGCGCGTCCGGCGCATCCCCGCTCTCCACAATGCTCGGCCGGAAAATCAGATCGGAAGCGGCTTCCAGCAGCAATTCGCGCTGATCGGGCGGCGCCGCGTCAACAAGCCTGACAAGCGCTGCGACGCGTTCCGGCGGCGGAAGATCCGTCTTCAGCCGTTCGCTCTGGTGAATATAAACCGCCGCCACCATGATCACGACCAGCGCCATGAGGCTGATGACGGCGAAGATGGTCAGCCTCGCCATGCGTCGCGGCCAGCGCATCACGGAACCCGCGCGACGGGCGACGTCAGCAGATACCCGCCGTTGCGGATTGTCCTGATCAGGTCGGTTCCCGGAGCAGCCGCCCGCAATTTCTTGCGCAGGCGGGACACCAGCATGTCGACGGACCGGTCGAAGGGTTCGATCTGACGGCCGTGCAGGCGATCGAGAATATGGTCGCGCGACAACACCCGTCGCGGCCGCAGAATGAAGCAGACGAGCATGTCGAACTCGGCGCTGGTCAGGTCGATCTCGCGCCTGTCGTCGGAAAGCAGAAGCAGGCGCGCGTCCAGGTCCACGACAAACCGGTCGAAGGCGTAGCGGCGGTTGTCGGCCATCGGCAACACGCCCTGCGCCCTGCGCAGCAGCGCCCTGACGCGCGCCAGCAATTCACGCGGGCCGAATGGCTTGCTGAGATAGTCGTCCGCGCCCATCTCCAGCCCGATCACCCGGTCCACCTCTTCGCTCTTCGCAGTCAGCATCAGGATCGGAACCGTGTTCGTCGTCCTCAGACGCCGGCAGATGGACAGGCCGTCCTCGCCCGGCAGCATGAGATCCAGAATGATGAGGTCCGGCTGCACGCCCTGCATGACGACGTCCATCGTGGATCCGTCGGAGGCGACCTCCACGCGATACCCTTCGTGCTGCATCATCGTGCCGACGAGCCGGCGAATTTCCGGATCGTCCTCGACCAGCAGGATCGTGGCGCTGTCGGCGTTCATGACGCCAGTTAGCAACAAAGCGGGAAACGCCGCAAGCGCAACCGCCATGCTGTTACAAACGGTTACAAGCCACTGACATTAATAGAATAATCGTTTCCACCCAAAGAAACTCCCAACACAATGATGGTTGATATTGCAAGTCAGATCATCGCAACCCGGCGCTGGTCGGAAATCAAGGAGACTATCATGTCGAGAATAACGACCCTGGCGGCGATCGCCGCCCTTGCAACGGCAACAACCGTCATGGACGCCGGAGCATGGACGAGAGACAGCACGACCTCTGGCTGGCGGGGAACAACCACGTCCTCGGCGTCCGGCAACTGCAACATCGGCTCCTGTTCGCGCAGCGTCGTTCGCACAGGGCCTTACGGCAACACGGCGAGCGCAAACAGTTCCGCTGCCTGCAGCAACGGTGAATGCAGCAGAGACGTTCACCGGACAGGGCCGCGCGGCGGGTCGGTCGACAGAAGCGCCACAATCAGCCGCTGAGGCTTGCCCCTGTTGCGGGAGCAAATCCGTTTCCCGCAACACCGCCACTCAAGACGATCTGCCGGAGAATTCAATGCACCTTGTCAGAACATCGCTCCTCGCCCTCTCGTTTGCACTGCTTTTCGCAGGACAGACGACCGCGCAAAACCTGAACCCGGAACAGCGCAAAATGGCGCGCGCCATGATGAAGACCTGTCAACCGGACTACAAAAGATTGTGCAGCAACGTGGAGTCCGGCGGCGGCCGAATTCTCGCCTGCATGGAAACCAATCTCGATGCGCTGTCGCCGGACTGTCGGGAAAGCGTTCAGTTGATCCAGGCCAAAAGACAGGCCGGGTCCGACTGAGAGGGTGGAATCAGGGCTTCCAGCGCCTGATCGTCAACGACCTGGGCGGACCGTCCATCGCCAGGGCCGCGTAGACCGGCCCTTGCGAGAAATCAGCGACCCACCAGCTGCGCGCGCCTTCGAAGTGGGGTTCGTACAATGGCTGGAAAGGATCGACGCGGCGCCCCGTTCCCACGTAAAAGCCGTTCAAATCCATCTGCAATCCGCTTCCAACGGCCTTGACCACGGCCTCCTTGCGCGTCCAGCAGCGGAAAAAGGCTTCCAGCTTGTCGCCGGGCGGTTCGGTCGCGGCGACGCTGGCGGCCTCCTTGGCGTGGAAACTGCCGCTGGCGATGGAATCGGCGTCCGGCATCGGCTTTTCCAGTTCGACGTCGACCCCGATCCGCCGATCGGTCGCAACCGCCAGGACAACGACCTCCTCGCTGTTCGACATGTTGAAATCGATCGCCTGGTCGCCAGTCTCGTTTGCCTCAAGCGAGGGGCGCCCGTGTATGGCCGTCTCAAACCGGATCTTTTCGGGATCCATCCCAAGATAATTGCCGAGAATGATCCTGCGCATGATCCGCCCGCGCCTGAAGCGCCGCGCGTGGACCGGAAAATAGAAACGCTCCGCGCGGGCCTTCTCCTCCATGTCGATGAATGCGAGGTCATCGGTCCACTCGGCGTCGTCGAGCGCCGCCACCCAGACATGGATCTCGCCCGGTTCGGGAAGGTCAACGCGCCGCTGACCCGAGATGATCTCGGCCTTGTCGATCGAACCGATGGTTATCAGATGCAGAGCCCTCCTCAACCTTTCGCCGAGATGAAGACCGGATGTTCGAGCAATTCGTCGGCCGGCCTGTCGATCACCAGCGCCGTCAGCTTCCTGTCGAAGCCAGCGCCCGTATCGATGTCGATCCGGTTGGGAAGCACTTCAGGCTCGTCGACGGGCGTGTGTCCGTGCACCACCAGATGACCGAAGTCCTTCTTGGACTTGAGGAAGGGTTCCCGAATCCACAGCAGGTCCTGTTCGCGCTGCTTTTCCAGTTTGACGCCGGGCCGCACCCCGGCGTGCACGAATAGGTAATCGGCGTGCACGTAGGTCTGGCGCAGCGACGACAACCAGTCGATCCTTTCTTCCCCGACGCACTGCCGCAGGAAATCGCGGTCGATCCCCTTCTGCCCGATCGGATAGTCGAATGATTTGAGCGTCTCCTCGCCGCCATTGGTGACCCATTGCAGCCAGGCCTCCCGGGCGTCCACTTCAAGGCACCGCGTCATCATCACCTCGTGATTGCCCCTCAGGAACACGGAACTGAAGCCGGGCAACCCCTCGCGCACGCAATCGATCACGCCGCGGCTGGACGGTCCCCGGTCAATGTAATCGCCAATATAGACAAGCCTGCCGCGCCATCCACCGTAATATCGCCTGTGATATCTCAGGATTTTTCGATGAAGTTCACGCAGCATTTCGAGCTGACCGTGAATGTCGCCGATTGCGTAGAGGACCAGAGGCTCTTGTGAATCACTCATATCGCGCCTCGCAATTCACAACCCCGCCTCTGGAGTCACATGCGACAGGACACTGGTGAAAAGAAGAAGGCCTGCCCGTGAAAACGGATTGTTTTAAGTGCGGTCGCCGCAAGATCATTTACTGGACTTTCAATGCCGTCGCCTGCATCAATACTCAACATGCGCCATTGGTTCCAAAATGGCGCAAGTATTTGCTCTGGCGTTCTAGATATGAATCCGGGCTGCTGTGTCAACGGTGTGGAGGGGTGCAATGCACAAAAATCAATCGAAGATTGCAATCGTTACCGGAGCGGGCTCGGGAATTGGGCGCGCCGCGGCGACCGCCCTGCTCGACAACGGCTATCGCGTCGCTCTGATCGGCAGACGTCTTGCAGCGCTCGAAGAGACCGCGGCGGGAAACCCGGACGCGCTGCCGCTGTCATGCGACGTGACGGATCCGGCGGCGGTTGATGAAGCCTTTTCTCGCGTTAAACGGGAATGGGGTAGACTGGACGTCCTTTTCAACAACGCCGGCATGGGCAAGCCGCCTCAGCTGATCGACGATATGCCGCTCGAAGACTGGTATGAAGTGCTCGCCGTCAATCTCACCGGGTCGGTTCTGTGCGCCCGCGCGGCCTTCGCAATCATGCGCGGACAGTCGCCGCAGGGCGGACGGATCATCAATAACGGATCGATCTCGGCCTATGTGCCGCGCCCGGGCTCCGTTCCCTACAGCGTGACCAAGCACGGGATCACCGGACTGACGCGCACCCTGTCCCTGGACGGCCGCCCCTTCAATGTCGCCTGCGGCCAGATCGACATCGGCAACGCCTCGACGGACATGGTCGACGCCATGCGCAAGGGCATCATCCAGGCCGATGGCTCGACCCGCGTCGAGCCGGTGATGGATGTGCAGCAGGTCGCCGACGCCGTCGTCCACATGGCCGGCCTCCCGCTGGAGGCCAACATTCAGTTCATGACCATCATGGCGACAAACATGCCCTTTATCGGACGGGGTTAACTACCACTCAGAAATTCAGCGATATGTCGCGGTGATCGGCCTGGCAGGCTGCGACGAACAGGGCCTGCGCGCGCGTCATGTCTTCCTGCTGACGAATGCCGATCGTTGACTTGAGTGAATCGACATAGGTCTGCAGACCCGGCCGCAGAGCCGTATTCGCCTCCGTGCGCCACGCCAGCTGCTGATCGTACTCGGCGATTGCAGCGTCGATTTCCTCCGCCGCCTTCGCCTTGTCGATCGAGTTCCCGCGCAAGGCCCGGCGCGCGTCCGAAACCGCGGAGCGGATGTCGTCCGCGCCGCCGATCTCGCCGAACTTGCTCGCCAGTTCGCCAAGCGGATCTTCCATCGCTTCCGGCGCGCTGTCGGCGATACGCTGCGGCATGGCCTTCAACTCGTCTTCGAGCGCAACAAAGGCGTCATAGGCGTCCAGGCTCGCAAGCGCCATCTGCACCGGTTCGAAGGCCTGGCGCGAGGCCTGCTGATATTGACGCCGCAGCCTGGTCTCACCGTTCACCAGGGCCCGGAACTCGTCAAAGGCCGGTTCCCAGGTCTCCGGAATCTTGCCTTCGAGCGCGTCGCGATCAGCCGTCAGCACCTCGACCCGCCGCTCCAGTCTTGCCTTCCGCTCCGCCTGGCTCGGATCGCGCAACCGCCTGATCTGTGTTTCCAGTTCCTCGATGCGGCCTTCAATGCCGCGAATATCGCGCTCGACGCCCCGCACCGATATATGCAGCGGCTTGTAGTCGCCGCTTTCCCGCTCGACGGTCGCGGCGGCCTCGTTCGCCTCGTCCAGCGAGGCGATCGCCACTTCCACCTGGTCGAAACTGCCCTCGATGGATTTCGCCATGCGCTGCGGCAGAATGCTCCAGTCGAGCTGGCGCGCCGTCTCGACGCTGGCGAGTATTTCGCCGCGCCGACCCGCCAGTTCTTCCGTGACGTAGTTGTCCACGCAATAGGTTAGACGGGGGTTGCGCGGCGGCGGCGCGGTTTCCGAAAGCAGCGAAACGCGTCCGGGCAGATAGTTCACCAGCTGCGGCGTCATGCCGACGATGATGAGGGCGACCAGCTGGATGCAGATGAACGGAATGACCCCCTTGTAAATCTGCAGCGTCTTGACCGCGGCCGGCGCCACGCCGCGCAGGTAGAACAGCGCAAAGCCGAAGGGCGGCGTCAGGAAGGAGGTCTGGATATTGAGGCCGATCATCACGCCCAGCCACACCGCCGTGACGTTCGCGGACGGGTCGGCGAGCAGGATCGGCGCGACGATCGGCACGACGACGACGGCGATCTCGATGAAATCGAGGAAGAAGCCGAGAACGAAGATCACCGCCATGACGATAACGAACTTGGTCCAGAAGCCGCCGGGCAGCCCTTCCAGGAAGTCACGGACGAGGTGCTCGCCCCCGAATGCGCGGAACGCCGCCGTCAGGATCGCGGCGCCCAGCAGAATGATGAAGACGAGAGACGTCGTCTTGGCGGTTTCGATCATCACGCTTTGCAGCGTGTTTTCGATCTTCAGCGCGCGCCACCCGCTCCATATCAGAGCAACGATCAGACCGATCACGGCCACGATTGCGAAGCGAACGCCCCAGACGCTCGCCGTGCTGCTTTTGATATTGGTGTCGAAATTCGCAAGCACGAAGCCGATGACGGCGAGACAGATCAGCGCGAGGATCGCCGGGTAGTAGGCGTCGCGGTGGCCGTCGCGCAACCGGTAGCCGGCCATGATCAGCGCGCCTCCGGCGCCGATCGCGCCGGCCTGGTTCACGGTGGCGATGCCGGCGATGATCGATCCGAGCACCAGGAAGATCAGCGCCAGCGGCGGCGTCAGGGTCATCAGAACCTTCACCGCGAAGCGGACATCATACTTGCCTTCGTAATGCACCGGCGGCGCAAGCTTCGGCCGGATGATGGCGACGATCAGGATGAACGCCATGTACAGGCCGACAAGCACCAGGCCCGGCAGCACGGCGCCGAGGAACATTTCTCCGGCGCTGGTCGATCCGACGTCGAAGATCGACGGCATGGTCAGTTCGCCGGTCGAATCCTTGTAGAGCGCCTTGCGCGCGGTTCCGGCCTGGTCGGCGGCGCTCGAGAGCTGGTCGGCGAGAATAATCAGCACGATTGAGGGCGGAATGATCTGGCCCAGCGTGCCGGATGCTGCGATCGTGCCGGTGGCGAGCGGCGTGGAATAATTGTTGCGCATCATGGCGGGCAGCGAAATCAGCCCCATCGCCACCACGGTCGCGCCGACGATGCCGGTCGTTGCGGCCAGCAGCGCGCCCACGAAAATCACCGAAATCCCGAGCCCGCCAGGGATCGGTCCGAACAGCTGCGCCATCGTGATCAGCAGGTCTTCCGCGATCTTCGAGCGCTGCAGCATGATGCCCATGAATATGAACAGCGGTATCGCTATCAGCGTGTCGCGTTCAGGTTCCCAATAGACCCCGCGCAGGTTGGTCACGCCCGCGCTCAGCCATTCCGATGGCCCGCCCTGCCCGAAAAACGCGTCGATATTGCCGAAGAACAGCAGGCCGCAGCCGGCGGCGATCAGGATCGTAATGATCGAGGACCCGGGAAGCGCGAAGGCGACCGGATAGCCGGAGCCGAGCGCAAGCGCCATCAGGACGACGAGGAGAAGGAGAAAATAGAGTTCCATGATCCGTCCCTACTGCCCCATGCTTTCACCGGGCTGATATTTGCCGGGTTCGCCGCGATAGTCGGCGATTGCGTCCATCAGATAGGCGACGAACTGGATCATCATGGAAATGGCGAAGACTCCGAGGAAGCCGGCCATCATGTATTTCACATACATGCCGAACCCGGACTGGGTCACTTCGAAGTTCAGCATCGGACTGTTGATGATGGAGCTCTTCTGCCCCATGCCGACGATCAGGATCGTCCAGCAGAAGGTCAGTCCCATCAGCAGGGTGCACACGGCGTTGACCACGGCCTTCGTCTTGTCGGTGAAGGCGGCGTAGAACACGTCGACGCGCACATGCCCCTCCTCCAGCAGCGTATAGGCGCTGGCGAAGAGAAACAGCGCGCCGTACCAGAAGCGCACGAGGTCGGCCATGAAGGCCTGTTCGTAGGAGAAGATGAAGCGCAGGAACACGATCGCCAGTTCCGCGGCCACGATCAAAAGGGCCAGCCACTGAAAGCCGAGAGTCCGCGTGAACATCGCCAGGATGACGCCGACGCCGATCAACGGCAGATGCACATAGACGCCGCGAAATTTCGAACGGCCGAGATCCTGGGCGACATCCGCGCTCACGAAGGTTTCAAGCAGCCCCTCGACCCTGAGGAACGACAGCGTCATGTCGGCGACGCCGACAATCAGCACGCACCAGAAGGCGGCGCGAATGAAAAAGGTGTTGATGGCCGTCACCCGGGCCGCGTCCTGCCGCAGGCTGGTGGCCGAACTCCGCGCGACGTAGAGGATCGCCAGGATCACGCCAAGCGGATAAAGCAGCGTCTGCAGCAGGCCCGTTGCGCCGGCGTCGCCATGGAATACGGCGTTCGCGCCCGGCCATCCGCCTGCGAAAGTCAGGAAATTGTTGACGAGGTACGCCAGCATGACGGCCAGGACCGACCATCCAAACCAGCGCACGACATTCGGAAACGACATCGCTGCCGTCAGTTGGCCCGATTGCCAATTGGACATGTCTTCCCCCGAAGAGCTTCCCGCTTATGGCTGTTTGGGGCTTATTCGCGCCGCCTGCTTTTTTCGCAGGCTTGTCGCCGCCCCTTTCCACAGCCGCTTTGTTGCGGCAAGGCGAATGAACGCCTTGCCGCGATTTCATTGTTTATTCCAGATCAGCGACCGATAACCCGGTTGCGCTTCTGCACGTAGGCCATGTCGGACAGGGCCGTCCATGCGCCGATCTCGTCACGCTTTTCGAGTACCGAGTCGTAGATGCGCTTCGAAAGGTCGTCGTAGTCGCGCGCTTCCTCGATGACTTCCGCCGAGGCCGAACCGAACGCGTCGTAGACGTCGTCGTTGAACTCGCGCAGCTCAACGCCGTGATCGTTGATCAGGCGGTTCAGATAGGCGCCGTTATTAGCGTTGGTTTCGGAAAGCGTCAGGTTGTTTTCTTCCGTACACGCGGCCTTGATGATTTCCTGGTCGGTCTTCGGAAGGCTGTTGTACCAGCTCTTGTTCAGACCCATTGCCAGCATCGAGCCCGGCTCGTGCATGCCCGGCCAGTAGTAGTACTTGGCCGCTTCATAAAACTTCATGAAGTAGTCGTTGTACGGGCCAACCCACTCCGTTGCGTCGATCGCGCCGGACACCAGGTTTTCATAGATCTGGCCGCCGGGCAGAGACACCGGAGACGCGCCGAGCTTCGCCATGACGTCGCCGCCAAGGCCCGGAATGCGCATCTTCAGGCCTTTCAAATCGTCGGCCGAATTGATTTCCTTGTTGAACCAGCCGCCCATCTGGACGCCGGTGTTGCCGGCTGCGAAGTTCTGCAGTCCGAACTGGTCCGCCAGTTCGTCCCACAGCTCCTGTCCGCCGCCGTATTTCGTCCAGGCGTCGATTTCGGTGCTGGTCATGCCGAACGGAATGGCCGTAAACGGCACCCAGCCGGGGTGCTTGCCCTTCCAGTAATAGTCGGCGCCGATATAGGCCTGCGCATTGCCGGACGCGACTTCGTCGAAAGCGTCGAAGGCGCCGACGCGCTCGCCGGCTGCATAATATTGCACGTCGAGACGGCCGTCCGTCAGTTCGCCGATACGAGCCGCCAGGCGCTGGGCGGGAAGCCCGAGACCCGGAAAGTCGCGCGGCCAGGTCGAGACGATAACCATCTCGGTGGTGGACTGTGCGACCGCCGGAGCGGCGAGCGTTGTCGCGGCGCCCGCAAGCGCAGCACTTTTAAGAAATGTACGTCGTTCCATTAATATCCTCCCATAGGGTGATGACACGACCAAAGTTCCCTTCTCGGTCGTTGAGGCTCCATATGGACTTTATCCTCCAAAGTCCAGAGCGCCCGATTCCAATCAAACACCAACTTTAGTTTAAGGTCTAGCTGGAAGATCAGACACGCGCGGGCGTAGAATAAACACGAGCGCCACCGTTCCCGCCCAAGCCGCAAAACCTCGCCCTGAAGTTCGCATGTGACGCCGCCAATCTGATGTCCATTTGCTGGCGGACCGAAATTCCAGTCCGGCGGCATCAGATCCAACACGCCCGCTTTTCTGTTTCAGCGACAAAGAACGTCGACCGGCTGGCAATCAAACCGAACATCGCCGGATCCGCAAACGGCACACAACATGTTGACCAGTTGGTCAGAATTTGATTTCATTCGCATCGCGCAGTTGCGGCTGCGAAAAAAGCCGCGCAGCGTCCCGCATCGTAGTGAATCAACGGATTTTCATGGCCATACCAGGCAAGACTGAAGTGCCGATCGCGATCATCGGCGGAGGGGCCGCAGGTGTGTGGCAGGCCGCTGCGCTCTCCATGCTTGGCGCGCTTGATCTCACGATCGTGGAACCCAGCGAAGCGCTCGGCCGTGGGCTTGCCTACTCGACCTCAAATCCCGGCCATTTGCTCAATGTCACGGCTGACAAGCTCGACGCGCATCCGCTGGAGGGATTCGAACCTTTCATTCCCTGGCTCGAGCGCCACGGAATGATGGCAGGGGAGACCTATTTTCCGCGCAAGGTTTATGGCGACTACATGGATGCAGTCGTCTCGGCCATCCGCCAACGCGCCTGCCTTTCGCACCATGTTGCGCGCGCCAGATCACTCACGCCTGTACCCGGCGGCTTCCGCGTTATGCTCGATAATGGCGACGAATTGCTCGCACACCAGGTCGTGCTGGCGCTGGGAAACCTGAAGCCACGCCGCCTTGCGCCCATTGAAATGCCCGGACTTGCAGAAGACCCCTGGAACATTCCGCAAGCCGCCATGGCCGGAGCCGACGAAGTGGTGATCGCCGGCACGGGCCTGACAGCAATCGACGCGGTCCTTTCCGTCGCAAACGTCTCTCCGAACGCAAGATTCACCCTGGCTGCAAACCGGCCTTTCATGCCGCCGAGCGACGCCAAGAACGTCAGTTGGCCAGGCGTCGCGGATCTGACACCCGACCGACCGTCGAGACTTTGGCGCTCCGTCATCGCCGGGATCCGGAGCAATCCGGAAGGCGACTGGATTACTGTTGTCGAGGCGTTGAAGACACGAACCGCCGAATTCTGGCAGAACTGGTCTCCCGGCGACCGCGCCACCTTTGCGCGCCATGGCTTGCGCCATTGGCTTCATCACCGCCATCGAACGCCGCCGCCATCCCATAAAATGATTGCCCAATTGATCGCCAACCGCCGGTTGACGCTTTGTCGTGGACGCATTTCCAGTATTCGCAAAGCGCCGTCGGGACTGGCGTTGCGTGTCGGAGACCGGGAGATGACCGCCGATCTGGTGATCAACGCGACCGGCCCAAGCGTCGATCCGCGTGATGAACCGCTCCTGTCCTCGGCGCTGGATGACGGTCTGGTTACGCCTGACCCTCTTGGCCTGGGATTGAAAGTCGATCTTTCGGGACAAAGCGTGACTGCAGACGGATCGCCTGCGAAGGGACTTTATATACTTGGCGCCTGGACGCGCGGCGTGTTCTTCGAGGTTGTCCCGATTCCAATGTTGCGCAAACATGCGATGAATATTGCTTCGGAAGCTTCGCGCCATGCATCATGGCGATCCGGGTAAAATATTTTTGAAAACTTTTTTGACCCGCAGCATTTCATGGGAGCCATATGGCTGAGAAGAGGCAGATCAGAAAGTCGGCGCACAGGACAGGCAATCGCAGCGTCCGAATGCGAAATACGTTGAAGATCCTTTCCGCCGCCGAGAAGGTCTTTGCGGAAAAGGGGTTCGACGGCGCGACGACTCAACAAATCGCCGATATTGCGAAGCTCCCGAAGTCGAACGTGCACTACTATTTCAAGACAAAGCGCGATATTTACCTGGCCCTCATGCAATCGATCATGGCGCCATGGCTGGAATCGTTTCAGGCCATCAGCGTAGACGATGATCCCGGCGACGCTCTGGCCGGGTATGTCAAACGCAAGGTCATGCTGTCTCGTGAGCGCCCCCTGGCTTCGAGAATATTCGCGAACGAGATGATCAGGGGCGCGCCGGTCCTGTCGGATTTCCTGCGCAACGAATTGCGCAAGTGGGTCGAGGAAAAGACCCAGATCGTCAAGCAATGGTCCGAAAAAGGAAAAATGGACGATGTCTCGGCGGCGCATCTTTTCATAATCATTTGGGCCGCGACCCAGACTTATGCGGATTTCGAAGTTCAGATTAAATCCGTTCTCGGGCGCCAGAATCTCGAAACCGATGATTATGACGCCGCTGCGGAACTGATCACGCGCATGGTGCTACGCGGATGCGGTATTCATGGCGACCATAAAGTAAATCAGACATAGCCCAACAACATTCAACTGCACTTGACCAAATGGTCAAGTAAAGCTACGAATCACACTCGGTGCTGGATGTTGTTTTTATGCGTAAATTCATCCAGCTTTGAGGAACAAAAAGACCGGTAACATCCGGCATGTTGCCTACAGTTGCGAAAGCGGCGTTGGACAACAAGTAAAACAGGCAAAAGCGCCGACTGACATCATGGGTAGGAAACGCCTGCGAACAAAAATCTCAAACGCAGGAGTGTTTCGTAATGGTTCTCAAGTTAGACCGCCGTCGGTTCATCGGAACGGCGCTTGGCGGCACGGCCGCATTGGCGATGTCAAATCGCTTTGCATCAGCGCAAACCTATGATGTCTCCATCGCCTATGGCAGCGACGGCTACACCTGGTCTGTCCCTTATGTCGCTGACGGAATTGGCGCTTGGGCGAACCATGGACTGAACGTGACCGCAGCAACCTTCGCCTCCGGTCGCGAGTCTCTGGAATCTGCACTCACCGAGGATTCCGATTTCGGCACCTCCACCGATTCGCCCTACCTGTTCGCCGCGCTTCGCGGACTGAAGCCGATCGTATTTGCAAACTACCAGCGATACTCCAAGGACATGAAGATCGTCATGCGCACCGAACGCGGCGCAGTACAGGACGACCCCTCCTCCCTTAAGGGCAAATCCATTGCGACCCGGATCGGCACCAGCGGCCATTACATGCTTCACCGCTATCTGGATATGGCCGGGCTCACCAAGGACGATGTAACTGTCGTCAACATGACGCCCGGCGATGCGATCAACGCAGTCGTGCGGGGCGACGTGGACGGAATTTCCTGGACCAGCCGGGCGGCTTTCGTGGTGCAGGATGCGATCAAGGACGACGCTTTCATCATGACGCAGGATGGTCTGGAGGAGTTTTTCTCAAGCCATCAGCTCATGTGCACGAACACATCGATAGTGAGTGAAAGACCCGAAATCCTCAAACCTGGCGTAGCAGCGCTTCTTGAGGCGGAGAAATTCATAGCAGAAGACCTGAAATGGTCGGAAATCGTCGCCGAACGCACGAAGACGACGCCGGATGCGGTCATTTCGGAAACCGTCGATTTCGAGTTCGCCCTGCGCTTCGACGACAAGTTCCTCGAGGACCTGGTCAAGGCCGCTGAATGGGCAATCGCCGAAAATCTTGTCAAGGCGCCGGACAAACCTCTCAAGGATATCTTCCTCGAAACCTTCTACACCGAAGCTCTCGAAGAACTGGCGCCGGATCGCGTAACGCTGAGCGCGTAGGAATAACCAATACTGTCGCAGCCGTCTCGGGAAGCCTCCCGAGGCGGCGTCTTACATAGTGGAATGAGCAATAGCGGCTACGCATGACTGCATTAATAGAAATCAAGAACGTATCGAAAATCTACGCGACGTCCGACGACAGCGCGACATGGGCCTTGCAAGGTGTGTCGGTGAACATCGAACAAGGCGAATTCATCTGCGCGATCGGCCCCTCGGGTTGTGGCAAGACGACGCTTCTCAACATCATCGGCGGCTTCATTACTCCGACGGAGGGCGACGCCTTGCTCAACGGAAATGCAATCCAGGGACCCGGCCCCGACCGTGGCGTCGTTTTCCAGGAATACGCTCTCTTTTCATGGCTTACCTCCCGCGAAAACATCGAGTTTCCCATGCGTCTAAAGGGCGTTTCGAAAGCGGATCGACGCGCGATGTCAGACAAATACCTGGAGATGATCAACCTGACCCACGCCGCGGACCGCTATCCAGGTGAATTGTCTGGTGGGATGCGCCAGCGCGTCGCAGTCGCGAGAGCGCTGGTCAACGAGCCGCAACTCCTCCTGATGGACGAGCCCTTCGCCGCCGTCGACGCGATGACCCGCACAAGTCTTCAGGAAGAGGTGCTGCGGCTCTGGGAGAAGCTGAAATTCAGCGTCCTTTTCATCACGCACAATATCGAGGAAGCGGTTTTCCTTTCGAGCAAGATCATCATCATGTCTCCCCATCCAGGGCGGATCAAGGAGATCGTTCCGGTCGACCTGCCCTACCCGCGTGATCGCACATCTCCGGATTTCGGCGCGCTCTATGCGAAAGTAAACGAGGCATTCCACACATGAGCGCTCAGACGACGTCGACACAAGACAGCAACAACCCCGATGCGGCGATCGACCCATCCCATTGGCAGGAACAGGAGCAGTCATTCCTGCGCAAGCTCAATGAGGAGAAACGCAGGAAGACCATATCGCAGCTGACGCTCAATCTTCTTGGAGTCGTCCTGTTTCTTCTGCTCTGGGAAGCCACGCCGCACGTGATTCCCTGGATGAATATTCTGCTCTTCCCGCCCCCTTCGGATGTCGTCGGCACCCTGGTCGAACTCGTCGAATCGGGCGAGCTTCTGGAGAATATTGCGATAAGCATGCAGCGCGTGCTGCTCGGCTTCGCCATAGCCGCTGTGCTCGGCATTGTCGCCGGCCTGTTTACCGGCCGCATCGCTCTGGTGCAGCACCTGAGTGATCCGGTCCTGCATGGCATGCGGTCCATACCGGCCATCGCGCTCGTTCCGTTGTCGCTGCTCTGGTTCGGCATCGGCGAGGCTTCAAAAGTGGCCCTCATCTCCTGGGGTGCGTTCTTTCCTATCTGGCTCAACACGTTCACCGGCGTGCGGGACGTGCCCCCCGTGCTTGTCAGGTCCGCCAAGAGCCTTGGCGCCACGCCTTACCAGACCATGTTCAACGTCATTCTCCCCGCCTCCCTGCCGTTCATCCTGGTCGGCTTGCGACAGGGGATAGGCATCGCCCTGATCGTTCTCGTGGCCGCCGAATTGGCGGGAGCAAGTTCTGGCGTCGGCTACATGGTGGCGACGTCCCATCAGTTGTTCAGGGTCGACATCATGTTCATCGGCATCGCGACGCTTGGTTTCCTGGGGTATATGGTGGACCGCCTGTTCACCTTTCTGCAGAGCCGGATTTTCCCCTGGTATTCCTCCAAATAGCGAGACGCGACCTCAATGCCTCCTTCTGATAGGCCCGCCGGGAACACTGTCTTTCTCGGCGGGCGCGTAAGAACGCTGGATGCGCGGGGAACCTGCACTGAAGCGATCGCGGTCGCCGGAAACCGTATCGCAACCGTCGGATCCAATGATGATATTCGCGCGCTCGTCGGGCCGTCCACGAAAGTCATCGAACTGGATGGCGCCACCGTCATTCCGGGATTCAACGATACGCACGCCCATATGGACCGCGAGGGTCTGAAGTCGATCAGACCCACCCTCAAAGGCGCGAAATCCATCGCCGATGTCCTGGACAGGATCAGGACAGCGGCCGCAAACACGCCGTCGGGAGAATGGATTGTCACCATGCCGGTGGGCGAGCCTCCATACTACTTCGGCGGACCTGACACACTCGTAGAAAAACGCATGCCGGATCGGAACGAGCTGGATCTTGCGGCTCCCGACCACCCGGTGTGCATATCGGCCGTTTTCGCCAATTGGGGACAGCCTCCAGGTTACACGGCCCTCAATTCGCGCGCACTTCGCCTCAACGGCATAGATCGAGATACCAAACCCTCGTGTGAGGGCGTGGAGATCATGCGAGACCAGTTCGGCGAGCCGACCGGGGTTATCGTGGAGGATAATCCACGCCCGACGGTCGACAATGATCTGCTGCCGGCTGTCCCGCGCTTCACATTCGAGCAACGCCGAGAGGCGCTCGTCCGCTCTATGAGTCTCTACAACGCGGCCGGCACGACAAGCGTCTATGAGGGCCACGGTCTTTCCGAGCGAACGATTGACGCCTATCGCGAACTGTGGCGGGAGGGTTCTCTCACCACGCGGCTCGGCTTCGTGCTGAGCCCCGCCTGGGAGAGTTTCAGGGAAGCGCGCGCAGCACTGCGCGACTGGGCGGCGGAAGCCAGAGGTGAGACGATTGACGATCCCTGGTTCAGAATTTGCGGGCTCCATGTCGCCTTCGGCGGAAATTCGGTGTCTGCGGCGTTGTCGAGAAAATCATTGCCGGACACTGGGTGGGCCGGTTTTGTCGAACAGGCAAATGACGAATCCGACTTCCTGGAGTACTGCATGCTGTGCGCGGCCAATGACATCCGCATGCATACGATCGCACTGGACAATCTTCACCGGATCGTTCCAATCCTCGAGAAAGTCTCCGAACGCTTCGATCTGAGGGGCAAGCGCTGGGTGGTCGAACACATTGCGCGAAGCCGTCAGGAAGACCTGGAAAAGCTCAGACAGATGGATGTTCTGGTGACGACCATTCCGGTTTATTTCGTCTGGAAGGGCGGCGCCCGCTATTTCGCCGACGCTGATCGCGGAGAGTCGGTCGTGCCGATACGTTCCATGCTCGACAACGGTATGTTTGTCGCCGCAGGAACGGACAACATCCCCTACGATCCGGCGTTCACCTTGTGGAACATGGTCACGCGTCAGGAGCGGACCACCGGACAGGCTCTCGGGCCGGGCCAGGCGGTGACCTCGGAAGAGGCGCTGCGGCTCATGACTGTGGCGGGCGCCATGCTGACAGGCGATGAAAAAGAAAAAGGTCCCCTCGCGCCAGGCAATCTCGCCGACCTTGCCGTTCTGGCCCAGGATCCTGTCACGCTCGCGCCTGAAAAGCTGACCGAACTTGAATGCCTCCATACCATGGTCGACGGGCGCTTCGTTCACCAAACGACCTGATTAAGCGTTCATCACCGGGTAGCTGTAAGGGTTCATTTCGTCGGCCGTTCTGCCTAAGGGGTCCCAGTCCTGCAATCCGGCCCAGAGACCCTGCGCCATCTTGTCGGCCGAGGCGCGTAACCGGGCCAGATCGACGCCCTTCACGACGCGGTTTTCCATTCTGACGGCGCCGTTGATCATCACCGTCGAAATATCATCCGAAATACCGCATTCGACCATGGCCCGTATCGGATCGCGCACCGGCCCGAGACGCAACCCCTGATTTCCCGTCATGTCCACTACGGCGATATCGGCCTTCGCGCCGACGGCCAGCCGGCCGATGTCGTCGCGCCCAAGCGAACGCGCAGGCCCGATTGTCGCCGCGTCGAAAACGTCTGCGGCGTTCGCCGAATAGAGATCCCGGGAAATTACTTTTCCAAAGTAGGACGCCATGCGCATTTGCATGAACATGTCGCGCGGATAGGTGTCGGTTCCAAGCGCCAGGTTGGCGCCGGCTTCGCTATAGCGTTTCCAGCTATCGAGGTAACGCGCCCTGCGCGCAAGATTGACGGGACAATGAGAGACGGTGCAGCTATGGCTGCCGATCAGATGCAGGTCATTGCTGCCCGAATAATGGAGCGGCGCAAGATCCCCGACAAAATTGCAATGTCCGAGGTTGAGCAACGGCCCCAGTTCGGTCAGCCCGATTTCCGTCAGGAACTCGATCGGCGTTTTGCCCTCGCGCACGGCGATGTCGTAGAATTCGTGAATGTTGTAAGCCGCATGGATGGCGACCGGCATCTTTCTTTCGCGTGCGATCTCCAGGCCCCGCTGCAACGCGCCGGGCGTACAGGTGTCGCTGAAACGCGGCGTCAAGGCGCCGCGAATGCGATCATCGGCGCTGCCTTGCACGGACTCGATGAATTCCAGCCCCTTGGCCAGTTCCTCGTCGCCCGCAGCCTCGTCCCAGAGGAACTTCGGCATGCCCTTGTCGTTACAGCTCCAGGTTCCCGACTCGAAGCCTGCCGCAAGGTATGCCCGGTTGCCCATTCGGGCGACAGAACGCGCCAGCGCCTCCTGCATCGGCTGCTTCGCGCCGAACTCAAGGAAAGTCGTGATGCCTGCGGTGATCAGTTCACACGTGGTGAAGTCCGCCTCCAGTTGCGTCCGTTCAGGAGCCGTCATGCCGCTTATCTCGTCGACCGTCTTGCCGCCCGACCACACGGCCCCTGGCCTGCCGATGGCCACTTCCAGAAACGGTTGCCCGAACAGTTCCGGGCGCCCGCTATCGGAAAAGAGCCGATGCAGCGCCCGCGACCCGGCGTGAACGTGGACATCGATGAAACCGGGGATCACCACCTGGCCGGAACCACCGATGATCCGCTCTGGCGCGCCGTCATATGAGGTTCCGACATGGACGATGCTGTCGCCCTCCACGACCACAACGCCCTCGGGAATCAAGACATGACGATCGCCGTCATTGGCGACGATCCAGTCACCGGTAAAAAGTGTTGCCATTTCAGAGACTCATCGGTTGGAGGACGAATACAGAATGTCATCCTCCGACTGGGGTGGCAACCGTCGCAGCCGATAAACGACAGTCAATCGACCGCCGGGCCAATATCCACCTTGATGATGCGATTGGTGCTGCTTTGATGGATCAGGAGTCCCCCGTCCCGGGCCGGCCGCATGTGTCGCACGATTCCGGCGTAGACCTCACCGGATGGTATGGCCCAGCTCTGGAACTGCTCCGTTGCCGGATCGAACCGGACGAGCGCATCCGGCCTTCGCCGCGATTCATTGTACCAGACAATCCCATCGACCACCGCCAGCGCGTAAGGATGCGAATCCGGCCCGCTTGGCGAAGGCCATTCCGTGATCTCGCCGGTGTCCGGCTGAAACCGGCCGATCCGGCCCAGAGACGAATTGACGAACCAGATATTGCCGTCGGAATCGATGTCCAGGCGCCGGACCTTTGTCTTCGGGTGGGGCAGTTTTACTTCCGTCAGCGCCATCGTTTCCGGATCGACTCTGACCAGGCAATTGCTGCCATTGCAGGCAATCCAGGGAAAACCCTCGGCGTCGATCTTGATACCATAGGGCCGCGCCCCCGGCGTCTTCATCCTGGCGAGCCTGATGTCGCCCGATCCCGGATCGAGACGCCCGATCATGTTGCTCTGCTGAAGCGTAAACCAGAGAATGCCGTTAGCGTCGAAGATTGCCGTGTGCGGATCGCGCGCCTTGGGATCAGGCATGTCGAAAACCGTGATCTCTTCCGTGGCCGGATCGAATTTGCCGATGGTCCCGTTCTTGTTGCCTGTGTACCAGACATTGCCCGATGCATCGAGCGTCACCGAATGCGGCATCGAGTCCGGCGGCAGAAGATATTCGGTCATCTCGCCGGTTTCGGGATTGATGCGCCCGATCAGGTTTCCCCACTGCCCGGCCCACCAGATGGAGCCGTCCTCAGCTTCGATCGGGTCGCGGGAGCGCTGTCCAAGTGTGGGCGTGACCCACTCCGTGAACCTGATCAGGGCGTCGCCCGGCCTTAGATCCGGCGCCCGATCCCGGTTGGGCGGGAAATGCAGGGCAAGGTACTCCATGGCCTGCGCTCTTTCTTCGGGAACGCCGGACAGATCGATCATCGTACTCGTGAGATCCAGCCACCCTTGCGCGTCGTAGCCGGAACTGCCGGTTATTGTGCTTACGCCATGACAACCCGTACACACGCCTTCGACGAACCCAAGCGCCTCCCCGTCGGGAAGCTCCGTCGCCGAAGCCGGCGCGCCGGTCATCGCAGACAGGATAGCGGCCGATATGAAATGCAGTCTGATACGCCAACCTCGGACCATAGGCCAACCTCCATTCGCAGGCGTCTCCGCCTTCAGGATGTATTGGGCCGAGCGCCGTCAAGCCATGCTGCAGGCCACAGGCCTCGAGCCGGTATGGCGACGACCGCGCGAGGCGACCGGGGTGAATTATAGCTCTTCGCGGAGATTTGCGGAAGTGGCTTTCGCTGCCTGGCTCGCGCTTTCCGGGACATATGGAAAACGGCTTCCCGAAACAAGGCGGCGGATCGTTTCCAGGATCGTAAAAGAGGAAAAGGACGCCGGTGCAGGCGCCCTTCCCCGTCCTCGCTCTTATTTCGGAAACGCCAGCGCCGGCGGTTCCATCATCGGGGTCAGCGGCGCCTTGACGACGTCTTTCGCATCCAGGTCGAAGCTCATCAGGTCGACGCTGCGCAGAACCTGGTCCTTGTAGCTCTTCACGTAGTAGATGCGGTTCTTGAGGTCCGCGATCGCCGACCACTGCGTGTAGTCCGGGGACTCCTTGGCGTCTTCCGGCTTCACGAAGCCGATCGGGATATCGAAATTGTTGATGATGTGCTCGGCCAGCCGCACGCTCTCTATGCCGGAAGGCACGCGCTCGGCCGACGCCGTATAGCCCAGCGCGCGGATGAACCGCGACGGCGGGGTCGGGTCGCCCGGAATGCCCAGAAGGCCTGATCCCTGGCCGAAGCTGTCGACCTTGTCGCCGAAGATTTCCATCGATTCGACGTTGACCGGCGATATCTTCACATAGTTGCTGAGGTTGGTCAGATGCCAGTCGAAGCCCGGCGAGTTGGTCATCACGCCAACGGGGTTGTCGTAGATCTTCAGCTTTCCGTCCACCGGTTCGACAACCAGCGACGCGCCGCTTTCGTCATGGAAAACATAGTGGAACGGCGGAACCATGCCGAGCGAGGATTCGACGACGCCCACCACGGAAATGTCGGCGATCGCCGCTTTCACCTCGGCGACGGTCGCATACTGGGTCAAAGCCCAGGTCAGCACTTCCCAGGGCGCAAGGCCGCTCTTTGCGTCAATATCCTTGGCGTCGGCGTAACCGGCGTATCCCGGAAAATAGAGAATGCCTCCGGCGAGACCCTTTTCGTTGACCCCGTCAACCACCTCCGGAAGGTCGAAGGCGTTCAGCCCGACCACGCCATATTTGCCGGTCCAGTCGATGCCTTTGCCGTCCGTCACGACACTGGTGAAGGAATATCCGCGCGGCACGACCATCATCTCCGAATCCAGCTGGAAGCCGAATTCCATCGTCCGTCCGTAGACGCTTTCTCCATCCGAGGTCGGAAGCAGGAAGCTCGTACAGGCGGCGGCGGGCTGAATAGCAACCATGGCGGCTGTTGCGACGGCCATGAGCATGGTTGCGCCCCTGTGTTTCAGATCCGTTGTTTTTTGCATGGATATTTTCCTTCATAATGCATGTTGTCGCCGATGATCCCGGATTGCCGACAGCGCCTGTGGACAGCACAGCACGGACTTTCACAAGAAGACGAGGCGTTCGACTCTTGATCATTTGTCGTCATATGTAGAACTGATTGTCGCCACTCTCAGTAGTTGCAATTAGCACCGCATTGCGTCCAAGATCTCCAGAAGCATCGGACATGTCTAATAATCATGACGACCTTATAAATTCGTTACAAAATTTGATCTGTTTTCTTCTATTGTGATGTTACAGCAGAATTTCCTGTGATATCCGGCGGCGAACACCGAAAATGCCCTCTTGCAAAACGCCGCTCCTCACTCTCTGACGGGCCCTGAGCGGAAATGCAGACAGTGGGGCGGATTTGACGCTCCACACAGGCTTGGCGACTGAACAAACCGAATTTCATCTACAGGACACGAGCAGCCACTCTGCGGCGCATCGCGTACGGGCAAGCGGCGTCGGGCGATCCCCACTCCTTGCACGGAGCACAGGGCGAGACGTTTTTAATGATCAAGCAACTATCTTAGAGAAACAGCGATAAATCCTTATGCTACTTCAGATTAATGGCAATAAAATTCTCCATGAATAAAAAGCTGACAGAAAATACTGATGTCTTTTTCAGTAACATTGGAACAAAAATTTAGTTGAAGCGTTAAGCGCTGATCCAGATGGGGTAATTACAATTATAAACGTCAAGCCAATAGAAATCGCCGAGGTTTACCTGCCGATCGTGCGCAGTTACATGGCTGCGACGGCGATCTATTATGCGATGATGACAGTCGCCCATCTTTCGTACCGCGACGGCGTGACGCTTGCCTTTCTCGGACTTGCGTCCGCCACAGCTTCGGTCCTCGCCGGGTACGGCTACTGGCATTGCCGCAGGCTGAGAGATTTCAGCACCCTGGAGACCTGGGGCTTCGTCACGAATCTCTCGATCATGGTCAATGTCTGGATCGCCGTGGAACTGGCCTTCGATCCGTACAAGCTCGTTTACTTCGTCGTCATGACCATGATTTTTGCGGCGGTCGGCATCAGCCTGCGCCAGATCCTGCTGAGCATCGCCATCGCGCTCGGCGCCATGGCGTTTCAGATCGTTCAAAAGCATCCGGATCAGATGTTTGTCCTGGCCTCCATGGCTTCCGGCGTGGCATTTGCTTCCATCGGCCTGTGGTTGATTTTCAGAAAAGCGATGCTCCAGGTGATTGATTCCCGCAGAACCGCACAGGAACATCAGCAAAAGGCGGAAGAACTGGAGCGGGTCGCGCGACGACAGGCTGACACCGATAGCCTGACGGGACTTCCCAACCGACTGCGTTTGCTGCACGAACTCGACGAAAGTCTCGGCAATCTGAAAGCACGACGACGACCATTCGCTCTGGTGATCCTCAATCTGGACGGCTTCAAGCACGTCAACGACAATTTTGGCCACATGACCGGCGCGAGCCTGATTAAACAGGTCGCTTCGAAATTAACGACGGCTACCGGAACAGACACGTTCTGCTCCAGAATGGGTGGCGACGAGTTCGCCATCATCAGTTCAGATGCGGCGATTGTCGGGAAACCAGAAGGGTTTGCGGCGCTGCTGAAAAGGTCGCTTGCGGGGCGATACGATCTCGGGTCGCACTCTGTGAGTCTCTCCCTTTCCGGTGGATTTTTCGTATGCGCGAACCCCTCCATGACGGCCGCGGGAGTCATAGAGCGGGCTGAATTCGCCCTGGCCTATGCGAAAAAGAATCTGAGAGGCGAAGTGGTCGTCTTCAACGAGCAGATAGCCCTCGAAATGGAGAATTTTTTCAACATCGATCAGGCGTTGCGGACGTGCAATCTCGACGAGGAGTTCTCGATTGTATTCCAGCCGCAATTCAATCTGACTACTGGCGAAACACACGGTTTTGAGGCGCTCGCACGCTGGAACAGTTCGTCTCTGGGCGAGATGACTCCCAACGTATTCTTCCGGGTCGCGGAAAGTTCGGGCATGATGGGAAAGCTGACGCCGGTGCTGCTCGGCAAGGCTTTGGCGGCGGCAGGCTGCTGGCCTGAAGACCTGACTGTTTCCTTCAATCTTTCAGCGCAGGATATCCTTTCGACCGCCACGATCGACCGGATCTGTAACGTTGTCGCCCGTTCAAAAATCTCACCCTGCAGAGTGGAATTCGAGGTTACGGAGACCGCTTTGCTGCACGAGTTCTCACTCGCCCGGGACAATCTGAACCGGCTTGCCGCGCTCGGCCATCGCATCGCGCTCGACGATTTCGGGGTGGGCTATTCGAACTTCAACTATCTGAAGCGGTTGCCGGTCACAAAACTGAAACTCGACCGGTCGTTCCTGGAGGATGTTGGCGAACGCCCCGAAGCCATCGAGGTCATTCACGCCATGATAAAGCTTGCTGAAATTCTGGGTCTGGAAGCGGTGGTCGAGGGCGTCGAGACGAAAGAGCAAGCCGCCGCGATCGCCAGCGTTGGCGGACATGTCATCCAGGGCTACTACATTAGCAGCCCGATGGAGCCCGATCAGGTCCTGCGCTTCCTGACGAAGCCTCTGCAGAGCGTGTCAGGTTGAAGTGGTTCTCAAGGAAGTAAAAAGGCAACCGGCGCTGTGGTGCTGGAACGTCGGCAACGATCTCTCAAGCTTGACGATCTATTGTTTCCCTACTCTGATCCCCTGACGCAATTCCGACCCGTCTGCCTATCTCATGCACCAGAACATAACAGGAACAATACCTTGCAATTTCCAGCTGATTATGCTATGAAGCGCGCCCGAAAATCACCTTAAGGCGGCGCAGTGGTTTCCAGCTTTCAAAGCCTGTCTCGACAAGCCGTCGACCTCAATCAGGACACGCCGTGACGGCGGATCACATCGTTCAGCGCAACCGGGCGAACGCCGAAAAGAGCACTGGCCCCAGAACACCGGCCGGCAAGGCCGCCGCTTCGGCCAATGCGCGCCGGCACGGCGCGACCGCCCGGCCCGAGCGGTCGCGCGTCGGCCTGTGGCTCCGTATCATCCTCGGCCGCCCCAATCTGACGCTTGCCGATTTCATCCCCTGCGACGAGCGCAGCTTCCGCGCGCTGGCGCTCGCCGAAGCCGAGGCCCGGCTCGAGACCTGCGAACGCGCGCTGCGCGATTTCGAGGCCGGCGCAAACATGGCCGCGCCCTATCCGGACCACTGCAACGATGCGGAATTGATGACGCGCGCGCTTGCCGGCGAAACCCTCACGCCGTCTGAAGACCGCAGGGTGATGCGCCTGTTCACCGCGCTCCTCGACCCCCGCGCCGCGCGCCGGATGGAAGATCCCGACCGCCTGCTTCGACGCTACCGCAACGAGGCCCGCGCCCGGCGGAAGAAAGCCTTCGCCGCCTGGATCAAATGCCCTGCTGAAGCCGAAACCCCGCCGCCGGACACGCCCGACGAACCGGAGAATCCCGGTTTCCCGAAACAAGGCCAGATTGCCAAAACGCCGAAAAAAGCAGATTCCCGAAACGAAGCCAGATCTGCCGAATTTCGTACATTATATAATGGTTACAATAGCTTGAACCAAAGTCTCGATTCAATTCCACACGGGAACGCGCACCCAGTCAGCGCGTTACCACAGGAGAAACGCTTTTCCGGGGCTTCGCCCGGCCAGCATTGCTCGGTCTGTTGTCATGATTTTCGTTTGCACATAGAAACAACACCCAAATGACAGCCGATCAGATCTTCCTGTTCTCACTTTTTGTCGCCGTCTTCGGCCTGATGCTCTGGGGCCGGTTTCGCTACGACGTCGTTGCAATCTCGGCCCTTTTGATCGCCGTCGTCTTTGGCGCCGTGCCGAAGGACGACGCCTTTTCCGGCTTCGGGCATCCGGCGACGATCATCGTCGCGCTGGTCCTCGTCGTCTCGCGCGGGCTGATCAATTCAGGCGCAATCGACCTCGTCATGCGGCTTCTCGCCCATAGCGGCCAGTCCGTCGGCCGCCACATCCTCAAGCTCGCCGGCATCGGCGCCGTCATGTCGGCCTTCATGAACAATGTCGCGGCGCTGGCCCTGCTGATGCCCGTCGATATCCAGGCGGCGGCGCGCGCCAATCGCAGCCCGGCGATCACCCTGATGCCGCTGTCCTTCGCGACCATTCTCGGCGGCCTCATCACCTTGATCGGCACCCCGCCCAACATCATCATCGCCTCCTTCCGGCAACGCGAATTCGGTGAAGGCTTTCACATGTTCGACTTCGCTCCGGTCGGCGTCGTCTGCGCCGTCGTCGGGGTCGCCTTCGTCGCCACAATCGGCTGGCGGCTGCTGCCGGCCTCGGTGAAAAACCGGAACGCCGCCTCAGAGCTGAAAGACATGCACGGCTACGTGGCGGAACTGGTGGTCAAGGAGGACTCGCCAGCGATCGGAAAGAAGGTCGCCGATCTCGACGAGGACGCCGCCGGGCTGGAGGTCGCCGTCCTCGGCCTCGTCCGAAACGGCCGGCGGCTGCCCGGCGCTGCAAGGCGCGAGGAAATCAGGCAGGGCGACCTGATCGTCGTCGACGCCACGCCGGACGCGATCGATTCCTTCGTCGGTCAGCTGAAGCTGGGGTTCATCGGCGAGGAGAAGCACCGCGAGGAGGCCGGCGCCGACCTGAAGGTCATCGAGGTCGTCGTGCCGCGCGATTCCCGCATCCAGGGCCGTTCCGCCGACGACGTCCGTCTGCTTCGGCGCTACAACGTGACGCTGCTCGGCATATCCCGGCGCGGCAAGAGGTTCCGCGAGCGGGTGCGCCGCCAGCCGATCGCCGCCGGCGACATTCTGCTGTTGATCGGGCCGGCGGGCCGGGTTGAGGATGCCGCGAACCGCATCGGCGCCCTGCCGCTCGCCGAACGCGGCCTGCAGGTCACGCAGCACGGGCGGGCAGGCCTGGCCGCCGGCGTCTTCGCCGCGGTCGTGGCGCTCGCGAGCTTCGGCATCGTCTATCTGCCGGTGGCGCTCGCCGCCGTTGTGGTGATTTACATTCTCACCGACATCATTCCGCTCCGCGAGGTCTATGACGACATCGAGTGGCCGGTCGTCGTGCTTCTGGGGTCCATGATACCGCTCGGCGTGGCGCTGGAAAACTCCGGCGGAACGGAGCTGATCGCCGACGCTCTGGTCGCGGTCGCCGCCGGAACGCCGGCCTGGGTGGTGCTCACGCTGCTGATGGTGGTGACCATGACCCTGTCCGACGTGCTCAACAACACCGCGACGGCCGTCATCGCCGCGCCCGTCGCCGTCGACATCGCCGAAAGTCTCGGCGCAAGCCCCGACCCGTTCCTGATGGCGGTGGCGGTGGCCGCCTCCTGCGCCTTCCTCACCCCGATCGGCCACAAGAACAATACGCTGATCCTCGGGCCCGGCGGCTACGCCTTCGGCGACTACTGGCGCATGGGCCTGCCGCTGGAGATCATCGTCATCGCCGTCGCTGTTCCGATGATCATGATCGTCTGGCCGTTCTGATGGTGGGGAGAAACGGATTAATCACTGTTGTGATCGTCGCCTATCCTGCTGGAGAGCCACTGGTAGACGCCAAGTCCGACGAGCGACGCAGACGCTGCAAGAAACAAGGTCGCGGGATAGATCGCGTATTGAATGCCTTCACGGGTCGCCTGGAACACCATGACGAGCGCCTCCAGGCTGGCCGCGATCACTATGATGGTGATGAATTTCGTGATCGAGCGACGCGACTCCCGGGTCGATCGCAGTTCCCTGCTCCGGATCACTTCTTCTTCTGCAATGAATTTGGCGGTTTCGATCACCGCGAACCCAATGATCAGAAGGCTGATGCTGGAAAGCGCCGTACTGGCGGCGTCCGCGCCAGCATTTATCTGCCAGATTTCCCACAAAGCCGTTCCGAGAAGGAAAAACGCCAACGCCATGAGAACCGTTGTGGCGGTAATGAAATAGACGCGCGATATCTTGGAATAGAATTCCTGCACAAACACCCTCCACTATTGCGGACAATGCGTGAAACGCTCTCCCGCCCGTCTGGTTCCAAATCTAATCCGATTGTTCCAAAAGATTCGCGACCGACAGGGAGTACCAGGAAGCAGGATCACCTTGCGTTTGACTGCGCTGAAAGGCCGCCCATCCTTGACAAAGCGCGGCATATAAGGTTCCGGTCTCCGCGTTTTCCGTAGAAATACTCATGCGTGCACTATTTCTACTTTCGTCAAAAAACAACTACGAGGACTCTTGATGCAGGTCGGCGTCATTCTTCACTGCTCCGACGAGAAGCAAAGCATGATTGATTCTTCTCTTGAAGAACTCCATGGCCGGACCGCAATCGGACATGTGCTGGACAGGATCAGCGCTTCTGTAGGCCAAATTCCCGTCGTGGTCGTCTGCCACGAAACGCAGGATTTATCTCCGCTGAAATCCTGGTGCCGACGTGCGATGACGCCCCTTCACATAAGTCCGGTTGGCGCCTCCTCCGGTCGCGCCGTCGAGGCCGCCGTCGCCCGAGGCTGGGACGCCGCCGTGATTATCGGAGCCGACCAGGTTTTCGTCGACACACAGGCGCTCATTCAGGCAGTCTCGCTCATTCAAACCGGTCAGTTCGATCATGTGACGACGCAGGCAAATAACGCCCACCCGCAAGGGGCAGGGCTGGATGCAATCAGGGTCGCCGCCTTCTCAGACGTCCCGCTCTCCACGATTGAAGGTTTCGCCCTTTCGCCGGAGACAAGAACCCATATTCTCGACCCAATCGGGTTTGCGCCCTGCCCATCTCTTGATCTGCGTATGTCCAGCCCCGAAGGCAGAACCAGCGTCATGCGCGTCATGACGGCGAGCCGGGAGTGGCCCGCGAGACTTTCGATGGCGCAGATCATCGAATTGGCCGGCGATCACGGCCCAGTCCAAACGCCATGGGCGGGTGCGGCCGGCCCCCTGATGATTGCTGAGATCGGCGGCAATCATGAAGGCGATTTCGACGTTGCCAGGGCGATGGCGGAATCGGCGATCCGTTCCGGCGCCGATTGCGTGAAGTTTCAGCTCTATACCGGCGCAAGTCTGGTGAGCCCGGTCGAAAGTCCGACGCGCTTCCACCATTTCAAGAAATTCGAGTTGAAAAAGGAAGAGCACATCCATCTCGCGGAGATGTGCCGCGAGGCGGGCCTCGCCTATCTGGCGTCCGTTTGGGACGAGGACATGCTGGAATGGATCGACCCCTATCTCGATTTCTACAAGGTCGGCTCCGGCGATCTCACAGCCTGGCCCCTGCTCCGGAAACTGGCCGAGCGCGGAAAACCGATCCTGCTGTCTACCGGACTGGCGACGCTTGACGAGACGTTGCAGACCATCGCGCAGATTCAGGATGTCGACCAGCGCTATCACAGGCCCGAGTGGCTCTGCGTCCTGCAATGCACGTCCATGTATCCGATCCCGGACCATGACGCGAATCTGAAGGTCATGGACACGCTTCGCGCGGCGACCGGTCTGTCGATCGGCTATTCCGATCATACGACCGGCCAGGAAGCGCTTCGGGTCGCCGCGGCAATGGGAGCCGAAGTCCTGGAATTCCACTTCACGGACTCTCGCGAGAACAAGGCGTTTCGCGATCACAAGGTCTCGCTGGTGGAACAGGAGGTCCGTGATCTGAAGACCGATCTGGAGCAGATCCGCGCGCTCCGCGGTTCGCCGGTGAAGGTCCCGCAGGAAAGCGAACTGAAGGAAAAGCATGAAATATCGTTCCGGCGCGCGGTCTATCTCAACCGCGACGTCAAGGCCGGTGAAACCGTATCCGAAGCCGACCTCGCGTTCCTGCGCCCCGCGCACGGCACGGACGCCAGGGACGCATCGCAATTGCTGGAAACACCCCTCCTCAAAGACGTGGCGGCGTACGAGGCTTTGGTCAGAGGCGATCACTACTAGGCCTTGCGAATTTCCGACCTGAAAGGAGTGAAAATGGCGCGTTCCGACAGTCCCCTTGTTACTGTCTACATACCCTGTCGCAATTACGGGCGCTTCCTCGAACGGGCAGTCGAGAGCGTCTTCAATCAGCTCTATTCGCACTGGGAGCTTTTCATCATCGACGAGGGGTCCGACGATGCGACTGCGGACATCTGCGCGCGCTACGCCACCCGCGACCCGGACAGGATCCGCATAATCAGGAATGAGCAGCCGGAAGGCCTGCAGAAGGTCGCGAACACGATTCTTGGTCAAAGTCGGGGCGCTTTCATCATCCGGCTGGACGCCGATGACTGGTTCGATGAATCCGCCCTGCTGCTTATGGCGACCAAGCTTTCCCAAAACCCGGATCTGGGCATTGTCTACGGCAACTACTTCTATACCGACGACAACGGCAATATTCTGGGGATGGAACGCCGCCACGAACTTGGCGTCGAGGACAAGGCGGGGCATCTGCCGCCGCACGGAGCCTGCACGATGGTGCGGACCCGCGATTTGAAATCGGTGGGCGGGTATTCCGAAGACATCAATGCGCAGGACGGCTGGGAGCTTTGGTACAAGCTGACCCAGCACACCCGGGCGGCCAGCCTCAACATACCGGTCTTTTATTACAGACAGCACGCCTCGTCGCTCAGCCGCAACACCGACCGCCTGCTGAAGGCGCGGTCCAGAATCTTCGAAGCCATGGCGAAAAAGCTCGATGGCGGGTACGCGCCGACACACCTTGCGGTTCTGGGCGTCCGTGAATCCTACCCCGGTCTCGAAGGCGTTCCCTACAAGGAGCTCGATGGCGTATCGCTGCTTGAGCGCGCTTTGACGTCGATCGGCTCCGCCAAGTCCGTCACGGCGATGATGGTTTCTTCCAAAAGTCAGGACGTATTGCGGTTCGCCGAAGAGCTGGAGGATCAAAAGTCCGTTCCGCCGCATACCCGCAGGCTGCGCGAGAGCTTCGAAAACGGCGAGTATCTGCCGGTTCAGGCTATTCTCTCAGACGCTGGAGAAGACTACAGAGCGCTCCGCGGAAGTTACCCGGACGTCATTTCCTTTCACAGTCTTCACACGATCAACTGCACCGCCGCCCATGTCGACAGCGCGTTCAATATCCTGCGTGTAACGAAAAGCGACTCGGTCGTCTCGGTTCAGGAGGAAAAGTCGGCTCTATTCTCATATCACGAAAACGGCTTGAAACTCATGAACCCGGGGCGTCTGGTTGGACTGTCCTATGATCGCGAAAAGGTCTATCGCTTCAACGGCGCAATCATCACCACATGGTGGGAGATGCTGGAGGCCGAAGACCTGTTGGGCGACAATATCGGCTATCTGGAAATGTCCCCCCATGAAAGCCTTCAGGTAAACTCGGAAATGTTGTCAGGATCAGTCAAATGACAGGCGTCATACTCGTTTGCCGGATGAGCTCCTCCAGATTGCCTGGAAAAACGCTCATGGATTTCGGCGGTCAGCCGCTGCTGGCGCATATTGTCGCCCGCATCGAAAAAGCAGGCGTCGAGCGGTCGCGCATCGTTGTCTGCACCTCGACGTCCGACGATGACGCCGCTATCGTCGACGCCGCCGCGTCGCTCGGTTGCAAACATTACGCCGGTTCCCTCGACAATGTTTCGAAACGTATCCTCGGCGCCGCCGACGCCTATGGTTACGAAGACTTTCTGCTGATCCTCGGCGACAATGTGTGGATCGATCCGCGCCAGATCGGTTCAGTCCTCGAGAAGACCGAAAGCAGCGCATTCGATTATATCGTGACGGCAACGCCGGAACTTGCCTTCCGCCCCGACAGCGAACCCTTCTATCCGATCGGAACGCGCATCCAGTATATCCGCACGGCCTTCATGAAAGGCCGCCTGACGGAACTCGACAATGAAGAAGTACAGGAACACGCCTCAAAGCTGTTTTCCTGTCTGCCCGCCGGAACCCGCTACACGACGATCTACACGCAGGACGGATTGAGCAAACCCGTCGTCGGCGACCTGAACATATCGATCAATACAAGGGACGATTACGATCTTGCGCTGGCTGCGCTCGACCATGTCGGCGATCCCCTTGCGCCAACCACCGCAGTGACCGAATTCTATCTCAATGATCGCTCCTTGAACCAGGAGTATTAGGCATCCGATGACAAAGCACCCTCATCTGCTCATCAATTGCGACCTCGACTGGGTTCCCGATATGGAGGAATTCAAGACGGAGTTGTCACAGCGGTTTGAAACGATCACGGTCGTGGAGCAGAGCGCATCGCTGGAAAACGAACCGCTTTCCACGGTAACGCACTGGATCACCAATCCTGCGCCACGCTTCAAGATAACTCGGGAGCTGATAGATCGGTCGATGCCGAACCTGCAGACGATAGGATCGCCCTCCACCGGCGTCACCCATATCGAGCCCTCGCTAAAGCACTCCGGAGTGTCGGTTTTCTGTCTGCAGGACATCCCGAAGTCCGAACTCAACCGGATAACCGCGTCGTCGGAATTCACGTTTCTGTTGTTCCTCGAAATCGTGCGCAAGGCGAAGGTGTTTCATCACGCGGACCTGTTGAAGTGGCGCGACGACCTGAAGATCTTCCGCGGCCGGCAGGTTTCGGGAATGACCGTGCTGATATTCGGCTGCGGCCGGATCGGCTCGAATCTCGGCCGATATCTGACCGCCTTCGACGCAACGGTCCTGTTTTATGAACCGGATACGGCAAAGCACTCAGAAGATCACGAATTCATTCCATTCGATCGCATCGACGAGACCTTGCGATCGGTCGACGCCGCCTTTCTCTGTTTTCACTGGAATGAAAGCAACGAGAACTTCTTCGACAGGAGCAGGCTGGACGCGATGCGCCGGGATGCATTTCTGGTCAACACGTCGCGGGGAGAGAATATCGACGAAGCCTATCTGTGCGACCTTGTCGAGGATGGCAAATTCGCCGGCGTCGGCCTTGACGTTCTGCGCAACGAACAAAGCGACGCTCTGAAAAACGCCCGCATGCTCGAACTGGAAAAGACAACCGAGCGTCTGATCGTCACGCCGCATATCGCCGGTTCATCGGTCGACAGCGAGCGTATCGCGTTCTTCAGCATCTACGGGCTGATTTCAGGAGAGGCGTGATGGCGTCGCTCAGTGTGTTCAGGACAACAGCGACATGATCAAGACAGTCTTCCTGACCGGGCATCGAAAATCCGGAACGACCATGCTCTTCAGGCTGTTCGACGACCATCCGGAGCTGAACACCTACCCGCCGGATCTGTCGGTCTTCTACGGATATTTTCCCCATTTCGCCGCAACGCTGTCCGACGCGGATGCGCGAGCGCGCGTGGAACTGGTGGTCCGCAAGAGTATCGAAAGAGTGATCCGACGCCTTCCTGAAGGCGTCTCTGCGCCTGCTTGTCTGAAGCAGTTTCCGGCCCATCTCGCTCGCTCTCTCACTCAGGAGGCTTTGCGCGATCGCGGTATTTTCCTGAAGCAGTTGCTCGAGCAATGGATCGCCTTGGCAGGTCTCGACCCGGCCCTTCCGGTCGTCGTCAAGGAAACCAGCCAGGCGGCCTTTTTCGAAGACTATTCGCAGGCCGACGGTATTGACCTCAGGATGGTCTCCCTGCTGCGTGATCCCCGCGACAATTATGCTGCGCTCAAGGCCGGCGTGGAAACCTATTACTCGAAAATGTCCGAGAGTGAGCGCGAAACCCTCGCCAGCGCAATCAACCGGATCAAGTTCGATTTCACCGCCGCCGCAATCACGGCAAAGACGGCTCCGTCGCGGTTTGAAACGATGCGCTTCGAGGATCTGGTGCAGGATCCACACGCCAAGATGCAAACGATCGCCAGTTGGCTGAGGATTTCCTATCAGGACAGCCTGACACGGCCGACGGTTTTTGGTGAAACCTACGCCGGCAACAACCACGACGGCGTGGCGTTCTCCGGCATTGCGTCCGACCATCTGGGGCAATGGCGACAGCGAATTTCCCCTGATGAAGCAAAGATCATTGAATTCTGGCTCTCGGTGGATATGCGCTCATTCGGCTACGAGCCCTTCTATTGCGAAGCGGATCAGCTTGCCGCCTTCGCCAAATTCTACGACTGGTACAACCACGCCTATTTCTTCCGCGACAGCTTCACGGTTTGAGCCATGGATCAGGAACTTAGAGACATCGGACTTAGGCTCCACGGATGGGCCGCGGATCTCTTCCCCGTCAACCGCAGCCTCACGGGCGAAGGCGTTCGGCAAACCCTGCGCTATCTGCAAGGTCTGAACCCCGAGCTCACCATTCATTCCGTTCCCAGCGGAACCACCGCATTCGACTGGTCGGTTCCGCCGGAGTGGAATGTCGAGGAAGCCTATCTCGAAGACGAGCAGGGAAACCGCGTCATCGATTTTGCAGACCACAATCTGCATCTCGTCGGATACTCGGAACCGATTGACTCCTGGCTCGATCTCGAAGACCTGCAGATACGCCTTCATTCAATCGAATCGGAACCGGACGCCATCCCCTATGTGACGAGCTATTACCGGAGATCGTGGGGATTCTGTCTGACCGATCGGCAGCGAAAATCGCTGGAACCAGGCAAATATCACGCGGTTATCGACAGCCGTCTTGAAAAAGGCGTGCTGAATTATGGCGACATCGTCATTCCCGGCGACACCACGGAGGAAGTTTTTCTATCCACCTATGTCTGTCACCCGTCGATGGCCAATAACGAACTGTCCGGGCCGGTTGTTCTTTCCGCCATCGCGCAGTGGCTCAAAAATCTGCCGGCCCGTCGATACACCTATCGCCTCGTCTTCATACCCGAGACGATTGGTTCGATCGTCTATCTGAGCACGCATCTCGATCACCTGAAGAGCAATGTGATAGCCGGCTTCAACGTGACCTGTATGGGTGATGACCGGTGTTACTCATACCTTCCCTCGCGGGCAGGCGACACGCTTTCGGATCGCGCCGCGCAACATGTGCTGTCCCACATCGACCCCGACTATAGAAGCTACACCTGGCTCGATCGCGGCAGCGACGAACGGCAATATTGTTCTCCGGGCGTCGACTTGCCGATCGCGTCGGTGATGCGGAGCAAGTTCCACACCTTTCCCGAATACCATACGTCGCTCGACGATCTGTCTTTCGTCACGCCAACCGGTCTGGCGGGCGGATATGAAGCCCTGCGCCAATGTCTCTATGTTGTCGAAAACAATACGATTCCTCGTGCGACGGTTCTGTGCGAACCGCAACTCGGTAAACGCGATATGTACCCTGCGACCAGCGTCCGCGGAAGCGCCAATTCGAGCCGGCTGTTTCGGGATATCTTGACCTATGCGGATGGCGAACATGATCTGCTGAGCATTGCGCAATTGCTGTCTCAGCCTTTTCCGACAGTTTGCGTCGCCGCCGAAACATTACGCAACGTTGATCTGATTACCTGCGAGTAACCTACAAGCAGGACTTTGGGATTTGCCTCAATGCACCCTGCAGGCGTCGCACAGACCGCGGAGCTCGATGGTCGAATGGCTTACCGAAAAGCCGTTGTTTCTTGCGAGACTGGCGAGATGGCCGGCCATCGCTGCGTCATTGATCTCGATGACGCGGTTGCAGCTCTCGCAAATCGCAAAGGCGGCCATTTCGTGCGTCCCACAATCCGGATGGCGGCAGGCGACAAAGGAATTGATGCTTTCCAGACGATGGATCAGTCCAAATTCGATAAGCTTTTCGAGCGCGCGATAGACCTGCAACGGCGCCCGGAATCCCTCGTCCCGCAATTGATCGAGGATCGAGTAGGCGCTCAAGGGTTCTTCTGCGGATTTCAGCGTCCTGTAAACCAGGGTCTGGTTCTTGGTGAGCTTCAGTGCTTCGGCGGGTGCGGTCATTTGACTATGTCCTTCCTGCGGGCGAAAACGGAAAACAGCGGCGTGAGGCTGACGATGAAAAGCAGCATGGCGGCGACTACGATAGACGGTCCGGACGGCGTGTCCCATTGCAGCGAGCCGAAAAGTCCGAGGATAACAGCTGCGATTCCGGTCAGCGCCGCCAATACCGCCATGACTTCCGGACCATTGGCCAGGCGCCGGGCGGTTGCAGCCGGAATGATCAACAGCGCAGTGATGAGCAGAACTCCGACGATTTTCATCGCAATCGCGATGACGATCGCCATGAGAAGCATGAAGACAATATTGGTTTTCTCCGGCGCCATGCCTTCGGCCGCCGCCAGTTCCCGGTTGACGGTCGATGCAAACAGCGGCCGCCAAATCCACGCCAGGATCGCAAGAACGACTATCCCGCCGCCATAGATTAGAGCGATGTCTGCTTTCGACACAGCAAGTATATCGCCGAACAGCAGGCCCATGAGATCGACGCGAACCCAGGTCATGAAAGCCAGAACCACCAGACCGAGCGCCAGCGATGAATGGGCGAGCAGACCGAGTAATGAATCAGACGACAGGGACGCACGCTGTTGCAAGGCGACCAGCGCAAGCGCCACCAGAGCACAGACAATGAAAACGGCGAACACAACGTCAATCTGGAAAAACAGGGCCAGGGCCACGCCGAGAAGGGCGGCGTGGGACAAGGTGTCCCCGAAATAGGCGAGCCGGCGCCAGACAACGAAACAACCCAGCGGAGCTGCCACGATGGCGACGCCGATGCCAGCGACAATGGCGCGAACGAAGAAATCATCCAGCATTGTGCGCCTCGGCCTGTTCTGTTTCCCCGGCGTGGTGATGCCCGTCGTCGGGGTGGCAATGGTCGGTAACACTCCCGTCCGAATGGCGCACGGTTCCATCCGGCAGGTGCTCATGGTCGTGATCGTGTTGATAGAGAGCCAGAGCAGACGCCCTTTCGCCGAACAGCTTGCGGTACTCGTCGCTTCTGGCGACGATTTGCGGCGTTCCCTTGCAGCAAACATGTCCATTGAGGCAGACGACCTGATCGGTCGCGGCCATGACCACATGAAGATCATGGGAAATCAGCAGAATGCCGCATTGAAGTGTATCGCGTATCTTGCCGATGAGTTCGTAAAGCTCGATTTCACCGGAATAGTCGACGCCCTGGACAGGCTCGTCGAGAACGAGAAAATCCGGTTTACGGGCAATCGCGCGCGCCATCATGACGCGTTGAAACTCGCCGCCGGACAGATCGCCGACTTCCGCTTTCTCAAGATGCTGCACCCCGGTGGATTGCAGGGCGGCGCGCATGGCGGAATCATCCAGGGTCTCGGTCAACCGCATGAAGCGCCCGACAGTCAGAGGCAGGGTCCAGTCGACGGCGATCTTTTGCGGCACATAGGCGATCTTCAAGGATTTGGCCTGGGTCGATGTCCCCTCGTCCGGTTTGAGAAGTCCCAGCGCCATTCTGGCCGTCGTCGATTTGCCGGATCCGTTCGGTCCGATAAGCGTGACGATTTCGCTGCGGGAAACACTGAGGTCGACGCCGCGAACAAGCCATCGCCCGGATCGATAAATCCCGGCGTTCTTGAGATCAACCAATGGTTTGGATGGACTCAACACACGTTAATCCAGTGTTCCAGTTGCTTCATTTCATCGTCGCTGCCGAAGCGGTCTTCAAGAAACGACGCCGCCAGCCTGCGACCTCTTGCACTGATCTATGCCAGACGTTATAGCGTAACGCAACGGATGTAATAACATAACGTTTTGGAGTTTGCCATGAGCATTAGATTAGTCCTTCCTGTTCTCGCCGCAGCCGGATTTTTGTCCACCACGGCTTTGGCCGACGTCAAAGTCGTCGCGTCGATCAAGCCGGTCCATTCGCTGGTAGCCTCCATCATGGAAGGCGCGGGAACGCCCGAAATTCTGGTCGACGGCGCCGCCTCCCCGCACACATACAGCCTGAAACCCTCCCAGGCGCGCAGCCTGGCCGACGCCGACGTCGTCTTCTGGGTAGGCCCGTCGCTCGAACCGTTCCTTGAAAAGCCGCTCGAAACCATCGCTGAAGGATCGACGTCGATTGCGCTCGACGACGCGCCCGGCCTTACGCTCCTGGACGTGCGCGAGGGAGGCGCTTTCGAAAAGCATGACCACGATCATGAAGGCCACCATGATCACGATGATCATGCGCACGATGACCATGACGACCACGATGACCATGCTCATGAGGACCATGACGACCATGATCACGAGGAGCATGAAGACGCGGCGCATGAGGATGAAGACCACGACGGGCATGACCACGAGGAGCACGCCCACGCGGATCATGATGAACACGACGATCATGACGGCCATCATGACCACGGATTCAATCCGCATATCTGGCTTGATCCCGCAAATGCCGCAGCCATGGCGGAGGCAATCGCCGCGACCCTGCAGAAGGCCGATCCGGACAACGCTGTGCTCTATGCGGAGAATCTGGCCAATGTGAAAACCCGACTGGCGGCCTTGACCGAGGGCGTCGCGCCGATTGTGGAGCCGGTGAAAGAAAAACCCTTCATCGTCTTTCATGACGCCTATCAGTATTTCGAGAACCGCTTCGGACTTGCCGCCGCAGGCAGCATCACCATCAGCCCTGAAGTCTCTCCGGGCGCCGCCCGCATTTCCGAAATCCGCGAGAAGGTCGAAGATCTCAAGGCGGTTTGCGTGTTTTCCGAGCCTCAGTTCGAATCGTCCCTCGTAGGCGCGATCATTGAGGGAACGGATGCAAAGGCGGCGGTTCTGGATCCGCTTGGCGCGGAACTCGCCAACGGTCCGGACCTCTATTTCTCACTGATTGGAAACCTGGCCGACTCCATGGCTGATTGCCTCGGCTGACCGGATTCCGGCAGATTCAGGCTCCCGGCCCAATTCGGCCGCATCGACGTCCTTGCTTGCAGTTTCGCATGCGTTAGATATTGGTGTGGCCAGGACCGGGAGTTTTTCATGTTTCAGCGCTGCCTTGTCGGCAACCGATCTCGATGGCTGAACGCGCAATGGCTGCGCGCCGCCTTCCTCGTTCTGGCGATCTGCCTTGCGTCAACACATGTCCTTGCTCAGACGACGTCTGATCCGGATACGCAGGACGCCGCTCCGGCCACACAGCAGCCGGCTGAACTTGATCCGGTTTATGCGACCTGGGACGCCACGGCCCAAAAGGCGGAAGAGGTTCTGCAGGAAGGCGACGCAGACATCCAGACGCTGGAGCAGCTGCGCGAAACGCTCGCCAAACAGCGCGACGCCGCCTTCGAGAGAACACAGGTCGGAAGCGTCAACGTGCGCGCCCTCCAGGCGCAACTGGACGCGCTCGGACCCGCCCCCGCTGAAGGCGAAGAGGAGACGGCCGAAGTCGCCGCAGAACGCTCGAGACTGCGTGAGGCGATCGCGGCGGCGAACCGGCCGATCCTCGCCGCCCAGCAATCCTTCACCCGGGCGGAATTGCTCATTCGCGAGATCGATTCGCAAATCCGCGCCCAGCAGACCCGTCAGCTTCTGACGCTCTACCCCTCGCCGCTTCTCGTTCAGAACTGGGCGCCCGCCTTCGAGGAGCTTGGCGAGCATTTTTCCCGAATCGGCGCGCAGTTCGGCGATGTCATGGATGATCCGGACTATGCGCGAGGCATGCGGGACAGTCTGCCGCTGATCCTGTTTCTCGGGCTGCTGGCGCTGTTGCTCCTGACATTGTCCGAACGGCTGGTCGCGCGACGTCTGGAACGGATCGCCGGCAGGGTCAGCGGCCGGCGGCGCAGGGCTCTCATCGTCCTCGCCAATCTCTCCCGGCTTGTTTTGCCGCTCGGCGCAACGCTCCTGTTCGTGGCGGTTTTGGGGGTTCTCGGGATCGAACTGGATTCGGCGAGCAACCTTCCCGCCCTCGTGTTCATCATCGGCGTCTTCCTGATCATCGCGCACTGGATCGGCCACACGCTGTTTGCGCCAACCAGCCCTGATCTTCGCATTCTCAGTCTCGACGATGGTCAGGCATGGCAGGGACTGCGCATGGCCCAGGGGCTTGGCGTAGTCCTGTGCATCGATTTCGTCCTTAAGCATTTGGAAAACGAGTTCGGCTTTACGCCGCCCACGAAGTCCGTCCTGTCGACGCCGATCGTGATCGTCGGAAGCCTGCTTCTGTGGCGTTTTGCGAGCCTGTTGCGTATCGGCGGCGAAGAAAAGGCGCAAGCCGAGACCGACGACGAGTCCGAGACGCGACTGAGTTCCGGCTTCCTCGGCTTCGTGGCGCGGCTGGTTCAAGTGTCCGCGGTGCTTTCGGTCATTTGCGTGTTGATCGGCTATGTCGACCTTGCCCGCTTCGCCATGGAGCCCGTAATCGAAACGCTCGGCCTGCTGGGCTTCGGCCTCATTGTCTATACGCTGCTATTCAACCTGATCGAGGATCTGATCGGCCGGCAGGAGGAAGAGGAAGACCAGCTTTCGCTTATACCGATCGGCCTGATCATCCTGATTTCGGCGGGTCTTCTGCCACTGCTGGCGCTCGTCTGGGGCGCGCGGCCGACCGACATCGCAGAGGCCTGGCGCTATCTGACAGTCGGTGCCCAGATCGGCGACACGCGCATCTCGATCAACGTAATACTGACCCTGCTCGTCGTCTTCAGCATCGGCGTGCTCATCACGCGCTGGCTCCAGCGCGTTCTTCGCGTCTCGGTGCTGCCGCGCGCCAATATGGACCAGGGCGCGCGCACCGCGCTTGTCACCGTCGTCGGTTACGCCGGCTTGACGATCGCGGCGCTGATTGCCGTCTCGATGGCGGGCATCAATCTGACGAGCCTCGCCTTCATCGCCGGCGCGCTTTCGCTTGGCATCGGCTTCGGCCTGCAGACCATCGTCGGCAACTTCGTCTCCGGCATCATCCTGTTGGCCGAACGGCCGATCAAGGAGGGCGACTGGATCGAGGTCGGCGGCAATATGGGGCTTGTGAAGAAGATCTCCGTCCGCTCGACCCGCATCGAGACCTTCGACCGGCACGACGTCATCATCCCCAACCAGGACCTGATCGCCGGCACGGTCAAGAACATGACCCATTCAAGCCGCATCGGCCGTCTGGTGGTGCCGGTGGGCGTCGCCTATGGCAGCGATGTGGAGAAGGTTCGCGACGTGCTGATGGCTCAGGCGAACGCCAACGAATATGCGCTGAGCGTCCCCGAACCGCAGGTGCTCTTCATGGGGCTTGGCGACAGTTCGCTCGACTTCGAGATACGCTGCTTCCTGCGCGAGATCTTCACGATCCCCCACGCCCAGTCCCAGCTTCTGATCGATGTCTACAAGGCGCTGGGCCAAGCCGGCATCGAGATCCCCTTCCCGCAACGCGATATCCATCTAAGGGATATCGACCGTCTTGTGGAAGCGATGGAAAAGCGGCCTGAGAGAGCGCCGGGGTTATCGGCTTCCGAAGCGCCGAAGCCGGATAACGACTGAACAGTTTTCCTGAATTTCTATCCGACGGCGCTTTCGACACCAGTCCAAGCGGGCTTTTCTTAGTCGGGTTTAAGCGGAACCGGATTTTTGATCTCGGGAAGCAACCTGGATTCCGGTAGTTTCTGCAACAAATATCTCTAATAAGCCTATGTTTTCATTATCCAATAGCAGAGAATTAGGAAATTTGGCTTTGTTTCGACATTCCAGCGAAATTTGGCTTTGTTTCGCCAAAGTCGGAATTTTGGAGTTCACACCAGCGTCGAAACAGTTTACGCGCCCGCGATTCCGCCTGGCGTCTGTAACGGGCGGCCGGTCCGACTTCCTTCTTCCTTATCATCTCCAATGCTCTCTCGGCATCTTCCTGCAACTCCGGCTCTGTCAGGGGGGGCTGTATTCCCATAACCCAACGTTGATTTTCCATTTTCCACCCATTCCGAAATCTGCATGAGTTTTTTCGTGACAGCGGCCTCATTTTCACGCGTCCGCTCTACCTGGGCTCGGGCTACCGCATATAGCATTGCTGCACGTTGTCGGGCGCCAAAGTCCTTCGGATCCGGTTCCGCGTGCGGATCATCCATGATGATGCGAAACCACTTCAGAACCAGTTCATGTGACGGCGGGGCATTCAGCATGTGCTTGGCTGCATTTCCCGAAACGCGTTTTTTGCCGGCCGCTGACTTGGGCCCGGTGCTCTTTCTGGCGTTGCGTCTGTTGGCTTCGATTTTCTTGCGCGATACCTTCATCAGCCATCCATCCCATCGGTATGTGGCGTCCCCCAACTTTCAAAATCCTTGCGAAGGCTTGTTATCCGCGAGTGCCGGTCGGTCACTGCTTCCTCCATTTCCTCGATCAGTGGAGCTGCATTGGCTGTTGCGTGGGCGATAATATCAGCTTTATTTAATCCACCTTTCTCCAGATCAAGGCGCACCATATCCATCGCGAATTGTGACTTTTTCTTTCCCTGCAATGCAAGAGCCATGAGCCGATCCAATGGTATCGCTTTTCGAGCGTTGCTACCGTGAGCACCCTGCGAAGTGAAAACACTGACTGCGGACTTCCTGAACTCGACATCCTGAACCTGCCGAATGCGGGTCTGCAGCCGCCGTTTATCCCATTCAAGCCACATCATGTCATCGACGAAAATGACACCTGTCGGCGTTACAGGATTCCATTCCTCCATCATTGCCTTCCGCAAGCTTTCATAGACCGACGGATCTTCCTCCGGAAACATGACCGGCGTTGGAAGCAACTCCAGCATTTTGTTCCAGTAAAACCATGGAGGCGAAAGGCGCTTCGATTCGCCAGGACAAAGTTCGAGGTCCTTCAGGCATAGCCTTCGTCTTAATTCAATTCCGGCAATCTGGGATTCGTAAATCAGGACATTCGATGCAGCGCGGTTCATCGCTTCGACCATCAAATCGTCCGTTGTCAGTTCGAATTTCTCGAACTCCTCAACGAGTTTATCGTGGCCTTCGAAATCACTGCTGCTTAGCTTGCCGGCTTTGATACGGCTTTCAAAACTGGGCGTGATGTCGCTATATAGATTTCCTCCGGTCTGGAAAGCGCGCGCCTTTGCGATTTTGAGTTCGTGCAGAACAAGTGAATCGCGTTCACGCCGATAGCGCCTTTTCGACAATTCCATGCTCAAAATATCATGGACCAACACCTGCCTGCTCGAGGAGTCCGAACCATGTTCTTCGTTTAGAAGCGCCCGCAGCCTTTCGTAGGTTTCAAGATTTTCCTCGGGCAGAATGTCCGGCGGCGGAAGCAGGCTCTCGGCCCCGGGCTTCCGATCCCCTGGTTGTTCGCTTTTCCCTTGCCAGGAGCCCTGTGAAGGACCAGCTTCGCTGGAGGTCTCAAGATCTGGCTTTTCGCTGCTGGACCATCCCCCTTCTGAGTCAGAGCTTTCGCCAGACACATCGACATCCCTGTCTCCGGCGCCTTCGGTCGGGTTAACCGGCACAGGTGTCTCCGTTTGGTCTGGCGAGCCCGTCGTCCGGCCAGATGTGTTTGGCTGCTTCACCGGACCTGTCTTCCAGCCGCCATCTGCTTCAACCGTTTCCGACATGGCTTTTCGATTGACCTCTTCGGCAGCATTGCCGGACGACGAAACCGACTCAGTATTTGGAATAGAATCGAATGCTGACGAAGGATGAAACAGATCAGAGTCATTGGACGCCTCTGGACCTGGTTGCCCACTGATAGTCCATTCCCCTTCCCCACCGGAACTGGCTTTGCTTGCGTCGACTTCCTTGCCTGTGGCGTTTTGTAAAAGGCCAACCGTCGGAGAGGGCTCTATCTGCTGTTCAGAGTTGGTATTCCACCCGTTCCCACTAATCGTGCTTTCAGAATTAACGGTGACGCTATCCTCTGCCTTTACAGAGTTTTGACTGCCTGAGCCGTCATTAATACCTATATTGAAATTATCATCGGAAGTATCGGTTGCCTGTGACGAGCGCATTGTTTCCAGTGCACTAGGTGACCGACTCATAAGTTCTCAACCAGATGCGAATTGAAGCGAGTTGGACTGACGCAAGAAAATTATCGTCCCGCTTGTCGTATCGTGTGGCAACGGCCCTGAAGTGTTTGAGTTTGTTGAAGAACCGCTCGACGGC
>BRLC01000009.1 GCA_024343425.1 Rhizobiaceae bacterium MnEN-MB40S
CCTTTGTCGGCAGAAGCGGCTGTATCACAGACCACTCGAAATCCGTCAGATCGAAGCGTGCCATCAAGACCTCCATTCATTGAGGTCAGTGAATCAGAACTCCCACTCAAAGGGAACCCTGTTTATGAGTATGTGACCTAGCGGACGAATTGCGATGTTGGTCGCAAACAGCGCCGGTTCATACGGCACAGTCAATATCGGGGCCGCCGCTGGCGAAGCGCCAGTGGCGCCTGGCGTCATCGACTTTCCGAGCGTCGATTTTTATACTGGCGAGGGAAGGCTTGTTTTCAATCACACCGACGAAACGGGCGGCTACGAATTCACCCCGTCCATCACCAGCAGCGCCCGAAACTCGACGATCGCGCATTACGCCAGCTTCACGCGCCTGACCGGAGACGGAAGCTACTATTTGCGCACCACTGACGTCTATGGAGGCACGCTAGCAATCGACAACGCGCTCGGCGGACAGGTCAACGTCCTGAGCGGCGGCGCGCTGACCGGGACTGGCGTCGCCGCCGGCAACGTGACCTTCAATTCCGGCTCGACCTATCTGGTCGACATGGACGGCACGATCGATCCGCAAGGACTGACCGTAAGCGGCCTGGCGACGCTGGCCGGCTCCGTCGTGATCGAGGGCGATTACATGGCGGTCGCCGGAGAAGGACCGGTCGTGATACTGACGACCGACACGACCCTGACGACGACCTTCGACAGCGCTGAAGTGGCTTCGGTGTTCTTTACGCCGAGCCTGAGCTACGAGATGGACGGCGGGACAGACTATGTCTACGTGTCGATCGAACAGGACAAGACGTTCTCCGATTTCGCAGACACCCGCAACCGCCTTGCGGTCGCCGGGGGCCTGGAAAGTCTGGCTTCCGACCATCCTCTGGCGGCGACCATGCTGATGCTGACCAACGAAGGGGTTGTCGTCGACGCCTATGACCAGCTTTCCGGAGAAGTCCATGCCTCGCTGAAGGGCGCGCTCATCGAGAACGGCCAGCAGGCGGTGAAGGCCGTCAACAACCGCATTCACGACGCCTTCGAGGCCGACGCCAACAGTTCGGTCGCGGCCTATGGCGATACCCACGATCCGGCGAGCGGCTTCTGGATCACCGGTTACGGCGACTGGATGTCGACGGAGGCGACCGGCAACACGGCTGCGATGGACAATGCGCTTTACGGCGTGATCGCCGGCGTTGACCACCAGTTCGGCGACCATGTCCGTTTCGGCGTCCTCGGCGGGTACAGCCGCACCGATACCACGATTGACGCGTTGTCATCGGAAGCGGAAGCCGACAGTTACACGATTGGCCTGTATGGTGGAGCGGACAACGGTCAGGCGGGGTTGCGCCTTGGCGCGCTGTATACGTGGCATTCGATCGACAGCAGGCGTTACGTCACCAATCCGGTGACGGAAGAACTGGCGGCCGACTATGACGCGGGTTCGTTCCAGCTGTTCGCCGAAGCCGGATACAAGGTGGCGATTGAGCAGGCGACGCTCGAGCCTTTCGCCGGCGTCTCCTACATCAATCTGCAGACGGATTCCTTCGCCGAGAGCGGCGGCCTCGCCGCGCTCTCGGCGCCCTCGCAGTCGACCAGCACCACCTTCACGACGCTCGGCCTGCGTTCCTCCATGACGTTCGCCTCGAACGTCCAGGCTCGCGGCATGATCGGCTGGCGCCACGCTTTCGGGGATGTTGATCCTGCCTCAACCATGACGATTGGCGGGGGAAGCCCGTTCACGATCGTCGGCGCGCCGATTGCGCAGGACGCAGCCGTCGTCGAAGCGGGTATTGATATCAAAGCCGGCCAGAACGTCATGATCGGCGCGTCCTACGAGGGCCAGTATGGCGACGGCGCCATTGCCAACGGTTTCAACGCGCGCTTCCTCGCGACATTCTGAGGGCCGGAACGGCGTGCGATCAGGAGCGATTGCGCGCCTTCGTTGCTTTTCCGACCGTGCGCGGCTTTGAGAAGTCGGCTTCGTCTTCCAGCTTGCCCGAGGGATTGGGGTCAGCCGTTGTGAAGGCGTCGGCCCAGTCGCCAAGCTTGTCGGTGAAATCCGGCCAGGCGCGCATGTCCTCGTCGTCGCGATACATCGAAAACGGCCGCAGCGTGCTCTCGTAGAAATCAATCTGCTCATGGGTGCGGTACTGACGGGGCTCGTAGCGGTCCCAGTGGCAGAGCTGGTCGAGCGGACGGCGGTAGCGCCGGTCCTGTTCGGCTACGGGAAAGCCAACCGGAATGGTTCCATACGCTTTCATCCACTCCGGGTAGCCGAGCAGGGCGCTGAGCTCGCGATTGGTGGCGTCTTCGCCGCCGCCGGAGAGCCACGCCGACGTCAGACCCTCGGCGGTGACGCCAAGCTGGATGTTCTGGATCGCGGCGCCCAGCGAACACAGAAAGATCGCTTCATTGTTGTCCTGGTATTCCTCGTTCCATTCGGGACTGGTCGCCTGGGGAAAGCAGACCTTCCAGCGCGGATCGCCGATCACGATGATGATCGCGACGGTGTTGGACAGGTAGTTCTTGGAGACGGCCGGAAACCCCTTTGCATGGTCGCGAAGCCTCTGCGCCTGGCGCAGGAAGACCTGGCGGACTTCCTCGCGCATTGCCGGGTCGTGAACGACGATGCAGTCCCAGCACTGCACATTGGCGCCCGACGGCGCCCAGCGGCCGCACGCGACGATCCGCTCCAGCACGTCGCGTCCGATTTCCTTGCCCTTGATGAATTTGCGTGTGCTGCGCCGGCTTTCAACGACGTTGCGAAAATCGCTCGCCTTGCCCCCGACAGTCATTGTTTCCTCCTCCTTGCCGCAGCTACTCCGGCAAGCCGGCCGCAGCGAGGTCCGTGACGAGGGCGGCGAGATAGTCGGGGCGCATATTTTTCCAGTTCTTCTTCAGGTGGTCGAGCGTGACGCCGGGCCAGGCTTCGTGCAGCCTGCCGATGACATCCGAGGCCTCCTGCAATCGGTTTTGCCGGACAAGGGTTGCAGCATAGATCATGGGTCCGACGGGGCCGGTCTGTTGTCCGGCCGCGACGTGATGGCCGACCCTTGCCGCTTCGTCGTTGTCGCCAAGCATGTAAAGGCACATGCATTTCATGACTTGCTTGAATTCGTGGAAGGGGCCTTTGGGACTGAGCCGTATCGACATGTCGATGGGCGCGAGCGCGGCTTTGGCGTCGCCATTCCAGATATGCGCCAGCGCAAGACACATGACGGCCATGGAGGAACTCGGATTGAGCGCCACGGCTTCCTCCGCCTGATCGATCGCCAGTTCGGTTTGTCCCTGAAGCATCAGCACCCTGCTGAAGGCGACTCGCGGCAGGCTGTCCGTCTCGTCGAGGGATACCGCGAGCGTCGCTTCCTGGTTCGCTATTTCCAGATCCTTTTCCGGCGTATCCGTGACGCACACCGTCACGTCGCGACAGAGGATGATCGCCCGCAGCGCGCGGGCTGCGCTGTAGTTGGGCGCGTCCTTTATGATGTCGGTCAGGAGCCGCTTGGCGTGTTCCGTATGACTGTCGGTCGCCCGATACACGTGCCAAAGCGCATCCTGATAGCGTTCCCAGACGCCGAGATGCTCGGCCGAGCGTTGCGTGCGCTGGCGCTCGGTGAGCTTGAGTTGGGAATCGATATTGGCTGCTATCGTTTTTGCGATCTGCTCCTGCAGGTCGAAGACGTCGACGATTTCGTCATCGAACCGTTCCGCCCAGATGTGCTGGCCGGTGCGCGCGTCGATCAGTTGAACGGAAATGCGGATGCGTGAGCGGGCCTTGCGCACGCTTCCCGTCACGACATAGTGCACGCCGAGTTCCTGTCCGATGCGCATGACATCGGCTTCCTGATCCTTGTAGGAGAACGACGAGCCGCGGGAAATGACCATCAGCCAGTCGACATGCGACAGCGCCGTGATGATCTCCTGCGTGACGCCGTCGGAGAACCGTTCCTGGCGCGCATCTCCGCTGAGGTTCTTGAACGCCAGCACCGCGATCGACGGTTTTGCCGGCAGCGGAGGATGCTCGGTGTCGCGGTGTTTCGACAGGTGAGGCGCAACGCTTTGTGGCGGCGCAGCCGACGTTGCCACGACGGTTTCGGACGACGGGCTGGTCAGAATGAAATTCGACCCGTGTTTCGGCCAGTCGATGGAATTGTGGTTCAGGTAATCCTTGAGGTTTTCCGCTGCATATAGAAACGCCATGCGACGGCTTTTGTCGGGCAGCAACTTGTGGGTAAAGCTCAAACCGACGGCGACCCGCGCGAGCAGGTACTGGTTCTGCATATAGGAAATGCGTGACTGATGGTGGTCCCGGACCCAGTCCATCGGCCCGTTCTGCCATTCCTTCATCAGTTCCAGCAGGCCGAGATCGTCGCCCCGGGGATCGATGGTCGTGCTCGGCTCTTCAAACGGCCTCAGGTGATAGAGAATCGATTGCCAGTTCGCCGCGTCGACGTACTCGCGCGACGTGAGGAGATGGCTGATCTCGAAATAGGCGTGGTCGTAGAACAGGAACTGCCTGTTCTCATACATAGCCAGGTCGATGAGGTAGTAGGTGGTCGGGCTGTTGTTGGCCGTGCTTGCCAGAACATTGTAGCCGTGGAGGTCTCCGTGGGATTGTCCCATGACGGCGCGCAACCTCAGGCGACTGCCGAAATCGGCGTCCTTTGCCGCAAACGCCAGTGGATTGGGATACCAGCGGCCTTCGAATACAAAGCTGCTGTCGTCGGGCGCGATGCCGCAGGCGTCGCGGACAAAACCGTGGATGCGTCCGCCCTTGTCGGGATCTATCCGATAGTCGAGCCAGCTCCATAAGAGATCCTGAGGCGACCGCAGCCCTTCGGAAAATGTGTGGCCCGCGTTCCAGCCCTCGAGCAGGCCCAGCGACAAATCCAGCACGACGCTCAATTGCTTCCTGTGCGAACATTCCGCCCAGGGCGTTGCGAATTCCAGGCCCTGGCCGGCGATCGTCGACAGGATCGCGAGGCTGTCGCCGTGATGCAGGGTGTGCAGTATTTTCGGCAGATGGGTTTCGGCGTATTCGGGAGCGGTTTCATAGGCGAGTTGGTGCCGCTCGTCTTCGTCTCGTTCCTGTGTCTTGGAATCGCTCGAATGGTCGAATTTCAGGATCGCCTGGCCGTTGAATTCGCTGCTGTTGATATCAGTCGTATAGACCGCTGCGCCGGATTTTCCGCTGAGCTTGTGGTGAAGATAGATCTCGTTGCCCACGCCCCATTTTTCCTGAAGCAAAGGCTTCAGGTCCAGATAGTCTTCAGGCCACGGAAGACCGAGATGGGCATTCCCGCTTTCTTCTCCCATGGCGTCCTTTCCAACAGGCAATCTTGACCGGAAAAAACAGACGTTGATGAATATGAGGCGCTTACGCGCCACGACGTCCGGGAACATTCTATACATCAGCTAATTTCCGGCTGGAATCAAGCTTTCGAAGTGATTCTTTAAGGTCATTTGGCGCTCGTTGTCTCCTGCTTCGCCGGATGATAAACGATCAATGCGGGGCAGGAAGTGGCGGATTTGCGCGGGTTGCAGGGAGAGGTGGTCGATGGCGGTGTTGTTTTTTCTTGACGAAGGCGAAACGTCGGGATCGGCGCAATGAATGTTGCGTTGTGGCTCAAAAGAGCAGCGCAGCTTTATCCGCAGGCGCCGGCGCTCCTGAAGGGCGAGCGCGTTGTCGCCACCTATGAAGAGTTCTACCGCCGCGCCAGGGGCGTAGCGGGCGCCTTGCAGACCCGATACGGGATAGGCGAGGGCGACCGCGTCGCCATCTTCATGGCGAATGCGACCGAATATCTGGAGGTTATGAACGCCATATGGATTGCAGGCGCCGCCGCGGTGCCGATCAATGCGAAACTGCATCCCCGCGAGGCGGCCTGGATCATCGAGAATTCCGGAGCCAAACTCATCGTCAGCGCCGGCAAGGACCTGGCGGGCATCAGCAAGGAGGCCACCGTCGCCGGGCTGCCCCTGATCGACGTCAACAGCGACGCCTATGTCGGCTTCTACGACGCGGATCCCGTCGCCGAACCGCTGCGTCAGCGCCACAGCAGTATCGCCTGGCTGTTCTACACATCCGGGACGACGGGTCGTCCGAAGGGCGTGATGCTGACCCATGGCAATATACTTGCAATGACGCTGACCTATTTCAGCAGCGTGGACGACACCGGCCATTCCGACTGCACGCTCTACGCCGCCCCGATATCGCATGGAGCGGGATGCTACAGCTTCGCATTCACCTTGCGCGGCGCGCGCCACATCGTTCCGGAGTCCGGAGGCTTCGATCCCGCGGAAATCGTGACCCTTGCGCCAAAATTGAAGCAGTTGTGCCTGTTCGCCGCGCCGACGATGGTGCGTCGCCTGGTGGACCACGCCAAATCGGTCGGCTATGACGGCGAGGGGCTGAAGACCGTGGTTTATGGCGGCGGGCCGATGTATGTGGCCGATATTATCGAGGCGGTGGACGTGCTTGGACCGCGCTTCGTGCAGATATACGGCCAGGGCGAGAGCCCGATGACGATCACCGCGCTCTCCCGTGAGCTGATCGTCGACAGGACGCATCCGCGATGGCGCGAGCGGCTGGGCTCGGTTGGGGTGGCGCAAACATCTGTCGAGGTGATCGTCGCGGACGCGGACGGAAACGAACTGCCCCATGGCGAAATCGGCGAAATCATGGTGTACGGAACGCCGGTGATGAAGGGCTATTGGGAAAACGACGCCGCGACCCGCGAAACGATCCGCGACGGCTGGCTGCGCACCGGCGATATCGGGACGATGGACGAGGATGGTTTCGTCACCCTGCATGACCGGTCCAAGGACATGATCATTTCCGGAGGAACCAACATCTATCCCCGTGAAGTGGAGGAGGCGCTGCTGACGCACCCCTCCGTGGCGCAGGTTTCGGTCGTCGGCAAACCGGATCCGGAGTGGGGGGAAACGGTCGTCGCATTCGTCGTGGCCGAAAAGGGACAGACAGTGGACGACGCCGAACTGGACCGGCATTGTCTCGACCAGATTGCGCGGTTCAAGCGGCCGAAAGAGTATGTCCACCTGCCGGATCTGCCCAAGAACGCCTATGGCAAGGTGCTCAAGACGGAACTGCGGCAGATGCTGGCGAAGGACGGCTAGCCGGAGCCTGGCGTCTCCCCATAGGCCTCACATGTTTTCGGCAACAGGTTCGGCGTGGCGGCTTTGGTGATCACGTAGAGGGGTCTGCTTCTTTGACCCATGCGACAGCCGACAAGATCGGAGCGACGATCAAGGATCGCGCCGACGTTCCGTCTCTGCCATTTGTCGATGATCCAGATACGTCCATGGCTCTCGATCGACGCATCAATCAAGTCATCCAATTCTTCATACGACCCGGGACCCGGCAACGCCTCGATGTTCTCATCAAGCGAAAATTCATAGTCGAGTATTATCTTTACCATAAGAGCGCGGTTCGAAGGATAGACGACCACCAGGTCGGAGTCATGACGCGCATTCAGCACCACCTCGACAGCATTGCGCCAGAGTATTCGGGCATGAGGCCAGAAATGCGCGTTGAATGCTTGCAGTATGAGACATGAAAGCAGGATCAGGAGTAAGCCCGCGCCAATGCGCTTGCGCCAGAGATAGTCGACGCTGATGGCGATCAGCCCGAACAAGCCCGGCGTCGTCAGATAGAAATAGCGCTCGACCATCAAGCTGGTCTTGAAACTGATCAGGACATAAAGAAGGGGCAGGACAATCGCGGCCGGCAAGGCCGTCCAGAACAGCGCTCTTTGCCGGGATCGCAGCAGGAAGGCGCCCAGAACAAGCGCAACGCCTGCTATGGCGATGACCGCTTCCAGCGTCCCGGAAGCGCTTGTCCATGATGGATCGATTGACGAGAATGTGCCGGATGTGACCCGGATCAGACTGTCCACCGAAAGGGGAAATCTCCTGTCCGCCCAATAGGCGTCGGATTTGCGGATGATCGCCGACGACAACAGCCAGGAAAAAAGCGCCGCCGACACAAGACCCGGCAGCATCGCCCGCCACCATTTGGCGACGAACTCCCTGTTTCGCCTGAGATCTGTATTGAGCAGCGGCGTGAACGACAAGGCCGCCACGTAAAGCGCCCCCGACATGAGAACCGCCGGGGCAAGCGCTGTAGTGACGGAGAGAATAATCCAATGCCGGGTCGGGGTTTCCGGCTGACCGGCCGTATCCGGTTCATTGGCAAGCGCGCGCGAGAGAATGACGAGCAGGCTGGCCATGCCCAGCATCATGAGCATCGCCAGCATCGCGTAGGGCCTGGCGAAATGCGCGATAAAGATCCATCCCGGACACGTCATGAGGCCGATCGCGTATATGTTGGCGATCCGCGCCGATATCGCAGAGCCGAGCGCGGCGACCATCACACCCACTCCGATCGCCGAGAAAAGCGCCGACGGTAAGCGAAGAATGTGAGGATCGTCGCTGATGGAATAGAGCGGTTTGACGAGCCAGAAATAGACTGGCGAATGCGTCGCCCCCAGGCGCTCGCGGGCGATTTCCCACCACGTTTCCTGAATGACGCGGTATGTTATCAACTCGTCGGTGTGGAATTCGAGATTGCCGTTCGTCGCTACAAACAGGACGAGCGTGAAGATCCCCCAGGCCAGACCGAGATAGAAAGGCGTGTTGACCGGTCGAGCGAGTTTGGTTCGCAGGTTTAATTTGCTCGCGCTGAGGTTGTTTAGGAGGTTGTAAACTTTGAAATCTCTCATTTAAAAGTTGTAAATACAAAGACCTCAGAAGGCTCTGGGTGGGGACGGTATTGTTATTCCGGTTGAAATGACAGTGGCAACTGTTCTATCCAGCGATTGGGAAAATAATCCGCAGTTTAACGGATCTGTCCTGTAATATTTGTTTTCGGCAAGAGATCCGTGTGAGCAACATACTTGGCATATCTGCATTTTATCATGACAGCGCCGCTGCGATTCTTGTCGATGGCCGGATCGTCGGGGCTGCACAGGAAGAGCGTTTCAGCCGCAAGAAACACGACGCCGGATTTCCGGTGCATGCGATCTCCTACTGCCTGGAAGCCGCGGGACTTTCCCTGAGCGAGATCGATCGAATCGTCTTCTACGACAAACCGATCCTGAAATTCGAGCGCCTTCTCGAGACATATGTTTCCTATGCGCCGGCGGGCATTCGCTCCTTCATCGCGGCGATGCCGGTATGGCTGAAGGACAAGCTGTATCTGAAGCAGTCGATCCGTGAGGATCTGGCCGAACTCGGCGACATGAAGAAGAAGGATCTGCCGCCGCTGTTGTTTGCCGAACATCACCAGTCGCACGCCGCCTCGGCCTTCTATCCGAGCCCGTTCGAGCGCGCCGCCGTGCTGTGTCTCGACGGCGTGGGTGAGTGGGCGACCACCTCGGTATGGGCCGGCAACGGTCGAGAATTGACTCCGCTATGGGAAATCGACTTTCCGCATTCGCTCGGACTGCTCTATTCGGCCTTTACTTATTACACCGGGTTCAAGGTCAATTCTGGCGAATACAAGCTCATGGGCCTCGCGCCCTATGGCGAACCAACTTATGTTGACGCTATCCTCGACAATCTGATCGACCTGAAGGAAGACGGCACCTTCCGGCTCGACATGAGCTTTTTCAATTACGCAACAGGACTGACGATGACGAACAAGCGCTTCGACGCGCTTTTCGGCGGTCCGCCGCGCAAGCCCGAAAGCCCGCTCAGCCAGCGGGAAATGGATATCGCCGCCTCGATCCAGCAGGTCACGGAAGAGGTGGTGCTGCGGCTGGCGAAGACGGTTCACGCCGAAACCGGAGAAACAGCGCTCTGCCTCGCAGGCGGGGTGGCGCTCAACTGCGTTGCGAACGGGCGCCTTTTGAGAGAAGGGCCGTTCAAGGATATATGGGTGCAGCCGGCGGCCGGCGACGCCGGCGGCGCGCTTGGCGCGGCGCTGCTTGGTTGGCATATCTACGAGCAGAAGGAACGAACGGCGGTTCCGGGCGACGCCATGCGGGGCAGCTATCTCGGACCGGAATTCGACGACGAGGCGATCAGGAGCGCGCTTGATTCCGCGGACGCGAAGTATGAGCGGCTGGGTGACCCGGCGCTGATGACGCGGCTCGCCGGTCTGCTCGGCGAAGAAAAGGTCGTTGGCTGGTTCCAGGGGCGCATGGAGTTCGGCCCGCGCGCGCTCGGTGGGCGGTCGATTATTGGCGATCCGCGATCGGCGAAGATGCAGTCGGTCATGAACCTCAAGATCAAGTACCGGGAATCGTTTCGGCCCTTTGCGCCTTCGGTTCTGCGCGAGCGCGTGTCGGACTATTTCGACATGGATACCGACAGCCCATACATGCTGATCGTCGCCGATGTGCGGAAGGATTTGCTGGTCGAACTCGACGAAGAACAGCAGAAGCTGAGCGGCATCGACAAGCTGAACCTCAAACGCTCGCAACTGCCGGCGATCACGCATGTGGACAATTCGGCGCGCATCCAGACAGTGCATGAAGGCACGAATCCGCGCTACCATGCGCTGCTGAAAGCCTTCGAGGCGCAGACCGGATGCGGCGTCCTGGTCAACACCTCCTTCAACGTGCGCGGCGAACCGATCGTGTGCACGCCTGAGGACGCCTATCGGTGTTTCATGCGCACCGAGATGGACGTTCTGGTGGTCGGCAATTTCCTTCTGCTGAAAGAAGACCAGACGCCTTGGGAGAAGGACGAGGCCTGGAAAGAGGAGTTCGCACTCGATTGACCCGCGACACATCCCTGACCGCAAAACAATTGAGGCGTTTCGCCTGGATACTGGCGGCGCTGTTTGCATTTTTCGGCTGTGTGCTTCTGCCCTGGCGCTGGCAGACACCGACGGTGACAGCGTCCGCGGTCATCGCCGCGGTGCTCGTTATATGGAGCCTTGTTGCGCCTATGACGCTTGCGCCCGTCTATCGCGGCTGGGACCGGCTCGGTCATGTGCTCGGCTGGATCAACAGCCGGGTTATTCTGGGGGTGCTGTTTTTTCTGATCGTCACGCCGACGGCTCTCATCATGAAGATGATCGGCAAGGATCCGATGCACCGCAACCGCGACGCCGCGGCGTCGTCATACCGAATCGTGCGGCAGAAGCCGCCGAAAGAAACCGACCTGGAAAGGCCATACTGATGATCGAACTGTTATCCGATCTCTGGGGGTTCATGCGGGAGCGCCGCAAATTCTGGCTTGCGCCCATCATCATCATTGCGGTGCTGCTGGGCGCGCTGCTTGTCTTCGCGCAGGGCTCCGTGGTCGCCCCCTTCATCTACACGCTGTTCTGACCGGGCGCCCGGCATGAAAAAGGCGCTTGGCAATATCCTCCTCATTCTGGCGAGCATCGTCTTTACGCTGCTGGCGGCGGAGGCAGTGTTGCGCATTGTTCCTCTGGATATCGCCGGCAGCGCCGGGGGCGATCGCGGCTATTTTTCGCGTTTTGATCCGGAACTCGGCTGGGCGCCGTTGCCCTCGGTCGAGCAATACCACGTCGGCGACGGGTTTTCTGTGGCGGTGCGGCAGAACGCCATGGGATTGCGCGCGTCGCAGGAGCATGCGTTCGAAGACAATGCCAACCAACGCAGAATTCTGGTGCTTGGCGACTCCTATGTCTGGGGCTACGGCGCCGACCAGGAGGATATCTTCACCGAGCCTTCTGCGCATGGCGACGACAACGTCGAAATGATCAATTTGGGCGTTTCAGGTTACGGTACCGACCAGGAACTGCTTTTCTACGAGAAGCTCGGCAAGCAGTTCGACGTCAACGAGGTGGTGCTGGCTTTCACCACCTACAACGACATTCTTAACAACATGTTCGCCGAACAATATGGCTATCAGAAACCGTATTTCACGGACGAGAACGGATTGACGCTGCATGACGACCACGTGGTGGATCGCCCGGCGCGGCGCATCGGCATCTGGTTCAGGGACAACAGTCGCGTCGTTGCGATTGCCGAGACCGGCTTCCTCAATGTGAAGTATCTGTGGCTGTCCCGTTTCGGTGACGACGAACCCGTCGTTCATCCTCGCGACCGGGTTCTGGGGCCTGGCGCTCTTCGTCCGATCGACAGCCAGGGCGTCGACCTGACTGTTCAGCTGATAAAGCGGCTGCGCGATGAAGTGGAAGCCGCGGGCGCCGATTTCTCGCTTGTCTTCATTCCCTACAAACCGAATGTCCTGGCGCTGCAGGCAGAGGATCATCCGCTTGTCACGGCGATGACGCCGGCGCTCTCAGAGGCCAGCATCGATTGCTACGATCCCTATGCGATGTTCGTGGAAGCTGCGCGCGACGGCGCGAGCCCGTTCAACGAAGGCGACAATCACTTCAACGCGAAGGGACACGAGATCTTCGGTAAGGTGATTACGGACCGGCAATTGCGTGAAACGATCGGCGTCTGTCAGTAACCGGATCGGCTACATCATCTGGTAGTGCAGGTCGAACATGATCCACAGCGTTCCGCCGATCATGAGGAAGATCAGCACGCCGGCGAAAGCGAGCGCGAGCAGGTTTTCCTTCGCCGTGGTGCGGTAATTGATGTGAAGGAAATAAACCAGGTGCACCACCACCTGTACGATCGCCGTCAAGGCGACAACCAAAAGCGTGGTCCTTACGGAAAACCAGCCGGCCCAGGCGAAAGCAAAGGGAATGGCTGTGAGAACGAGCGCGATGACATAGCCCGTCAGATAGCTGCTCAAGGTGTGGGTTCCGGCGTTCGAATTGCTCATCACAGAATTCCAGGCAGATAGACGACGGAAAAGATACCGATCCAGACGATATCGAGGAAATGCCAGAACATGGCGAGCCGGGTGAGGCGCGACCGCACAGGCCGCGTCAGTCCCTTTACAGCGACCTGGCAGATCATCACGAAAATGCCGAGCGAGCCGAGCGTGACGTGGACGCCGTGGGTTCCGACCAGCGTGAAGAAGGCGGTGAGCATGCCGCTGCGATCCGGACCGGCGCCTGCGGCGATCATGCCGCTGAATTCAGCGAGTTCCATGCCGACGAAGCCGACGCCCAGGATCATGGTGACGGCGAGCCAGAGCATGACCCGCGACGCCTGACCGGCCCTCATGGCAAGCGACGCAAACCCGAAAGTCAGCGTCGACGTCAGAAGCAGGAATGTCTCGCCGGCGGTGTGACCAAGGCTGAAGAGGTCCTTTTGCGTCGGGCCGTCCGAGTAGTTCTGGATCATCACCACATAGGTGGCGAAGGCGAGCGCGAAGATCAGCGAGTCCGTCATCAGATAGACCCAGAAGCCGAACTCGCGATCCTCGTATTTAGCCTGCTCTCCGTGAACGGCGCCGTGTGCGGTTGCTTCCACGCTCATCTCATGCCCTCCCGGGAACAGGGCTGCCGTCGGGGACGGGGGAATCGGGCGCGCCGATCACCGGATGTGGCGGTTGCGACGCTATGATTTTCAGGCGCTCTTTCTCGATCGCCTCCACGTCCGCTGCGGGAATGATATGCTCGTCGTCGTCATTGCTGCTCTTGATGATCAGGCAGGCGACCACGACGACAAGGCTGACGACCGCCAGCCACCACATATGCCAGATCATGGCGAAGCCGAGGACGAACCCGAAGCCGCCGATGATAAGGCCAAGCGGGGTGTTGTCGGGCATTTCGATGTCTTCGTACCGCTCCGGCGCGGCGTAGGCGACGCCGCGTTTCTTCATGTCGTGAAACGCGTCGACGTCCTCGACCGTGGGAACGATCGCAAAATTGTAGACGGCGGGAGGCGACGCGGTCGCCCATTCCAGCGTTCTGCCGTTCCAGGGATCGCCTGTCAGATCCATGTTCCTGGCGCGGTCGCGCACGCTCACCCAGATCTGGACGCCGATGCAGATCAGGCCGATCATCACAAGCACGGCGCCGAAGGCCGCGAAGATCAGATAGGGCTGCCACTCCGGCATGTCGTAGTGCTCCATGCGGCGCGACATGCCCATGAAGCCGAGGACATAAAGCGGCATGAAGGCGCAGTAGAAGCCGCTTATCCAGAACCAGAAGGAGCGCTTGCCCCATTTCTCGTCGAGCTTGAAGCCAAATGCTTTCGGGAACCAGTAGTTCATGCCGGCGAAATAGCCGAACAGCGCGCCTGGTATCAGCATGTTGTGGAAATGGGCGACCAGGAAGGTCGAATTGTGCATGAGGTAGTCGGCCGGCGGCAGCGCCAGCAGGACGCCCGTGACGCCGCCGATGACGAAAGTGACGATGAACCCGATCGTCCAGTACATCGTGCTGTGCATGATGATGCGGCCGCGATACATCGTGAACAGCCAGTCGAACACCTTCACCCCCGTCGGCACGGCAATGATCATCGTGGCGATGCCGAAAAAGGCGTTGACGCTCGCGCTCGATCCCATGGTGAAGAAATGGTGCAGCCAGACGGTGAAGGACAGGAACCCGATCGCCGCCGTGGCGTAGACCAGCGATTCGTACCCGAACAGGCGCTTCTGGGAAAATGTCGCGACCACCTCCGAATAGACGCCGAAGGCGGGCAGGATCAGGATATAGACCTCCGGATGGCCCCATATCCACAGCAGGTTGATGAAGTTCATCATGTTCCCGCCGTCGCCATTGGTGAAGAAATGCATGCCGAATATGCGGTCCAGGCCGAGCATGACGGCGACGACCGTCAGCGCCGGGAAGGCGAAGGCCATCAGCAGGGCGACGACAAGCGACGTCCACGAAAACATTGGCATCTTCATCAGCGTCATGCCGGGCGCGCGCAGCCGCAAGATCGTGACGATGAAGTTGATGCCCGTCATGGTGCTGCCGACGCCGCTGACGAGCAGAGCCCAAAGCCAGTAATCGACGCCGACTCCAGGGCTGTATTCGATGCCGGAATAGGGCGGATAGCCGGTCCAGCCGGCCGTCGAGAACTTGCCGATAACGAGCGAGACGAGAACCAGTCCAGCGCCGGATGCTGTCAGCCAAAGGCTCACGGCGTTCATGAACGGAAAGGCGACGTCGCGCGCGCCGATCTGCTGCGGCACGACGATGTTGATCAGTCCGGACACAAAGGGCATCGCCATGAAGAAGATCATGATCGTGCCGTGCGAACTGAATATCTGGTCGAAATGATCCGGCGGAAGATAGCCGTCATTTCCCATGGCGAATGCTTGCTGCATGCGCATCATGATGGCGTCGACAAAGCCGCGGACCAGCATGATCAGCGCAAGAATGATGTACATCACGCCGATGCGTTTGTGGTCCACGCTGGTCAGCCAGTCATTCCACAACGGTTTCCAGAAATTGAACCACGCGACGAGCGCAAGGGCCCCGGCGCCGCCGAGCACGGTTACCCCGGCTCCTGTCATCGCAACCCAGCTATAGAAGGGCAGGGCGTCAATCGTCAGAATGCCGAACATTGGCGTCCTTCCTCAGGCTGGCGAGTTTCGGCGTGACCGGTTCCGATTGAGCCGTCGTCGTGCAGATCAGGTTGCGGTGGTCCTGGTTCATTGCATATTTCTGGAGGATCGAGCCGAACAGGCCCGGTGCAAAACTCGAATAATAGGCGACTTCATGCTTGATCGTGGGCTTGGCCAGTTCCGCGTAGGAAGCGTCGTCGAGCCCCCTGTCGGATTGCTTGACCTTTTCTATCCAGGCTTCGAAATCCTCATTCGACATGGAATGGGCCTCGAACCATTGTTCGGCGAAACCGTCGCCGCTGTACTGGGTGTTGCGCCCGCGGAAACTGCCGGTCGAATCCGCGACAAGGTGAAGCTGGGTCGTCATGCCCGCCATGGCGTAAATCTGGCCCGCCAGCGACGGAATGAAAAAGGAATTCATCACGGTGTCGGAGGTGATCTTGAAGCTGACCGGCCGATCAACCGGCATGGCGAGTTCATTGACTGTCGCGACACCGTACTGCGGATAGACGAACAGCCATTTCCAGTCGAGCGCAATAGCCTGAACTTCGAGCGCCGGCTCACTGCTCGCAAGCGGCTTGTAAGGGTTCAGTTTGAAGGTCGCGTTCCAGAGCAGGTAACCGAGAACGATGACGATGATGGCCGGCACGATCCAGATGACGGCGTCAATCCCGGCCGAATACCCCCAGTCAGGCGTGTATTTGCCCTTTCCGCCGTCCGCCCGATAGCGCCATACGACGAGAAAGGCCATGATGAATACCGGGATGACAACGATCATCATCACGAACAGGGCGGCGAACAAGAGATCCCGTTCCGCAAGGGCGATCGGGCCTTTGGGATCAAGTATGGGCGCTGTGTTGAGACCGCACCCCGACACAAAGATCAGGGAGAGCGACGTCAGAAGCAAACGTATCGGCAGCGTTTTCGGTAGTTGAATCAAAACCGCACCCCTGGCACCCGCGTCGAATCAGACAAATGAACGAATAAAGCTTATACGGATTTAAAAGCATAGTTACATGACACGTCAACATGTCTGGAAACATTAAAAAAAGCCGGAGACATCGTTTGATGCTCCGGCAGAGATAGAGGGATGTTCTCCCGCAAGGGAGGGAATGAGGGATAAACCTCTAGTTGAGTAGGGCCTTTCCCAATTCGGGTGAAGCTTTATCCAGCCTTTGGAGCCGGGCGATCAGCGCGACGTTTCTGCAATAGGTCGGCGGCGTGTCCAGCGTGTCTTTCTGCGACAGAAGATTTTCGCAATCGCCGGCCCGAGCGCAGTCCATGCAGCGCTGAACGGCCCGGCGAGATATTTCGGACGAATGGGGCAGATCAAACAATGTCTGTTGAACGCCGAGCTTTCTCATCATGGTGTGAAACAGCCGATTATGCTTTGAAAGCCTGGCCAGATATGATTTGACGCCCATTCGCTCCTCCGAAACCGGAAAGTTGAGAATGACAAGATGCATATCAGCTCCGCCGTCAGGTCCATTTGATCCATGTCAAGGTTTTGCGCAGTTCACCTGAGCCCGCAGCGCCGCGACCGACCGCAGGGAAAAGCTTGAACCATCATTGCCGATCGTTTAACCGGTAACGCAATATCCCGACCCTCCAAACGTTCAGCGACTTCACATGACCATCATCGACACGCGCACGCCTGACCCGAAACGACTGATCGCCGGTTCCACCGGTGACTGGGAAGTCATTATCGGGCTCGAGGTCCATGCCCAGGTCACGTCCAATTCGAAACTTTTTTCCGGCGCCTCGACAGAATTCGGCAAGGAGCCCAACGCCAATGTTTCGCTCGTCGACGCGGCGATGCCGGGCATGCTGCCGGTCATCAACGAGGAATGCGTCAGGCAGGCTATTCGCACCGGTCTTGGACTGAAGGCGAAGATCAACAACCGGTCGGTGTTCGACCGGAAGAATTACTTCTATCCGGACCTGCCGCAGGGCTACCAGATCTCCCAGTACAAGGACCCGATCGTCGGTGAGGGCGCGATCATTATTTCCGTGGGCCCGGACTCCAGCGGCAATTTCGAGGATATCGAGGTGGGCATCGAACGTCTGCATCTCGAACAGGACGCCGGCAAGTCGATGCATGACCAGCACCCGTCCATGAGCTATGTCGACCTCAACCGTTCCGGCGTCGCGCTGATGGAGATCGTGTCGAAGCCCGATATGCGGTCGTCCGACGAGGCCAAGGCCTATGTCGGCAAGTTGCGCACGATCGTCCGGTATCTCGGAACCTGCGACGGCAACATGGACGAGGGATCGATGCGCGCCGACGTCAACGTCTCGGTGCGCAAGGTCGGCGGCGATTTCGGCACGCGCTGCGAGATCAAGAACGTCAATTCCATCCGATTCATGGGACAGGCGATCGAATACGAGGCGCGCCGGCAGATCGAGATACTGGAAGACGGCGGCGTGATCGAACAGGAAACGCGCCTCTTCGATCCGGCCAAGGGCGAAACGCGCTCCATGCGCTCCAAGGAAGAAGCGCACGACTATCGCTATTTCCCCGATCCGGATCTCTTGCCGCTGGAATTCGACGACGCCTTTGTCGAGGCGTTGGCCGCCGGACTTCCCGAACTTCCCGATGACAAGAAAGCCAGGCTGATGGCCGATATGGGGCTGTCGGCCTATGACGCGTCGATCCTCGTTTCGGAAAAGGCGATTGCCGATTATTTTGAGGACGTCGCGCAAGGCCGGGACGGCAAGTTGGCGGCAAACTGGGTTATCAATGATCTGCTCGGCGCTCTCAACAAGGCCGGCAAGAGCATTGGTGAAACGCCGGTTACGGCGGAGCAACTCGGCGCCATCCTGGATCTCATCAAGGAAGGCGTGATCTCCGGCAAGATCGCCAAGGACCTGTTCGAAATCGTCTGGGAAGAGGGCGGCGACCCGACGAAGATCGTCGAAGACCGCGGCATGAAGCAGGTGACCGACACCGGCGCAATCGAGGCTGCGGTGGACGAAGTCCTTGCGGCCAACCCCGACAAGGTGGAGCAGGCGAAAGAGAAGCCGTCCATGGCCGGCTGGTTCGTCGGTCAGGTGATGAAGGCGACGCAGGGCAAAGCCAATCCGCAAGCGGTGAATGCGCTTGTCCGGCAGAAGCTGGGGATTGAATAGTCATCCCCAACACCGTCTTCTACATAAGGACGGCTGGCGAGCGTGATTTGCAGGCGGTTCGCGATCTGCTTGCGGAAACCTGGCATGCGACCTACGATTCCATTTACGGCGTGGCTGAAGTCGACCGAATAACGTCGGAGTGGCACGCCTACGACCGTCTGCGCGAACGTCTCGACAGACCCGACGCCGAATTCATCCTTGCCGATACCGGACAAACCATTGCGGGGATGGCCTTTGCGCGCTGTCCGAACGGTGGACGCGTTGTCACGCTGCACCAGCTCTATGTGGCGCCGTGCTTCCAGACACAGGGCGCCGGAACGGCGCTTCTCGACGAAATCTGCATTTGTTTTCCAAAGGCGCAAAGCGTGCGGCTGGAGGTGGAAGAAGCAAACCAACGCGCTGTAGAGTTTTACAGGCGAAGGGGATTTGTCCGGACGGGAAAGGCAGCGAGCCTGTCCGACAGTGGCGGCCAAACACTGGAATTCGAGAAAAGCCTGTGACCGGGCGCAGCGACGTCACCGAATGGGCGCATTCCCGTGCAATCAGGTCTCATTCGCTGGACAATCGCCGATATGCGCGGCATAAGCGGACGAGTTCGATCGTGGGCAAAAGAGGTTTCTGATGACGATCAGCCTGGTTCAAGTCTTTGGGTGGTGGCACAAGGCGACCATCGGAACGCTGTTTCACACCTGGCGCAAGGGCGAACGGGTGGGCGAGGACGAATTCGGCAACGTCTACTATCAGGGCGGCAAGGATTCGGAAGGACGCACGCGCCGCTGGGTCATCTACAACGGACCGGCCGAGGCGTCCGCCATTCCGCCCGGTTGGCACGGATGGATGCACCACAGGACCGATGTCTCGCCTGCTGACGAGCAATACAAGCCGCGCGACTGGCAATTGCCGCATCTGCCGAACATGACCGGCACGGGAGCAGCCTATCGTCCCAAGGGGTCTATTCTCAATCCGGCCGAACGTCCGCGTGTGACAGGCGACTATGACGCCTGGTCGCCGGAAAGCTGATATCGGAAAGCCTGCGGCACATGAACACGAAGCCCCGCATTTCTCTCTCGCGCGCCATCGCGATTTCGCTCTGCTTGGTCGTGACCGGCGTCGCATCTCCGGCCGCCGCGCAGTCGGAAGTCGAAATCCGGGAACTGGATCTCGAGGCGCCGCCGGCGGACGGAACAGGCTCGGAGCAGATGGACACCAGCGTCGAGAGCGAGCAGCTTGATCCGGCGCGCGATCCGCGCATCGCCAACAAGGTCGCCGTATTCTCGGGCCTCGACAAGATCACCGGCCGCATCATCACATTCGACGTCTATATCAACGAGACGGTCCAGTTCGGCGCGCTGCAGGTGACGCCCAGGGTCTGCTATTCGCGTGACGAAACCGAACAGCCGAAAACGACAACCTTCGTGGAGGTCGATGAAATCACGCTGGACCGCAAGATTCGACGAATTTTTACCGGCTGGATGTTCGCGGATTCGCCGGGCCTCAACGCCGTCGATCACCCGGTTTACGACGTCTGGCTGAAAAACTGCCGGATGGATTCCGACGTGCCGCCGCCTTCGGCGACGAACTGACCTTGGACTAGAAATCCACGTCGATCAGCAGGGCTTCCTCCAGCAATTCGCGATAGACGTTTTTCGGCACCTCAATCGCCCCGAAACGCTCCAGATGCTCCGTCGTGAATTGCGTGTCGAGCAGCACGAAGCCGCTCTCGATGAGATGACCCACAAGATGGACCAGACAGACCTTCGACGCGTCAGGCGTCCTGGAGAACATGCTTTCTCCGAAAAACGCGCCCCTGAGGGAAACGCCGTATAGTCCGCCAACGAGCTTGTCGTCTTTCCACGCCTCGACGCTGTGCGCGTGGCCCATATGATGCAGTTCGGTGTAGAGTTGCCGTATTGTGCCGTTTATCCACGTGTTGAGGCGACCGGGCGCCGGTTCGGCGCATCCGTCCATGACCGCGGTGAAGGCCGTGTTTCTGCGGATTTCGAACCGTTCTTGCCGAACGACCTTTTTCAGACTCTTCGGAATATGGAAGTCGTCGAGCGGGATGATCCCGCGCATCTCCGGCTCCACCCAGAACACGTCCGGGTCGTCGGCTGAATCCGCCATCGGAAAGAGGCCGCAACTATAGGCCTTCAGCAGAAGCTGCGGAGTGATATTCGACCGATCACCACTCCCGTGCATCATGAGAAACTACCCCTGATTCCCGGCCAGGTACTTCTCCAGCCAATGGATATCATAATCGCCGCTGGCGATGTCGGGATTGGACAACAGCTCGCTGAACAACGGGATCGTGGTCTTGATGCCGTCGATGACGAATTCGCCAAGCGCGCGACGCAGTCGCATCATCGCCTCGGGGCGCGTGCGACCATGCACGATGAGCTTGCCGATCAGGCTGTCGTAGTAGGGCGGGATCTTGTACCCCTGATAGACGCCGGAATCCACGCGTACGCCGAGACCGCCCGGCGGGTGATAGTGTGTTATCGTGCCGGGAGACGGCGTGAAGGTCTTGGGATCCTCGGCGTTGATGCGGCATTCGATCGCGTGGCCGGTGAACTGGATCTCGTCCTGGGCGACGGAGAGACCGTCTCCGGAAGCGACCCGAATCTGTTCGTTGACGAGGTCGATGCCGGTGATGGCTTCCGTGACGGGGTGCTCGACCTGCAGACGGGTGTTCATCTCGATGAAATAGAACTCGCCGTTTTCATACAGGAATTCGACCGTGCCCGCGCCGCGGTATTTCAGCTTTTGCATGGCGCGCGCGCAGATCATGCCGATCTTCTCGCGCAGTTCCGGCGTCAGGGCGGGTGAATTCGCCTCTTCCCAGATCTTCTGGTGACGGCGCTGCAGCGAACAGTCGCGCTCTCCGAGATGAACGGCGGCGCCTTCGCCATCGCCCATCACCTGAACTTCGATGTGACGCGGCTGGCCCAGATATTTCTCGATATAGACGGAACTGTTTCCGAAGGCGGCCTCGGCCTCCTTTTGCGCCGTTGCAAGCGCCACCGCCAATTCGCTTTCATTGCGGGCGACTTTCATGCCGCGGCCGCCGCCGCCGGCGGTCGCCTTGATCAGGACCGGATAGCCGATTTCGGCGGCCACGCGTTTCCCGGCGGCTTCATCGGTCACTTCGCCGTCGGAGCCCGGAACGACCGGAATGCCAAGTTCCTCCGCCGTTTTCTTGGCGGTGATCTTGTCGCCCATGAGATGGATATGTTCGGCGGTCGGCCCGATGAAGGTGATGCCGTGGGCTTCCAGGATTTCGGCGAATTTCGCGTTTTCCGACAGGAAGCCGTATCCCGGATGAACCGAATCCGCGCCGGTGATTTCACAGGCCGCCACGATCTGGTGGATATTGAGATAGCTCTCCCGGCTTGCGGGCGGGCCTATGCAGACGCTTTCGTCGGCGAGCCTCACGTGCATGGCGTCGGCGTCCGCGGTCGAGTGGACAGCAACGGTGCTTATGCCGAGTTCCTTGCAGGCACGCAAAACACGAAGGGCGATTTCGCCGCGATTGGCTATGAGAACTTTCGAGAGCATCACGCGATCCTACTCGATGACGAGAAGCGGTTCGCCGAACTCGACAGGCTGGGCGTCCTCGACAAGTATGGCTGTCACCTTGCCGGAGCGCGGGGCCGGGATCTGGTTCATCGTCTTCATGGCTTCGATGATCAACAGCGGCTCGCCTTCCGACACCGACTGACCGACCTCGACGAAGGGGCGCGCGTCGGGCGAGGGGGCCAGATAGGCCGTTCCGACCATCGGCGCGGTGACGGCGTTGGAAAGATCGTTCGCCGGAGGCGTTGCGCCGCCGGAGGCGGCGGGGGCGGCAGCCGGCGCCGGCGCGGGCGCGGCTTGCTGCGACGGCGGCGCATAGTAGGTGACGGAGCTTTCGCGGCTTCGGGAAACCCGGATGCGAAGATCGTCCTGTTCGATTTCTATTTCGGTCAGATCGGTTTCGTTCAGTATTGTCGCGAGATCACGAACGAGATCCTGATCGATCCCAGATTTTTTTGTTGCCATCGAAATGGACCCTTCGTTTTTATTTGCCCGTCATGTCGGCCAGCGCCCGCAGGGCCAGCATATAGCTGCCTGGGCCGAAACCGCAAATGACGCCCTTGGACACAGGGGCGGTCATGGATACATGACGGAACGCTTCTCTTGCATGAATATTGGACAGGTGCAGCTCGACGACCGGGATGTCGATGGAGCGGATTGCATCGTGCAACGCGATGGATGTGTGCCCGTAGGCGCCTGGATTGAGCGCAACGCCGTCGGCCTTGTCGCCGGCTTCCTGCAGCCAGTCCACCAGCACGCCTTCGTGGTTGCTCTGCCGGAAATCGATCTTGATTCCAAGTGTTTCGCCGAGATTGTGGCAGTCGGCTTCAATGGCGTCCAATGTCTTTCCGCCATAGATCCCGGGTTCTCTCTTGCCGAGGGCGTTGAGATTCGGTCCGTTCAGGACATAGACGGTTGAAACCATTGTGCCAGACTATCCTCGATCGTCGCAGACCCCGACATATAGACGGGCAAATTCGGCAGGAAAAGCCCTGACTTAGGGTTCTCTGCTAATTGATATTCGAAACTTGTTGAAATTATACTACCGGTGAATTCAACCGACGCAGCAATTCCGTGGAATACGAACGGCGCCCTTGGACGCCGTTCTCAATCAGTGGACGATCAGCAGGTGGCGCTGTCGCAGTTCCTGACGTTCTCGATCTTGCTTGCAAGCTGCTGCACGCCGACCGCGCCGAACACAGTTTCGTCGCCTACCACGTAGGAAGGCGTTCCGGAAATTCCCAGCATATCCGCAAGCTGGAAGGTTTCACGATACCCCTGTTCTATCGACGGGTCGTCCATCGCCGCCTTCAACTCGGCCTCGTCGACGCCCAGCGAGAGGGCGATTTCCATGGCGGCTTCCTCGTTGGCCCTGCCGTGTCCGCCAAGAAGGGAACGGTGAAACTCCGCATAGTGCTCGGGCGCGACGATATGCAGGGCGCTCGCCACCCGGTGCGCCGCGACCGAATCCTCTCCAAGGATCGGAAATTCCTTCAGCACAAATCGAACATCCGAATTGTTGGCCAGGATGTCTTCCATGTCCTTGAGCGCGCGCTTGCAGTATCCGCAATTGTAGTCGAAGAACTCGACGATCGTGATTTCGCCTTCCGGGTTGCCGAGGATGACGTTGCTCGGTGAATCGAAAATGGCTTCGCTTGCATTGGCGATAATGTCCCGGGACTTTTCCTTCTGCAGGACTTCCTGCTTGGCCTCGTAGGCTTTCTGCACCTCGAACAGGATCTCCGGATTGGCGATCAGGTATTCCCGAATGAACGCGCCAAGCTCTTCCTTTTCCGAATCGTCGAGCGCCTGGGAGGGCAGGACGACGCAAATCGATGCGACGGCGGCAAAAAGGAGTGTCGCGAAGCGTTTTGTCATGGATCGTATCATTGGGTCCTCTCGATGCGCCGAACCAGACCGGCGGTTACTTCTACGGTTGTTACAAACAAATATCGTCGCCTTTGTGATCGACGTTTCCCGGACAGGCCCCTGAAGGCTGGGCCGACATGTAGCGCGGTTTCCATGCTTTGCACAGGGACTTGCCTTCCCATTTCCCACGAATGTGAAGAGCATCGAACGGTTGTGATGAGGACGCCGATAGGGCATGTGTCGGGCTGATCACAGGATCCGACGCAGGACACGACCTCCCATGAAAATTTCCAGACGCAGCCAGGTAGAGCCATTCCACGCCATGGATGTGCTGGCCGAAGCCATCGAACGCAAGCGGCAGGGCCGGCCGGTCATCTCGCTGGCGGTAGGTCAGCCGGCCAGTCCTGCGCCCAGGGCGGTGCTGGACGCCGCGCGCGAGGCGCTTGTCGTGGGACGGCTGGGCTATACGGATACGCTCGGGCTGATCGAACTGCGTCAGGCGATCGCCGCTTATTACCGGCGGAGGCACGGCGTTGATATCGACCCTGCGAGGATAGCGGTCACGACCGGCTCCTCAGCCGGTTTCAATCTGGCTTTCCTGGCTCTCTTCGATCCGGGCGACCGGATTGCGATTACCCGGCCGGGCTATCCGGCCTATCGGAACATCATGGCGGCGCTTGGCCTTGAGGTGGTGGAGATTGCAGTCGATCGCGCCAGCGACTTCACGCTCTCGCCGGCTGTTCTGGAGGACGCAGCCCGGACCCATGGCAGGATCGACGGTGTATTGCTCGCCAGCCCCGCCAATCCCACCGGCACGGTGACGGGGAAGGGCGCACTGGAAGCAGTCATGACCTACTGCCGCGAAAACGAGATCACCTTCATTTCGGACGAGATCTACCACGGGCTGACATTTGCCGGCGATGAAACGACGGCGCTCTCGCTTGGCGACGAAGCAGTCGTCATCAACTCGTTCTCGAAATATTATTGCATGACGGGGTGGCGGATCGGCTGGATGGTGCTGCCGGAGCAGGCGGTTCGTCCAATCGAACGCATTGGCCAGAACCTCTATATCAGCCCGCCGGAACTCTCCCAGATCGCGGCCTGCGCGGCGTTCGACGCGACGTCTGAACTGGAGGCGGTCAAGGCCGTCTATGGCGAGAACCGAAACATGTTTCTGGAAAGATTGCCGAAGATAGGCTTTTCGATCGCGTCACCAATGGACGGCGCCTTTTACGCCTACGCCGACGCCAGCCGGTTTACCAACGACACGTCCGAATTTGCGCGGAGCATGCTGGAGGCCATCGACGTGGCGGCGACGCCTGGCAAGGATTTCGATCCGGTCGACGGACACAAGACGATACGCTTCTCCTATGCCGGCTCAAGCGCGGACATGGCGGAGGCGCTGGATCGTATCGAGGATTGGCTGGCTACAAAATAGAAACGGCCGAACCGGGTTCGGCCGTCTCGATAAGATCTTAAAAGAAACCGCGGCGTTGCCACCAGCCGACTTTCTTTTCCTTCGGCTCCTCCGATTCCGCGGCGTCGCCAGGCGCAGTGGACGTCAGAACCGGCTCGCTGCTCGCTGCGGCGTCCGAACCGGATTTGCGGCGTGAACGCTTGGGCTTTTCCGGAGACTCGGCGCTGCTTTCGGCTGTGGCCGATGCGACTTCGTCGACATCAGGTTCGACGGCGGGCGCATCCTCGGCGACGGGTTTTTCTTCCACATCCTTCGCGCGTGGTTTGCGACGCGACCGGGATTTGCGCGGTGCGGCTTCCTGCTCTTCGGCCTTCGCCTCTTCAGCAGGCGCAGCATCGTCCGCCGGCTGCGGCGCGACAGCTGTTTCCGCTTCAGCAGGCGCTGTTGCGACAGGTTCCCCGGCGTTATCCGCTATAGTCGCGTCAGGGCTTTCGCTGTCGGCGGCGACTGCATTTTCCTGGCCACCGGCTTCGCCGTCGCGATTGCGCCGACCACCGCGTTTTCCACGTCTGCGGCGCTTGCGTCTTTGATCGCCTTCGCCGCCATCCTGCTCGTCCGATACGGCTTCAGCTGTCGACGGTTCGTCATCCGACGCCGCATCGCCAGTCGCTGCTTCCTGCTGTTCACCGCCACCGCGGCCGCCCCGCTTGCGCCGGCGGCGCTTGCGCTTGCGGCCTTCGCCTTCGGAATCGCCGTTATCCTGTTCATCATCGGCGCTTTCGATCACCGCGACGTTGTCATCTTCTGTTTCAACAAATGGGATCACGATGTCTTCGACGACGACCGGGTCTTCGACTTTCTCGCCCTGGACGATGGTGACCATCTGCTGACCGACGGAAGGATCGGCTTCGAGCGTGATCGTCAGGCCGAAACGGGATTCCAGATCCCGGATCGTGTCGCGCTTCTGGTTGAGCACATACAGAGCTGTTTCCGGCAAGGTGCGCAGGGTGATGTTGTACTTTGTGTTGCGCAGCAGATAATCCTCTGCAGTGCGCAGGACGTGCAGGGCGACGGACGACAGCGAGCGCACGTAACCCGTGCCTGCGCAGTGTTCGCAAACCTGCATCGTGCTTTCAAGAACGCTGGCGCGAATGCGCTGACGCGACATTTCCAGAAGGCCGAAATGGGAGATGCGACCGACCTGGATGCGCGCCCGGTCGTTCTTCAGGCAGTCTTTCAGCTTCTTCTCGACGGACCGGTTGTTGCGCTTCTCCTCCATGTCGATGAAGTCGATCACGATCAGGCCGGCAAGGTCGCGAAGACGAAGCTGGCGCGCCACTTCCTCGGCGGCCTCCAGGTTCGTGCGCAGCGCCGTGTCCTCGATCGAATGCTCCTTGGTCGAGCGGCCGGAGTTGACGTCGATGGCGACCAGCGCTTCGGTCTGGTTGATGATGATGTAGCCGCCCGATTTCAGCGTAACCTGCGGCTGCAGCATCTTGTCGAGCTGCGCCTCAATGCCCGACCGGGCAAAGATCGGCTGCACGTCCCGATAGGGCTGCACCGCCTTTGCGTGGCTCGGCATCAGCATCTTCATGAAGTCCTTGGCTTCCCGGTATCCTTCCTCGCCGGAAACAATGACTTCGCCGATATCCTTGTTGTAGAGGTCGCGGATGGAGCGCTTGATCAGGCTGCCTTCCTCATAGACAAGACACGGCGCCATGGAGGAGAGGGTCAGGTTGCGGACGTTCTCCCAAAGGCGCATCAGGTATTCGAAATCGCGCTTGATCTCCGACTTGGTGCGGTTGGCGCCGGCGGTGCGCAGAATGACGCCCATGCCTTGCGCGACATCCAGTCCGCGCGCGATCTCCTTGAGACGCTTGCGGTCCTGCACATTCGTGATCTTGCGGGAAATGCCGCCGCCGCGCGCGGTGTTGGGCATCAGGACGGAATAACGGCCGGCCAGAGACAGATACGTCGTGAGGGCCGCGCCCTTGTTGCCGCGCTCTTCCTTGACAACCTGCACAAGCAGGATCTGGCGGCGCTTGATGACTTCCTGGATGCGGTACTGCTTGCGTGTCTTGCGCGCGCGGTCGGGCACTTCTTCCAGAGCGTCCTCGGCGCCGACGAGTTCGACGCTCCTGTCGCTGTCGTCTTCGGTGGCGTCGTCGTCGCCATCATCCTCATCATCGACGCCGGGCTCCCGGCGAACGGCTTCGGTCACCTGGTCGGCGTCGATAGCCGCGGCCATCGTCTCCGGCGGGGAGTTCTTGTCGTCTTCTTCGTTGCCTGCAGCCTCCTGGCTTTCCGCTGCGTCTACTGGCGCTTCATCCTGCGGGGCAGGGGCTGCGACCTCTTCAGAAGACGCCTGCGCTGCGTCGTCAGACGGTTCAGGACTGGAACTGTCGTCGGTTGCGGTCGCCTCGACGGCGTCATCCGAACTGTCGCTCTTTGCAGTCTTGCCGGCGGATTCGGCCGTCTTGCTGCGGCTTCGCCTTGACCGGCTCTTGCGACGGGCGGGCTTTTCCGTTTCCTCAGGCTGGTCGTCGTCATCATCCATCGATTCCTGGGCTTCAGCCTCAAGAAGCGCCTGACGATCGGCGACCGGGATCTGGTAATAGTCGGGATGGATTTCCGAAAAGGCGAGAAAGCCGTGGCGATTACCGCCGTAGTCGACAAAGGCCGCCTGTAGTGAGGGTTCGACGCGAGTTACTTTTGCCAGATAGATGTTTCCGCGCAGCTGCTTCTTGTGCTGCGATTCGAAATCAAATTCCTCGATTCTGTTTCCACGAACCACGACGACGCGAGTTTCTTCCTCGTGGGACGCGTCGATCAGCATTTTGTCTGCCATGAACTGTTTGCTCCACGACGTTATACAGGCGACCGCCTGGATCGGGCGATCTCGCCCGTGTCCAGCTGGAGCCTGTTCCGTCGATTTGTGATTGTTCTGCGGGACCCTGCCGAAGCCGACCTTCCACACCTGACGCGCCGCGCGATGCAGGTGTATTTGGGAATTCTGAAGGCGCTTCTCTTAGCATGTTGATCCAAACAGAAATTTACGAACATGCGGTCAATATTGACCAATGGATTTTGGCTTGATGACAAGCCTCAGCATTTGCTGTTACTCGATGCCTGGAAATCTCCAGGATTGATCGATTACTTGAAGGATCTGAGCAACTTGGACGTCAGACGGATCGGCCGATGGCGCCGTTTCTCCTGGTTCAGGTGGCAGCCCGGGTTGGACAATCCTATCTCGTCAGCCTATCAAACCCTCTGTCCGCTTTTATGTCCTTGCGGACGGTCTTGCAAGAGGCAAGATGCAGCAATTGCTAAATGATGAGTTGTGTACAGGGTGCAGTACCCTCATAAATAGATTTGGAAACTTTCGATTAATATTAAGTATTTACGTCTGTTATGTAACTAAACGTTCAAAATATATCCTGAACGGCGGGACGGTCGCGCCGTCCTGTTCGCACAGAAGCCGCAGATAGCGGTTTTACGATGACGCTCCAGCTAAATTGCAGGATGCGTCCCTTGTTTGAATTGAGCTTCGCGAGGCGTCATGTATAGGTGTCGTCAATTGCGGGTCGAATCCGGGAGTCGCGCCGGGATCGTCGCCTGCCAGACCAACGGATGCGAACGCGGACTCTCGGTGTTGACTGAAGCTCTCCATCACAAATTCGTGATACTGATGCTTACCCTATTGGCTGTTGCGATGACCACGGAAGCGGCTCTAACGACGCCGTCGAGCGCGACGGATGCGGCCGGCGATATGCAATTCGCCTTTGAAATACGCATCGCGGGCGACGCGACCCGAACGCGCATCGTCCTTGAATTCGAGGACAGGCCGGAATTTTCCTATCATTATCTGGATGCCCCGCATCGCGTCGTTGTCGACTTTCCCGAGACTGTTTTCGGTTTCTCCGAGGAGGCTGCGGAGGCGCGCGGTCTGCTGACAGACGTGCGCTATGGCGCAATGGCGCCCGGGCGATCGCGCATGGTGGTCTCGACGTCGGGTCCTGTTCAGGTCGCGGAGAGTTTGGTCCTCGAAAACGACGAGGCAGGCAGCTATCGGCTTGTGCTCGATCTGGAAAGCGTGTCGCACGATGAATTCGCCTCCCTGATCAAAGACCAGCAATGGTATTCAGAAGAGCAGAGCGAAAGCATTGAACCAGCGCCCGGATCCGCCGCTGATCCGACGAAAAAATTCACTGTCGTCATTGACCCCGGTCATGGCGGCATCGATGGCGGCGCGCGCGGCCGCAATGGTCTGGAGGAAAAGGAGGTTACGCTCAATCTCGGAAAGGCCCTGAAGGATCTGCTGTCCAAAAACAGCGGCATGGAAGCGTACATGACCCGGACTGACGACAGTTTCGTCTCGCTCAGCGACCGGGTTCGCTTCGCCAGAGAGAATGGCGCCGATCTCTTCGTCTCGCTGCACGCCGATTCGATCAGACTGAGAAAGATCAGGGGCGCAACGGTCTATACCCTTTCGGAAAAGGCTTCGGACAATTACGCCCGGGACCTGGCGCAGCGTGAAAACAAGTCGGACGCCATCGCCGGCTTGTCGTTAGAGGACGAACCGGAGCGCGTGGCGGATATCCTGATCGATCTCATGCGGCGCGAGACAAAGTTGTTTTCCGTACGTTTCGCGGATTCTGTCATTCAAAACCTGGATGGCAAGGTAGAACTGATCAACAATCCGCATCGTTACGCCGGTTTCCGCGTATTGCGGGCGCCTGATGTTCCTTCAATTCTTGTCGAGATCGGCTATCTTTCCAATGCGGAAGATGAGAAACTGCTGCAGGATGAGAATTGGCTTGCGGAAATGGCTGATTTATTGGCAAAAGCCGTCGACGATTTCCGTGTGCTCACCAGAGGCGACGGAGAAGGACCGGAGGAGGTCAACCTCAGTCGGGATTAGTGTCTGGTCGGTCGGGACGTCGTGTTGCAATGTCGCCACAATGTTGGCGCAACCGGATCGATTGATCGGACGGTGTGAGGAGCAGCCCTATTTTGCGCACATTCGTCGCGGTATTGGGGCATACTCAGGCTTCGCGGCGAGTCGGCATGCATAACGCGGAAACGGTATAGTATTCATGGTCAGGCTGATAGGATATCTCTTCGGAATCGGAACGGTGTTGTTTCTCATCGTCGCCGCGGGCATTTGGGTCTATGTGGGCAACATGACGCAGGACCTGCCGGACTACGAGGTTCTGGCCAGCTACGAGCCGCCGGTCACCACCCGCGTCCACGCCTCCGACGGCAGCCTGATGGCGGAATATGCCCGCGAGAGGCGTCTGTACCTGCCGATACAGGCGGTGCCGGACCGCGTGAAAGCCGCCTTCCTTTCCGCCGAGGACAAGAATTTCTACAGTCACCCGGGTCTCGATTACGGCGGCCTGATCCGCGCGATCGTCACCAATCTCCAGAATTATTCCTCCGGCAGCAGAAGGCTCGTTGGCGCCTCGACGATCACCCAGCAGGTCGCCAAGAATTTCCTGCTGACGTCGGAGCAGTCGATCGAGCGCAAGATCAAGGAAGCAGTGCTCGCCTTCCGCATCGAGCAGGCCTATTCCAAGGACCGGATTCTCGAACTCTATCTCAACGAGATTCCGTTCGGATTCAATTCCTACGGCATCGCCGGAGCGGCGCTGATCTATTTCAACAAATCCGTCAGCGAACTGACGCTGCCGGAAGCCGCTTATCTTGCAGCGTTGCCGAAGGGCCCGGCGAACTACCATCCCTACCGACACCCGGAAGCCGCCATCGAGCGGCGCAACTGGGTGATCGACCGCATGGTTGAAAACGGCTACGTCGATACGCAGGACGGCGAAGACGCCAAGGCCCAGCCGCTTGGCGTCAATCTGCGCCGCTTCGGCTCCTACCTGTTCGCGTCGGACTATTTTTCCGAAGAAGTCAGACGCGAAATCATGGAGCGCTATGGCGAGAAGTCGCTCTATGAGGGCGGACTTTCCGTGCGCACGACGCTTGATCCGCACCTGCAGGAACTGGCGCGCAAGGCGCTTCAGCACGGCCTGATGGGCTACGATACGAAACGCGGTTTTCGCGGACCTGTCGCGACTGTGGACGCCAGCGGCGACTGGGGTCTGGCGGTCTCGGAAGTCAAACCGCTGCGCGACGTGCCGGAATGGCAGCTTGGCGTCGTTCTCGAAGCGGGCGCCGATACGGCGCAACTTGGCTTGAGGCCGGTCACCACGGCGTCAGGCGAAGTCGACGATGCGCGTGAAACCATCACCATTTCCGGCGCCGACATGGAATGGGCCTACCGGCTCAACAAGGACGGCGCGACGTCCAAGGCCAAAAGCGTTGCGGATATTCTGAAGGTCGGCGACGTCGTGTACGTTGAAGAGGTGCTCGGCGGCGAGCAGGACGCGGCCAACAAGTTCGTCATGCGGCAGGTTCCGGAAGTGGAAGGCGCGATTGCGGCAATGGATCCGCACACAGGGCGCGTGCTCGCGCTGATCGGCGGGTTTTCCTTCTCCAATTCGCAGTATAACCGCGCCACCCAGGCCATGCGTCAACCGGGTTCCTCATTCAAACCTTTCGTCTACGCCGCTGCGCTCGACAATGGCTACAGCCCGGCGTCGGTGGTTCTTGACGCGCCGATACAGATTGTTTCGGGCAACGAGGTCTGGGAGCCGAAGAACTATGGCGGCGGGTCTGCCGGACCTTCGACGCTGAGGCTCGGCATCGAGCGGTCCCGCAACCTGATGACGGTGCGTCTCGCCAAGGATATGGGCATCGAACTCGTCGCCGAATATGCCGAGCGCTTCGGCATCTATGACGACATGCCGCCTTATCTGCCGATGGCGCTGGGCTCGGGCGAAACGACGGTGCTGCGCATGGTGACCGCCTACGCGGTTCTGGCGAATGGCGGCAAGCAGATAACCCCGTCGCTGATCGACCGAATCCAGGACAGATACGGCCATACGATCTACAAGCACGAAGACCGCCGCTGTGACGCATGCAACGCCGACGAATGGCAGAACCAGCCTGAGCCGGAGATCATCGACATGCGCGAGCAGGTGCTCGATCCGATGACCGCCTACCAGGTGACCTCGATGCTGGAAGGCGTGGTGACTCGCGGAACGGCGGCGAGCAAGGTCAATCTCGAACGGCCCGTCGCCGGCAAGACCGGCACGACCAACGAGGAAAAGGACGCCTGGTTTGTCGGCTACACGCCAGACCTCGTCGCCGGCGTCTTTATCGGTTTCGACAATCCGACGCCGATGGGCCGGGGATCGACCGGCGGCGGCCTTGCCGCGCCCGTCTTCAACGAGTTCATGACGGCGGCGCTGGAAGGCAGACAGCCGATCGGCTTCCGCATTCCTCCCGGTCTGAAACTCATTCCGATCAACCGGAAGACCGGCATGGAAGCGAGAGCCGGCGACCCGGACGTGATTTACGAATCCTTCAAGCCAGGCACCGGACCGGCCGACTTCTTCTCCGTCATCGGCGCGGAATACGCCACTGGCGCCGAAATTCTCGATATCTCTCCGCAGGCGAACCGGGCTGTCGGCTCCGGGGCAGGGGGTCTTTACTGATCTGATCAGCCGCGCGACGGACAGACCCTTTTCTATAAAATTGAAAGGGGCTATGGTCCGCGCGATTACGCCTGAGGGCGACAACACACATGCAAGAAACCAGGGAATATCATGCGTTCGGAAATTCAGTCTCTCGTCGACGAAATCAAGCAGGCCATAAGCCTGCTGAGGAGGCATCTTTGACTGGGAACCGGCTCTCAAACGACTGGAATTCCTGAACGTCAAGGCTGAAGATCCGGATATCTGGAACGATCCGCAGGAAGCGCAGAAGCTGATGCGCGAGCGTCAGCAACTCGAGGAGCGGATCAACGGTCTGCGCGATCTCGAAACCCGGCTTGAAGACAATATCGGCCTCATCGAACTCGGAGAAGAAGAGGGCGACGGCGACGTCGTGACCGAAGCCGAGGACGCGCTGCGCGCGATGAAGTCCGATATCGAGCGCCAGCAGATCGAATTGCTGCTCTCGGGCGAGGCGGACGAGAACGACACCTATCTTGAAATCCACTCCGGCGCCGGCGGCACGGAGAGCCAGGACTGGGCCAACATGCTGTTGCGCATGTATTCCCGCTGGGCGGAAAAGAACAAGATGAAGGTCGAGATCCTCGAAGTTCACGACGGCGAAGAGGCCGGCATCAAGTCGGTGACAATGCTGGTCAAGGGTCACAACGCCTATGGCTGGCTGAAGACCGAATCCGGCGTGCACAGGCTGGTCAGGATTTCGCCTTTCGACAGCCAGGCGAGACGCCACACTTCGTTCTCGTCGGTATGGGTCTATCCAGTGGTCGACGATTCGATTGAAATCGACATTCCGGATTCCGATGTGCGCATCGACACCTACCGCGCGTCCGGCGCCGGCGGGCAGCACGTCAACACGACCGACTCCGCGGTGCGCATCACCCATATTCCGACCAATATCGTGGTGCAGTGCCAGAACGAGCGTTCGCAGCACAAGAACCGCGCGACAGCCTGGGAAATGCTGCGCTCGCGTCTCTACGAAGAAGAACTGAAGCGCCGCGAGGACGCAGCCAGCGAACAGGAAGCCTCGAAGACCGAAATCGGCTGGGGCCACCAGATCCGCTCCTACGTGTTGCAGCCCTATCAGTTGGTGAAGGATCTTCGCACCGGCGTGGAAAGCACGAGCCCCCAGGACGTGCTGGACGGATCGCTTGACGCGTTCATGGAAGCAGCGCTCGCCCACCGCGTCCATGGCGGCGACGAGGTGGTCGAGGATATCGCCTGATTATGCTGCGGGATCAGTTGCTCGCCGGCAGGAATTCGTGGTCGCCGAACTCGTCGACAAAGAGCTCCCAGGTGTCTGGCTCCGTGATAGACGGGTCTTCCTTCAGGTAGACATAGGTGACGAAACCGGCGTTTTCCGACACGCCGGTGGAGTTCTCCGGCCGCATGTCGGTGATGTAGGCGCTCATGTCGGTCAGCTCCTGGATCTCTCTTGTATCGAGTACGGTCGGGCTGCCGTCCGAGAGACCAAGCTTCTGTAGATAGAGCCTCGAGGTGTTGTCCTGCGAGCGTACCGCGACGGCGCGGTAATAGCCCTTGCCGGCGTCCCCGTCGGCTGAACTCTCCCATCGACCGCCGCTCACCACAGCAACCACTTTTGGCGACAGGGCGTCGGCGGCTTCACGCGCATTCTCCTGCGCTATCGCGATGGTCGCGGGTCCGCACGCGAGAATAAGGGACAGAAGCGTTGCGCGCGCGCCGGACTTCAAATTGGAGGGTAGGGGCGTAGTTGGCATTTCGGCCTCCCGGGCTGTTTTCCTGATTCAGGGCCAGTGAGCGCCTTCTATAGCACGACAATGCGACCGAATCCGAGCCTTCGTCGCTAGTAGAGGAACTGTTCGGCCAGGATCCTGTCTTCCCAGCTGTGATCCGGATCCGAAAGGATATTGACCGTGACCTCGCTGGATTCACGGATGCTGACGTGAACGACGGATTTGACTTCCGTGTGGTCCGCAACGGCGTTGACAGGTCGCTTCTTGTTTTCCAGAACCTCGATATCAACCTTCACGCGGTTGGGCAGGAGCGCGCCGCGCCAGCGCCGCGGACGAAACGCGCTGACCGGCGTGAGCGCGAGCAGCGGGGCCTCCAGTGGCAGGATCGGCCCGTGCGCAGACAGATTATAGGCTGTCGAGCCCGCCGGCGTCGCCACCATGACGCCGTCGCAGATCAGTTCCGCGAGACGTTCGCGTCCGTCGACCAGCACGCGCAGCTTGGCCGCCTGATAGGACTGCCTGAGCAGGGAGACCTCGTTGATCGCGTAGGCCGCCGTTTCGTTTCCTTCCGTGTCTGTCGCCACCATCTCGAGCGGGTGGATGTTGTGTTTGACGGCGTCCGCGATGCGTTCGATCAGTCCCTGTTCGTGATATTCATTGAGAAGAAAGCCGACCGAGCCGCGATTCATGCCGTAGAGCAGTTTGTCGGAATGCATGTTCTCGTGCAGCATCTGCAGCATGAAGCCGTCGCCTCCGAGGACGACGATCACGTCGGCCTGTTCGGGGTCCGTCTGGCCGTACAGAGCGGCGAGTTTTTTCGCCGCGCGCCGCGCGCTGTCGGCTTCGCTGCATACAAACGCCAGAGACGGTGTCCGACCTGTCATGATTGATCCCTCAAGAGCTCTTTCTAGGATGGCGTCCGGCGATCGCGGATACAAGGGCTATCCGATACAGCGATTAAGGATTGTATAATTTCGACGATTTTAACTTTACACACTTTTCGATTATGATAAGTGCACCGCGTTGCCCTTGTAGCTCAGTTGGTAGAGCATCTGATTTGTAATCAGGCGGTCGGGAGTTCGAGTCTCTCCGGGGGCACCATTCAACAACTATCCTGTTGTTTTGCTTTCTTTTTCTTCCCTCAATCCCGAACCGGATAGCGAGGTTCGGGGCATGATGTTCTCGTAATGGTCCGCAGCTCTCTCAGAAGACCGCATTCCGAGGCGTTGTCTGTCAGCGCCTTTTATATAGATTTCCGCCTGTGACGTACTGAACCATCCGAACTGAGCCATGAGTTCATGAGTGGTCGAACCGGCGTCGGCTGCAATGGTCGCCGCTAGCTTTCTTATCCCGTGGGCTGATTTGCCCTTCTCCAGTCCTACCTCTAGGCATCGCGCCAAGGCCAGCAACAGAACGGGCCGGACGATGCGGTGTGAAAGGCGGTTGCGAATAGGTATTGAGCGGCAACGAAACTTCGAACAATGATCCCACAGGATCGCCGAGAATCAACAAGAGGCGTTGGCAGGGTTGGATAAGTCTTATTCGGACACGATCGACATAGTAGCCAGTCTGGCCGGCTGCACATCGGATCAGGTGAAGCGCTTCATTGCTCATGGCCTGTTCGATGCTGACCGGATCTCGGAAGCCGATGTAAACGGTGTCCGGCTGGTCGCAAGTTTTGAACAGTCCGGGTTTCCATTGGATACGATCGCACGGACATTCAGTCGGGAAGGCATTTCACTGGATTTTGCACGTGAAATGCTCGCCATTCCCATTCGTATGAGCACCCGAACCTACAGGGAGGTCAATCGTGAGTTTGGCTTTTCTCCGGAGTTTGCCAACCAGATAGCGATTGCGCTGGGTGTGTCGCGGCCCGATCAGGGCGATCTGGCGCGGGAGGATGATATTGCATTCCTGAGACTCGTGGCCGCCGCACTTGCCGCGGGTCTCGATAAGAGGGTGGTGATCCGGTACATGCGCACACTCGGGCGGGCAATGAGAACGATCTCTGAAGCGCAGCGCGATCTGTTTCGTTCCGAGGTAATTACGCCATTGAACGATGCAGGAGTGCCGCTCAGCGAGTTTCTTATGCTGACCGCCAAAAGGCGAAGCGCCCTGCAGAAGATCGGTTATGAGGCAACCTTGAAACTGCAGGCTCGTATCCTCGAAACACTGGTGTTCGACGATGTTTCCAACTGGTTGCATGAGGCTTTGCGCGATGCTGGCATGCCTTCGGCTACTTCCGAAGAATCGAAGGTCATTTGTTTTGTCGACCTGTCAAACTACTCGGATTTTGTGAGGTTACACGGCGACCATGAAGGCCTTCAAATCACTGAGGCGCTTGAAGAGGCCGTTCAACGGCACGTCGACCCTGATCATGGACGCATCGTCAAAACGCTTGGCGACGGCATTCTGTGTATATTCTTCACCGCAAAACCTGCAATAGATTCCGCCATGAAGATGATATCGCAGGTCGCTCAGGGGCAAAATTGGTCGCTGCATGTCGGAATGGCTGCTGGACGGGTCATTTCCCGTGATGGCGATGTCTATGGAGCTACTGTAAACCGAGCTGCACGGCTTTGCGCCAAGGCGCGTGGACGCTCGATCCTGATTGATGAAGCCATGTTCAAACAGCTCGATCCAAACGGCCGTTCTGCATGGAAACCGGTCGAACTGCCACTGATGAGGGGCATGACGGAAACGCGTGCTTTTGAACTTGGTTCGGAGGCTGGCGGCTTCGTCAGTTCGTAGAGCGTGCACCAGTCGGGAGGATAAACGGAAGTATGCTCTCAACCATAGCCTCGAAAGAACCGTGCGGGAGTTCCGCCTTGGCTTGACTCAGAAGACGGCCGGTTTCAACAACCGCTTCTCTCAATGCGGCTTTCGCTAGTGTGGTGGATTTGAAGTTCCTTACATTGTAGCAGCAGTCTCTTACAGGAACTTCAAATCCGTAAACCACACTAGAAACATTATCTTGCTAGTGCCCTTATCGAATCTGAAGTTCGAATAGAGCGTGCTGCAGGATGTAACGAACTTCAGATTCGGGGCACTAGCTCCGCGCAGCTACGATTGACGAAGCCCCGCCAACTCATACAGTCTGTTGTAAAGCATCCTGTATTCGGCTGAGAAGCAGGACTGACGGTCAACCAGAGCGCGAAGCTGCGGTATAACGCCAAAGTCCTTCATGGCGACTTCCCATTTTTCCATGATTGCGTTTGCGAGCTTCGGGTCAAAATACAAGGTTCTGTCGCCCAGCTTCGATTTTACCTGAGACAGGATTACACCATAGGTGTTCGTGCGGGTCTTGATCAGAATGCGTTCGACTTCAAACGATGTTCGCCCATAGGGCCAGCAGGCAGTCGCCGATGAACCGTAAATTTTTCGCAGGCCGTTGAGCGCCTTCTTGCCACGAGTCATCGCCGATACGGACATATCCGGTGAGAGCGAAAGCGACACGTTCAATATGGCAATCAGTGTCGCCCGTTCTTCTTCATCCAGATTATCAAAATTGCCCGCAAAAATCCGGGCAAAGACCGGATTGTAGAAGATCGGACCGTCAGACTTGAAAACTTTGTCTGCGCCAACCGGGTCGAACGGATTGGTGACGGTAAAGTTAGTCGCATAAGCGTCCAGTTTCGTTGCTGCTCCGGGTGACAGCAGAATTTCGAAATAGTCTCCGTCGCGCTCTATCATGGCAAGGGCGCTCTGTCTGTGCTGGCAAAGCGTCATATAGATCCTGCCGATTGGAAGGTCCTCATATCCACCGACATGAACTAATCTGTCGCCAACCTGCAACTGGGCTTTATTGTCCAGTTCCGAATGGATTGCCGTGATTGTCGGATCTTTCAATCCAGCAAATTCGAGTCCCATTCCCTTTCGAATATTGTCAAACAAAGCTTCCGGCGAGCTTGTTGGGCGGCACAGATACTCAAGCTTTTCGTCAGGAACTCCAGCAACCTCGACAGGCGCTTTGTCGGCGCCATTATTGTCGAGTTTTACAACGAACATGTCAGCCCAGTTTTGCGCATGTGCAGCCACTGAATCGGTGTCGAATATTCGTCTGTGCCGATAGAACGTGGTTTGCACCTTGTAGGGGATGGTGACGACGTCCCGATCACCCAAGGCCAGCGTTACGTTGATTGTTTCCGGGAAACCGGTGATGCAGTTTCCCCTGAACATACTGATTATCGCGCCGCTGGCATAACTTGCTACTTCCTCGACAGGGGACTTCACTCGTTCCATCAGATCCTGCGGGAATGAAATCCTGACGGTCTCTTCATCTCGGCAAAGCAGTGCTTTGAGGTATTTCGTGGTTGATACCTGAACGGAGATCCCACTCCCGACATAAGGAAAATCTGAAAAGCTCCCCTCCGATGATCGGGCTGCCATGATGTTTTCGTAGAACTGGCTGACGATGTCGGTCGGGTTCATGTATTTGTATTGACCGTTGTCGTGCTCTCGCAGCTTTCTCAGAATGCAGCGATGGACGAGGGAGTCGTTGTCAACGATCGCGCAGCCAATGGCCTCCGCCGCGACCGCCAACTTGTCTGTCGACAGCATTTTACTGGCTGCATGCGTTTGAGCAGGCAGTGCAATTAAAATCATTCCAAGTACAAATAGCGCGCTCTTCAGCAATGAGGCGCTATCAGTGATCCCTTTGCGGTAATTTTTGAAAGAGTCGAAAATCTTGCGGCATCCGATCATCTGAAAAAAACTCCTCGTATTGATTGTAGAAATGGACCTTTGGCGAGATCATCAAGATAGCTGGAGATGTGCGCTGTGTTGCCGGCTACATATATCGGCCTGACCTTGGTATCTTTGTTAACCGGTTTATTCAACTTTTTATGATGCGTGAATAGCCGGACCTTCATCGGCCCGGCATTTCGCTTGTCACTGATCTATTCATACCGGTCGTGGCGGCGCACCCAGTCCATGCCTCTTTCTTCGTTGCGGCCCCTGGGCGTGAGATCGAGCATGGCGTAGGCGCCCATCATGACCTCCACGCCGCGGCCATAGGTGGAATAGGTGCGATAGACGTCGCCGGCCTCGTTCTTGACAAAGACGCTGACACCCGGCATTTCCTCGCCCGCCATGGACAATTCGCCGAAATTGTAGTCGATGCGGCCGCTGGCGATTTCTTCCGGCGTGAAGCTGACCCTGAAGTCATAGTTGAAGTCACTCCCGAAGGACGACGCCCATTTGAAGTTCCAGCCCATGCGCTTGCGGTAATGTTCGATTTCTTCGAGCGGCGCACGCGACACGGCGATCATCGTGACGTCATGATGGGCGAGATGCAGGTTCATGCCGTCGGTATGGTCGGCCATGAAGGAACAGCTCGGACAGCCTTCCTTCCATCCAGGCCCCAGCATGAAATGCTGCACCAGAAGCTGCGACCGGCCGTGGAAGAGTTCCGGGAGCGAGCGTTGACCTTCCGGCGTATCGAAGATGTAGGCCTTGTCGACACGCGCCCAGGGCAGGGCGAGCCGATCCTGCGCGACCTTGTCGCGAAGCCGCGTCAGTTCCTTTTCGGCTTTCAACAGGTCCTTGCGAGCTGCGAGCCAGTCCGACTGTGAAACGATGGCGTGTTGCATGATTACTCTCCTTGTTTGAGTTTCGTTGCAGGATCGACGCGTCGCGAACGGGCGGAAGCGAGCTTCAGCCAGGGCGAAAGGTGGAAAAGGCTCATTACGAGGTACATAAAGGCCATGGTGTTGACCGGCGAGAAGCTTGACGCAGTGGCGCATATAGCCGTTCCCTGTGCGTCAAGCGCGGAAAGCCAGGCCATCGAGGCGAAGGTCGGCGCTGCGGCCAGCGCAAGCCAGTCCGCAAGGTTACGCGTCGGTCGGCCGTGTGACGATCTCTTCCTTGTAACTGCAAATAGTGTCATTTTCTCTGCTCCGTCCGTTCCCGGCTTTGCCGGTCGTTGCGGGATGAGCAAAGATGTAGGCCAACAGGCGGGGAGGGTGAGAGTTACAAGTATGACGGGATTTGCATGGACTCGCTGATCAATGCTGCGGGACGCGCGCTTTCTGTTGGCGATCCGCTTGCCGCATTGAAGCGCGTGGCGTTGCGCGACGACGCCCCGGCGCTGGCGTTGCGCGGCGTCGCAATGGCGCAGCTCGGCGACCTGCCGCGCGCGCGGGATCTGTTGCGCCGGGCCGCCCGCGCCTTTGGCAAAAACGAGCAGATATCCCGGGCGCGTTGCACCGTAGCCGAGGCGGAAATTGCATTTGTGTCGCGCGATCTTGGCCAGTCGCTTCGAACGCTTGGTCCGGCGCAGGCGACGCTGGATAGGCTTGGCGATCGTGTCAACGCCGCCCATGCCAGCTATCTTGACGCGCGTCAGAACCTGCTGATCGGTCGCGCGGACGTGGCCGAACGGATGATCGCGGACCTTGACGCCGACGCCCTGCCGCCGGCGTCACGCGTTGGTTTCGAACTCGTGGCCGTCGGCATTGCAATACGCCGCGTCAGAGCGTCCGACGCACAAGCGGCGCTGGTTCGGGCGGAGAATTATGCGCGTCAAGCGGCCATACCTGCATTGAGCAATGAGGTTGACCGCGCCATGCGCGCTTTCGCAGCGCCGGCGGCGCGCCGGATTTCCAACGGCGATGAACGTCTGCTCGGTCTTGCTGACGTGGAAGCGCTATTGACGACAGATACATTGATTGTCGACGCCTGCCGCAATATCATTTCCCGGGGAGGGACATCTGTTTCGCTTGCAACGCGACCCGTCCTGCTGGCGCTCGTTCGTGCGCTGGCGGAAGCGTGGCCGGAGGACGCATCGCGGGAAACGCTGCTTGAACGCGCCTTTCGCGCGCGCCATGCCGACGAGTCGCATCGCGCGAGACTGCGTGTGGAGATGGCGCGGTTGCGCAAGGAAATCGCGTCGCTGGCCGATGTTGTTGCTACCAAACGCGGGTTTTTGCTGACCCCGCGTGGAACGGAGGCGGTCGCCGTGCTGGCGCCGCCGGCCGAGAACGACCACGCAGAGGTGCTGGCGCTTCTTGCCGATGGCGAGGCCTGGTCGAGCTCGGCGCTCGCGCTGGCGCTTGGCGTGAGTTCGCGCACAGTCTTGCGCGCGCTTGAATCGCTTGCCCTAACCGGCCGGGTGGAATCCTTCGGGCGAGGACGCGCCTGCCGGTGGATAGCGCCGAAAGTTCCGGGTTTCCCGACAAGTTTGTTACTCCCCGTGTCAACCATCGCGGGTTAGGATGCGCCTATGAAACATTCACCCGCAGAAATCCTCAGAGAATATGGCCCCTTTCCGGGCGTCGCCAACGTGGCGGGAGTCACCTTCGACGGCGACCGGATATGGTTCGCCGCCGGAAAAAGGCTGAATGCGCTCGATCCCGAAGGCGGCGAGATAACGCAGTCGCTCGAGATCGCCGCCGACGCCGGAACCGCCTATGACGGAAAACACCTCTACCAGATCGCCGAAGCCGTGATCCGCAAGATCGATCCCGGTTCCGGCGAGGTGCTGGCGACGATCCCGGCGCCAGGCGAAGGAGGGGATTCGGGGCTTGCCTGGGCGGAAGGATTTTTGTGGGTCGGGCAGCATCGCGGGCGCAAGATCCATCAGGTCGAACCCGATACCGGAAAGGTGGTCCGCACGATCGAATCCGATCGCTTCGTCACCGGCGTGACCTGGGTCGACGGCATGCTGTGGCATGGCACATGGGAAGGGACGGAAAGCGATATCCGGCGTATTGACCCCGCGACGGGGGAGGTGCTCGAGCGTCTGGAGATGCCCGACGGGGCTGGCGTTTCCGGTCTGGAATCCGACGGCGGCGATCGCTTTTTCTGCGGCGGCGGCGACAGCTGCCTGATGCGGGAAGTCCGGCGTCCAGGATCCGGGTCCTGAGTATTATTTTCGCGTTCCGCTGTCCAGACTGATATTGTTATCAAGCAGAATTGTTCTTTTACCGGGCTATTGACGGTCCGACTCTCTTTACCTCTTGCCTCATGATCAGCTATCGATCACTTTGTGGTCGATGCTGGAGGAGCATTGCCGGACTATCGAGCCCGGGCTACCGGGCGAAAGGGAGGATTACATGAAGAGAACACTGTTAACGGCAGCCGCTGTCTGCATGAGCGTTGTCGGCGCACAGGCGCAGGACGTCACGCTTAGATTTGCTCACTGGCTGCCGCCGCAGCACGCCGTGCCGCAGAGCGGCATGGCGCCATGGATGGAATCAATTACCGACGCTTCGGGCGGCACTATCACTTTCGAGGTGTTTCCTGCTCAACAGTTGGGCGCGGCGCCGGATCACTACGACATGACCCGCGACGGGATTGCCGATATCGGATACGTCAATCCGGGCTACAACGCCGGACGTTTTCCGATTTTCGAACTCGTCGGCGTTCCGTTCCTGGCCAATGACGGCCTGAACGCCTCGAAGGCGATCCACGAATGGTATCTCGACTACGCCGACAAGGAAATGAGCGACGTCTATTTCTGCCTAGTCAATCCGCATGAGCCAGGGCGTTTCCACGGCAAGAACGAGATCAAGGTTCCGGCCGACGTGAAAGGCCTGAGCGTGCGTCCCGCCCATTCAACCATGGCCCGGTTCGTCAACTCTCTCGGCGGTTCGTCGGTGCAGGTGCCGGCGCCGGAAGCGCGCGAGGCCATTGCCCGTGGCACGGCGGACGCCGTAACTTTCCCATACGAAGCCATGAAGATCTTCAAGATCGGCGAGGAAACCAAGTTCCACAACGACATGCCGCTTTATCTGTCGGCCCAGGTTATCCTGTTCAACAAGGCCACCTATGAGGGACTGAGCGCGGATCAGAAGAAGGTGATCGACGATCACTGCACGCCGGAATGGTCGAAGCAATTCTCGGCCGGCTGGACGGAGTATGACACGAATGTTCGTCAGGAAATCATGAACGATCCGGAGCATACCGTCTATACGCCGACCGCTGAAGAGATCGCGCTGTGGCGCGAGGCGGCTGTCCCGACCCTCGAGGCCTGGAAGGCGGACGTCAAGAACGCAGGCTATGATCCGGACGCCGTGCTCGAAGGCATGCGCTCGGCGCTCGACGCCAACGGTACGCTCAACAAATAGCGAAGACGCAGAAGGAGAGGAGCGCGCTCCTCTCCTTTTGCAACGAGGTAACACGCCATGGCTTCTGATCGCCGGCGGTCGACGGATCGCGTCGCTTTGTGGATTGAACGCATCGCCGCCGTGATGCTTGGCGTGGTGACGCTGATGATCTTCGTATCGGCGATCGGGCGTTACCTGTTCACGGCGCCGCTTCCGGACGCTTTCGATCTTTCCAGGTTGACCTTGGCGGTGGCGATTATCTGGGGCTTCGCCTCCGTCGCCTATCGCGGCAGCCACATCAAGGTAGATCTGCTGGCCCACATGCTGCGCCCCGGCATGCGCCGCTGGCTCGACATCGTCGCATGGACCGTGCTGTTCGTCTTTACAGCCGGGCTTGTCTGGAAAATCGGCGGACGGGTCCTGTCGCAGCTGACCGGCGGCGAGGTCACCATGGACCTGCGTATACCGCATTGGCCGTTTTTAAGCGCGATCGTGCTCGGCCTTGTTGCGGCGCTGATCATGACATTGGTCCGCATCTGGCGCATCTGGCGTTATCACGAGGATCTGGAGGACTACGAGACCATTCCCGAGGAGGCTCCTCATGAGTGAGCGAGACCTGATCGCCGCAGGCGGCTTCGTTGCGCTGTTTGCGCTGATGCTGATCCGCGTGCCGATCGGCGTTGCAATGGGCATCGTCGGCGTCGGAGGTTTCGGCCTGGTTGTGGGCTGGACGCCCGCGCTCAATCTGCTTGCCACGTCGCCGATCCGGACCGTGACGGACTTCAACCTGACGCTCATACCGTTCTTCATACTGATGGGAGTTCTGGCGACGCGGTCCGGCATGAGCCGCGAACTCTTTCGCGCCGCCAACGCCACGCTCGGCTCGTTCAAGGGCGGACTGGGCATCGCGACGGTTGGCGCATGCGCCGGTTTTTCCGCGATTTGCGGCTCTTCTGTCGCAACGGCCGCGACGATGACCGATATCGCCTACCCGGAAATGAAGCGCGCCGGATATCGCGACGAGGTGGCGACCGGCGTCATCGCCGCGGGCGGCACGCTCGGCATTCTCATTCCGCCTTCCGTCGTTCTGGCGGTCTATGGTTACATAACGGAACAGGACATTGGCACGCTGTTCATCGCCGGCATCGTCCCCGGCATTCTGGCCGTGTTGATGTATATGGCGACGGTGCGGATATGGTTCGGCGCGCGGCTGCCGGCGGGCGCGCCGTTCAATTTGCGCGAGGCAATTTCGGCGCTGCGCGGCGTATGGGCCGTGGCGCTTTTGTTCGTGGCGGTGATCGTCACCATCTATTTCGGCATTGCGACAGCCACCGAAGCAGCTGCTGTCGGCGCCGTGCTGACAGCGCTGATCAGCTTCGCGAGGGGCAGGCTGAATGCTGCGGGACTGCTTGAAGGTCTTGTCGAAGCGCTCAGAACGTCGGTGGCGATCTACACCATCCTGATCGGGGCGATCCTGTTCGGTTATTTTCTCGCCGTCACGCAGGTGCCGCAAAACCTGACGCGCTTTCTGATCGACCTCGGGCTTGGCGACTACGGAACCCTGCTCCTGATCATGGCGCTGTTCGTGGTGCTTGGCTGCTTTCTAGACGCCATGGCGATGATCATCCTCATGGTGCCGATCGTCTTTCCTGTCATCCTGCAACTGGGCTTCGATCCGATCTGGTTTGGCGTGATCATCGTCATGACGGTGGAGCTCGGTCTGATCACGCCGCCGATCGGCATGAACGTCTTCGTCATCAACACGATCGCGCGCGACGTGAAGCTCGGCAGCATCTTTCGCGGCGTTCTGCCGTTCGTGGCGACCGATCTGATACGGCTTTTGATCCTGATCCTGCTGCCCGGCCTGGTGCTGTTCCTGCCGAATTCGATGTAACTGCGGCGTCACTCGAGATCGTGGTGGAAGTGATAGACGTGTCCGTTCAGATCTCTCACGGTGAACTGGCGCAGCCCCCAGGGTTTGTCATCGACGGGGTCTACGATGTCTGCGCCGCGTTCGACGAGTTCATTGTAGGCGGCGTCAATATCAAGTGTGAAAATCCAGTGCACGGATGGATGGATTTCTCCATCGGTTTGCCTGAAGAACAAGGCGCATTTGCCGTGTGAGACAGCGCCGAGGCGGCCTGCTTCATTATGCCATTCAACTTGAAACCCCAACCTGTCCCGGAAATAGTGTTGCGATTCAACGACGTCGGTTACGGCAAGTTCAGGAGTCGGCTGATCGATTTTCATTATAATACCTTTTCCGAAAAAGGAGGTGATCAATCCGGTTGAATCACATCACCTCGAAATATGGGCCTGGAAACTTTAGTACCGGGTCATTGCGGACAGTTCACGATTAAATATATATCCGACCGAGTATGAAACGTTTCCTGCTAAAGAACGCCATCCGCGGTGAGCGGATCTGGGACAGATTGAAGCCCAGCGGAAAGACCGATTCCCCCTATATCGATCCCTTTATCGGATACGCATCGCCTGAGGGTCTCCATGTGCGGGGCAGGGTGCTGAACGGCTCGCCCGTCGCCGACCTGCCGGCGGACAGTTCCAGGTGGAGCAACTTCCGCAACATGATCGCCCGGTTCATCACCCGCGAAATTCCGGATATCGAGGTCGTGGTGGATGGTCTATCGACAACCACGGACGAAGAAGGCTATTTCGCGATCGACGTGCCGGCCGGCAACGACGAAAAAACGGTCGTGGAGGCCCGCCTGCCGGGTCATGAGGCAAGCGCCAGCCTGCCGGTGGTTATTCCGGACGAGAAGGCCCGATTCGGCATAATATCGGATGTTGACGATACGCTGATCCGGACGGACGCCTGGTCGCTGAAGCGCAATATCTACAACACGCTGACCGGGAACGTCGAAAGCCGGCAGGTCTTTCCGGATTCCGTGGCGTTTCTCCAGGCGCTGCACGACGGCGTCAATCCGGTGTTCTACATCAGTTCCTCGCCCTGGAACCTGCATGCGTTCCTGGTGGAGATTTTCAGGCGCAACGACCTGATCCACGGTCCGCTTTTCCTGCGAGACCTGGGAATATCGGAAGACAAATTCATCAAGGGCTCGCACGGCGAGCACAAGGGGAACATGATCGACAAGGTGCTCGACGCCAACCCGTCGCTCCGGTTCGTCCTGATCGGCGACACGGGCCAACACGACCCGGAGATCTATCATGCCGCCGTGGCGCGCCATCCGGATCGCTTTTTAGCCACATGGTTTCGCGTCGCCGGGCGCGAGGTCGACGCGCGCGATCGCCGCTGGATCGAGGAAATTCGCTGCCTGGGCGTCGAAGCGCACGCGACAGACGAGTTCGAGGCGTATCGCGCAGCGAGACTGGTCGAGAATCAATTGCAGGGTTCTTGATCGCCAGACCGTCTGCCGGTCGACACAGCCAACGTTTCCGCTGCTTCAGAAGTCGAACAGAAACGCGGGACTGTCGACGAGAATGGTCTTGTGATGCTCTTTTGGAACCCAGCCGAGAACCGTATCCAGCAACCGGGCGTCGTTTGGATAGTCTTTCGTCTCGCGGACAAGGTTGTGCGGCCAGTTCGTGCCCCAGATGACGCGATCAGGCGCATGTTTCACAATAGCCGACGCCACACGGCCGATGTCCTCGTAGTCCGGGCCGCCGGACAACGAGGATTCATAGCACCCGGCTAGCTTGAACCAGCAATTGCCGCGGTCGATCAGCCGGCGGAGCGCATCATAATTCTTGTCGCCGGGTGCGATGCCTTCGAAGAATTTACCATGGTGATCCAGTATCCAGTTGCATCGAAGCGCCGCCAACCGGTCGTAATGATCGAGGGTTCGACTGCCGTCGAACTGGACTGCCAGACACCAACCGAGAGGCTTGACGAACTTCTCCACGTCCTCAAGCGCCTCGAGCCCGACGGCGCCGCCGGGAAGATCCATGATCCGCGCGCCGCGCACGCCCGCTTCGTGAAAGCGTTCCAGAGCGGCCGCATCAGTTTGCGGACCGATCGCCACGACGCCGCGCGCGATCGAACCCATCTCCTGAAGGCAGGCAAGCACATTGGCGTTGTCGCGCTGGTGCGCATTGCCTTGCGTGATCACCACCCGCTCCACGCCGAGCCAGTTCATAACCTTCCGGTATTCGGCCGGTCCAGGACAGCCGGACGGCAGGGGTGGGCCGCCCGGTTGCGCTTCATAGTCCGGCAAGAACATGTGGGTCTGGGTGTCGGTCGCGCCGGCGGGTATGAGGGTCGCGGGCTTTTCACCGCTCAGTATGCGTTCAAGCACCGGGCTGGCTTTCAATCAGGTCGCGCAGCATGGCGCATTCGTCGATCGTCAGATCAGTCAGCGGGGGGCGAACTGGACCGGCGTCGAACCCGGCAAGCCGGACCCCGGCCTTGATGGCAGAGACGGCGTAACCCTTGTTGCGGTCGCGGATCGCCATGAAGGGGTAGAAGAAGTCCTTCAGGCAGGCCTCGGTATGCGCGTGGTCATTGTTGTGGAGCGCCTGGTAGAAGTCGATCGCAAGCTTGGGCGCGAAGTTGAAGACGGCCGAGGAATAGGTCGAGAATCCGGCGCCCAGATAGGCCTCGGCAAACAGCTCCGCCGTTGGCATTCCCCCAAGATAGACAAGACGATCCGCCATCGTGGCGGTGATCTGGCGGACCAGTCCGATGTCGCCTGAACCATCCTTGAAGCCGATCAGGTTGGGACACTCCGCACACAGGCGCTGCAACGTTGAGGGATGGATGATGCAGTTGTCCCGGTTATAGACGATGACGCCGATGGATACTGCTTCACAGACCGATTTCACATGCCGGTACAGGCCTTCCTGCGAAGCCTCTATGAGGTATTGCGGCAGAAGCAATACGCCGTCTGCTCCGGCGTCTTCAACGCTTTTGGCGATGTCGACGGCTATTCTGGTTCCATAACCGCAGCCGGATATGATCGGTGTTTCGCCGGCAGCCGCCTTGGCCGCGCGAACGACGCCCGGGAGTTCGTCCGGCGCGAGCGAAAAGAACTCGCCGGTGCCGCCGCCGGCAAACAGGGCGGCCGCGCCGAATTGCGACAGCCACTCGATATGTTTGCGATAGGGGGCTTCGTTGAAGGCGCCCTGGTCGTTAAATGCAGTAACGGGGAAGGACAACAGTCCTGAGCCCAAGGCCAGTTTCAAATCATTCGGTTCCATCATCAAAGCCGGTTGCTCGTGTTGCGCGTGGATTCATGATAGAAGCCATGTGCGACAAGTCAACTACTTGTATGATGAAAATTCAGGCCTGCCCGTCGCGCAGAAGTCGCCGATAGCGTTCCTGGCTTCCGCGCAGGTGGGTGCGCATTGCTTCGCGCGCAGCCTGCGCGTCGCCGCGTGATATGGCGTCGGCTATGGTCTTGTGTTCGTTCTGGATCAACTGCAGATACTGGGTGCTTGCGTCTTCCGTCGCGCCACCCTGCAGGGATGTTCTCGGGATAACCGAATGCCCGAACATTTCAAGAATCTCGGGAAAGCGCGGATTGTTCGTGGCGTCAGCTATAGCGAGGTGAAATGCAAAATCCGCCTCAGTCGTGGAGCGCCCGCTTTCGAAGGCCCGCGTGAAATCGTCCAGTCTTTCATAGATGGCCTCCTCCTGGGCTGGTGATCGGCGACTGGCTGCCAAAGCAGCGGATTCCAGCTCAACTGCGGTTCTGAGCTCGAGAATTTCGATCATCGAGGAGACGCGTCGCGCGTCGATCTGTTGCAGGGAAGGGCCACTGGACATCTGATTGGCGATGACAAATACGCCCGCGCCCTGACGGGCTTCCACGAGGCCGTCGGCGCGTAGGCTTGCAACGGCTTCCCGCACGACGGTTCGCGATACGGCGAACATCTCCGTCAACTTTGCCTCCGACGGCAGTTTGTCGCCTACGGCGTGCCGGCCGGATGTAATGGCGTCTCTGATTTCATCGCATACGCGCGCAACGAGCGTGCCGGATTTCGCAGTTGCCTTTGCCAATGATCTGGGCTCCAGGTCGAGTGTTCAGTGTTGGCGGCAATCTATCTTATAATATGTATTGACGCAAATATGATCACCTGTATGATGAATTTGAATGCTGATTGCATTTCAAGGGAGGAACAGGATCATGAATATTGCAACTCATATGCGTAGTCTGGCGGTGTCGGCCGCAATTGCAGGCGGCCTCGCAGCCGGGCTCGCTGCTCCGGCGTTCGCAGACAACTGGCGCGGATGGAACATCCATCCAGCCGGCTACCCCAATTCCGTGGCGATGGATCAGTTCGTGGAAGAGGTCAATTCCAATACGGACGGCCGGGTCAACGCGGAAGTCTTCCACAGTGGCACACTGGGTTCGCAACCCGACGCCATCGAACAGACCCGCAACAACGCCCTGCAATTCGCCAATTTCAACATGGGCCCGATGGGTGAGATTGTCCCGGCGACGAATGTGCTTTCGCTTCCTTTCATCTTTACCGGCATTGATCACATGCACACGGTCATGGACGGCGATATCGGTCAGCAGTTTTCCGACGCTCTTGCGGAGCAGGGGCTGGTCGCGCTTTCATGGTTCGATTCCGGCTCGCGGAGCTTCTACAACACCAGCAAGCCGATCATGAAGCCGGAAGACATGGACGGCATGAAATTCCGCGTCATGAACAACAGCCTGTTCGTCGACATGGTCGACAATCTGGGCGGCAACGCCACGCCCATGGCCTATTCGGAAGTCTACCAGGCTCTGAAAACCGGGGTGATCGACGGCGCGGAAAACAATTATCCGTCGTTCGAGAGCTCCAACCATTACGAGGTCGCGAAATACTATTCCATCACCGACCACCTGATTATCCCGGAATGCCTGTGCATTTCGACCGGCGCTTGGGAAGCTCTGTCTGACGAGGACAAGGACATCGTGCGTCAGGCCGCGATCAACGCCGCCGAGACGCAGCGAAAGCTCTGGGCCGAGCGCGAACTCGAAAGCCGCAAGAAGGTGGAAGATTCAGGCGTGTCTATCAATGAGGTCGAGGACAAGGCCGCATTCCAGGGGCATATGGCGCCGGTCTATGAAGGCTTCCTGTCTCAAAATCCGGACATGAAGGGCCTGGTCCAGTCCATCCAGGCGACCAACTAGGTTTGTAGCAACGCGCCCGGGCTTAAAGTTCCGGGCGTTTCCTTTTGCGGCGGATACAGGCGCACCCTGATGGCGGAAGCGAGAGAGGATAGTTTGACCGACACTGCCAGTTCCTGGCCGGCGTTCCGGCATATTATCGAATTTGTGGTTTCCGCATGCATGCTGGTCGCCGGAACAATGCTTGTGATCCTCATCGGGACGATGGGATGGCTGGTGTTCGGCAGATACGTTCTCAACGACACGCCGACCTGGGTGGAACAACTGTCCCTGGTCCTGGTTGTCTGGATCACCTTCCTCGGCGGCGCTGCGTGCGTGTGGCGAAAGTCTCATCTCGGCGTGGACTTCATTCGTGACGCCATGTCTTTCAACATGCAGATTGTTCTGAGACTGATCGCTTCCGCGCTGATGGCGGCGTTCGGAGTGTGCATGGCGTGGCAGGGCGGTCTTCTGGCCACCGGCACATGGGCCCGGCGCATTCCGATGCTGGAGATTTCGGAGGGCTGGCGCGCCGTTCCGATGGTTGTTTCCGGCGGGTTGATCGCGCTGTTTGCGCTTTTTGAACTTGCGGCTCTCGTCAATCAGCTGCTGGCCGTTCGATCCAGGAACATCGGAGGCTGACCTTTGGGGCTCATTCTGCTTTTCGGGGTCTTCTTCTTTTCGTTGATCGCGGGCGTGCCGGTGGCGTTCGCGCTCGGTATCGCGACCGTACTGACATTCGTCTATGAGGGACTGCCGTTATTTGTGGCCTTTCAGCGGATCATGTCCGGAATCTCGGTCTTTTCGCTGCTGGCGATACCGTTCTTCATCTTCGCTGGTGAACTCATGCTGCAGGGCGGAATCGCGGTCCGGCTGGTGCGGCTCGCCTCGGCTGCTGTCGGCAACATTCGCGGTGGTCTCGGCGTCGTCAACGTTGCGTCATCGATGCTGTTCGGCGGCATATCGGGTTCGGCGGTCGCAGACACCTCCGCACTTGGCTCGATCATGATCCCGGTCATGAAGGAAAAGAAATATGACGCGGACTACGCCGTAAACGTCACGGTGACGTCGTCGATCGCCGGCGTCGTCATACCACCGAGCCACAACATGATCCTCTACGCTGTCGCAGCGGGCGGCGTTTCGGTATCCAGCCTGTTCATCGCCGGCGTTGTGCCGGGCATTCTGATGTGCGTCTGTCTCGCGCTTGCCGCCTATCTGGTGGCCGTGCGGCGCGGTTACGCTTCCGAGGCGTTTCCCGGCTGGCAGGCGCTCGCCATAAGTTTCGTCGTCGCAATTCCCGGCCTGCTGACAGCGGTAATCATTGTCGGGGGCGTGTTGTCCGGCGTCATGACTGTGACGGAGTCCGGCGCTTTCGGTGCGATCTACGCGATCGTCGTGACAGCGCTGGTCTATCGCGAACTGACCTGGGAGCGCTTCAAAACGGCGGTGCTCGCCTCGGTTCGCACAACGTCTCTGGTCATGATGCTGGTCGCGACCGCAACGGCGTTCGCCTATCTTCTGACGCTCTACCGGGTGCCGGACACGCTTGCCGCCAGCATCACCAGCATCAGCGACAATCCGTTGATGATCCTGCTGCTCATCAATATCGTATTGCTGCTGCTCGGCATGATCATGGATATGGCGGCGTTGATCCTGATCTGCACCCCGATCTTCCTTCCGCTGGCGCGGGACCTGGGCATGGATCCCATTCAGTTCGGCATCATCATCATGATGAACCTCGGCCTGGGGCTGTGCACACCGCCCGTCGGCGCCTGCCTGTTTGTCGGATGCGTTGTGGGAGGCGTGCGCATGGACCATGTCGTGCGGACGATCTGGCCATTTTATCTGGCGATAATCGCGTCCTTGCTCCTGGTGACCTACGTGCCTGCAATTTCCATGTTCCTGCCAAATCTGATGAGGTGACGACAATGGAGCGACTGTTGATAACCGGCGCTGCGGGAGGCGTCGGCGCCATGATACGCAACCGGCTCGATCATCTGGCGCAGCATATAAGGCTGTCAGACATCGAGGCGTTTGAATCCGAAAGCGTCGCCGCTGAGGTTGTTCAATGCGATCTTGGCGACGCAGGAGACGTGATGGGTCTGGTCGAAGGCTGCGACGGAATCGTTCATCTGGGCGGCGTGTCTCTGGAAGACCGGTTCGACAAGATCCGCCGGGCCAACATTGATGGCGTATACAATCTCTATGAGGCCGCGCGCCGCCACGGCGTAAAGCGCATTCTGTTCGCAAGCTCCAATCACGTAGTCGGATATCATCCGCAAACCGAGCGGCTCGACGCCACGGCGCCGCTGCGTCCTGACGGGCTTTACGGCGTTTCGAAATGTTTCGGCGAGGCCATGGCCAATCTCTATCATGACAAGTTCGGGATCGAGACTGCGCTGGTGCGGATCGGGTCGTGTTTTGCGGAGCCGAGTGACCACCGCATGCTGTCGACCTGGCTCAGCATCGACGATCTTGTTGCTCTCGTCGAATGCGTGTTTCGTGTTCCGCGTCTTGGTTGCCCGGTCATATACGGGGCTTCGAACAACAGCGCGACCTGGTGGGACAATGCGGGCGTCGGGTATCTCGGCTGGACGCCGCGGTCCAGGTCGGATGACTACAGACAGAAAGTGGCGCTTTCGGCGCAGCGTCCGCTGCCGGACGATCCTGCTGCAGTCTATCAGGGCGGGAAATTCACGACCGATCCGATTCACGAATGAGGCTCGGCGAGCGAAAGCGTCTCGGTAACAAGCGGTCGATCCAACATTTTTATGATTTTTCATGGATTGTGCGCTGAATGCGATTTCGCGCTGGGCGCAGGTGTGCTTTACCTACGGTCTGATCGTGGAATCAGGTGCGCTCGCCGAAGTCTTTGGAGAACATCGTCACGATTGCATGAACTTTTGTTTGTCTCGGCTCCGGTAATCGCGGCCGAAGCAGAGGCGATGCGCCCGGCGCTGCGTTGGCCGGCAATAAGGCGATGAAAGGTAGAAACATGAAATTTATTGAGACCAGAGAAGAATTGCGGACGATCTTTCGTGAACCCCATGTGGGCGCCGTGCGCAAGGAAATGAAAAAGCTCGATCAGCATGCCAAGGGTTTTCTCTCCCGCAGTCCTTTCGTTGTGATCGGGTCGCAGGACGCAGAGGGTAACGCAGACGCAACGCCGAAAGGCGACAAGCCGGGCTTCGTAAAAGTTCTGGACGACACCACCGTCGCCATTCCGGACCGTCCGGGAAACAACCGTCTCGACACCTGGGTAAATGTCGTTGAAAACCCTGCCGTCGGGCTGCTTTTCCTCATTCCCGGGATGAATGAGACGCTTCGGATCAACGGTATCGGCCGATTGACGGCCGATGATGACCTGCGGCAGGAGTTTGCTGTTGGCGAACGACCGGCGCTGGCGGTCCTCGTCGTCGAGATCAAGGCGGTCTTCATGCACTGCGCCAAGGCGTTCATGCGTTCACAGCTCTGGCAACCGGACACCTGGCCAGACCGCAATGAAATGCCGACGCTCGGGCAGATCATGCGCGATCAACTTGCGCTTGCCGAGAGCGGCGAGGAATTGGACGCCAATCTGGCGGACGGCTACAAGAAAACCATGTGGTGATCGCTCGATCACTTCCTGATGGAAGCCGGCTCGTCGCCGATGGAGATCGGCGCGCCGGTGGTTAAGCAGTCAAAACGACGCCAATGGGTCAGATGCATCGGAGATGTTTCGGTTCGGTCAACGGGCTCTCGAACACATGGGTCTTCAACATTCGGATAGCCGGAATTGACTTTTAATCCGCCAGCGGCTTGAAGGTTCGTCGCCGGCTGGAGATTTTGTATGAAAAAACTGTTGGATGGGATTTGCATCCTCGAAGTAACGACAATCGTGATGGGTCCCCTGGCGGGACAGATTCTGGCCGATCTCGGCGCTGAAGTCATAAAGCTCGAACCTCTTGACGGCGATCTCGCGCGCTATTCCGGCACTGTTGGCCCGAGCGGTATGGGCGCGCTGTTCGCCAACAACAATCGCAACAAGAAGAGCATCGCAGTCGATCTGCGCAAACCGGAGGGGCAGGCGGTTCTGAAGCGCCTGATCAAACACTCCGACGTGCTGCTGCACAACATGCGTCCGAAGGCCGCAGACCGCCTCGGCCTCTCCCTGGAGGCGGCGCGCACGACGAATGACAAGATCATTCACTGCGCGGCGGTTGGTTTCGGAAGCGACGGTCCCTATGCGGGCAGGGCGGCCTATGACGACGTCATCCAGGCTGTGTCCGGCGTCGCAGCCCTGCCTCTGGAAATGGGCCGGGAGCCGCAATATGCGCCGACGATCATGGCCGACAAGGTCGCGGCGCTGCATGTCGTATATTCCATTCTGGCGGCGTTGATGCGCCGTGAACGCTCTGGCGAAGCCTGCGCCGTGGAAGTGCCGATGTTCGAGGCCATCACGGCCTTTCTGCTCAACGAGCATCTCGACGGCGCCAGTTTCAATGAAGACGCCAGGCCCGGCTATGTCCGGCTACTCAATCCCAACCGCAAACCCTACAAAACCGCTGATGGATGGCTCGCCGTCATGCCCTACAGCGGCGCGCATTGGGAAAAGACACTTGCCGACATCGGTGAAGAGGCGGTGATGAAAGAGGCCTGGTTCGCAACGGCGGCAGGCCGCAACGCCAATTCGGAAACGTTGTACGGATTGCTCGTAAAGGCGTTGCCAGGTCGAACGACGGCCGAATGGGTCGACACTTTCTCCAGGCTGGATATTCCGCACGCCGTCGTCAACACGATGCAGGACCTGATGCACGACGAGCACCTGCAGGCCGTGGATTTCTTCCGCCCGACAGATGGTCTCGAAGGGCGTTTGCGATCCGTTCCGCAGCCGGTGAAGTTCATGGATGTCGATGAGACGCCGGACGGACCGCCGCCGGAACTCGGCGTTCATGCCGACTCGATACTCGCGGATCTCGGCTACTCGAACGAGGAGATTGCAGAACTGCGCAAGGCGGGCGTGCTCTCACGCCCAATATAGCCAGTCATCGGTGTCCTGCCGAATACCGTCTTTGTACAGATCTCCAGCCCGACATGATTCTTATCGTGACGCCGTTCTACTGCAAGTCGCTGAGATGTGCAGACTGTTCGATAGCGGAGATATTGAGGGCGCGCGCAAGCTGAACGACGAGATGTCGGAGCTTTTTGCGTCGATCGGCTTTGACACCCCGCCCATCACCACGAAGTACATGGTCAGGCGGAGAGGCGTCATCGCGCGCAACGAACACAGACTGCCCATGGCGCCGTTGACGCCCGGACTCGAGAAGCGCCTGGACGGCGTCCTCGAACGCGCGGGCTTGCTTTCCTAGTCGAGTTTGCACGTGATCACTGAAAAATCCTTATCGACCCTCAAGTGTAGGAAAGCAATTTGTGATGCAGTTTGAACCGTGACAACCGATCTGCGATGAGATCAACAGGGCTGAACATCAAATCCATCCTGAAACGAGATTTCGTCACGATAGACGATTTGATTGTTTCGGTTTGAGAAGTGTACGGAGAATTTCCGGTTTGGCGCTTCTCTTGCTGGCCAGTTTGCAACCGATGCGTATGTTTTTCATGTACTCATCATACATCGCGCTGGAAAAACCGGGATCATCGGGGAAGCTGCTTTCGACACACATGTTTTTTGAACGGAATGTGGTTCCATACGGACCCCATTTGTCAAAATCTCGCAAAAGATATGAGGATTCCGTCAGCAGGCATATAAAGGCGTCCGCGTTCTGGTTCTGCCCGGGTATGAAGACGTCATCTGAGGCGTCCAGGTAGGCTGCCGGTAAATCGACGCCGATTTTTTGAGCAAAAACCGTTGTTCCCGACAGCCTGGGATTGATTTCGAGAAGGTAGAGCTTGCCGTCCACGCCCTGCAGCAGATCGAGATCGATGCCACCCGTCCAGTTGAGATGCCTCGCGATTTTTTCCAAATCGTCCAAGAGCTGCCGCGTTGCTGTCATTGCCGTCGCATAGGGTGGGTTGCCCTGTGAGGACAACTCCGAAGGCGACTGGAAAGCGAAACTCTTGACGACGGCGCCATTGCGACAGAAAGCTGTTACGCCAACCCGTTCGCCGGTCACCACTTCCTGCATCTGGATCTCGGTTCCCGGCTTGATCGTTCTCGCGACTGATTTCAGAGCCGAGTGATTGTCGATACGGGCGACCCCATCGGAGGCGACGCTACCGGACTGTTTCAGGTAAAACGGGTAACCTTTGGCTCGAGCGTCCGCGACGAGGGTCTCCGTATTCGTGAAAGTGGTCGCTGGCGTGCGGATTCCCAGTTTCGCGCACATTTCAGTCGTTCTGTTTCGACTTCTCATTGTGCGCACGGCGTCTACTGTCCCCGTCGGGAACAGGATATTGTTTGATGTTTTGGCTCCGGCGAGAGCCACTATTTCTGCATCCTCGTCTGATATCGGGATGACGAGATCGATTTTGTTTTCAAGAGTTGTCCTGATCAGAAGGTCACTTGCGTCTTCCAGTGACAGTGCGCCGTAAGATGACGGTATCACATTGTGCACATGCATGGATCGCGAATTGGGAGATCGCTCACCATGTCCGATAACGCTGATACGGTGTCCTCGACGCCCGAGTGATTGTATGCAGGCAAGCGCCGAATGCCAGCCTGCGGTCATGACCAAAATATGCATAAATAACACCCAACATGGTACTCTTAGCCAATGCGCCAGAAGGCGCTGTGAAATCTGCTGTCGCTGGTACCGTCATCCAGATTCTGCAAGAAAAATAAAGCCCAACATTCTCATATTTGCAAAATTTCTGGAAAAAATCAGTCAACTTATTCCTTTTGAATTGCAGTTTGCTTTGTGGACTGAGAATGCATCCGCTAAGATGGTACGCCAAGTGACAGAAGAAAGAACGGAACGCCTCACATGATGACACAGATAACCGCGTCCGACGGACACGTGCTCGAATGCTGGCTGGCGCGGGCCGAAGGCCAGAGCAGAGGTGGGCTGGTTATTCTGCAGGAGATATTCGGCGTTACGGACCAACTCAAATCCCTTGCCGAAACCTATGCGAAGCTTGGTTATGACGTCGCGATACCGGCGCTGTTCGATCGCAAGGAAAAGGGCGCCGTGATCCCGTTTTCGGACGCTGCGCGCGGGCTGGAACTCATGCAGTCGACGGACCCGGTCGAAACCATGCTGGATATCGACGCGGCCGTTCGCGCGCTTGCCGAAAAGGGCGGCAAGGTTGGCGTCATGGGGTTTTGCTGGGGCGGCGGCCTGGCGCTTCGCGCAGCGCAGAAACTTGATATCGCCGGCGCTGTGATCTTCTACGGCACCCGGTTGCAGCAATATCTGGATTCGCCCCTCAAGGCGCCCGTGATCGGCCATTTCGGATCGACAGACGATCACACGCCGCCGGAGGTCATCGAGCAGGTCAAGGCCTATCTGCCCGAACTTGAGGTTCACATCTACGACGCCGGTCACGCATTCGCCAACGATGCGCGGCCCGCCGCCTATGCGCCCGAGGCGGCGGCGTTGGCGCATGAGCGCAGCAAGGCCTTCCTTGCCGCTCATATCGGTTGAGCGGAAAACCATAGCCAGCGAACAATTCCATGTCCGACATCAGCTTCTTCTCGCTCGCGATTATTGCGTGCGCCCTTTTTCTTGGAGGTCTCGTCAAGGGCGCGACCGGCGCCGGAACGCCGGTTGTCGCCGTTCCGGTGATCGCGGCGTTCATGGATATCCGGCTTGCGGTCGTGATCATGGTGATACCGAACCTGGTGACGAATGTCTGGCAACAGTGGCAATACCGCGCCTGGCGCTTGCCGGACAATTTCGCAGTGAGATTCGCCGTGGCCGGTGGCCTTGGCGCATTCGCCGGTTCGGTGCTGCTCACATCGCTTGACGGCGATATCCTGTCCATCCTGCTGGTCCTGGCGGTGTTCGCCTATATCGGCATCCGCATTGGACGACCTGATTTCCGGCTGACCTTCGCCAGGGCGTCGAAGATCGCGCTTCCTATGGGCATTGTCGGCGGCATGTTGCAGGGGATGGCGGGAATATCGGCGCCGGCGGCCGTCAGTTTTCTCAACGCCATGCGCCTGGAACGGGCGCCGTTCATCTCCACGATTTCAGCGTTCTTCGTCGCGATGTCTGTCGTGCAGGTGATCGCGCTCAGCTATTTCGGACTGATGACGCCGACGACGATCGGCATGAGCCTCGCCGCGCTGCCGCCGCTCTTCGTTTCCATGCCGCTTGGCGCCTGGGCGGCGCGCAAGATGTCCGCCAAGGCCTTCGATCGCGCCTTGCTGATCTTGCTGGCTGTCCTCTCGATACGCCTTCTCTACACAAGCGTTGAAGGCTTCCTGTACTCCTGATCAGTCGATCACCGTGAGGATTTCCGAAAGCGGCTTCTTGATCTTCGCAACCTGCGGCACCTTGGCGTCCGGCGCCGGATGCCCGGCCGCAATGATCATTACCGGTTTTTCCGAATCCGGGCGCCCGAGCAGCCCGTTGAGAAATTTCATGGGATTGGGCGTGTGGGTCAGCGCCGCCAAGCCGGCATGATGCAACGCCGCGATCAGAAAACCGGTGGCGATCCCGACGCTTTCCGGCACGTAATAGTTCTTGAAACGGGTCCCGTCGTCGAAATGGCCCCAGCGCTGGGCAAACACCACGATGAGCCACGGCGCGATTTCGAGATGCGGCTTGGTGTCATTCGTGCCGATCGGCTCCAGGGCCTTCAGCCATTCGTCGCCGGCGCCGCCCTCGTAAAAACGGCGCTCTTCTTCTTCAGCCGCCAGCCGGATCTTCCTTTTGTGTTCCGGATCGGCGATGGCGACGAAATGCCACGGCTGGTGGTTCGCGCCGCTAGGCGCAGTGCCGGCTGCAAGGATGCAATCCTCAATGATCTTTCTGTCAACCGACCGATCAGAATACTCGCGAACAGTGTGGCGCTTGCGCATGCGGTCGTAAAACGCGGCTGCCTCGCTCAGCATCCGCCCGTCGCTGAATTCCATCCGGTCAGGCAGATCGATCGGTTCGTAATTCATGTGTTCGCGTGAAAACATCTCTGTGCCTATCATTTTCTAAGTAGCTTTGGGCGATAGCTTTCCTGGAATCTCTGTGCGGCGCCAACCGCGATTTCCACCTCTATACAAAGCGTTACAAAATTCTCCTTTACAACGAAAAACGGCGATCACAAGATCATTGGCGTGCAAATGACTATACCCGATGAAAGGCCCAGGCAATGTCGTCTGCAAAGAGCGAATCCGCACGTCTGCTGAGGCAGATCTCGGAGATTGCCGCATCGCCTATGGAACAGGCGCGCGCCATGCCGCCGGCGATCTACACCAATCAGGAAATCCATGATCTGGAACAGATGCGGATTTTCCGCAAATCCTGGATCTGCCTGGGGCGCGCTGACGCGCTTTCCGAGCCCGGCGACTATCTGACATTCACCATTTCCGAACAACCGGTCGTCGCCATTCGCCAGCGTGACGGTACGGTCAGGGCCTTCGCCAATGTCTGCCTACACCGGATGATGGTTCTTCTTGAAGACAAGGGCAATTGCCGGCGGATCGTCTGTCCCTATCACGCGTGGACCTATGATATTGACGGTAGGCTGATCGGCGCGCCGCAGATGAACAGGACGGAAGATTTCAATGCGCGCGACAACGCTCTGCCCGAGCTCAAATGCGAAATCTGGAAAGGCTGGCTGTATGTGAGCCTTGACCAACAAGTTGAACCGGTTGGCGATCTGCTTCGTGAACTCGAACCGGTCGTCGATCGATACCGCATGGAAAATTATATTCAGGTGGCGACCCAGGACCACGTCTGGGACACAAACTGGAAGCTCCTGACCGAAAACTTCATGGAAAGCTACCATCTTCCAATCGCGCACCGTGCGACGGTGGGGGCGTGGTTTCCGGTTGACGACACGGGATTTCCCGATCAACGCCACAGCCACTTCACCTACGAAACATTCAAGAAGAACAAGGACGCCACCTACGGCCTCGCCCATGAGAACAACAATGTCCTTGAAGGGGAGTGGCGGCGGACCTCCGTCATGCCGACGATCTTCCCGACGCACATGTTCGTGCTGGCGCCGGACCATTTATGGTATCTGACGCTGATGCCGCAGGGAACGGGCCAGGTTCATGTGCGGTTTGGCGCAGCCCTGGCGCCGGAAGTTCTCGCCGGTCTCGACGATCCCGATGCGTTTCTGCGTGACACGATCGGCTTTTTCGACAAGGTCAATGACGAGGATCGTTTTGTCGTGGAAGGCATATACAAGGGCGCCAGGGCGCCCCTGTCCACGGGTGGGCCGCTTTCCTGGATGGAGCGCGAAATCCATGATTTCATCTGCTACCTTTCAGGCGCTCTTGGAGGCTGAACTTCGCAAATGAAGCATTTGTCGAAAATTTGCATTAAGTTTCCGGTATCCAATTCATGATTAGATACTGCGGCATATTCTTCCTGTTCGCCGTTATGGGCAATGCGGCGCCACTGGGCGCTTGAAACTGTCAGCCGTGCGAACTAAGACGCTAGGCGGACTATTTGGAGAAGTGGCATGACCATCGATTACGAAGCAGCGCGCGAAAAGATGGTGGACAATCAGATACGCACGACCGATGTCACCTCGCACCCCGTGCTTCGGGCCTTTCTGGAGGTTGCGCGGGAAGATTTCGTCCCTGAGAAATTCAAACCTCTCGCCTATATCGACGACGATATTCCGGTGTCGACCGATCAGGACGGGCGCGCGTCGCGCTACCTCATGGAGCCTTCGCCGCTCGCGAAACTGCTGCAATTGGCGGATATTACGCCGGACGACGTGGTGCTTGAGATCGGTTGCGGCACGGGTTACGTCTCTGCGCTTCTGTCGCTGTTGGCGAGTTCCGTCGTTGCTCTGGAAAGCGACGAGGCCCTGGCCGCTGAAGCCACCGAAACCCTTTCCCGGCTCGGCTATGACAGCGTCGCCGTGGTTACCGGTGAACTGAGGAAGGGCTACGAGCCCGAGGCGCCCTACGACGTGATTTTCATTGGCGGCGCCGTGGAAGAACTGCCAACGGCGCTTTTCGATCAGTTGCGCGACGGCGGCAGACTCGTCGTTGTCGAAGGGCACGGCAATGCAAGCCGCGCCAAGCTCTACGTGAAGGATGACGGTCACACGTCTTCGCGTCGCGGCTTCAATACATCCGTGAAGCTGTTAACCGGCTTTGAAAGGGCGGAAGAGTTCGTCTTTTAAGACGCAAGGTGTGATCAATGGGTTACAGGGTCCCGGCATCTTCACTCCCTGGCATGGCTGAACCGTTGCAACATTGGCTTCACGGCTTCATATAACGGGGCAGGGTAGTAGATAGACGACGGTTAGTTTGCCGTTCGCTCGTCAATTGGGGATTTATATAGTGTCAAGTATCCGCAGACTACTAATTCTATCCGTTGCCGCTGCAGGTTTGGCCGCGACGCAAGGAACTGCTTCCGCCGAGACGATTTTCGGCGCCATGGCGAAGGCCTACGAGAACAATCCCGATCTCAATGCAGCTCGCGCCGGACTGAGAGCGACCGACGAAGGCGTGGCTATAGCCAAATCCGGCTATCGTCCAACCATCATCGCAGGCGTGGAAGCCTCGCGTACGACAACCTGGCATGCCCCTTCCGAAACATCGACGATTACCGACGCCGCATCGGCAGGCGTGACACTCACCCAGACATTGTTCGACGGCTTCCAGACGAGAAACAACGTCAATGCGGCGAAGTCGAACGTGCTTGGCGGGCGGCAGGATCTTATCAACAACGAAATGACGATTCTGCTCTCGGCCGTCCAGATATACGCCAATCTGCTTCGGGACCGCGCAATTGTAAGCGCGCGTCAGCAGAACCTGGAGTTCCTTGACGAACAGAGGAATGCGGCGCAGGCGCGTCTCGATGTCGGCGAAGGAACCCGGACCGACGTGGCGCTGGCCCAGGCGCAGCTCGAACAGGCGCGCGCGCAATTGCTGGCGGCCCAGGCGGCCGAAAATTCAAGCGCGGCCGTTTATGTTCAGATCATCGGCGACGAGCCAAAGAACCTGCAAATGCCGTCTCCCTATCAAAAGGGTCTGCCGTCATCGACAACTGCAGCGGTTGAAATCGGCCTGCGTGAACATCCCGCCATTCTCAGCGCGCAATATACGGTGGACGCTGCGTCATTCAACGTGAAGTCGCTGGAAGGCACCTTCCTGCCGAATGTCAGCGTCCAGGGCACTGTTCAGCACAGCCAGTACGGCTACACTACAGGTATCATTCAGGGCAATGTGTCGGTGCCTATCTATCAGGGCGGACTGGCTTCCGCCCAGGTCAGGCAGGCCAAGGAAACGCTTGGCCAGGCGCAAATACTGGTCGACTCCGCGCGGCGACAGGTCCAGCAAGACGTAGTCTCGATGTACACCAACTTCCAGGCCTCGAAGGCGTCGATTGCCGCAAACGAGGCGCAGGTCAGCGCTGCAAAACTGGCACTCAACGGCGTTGTCGAGGAGCAAAAGGTCGGGCAGAGCACCCAGCTTGACGTTCTCGAGACCCAGACGAACGTCTTGACGGCTCAGGAGGATCTGGCGCAGTCGCACCGGGATGCGATCGTATCCAGCTACAGCCTGTTGAGCGCGATGGGTCGACTGACCGTCAACTATCTCAATCTCGGCGTCGACAAATACAAGCCGGAGATTCACTACGAGGCCGTTAAAGACAAATGGTTCGGCCTCCGTACTGTCGACGGACGCTGAACGCTCGCTGGCTGCAGGCAAAGGCTGCAATTGCCGCGGCCTTTGCAGTCATGTTACCGCCCGAAACTAATCTGTGAAACTTTGCCAAGGTCACGGCCGCGGGAATTCTCATCTGCGGCCGAGTGGCATACACTATCCCTGTGATTCGGTTGCGCCAGTTGGCGACCACTGGATGTGATGCGGCAAATACGGGGAACGGCATGTCACAGTCAAATGCGGCGCGTGAGCCGAGCATGGAAGAAATTTTGGCTTCCATACGCAGGATTATCGAAACGACCGACGGCGCGGATGACGGTCTCCATCAGCACCAACCGTCAAGCCATGATCTCGGGGATGAGGAAGAGGAAAGTCCGACGCTGGCCCGGGTCAGGGACGAGGTCGCCAACACGCAGCCGTCGCGATCGACGGCTGTAAAGACGCCTCCACCGCCTCCGTCGCGTGACGCGTCAGAGAGCCGTTTCGACAGAACGCCGCCGCGGCCGGGGTTAACGCCGCGGCAGGACGAGGAGACCCGCTATAAACCGGCGGGGCAGGGCGCTTCGACCGCGGCCAGGCCGCAAGTCAGTCTTGCAGAGGTTGCAGCGCGCGCCGGATCGCTCCAGCAATCCACAGCCGCCAAGCCGGAGCCGCGTAGCTTTGCAGCGCCAAGAACGCCTGAAAAGCCGGAAGCGCCGGCAACGCGCGTCACGCCTGAGAAACCGGCGCCGGATCGTTTGGCCGCGTCAAAGCCTGCGGACAAGCTCACCGTTGGCGACGCGCTTCGCTCGAACGCGCTCGTATCCTCCGAAACCGGAGATCGCGTGGCGGCTTCTTTCGAGCATCTCAATCAGGCGATTGTCACCGGACCGACCAAATCCTTCGACGAGATCGCACAGGAAATGTTGCAGCCGATGTTGCGTGAGTGGCTGGACAACAATCTTCCGGTTCTTGTTGAGCGCCTCGTAAGGGAAGAGATCGAGCGCATCGCCAAGGGGCGCTGATCGCATCTTTCAACGATTATCGGCGCGCGCTTCGGAGCGCCGCTCGTGACGATCGGCCATAGCCGCGGCCAAACGGGTTGAAAGCCGCGGCCAGTGGCGGTAAATCCCTTGCAAAATTCCCTCAATTGATGGCCGATCGTATGCTTGAAAAGACCTATAACGCTGCCTCCAGCGAACTGGACATCGCGAAACGCTGGGAAGACGCCGGCGCTTTTCGCGCAGGCGCTGGCGCCAAGCCGGACGCCGATCCCTATTGCATCGTCATTCCGCCGCCAAATGTCACCGGCTCGCTGCACATGGGGCACGCCCTCAACGACACGCTTCAGGATATCCTGATCCGGTTCGAGCGGATGCGCGGCAAAAACGTGTTGTGGCAGCCTGGCATGGACCACGCCGGCATCGCCACCCAGATGGTCGTCGAGCGCAAGTTGATGGAGCAACAACTCCACCGCCGTGACATGACCCGCGAAGAATTCATTGAAAAGGTTTGGGAATGGAAGGCTGAATCGGGCGGCGCGATTTTCAACCAGCTTCGCCGGCTCGGCGCATCATGCGACTGGTCGCGCGAACGCTTCACAATGGATGAAGGTCTCTCCGCGGCGGTGCTCGAAGTCTTCGTATCGCTTTACAACGAAGGCCTGATCTACAAGGACAAGCGTCTCGTTAACTGGGATCCGAAGCTCAACACCGCCATTTCCGACCTGGAAGTCGAGCAGGTTGAGACGCAGGGTCATTTGTGGCATTTCCGCTATCCGCTCGAGGAGGGCGCGACCTACCGGCATCCGGTCGCCTTCGATGAAAACGGCGATCCGACGGAATGGGAGACGCGTGATTATCTCGTCGTCGCAACGACGCGACCGGAAACCATGCTTGGTGATACGGGCGTCGCGGTTCATCCGGACGATGAGCGCTACAGTGATCTTGTCGGCAAGACGGTCATTCTGCCGCTGGTGGGGCGCCGCATACCGATCGTCGCCGACGAATACCCGAACCCGGAAGAAGGGACCGGCGCCGTCAAGATGACCCCGGCCCATGATTTCAACGATTTTGACGTTGGCAAGCGCGCCGGGCTGCGCGCCGTCAATATCATGACCCGTGAGGCGTTGGTTACCCTGGACGGCAATGAGGAGTTTCTTGAAGGCGTGCCGTCATCGGACGAACTGACCGAGACGATCAGCGCCTATGACGGTCAGGACCGTTTTGTCGTTCGCAAGAAAATCGTTGAGCGCATGGAAGCCCTTGGACTTCTGGACAAGGTCGAAGACCATGTCCACGCGGTGCCGCATGGCGACCGCGGCGGCGTGCCGATCGAGCCATACCTGACCGACCAGTGGTACGTGGACGCTGAAGTCCTTGCACGGCCGGCGATTGCTTCCGTTCGCGAAGGCAGAACGAAATTCGTGCCGAAGAACTGGGAGAAAACCTATTTCGAGTGGATGGAGAACATCCAGCCCTGGTGCATATCGCGTCAATTGTGGTGGGGCCACCAGATCCCCGCCTGGTATGGACCGGACGAACATATCTTCGTCGCGAAGACGGAAGAGGAAGCAATCGCGGCCGCCGCCGAACACTACGGCAAAACAGTAGCGCTCGTTCGCGATGAAGACGTGCTGGACACATGGTTCTCGTCGGCCCTGTGGCCGTTCTCGACACTGGGATGGCCGGAGAAAACGCCGGAACTCGCGACTTACTACCCGACCAGCGTGCTTGTCACCGGCTTCGACATCATCTTTTTCTGGGTCGCCCGGATGATGATGTTCGGGCTGCATTTCATGAAGGACGAGAACGACGTTCCGCAGGAGCCGTTCGATACGGTCTACGTACATGCGCTGGTTCGCGACAAGAACGGCGCCAAGATGTCGAAGTCCAAGGGCAACGTCATCGATCCGATCGAACTGATCGAGGAATACGGCGCCGACGCACTGCGTTTCACGCTGGCGATCATGGCGGCGCAGGGCAGGGACGTAAAACTCGATCCGCAGCGGGTCGAGGGCTATCGCAATTTCGGCACCAAACTCTGGAACGCGACGCGGTTCGCGCAGATGAACGGCGTCGCCCACGATCCGGACTTCAAGCCCGAAAGCGCGAGCCTGACGATCAATCGGTGGATCCTGACGGAACTGTCCCGGACCAACTCCGAGATTACGGAAGCCATTGAAACCTACCGGTTCAACGACGCCGCATCGTCGGCCTACCGGTTTGTCTGGAACCAGTTCTGCGACTGGTATGTGGAATTGCTGAAACCTGTCTTTTCTGGCGATGATGAAGAATCACGAAGGGAATCGCAGGCTTGTGCGGCCTATGTCCTGGATGAGATCTACAAGTTGCTCCACCCCTTCATGCCTTTCATGACGGAGGAACTGTGGACCCAGAGCAGCAAGAGGCACGGCTTGTTGTGTCACGCCGAGTGGCCGCAGGACGATTTTACGGACGACCAGGCCGCAGATGAAATCAATTGGCTGATCGATCTGATCACGGAGATCCGCTCGGCCCGGTCGGAAATGAATATTCCGCCTTCCGCGACAGGCCCGCTGATCACGGTCGACGCCGACAGGCACGTGTGCGACCGACTGCTGCGTCACACGCCGGCCATCAACCGACTCGCTCGCGTCGACGACATAGTCCTGGAAGAAGAAGCGCCGTGCGGCTCGGTGCAGGTGGTCGTGCACGGCGTTGTCTATTGTCTTCCTCTCGGCAACCTTATTGATCTTGGCGCTGAAAAGGCCCGCCTGGAAAAGGCGCTCAACAAGGTGTCCTCGGATATCGAAAAGTCGGAAAAGAAGCTTCAAAACGAGAAGTTCGTTCAAAACGCCAGACCGGATGTCGTTGAAGCCGAGCGCGACAAGCAGAAAGAGCTGATTGAGCAGAAAGAACGTCTTTCCATTGCGCTACAGCGGGTTGCTGAAGCGGGTTCTTAAGACAGTATTCGACTGTTGCCAGAATGCCCGTTCCGCAGAAAAAGTCCTGAATCGACAGTAATTTCGGCGCGAGCGTCCGAATTGTGGCTGTTTGGCAACACATTCTTCGTAAAGCTTTGCTATGGAATTCTACGGCGGGATTTGCCCACATCCCGCCACAAACTCGGCGCATCGGTCTCATCCTGCGCGTTAGCTGCATGAATTCGGGCTGAAGCAACGTCTATCGAGGAACTTGATGCGCGTAACGGTAAACGGAGAGTTCATCCGACTTGATGGTCGAATGACCGCCCAGGCGCCGCATCAATCGCGACACGCGGTGAACATATACTCCGATTGCAACGCTGCGATTGACGGGCAGGAACTATGCGAAGACGACGCGTCCGGCGCGCATCACGACAATGCGCAGACAGACGCAGCCGCCCGCGAGGGCGTTGTCGCCCGTGACTGCGGAGTAGAAGAAAATACGGTGTTATGCTGATATCTGGCAAAGTGTCATCTGGTCTTGTCGCCTGCGTTGTAGGAGCGCTGGTCGCCTATACTGCGCCTGCGGCGGCATTTGATCCGGATGCGGGCATTTCTGAAAAGTCAGAGCCTAGACAGCTCTTCAAGTTCGGATTTTCCGCCTACAAGAGAGGCCAGAAGGACGACGCTGTCGAGGCCTATCGTCATGCGGCCGAAAAGGGGCATCCGGGCGCGCGCTGGGCTCTGGCCAATATGTACGCCTATGGCGACGGCGTGGTCGAAGACGACTATCAGGCCTTCACGATTTTCGACGAAATTGCACGACAGGGCGTTGAGCCGGGATCTCGCGACACCGGTTTCTTCGTGAATGCGCTCGTGTCTCTGGCCAGCTACTACCAGAAGGGAATTCCCGGAAGCCCGGTCAATCGTGACCTCAACCAGGCGCGCGAACTGTATTTTCAGGCTGCTTCCGCATTTGGCGTTCCCGAAGCCCAGTTCCAGCTCGGCTATATGATGTGGTACGGCGAGGGCGGCGGCGTCAACAAACGCCAGGCTAAGAAGTGGCTCAACCGCGCCCGCAAATCCGGACATCCCGGCGCGACGGCTCTGCTTGGAGAAGCGATTTTCCAGGAAGGCAATTCGGTTCGGGGACTGGCGATGATGACGGTGGCTCTTGATCGCGCCAAGATGAGCGACAGGGAATGGATCAGTTCCCTGCAGGAACACGCCTTTTCACTCGCCAGCGAAGCCGATCGGCGCAACGCAATGGCGCTGGCGAATGACATGATCGCCAAGGGCAAAAACTGATCAGAGTTTCTCCAGACCGTTGGAAATGTCGAGATTGGCAGTCGGACATCCGTCCTGCAGCCGTTTCCATGACGTATTGTTGAGAACGCGTTCGCAGCGGGCCATGAAAGGTTTTCCGGAACCTGGTCTCAGGCAGACGACCTGACCGATCTCGATGCGCTCGCCATTGGCTACGCAGGTGCACTCGATCCCGTTTTCATCCGCCAAAGCTGCAGGCGGCAGGATTGATAGCGTGGCGAACACCGCGCCGAAAACTAATGTCTTGCCCATAGCGCCCGGACCATGATGCTGATCATCGTTGGCTTCATGATCGCCTGAATTGCTAAAATGCGCAAGATATGGGGGCGGAGCGCCCGGTCAGGCGGCCTCGAAATCCAGAAAGGCGGCAACGGGCACGTGATCCGACGGCTTCTCCCAGGCCCTGACATGGCTCTCGACCGAAACGGATTCGAGACGGTTTGCTGCTTCGGGCGACAGCATCAGATGGTCGATGCGAATGCCGTTGTTCTTCTGCCATGCGCCGCCCTGGTAATCCCAGAACGTATAGACGCCCGGCGCGTCGCAAGTCGCGCGAAGCCCGTCAGCGAGACCGAGGTTTTCCAGCCGGCGGAACGCCGCGCGGCTTTCCTCCCGAAACAATGCGTCGCCTTCCCAGACGGACGGGTCGTGACAGTCGAAGGGTTCGGGAATCACATTGTAATCGCCGGCGAGCACCAGTGGCTCTTCCAGCACCAGACGTTCACTGGCCCAGCGCTCGAGACGCGACATCCAGGACAGTTTGTAGGGAAATTTCTCCGAATCGACCGGGTTTCCGTTCGGAAGATAGAGAGAAACGACGCGCAACGCGCCGCCATTCACGCTGAATACGCCTTCGATAAAACGCGCCTGTTCGTCGGCCGGCCCGTCGTCTCCATAGTGCGGCAGACCGCGATTGACTTCGTCAGGCTTCATCTTCGAGAGAAGGGCGACGCCGTTGAAGCCTTTCTGCCCGTGTGTCTCGACGTGATAGCCGAGATCCTCAAGGGGCTTGCGCGGAAAGTTCTCATCGACAGACTTGATTTCCTGAAGACAGGCGATATCCGGCTGGCTGTCGGACAGCCAGGTCACCAGGTTGTCGATACGGGCCTTGACGCCGTTGATGTTCCAGGTCGCGATCTTCATTCAGATCGAGAAGCTCGTTCCGCATCCGCAGGACGCCACGGCGTTCGGATTGTTGATCTGGAAGGACTGGCCCATGAGATTATCGACGAAATCGATTTCGGAACCGTCCATGTAAACGAGCGAAAGCGAATCGATCAGGACGCGCGCCTTGCCTTTTTCCAGAACGAGGTCGTCGTCTTCGCTCTCGTCAACGAGATCGAACTTGTATGAGAAGCCCGAGCAGCCGCCTCCTTCCACGGAGACGCGCAAAGCCGATTTTCCGGCTTCTCCGGCGAGAATATCGGCGATGCGGACAGCCGCCGCATCCGACAATTTGACTTGTTTTTCAGTGACCATGAAACCTCCATACCGGGTTCAAGAACCGGCGAGATATGGTGTTAACGCATTGGGCATATAGGTATGTACAATGGCGTGCGGCGTCAACGGGGAAGGTCTTTCATGGCTCTGGATACAGGTGAGCTCGGTTTCGGTTTCAGGGAACGCGCCCCGTGGGCGTGCGACCCGGCGCTGACGCGCGGCAGGCTCTATCCGGAGCCCGTCAGCCCGACGCGGTCGGAATACCAGCGGGACCGCGACCGGATCATCCATTCCACGGCCTTCCGGCGCCTGAAGCACAAGACCCAGGTCTTCGTGGCCCATGAAGGCGATCATTATCGAACGCGCCTCACGCATACGATCGAGGTGGCGCAGATCGCGCGGGCGCTGGCCCGCGCCTTGCGCGCGGACGAAGATCTCGCAGAAGGCGTGGCGCTGGTCCATGACTTTGGGCACACGCCATTCGGACACACAGGCGAGGACGTTCTCGACGAGCTCCTGAAGGAGCAGGGGGGCTTCGATCACAACGCCCAGTCCTTGCGCATCGTCACGGCGCTTGAAAGACGATACGCCGAATTCGACGGCTTGAATCTGACGTGGGAGACCCTGGAGGGTCTCGTCAAGCACAATGGTCCGCTGGTCGGCAGCGACGGAAACGGTCTGTCTGGACCCGTGCCGAAGCCCGTTCTCGATTACAACGCGCTGAACGATCTGCAGCTTGCAAGCCACGCCAGCATAGAGGCGCAGGCAGCGGCGATTTCCGACGATATCGCCTACAACACCCATGACATCGACGATGGCTTGCGCAGCGGTCTGCTGACGCTGGAGATGCTGGAGGACGTTCCATTCCTGGGTGACCTCCTGAAGTCCACCCGCGACCGATACCCGGGTCTCGAAGAAAGCCGCGTTTCGCACGAAATCATGCGTCGTCAGATTACGCTGATGGTGGAGGACGCAATCGCGACGGCGCAGCAAACCTTGAAGGATTTGCGACCCAATTCACCGGACGACATCCGACGCGCCGGGCGCACTGTCGTGCGCTTTTCCGACGCGATGCAGCAAACGGATCGCGATATCAAGTCATTCCTCTACGCCAACATGTACCGTCATCCCGACGTCATGCGGGTTCGCCGCGGCGCCGCGGCGATCGTCAAGGATCTCTTCAATGCTTATATCGACAACCCCGGATTGATGGGCGGCCATTGGGTCGAAGGCCTTGAAATCCTCAGCGCGGACGCGCTCGCCCGCCGCGTAGGCGATTATCTTGCAGGGATGACCGACACCTACGCCGTCGAACAGCACAGGGCGTTGTTTGACCATACGCCGCAATTGCGCTAGAGCGGCCCCGCAATTTTGCACAGCATCACAATTGCCGGTTTCCCTTCCATCGAAAGGCATTGCGCCCGCGTCGACCGGAAAGGTTGCGGCATTTGCATCGGTTTCCCGGACGAACAGAAATGAATCTTTTCCGAGACTTCGAAGAGCGCGTCATCGACGCGTTACACAAACTCGACGCTATTGGCGAGAAGGCTGGCGACATCAGTTTTTCGCGCATAAAGGCGGAGCCACCGCGCGACCCCAGCCATGGCGATGTGGCGACGAACGCCGCCATGGTTCTGGCGAAGCCCCTGTCGACCAATCCGCGCGCCCTTGCAGAGCAGATTTGCGAGCAACTGAAGGACGACCCGGATATCGAGTCCCTGTCGATCGCCGGACCCGGTTTCATCAATATGAAACTGTCGTCGGCCTACTGGCGGGGCGTCTTGCAGGGCATCGTCGAAGCGCCGGACAATTACGGTCGGGTCAATGTCGGCGAGAGCGAGAAGATCAATGTGGAATACGTGTCGGCCAATCCGACCGGTCCCATGCATGTCGGTCACTGCCGCGGGGCGGTTGTCGGGGATTCGCTCGCCAATCTTCTGGAATTCGCTGGCTATGACGTCGTTCGGGAATATTACATCAACGATGCAGGCTCCCAGATCGATACGCTGGCCAGATCCCTGTATCTGAGATACCGGGAGGCGCTGGGCGAGGATATCGGCGAGATTCCCGCAGGCCTGTATCCTGGCGATTACCTCGCGCCGGTCGGCCAGAAACTCGCCGAGGAGTTCGGCAGGGATCTGATGGCGCTGCCTGAAGAGCAGTGGCTTCCCGTGGTCAAGGACCGCGCGATCGACGCGATGATGGACATGATCCGCGACGATCTCGATGCGCTCAACATCCATCACGACGTCTTCTTCTCCGAAAGAACCCTGCACGACAATGGCGAGAAAGCGATCCGCGAGGCGATCAACGACCTGACCTTCAAGGGACACGTCTACGAAGGCAAGTTGCCGCCGCCCAAGGGACAGTTGCCGGAGGACTGGGAAGACAGGGAACAGACCTTGTTCAAGTCCACCGAAGTCGGCGACGATATCGACAGACCGCTGATCAAGTCGGACGGAAGCTATACCTATTTCGCCGCGGACGTCGCCTATTTCCGCGACAAGTACGAGCGCGGCTTCTCCGAAATGATCTATGTTCTCGGCGCCGATCACGGAGGCTATGTCAAACGTCTCGAAGCCGTGGCGAAGGCGGTGTCCGGCGGCAAGTCCAAACTGACCGTGCTCCTGTGCCAGCTCGTCAAGCTGTTCAGGGACGGCGAACCGGTGCGCATGTCGAAACGGTCGGGAGAGTTCGTGACCTTGCGCGACGTGGTCGACGAGGTGGGACGTGACCCGGTCCGGTTCATGATGCTTTACCGGAAGAACACGGAGCCGCTGGATTTCGACTTTGCGAAAGTGACGGAGCAATCGAAAGAAAATCCTGTCTTCTACGTGCAGTATGCGCACGCCCGGTGTCACTCCGTGTTTCGGCAGGCGCGGGACGCTTTCCCGGAATTCGACCATGGCGACTTTGACGCGGTCGGCGCCGTCCGGGCGTTCGAGATGGATCAAACCGAGTTGCAGCTTGTCGCAAAACTTGCGGAATACCCCCGCGTGGTCGAAAGCGCGGCGCTTGCCCATGAGCCGCATCGGTTGGCGTTTTATCTCTACGATCTCGCCAGCGTGTTTCACCAACACTGGAATAAAGGCAAGGAAAATCCAGAGTTACGATTTGTTAACCATGAAAACCCAGAATTGAGCATGGCGAGACTCGCACTTGTCAGCGCAGTTGCTGCGACGCTCAAGTCAGGTCTTGGAATTACCGGCGCCCAGGCCCCGTTGGAGATGCGATAGTTGTCACCTTTTGCCCACAATGTACTGGCATTGATCCGTTTCCACGCACGCGCGCTTGAAGTCGCGGCGTGGACCAGGGCGCATCCAAACAAGAAGAACCAAATGCGCTGGATGCCGCCGAACCGGGCACATTTTGGACTTGAGGCATGAGTATGGCCGAGAACCAGTATTCACGAGATTACAAGAACGGCGAGAGTGACGACAGGGACGAGGACCCTCTGGCGGAACTCGCGAGGATCGTAGGTTACGATGTCGCCGCCGACGACAGCCATGATCAGGAAAACGATGCGGGCCTGGAAGTCGATCTCGAAGCGGAGTTGATGCGTGAACTTGAAGCCGGCGATGATCAGGCCATCGGACATGATGAGGATGAGCCGGCCGTTGCAAAGATCGAGACCGAGGAAGAAGGGATTTCCGACGACTTCGATTTCGGCGACCTGTCGAGCGAATTCGATTTGGCGACGGATGACAGCAACTCCGACGAACTGGAAGACGATGCGAGTGTGTTGGATGCGACTTCGAACGACGACGCCATTGCAAGCCTGGATGAGGCGGTGAATGCGGAGCAGGCCGAGAATGAGGACGTTTCGGATACGCCGGTCATCGATTTCGACGCTTTCTACTCGACATTTTCACTGTCTGACGGCGAGGAAGAAAAAGCGCCCGATTCCGATGAAACGCTGACATCTTCCGAGGATGCGATTGAATCCGACGCGATAGTTTCAGAAGAGGTTGTTCGCGAGCCTGCCGACGGGGCCAACCCTTTCGATCTGGACGCCCTGTTTGCTCAGAGCATGGGGGACGAAGACTCTTTAGAGGGAACGCCTCCGGGCGCCCAGCTGACGGAAGAGCCGGAGATCGATCTCACATCCCTGTCACTGGAAGATTTGCATTCGGAAATCGAGAAAACCGCGACTGAAGACGAGCAGTCAGATGGCGTGACGCCCGACCCGGTTCAAGCTGGCGCGGAACGGATTGCAGACGAGGCCGATACCCGCTCGGACCAGCCGGCAGCCATGCATCCGTTCGCCGACTCGACCGATTTGCCTCCGCTGGATTTTGATGCTCTATTCGAAGGTGATATAACGGAAAGTGATTTTGAACCGGAATCGGAGTTGGATCTTGAGGGTATCGATTTCTCCGACCCGGATGGGGATGCTCAGCATTCAGAAACAGCGGAATCCGAAGCAACCCAAGAGCATAGTACAGGCTCACAAGGCGCGAAAAACGATATGAATCGACCACCAAGCAATGACGGGCCCGGCAAGGAGCCCAAAAACGAACAGTGGCCGAATGCAAGGCAGGAAACAGACGAGACAGCGCTGAGTCTGGAAGCCGAGCTCCAGGCGGCTTTCGACGCGCTTGAGGGCAAGCCTGGATCCGAGCAAGGTCAGACGGATCCTTACAGGCCAGAGCAGGCAATGTACCCGTCTTCAGACCCCTATGGCGACTATGAGGGCGACGCAGAGTTCTCGGCAACACTTGCCGAACTGGACAACGCAAGTCGCTCTGAAGACGGCTCTTACGATGAGGAATCGATCTCGTCTCCGGATGAGGATCACTCGGCTCCGGTGGAAGAAGAGCCCATCCGCCCGTTTCAGAGTTATGCGACCCCGAAGCCGCTGGCGACGCCGGATGCGGGCGACTACGCCGAACACGACAATTCCGTCAATGAAGCCGCTGAGGAGCAGGAGCTTGACCTTGGCGATCTGTTGGCGGCGGAGATCGGCGAAGTCGAATCGAGTGTGAGAAGCGACGAAACGGATTACGATCCGTCGCCCTTCGACGCCGGAGACATTGTCGAGGACGACATGGCCCCCGATGATATGGGCGTTATTGACGTTCCCGAGTATGAAGAGGAAGAAACAGCCGCGACTGTTCCTCTCGACGAAGATCTCAATATGTCGCTGGAAGATGAACTTGCCGCCATCTCTGTGGACGGCGACGCAAGCACGTACAGCGCAAACGCCAGCGACGATCGCTCTGAAGAGCCCTATGACGAATCGGAGTTCCTGTCCGAGTACGCCGATCCGGCGGTCGCCGCCGAAGTGGCGGCGCATGCGAACGCCCTGTCGCACGAGTTCAACGATCAGTCGACGCATTACGAGCAGGAAGCGCCGGACTGGACGGACGAACCCATCGAGGAATTCTCGGAAGGCGACGACTTCGACGACGATGATTATCCGCAGCAAGGCTATGCGGCCGCTGCGCGATACGCCGATGACGAATTCGATCCCGAATTCGCGATGGACGAGTTTCCCGAACTGGATGAAATCCGCGGCGAGTCCGGTAGAAGCAAACTGCTTTATGGCGGCGTCGCTGTCGTCGCGCTGCTGCTTGTCGGCGGCGCGGGTTTCTACTGGTGGGACTCCAGCCTCGGCAGCAGCGGGCAGGGCGAGCCGCCGGTCATCGCCGCCAGCAGCGATCCGGTGAAAATTAAGCCGGCTGATCCGGGCGGAAAGACTGTTCCGAACCAGGACCTCGCTGTCTATGACAGGGTCGCCGGAGATGGCGCGGAAACTCCGACGCAGGAAAACCTCGTCAGCACCGAAGAAGAACCGATCGACGTCGTGCAAAGAACGCTCAATCCGGAATCGCTTCCGCTTGAAGGCCGCAACGGCGTGGCCGAGCCAGTTGGTTCTCCGGCGAAGTCAGAAGACCGGTTGACTGCGGATTCGATGAATCCGGATCCCGCCGCGGCGGCAGAAGACAGCTACGGCGTCGCGCCAAAACGCGTCCGGACGCTGATCGTCAAGCCGGACGGAACGATCGTTTCCCGCGAGCAGGAACCGGACGCCGAGAGAAGCGCTTTCGCCAGCGACGCCTCAACGACCGGAGAAGATCTGCCGGTGAGCAGTTCGGCGCGTCTGTCCGTCCAGGAAACAGGCGCAGCCTCTGCTTCGCAGGAGCCGCTTCCCGGAAGCAACGCAGCATCCGGTCAGCAATCCGCTGCAGCAGCGCTTCCGCCGATTGACGAAAACATTCGCAACAGCGGGGAAATACCACTTCCAGCAGCGCGTCCGACTTCAGCGGCTGCAACAGCATCGTCAAGCCAGACGCAAACCCAGCTTGCATCTGCCGCCGCCACGACCACCAGCGCTGCCGAGACCGCGAATGCGGACGGCGCGGGCACCAATTTGCGCAGTTCCATCGAGGCGCCGGTGCCGACGTCGCGTCCGGCGGAACAACCGGTTGATATCGTGGAAGCTGTGACGGATCGCGGCAATCTCGCCGGCAGCAGCCAGACAGCCAGCGCGGGCGGATATTCGGTTCAGATCTCTTCGCAGGTGTCCGAGGACGCCGCCCGGGCTGACTATAACCGTCAGGCGCAGCAATACGCGTCCGTTCTCGGTGGCCGCAATGCACAAATAGTGCGCGCGGATATTGAAGGCCGCGGCGTGTTTTATCGCGTCCGCATACCTGCCGGCAGCAAGGAAGAAGCGACGCGGCTTTGCGACAGCCTGAAAAGCGCCGGCGGCAATTGCTTCGTCGCCCGTTGAGCCTGTTTACACTCACGTCACGAAACGGACAACGATCAGGAATGACAGGGTGACGTCTGCGTCCGCAAACGCCTGAATACAGGCGTTTTGGTGTGACCTGCAGATCCGCCGATACTGGTCATTTCCCGGTTTGTCTGTATGATTCGACCATGAGCGAATCAAAAGCGATGATCCTTGGATGCGGCGGATTGGAGCTGACGGATGACGAGCGCGCCTTCTTCGCGAAGGAACGGCCGTGGGGCTTTATTCTTTTTGCGCGCAATATTGGCGACGCGGATCAGGTTCGCGCCTTGGTCGGCGACCTTCGCGAATGCCTCAACCGCAGCGACGCGCCGGTGCTTGTCGATCAGGAAGGCGGCCGTGTCCAGAGGCTTCGACCGCCTCTGGCGCCGCAATATCCGGCGGCGTCCGTTCTCGGTGATCTTTACGCCCTGAACAAGGATAAGGGATTGCGGGCCGCATGGCTTCTGTCTCGTCTTCATGCAATCGATCTCGCCAAGCTTGGCATAACCGTGGATTGTCTTCCGGTGCTCGACGTGCCGGTTGCGGGAAGCCACGATGTCATCGGAAATCGCGCCTATGGTTATGATCCGCACCTGGTGAGCGCCATGGGCGCAGCCGCAATGGAAGGGCTGATCGCCGGCGGCGTGCTTCCGGTCATCAAGCACATGCCGGGCCACGGGCGCGCGAACGTCGATTCGCATCATGATCTGCCGCAGGTCGACGCCTCACTTTCAGACCTCGAAGCCAGCGATTTCGTTCCCTTCAAGGCGCTTGCCGCTTCGGCTCCGATGGCGATGACCGCGCACGTGGTTTACACCGGAATTGACGCAGATAGGCCGGCGACGACGTCGCGCAGAGTGATTGAGGACGTCATTCGCGCGAAGCTGGGTTTCGACGGCCTTTTGATGTCGGACGATATCTCCATGAAAGCGCTTTCTGGGGATTTCGCATCGAAGACCAGTGCAATTTTCCAAGCCGGGTGCGATGTAATTCTGCATTGCAACGGTTCCATGGACGAAATGCCGGATGTGGCGGACAACACTCCGGTGCTCCAGGGCAAGCCGTTGCAACGGGCCGACAGGGTCATGTCGATGTTCAAAGCGCCCCAGGCGGCTGACGAAGCTGTGCTGAGGGCGGAATTCGATGATCTCCTTTCGGCGAACACCGTCATGGTTTGAGCAGGGTATATGAGCGGCGCTGTCAGAGAACATATCGATCCCAGGAAACCACCGGCGGCGCCGATGGACCGGATCTGGTCGGACGATCGGGACGAGCGCGGCGTCAGCGAGCCGGCGCTGGTCGTGGACACCGAAGGTTTCGAAGGGCCGCTGGATCTACTGCTCCATCTCGCAAGGACTCAGAAAGTCGACCTGGCGCGGATTTCCGTTCTGGCGCTCGCCGAGCAATATCTGGCTTTCGTCGAAAGAGCCCGGCAATTGCGTCTCGAACTCGCCGCCGATTATCTGGTTATGGCCGCCTGGCTCGCCTATCTGAAATCGCGCCTGCTTATTCCCCAGCAAAATACCGATGACGGACCGTCGGGCGAAGAAATGGCGACGCAGCTGGCCTTCAGGCTCAAACGCCTTGAAGCCATGCGCGATGCGGCGACGCGCCTGATAAACCGGAACAGGCTTGGCCGCGACGTCTTTCCCCGCGGCGCCCCTGAACCGGTCGTGGTCGAACGCAAATCCGAGTTTTCCGCCACCCTTTACGACCTGCTCAATTCCTACGCGCAACTTCGACAAAGGGGTTCCGTGCGCCAGGTGACGATCATGCGCCGGCGCGTCTGGTCGTTGAGCGAGGCCCGGGTCATACTGAAATCGATTATCGGCGAACTGCATGAGTGGACAGCGCTCGATCATTTCCTGGTCCGTTATCTGAGCGACCCGGAGGAAAGGGCGACTGCGATCGCCAGTTCGTTTGCCGCGTCGCTCGAGATGGTGCGGGAAGGAAAACTGCTGATCCGCCAGGAACAGGCTTTTGCGCCGATCTATCTGAAAAGCGCCGCCGATCCGGCCGCGTCGTCCACAAAAGAGGAAAACGCCTCCCATGACTGAAGGATCGCAAGCCCGCATCGTGCCCTTCAAGCCGCAAAATGATGCGGACGAGGCGGATGACGCGCACGACGCCCGCCTTGAGCGTGAGGCCGAACGAATCGCGGAGGCGATGGTCTTCGCTTCGTCGGAACCGGTTCAGGAAAAGCTGATCGCCGAAAAAATACCTGACGGCGTCAATGTTGGCGACGTGATGAAGCGTCTCGCGGGACTTTACACGATGCGCGGCGTCAATCTCGTGCGCGTCGGCGATAGCTGGGCGTTCCGGACAGCAGCCGATCTGTCGTTTCTCATTCATCGTGATCAGACGGATGTGCGCAAACTGTCACGCGCAGCTCTGGAAGTATTGGCGATCATTTCCTACCACCAGCCTGTCACAAGAGCGGAAGTTGAAGAAATTCGCGGTGTTGCGACATCCCGCGGCACTCTGGACGTCCTGCTCGAATCCGGCTGGGTCAAGATGAGAGGCCGTCGAAGAACGCCCGGCCGCCCTGTCACCTATGGCACCACGCTCGAATTCCTCGATCATTTTGGTCTGGAAGAATTGCGCGACCTTCCAGGACTGGAGGAACTCAAGGGCGCCGGCCTGCTTTCATCGCGTGTGCCATCGGATTTCCAGGTGCCGCTTCCACCGTCCGGCGACGAACTGGAAGAGGACGAGGATCCCATTACGCAGATGGATCTCGAGGAACTCGGCCTCTTGACACCGGCTGTCGAAAAAGAGGACTAGTGAGCGAAACTTTATAAGGGGAATTGAAAGGCCCTTTGTGGAATCGCTTACGCAAGAAAACCGGTCAGAACGCCGGTCCGGAGTGGTATTCGCCGCAACGCTGACTTTCGATGAAGTCAACCACGGCTATGACGGTCAGGCAGTCGTTCGCAATTTGTCGCTGACTGCAAAGGCGGGTCGGATACTGTGCCTGCTGGGCCCCTCGGGATCAGGAAAAACGACTCTCCTTCGCCTTGCGGCGGGTGTTGAAACGCCGACAAGCGGCCGGATTCTGATTGACGGCAAGGAAGTCAGCGGTCCTTCGCGGTTCGTGCCGCCCGAAAAAAGAGGCGTCGGCCTTGTTTTCCAGGATTTTGCGCTGTTTCCGCACATGTGCGTGCTGGACAATGTCTGCTTCGGTCTCGCCGCGTTGCCAAAGCAGCAAGCGCGCCTTGTAGGCATGGAGGCGCTGGAGCGCGTGGGTATGACACACTATGCTGACCAGTACCCGCACGCGCTTTCGGGAGGAGAGCAGCAGCGCGTCGCCCTTGCGCGGGCGCTCGCGCCGAGGCCTGCAATTCTGCTGATGGACGAACCTTTTTCCGGACTCGATACCCGCCTGAGAGAAAACGTGCGCAGCGAGACTCTTGCGATCCTCCGCGAAACCGGCGCCACAGCCGTGGTGGTCACACATGACGCTGAGGAAGCAATGCGCATGGCCGATACGATTGCGCTGCTGAAAGACGGCGAACTCGCGCAAATGGGAACCGCGGAAGAACTCTACAAAACGCCGTCCAATCTGTTTGTCGCCCGCTTTTTTGCCGAAATGAACGTTTTCGATGTGCGTGTAGCCGCCGGCAACGTTGAAACGCCGTTGGGGTGTTTTTCAGCCGGTCAATGGAGCGATGGCGAAAAACTGACTGCCGCAATACGATTTTCTGCGGTTGGCGTCTCGGAAAACGGCGCGGCCGTTCCGGCGCGCATCGCATATCGGCGGTTTCTTGGTGATTACGAGCAGTTTGCGCTGGCCGTTCTCGGCGTTGACAAACTCATTCAGGCGCGTATGCCGGTCGGTACACTTAAGTCTGATTTGCAGGATGTGACTGTTTGCGTTAACGAGCGGGACATTTTGCTGTTTAAATGAGCGTGGAAACATCCTAAATCATGGCGAGACGCCTCAAAGGAGACGAGTATGGGTAGTTTTAGCATTTGGCACTGGCTGATCGTTCTGGTGGTCGTGCTGCTGCTGTTTGGCCGCGGCAAGATTCCGGAATTGATGGGCGATGTCGCCAAGGGTATCAAAAGTTTCCGCAAGGGAATGTCCGACGAGGAAGCCGAGTCGGAGAAAGCCAAGACTGTGGAACACAAGGCTGACGAATCCGCAGAGAAAAGCTGATTGCAAGGGACAGCCTGAACAACACGTATGTCACACCTGTTTGCCGATGACACCGCTTCGGAGATGACCGTCCATGCTTGATCTGGGCTGGCAGGAATTCATTGTTGTCGCCCTGGTTCTGGTTCTCATCGTGGGTCCGAAGGATTTGCCGGAGATGCTCCGGACCTTCGGAAAGACCACGAAGAAGCTCAGAGGCATGGCCGGTGATTTTCGCAAGCAATTCGACGACGCGCTGAAGGAAGCCGAACTGGACGACGTCAGTTCGATGATTTCGGATGCGCGAAAGTTCAATCCGCGCAATGCGTTGAAGGATGTCATCGACCCGCTCGAAAGCGCTGGCCGCGACATCAAGGCCGGATTGAACGAAGCGGCGAAGGCCACGGGGCCGACGCCGTCCGTTGCAAAGACCGCGAATACGGAAAAGGTCACCGAGAAAACGCAATCTGCGGAGCCGAAGGCGGCTGAAACTTCGAAGAAGACGACTGCCGCCGCCGCGAAAAAGCCGGCGACGCGCAAGCCCGCAGCCCGCAAAACAGCTGCGAGCGGGAAAGCGGCTTCGACAACGACAAAGTCGACTACCACAAAGTCTGCGTCTGCAAAATCCGCGTCCACAAAGTCGAAGAGCGCCGGGGCGGCTACGGCCAAATCGGGCTCGACCAAGGCCGCCAGCAGCACAGCAAAGTCACGAGCAAAGACAGGCGCAGGATCTGCGAAGTCAGAGGCCCCGGCAAAGCCGGCGGCAGGCAAGACTCGAAAGACCACCACGCGGACAAAGAGCGCGGCGTCGAAATCCAAAGCAGCGACTGCTGACAGCGCCAGCGGAGAAAAAGCGTGAGCAACGACGAAATCGACGACACGCCGCAGCCGCTTCTTTCGCATCTCATCGAACTTCGCCAAAGGCTCCTCTGGGCCGTCGGGGCGTTTTTCGTGGCCTTCCTGTTCTGCTTCTTCTTCGCGAAGCAGATATTCAATCTGCTCGTCATCCCCTTCAAGTGGGCTGTCAGTTGGGCGGGTCTCGAAGGACGGCAGATCGAACTGATCTACACCGCGCCTCAGGAGTTCTTCTTTACGCAGATCAAGATCGCCATGTTCGGCGGACTGTTGATTGCATTCCCGGTGATCGCCTCGCAGATTTATAAGTTCGTCGCGCCCGGCCTCTACAAGAACGAACGATCCGCATTCCTGCCGTTCCTGATCGCGTCGCCGATTCTTTTCCTTATCGGCGCGGCGCTTGTCTACTTCTTCTTCATCCCCATGGTTTTGTGGTTCTTCCTGTCCATGGAACAGACGGGCGAAGGCGGACAGGTGGCTATCGAACTGCTTCCGAAGGTGTCCGAATATCTCGGCCTGATCATGACGCTGATCTTCGCCTTCGGTCTGGTGTTCCAGCTCCCGGTGGTCACGACACTGATGGCTCGCGCCGGGCTGGTGACTGCCGAAGGACTGGCCAAAAAGCGCAAATACGCAATTGTCGGCGCGTTCATCGCGGCAGCGGTTCTCACGCCGCCAGACCCGGCGAGCCAGATCGGTCTTGCGATTCCGACGATCCTTCTCTACGAGATTGCCATCTATGCCGCCAGGCGGGTGGAGCGATCCCGTGCGAGACAGAAGCAATCCGACGATACCGATTCAGACACCGAGGAATCGGCTGCGGAAACGCCCGGCTCCTGACAGCGGAAATAGATGGACAGATGACGCCGTCAGCCAGGAATTGGCCGGCTGCGACAGGTACGGATTTTAGGCATGCTTGATATCAGATGGATTAGGGACAACCCGGAAGCCTTTGACAAGGCGATGGTTCAGCGAAGCAACGAGACTCGTTCCGACGCCTTGATCGCGTTGGATGAAGAGCGTCGTTCCCATGTCCAGCGCATGCAGGAAATGCAGGCGCGCCGTAATTCGGCGTCCAAGGAAATCGGCGCGGCCATGGGCCGTAAGGAAACCGAGCTTGCTGAAAAGCTGAAAGCCGAAGTGGCCAAGCTGAAAGGCGATCTCCAGCAGGCCGAAGACGAAGTTCGCGAACTCGACGCCAGGATGGAAGAGAGCCTGCTGTCGGTGCCAAACATACCGCTGGAAGGCGTGCCCGTAGGCGCGGACGAGTCGGCGAATGTTGAGGCGCGCGCCGTCGGCAGAAAGCCCGGATGGAATCATCCGGCCAAAGAGCATTTCGAGATCGGCGAAGCTCTGGGCCAGATGGATTTCGAAACTGCGGCCCGGATCGCGGGAAGCCGCTTTACGATCGTATCCAGCCAGTTGGCGCGCCTGGAGCGCGCGCTTGGCCAGTTCATGCTGGACCTGCATACCGCCGAACACGGTTACACCGAGGTCATTCCGCCGCTGCTTGTGCGCAGCTCGGCCTTGATTGGCACCGGACAACTTCCGAAATTCGCCGAGGACCAGTTTCGAACGACCGACGACCGCTGGATGATTCCAACTGCGGAGGTTCCGCTGACGAATCTCGTGCGGGAGCAGATATTGGAGCACGACCAGCTGCCGCTCCGCTACACGGCCCTGACGCCGTGCTTCCGTTCCGAGGCCGGATCGGCTGGTCGGGATACGCGCGGGATGCTTCGTCAGCATCAGTTCTACAAGGTGGAGCTGGTCTCCGTGACGGACGAGGACAACTCGGTCGAAGAACTGGAGCGCATGACCGCCTGCGCCGAGGAAGTGCTGAAACGTCTCGATCTTCACTACAAGGTCATGGTGCTCAGCACCGGCGATATGGGGTTCGGCGCGCGAAAGACCTACGATCTGGAGGTCTGGTTGCCGGGGCAGGACACATATCGTGAAATCTCGTCCTGCTCGGTCTGCGGTGATTTTCAGGCGCGACGGATGCATGCGCGCTACCGCAAGAGCGGTGAAAAGGGCGCCAGCTTCGTTCACACGCTCAACGGATCCGGCGTCGCGGTCGGACGCGCGCTCATCGCCGTTATGGAAAACTATCTGAACGAGGACGGTAGCATCACCGTGCCTTCCGCGCTGTTGCCTTACACCGGCGGCATGACGCGAGTTGAACGAAACTGAAATCGGGGAGACGCATGCGGATATTGCTGACGAATGACGACGGAATTCACGCCGAAGGCCTTGCCGTTCTGGAGCGTATCGCGCGCCATCTGTCCGACGATATCTGGATCGTCGCGCCGGAAACCGACCAGAGCGGTCTGGCGCATTCGCTGACGCTTTCCCATCCGCTGCGCCTGCGGGAAGTGTCTGAAAGGCACTACGCCGTTACAGGAACGCCAACGGACTGCGTCATCATGGGTGTGCGCAAGTTGATGAAGGAGCCGCCGGACCTGATCCTGTCCGGCGTGAACGCCGGGCAGAACCTCGCCGACGACGTCACCTATTCCGGCACTGTGGCAGGCGCCATCGAGGGTACTTTGCTCGGGATTCGTTCGATTGCGCTCAGCCAGGCCTATGATCCGCAGCATGGCCGTGTACTGCCCTGGAACACGGCGGAAAACCTGGCGCCGGATCTGTTGAAGAAGCTGGTGGATGTCGATCTTCCGGCCGGCACGCTGCTCAACATCAATTTCCCGCGCTGCGAAACGGCGGACGTGGAGGGAACCGAGGTTACGACGCAGGGCAAGTTGACGCATGGTCTCCAGGTAGAGCAGCGCGAGGACGGGCGCGGCTTTCCCTACTACTGGCTTCGGTTTTCCCGTCGTCAGCATGTATTCCATAACGGCACGGACCTCAACGCTGTCAACGAGAAGAAAATTTCGGTCACGCCACTCAAACTCGACCTCACGGACCATGATCTTGTCGATCGCGTGAGGGAGTCGATCGGTTGAACTCCCGATTGTCCGAGAAGGAAGGCCTCGCTTCGTTGATGCTGCGGCTTCGCGGGGAGGGGATATCCGACAGGACCCTTATTCTCGCTGCCGAACAGACGCCGCGCAGCCTGTTCGCGCCGCCGGCCTATTCCGACCTTGCCTATTCGGGGCGTACTCTGCCGCTCGATTGCGGTGAGTACATGGAGGGCGCGGACCTCAGTCTGCGGATGCTGCACCTTTTGGGGTTGGACGCGGGACAACGTGTGCTTGAGATTGGCACCGGTTCCGGATTCACTGCCGCCGTCATGGCGAGGATCGTCGACAGGGTCGTCACCATAGACAGATATCGGACGCTTTCCCAACTGGCCAGTCAGAAAATCGACCACCTCGGACTGAAGAATGTCGTTGTTCAGGTTGGCAACGGGCTGGACAAGGACGCCGTTGACGGGACATTCGACCGGATACTCGTCACGGCCGCTTTCGATTCCATGCCGCGCATGTTCGTGGAAAAGCTCGTGTCACGCGGGGTCATGATTACGGCTATCGGCCCCGCCGAGGAGCCGCAGATGCTCGTGCGTCTGACCAAAACCGGCAGCCGGTTCGAGCGTGAAGACCTGTTTCCGGTGCGGTTTCAGCCGCTGCTGAGCGGCGCCGCGGCGGTTCTTTGAGGCGTGAACCTTAAGAAATACGCTTAACCACGTATTTATTTGCAACAACAGGGGCTCCGCCTTAACCTGCCGGTAACCCTGATGCGATCTAATAAGCTCACCATGTTCCGGTAGTATGTGAGCTAGTTTGATGCGTAGAAGTTGCCCAGCCCAGTCACCTCGCCTTGTTACGAAATTGATGGGAGCGGTGTGCCTCTCGGTTCTAGTCGCCGGATGCAACCAGAGCAGCCGTTTCAGCGACGGCCTGTTCACCGGCACTGTACCCGTCAATGTCGGCGAGGGAACCCAAACCGCATCACAACAGCCAGTCTACACGCAGCCTTATCCGGGAACCGGATCGCAGTCGCTTGACCAGACCAAAACCGGTTCGGTTTCGCAGGGCGCGTATCCGCCGGCTCCCGTCCAGAACACAGTCAATTCATCCAGCCTGGCGCCGGTGGCCATCCCTGACGCGCAGGCGGCGAATCAGGAATTTACTTCGGCGGCAAGGGCGACCGCCGGAGGAGCGGGGGGCGCGGGTTCCTCAGCCGGTAAAGGGTGGACGACGGCTGGCGGAACCCGTGTGACAATCGGGCAAGGCGATACTGTCTACGGTCTGTCGCGCCGTTACGGAGTTCCGGCTGACGACATCATGAAGGCGAACGGCATCTCGAACGCCTCTTCCATACAGGTCGGACAGTCGCTCGTCATCCCGACCTATAATTACGGAAACGGCGTGCCTGTTTCAGCTCCGGACAACGATCCGAAAACACAGATCGCGAGCGCTGCAACGAATACACGCATAGACGCCTCCAGTTCTTCGGCGCCTGCGCCGCGCCAGGTCCTGCAGGCGCCGAGTGACGCCAGCCAACAGACAAGCGCCTCCAGCGCCGCCGGCAGTTCCTACGTCGTGCAGTCGGGAGACAGCCTCAACCGCATCTCCGCCAATACGGGGGTAAGCGTCGCCGATCTGCAGAAGGCGAATGGTTTGACTGGCACGAATATCCGGATTGGCCAGACGCTCAAGATTCCGGCCTCCGGCGCGACGATCGAACCGGTAAAGACGGCTGCTGTTACAACGACGCCGGTGAAGACGGAAGGTGCGCCGAAAAACGATACGGTGACCCAGACGGCCAGTTTGCAGGCTGAAGCGCCGAAAGCAACGGGCATAGACAAACTACGCTGGCCTGCGACAGGTCAGGTGATGACGCCGTTCGGCGGCTCCACGAATGGCCGCAAGAGCGACGGCATCGACATTTCTGTGCCGGAAGGCACGCCGATCAAGGCTGCTGAAAATGGCGTCGTCATCTATGCGGGCAATGGTCTGAAGGAATACGGCAACACGGTTCTGGTTCGCCACGACGACGGTCTGGTGAGCGTCTACGGCCATGCGCGCGAACTGAAGGTTCAGCGCGGCGACACCGTTACACGGGGCGAAGTGGTGGCGTTGTCGGGCATGAGCGGCGACGCGAATCGCCCGAAGGTTCACTTCGAGATTCGCAAAGACGCCAAGCCCGTCGACCCCATGACCTACCTGGAATAGGCGCGAAGCCTTATTTCAACTGCTTTCCAAGCCGTCCCGCGGCGTCCTGAATGAACTGCCAGGCGACGCGGCCGGAGCGCGCGCCACGGGTCGTCGCCCACTCCAGAGCTTCCGACCGCATCTGATCGGGATCCATCGGCAGTTCGAAGTGTTTCGCGTAGGCTTCGATCATGTCCAGGTACTCATCCTGGCTGCATTTGTGAAAGCCCAGCCACAAACCGAACCTGTCCGACAGAGAAACCTTTTCCTCCACCGCTTCCGACGGGTTGATCGCCGTGGAGCGCTCGTTTTCCATCATGTCGCGGGGCAGAAGATGCCGTCGGTTCGACGTCGCGTAGAACACGACGTTTTCCGCGCGCCCCTCCAATCCGCCTTCGAGCGCCGCTTTCAACGATTTATAGGACGTGTCGTCATGATCGAAGGACAGATCGTCGCAAAAAAGGATGAAACGATCCTCCATGTCGCGCAACAAGGCCATGAGCACGGGAAGGCTCTCGATATCCTCCCGATGGATTTCGACCAGTTTCAGCCCGGGACCGGATTTCGGGGATTGCGCCTGGAGGGCGGCGTGGGTCGATTTTACCAGCGAAGACTTGCCCATGCCGCGCGCGCCCCAGAGCAGAACGTTGTTGGCCGGCAATCCTTCTGCAAAGCGCCGCGTATTGTCGAAGAGAATGTCTCTGACCCGGTCGACGCCCCTGATCAGGCTGATGTCGATGCGGTTTGGCGTGGCGACCGGTTGAAGAAATCGTGATTCAGGAACCCAGACGAAGCAGTCCGCGGCGTTGAGGTCATTCTTGGCGTAACCGGGTCCTGAAAGAGATTCAACGGCTTGTGTCAGTTTCCTGACCTGATCAATCAGACCGGTGAGCAATTCGTCTTTCACATAATCATCCTTCATCATGCTTTTGCTGTCGCGTAGCACGAAGGCGGGACGGCGAAAAGTCCGCGCTTCCGACTTCCGCAGTTGCAATAGGCTGCATTGCGACTATATTCCGCTCACCAAAAGTCCGGGAAAGCGGGTATCCGCGAAACGCCCTGAAGGAGTTCCAAATGTTTGTAACACCGGCATACGCACAGGCCGCCGCAGGCGGCATGGGCGATACGTTCGGCTTCATACTGCCATTCATCCTGATCTTCGTGATCATGTACTTCCTCATCATACGCCCGCAGCGGCAGCAGATGAAAAAACGTCAGGAAATGCTGAACAATGTCAGGCGCGGCGATCAGGTCGTCACCGGCGGCGGCATCACCGGCAAGATCGTGAAGGTCGTCGACGACAATGAACTCGAGGTGGAAATCGCCGAAGGCGTCAAAGTCCGGGTCGCGCGTTCGCTGTTGGCGGATGTGAAGGTCAAGGGCGAGCCGGTCAAAGAAACGGCGAAAAAGTAAAATAGAACAAGGTCTGATCCACGGGGCGTAATGGATCAGCAACCGGAGGCGGCGAACCGCCGCCCCATAATCCGAGAGCGACATGCTTCATTTCTCCCGTTGGAAAACGACCCTCATCTGGCTGGTCATCCTCGCCGGCGTATTGTTTGCGTTTCCGAATCTGTTGACGCAGCAGCAATTGGCGCAATTGCCGGACTGGTTTCCGAAGCGGCAACTTACCCTTGGACTCGACCTGCAGGGCGGATCTCATATCCTGCTGGAAGTCGACCGGGAGGATATCGAGAAAGAGCGGCTGGAAACGACCGTCGACGACATGCGTCGCCTGCTGCGCGAAGACGGCATCGGTTATACGGGGCTTTCCGGAAACGGACGTATCGCCCAGGTTACAATTCGGAATCCTGAGGATATCGATGCTGCGAAAGACGCTCTTTCGGAACTGACGCAGCTCGTCAATGCGGGCCTGATGAGCGGCGGCTCCATACAGGAAGCCGTGATGAGCGAACCGGAACCCGGCCGCATCACGCTGACGTTAACGGAGGAGGGGCTCGAAAACCGCGTCGCCTCCGCCGCTTCACAGTCGATCGAGGTCATTCGTCGACGCATCGACGAACTCGGCACGACAGAGCCGATCATCCAGCGTCAGGGCGCAGACCGCATCCTGGTTCAGGTGCCGGGCTTCGACGATCCCGAACGGTTGAAAGACCTGCTCAACCAGGTGGCCAAGCTGACCTTCCATCTGGTCGATTCCTCCATGTCCGCGGAAGAGGCCGTCAACGGGCGTCCGCCTGCGACCGCCGAGATTGTCTATTCCAACGACGATCCGCCGATTCCCTATCTCCTCGAACGTCGCATCCTTGTTTCGGGTGAAAACCTCGTCGACGCGCAGGCCGGTTTCGATCAGCGCACCAACGAACCCATCGTGACGTTCCGCTTCGACACGAAAGGCGCCCAGCGTTTCGGTCAGGTGACACAGCGCAATGTCGGACGGCTGTTTGCTGTCGTGCTCGATGGCGCCGTCATCACCGCGCCGCGAATCAACGAGCCGATCCTCGGCGGTTCGGGCCAGATATCCGGCAATTTCACTGTGCAATCCGCAAATGATCTGGCCGTTCTGCTGCGCGCGGGCGCCTTGCCGGCCAAGCTGACGATCCTCCAGGAGAGTTCGGTCGGGCCGAGCCTTGGCGCCGACTCTATCGCCGCCGGCGAAACGGCGGGTCTGATCGGTGCGATCCTGGTGATCGCCTTCATGTTTTTGGCCTACGGGTTTCTCGGAATCATCGCCAACCTGGCGCTCATCTTCAACGTCGTTCTGATTATCGCGTTGCTGACGGTGATCGGGGCTACCCTCACTCTGCCCGGCATTGCCGGCATCGTGTTGACGGTCGGCATGGCGGTGGACTCCAACGTCCTGATCTACGAGCGCATTCGCGAAGAGAGGCGCGGGGGCAGGTCGCTCATCCAGGCGATCGACGCCGGTTTCAGCCGCGCCTTCAACACCATTCTGGACGCCAACATCACCACGCTGATAGCGGCCGTCATCCTGTTCTATCTCGGTTCCGGACCGGTGCGCGGCTTCGCTGTCACACTGGCGATCGGTATCGTCACGACGGTGTTCACCGCATTCACGGTCACGCGCTGGATGATCGCGGAATGGGTTCGCCGCAAGAAGCCGAAAGCGCTTCCCAGGGCCTGGATCTCCGACATGTTCGGCGAGTCCAAAATCGGCTTCATGTGGCTGCGCAAGATCACGTTCATATTCACTGCGCTGGCGCTGATCGCTTCGATGGTTCTGTTCGTCAAGCCGGGCCTGAATTACGGCATCGACTTCACAGGCGGCTCTATCGTCCAGGTAAAGGCCGATTCAGGCCAGGTCGACGTTGGAGACATCCGCGCACGGCTATCGGAGTTGAATCTCGGCAATATCCAGGTCCAGGAATATGGCGGCGGAAACGATCAGGCGATGATCCGCGTCCAGTCCCAGGACGCCGGCGCAAACGCCGAGCAAAGCGCGGTGGCCAAGGTCCGCGCAGATCTGGAAACCGATTACACGATCGAATTCGTCGAGGTGATCAGTCCGACGGTCTCGGGCGAACTGGCGTGGGCGGGCACGATCGCCGTTATCGCCTCGCTCTTTGCGATCCTGATATACATCTGGTTCCGCTTCGAATGGCAATTCGCGATTGGCGCAATCGTGGCGACCCTTAACGACGTCATATTGACCATCGGGGTGCTCGTGCTCGCGGGAATCGACTTCAATTTGAGCAGTATCGCCGCGTTGCTGACGATTGTCGGCTATTCGCTCAACGATACGGTGGTCGTCTACGACCGTGTTCGCGAAAATCTGAGGCGGTACAAGAAAATGCCGCTGCCGGACCTGCTCGATCTGTCGGTCAACCAGATGCTGTCGCGCACAACCCTGACATCGATCACGACTTTGATGGCGTTGCTGGCGTTGTACATTTTCGGCGGAGAGGTCATACGTTCCTTCACATTCGCCATGATCTTCGGCGTGGTCGTCGGCACCTACTCGTCGATCTTCATCGCCGCGCCGGTCCTTATCCTGTTCAAGCTGCGGCCCGAGAACTTTCAGCGGGACATCGGCGCGGAGGGTCCGGAAACCGGAGGCAAGGGATCTGCGCAAGGAATTGCGTAGGCGCGATATCGCATGAGAGGCAGCGGCATCGAAATACGCGATGCGCATTACCCGGGCCGGGCGCCGATAGACGCCTATGGCGCCGGCGGATTTCGATTCGCCGATATGTCACACCGCGGCTCGCTGCTGTGTCTGCCTTCCGGAATTCATGGCTGGAGCGCCGATGAAGCCAGCGAACTCGACATCGACCTCTTCGCCAAGGTTCTGGAGGAGGCCGGCGAAATCGATGTGCTGCTGGTCGGGACCGGTCATGAAATTCGCCCGTTGCCAAAGCCGCTGAAAACGCGACTGCGCGAACTATCGATCATATCCGATCCGATGAGCACCGGCGCTGCGGTGCGCACCTACAATGTCATGCTAGCCGAATCGCGCGCCGTGGCCGCCGCGCTCATAGCGGTATAGGCGGCCTGATGCCCGATTACGGAAAGCACTGCCTTGCGCTTCTTCGCGAGGGAGACCGCGACAGATATCTGTGCGCGCTTCTGACGCCTGAAGACAGGCGAGCGCCGGTCGCGGCCCTTTATGCCTTCAATCTGGAACTGGCGCGCGTTCGGGACGTGACCGCCGAAGCGATGATCGGTGAAATGCGCCTTCAATGGTGGACGGATCTTGTCAATGGTTCGGATAATGGCGAGGCGTCGGCCAACCCGGTCGCCGCGGGACTGTTGGCCGCTATCGACGAATTCGACCTTCCTCGCGCCATGTTGCTGAACATGATCGAGGCGCGACGATTTGACCTCTACAACGACCCGATGCCCGACCGGAACACCTTTGAAGGCCATGCGGGTGAAAGCGTCTCGGGGCTGATTCAGCTGGTTTCGATGGTTCTCGACAGAGACGGAGCCGCAAAAGGCAGCGACGCCGCCGGCCATGCCGGCGTCGCGTTATTCGTGTCCGGGTGTCTCCTGCTGATGCCGTTGCACAGGGCGAGGGGGCAGGTATTCGTTCCTGCGGATATTCTCTCCGCCGCGGGTCTTGACGCCGAAGGGTTTCTCGCGGGCGACGACAAAGACGCGCTGCAGCGGCTCGTTGTTGCATTCGCCGCCTATGGAAAGGACCACCTGCAGGAAGCCAGAGACAGGACTGCGTCCATACCGCCGGAATGTTTCGCGGCGTTTCTGCCGCTTGGAATTGCCGCGCATACGCTGGAAATCGCCGCCAGACGCAGCGAATCGGTCGCGGTCAAACCGCTTGCGACGTCGCAATGGCGGCGACAGTGGTGGCTCTGGCAGGCGGCGAGGCGCGGAGCCTTCTGAGCGACTACAGGTCGGATTGCTTCAGAAGACTGTCGAACGAAGTCTCGGATTTGGTCATCGCCGCCCTGACCGCCTTGGTGAGGTCGTCCGGACGCAGCATGCCCGCATTCCAGGTAGCGATGTAATCCAGACCGTCAGCAACGCTGTGATCGCGGCTATAGGCCAGGTTGCGCTTGATGCCGGCGATCGCGAGCGGCGAACGGCCGGCTATTTCCTGCGCCGTTTGCAGCGCATGTGCGATGAGCGCGTCCCGATTTTCGGCGAGATGGCTGACAAGCCCGATCCGCAGGGCTTCATCGGCGGAGAATCGCCGGCCACTGTAGGAGAGTTCGGCGACAACCGACGGCGCAATCAGTTTCGGAAGCCGTTGCAGCGTGCCGACATCGGCGGTCATGCCGATATTGATTTCCTCGATCGAGAAATAGGCGTCACGGGCGGCCAGCCTGATATCGCACGCGGAGATCAGGTCCATGCCGCCGCCAAGGCAGGCGCCGTGGACCGCGGCAATGACCGGAAAGCGGGCCTGTTCGAGCGCCGTGAGACTGTTTTGCAGTTTCAGGATCAGCTCCCGCATGGCGTAGGCCGCGCGGCCGGGTTCATTTGAAAACAGCGCTGCGATCGAGGAAAAGGCGGCCAGATCCATGCCGCCGGTAAAATGCTTGCCTTCACCGGTGAGAACCACGCAGCGGACCGTTTCATCGGCGTTCAGCTGCTCCATCAGACGCGGCAGGTCACTCCAGAAGTCCGGCGTCATGCCATTGGCCTTGTCGGGCCGGTTCATCGACAATTGCGCCACGGAGCCATGTCGTTCAACGAGAAAGAATGTGGACTCGAATGCGTTCATGCGAGGGTTTCCTCCGCTTGTCGGTTCAGGCCGCCTGTTTCGAGCCACTCAATGCAATCAGCCAGCGCGCGTTCACCGAGTTGGCGTTTTTTGGCTCTGGCCTTGTCCTTGCCCCTGAAGCGTTTGACGCCTTCGGGCTTGACGACCGCAATGGGCGGGAACAGTCCGAAATTGACATTCATGGGCTGAAAAGACCGTTTGCCGGGTTCTTCGTTGCTTGTCAGATGTCCGCCGGTGATGTGGGCGAGGATAGCGCCCATCGCCGTTGTCTGCGGTGGCCTGACAATTTCCAGGCCAAGTCGTTCGGCGGCGGCGAAACGGCCGGCCAGCAGGCCGATCGCCGCCGATTCGACATAACCTTCGCAACCGGTGATCTGGCCGGCGAAACGGATGTCGGGCCGCGAATGCATTCGCAAGGTTCCGTCCAGAAGAACGGGCGAATCGATATAGGTGTTGCGGTGGAGCCCGCCCAGCCTTGCGAACTCGGCGTTCTCCAGACCGGGAATCATCTGAAAGATGTCTTTCTGCGCGCCGTATTTCAGCTTGGTCTGGAAACCGACCATGTTGTAGAGCGTGCCCAGCGCATTGTCCTGCCGCAACTGCACGACGGCATAGGGCTTGACGTCAGGCGCATGGGCGTTTGTCAGGCCCATCGGTTTCATGGGGCCGTGCCGCAATGTTTCACGGCCGCGCTCGGCCATGATTTCAATCGGCAGGCAACCGTCGAAATAGGGTGTGCCTTCCCATTCCTTGAATTGCGTTTTGTCGCCGGCGAGCAAGGCGTCGATAAACGCATTGTACTGCGTTTCATCCATTGGACAGTTGATGTAGTCCTTGCCGCTTCCGCCAGGTCCCGTCTTGTCGTAGCGCGACTGGAACCAGGCCGTCGACATGTCGATGCTGTCGTAGTGAATGATCGGCGCAATGGCGTCGAAAAAGGCCAGCGAATCAGTTCCCGTCTCGGCCCGGATGGCTTCGGCGAGGGACGGGGAGGTCAACGGGCCGGTCGCGATGATCGCGCCTTCCCATTCCGCGGGTGGCAATGCGTCGACTTCTTCCCGGGTGATGTCGATCAGGGGGTGCGCTTCGATCGCCTTCGTCACAGCGGCGGAGAAAGCGTCGCGATCGACTGCGAGCGCGCTGCCGGCGGGCACCTTGTTTTCGTCTGCGGCGCGCATGAACAGCGAGCCGGCCAAGCGCATTTCCTGGTGAAGAACGCCGACGGCGTTTGCCGTGGCGTCATCGGAACGGAAAGAATTGGAACAGACCAATTCTGCAAGACCATCGGTCTGGTGGGCTTCGGTTCCGCGTACGGGGCGCATTTCATGCAGAATTACCGGCACGCCTGCGCTGGCGATTTGCCAGGCGGCCTCCGAACCGGCCATGCCGCCGCCGATGATGTGAATGGGTTTTTTGCGTTCGCTCATGGCAGGCTTTTAATCACTTCCGCCAGGCGCGTCCAATCAATGAAATTTGGAAATAGGCAGCCTTGAAAATGAGCAGCGCCCGGATGAGTGTCCTTTAGGGACTATATCCGGGCGCTGACGTCGCGTTTTATCACAGTGCTGGCCTCAGTGTCTGTGGAAGCCGCGAGCTGCGTCTTTGATGGCGTGGCGCTCAAGGCCGATATCGCGCAGTTCTGCATCCGAAAGGTTGCTGAGCTGATCGACGGTTCTCCAGTAGCGGCGCCAATTCTGATAGTCACGCAAGAAGTTCATAAGTCTCTCCCGTATTAGGTGTTGAACGACAGCGCTGATCTATTCCTTTTTTACGAGAGTTCCAGCGTGATTTTTTCATCCCTGATATGCAGTGGATGCATATATTATGTGCAGTCATGCGCATAAAAAATAAACAGTATGCTGATAATGTAGACGATGCGGGCAATTCTGCCGTCATCAGGCCTGTCTGAACTCAGAAAAGGCTGATTCTGGACGGTTGGGCGTCGCGGTTTTGGAATTTTGCGGGAGAAAAGCAGGACGCAGAAACAACAACGCCCGCTGGGGGAGGAGATCCAGCGGGCGTCGTAGGTGTGATCGACTGTTTGGGAGGAGGAGTAACAGCCGATCCTATTGCCGGGTTATGGGAGGAGGAGTTAACCCGGCAAATTCTTTAGCGTACGGCCTGACGGGCAACGAACGGAATTTCGGAGCGGCTGATGCCGATATCGCCAAGTTCGCGATCCGTCATGCGGTAGAGTTCGTTGCAGGTGTTGCGGTACTGGCGCCAATTGCGAAAAGACTGTTTGAAGGTCATCGTGACGTTCTCTTCATTTGCGTTGCTGTTTGTCTTGAAGCCAATATAGGTGCGCGCAGCAAAATTGTGCAGTGCAATATTTGCAAGCTCGTTATGCATTATTGCAAGGGTCGGATTAAATCGCTGAGCGGGTCGAAAACACTGTGGGACCAGAATCAATAACGCCCGCTGGGGGAGGAGGTCCAGCGGGCGTCATTTAGGTCGATCGGCAATTGGGAGGAGGATAATCGCCGATCACATCACAGGGCATTGGGAGGAGGAGTATGCCTCTGTGAAACTCTATGTTAGTCTCGGTGGCCGCCGGTAATCGTTACTGTTTGGCACCGCCTTGTTGAGTCCCAATATATGAAGGAGATTCAATTTTGTGCAGCGCAATATGCGCATAGGTGATATGCATCATTTGCATAGCTTGAATTCTGAAGCAAATTCTGGAGCAGAATAGGCTTCGTCATCTGTCAAAAACACCGGAAACCTGTTTGTTGTGACGTCATAATGCGGATATGTCGGATATTGGCGTTAGGAGCGTGAGAAGCGCAAGATTGGTTTGGTTTCCAGCGTGCAAATGCAAACAAAGCTAAACTTTCGCGATATTGTGCAGTGCGAAGATGGACGAAATCGATGTAGTGCCCCGCAGGATCGCGCTTGCTCTCGAAGCGCCAATATTTAAAAACAGCCCTGAGGCAGGAGGATAGACCATGCACCCGTTGAAATCGAAGATGCGTTCAGTGCTGCTCGTCACCGCCCTGGCGCTGATGACCTGGGGCGCTACACAGCCCATTCACGCGCAGGAGCGCGCGCAGAAGAATTTCGAAAAATGGATCGTCGCTTGCGTCAAACCCAATGAGGGTCAGAATCGCTGTACGCTGACGCAAAATTTTGAAGGATTGAACAAGATCACCAACCAGCGCTTTTTTGCGTTTGCGTTGTCGATCGTTCCCGATCCCGCCGGTGGAGAGAAGGTGCAGCTCAGAACGCCGCTCGGGGTCAAGCTCGCCGAGCGTGTCGTTTTGCAATTTCCAGGCGCCGATCCTCTGGCGATTGAATACACGGTCTGCAGCAACATCGGATGTTTCGCTGAGTTCAAGTTTCAGGACATTTGGAAAAACATGCTGGCGCAGAACGCCACGGCGAAGATCCGCTATGTGCTGATGAACGATCGTGAAATCACGATTGACGTCGCCTTGCCGGGATTTTCGGAAGGCTACGCCTACTTGCACGAGGCCATGTAGGGTCTTTCGGTTCGTTTTCTGGACTGCGCGATCGTTTTGCAAACCACGTAAAACGCCCGCTTGACCCTGCGCACAGGACTGTGGCATTTGGGCGCTTTCCCGATGCGGGTGTGGCGGAATTGGTAGACGCACCAGATTTAGGTTCTGGCGCCGCAAGGTGTGGGAGTTCGAGTCTCCCCACCCGCACCAGCCTTAATACCGACCAATTTGGCAGGGAAACACCAGATTGCAGGCAATAATGATTGAACCACGTGTGTCAATTTGCTATTGCGCGCCGAACGCCTGCTGGCCGTTTCCTCGAAGTTGATGCCCCGTAATCGGAGCAAGCCTGCTTCGGGTGGAAAAGTTCAGCAAATTCGACAGGTGCCGATCCCGGCGGGGACGCGACAGTTGCACCGAAAACAACGCCATTGCGGCAGCCAACATTTCGGCAATGTTCCGGCATTCGGGGCAGGCCGCAAAACGAAGGTTACAAAATGCAGGTTACTGAAACTCTGTCCGAAGGACTGAAACGCGAAATCAAGGTGGTGATTCCAGCCAAGGACATGGAATCGCAGATGACGGAGCGGCTGGCGGACGCGAAAGACAAGGTGCGGATCAACGGTTTTCGCCCCGGCAAGGTGCCAATGGCGCATCTTCGCAAGATGTATGGCAAATCCGTCATGGCCGAACTCGTCAACGAGCTGATCAGCCAGAAGCCGACCGAAATTCTCTCCGAGCGTGGCGAAAAATCCGCGACGCGTCCGGAAATCACCATGACGGAAGACGAGGACGAGGCGAAGGACATCCTCTCCGCAAACAAGGATTTCGAGTTCTCTATGAGCTACGAAATCATTCCCGTCATCGAGCTCAAGGACATCGACAATCTCAAGCTCGTGCGCGAAGTCGTTGAAATTGAAGACGACGAAGTCGAAGAGCAGGTCAAGCGGATCGCGGAAAACGCCCGCAGCTACGAGACCAAGGAAGGCAAGGCCGCCGACGGCGATCGCGTCACGATGGACTATGTCGGCAAGGTTGACGGAGAAGAGTTCGCAGGCGGCGCTGACACTGACGCCAATCTCGTGCTCGGCTCCAACACGTTCATTCCCGGTTTCGAAGAGCAGCTGGTCGGCGTGAAGGCCGGCGACACGAAGACGATTACGGTGACGTTCCCGGAAAATTACCAGGCGGCCGAACTGGCCGGCAAGGACGCGACCTTCGACGTCACGGTGAAGGAAGTGGCGAGCCCCGGCGAACTGGTGATCGACGACAATCTTGCAAAGAACCTCGGACTGGATTCAGTCGAGAAGCTGCGGGAAGTCGTCCGTGGACAGATCGAAAGCCAGTACGGTCAGATCACCCGTCAGAAACTGAAGCGTCAGATCCTCGATGCTCTCGACGAAGACTACAAGATCGAAACGCCCAAATCTCTGCTCGACGTCGAGTTCAACAACATCTGGGGCCAGGTCATGGCCGACCTCCAGCAGAACGGCAAGACCTTCGAGGACGAGGACACGACGGAAGAGGAAGCGCGCGCGGAATACGAGAAACTCGCCGAGCGTCGCGTCAGACTCGGTCTTGTTCTCTCCGAACTCGGTGAAAAAGCCGGCGTTTCTGTCACCGACGAGGAAATGCAGCGCGCCATGTACGACCAGATCCGTCAGTTCCCGGGTCAGGAGCAGCAGGTCATGGACTATCTGAAGAAGACCCCCGACGCCGTCGCCCAGCTGCGCGCGCCGATCTTCGAGGAAAAAGTCATCGATCACATCATCGGACTGGCCGACGTTACGGACAAGACCGTGACCAAGGAAGCGCTCATGGCCGATGACGAGGAAGAGGCCGCAGCCGAAGAGAAGAAACCGCCCAAGAAGAAGGCTGCTCCGAAGAAAAAGGCGCCGGCGAAGAAAAAGGCCGACGCCGAATAGGCTTCGACCAACAACCGATTCGAAAGGCCGCGCTCCAACGCGGCCTTTTTCATATGTGTCCCAGGCTCTTCAGGCTCGTGTGATCGCCCTTGCTGATGATGATGTGGTCGTGGACCAGAATGCCCATTGCGTTCGCCGCTTCGACAATCCGTCCCGTCATTTCGATGTCCGCGCGGGAAGGCGACGGGTCGCCTGACGGGTGGTTGTGAATCATCCTTGCAACACCATCATCATATTGTAATTTAAAGATAATTTTCCGGGATGAAGAAAACTGGTGCCGTTTATTGGGGTAGGCATGACGTGCTCGATTGGGATCATCCCGCGCGATCATCGTGCGGAATGGCGAGTCCCTTCGGCTCACGGCAAGCCACTGTATTCTTTTTATCCCATGCCTCAAGTGCATCGACGGGGTAGAGGACGGCCTTTCCGACTTTCAGGAATCCAGGGCCTATCCTCATGGCCCTCCAGTTGCGGAGCGTGCCAATTGATACACCACCCCGATAGCGTTCAGCGACTTCTTCAGGTGTAAGAAACTTTCCGTGGGTCATCCTCAACTCCTAATTGCCCGGCGTGACCATTGCTCACGGTGGGCGCTTTCCATGTTCGTGTAGCCGTGGAGACGCAGCCAAGCGACCGGGTGACATCACGCAGATCACGGAAATGAAAACCGGCTCCCAGTCATCCACGGTCGTGCATGTCCGTAGTTTGCAGAGTGGTCTGGACAATGGGAAGCAGTTAAAGGAGGGCGAAGGGAAACCGGATACTATAGGCTGCACATAGGACGGTTTGCTTGCAATCTTAGTAGATTCAATCGCTGGGATGGCGCCGTGCTTCTGGACGCGTGACGGTCGTAATGTTGGGTATCTTCGATCCCGGCGCCGGAACGAGCGAGGCTTGCTTCAGGCTCATAACCTGAAGGTCGCAGGTTCAAATCCTGTCCCGCAACCAAATTATAACCCTCTAAATCAACGACTTAGGTGCTTTTTTGTGTTCAGAATCCGGAAGCGGAAAATCCCTCCGGAACCGTATCGGAATTTTTGACGGGAAAATGTAGCGTAGGATTTCGAGGGATTGGCGGCACATAGTTCTCTGCAGATACCAACTGGGTGGCATCGTCACTGTGTCGAGACGCCGTGTCGATGCGGCGTTTCTGGGCAAGGCAGGTGCAGCCGAGCTGTTCCGGGGATTCTGCCGAAGCGGCCTCGGCCCGCAGAACGGTTGAGCTTGCCCAAGATAAGATGGCGGACCGCCTCCGATTCGATTGTTTTATAGTTTCGCTTTTCAGATAGATCGAGTGTGTCTGTTGAGGCGGTGAATGCCTCATCGGCCAGGTGCTCTTATCCAGATGATATTGATCGTGGCGGCACGCATGATATCCTGCTTGCGAGTTGGGAGCGTTGCCGATTTGGAAGGCGGTGTTTGCCTGTGGGCGGTGTTGTTGATCGGCCTCGACGTGAGATACGCAACAGATTATCTATAGTTTCATGTCGAGCGCTAAATCGGAACCTCTGGCCGCCCGGATCAGCCGCGAGTTGGCCAAGCGGATTATCTCCGGTGAGCTCGAAGCTGGCGCCAGGCTGCGCCAGGATCACATAGCCGAGGAATTCGGCGCGAGCCACGTGCCTGTGCGCGAGGCCTTTCGTCGCCTTGAAGCCCAAGGGCTGGTCGAGAGCGAGCCGCGACGTGGGGTGCGTGTCGCGGGGTTCAGCGGGAGCGAGGTTCGAGAGGTTGCGGAGATGCGGGCTTCGCTGGAGGTGCTAGCGCTCCGTAATGCTGTTCCACATCTGACCCAAACGATCCTTGATGAGGCGGAAGAGGCAACACGGGCGGGTGATCGTGCCGGCGATGTTCACGCCTGGGAAGAGGCTAACCGGAGGTTTCATCGGCTTATCCTTGTGCCCTGCGGAATGCCGCGGCTTCTCCGCGCCATCGACGATCTGCACACCGCCAGCGCCCGCTTTCTATTCTCCGGCTGGCGGTCGGAATGGGAAACGCCAACCGACCGAGACCACCGTGCTGTTCTTGCCGCGCTTCGCTCAGGCGATGCCGAAGCCGCGGTGGCACTCCTTGCGCGGCATGTGCAGTGGATAGGTAAGGAGTCGCCGAGGCAAGGTTCACGAGGCCTTGGTCGAGGACGATTGTAAGTACCCGCACCCGTGCAGGCTGGCAGCTACCCTTCAATTGCATGGCATATGACATCTGCATGTTTCGATGTCTCATCGAGGATAGCCTTGCTTTGACTATCAATCTGTGGATTCTTTTAGTGATAGAATCGATAAATTATCTATAATTTTGATTGGAGACACGGATGGCGGCCTCGACAGTAGCTCTCAAGTCAGGTTTCAGTCCCCTTGACCTGCAAACTCGCCCCCTAGCCTGGAAAGTAGGCGCGGTGATTGTCGGTAGCCTCTTTCTCGCACTTTCTTCCTATGTTGAGGTCCCGATGTTTCCGGTTCCAATGACGATGCAAACATTTGCTATTGCTCTTTTGGGCGCACTCTATGGATGGCGTCTAGGCGGCATCACAATCACCGCGTGGTTGGTCGAGGGGGCGCTTGGCCTGCCGGTATTGGCTGGTGGAGCCGCCGGTCTTCATCATTTTGGCGGCCCAACGGGTGGTTATCTTTTTGCTTTCCCCATTGCCGGCATGGTCATGGGCTGGTTGGCCGAGCGGGGTTGGAATGGGCACCGAGTTTGGTTGGCCTTTGCTGGCATGCTGATCAGCAATGTGCTCTGCCTCATTCTCGGCGCAGCTTGGTTGGCTGTTCTTATCGGTGGAGAGCAGGCATTGGTGGCGGGGGTGATTCCTTTCCTAGCCGGCGCTGTCCTGAAATCTGGGCTCGGCGCGGTGACACTTAAGGTGACGGCGCGTGGTTCGAAGCGCGTTTCCAGATGACGGTGCGGCTGCGCCCGCATCATCTATTGTGTGTCCTTACTTATGTCGGAAAAGGGTATAGCCCCGCCTTCACCGCCAATATGACCAGGATCGCGGAGCGGCTTAGATCGGGGGAGGTGATCGAAATCGTGGAGGGACCGGACGACATCTGTGCGCCACTCCTCAACGATCTCGACCCCCATTGTCATCATGCCAGTGTGACATTGCGCGATCGGGCGGCGGTCGACGATATCGCTCCGGTGTTGAAGCTGAATATCCGGGCTGGAACTAGGCTGGCACTTGTGGATGGTGTCGTAAGTCGGCTTCGCGGCAGATTCGCTTCTGCCAAAATCCGTCATGCCTGTGGCGGCTGCCAATGGAACGAACTCTGCGGCTCGATCGCGGCGTCTGGATACCAGGGTGTTTCTTTGCAGGATCTCCGATCCTCGCCTGACGGGTGTTAGTGATGAGGGACGGCTGAGCGCTTCGGTTGGCGACAGATTCGGGTCAGAGAGCGAAACTGATGGCATCTGTCTTCGAGAACAAGCTTTGGCAGATAGAGCTTTGATGGTCGGTTTGCCACCGGGACGGAACGTTGGTGGCAAGGCCAAATAAATAGTGGGCCGGGCAGCAACGAGCGCTCGCGATGCAGCTATGCAATAGACTTGCTGTGGGTGGTAACGCTCATTTAAAGATGTCGAGACCGACCGCAACGATTGAACCGTTTCAGTTTCAATTCAACGGCTTTTGGGGTGCGTCTTGGCGCCCGGCCATACACATCAATGTTTGTTGGCCGATTGCGACAAGAGATCGTCTGTGACCGCTGACAGCGAAAACCTCAAGTTGGCAAATCGTGAGAGTTCTCCCCGATTTGACTACTTTTCCAGTCGCTTCAAGGGCGTCGCCTTGGGCAGGGTTCAATAGGTTGATCTTGAATTCCACGGTGAGAACAGAACTGTCCTCAGGAAACATCGTGAAAGCAGCGTATCCGCCAGCTGAATCCGCGATTGCCGAAGTGCCTCCTGCGTGGAAGTAGCCGTGCTGTTGTGAAAGCTCCGGGCGGAATGGCATCCGTATGGTGACCAGACCGCGGCGGATCGAATGTAAAGACGCGCCGAGATGGGCCATCAATCCCTGCCGATGGAAGCTATCTTGTATCCGTTGCTCTATGCTTTTATCGATCGGGTTTCCGATTTCAGCGTTCATGATGGCTCCAGGAAAGGTGAGGTTCCCCACAGCCTACTTGCGATGGGCGCTGACCCGGATTGAATATCTCTCGCCTAAGATTGAGGAAATCTCTCGGAGGCGGGTGACAGCGGGAAGCTTTCCAAGATTTCGATCGGTGGGAAGTGGACCAGGTCGAGGCCTACTACTTTGCCTCGGTATTCGTTCAAGTTGCAAACGATGGTGCCGAGAGCTTCCATGGGATTCTCACGGACGGATGCGAGGGTAATGTGTGGTACCCAGCTCCCGCACGCATGATGCTGATGGATTAGTTTTGTTGGGAGAGCGCCGACTACTTGCTCGTGCAAATTCAGAAACGCCTTCGTCACGACAGGTGCTAGGAAAACATATGCGGGCTCTCCCGGAAAGACGCCAAAGTGGGAGTTTGCGACCGAGAAGCTCGCCATGTTTTTGCACAGGTTGCTCAGCCGCTCAGTTAAATGGTCCGCCGGTATATCGGCTTCGAACACCGCCAAAGTGATATGGGGAGGATAGTTTGGCCCCGGCTCGACGTCCGAATTGCGCTGGATCACGCTACGCAGCCCATCTAACAGATCCGAAAATTCTTGATCCAGCCTCGCAGTCACCGCTAGGGCCATAGATTTCTCCCAGTAATGCTCAGCAAAATCAGAGCGACATTCGTCTCCGATCTTGCATAGTGATGCTCGCGGCGCGACGGAGAACAGCTCATCTTTGCCTGATGAAACCTCAGCAGCCAACATGCTCGTTCCGTGGCAGGTATGGCTTACGAGCCTTCCGAAGGGAGGACACGTTATAAAACGGATCTGAGGATGGATACCGCGTCTTTGACAGCGCTCGCCCTGTACGCCTTCGTGATGTCGATCACGCCGGGGCCGAACAACGTCATGCTTACGACGTCAGGTCTTATCTTCGGGCTGAGACGAACATGGCCCCACATTCTCGGTATACCGTTTGGGGTCGCCGTCCAGCTCACATTGGTCGGACTGGGACTCGGCGCCGTTTTTGCTCTGGAGCCCAGGATCCAGATTTGCTTGAAAGTGATCGGTACCCTCTATTTGCTTTGGCTTGCCTACAAGCTCTGGCGTGCCGCCGAAGTACGTGAAACCGATATTGCGAAACCAATTACGTTTCTGCAAGCGGCGGCCTTCCAGTTCGTCAACCCCAAAGCATGGTTGATCGCTGTCACCGTCATTGCTGCGTTTGTCTCTCCCGGTGATGGCTATGCCGGCCGGATCGCACTCGTTTGCGCTGTGTTCGCCGTGATCGGCACGCCCTGTATGACCATATGGGCGGCCTTCGGTGCGGGATTGCGGCAGGTCCTTCGCGACCCGATGAAACTTCGTTTGATCAACCGAACCATGGCCGCCTTGGCGGCCATGACAGCAGGACTATTCTGGCTATGACATTCCTATCACGCCCTGATCTCGAGCAGTTTGCGTCGGAGTGGATTGACGCCTGGAACCGACATGATGTGGACGCTGTGATCGAACCGTTCGCCAGCGATGCGATCTTCGTCAGCCCTCGCGCTCAAAGCGTGACCGGGAATGCCACTGTGTCCGGTCGCGAGGATCTATACTCCTATTGGAAAAAGGCACTTCTTGCGGTGCCGGATCTGAAGTTCCGGTTCGAATCCGTGGTGTGCGATGAGGCGACCCAGACGCTCCTGGTTCACTATGTATCGCGGGCAGGCGGCCGCACCTTGAGGGCTTCCGAACTCATGCGCTTCCGCGATCGCCGGCAAGTCTATGGGGAAGCCTTCTATGGCGCCGAGGTCGTGGAGACATCGGCGTGAGGCTGGTGGAAGCGGGCAACGAAAATTTCTACTCCTGGGGTGATGCATGCTCTGGGTGGAAATTGCTCGAACTTGATCATCTGCAGGTGCGCCAAGAGTCCATGCCTCCAAACACCGCAGAAGAACCGCATGTGCATCAATATGCCCACCAGTTCTTCTATGTGCTCGATGGCGAAATGACACTCCGCACACCGGATGGCTCGACGCTCATCGGCCCGGGGCAGGGCCTGCACGTTCCGGCAGGTCAGCCGCACTGGGTGCTGAACAAGGGGAAATCCGACTTGCTCTTCGTTTTATCGTCCAGTCCGAGCACGTCCGGCGACCGCGCGACGGTCGATCCGACCGATTGGAGCGAGGGCATTGCATGACCGTACTTGCCATTGCGCAAATTTCGATCCACGACCGCGACCGATACAAGCGCTATGCTGACCGCTTCCTCCCAACGCTCGGTCAATATGGAGGCCGCCTTTTGGCCGCCGATGAGCATCCGGAAGTCGTGGAAGGGGAATTGTTCTGTGAGAAGTTGATCGTGCTGTCCTTCCCCAGCCGAGACGCGTTTCAAGCATGGGTAACATCCGAACAATACCGGGAGATCGCGATTGATCGATTGGCGTCAACAACAGGAAATGTCCTGCTTGTACAGGCGATCGATCCCCTTGAGAGGGGCGATTAGACGTTCACTCCACCGTTCCGGCCTCCGCACCACAACTGTGTCAGCCATCGCGCAGAATGGGATCGACGACCAAGTTTGCAAGCGTACCAATGGGCCGATGAGCGCGTTCCTCGTGAACAGAATCGGCGACGAACGGATCGTTGTTGGGACGTGCCGAGTTGAAGTTATGAGGTTCTATTATGCTGGTCAGGAAAGCTAATTCGATGGATGCGCCGCGTTGTGTGGAGTTGGTTGAAGCCCGGCGGGAAGAATACGAGCACTATGAACCCAGATTTTGGAAAAAGGCAGCAACCTCGGCTGCTTCAACCTTACCATGGTTCGAGAAGCTATTTTCCGATGACCAGAGCATGTCATTCGTGGCTATAGAGGACGGCGACGTCATTGGTTTTGTTATTGCACGCGAGTTTCCGACGCCGCCTGTTTACGATCCAGGCGGAGCAACCGCTATGATTGACGACTTCTGCGTAGTTGCGAAGAGCCGGTGGAAAGATGTTGGTCAAGCTCTCCTGCAGCAAGTTCGATCGGACATGAGGGAGCGGGACTTTGCGCAGGTTGTGGTGGTAGGGGCACGCAGAGACCTGGAAAAGACCGAATTTTTGGCGGGATCTGGTCTTTCACTGGCGTCGACATGGTGGACGTCCGAAGTGTGACTCGACAGAGGTTACGTCTAAGCTTGCCGTAGCGACTCCGACACTCGAGCGACGCTAAATATTGCGGCGCGGTGCCAAATCCCGCGTGGCTGAGATTGGCGATTGCAAGTCGCCGATCCGACACTTGCGGCTTGCTTCAGGCCTATGGCCCAAAGCTCTGATCACGTTGAAGCTTCGCGAGCAGCATGGCGAGGAACAGCAGGAGCACCGACGTCCATAGACCGCCTGCGAGGTTTTCCATCAAGTCATTGATGAAACCAGTCGCGATTGGCCCGAGCATCTGGCCAATTCCGAAGAAGATGGTGAGCATGCTGATAGCGGTGGCCCATTGCTCAGGGCGGTAATTGCGCCGGACAAATGCTGTCGTGGATGCGACAACCGAGAAGAATGCGCTGCCGAACACGGCGGCCGATGTCAGCAACAGCGGGACACCTTCCGACAGGAGAGGAAGGGCGGCGCCGATCGCTGTAATGCCAGTCAGGATCGCAAATGCGTTGCCGTGCCGAAAGCGCTTGAGAATGGCCGCATAGAGCCATGGCGATGCAATTGTTGCCAGACCAATTGTACACCAGAACAGCGCCTGAAAACCCGCGCTTCCTCCGCTATTCTGCACCCAGGCGATCATGAACGTCATGTAGGCGATGTAACCTGCTCCGAAGACGGCATAGCCGGGAAGAAGCCAAAGCATCGACTCGTAGCGCGGCTTCTCACGCGCGACGGATGAGGCCATGATATTTTCGCCGCGTGCTGCCAGAAGGCCGATTGCCAGCGGCACGGATAGGATGGCCAGCGCCGCCCAGGCAATTGCCCATGACCCCGGCCCGCTTCTGTAAAGGATTGCGGGGACGGCGATGCCAGACAATAGGATTCCGAGTCCTGGACCGGCGTAGAAAAGGCCGAGCATGAATGCAGAGCGCTCGGGATTGCGTTGCGCCACCCTGACCGCAAGCACACCCCCAGATACGAAAGTCAGTCCACCGCCGATACCGGCGAGCAAGCGGGCGACGTTGAGTGGCAAGGGATGGCGGAAGAAGGCGCAGAGCAGAAGGGCAAGGATGCAAGCCCAAGCCCCAGCGACCACCACGCGGAATGCACCGAACCTCGCAATTGAGCGTGCCGCGAGCAGGGCGCCAAGCAAGTAGCCCGCTGCATTGGTGGTGTTCATCCAGCCCGCATCCGCATAGGTCCATCCCAGATCGGCGCGCATGTCGGGTAAAACCAGTGCGTAGGCGAAGCGTGCGATGCCAAGTCCAATAGCCGGGGCCAGGGCCAACGACGCAATAACGATGAGATCGTGCCATCTGGCGGAGTGGGAGCGGACAGCCATCGTCATGATGCCGTGTCGATTTGATAGATGATCGATTGGCGGCGGGACGCAATTCGTTCGTAAAGGTGCTGCGCTTGCGAATTCTGCGCGTCCGTCTCCCAATAGATGCGGCGCCATCCTTCGCGCTTCCCATGATGTTCCAGATGGCCAATCAGCGCCGTCGCCACTCCGGCACCACGCGCACGAGGCGAAACCCAAAGATCCTCAAGATAGCAGACGGATTTCAGAGAGAATGTGTGTGGATGAAGAATGGTGTGAGCCAGCCCAACCGATCCCGCATCGCCGACCGCCAACCAAGCCTGCATTGGATAGGCGTCATTGATGATACGCAGCCAGAGTCCGTCAACGACAGCATCATCCATGTCCGCGGCTCCGAAATGAGCGCAGTTTTCGCCCCACAAGCGCTGCCATTCCCGTCGATCATCGGCACCTGCAGTCTTGATGGTCAACATTGGTGCTCCTTCATGGGGGTTGCTTGCGTCAGAAGGCGGCCGGGTGAACCAGCCGGGATCTCGCCGGATCGAAGCCATGCCAGCGCCAGGGGCCACAGGCTGTCCTTGAAGCGGTCATGGAAAAAGGCGAAATGTCCGATCGCCTGAACACCGATGTCTTCGGGAGCGATATGCCAATGCCGCCAGGCACTGGCCGTAAAATAAGACAGTAGCCGACCGAGCGCGGCAGGCGTTCCGTGGGAATCGTCGTCAAGGCCGATGGCGAGGATCGGCGCTGTCACCTTGGTGAACCGCCGACGCAGCCATTCGGACTCGCGCTCGCCGCCGATGAAAATATCCTGTCGCACGGTGTCTTCGAACCGCGCTTTCATGTGGCTCCAGTCGCGGACGACGCCGGCGGGTGTGTCCTCCATCCAACCAAGGCGCTTGGCGGGGAAGTAGCCCAACAGCCTCGTCAGCATCGGCATGACGATATGCCATTTTAGATACATCCGAGGGCGATCTGGGGCCGCGTAGTCGCGCCAGAAGGCGAACTGTGACCCGACAGTGAAGATGCGTCCAGCCTTTCGGCTTGATGGTGCCAGACCGACTGCAAATCCTCCGATTGAATGGGCAACAACGTGGATCATCTGCCCCGGAAATTCTGCCTCCGCATAGCGAAGTGCGCTTTCGAGATCGTGCTCGCCCCAGTCCACCCAGTCCGCCTTAAAGCCACGTAGCGATTTCGGGCGTGATTCTCCGATGCCGCGATAGTCGTAAGTGATGACATTGAAGCCATTCGCGAACAGGTAGTCAGCAAAGCGAGAGTAATACCGGCATCGAACCGATGTTGCTGCGGAAATCACCACCACGGCCCTGTCGGCGACGCCATCGGCATGGCTCCAGACAAAGCCGCCGAGCCACACGCCATCGGGTGCTTGCATGCGGAATGGCGTGCCTGAACGCCCTCCATCGGGATGCCGTTCAAATGACAGGATTTTCGTTGGTTCGTCCACGCCTCCGCCCCGGTCAGCAAACCTTCTTCGATGCTGGATTTTCTATGGCGTGGCTTCAGAGTCGAATGAGCATCTCTCCGTATGGACTGAGGAGCATTCAGTTGTCTTGAGTTTCAGTTCTGGCTTTGTTGTGTCTGAAACGATGTGACCAGAGGCAGGCAAGGATTTATGCGACCAGTCATACGGCTTCAGGAGCTTTCACTCCTGACACAATCTCACGGTGAGGCATTTGAAGCACGAATTGCGTCGGTCGCAGCGCCCCTCGGCGCCAAACGTCTTGGCGCGCGCTATGTAGAGGTTCCGCCTGGCAAGAAAGCCTGGCCTTATCACGCTCATCACGGGAACGACGAACTATTCGTGATTCTGGGCGGTGCTGGTCGGCTTCGGTTTGGCGGGGAGGAATATGCTGTGTCCCAGGGCGATGTCGTGGTGTGCCGGGCCGGTGGGGTCGAAACTGCGCACCAATTGCTTGCCGAAGGCGGCGAGCCGCTCAGATACCTTGCGGTCAGCAGCATGCTTGAACCCGACGTTCTGGAATATCCCGACAGCGGTAAGGTGGCCATTTTTGTCGGTTCGGCGCCTGGCGGCGACAAGGCCGAGCGCCGGTTCGAACTGAATGTCATGAAGGACAGCGCCGTTGATTATTGGGAGGGCGAGAAATGAAGACATTGGGAAACAAAGAACTTGGGTTCGCGGCACGTGGGATTTTGACCGCTCTCGTCGCCATCGCGGCGCCGATGCCGTTTGATACGGCTGCGTCTGCAATGGATTTGACCAGTTCATCCTTCGCCGACGGCGGCGCCATCCCGGAACGAAATGTTCTCCGCGGCTTCGGATGTCTCGGCCAGAACATCTCACCTGCGCTCGTCTGGCGCGCTGCTCCAGACGGAACGAAGAGCTTTGCGGTAACAATGTTCGATCCAGATGCGCCCACGGATAGTGGCTGGTGGCATTGGCTTCTGGTCAACATCCCCGCAGATACGATGTCTCTCGCGGAAGGTAGTCAACCTGCTGGCGCATTGGCAACAAGAACCGATTTTGGGATGGAGGGTTATGGCGGCCCCTGTGCTCCGGAGGGTGCCCCGCCACACCGGTATGTTGTCACGGTTTTTGCACTTGATGTCGAAAAGCTCCCTGTGGAGGCCTCGGCCTCAGGCGCTATGGTCAGCTTCTTGCTCAATAGCCACAGCCTGGCGAAGGCGACTCTGACTGGTCGCTTCGGCCGTTGAAGCTCCGTGCTATGGCCGAATGTGGTGTGCGTAGGTTCGAGGAAACCAGACAGACATCAATGGAACCGTTGACCAGTTCTCTTGAGCGGGTTGGGTAGTCACCGGGACGGTGGGGGCAAGCCGGATCGTTTGTCCAGTGAAGGACGAGAACATCGGCGATGCGCGCCATAGTCTATTCACTGTTTATAAGCCGTTCATGCTGCTCCCCGAAACGAGGGGTGGCGTCAGTTTCTCCCCTCGCAATATGGGTTATTTTTCATATCCTGGTCTTTGCACTGCAGATCTACTCCTGAAATAGCCAAAGACTCTCATGACAGGTGATAGCCCCATTGAATTTTGGTTCGACTTTGCCTCGGGCTATGCCTACTTCGCGGCACTGGAGATCGACGCCTTCGGCCAACGAGTGGGCAGGAGGATCAAATGGTGCCCCTATACGCTCGGAACAGCGTTCAAAGCGACTGGGTCGCGCGGCCTTTCCTCCACGCCATTGAAGCGGGACTACGCCCAGAAGGATTGGCAACGTATTGCGCGTTTGCGGGGCGTGCCGTTTCGGCTACCGGAGCATCACCCATCCGTGGCCCTTGCAGCAATTCGGGTTTTCTATCTCATCGATGATGTCGATCCGACCGTTGCAAAGACGTTCGCGCTTGCCGTCTTTGAGGCCTATTTCACGCGTGGCATCGACGGCGGAAATCTTGATCATGTTATTGCGCTTGCGGCTTCGCTCGGGTTGGACGGGACCAATCTGGCCGCCGGGGCGGGCAGCCAGGCAGTCAAGGAGCGGGTTAAGCTGATCTCTGAGCAGGCGGTTGCGCTCGGGATTTTCGGCTCCCCATTCTTCATCGTTGATGGCGAGCCGTTTTGGGGTTGGGATCGTATTCCGATGATGGAAGAATGGATCGAGAGAGGTGGCTGGTGAGCAGCGAAACCGAGTTGCACGGGGCGCTTGAGATTCGCTGCCTCAAAGCAGGAGACGCCGAAACTTTCGCGGCGCTGGTAGCTGAGTATAGTTGGGAAATGCGTCAGAGCCCGACAAAGCTCCTTCCCGATGTCAGCAAAGGGATCGTGCTCCTTGAAGACACGATGGCGGAGACTGTCGGAGCCTTCCTCGAGAATCAACTCGTTGGATTCGCCATCTTTTTCGATCTGCCTGAAGCGATCTCGGGAGGCCGCGCCGGGCAGCTTGATGATCTTTTTGTCGCCCCGTCGTTTCGAGGGCGGCGGCTGGCACGAAACCTGATCGACGCCGTTTCTGAAATCGGTCGGGAACGGGGTTGGATCCACCTGCGTTGGCTGGTTCCAGACGACAACAAAGCTGCACGCCAAGCTTATGAGCGCTTTGCGGAGGCTGCACCTTGGAAAAGCTATGTGCTTTGGCTGGGCGACGGCGAACAATGGTGAGACCCATGCGGGAGTCGGCATCCAGACCCGGGTGCTGGCCGCTCGCGGATCCATCGCTTCGAGGTCGGGATTTTGCCTCGTGCTGGATCAAAGGTCGAAAGATGCACCTCTTGCTGGGGATACATACCAAGTCGGGTGCTGCACGGAACGATTGGAGACTTCTCGGATGGCTTGCCGGTTTCGCTTGCCACGCTCGTCCACGGATAGGTGACGCGCGCGCGCTTTTGCTCTCCTAGCTGCAGACCGACCAGGCCAAAATCCAAATGTCCCGGGGATCCACGTAGGCCCAAGCAGCCACAACCGGTATGCAAGCGATAAGAAGCCACGCCAACGGCAGCCAATCCGACGAGGATGTGTGAAGCCGCGTCATGCTGGCGACACCGCCCGCGGCCTGCAACTGATGGCTCTATCGTCGATCGGCCAATGGGCCATCGCTGCGACAATGCCCAGTCCCATGGCAATGATCCATACCGTCTGATAGGAACCCGTCCGCTCGAAGAGATAGCCGCCGAGCCAAACCCCGAAAAACGACCCAAGCTGATGGCCGAAGAACACGAACCCGAACAGTGTCGTAATGTATCGTACGCCAAACACCTGTGAGACGAGGCCGTTCGTCAGCGGTACGGTGCCGAGCCAAAGGAAGCCCATGACTGCCGCGAAGATGTAGGTGCTCACGGCACTCAGCGGCAGAAAGACAAAAAGTGCCATTGCGATGGTCCGCACGAGATACAGCGCTGTTAGCAAATATTTGCGGCGCAGGGTGCCGCCCCACAAGGCCAGGAGGTAGGTGCCTGCGACATTCGTCAGCGCAATAATGGCCAATGCAGCGACGCCCTCGGATGCGCTAACGCCCCGATCCAAGAGGTAGGCCGGCAGGTGGGTGGCGATAAAGGCCAACTGAAATCCGCAGGCTAGGAACCCGAGGTTGAGAAGCCAGAAGCCTCGGTGCCGGAATGCTTCCGCGATTGCAGCCGCCATCGAGATGTCTGAGGCGCTCGTTTCGGAGGGCGTGCTCCGGTCTTGCATCGGCCACGCCAGAGGCAGCAGGACGGCCATCGCGACGGCGAGGATCAGGAGTGCACCCGTCCAGTCCCAAAGCGCGATGAAGCCTTGAGCAGCAGGCACCATGGCAAACTGACCGATGCCTCCAATAGCCCCCGCCAGACCGAGGGCCCAGCTTCGCCGTTTCGCAGGCATGATCCGGCTCAGCGCACCGTAAATGGCGCCGAACGCGGTGCCGGAAAGCGCGATGCCGATGCATATGCCGGCGCTCAGGACGAACGCGGGCGACGTCTCGGCATAGACCATAGCGAACAGGCCCAACGCATAGGCGATTAACCCAATGGCGACCACCTTGGCTGAGCCGAATTTGTCAGCCAACATGCCAGTGAACGGCTGAGCAATACCCCATGTCAGATTCTGCACGGCCACCGCGAACCCGAACGTTTCGCGCGACCACCCTCTGTCGAGAGTGATGGGCAGCAAAAATAGGCCCTGCACATGACGGATGCCCAGAGCCATGCCCATGATGATCCCGCCTGCGATGATCGGCACCCACAAGCTTCTGCGCCATCCACCTTCTGGCACTTCGCCTTCGTGAACTTGTCGCATCGAAATCCTCTTTTGGCTGCTTCTCCCGTGGAGGCAGACGCAAAATGATTGAGCGGCCGCAAGCGGTTGTCGAATGAGCATCTCTGGCGCTCGAATGAGCTCTTTTCACTTTGGAGAAGGGAAGAAGGGATGTGGGCGGACGCCATTTAGGTTCGCCCTCGATGGAAAAGCGGGAAGGCGGCTCCTTCAGAGACCATTCATGGCGGCGGTATCAGCGGATCTCCTCTGTCGCTCCGCTCGACCTTGCTGCCTCGGCTAACATCCAGGCGCGAACGTTTCTGAGACGGCGATCCCGCTCAAGAGCCGGCGGATAACAAAGATAGTAGCCGGCATTCGCTGGAATCTGATGGCCCAAAAGAGGTGCAACGCGCCCTGCGACAATGTCCTGTCCTGCGATCTCGGTTCCCACCAGGGTTAGGCCAGCGCCGTCGATTGCGGCTTTCAGTCCGAGGCCGGCCGAATCCACAATGGTGATTGCGGCCGGCTTGATCGGGCCTCCTGGCAAGGTGTCATTCCACCGCTCGAAATTCTCGCGTCGATGCTGGGAAAGGAAAAGGTTTGCTCGCTCAATCGACTTGCGAAGGCTGGCTTCATCCTTCGTGGCCAACTCGGCTTTTCCCAATAACGCGACGTTCTCTTCGAATAGATGTTCGGCGAGAACACCAGGCCAGGATCCCTTACCATGACGGACAGCGGCATCGGCAACGCCTGCAGTGAGGTCAACTGCAGTCTGTGTCGCGGAGATCAGCAATTCAAAGCCTGAACGAGTGAACGGATAGGTGGCGAGCCGCGGCGAAAACCAGTGAACGGCGAATGTTGGCAGCATCGACAGGCGCAGCGGCCCAAGTTTGCGCTCGTTCTTGAGCGCTCCTACAGCATCGATGATCCTTGTGAAACCTGCGGTGAGTTCCGGCGCCAAAACTCGGCCAGTCTCTGTCAGTTCGAGCCGCGGCCCGGCACGCCGCATCAAGTCGACGCCCAATAACTCTTCGAGAATACGCAGTTGATGGCTGACGGCCGATGGCGTTACGCCAATTTCCGCGCCCGCATCCTTTATCGACAGATGGCGAGCTGCTGCTTCGAATGCCCTCAATGCGTTGAGCGGCACGTTCAGTCGCATTGTTTCAGTCAATTCAGCCTCCAAACTTTGCCACACCAGACGCGATGTTTTGCGATCCGTACGCCTGCGATGCGCGCAATAGAGCAAATCTCACCTTGCTCTGAAGATTACTCACTCGCCGCAGGCGGCAGCTTCGGAGGAAAATGTTGCGCACAAACAGCTTCAAACAGCCAAGAGCGACGCTCCCATGTTTCCCTTTGATGATCGTGACGGATTGATCTGGTTCGATGGTGCGCTGGTGCCTTGGGCTGAGGCGCGGCTTCCTGTTCTTACCCATGCGCTTCATATGGGTGGTGCAGTCTTTGAAGGCATCCGCGCCTACGACGGGCAGGTTTTCCTTGGGGATGCGCATTTTCAGCGCTTCGCCCATTCCGCCGAACTGCTCGGCTACACGATCCCTAGATCTGTTGTGGAACTCACCAAGGCGACGGAGGCCGTGCTCTGGGCTAACGAGTTGAAAGACGCCTACATCCGACCACTCGCATGGCGTGGCAGTGAAAGCGTATCCGTTTCTGCCCGGCGCGCGAGCATCCATGTCGCCATTGCAGCATGGGATTGGCCAACACCGGCTGCGCTGGGCAAGTGCGAAAACGGTATCAAGCTTGCGCTTGCTGCCTGGCGCCGGCCTAGAGCTGATACCGCGCCGACGGCGTCCAAATGCTCGGGCCTCTACATGATCGGCACGCTTGCCCGACATGCTGCGAACGACGAAGGCTACGATGATGCCCTGCTGCTCGATATCGATGGAAACATCGCGGAGACGACTGCGACGAATATCATGCTGGTTGAGGGCAAGAGGCTTGTTTCCCCGGTAGCAGACTGTTTTCTCGACAGCATCACCAAGCGCCATGTTTTCGCTCTCGCAATCAAGCGCGGCTTGGAGGTCGTGGAGAGAAAAGTCTCGCTGTCTGAATTGTGTGCGGCAGACGAAGTCTTCGTTGCGGGAACCTCGATCGAAATCCAGCCGGTTGTCCAACTCGATGCGCCAACGGTCGCCGCGCAATGGGATGTCGGTCCGCTTACGCAGTACCTCATCGGCGACTTCCAGGCGTCCATCCGTCAGAAGGGCTCCGCAGACAGTCGAATTCGTGCTGTATGAGGATAATTGTAACTCGTTCATGCGGGCCTTCTTCACGGCAGAGGGCTTCATAATGTCGATAGTAATGGACGTGACGCTTTGCTCAAAATATAAAAGCGTCATGTGACACTATCGAGGTGCGCGCATGCGTTTGCAGTCTCCTTGGGAACCCCGTCTGAGCGGTGGTACGGCATCTGCTTGTGACCGGCTCGTCGCCGCATTGTCGGAGGACATCATTGCCGGGCAGTTGGAGGTCGGTGCCAGGCTTCCTGCGCACCGCGATCTTGCCTGGCGTCTCAGCATTGGGCTTGGCACGGTAACAAAGGCCTATGGGATACTCGAACGGCGTGGCCTTGTGCGTTCCGTCAACGGGCGAGGGACATTCGTGGCGGTCACTGAAGCCCACAAGGGGGCTGTAATCGACCTGTCGCGAAATGCGCCGCCCGCCGTCATTAGCGAGAGGCTTCTGTCTCGATCTCTCGCTGCCATTGCCAAGCGCGTCGACGCCGATGTCTTCAATGCCTATCCACCAGTGAACGGGCATGTCAGGTTTCGCAATGAGCTGGCGCGATGGTTTCGCCGCCTCGGCATGGAAGCCGATCCCCAATGCCTGCTTTTGACCAACGGAGCACAGCATGCCCTTTCGGTCAGTCTTTCCATCCTGAGCGGGCCAGGCGGGACTGTGTTCGTGGAGGAACAGACCTATCCCGGCATCATTAATCTGGCGCGTCATCTAGGCGTGAGGCTGGCGGCTGTGGCCATGGATCAAGAGGGTATGCTCCCGGATCAGCTTGAACGGGAACTTGCGAACAGGGATGGTGTCAATTCGGCGGTTTATCTGACGCCAACGATGCAAAACCCAACCACGAGCTCGATGAGCAAGGCGAGACGAGAAGCGATCGCCGAAGTCTGCCGCAAGTCCGATATCGTCATTATCGAGGACGACGTTTACGCAGTTGCACCTGACCCCGACTACCCGCCGATCGCAAGCCTTGCGCCTGAACGTGTCTTCTACATCAACAGCCTTTCAAAGACGCTCAATCCGTCTTTGCGGATCGGCGGACTTGTCGTTCCGCAAGTGTGGCTGGAGCGGGCGGAGGCGGCTTTGCATGCGAGCGGGCTGATGATCAGTCCGTTGAGTTGCTCGGTCATGGAACAATGGCTTCTCGACGGGACCGCCGATGCAATCAGTGCCGCTATACAGGAAGAGGCCATTCGCCGCCGCACGATGGCAATGGGTGTTTTGGGTGAGGCTGTGCATCAGCCTGTCCATGTCGGGTATCATCTATGGGTTCCGCTTAGCCGGTTTGATGCCGACGCGCTTGACGCCGCAGCCAAAGCGCTCGGCATTCTGGTGACCCCGCCATTGTCTACATCAGCCGGCGTTGATCGCTCCGGTATCCGTCTTTGTATCGGCGCGCCCTCAGGCAATGATCTCGAACAGGCACTTGCCGGGGTCAAGGCCATCGTAGACCGGATCAAGGCCCGGTCTGATGCGGAGCAATGGACTTCCCGCTAACGCCCATAGGATCGGCGCAGAGAAGGCCAGAAGTACCAGACCACCGAAGTCACAACGATAAGCCCACCTGCCATTGTTCCCTGGCCGGGATCTTCCGCGAAGGCCAGCCAGACCCAGAGGGGGCCGAGAACGACGTCCAGGAGTGCGATGAGCGCCGACTCCGACGATGCGACGTGACGCCCGCCGACCAGAAAAAGCATGAACGCGAGCGCCGTCGTGAGAAGGGCAAGCAGGAATATCAGCGCGAGCGTATCGAATGTAGGCATCTGTCCGGATGAGAAGGGAAGCGCCACAGCTGCGCACAGAGCCGCGCCGGCAGCGTTCACATGGCCGAGGTTCAGGCTGCGGTAGAAGCGGGTCATGACGAGAAGTGCGCCGAAGCTGACTGTCATGGCGAAGGCCAGCGTATTGCCGGCAATATCGCTGGCACCAAGTGAAGTGCCGGCAACGAAAAGAATGCCGGCCATTGACGCCGTGCTCGCCCCCAGCAGGCGCCGCGATGCCGTTTCACGGGTGGCGGCCCATGCCAGTGCTGCCGTCACGAAGGGAAGCGTCGCATAGATGATCAGAACGTTGGCAACTGTCGTCAGCGTGAGGGCTGCAACATAGCAGAACATTGCCGTCGCCGACAGACATGCGGCGAGGCATCCATGCCATCCGAAGCCGGAGCCGCCTGTCGGCCGAGCGACGGCAACTGCCAGCAGGCAAAGGCAGGCGAAGATCGATCGCCAGAGGATCAGATCCCATACGCCGAGATCAATCGCTCGCACGAAAAGACCGGCAAGGCTCCACAGCACAGTCCCTGCCGCGACCAGTATCAAGCCATAAAGACGCCGTTCGTGCATAACTTTCCCCTCGAATCAAGACGACCGGTCTACTTGCCAGATTGACGAGCTAAGACGACCGGTCTAAGTTTGTCAAATGGCACGAAGAAACACACGCGAGATTCTGCTCCACGAGGGCATGAGCTCCTTCATCGCCAAGGGGTATGAGGGGATCGGCATTCAGCAGATCCTTGCTGCCGTCGGCGTGCCGAAGGGTTCGTTCTATAACTACTTCGACAGCAAGGAAGATTTCGCACTTGAGGTTCTGGATGCATATGACAAGCGTTATGCAGAATTCGTAGCGGAACACATGGATGGCGCGGGCGATCCTCTCGACCGAATGCGGGCTTATTTTTCGGCTCTTGAGACACAGATGTCCGAGGCAGGTCTCTCCGCCGGTTGCCTTTACGGTGTTCTTTCCCAGACCAGCGCTCCCCACAGCGACGTGTTACGTGCACGCCTAAAGGCGGCATTCGGCATCTGGCGGGGCAATCTCACGCATCTATTGTCGGAAGCTCGACAACGAGGCGAATTGCAAGGGAAGGCGGACATCGCCGGTCTCGCGGATGCAATCATCGATGCTTATGAAGGCGCGCTTCTCAGAATGCGTGCGGAAGGTGATATCTCGCCGGTAAGCCGCTTCCGGCAGGTCACGCTGGAGTCCCTGCTGGCTGCCGCGGCGTCTTAGAAATAGAACCAGGTCAGACCAAGCCCCACGGCGATTATGATTCCGCGCAGGATTTTCGGATTGATCCAGCGGGCGAAACGCGCGCCTAGGTAGCCGCCCACGATCGCGCCTGCCAGGACCGCGGCTCCGGGTCCCCAGGCAATGATCCCCGACGCAATAAAGACCGCGACCGCAAGGGTGGAGACGATGGTCGCAAGTGCATTCTTAACGGCATTGGCTTCGTTTACGTCGCTGAGTCCGATCAAGGTCAGAACAGCCATCAGGAGGATGCCGAGCCCCGCTCCGAAATATCCGCCATAGATCGCAACGACGAGGTCGATGAGGAAGATGACCGGTTTGGGCAGCGTCCCGGAACGGTTCGTGTAAATCCATGATCGCAGATTCGGACCGATCGCGAACAGAAGCGTTGCGACAAGCAACAACCACGGAATGAGTTGCCGGAATACCCCATTGCCCGTGACCGCGAGCAGCGCCGCGCCTATGGCCGCGCCGATGACGAAGGCCGGTGCACTGGATTTCAGGCGGCTGGCATGCCGTGCCAACTCCTCGCGGTACCCCAGCAGGCTGGTGGCATGTCCGGGCCAGATCGAAATCGCGCTCGTGGCATTGGCGACAATTGGTGGAACCCCCACAGCAAGTAGCGCAGGGAAAGTGAAGAAGGTCCCGCCGCCGGCTACCGCATTGCAGAGGCCGCCAATAAGACCGGCGACAATCAGTAGCGCGAAGCTGTTCAGGTCCATGGGCAATCAATTCCATTGCTTGAAGGTCGGTCGGCTACGGAAAGTGGGGCGGACCGAAACGGTCAAATTATCGATGATGCGCATGATGGGCGAGTTGCGGGCGAGACTAGAAATGAGCAACTCCCGCTGAAATTAGAAAATGAGACGCCATATCAAACTCGAATTCCGGCGCAGAATGCGTCAAGGAGCATGCGTCCTTGATCCCAAGTGCCAAGTTTGCTCGTACCGTTGATATGACCGTAAGCGCCGATGTCGACGAGACCCGCGCCCCATTCCAGAGATCGAGCTCTGACATGTTCCGGTGCGGCATAGGGATCGTTGGAGCTTGCAATAATGAGGGTGGGAAAAGGCAGTGAACAGTGGGGCAAGTTGCCAAAGCTAGTTGCCTCCGCCGGAAATACGGGGGAGGAGGGATCCGGCACTGCCACGAGTACGGCCCCTCTCACACGACCGGCGATCTGCTGCGCGGTATGGGCGACGAGCAGACAAGCTAGGCTGTGTGCGACAAGAACGGGCGGTTCGTTGCTGGCGTCGATCGCTTTTTCCATGGCTAGCTGCCAGTCAGCGAGGTTGGGCCGGTCCCAGTCAGTCGGCTGAAAACGGGAGAAGGACGGATCGTAGGCTTCCCAATGGCTTTGCCAGTGCGTTTCCCCGGAGCCGCCAATACCTGGAAGCGTTATAAATGAAGCCATCGTCCCGAGCCCTGTTACCTGAAAAGATTCATGGAGAGACCGCATTGGCGTCCTAGAACCTGGTTCGTCACGGCCTGACAGCAGATGGCCGGTTGGCTGTTGATGTCATAGGTCGGGTAGGGGTAGCCGTGCAGGCTCCAGCCGAAGCTGGCTGCCTCGGCAACCCGAGGGCGGAACTCCCCGTTATCGACGTCCCTCAGCATGAGATAGACTTTCAATCCAACGATCCCTTGATCTCCATGGGAGGATCATAGGGCTCCATGGAAGGCTGAAAACTGAAGTCATCTCAGCTGATCGACAATTTTCCTCATGCGGTATCAAAGACGCAGTTTGGCGTAAATTGTCCGCTATTTGTCCGTAGCGGGAATTTTCTTTTGCCTGGAAGACACTATCGTAGCTCCATAATAAATATCAGAGCGACAAGAATGTCCCATGAAGCCGCGCTCGTTGTCATCGACGCTCAGGAATCCTTCCGCCACCGCCCCTATTTCCGCGAAGAAGGGTTTGCCGCCTACATTGAACGCCAAAAGGCGCTGATCGATGACGCGAAAGGAGTTGGCATGCCCCATCGTGCAGATCTTTCATGTCGAGGATGAGGGCCTTTCGCCGAAGCTTCCGGCCTCGTGACGACCCTGGCACAGCTCGAAATCGCGCCAGATGCGGTGTTCCGCAAGCGCCGCCACAGCGTGCTCATCGGCAGCGGGTTCGATGTGTGGTTGACGAGAAACGGCATACGACGGCTGATCGTCTCTGGTATCCGCACCGAGCAGTGGTGCGAAACCACAGCCCGACATGCCTCCGACCTCGGCTATGAAGTGGATTATGTCGGGGAAGCCACACTGACCTTCCCGATGACAGACGCATCAAGCCGGGTGTGGAGCGCCGCCGAAATCCGCGCCCGGACCGAACTGGTGTTGTCCGGTCGTTTTGCCCGCGTAGCCACCATCGCTGACGCCTTGAGCACAGGGCCTACGAAGGCGGTTGCATGAGTGACCGTGCGCGGACAAGGACGATTCCGGTCTTTGTCGTCGTGCCGCCGCGCGCCTTGCTTCTCGATATCGCCGGCCCGATCGAGGTCTTGCGCAAGGCCAACCTCGAGCAGGACCAGCTATGTTTCGAGGTCCGTCATGTAGGGCCGGGCGAGACTGTTCATTGTTCCGTCGGGCTGCGCCTTGCCGGCACTGCGCCTCTGCCGGAGTCCTTGCCAAAGGAGGCGATTGTTCTCGTTTCAGGTGCGGCTGACCAGCCGCTCGGTGTGATTCCTGATGGCGTCGATGATGCTCCAATGGAAACCGCCATCGTCAATTGGTTGCGTGATGCGATACGTCCGGGCGTCCGTTTGCTGACGATCTGTTCTGGCGCACTACTTGCGGGCCGTGCCGGGCTGCTCGACGGGTATGAATGCACTACTCACCATGCCGCCATCGAAGCTCTGCGGCAGCTGGCGCCGGCTGCAAAAATCTGCGACAACCGGCTTTATGTAGAGCATGGCGAGCGGCTGAGCAGCGCCGGCATCACTGCTGGGATCGACCTGATGCTCGCCGTGGTGGCGCAGGAGGCAAGCCATAGTGTGGCGCTTGCGGTCGCGCGCTATCTTGCCGTCTATCTCCGCCGCAGCGGGAGCGATCCGCAGCTTTCGCCGTGGCTGGTGGCCGCAATCACATCCATCCCGCCATCCATCGCGTGCAGGATGCGGTGGCCGCCGAGCCAGCGCGTGATTGGTCGGTGGAAGAACTGATGCAGATCGCCGTGACTAGCGGCACGCAATCTCGCGCGCCTGTTCAACGATCAGGCCGGCATCAGCGTGACTGATTATGTCAATCGCATGCGCATATGCGGCGCTGGACGAGGCGCAGATTGTTCGCGCGGTGCAGATCCTATCCCGAAGGTGGTCTGGCTGAACTATTTCGCGCGAGCGCCGATTCGTGTGCTCCGGGTCGATCCACATGCATGTCGAGCCGCACCAGTCGCCTTGGAACGCTGAGCAACTGCCAGAACCGCTTTGGTGTCTATCAACTTCGTCGCTTCACGCCGGTCTTGAAATAGGTCGATTACGAGCAACAGCCGCAACCCTCCGAGCAGTAACGGTCCAGGCTTTAATCTGCTCCATGATTCCTCATGGGAAGAAGGTTGAAACCTAAGCGAGTTCAATTGATTGTATGTGTTTTCTCACGCACGTTCTCGATATGCGAGCTATCCTTGTGGTGGCTTGAAAGGCCTCCAACAAGCTGAATGATCTTCAGCTTATGCTCAACTTTCTTCACTCGCCACGACCCGGCCGCGCGGCGACATTTGAGTGGATGTCGCGTTGGGAGCCTTCGATGCAAAAGGAAGTTCGAAAAATTGATGCTTTCACGAGCCCACCTCTTGACGATCCAGCGGCGACTGAAATCACGCGACACTTTTTTTGCGCCGTTCGTGGTCGACACATTCAATCCGGCGGAGCACAGAAGAATTGAAGTTTGAGCTCCGTCATTTGCGATATGTTCTCGCGGCAGCGGAACAGCAGAGCTTCAGGCGCGCGGCGCTCAGCCTCTCCGTTGAGCCTTCGACGATCAGCCGTCGTATTCGCGAAGTTGAAGATGAAATCGGTGCAGCGCTGTTTATTCGAGCGCATAGCGGCGTCACACTCACCTATGCGGGCGAGCGGTTTGTCTGCAGAGCGCGCCAGGCCATAGGCCATCTCACCGAGGCGACGTTGGATGTTGGCGTCATCGGAACGGGAGATATAGGCTTGGTCAGGGTCGGCCTGATGTCCTCAATGGCCTCGGGGTTCATTTCTGAATTGCTCAACACATACTCGAGTGCACATGAAGGCGTTAGGATCGTGTATATTGAGGGGGAATCGAGCGACCATCTCCCGGCGATCAAGCAGCACCGGCTGGACGTCGCCTTCCTGACCGGAATGTCTGCCGCTGACGATTGCGAAGCGGCGCATCTCTGGAGCGAACGGGTCTATGTTGCAATGTCGCGCAGGCACGAATTGTGCGAAAAGCAAGAAATTGAATGGAATGACCTCCGCGATCGGGAATTCGTCGTCAGCGAGGGGCAGTCCGGCTCTGAGATTCATGACTATCTTGTCAAGCACTTGGCCGAATTGGGGTACAGTCCAAACGTTCAGCGGCACGCAGTTTATCGTGACACCTTGATGCAAGTCGTGGCCAATGGAAGAGATCTGACGTTAACCAGTGAAGCGACGATTGCGGCGCGGTTTCCGGGAGTCGTGTATCGCCCGCTCAAGGGCGAGGTGCTCCCCTTTTGCGCAGTTTGGTCGCGCAACAACGATAATCCTGCTTTTCGACGATTGCTTAGCTTGGCGAAGATCATTTCGAAACGCTGTAACTCGTGCCGCATTATGAACCGTTCGCAGGATCCTTTGGTTTGGGGGGGAACTGGCTCGGTTTCCGCCGTGCCTTTGCGAAACCTCGATCCGTCGAAATGAAGCGTTCGAGCATCGGTACGATCAAGCGCTTGGGATCCGTGATCGGCTGGCCGGTCTCGTACGCCAGCGCTTTGGCATAGGCGACGAGATCGCGGTGCAGCGCTCCCGGCAGGTCCAGTGTCACCTTGACGGGCTTGTCCTCAGTGATCGGGCCAAGTTTCAGTTTCGTCATTGCGCTACTCCATAGGGTTCGAGCACGAGATCGCGGGTGACGATCACGCGGACCGGGAAGCCCGGGCTGATTGTCAACGTAGGCGCGACCTGCAATTGACGGCGGATGATTTGCTGGCCGGCGTCATTGATGGTGTCCTGCGCGCCATCACGAATAGCGCGGACCAGGCGGTCCTCGTCATCCACGGCGAGCTCCGTGCCGACGGCGAGAAGTGTCGAGAGGCCGGCAGCCTTCGCCAGATCCCACCAGTGGTAATCCACGCCGTCTTCGAGACCGGCATAGCCTTGCGTGTCCGCACCGGGCTGGCGTTCCAGCACGATCGAGCGACCATTGGGCAGGATCAGGCGGTTCCAGACCAGCAGCACGCGCCGCTGCCCGAAGCCGACATCGTTGCTGTATTCGCCGATGATGCGGGTGCCCTGCGGCACGAGAAGGATGCGGCCGGTGGGGCTGTCATAGATATGCTCGGTGACCTGCGCGGTGATCTGGCCGGGCAGATCGGAGCGGATGCCGGTGATGAGCGCGGCGGATATCACCGCGCCAGCCTGAAGCAAATAGGGCGACGCCGGAGCCATGACACGATCCGAGGCGACGGTACGGCGATCGACACCGGCGTTGAGGAAAGCGTTCTGGCGATCCTGAGCTGTCGGGGTTCCTGTCTGTCCCGGCAGGCCGAGGCCGGCGAGGTTCGGACCGGCGCTGCCCGGAGCCCCCCCTGCAGCCGCTGCCGTTCCCGGCCCGGTCTGGAAGAAGACGCGGCTTGTGCGTGCGGCTTCCTCCTCGGCAAGGCGGCGCTGCTCCTCGGGATTGACCTGGGGTGTCGCCAGCGTTGGCGGCACGACGGGCTGACCGCGGTTCTGGGCGTCGAGAATGGGACCGCCGAGATCACCAGGGAGCGGAGGGCCGAGGACCGGGCCGGTATAGTCGCGTGGCAGGCCGGCGAGACCATCGGCGGTCGCCCGGTTTTCCGTGGAATAGAGCTCTTCGTTCCCCGTGCCGCCATCACGGGTCTGGAGCGCATAGATCAGCGCGCCGCCGATACCGATGCTGGCAACGAGGCCGACGCTGGCCAGCACTTTGCGGGATAGCCGGGTGACGCGTGGCGCATCGGCGCGCAGCCGCATGGTGGATGCGGAATCGGCAGGAGCGCCAGTGAGCGGCGCGCCATCTTCGTGGTCTTCTTTATTGTCTTCGTGATTGCTCATGACGCAGGCCTCCCGTCGGTACGGGCAATCCTGACGGTTTGCTGGCGATTGCCGCCGCCGAGGCGAAGCTCGGCTGCGCCGAACAGGCGATCGACGATCAGGATGTTCTGGTGGATGCGGCTGTTGACGATCTGCGCCTCGCCGTCCGATCCGATGACGAAGATCGGCGGCATTTCGCCCTGGACGATGCCGCGCGGGAACTCGACATAGACACGGCGCCCGTCGTCATAGACGGAGACCGGCCGCCAGGGGGGCGTGTCGCCCGTTAGGCCGTAACGATAGTTGCGCGCCGAAGCGACGGAGATGACGGGTGTCACCGGAACGCTCTGTCGCTGGCCTGCGGGCGGTTGCGGATAGGCCCAGGCGACGGCGGGCATATACGGGTTCTCACCTGAGCGCAGCTCGATCATATAGACCCGGCGATCCGTGGTGACGACGAGATTGGTGGTGATGTCGGCGCGGCTTGGTTTGACGAGGATATGGACGCGGCGGGTCGTGCCACTGCCGCTTTCGGTGTCGCCGATGATCCAGCGCGCCGTATCGCCGGCGGCAATCGGACCGGCGCCTGTCAGGCTCTCGCCGGGTTCCAACGCGATGTTGGTGATCTGACCGGGTGCGGCATAGACCTGATAGAGAGCCCCGTCACTCCAGGGATAGATCTGGATCGCGTTGAAGTAGCCTTCACGGCGCGGCTGAACGCGCGCCGCCGCATTGGCGTTCTGGACACGTCCTTCCGGTGTGTTGGCAGCGGTTCCGCCCATGGCTGGTGTCCAGGCGGGGGGCACATGCAATGGCCGCGGCCGTTGATCGGTCACGACTGCCGGCACGGCGGCAAGCGGCGGCACATTGGAATCGTAACTGATCTGGGGCGGCCGATTGGTCGCGCAGCCCACGAGCATAGTCGCGGAAAGCAGGGCAATCGCCAAGGCGGGTTTACGGAAACCCTGAAGCGCGGGTTTGCCGATCGTCGGTCGGCTCATTGGCTCATCTCCCGCGACCAGTTGATGGCGTTGACATAGATCCCCAGCGGATTGGCGCGCAGGCGCTCGGCGTCGCGCGGCGTCTGGATCACGATGGTCAGGATCGCGGTCCATCGTTCGGTTCGGGAAAGCTGGCCATTCTCGTAGTGCCGCTCGGTCCAGGCGACGCGGAATGAATCCGGCGATGCGCGGATGACGCTCGACACCTCCACGGCGATCTGCTGGCGGCCGACCCGGGTGAACGGGTCATTGGCGCGTGCATAGTCATTGAGAGCCGCCGCACCGCGATCCGTGGTCCATTCATAGGCCCGCAACCAGTTCTGGCGCACGATAATGGCGTCCGCCGGGATAGAGCGGGTCTGCTCGATGAAGCGCGCGAGATGCCAGGCGATTTGCGGATCTGTCGGCCGATAGTCTGCGGAAGCGGGCGCGACGGTCTGGGCCTGACCGAGATTGTCGACTTGCACCACCCATGGAACGACCGTTCCGGTGGCCGATTGCCAGACCAGGGCGGCGGCAAAGCCGGCCGACAGGATTAGCGAGCCGAAGGCCATATAGCGCCAGTTCTTCGCTTGCACGCGTGCCGAGCCAATGCGCTCGTCCCAGACCTGGGCGGCCTTCTGATAGGGTGTTTCGGGTGCCGGCGTCTTGCCGTAATGGGTTGCGGGTCGTTTGAAGAGGCTCATGAGCGATCACTTTCGGATAGATTGACGGAAGAGCCGCCGCCATGGCTGTCACCGGAGCGGACGGCGTGGCCGGCGGCGGAAACGCCATGGCTGAGGGACTGGCTGCGTTTCATGCGCTTTGCCCAATCGGGTGCGCCGTCGCGCTGGGAGCTGGCGGCTACCTCGGCGGCATCTCCGCCGCCGATGGTTCCCATGGTCGAGGAACCGCCGGTCACGCCGAAGCCGGCTTTCGCGCCATCGGAGAAACTGGATTTGACGCTTTCGCCGGCTTTTGATGCGGCGCGCTTGAGCGGCGAGACGGTAGCCGATCCGGCGGCGCGTGCGACGCCCCTGAGACCGGAAGCGACGCCTGCGGCGCCGGACTGTCCCAGCGAGCCAAGGCTGTAGGCTGACGAAGCGGCGCCCGCTGCGGCCGCGCCGCCACGAACAGCGGCAGCGGTACCGGAAAGAGCCGCTCCGCCTCCCTTCACGGCAAGACCGGCTGCTCCACCGGCAGCGAGTGTTGCGCCACCGACCGCGAGGCCGGTTCCGACAGCCGCGCCGGCGCCCAGTTGCGGTCCGCCCGAGACTAGGCCGCTGGCGATGCCGGGGCCGAAGATGCCGAGCCCAAGCAGGGAAAGCGCTGCCAGAACGACGGCCATGGCGTCATCGATGGAGGGCGTCTGGCCCCCGAAGCCTGCCGTGAACTGCGAGAACAGGGTCGAGCCGATGCCGATGATGACGGCGAGCACCAGCACCTTGATGCCAGACGAGACGACATTGCCCAGCACGCGTTCGGCCATGAATGCCGTCTTGCCGAACAGGCCGAACGGGATCAGCACGAAGCCGGCCATCGTCGTCAGCTTGAATTCGATGAGCGTCACGAAGAGCTGCACGGCCAGGATGAAAAAGGCGAGCAGGACGAGCGCCCAGGCGAAGAGCAGGCAGGCGATCTGGATGAAGTTCTCGAAGAAGGCGATCCAGCCCATCAGGTCTGAAATGGATTCCAGCAGTGGGCGTGCGGCGTCGAGGCCGGTCTGTGCGACCTTTCCGGGGCGCAGAAGATCCTGAACGGTAAAGCTCGTGCCCGAGCCTTTCAGGCCGAGGCCGGCGAAGCTGTCGAAGACGATGTTCGCCAGGTTGTTCCAGTTGCCGATGATGTAGGCGAAGACCCCGACGAACAGCGTCTTCTTGACGAGGCGCGCGATAATGTCGTCGTCTGCGCCCCAGGACCAGAAGAGCGCCGCGAGCGTCACATCGATGACGATCAGCGTGGTGGCGATGAAGGCGACTTCGCCCCCGAGCAGGCCGAAGCCTGAGTCGATGTAACGGGTGAAGGTCCCGAGGAATGTATCTATGACGCCGGTGCCGCCCATGGATCACTGCCCCTCTTGCTGGTGCGGGACAGCGGGCGCCGGAGCGCGACCGAGAAAGCGGTCACGGGTTTCGGCCCAGACGCGCATGCAATCGGGGTCGCTGGCCGCGGTCTGGCCAAGCTGCTGGCACCGACGCTGCGCCTCGCGCAGCGGATCGCGCGCGGGCTCCGTCAGGCGCACCGGCTCCGTTCTCGGAGCTTCTTCTTTCCGGGTCATCTCGATTGCCGTGGCGGTGATCGCGATGGCGACGAAAACGACCGCGCCCAGCCGGGCCAGCATCTTGCCGTCCATGGCCCCCTCCCGTTCTGTCAGTTGCCGTTGTTGAACATCTGCGCGTTGCCCGGCTGGTAGCCGGAGCCGGGCGTCAGGAAGCGGCGGCGCTGTTCGCGACCCTGTTCGGCAGCGGCCGCGCGTTCAGCCTCGGTCAGCGCGCCAGCGCGGCCATTGGCGGAGATCAGAGCGACAAGGTCCGAGAGTTGCTGCGACTGGAGCGCGAGGAGCTGGTTGCCGGCCTGCGTTGCCTGGAGCGCGCCCGTTGCGCCCTGGCTCTGGCCGACCAGCGTCGACATTTCGGCGCGGTTCGTGTCGATGTTGCCGACCACGCCGGCTTGGATGCGCATGGCGTCCTGCAATCCGCCGACGGTGTTCTGCCAGCGCGAGCGGGCGTCGGTGACGAGTTGCTGATCGGTCGTCGACAGCGAGACGTTGCCGTATTGCTGCTGAAAGACCTGGTCGATCTTCTGGACGTCGAAGGCGATGTTCTGCGCCTGTTGCAGGAGCTGCTGGGTGCGTTGAACGCTTTGTTGAATTTGCTGGAGAGAGGAATGCGGCAGGCTCGTGAGATTGCGGGCCTGGTTGATGAGCATCTGCGCTTCGTTTTGGAGTTGGGTGATCTGGTTGTTGATCTGCTCCAAGGTGCGTGCTGCGGTGAGCACATTCTGCGCATAGTTCGACGGGTCATAGACAATGCGCCAGGCGAACGCCGGCGTCGTCATCATGGGAGAGACGGCGAGCGGCATCACGAACATGGTTGCGGTCAGCAGCGCAGCGCGCAAACGGGAACTACGGGTAGTCATGACTTTGCCTCCTTGGCAGCCTGGGGGTGAGGTTGGAGAGATTGGGGATCAGGTCTGCTGCCCAATCGACGCCGCGTAGGCGCAGCCAGGCGTCGAGGAAGCCTTCCGGTCCGTGCTCGGCGAAGATGCGGGCGATTGCCGTTTGGTCGGATTTCGAGGATGCGGCGGTGAGGGCCAGGCCGACGTCGGACAGGCCGAGATCGAACAGGCGGTTGCCGCGCCGCGACTGGCAGTAATAGTCACGCTTGGGCGTCGCCCGCGCGAGGATCTGAATCTGCCGGTCGTTGAGACCGAAGCGGCGATAGATCGCCGTGATCTGCGGCTCGATGGCGCGCTCGTTCGGTAGCAGAAGCCGTGTCGGGCAGCTTTCGATGATGGCCGGCGCGATCGCAGAGCCGTCGATATCGCTGAGGGACTGGGTGGCGAAGATGACGCTGGCGTTCTTCTTGCGCAGCGTCTTCAGCCATTCGCGGAGCTGGCCGGCGAACCCTTCATCATCGAGTGCCAGCCATCCCTCGTCGATGATGAGGAGCGTGGGCGAGCCGTCGAGGCGGTCCCCAATGCGATGGAAGAGATAGGCGAGCACGGCGGGCGCCGAGACGGTGCCGACTAAGCCCTCGATCTCGAATGCCTGCACCGAACCGTGGCCGAGATGCTCGGTCTCGGCGTCGAGTAGCCGGCCATAGGGACCGCCGACGCAGTAGGAACGCAACGCCTGCTTCAGATCGTTGGACTGGAGGAGGACGCAGAGGCCGGTGATGGTCCGTTCTTCGATTGGCGCGGAAGCCAGCGAGGTTAGGGCCGACCAGAGGTGCTCCTTCACCTCGGGCGTGATCTGGATGCCTTCGCGTATCAGGATGGCGACGAGCCAGTCGGCCGCCCAGGCGCGCTCGGGCACGTCATGGACGCGGGCGAGCGGTTGGAGCGAGACGGAAAACTCCGAGCCGTCCGTCAGATCGCCGCCGAGGTCGTGCCAGTCGCCGCCCATGGCGAGCGCTGCCGCGCGGATCGAGCCGCCGAAATCGAAGGCGAAGACCTGGGAGTTCTCATAGCGTCGGAACTGCAAGGCCATAAGGGCGAGCAACACGGATTTGCCCGCGCCGGTCGGACCGACGACGAGGGTGTGGCCGACGTCGCCGACATGGAGGGAAAACCGGAACGGGGTGCTTCCCTCGGTCTTGCCGTACAGCAAGGGGGGCGACCCGAAGTGCTCGTCCCGTTCCGGCCCCGCCCACACCGCCGAAAGCGGGATCATGTGGGCGAGATTGAGTGTGCTGATCGGCGGTTGCCGGACATTGGCGTAGACATGGCCCGGCAAGGAGCCGAGCCACGCGTCAACCGCGTTGATGGTCTCGGCCATGGCGGTGAAGTCGCGGCCCTGGATGACCTTCTCGACGAGGCGTAGCTTCTCGTCGGCGATGCGGGGATCAGCGTCCCAGACCGCGATGGTCGCGGTCACATAGGCCTGTCCGGCATAATCGGCGCCGAGCTCCTGTAGCGCCATATCGGCGTCGGCGGCCTTGTTGGCGGCGTCCGTATCGACGAGGGCCGACGCCTCGTTGGTCATCACCTCCTTAATGATTGCGCCGATCGACTTGCGCTTGGCGAACCACTGCCGCCTGATCTTCGTCAGCAGCTTGGTGGCGTCGGTCTTGTCGAGCAGGATCGCCCGCGTCGACCAGCGATAGGGAAATGCCAACCGGTTGAGATCGTCGAGGATTCCGGGTGTGGTCGCGGTCGGGAATCCGACGATGGTGAGGATGCGCAGATGCGCATTGCCAAGACGGGGCTCGAGCCCGCCGGTGAGCGGCTGATCGGCGAGCAGCGCATCGAGATAGATCGGGGTTTCCGGCACGCGGACGCGATGCCGGTTGGTCGAAACGGTCGAATGCAGATAGGTCAGCGTTTCGGCGTCATCGAGCCAAGCGCATTCCGGCATGAAGCCGTCGAGCAGCGAAAGCACGCGATCGGTGCGGTCGATGAAGCCGCGCAGGATTTCGTGCGGATCGACGCCGGTGCGGTCGCGTCCTTCATAGAGCCAGGTTTCGGTGCGGGCGGCTTCTTCCGCCGGGGGCAGGAAGGCGAAGGTCAGGAAATAGCTGGAGATGTAATGCGCGTCGGCTTCCTCGAAAGCCGCCTTGCGCTCGGCATCGAGCAGCGCCGAGGCCGGATCGGGGAAACGGCTCTCGGGATAGGTCGAAGCTTCGTGCCGCTGCGCCTCAACGAATATCGCCCAGCCGGAGTCGAGGCGACGGAAGGCGTTGTTGAGGCGACCGGCGACGGCGACCAGCTCGGCAGCGACGGCGCTGTCGAGATCCGGCCCGCGAAACTCCGCGGTGCGCTGGAATGATCCGTCCTTGTTGAGAACGGCGCCCTGCCCGACAAGGGCGACCCAGGGCAGGTAGTCGGCGAGCCGGGTGGCGGTGCGGCGATATTCGGCAAGGTTCATCATGGTTGCAGCTTCCTCAGACCGCCAGGAAAGCCGGGATGCGCAGATGCCTGCGGCCGACCTCTACGAAGAGCGGGTCGCGCTTGGCGGCCCAGACGGCGGCGAAGTGACCGATGACCCAGATGGCGAGGCCGACCAGCCACAGGCGCAGGCCGAGGCCGACGGCCCCGGCCAGCGTTCCGTTCATGATGGCGATGGAGCGCGGAGCCCCGCCGAGCAGGATGTGCTCGGTCAACGCCCTGTGGACTTGAACGGTGAAGCCCGGCACCGCGTCGAGCTGTTCGAAGTTGCCCGCCATCAGACGAGCGCCCCGCCGCCGAACGAGAAGAAGCTCAGGAAGAACGAGCTGGCGGCAAAGGCGATGGATAGGCCGAAGACGATCTGGATCAGCCGTCGTGCGCCGCCGGACGAGTCTCCGAAGGCGAGCGTCAGGCCAGTGACGATGATGATGATGACGGCGACGATCTTGGCGACCGGTCCTTCGATCGACTGAAGGATCGACTGCAGCGGCGCCTCCCAGGGCATGGACGAACCGGAAGCATGTGCGGCCGGCGCGAGCATGAGACTGATGGCGGCGGCGGTGATAGCGGTCGTAATGCGATGGCGGCCGCGGGATAGAAGGCGGATCATGAAGGGTCTCCTGTGGGGTTGGGTTCTGTGGTTGCGGGGGTGGTGCGGTAGTCGCCATCGGGGCCGAGGCCATCGACGCGGGCGAGTTCGGTGAGCCGGCGCAGTGATCCGCGCCCGGCGAGAACGGCGACGAGATCGATGGTCTCGGCGATCAGTGCGCGGGGGACCGTGACGACGGCTTCCTGGATGAGCTGCTCCAGGCGGCGCAGTGCGCCGATCCCTGTGCCGGCGTGAATGGTGCCGATGCCGCCCGGATGGCCGGTGCCCCAGGCCTTGAGCAGGTCGAGCGCTTCAGCGCCGCGCACCTCGCCGATGGGGATGCGGTCAGGGCGAAGGCGCAGCGAGGAGCGCACCAGATCGGAGAGCGTCGCGACACCGTCCTTGGTGCGCATGGCCACAAGGTTGGGCGCGGTGCATTGCAGCTCGCGCGTGTCCTCGATGATGACGACGCGATCCGTGGTCTTCGAGACCTCGGCGAGAAGGGCGTTGGTGAGCGTGGTCTTGCCGGTCGAGGTGCCGCCGGCGACGAGGATATTGGCGCGCGCGGCGACGGCCGTGCGCAGCGTCTCGGCCTGGCCCGACGACATGATGCCGGCGCCGACATAGTCATCGAGCGTGAACACCGCGACGGCGGGCTTGCGGATCGCGAAGGCCGGCGCTGCTACGACGGGTGGCAACAAGCCCTCGAACCGCTCCCCTGTCTCGGGCAGTTCTGCGGAGACGCGCGGGCTGCCCGGATGGACCTCTGCGCCGACGTGGTGGGCGACCAGCCGGACGATGCGTTCGCCGTCGGCTGGAGACAGAAGCTCACCGGTGTCGGAGAGGCCTTCGGAGAGACGGTCGATCCAGAGCCGGCCGTCGGGATTGAGCATCACCTCGACGATCGACGGGTCTTCCAGAAAGCGGGCGATCGCCGGCCCGAGGGCCGTGCGCAGCATGCGCGCGCCGCGCGTTATCGCCTCTGATTTCTGGTGAGATGCCGCCATGTCGTCCCCTTGCGGCCAGGGACCGTTCAGCCGGCCCTGGATCGGGGACGATTAAAAGAGCCTGAAGTTAGGATGTTTCAACAAGTATTCAGCGTCGTATAACTGCGGCGCGTAAATACAAACTCCTTCGCGAAAATGTCGTGATCCGGCAGACGAAGCGTAGTGGTTGCGGCTGTGGCGAAGGCGATGCGGTATTCGAAGAGTAGAGAACAAGAGAGTTGTGGATTTTGCGGTATTCGAACCTCTTCACCTCTTTCGGATATTGGTAGAAAGTAGTGATTTGCCAGAGTGTCGGCGATGGTGATTCGCCGGCTCACTTCTGCCAGAACCATTTTTTGCACTCACGCCGAACTTCTGCACGGCGCCGGCCAATGTCTCTTAGTCGATGATCCTCCATCTCGCTCAGGTGGGTGCGCTGCTTATGACGCGCCGCCCAAAGCCAGAGCAGCTTCCGCACTTTCTCAATCCACATGCTTTGGCCAGCGACCGACTTGGACAAACGCGCTGGTCGGGTACCTGCTCCGGATCGCAAGTTCCTTCTCCTGCACGGATGCGGGCAAGCTGGATGCTTCACCCAGATAGCCGATGGCGAATGCCGTCACCGGCAACAGGTCAGGCGGGATACCGAGTAATGCACTTGCTTGGGCGGGATCGAACCCGGCCATCTGATGAATGTGGAGACCTAGGGCGCACGCCTGGAACGTCATGTGTGCAGCCGCCTGGCCGAGATCGTAGCGGGCATGGGGGTTCGGACTGCCATCCGGCTTGGCGGGGCGTTCGAGCGCCAGCCCGAGAAGGGCGGCGTTGCGCGCCCAAAGCAAGTTTGATTCCTTGAGGCACCCGCAGAGCACCTCAAAATCTGACGTTCCTCGCTCGGCGAAGACAAAGGCCCAAGGTTGCAGGTTGTTGGCTGACGGCGACCAGCGCGCGGCCTCGAATATCGAATTGATGGTGTCGGTGTCGAGCAGTCGGGCACTAAAGGCGCGTGGGCTCCATCTGGAAGCCAACATTGGATGTATCGGATGATCGGTTCTTGCGGTTTTGTCCTGCATGGTGGGCGTGTCTCCTGTTTTAGAAGCCTTGCCACCCTTGCCATTTCGGTTACAGCGCGTAGTTTTCGATATGGTGTGCGAAAAACTCACAGGATAGCCGTGTTGCCTCGAAAACTACCGTCCCTCAATACCGTCAAAGTTTTTGAAGCGGTGGTGCGCCACGGCACGACAGTCGGCGCGGCCGCTGAGATCGGCGTCACGCATGGGGCCACCAGCCGCCAGATTCAGCAACTGGAAGACTGGATCGGGCGGCCCTTATTCAAGCGCGAAATGGGAAGGCTTGTTGTTACCGACGCGGGCGCAGCCTATGCGGAGATTGTCGGGCGGGCTTTGGACCTACTAAATGACGGGACGCAAGCTCTACTGGAAGTGAGCGACAACGTTGTGCGCGTCACCACCACTGCATCTTTTGCATCGGAGTGGCTGATGCCACGCTTGTCGGATTTCCAATCGCGGCATCAGCACGTTGAAATCTGGGTGGAAGAAGGCAAGGAGATCGTCAATCCTCGTTCTGGTGGCTGCGACCTCGCCATTCGTATGGGTTTTGGGGAATGGCCGGGAGTGCATGTCGAGCCGCTTATGGGCGACAGGCTTTTTCCCGTCTGCTCGCCTGAGATCGCCATACAGCTCAGATACCCTAGGAATCTTGGCAAATTTTCCCTCCTTCATGATGACGATCCGCACGCTCAATGGAGCAGGTGGCTGTCACAGGTTGGCATTGAGATGACCCCCGCAAATGCAAAGCTGTTCGATCGAGGCGCCCGCTTTGCCAGCTCATCCTTGCTCCTACGTGCGGCCTCAGCGGGACAAGGCGTTGCTCTCGCTCGCGAGCGCTTGGCGGAAAGCTGGTTGGAGAGCGGAAAGCTCGTGCGCCCATTTCCAGCATCGGTGAAGATGGAAAACGCCTACTGGCTTGTCACGCGACACGGCATAGAGCCTCGCCGCCCGTTGCGCATCTTCATGGCTTGGCTAAGACAGCAGGTCGGACCGTCGCGCACTTCCTGATTTTAGGAGGTTGCTAAATTCGCAGTCAGAATTCGCGCTTCATCGGGGAGTTTCGCGACGAGACGTGACCTACAAATATGTAAGACTTTCAATGCTATGCCGGGTTGGTCATCCCTGATTCAGGACGTTCGCCCGCAACGTCATCCGGAATTTCGCGCAGGAAGCTCTGTCCCTTCTGAAGACGCATGCCGAGGGTTTCTATGAAGCCTTCGTAACGTTCCCGACCTTTGATCTGTGCGGTGGCTTGCGCGTCGCTCGGCAAGGGCGGCGTTATGGTGAGCCAAAAACGAACGAATAGCGCCACGGTCTCTGCGGTGACGCCGAGGTCGCGTTCCAGGCGCTGGACCTGTCGGGACAGTCGATCCATGCGGCGGGTGAATGCGGCCTCGCGTTGATCGGCATGGTCGGGTGAGAGGAACGAGGCGATCGCGGCCTCAACGATGGCTGATCGCGAGATGTTCTTGCGGTCAGAGAGATCCTTGATTTTCTCGATCATCTCGGCGGGCAGGGTCAGGTTCAGACGGTCACGCATGGTTAGAGATCCATATTGTCATTGGGGTCCATGGCAATCTGCCGGGCGGCGCCGCGCATCTGTCGGCGCAGAACCTGTCTCTGGCGGGCCGCATCTTCGGGTTCGTCATCAAGCAGAACCGTGAACTCCTCGCTCGGCTTCGGCTCCGTCGTTTCTTTGGCGATGGCGACGTGATCGGGCAGTTCGGGCTCGCGGCGCAGTCCACTGTTGGCGGCATCTTTTTCCGCCTTCTGTATTTCCGCCAGCAGGGCGGCGTCGGGCGCCTGTGGCTCCAGCGCCGCCCAGGCGTCTTTCCGCGTCGTTCGTCTGGTCCTGGCCGGATCGGGGGGCGGCAATACGCGCTCGTTGAAACGCTTGTCCTCGAAGTAGCGCGCCTTGTTGGCCCGGATCGGCGGGGTGGCGGCGAGCATGACGATTTCATCGTTGGGTGGGAGCTGCATGATCTCGCCCGGCGTTAGCAGTGGACGCGCGGTCTCGGAGCGCGAGACCATCAGATGGCCGAGCCAGGGCGAGAGACGATGGCCGGCATAGTTCTTCATCGCCTTCATCTCGGTGGCGGTGCCGAGCGCGTCGGAGACGCGCTTGGCGGTGCGTTCGTCGTTGGTGGCGAAGCTCACGCGCACATGGCAGTTGTCGAGGATCGAGTTATTGGCGCCGTAGGCCTTCTCGATCTGATTGAGCGACTGGGCGATGAGGAAGGCCTTCATGCCGTAGCCGGCCATGAAGGCGAGTGCGCTCTCGAAGAAGTCGAGGCGGCCGAGGGCCGGAAACTCGTCGAGCATCATCAGCACGCGATGACGGCGGCTCTTGGTGTGCAGGTCTTCCGTGAGACGCCGGCCGATCTGGTTGAGCACGAGCCGGATCAGCGGTTTGGTGCGCGAAATATCCGAAGGTGGCACGACGAGGTAGAGTGTCGCCGGCTGCTGATCCTCAATCAGATCCGCAATGCGCCAGTCGCAGCGCCGGGTCACCTCGGCGACGACGGGATCGCGATAGAGGCCGAGGAGCGACATGGCGGTCGAGAGCACGCCGGAGCGTTCGTTGTCGGATTTGTTCAAGAGCTCGCGCGCCGTCGAGGCGATGACCGGGTGCGGACCGGCTTCGCCCAGATGCGGCGTGGTCATCATTGCCGCCAGCGTCGTCTCGATCGGGCGCTTTGGGTCGGACAGGAACCCGGCGACGCCGGCGAGTGTCTTGTCCTTCTCGACATAGAGGACGTGCAGGATCGCACCGACCAGCAGGGAATGGCTGGTCTTCTCCCAGTGATTGCGCTTCTCCAGCGAACCTTCGGGATCGACGAGCACGTCGGCGACGTTCTGGGCGTCGCGCACCTCCCACTCGCCGCGGCGCACCTCGAGCAGCGGATTGTAGGCGGCGGATGTCCGGTTGGTCGGATCGAAGAGCAGCACGCGGCCGTGCTTCGAGCGGAAGCCGGCGGTGAGCTGCCAGTTCTCGCCCTTGATATCGTGAACGACGACGGAGCCGGGCCAGGTCAACAGGGTAGGAACGACAAGGCCGACGCCCTTACCGGATCTGGTCGGCGCGAAGCACAACACATGCTCCGGCCCATCGTGGCGGAGATAGTCTTGATCGAGCTTGCCGAGCACCACGCCATCGGGATTGAGCAGGCCCGCGGCCTTGACCTCCTGCGGCCTTGCCCAGCGGGCCGAACCATAGGTCGCAATGTTCTTCGCCTCACGAGCCCGCCAGACGGACATGCCGATGGCGACGGTGATGGCGATGAAGCCACCGGACGCGGCGATCATTCCGCCCTTGGCGAAGATGCCGGGGGCATAGGCGTCGAAGAAGTACCACCACCAGAAGATGGCGGGCGGGTAGTAGATCGGCGTGCCGCCAAGCACGAACCAGGGGGTGCCGAGCTGCGCCTGAAAGCCGAGGTTCCAGGCGACGTATTGGGTCGCGCCCCATGTCGTGAACAGCACGATCAGGAAGACAGTGAGGATCTGACCCCAGAGTATTTTGGTCGCGGACATTATCAGGGTCCTTTCTTGTTGATAGTGATGATCACAGGCCAAGCCCCCGCTGCCGGCCGAGGCTCCATTCAATGCCGCCGCCAGATTTGGCGACGCCGGCGATGTGCTGGCCGAGTTTCTTTTCGAGGGGCGGGGTCCAGGGCACGAGTTGGAAGCCGAGGCCCCCATCTGGCCCAATACCTTCGATCATCGCGAAGCGGCCGGAAGCCAGCGTGACGCGCTGGCGATAGAGACCGGCGACATGCTCGCCGGCCTGCGCCTTCTGGAAAGGAAGACCGGTCTCCGCCTGAAGCTTGGCGCCGACTGCATCGAGCTCACGCTGGCGCAGGGTGTTGAGGAGATCGCGCTGCAGGATGATGCGCTGGCCCTGCCGACGGGCGAGACCTACTTCAGCCAGATGCTCGGCGCGCGCCTTCATGGCTTCACGCACCTCGGCGCCGAAGCCGCCAGAAGACATCGGCATCGCCTCGCGTTCGACAAGGCGATGATCGAGCCATGTCGCACCGGGCGCTGTAACCTGCCGGTTGAGATCGAAGTCGGACCGGGTGGCAAGCACGAGCGTCGAGCGCTTGTCGTCCTCACCGCCGAAGCGGCGCACCTCGACGATGCCGCCGATCGGCGGGGAATGCGCGAAGGCCTCGATGCCGCGGAAGCGGACGTGATGGGCGCGGCCGTCCGTGCCATCGATCACAGCATAGGCCTCGCCGGTCAGCTCATCGTGCAGGCCGCGATCAACAAGGCGGCCGATGATGGGAGAGCCTGCGCCGCCGCTATCGATCACATAGTCGCTGAAGCCGCGGTCCAGTCCGCGTTCGGTGAAAGCGCGGTGCATGGTCTTGATGATGTCGCCGCGCATGCCGAGATCGCGTAGCGTGCGTTCGGCTTGGAGCCCGACGGTCCATTCGCCGGTAGCGCCTTGTGCAGCCAGCTCCATCTTTTCGAGATGCTGGAGGCGGCCGACCATCAGGCGACGCAGCGACGGATCGGCCTTGCCGCTGGCCTCGGGCCGCAGGTCGATGAAGCCTGTCTCGTCGGCGGCGATGCGAATCTCGACATCGAGGCGCGTCCAGCGTTCGGCCGTGACTTCCTTCTCCAGCGCGTTGCGGATTTCATGCTCGGGCTTGGGACCGAGTTCGAGCGAGACCAGATCCTCGGCACGCGAGCGCAGGCCGCGGCTGATATAGTCGCGCGAGATCACCAGATCGGCGCCGGTCTGATCGACGCCGCGCACCAGCAGATGAACATGCGGATTGTCGGTGTTCCAATGATCGACGGCTACCCAGTCGAGTTTGGTGTCGAGATCGGATTCCATCTGGCGGGCGAGATCGCGGGTGAACTCACGCAGATCGGTCATGTCGCCGGCGTCTTCGGGCGAGACGATGATGCGGAAGTGGTGCCGGTCATCCTTGCAGCGATCGGCGAAGGCGAGATCGTCGGCGCGTTCGCTAGCCGCATCGAACATCACGCCATTCTCTCCATCCCGGCTGACGCCCTCGCGCTTGAGGTAGGAGAGGTGGGCCGACATCGGCGCGGAGCGGAATGACTTACCCTGGTGGCGGACGATGCGGGCTTTCACCACGACGCGGCGTAAGGAACTGAACAGGCGAGTGCGGCTGAAGGCGCCGCGGCCACGGCCGAAGGTTGAGCGGCCATAGCCGGAGGCGCGCTTGCCGGATGCGGAGGGCAGGGCGACATGCCCGGCTTTCTTGGCAGCGCGCAGGACCTGGTTGATGAACCTCTTTGGCTTTCCGGCGCGAGTGCTTTTGATGCGCCCAGGGCGGACGCGGAATTCGCTGTCGCGCTCGCTCATCTGACAGTCCCCCGATGCCGGAAATCAGGCCCGTGCATGCCGGGGCATTGAAATCGCTTAGAAAAAACGTGCAGCATGCACGCGACCGACCGCCATGCACGCCAAAACGCCAGTCTCGTCAGAGACTTGCAGCGTTTCGGGCATGGGCTTTTATCTCGCCGTCCTGCTGTCGTTGCTCTCTGCTCCTCCATCCTTCCCGCATAGCATTCTCCAGACCACGCCATGCCGCGCCATGCTGCGAACACCCTCATGGCTGGTCTCCTTCCCCGGCACGGGCGATGAAGAGGCCGCCGGATTGCGGAGCAATGGCGGTTTCGTCGCGCTGCGAATCCGTAGTCGAGGTGTCGTCGGACTGCATGGTGGGTGTCGGTTGGGCCGCATCCGGATTGCGCGCGGATGGCGTCACGAAGAGCGGCGCACGACGCCAGGCATTGGGATCGACGGCAACGACGGCGGTGTTTCCCGGTTGGCCGGGCGTCACGTTTCCGACGCCGATCATCGGCGCGAGCGTGGCGACATAGGCGTGGGTTTCGGCCGGGAGAGGACGGCCCGCGAGGTATTCCTCGTAACGTCCGGGGCCGGCATTATAGGTCGCGAGGAAGCCCGGCGAGCCGTAGAGATCGTACATCTCGCGCAGATACGCCGTGCCCGCGAGAATGTTGTCGCGCGGATCGAAGGGGTCACGGCCAAGGCGATGACGGATGCGCAAGTCGGCCCAGGTATCGGGCATGACCTGCATCAGGCCCATCGCCCCGGCCGACGACACGGCGCGGATATCATCGGCGCTTTCCACACGGCGCACTGCCCTGATCCAGTGCTCGGGGATGCCGAAGCGCTGCGAGGCTTCCGTCACGAAGGCGGCATGGGGATCGCGCGGCGGTTGCTCGGCAGACGGCGCGCTCTGCGCCAGAACGGCGAGCGGCGGCGCGGCGGTGAAGGTGAGGCCGGAAAGGAGAAGGAGGATGATGCGCCGGGCAGCGCGAAGTCGCCCGGCTGACATCGGTGATGCGGGGTTCGCACGAACGATCCGCATGACCTATTCCTGTTCGCCGCGCTTCTGCGGGCGGCTCCAGTGCAGCGACCATGACGTCGCGTCCGCGCCGTTCTGGAACAGGCGGGCGCGGACCGGCTGCGGGAAGCTGGGGGCGTCGATCGTCAGCGACAGATACTCGCCGGCCTTCTCGCTGGACTCGATCCAGGCGGCACCGATCTCGGGTCCATTGTCATCCGCGCCGAGATGGACGCGATAGTTGGGCGCATTCTCGGCCTCGGATGGTTCGACTGGAACGATGCTGACTTCGCACTGGATTGCGACGGTATGGATGCGGCCGATGAAGCCGGTTTTCTCGCGGGTGAATTCGCCGATCTGTGGCATGGCAGATTCCTTTCTGGTTGCGGTGAAGAGGGAGGCGGCGAGCGGTGCGCCCGCCGGAGGCAGGGCGCTCACCGCGTTGGCGCCCGCCATTCGAAGCGGCCTTCGCTGTCCTCGTCGGTCCACAAGGGAACCGCGCGGCCGATGACCGAACTGATAGGGATCGGGCCGAAATAGCGCCCGTCGAGACTGTCGGGGACGTCCCAGTTCATCAGGAAGACATCGCCCTTGGCGACGACGCGGCAGCCCTGCCAGTCGGGCAGCGGCCGGCCGGCGCGGTCGCGCTCGAGTGCCATTCCCATCTCCACGCTGTCGACGGTGATCAGGAGGCCGGAGCGGCAGACGGTCTGTCCGGGAAGGCCGAGCACGCGCTTCAGGAGCGGCGTGTCGCGCGGCAGATATCCGCCATCGGCGAGGAAGCTAGCGATGGGTTCGGGCGCATCGACCGCGACCAGATCGGTGACCTCCAGACGGCCCGCAGGTTCGACGGCGTAGAGGCCGATCGGCGTGCTGGCCGAGGCGTTCCAGATCAGTTTGGTCGGGGTGTCGACCCATGCGGAAACGGCAATGACGTTCGCGGCAACCAGGGTCGCCATCGCCCATTTGAGATCGATCATGGCGCGATCCTCCGGCGCTTGAGCCACGCCTGATGCTGCGCGCGCGTGTATCCGCGCGGCTCGTTGCCGGCGGTCAGACGGTTGTGAACATGCCGCCAGTAGTCGGGCGCGGCGTCGGCGGGATCGAGCGTCATCGCCTCGATGGCATCGACGAGCTGAAGCACGCGCTCGACCTTGGGCCAGCTCTCGATCTTGAGCAGGATGTCGCCACCGGGGCGCACGAAGGGGAGCGTCTGATAGGCCTCGCCGGGTTCGACCGCGCGCACGATGTCGATGCGCGAGATGATCGTGCCGAAGTCGTTGGAGGCCCAGCGGACGAAGCCGAAGACCGTGTCCGGCTGGAAGGACAGGACGCGGCGGCGGCGGTCGAGGATGGTTTCCTGTGCGTGTTCACCGAACCTGATCCAGTATTCGATCTGCTTCTCGACCCATGTGAGCTCGACATTGGTGAGACGGTCGGATGGTGCTGACGACGGCATCGGGCCGCCGCGCATGCGGGGTGCCGCGGTGCCGGTCATGAAGGGTCTCCTGACGTTTGGGGGAATTCGCGCGCGAGCAGGTCGCGCAGCATGTCGGCGACGGTGACGCCGCGCTGGAAGGCGGCGATCTTGATGCGGCCGCGCAGGTCGGGCGTGACGTCGATCGTCAGCCGCGCGGTGAAACCCGCGCCGGACGACGGCTGTTCGGCGGCCTTGATCCAGCCGTCGGGATCGGTCGGGCGGGCGGCGAAGCCGCGCTTGTGGGGCGGTTTCGTCACTGTGCATCTCCCCCGGAAAACGGGAGTAGCGCGGCAAGCCGGTCGGCGGCCTTGCGCGCCATGGCCGGATCGATTTCGCAGCCGATGTAGCGGCGACCGGAGAAACGGCAGGCTTCGCCGGCCGCGCCCGATCCGGCAAACCAGTCGCCGACGAGGCCGCCGGGTGGGCAGCTCGTGCGGACGAGGATCTCGATCAGGCCGGATGGCTTTTCGGTCGGATGGATGGCGCGGCTATGGGCGTTGCGGGCGTAAATGACCGAGCGCATCAGGCGCGGCCCGCCGTCCTCGCTGGCATAGTGCCCGGCATTGATATGGCCGGTATGGGGCGGACGTTGCTTGCGGCGCACGGTGCGCGCGGTCGCGTCGGGCGTCGTCTGCACTACGTTGTAGACAGAGCCCCATGGCGCATCGGCGCGGTAGAACTGGACGACGAGTTCATGCACGCGCTTGAAGCGGTCGGCATGGAAGCCGGAGCCGTTCTGCTTCTCCCAGAGGATCTCCTGGGCGTATTTCCAGCCGGCGTCGTCGAACGTCGCGGCAGTTGCCATGAAGCAGCGCAGCGAGCCGAACATCCACATCGAGCCCGACGGCCGTAGCGCCGCCCTGGCGAGCGGCAACCAGCCCTCGACACGGCGATCCCAGACGAGCGAGGTGTCGCCGTAGGGCGGATCGGCAAAGATCATGTCGAACGGCCCATGCGCGGGCATGAGGCGGCGGCAATCGCCTGTCAGGATTGAGGGTGCGGGGATGGTCATGGCGCGAGCCTCCCCACTTCCGCGGCCAGGGCCGCGACTTCGCGTGCGGCCGCACTGTCGTGGCTGGCCTCGAACACCAGGCGACCGGACTGCGCCATGTCGGCGAAGGCGACGCGCTGGCCGATGGTGGTCGACAGCAAGGGCGGGTCGTGCTCTGCCAGCGTCTCGGCCGTCTCACGGGCGATGACGGTGCGTGCGCCGCAGCGGTTGAGCACGAAGCGGGCGACGAGCTGCGGGCGGTAGATGCGCGCCTCGGCGAGCAGCGCCAGTATTTCGGCCGACGCCCAGCCGTCGAGCGGCGACGGCTGTACGGGGATCACGAGGAGATCGGCGGCCAGTAGCGCTGAACGCATGAGGCCGGCAACGCGCGGCGGCCCGTCGATGACGACGTGATCGGCGTCACGCGCGAGCTCTGGCGCTTCGCGATGCAGCGTGTCGCGCGCCAGGCCGACGACGCCGAACAGGCGCGGCAGGCCCTCGCGGCTGCGCTGCTGCGACCAGTCGAGCGCCGACCCTTGCGGGTCTGCGTCGATCAGGGTGACGCGCTTGCCCTCGCTAGCCCATTGACCGGCGAGGTGCAGCGCCAGCGTCGTCTTGCCGACACCGCCCTTTTGATTCATCAGCGCGATGATCATTCCGCACCTCCGGGCTTGTCGCCGAAGGAGAGTTGCGGAGGGTGGGAAGAAGAGCGGTCCGTAAAAGCGGATTTACGGAAAGACTGATCAGGTGTAGTGTTTTGGTGCGATGATTTTTCGGCCTGTTTTGGCCTCTCGGCGATGTTTTCCACATCGCGCCCGCGCTCTTCAAAGTTAGATTCTTTGTTAGACTCTAAGTTAAGGGCGCGATTTCGTCTTTTCTTTCCAGAGCTTATACCCTGTTTGGGTTCCTGATAGCACGAGCCTCCGGTTCCCGATAGCACGATAGCTCGGGTTCCCGATAGCACGAGGCCGTCCACAGGTTTTCCAAAGGGGGCGGACGGCTCGAATGCGAGCAGCAGGCGGCCACCGACTTCGACCTCCAGAAACAGCGTGTAGCCGGGCAGCGGCTGGCGCCGGACGATGTCGCGGAGCTCGAAGGCGAAGCGTTTAAACGGCGACAGGCTGCCGGATTTCTGATGAAGATGCCGGAAATCGAAGCGCCAGCCATTGCGCTGCTTGCCGCCATGCTTGCGCACAATGCGGTAGAGCCAGCGATCAAGGCCGCCTGTGAGGCCGAAATAGTCCCGGTCGATGGTCAGGACGAGCGCGTCGTCGAGGACGGCGCGATAGAACCAGTCCGGGACGATCAGCTCGATGCCGGCAGGCTTGCCCTGGCGGTCGGTGCGCTCCTGCCATTCATTGATCCAGGAGAAGCGGTGGCGGCGGCCTTCGGCCGGCTGGCGGATCGAGGTGGCGACGGTGGTCGACTGGAGCCGATCGAGGGCGGCTTTCAGGCGCTGGTAGTCGCGCATCGAGACGCCGCGGTCGATGAAGTTGAGGATTTCGTAGGGCGTGGCGGCCATGAGGCGGGAGGTACGCAGACCCTTGTCGCGAGCCTCGACGATCTGGCTTGCGGCCCAGATCAGGATGTCGGCATCCCAGATCGTGGCCATGCCATGATCGGGCACGGCCTCGACGCGGATCGACACGTCGCCAGCGACGAAATCGATCGGCGCGGTCCGATGTGATTTGGAGAGGGAGAAGAACGGATAGGCCATGAGGTCCTGCGCGTCGCGAGGCGCGAAGTCACCGGGGAGAGCGTGGAACAGATCGAGCTGTCCGCGCTCCGGGGATGGGCGATGTCGCGCCGTCATTGAGGGAACCGCAGGGTCAGCGGACGTGACGGCCGGCGTGAGCCGTCGGCGCAGGAGCCTGCCGCTTGGCAGGTAGGACGCTGCCGCGCGGGTCAGACGTCGAGGTGACGGCACCGCGCTCAGCCCAGGCTTCGAGATCGTCGATCGCGTAGACTACGCGGCCACCGAGCTTGCGGTAGGCTGGCCCCGTTCCGTAGGTGCGGTGTTTTTCGAGGGTGCGCGCCGACAGGCTGAGGAATTCGCCGGCTTCCTTGGTGCGCAGGAAGCGCGGCGGCAGGGTCGCAAGATTGGTGGTCATGGTGGCCTCCGTGGTTTTCGTTAGGGCCGCTGGCGATCAGCGGCGAACGAAGGCCACGTTGGCGAAGAAGAATTGGCAGGGGGGAGTGCGAACTTAGGGTGGCTAAAATCGCACACCCCGGATCGCAGGAAGGGTCAGGGACGGCGGCGATGGCGAAGAAGCTTGCGATAGCCGCCATCGATCATGGCGAGGCCATCCTTGACCAGATCAAGAACTGCGTCACGCAAGGCAGATGTTTTCCAAGGTTCGGTGGCGACCCGCTCGACCCCGAAAATGACTTCGGCGATCTCGCGATAGTCGGCGTCGTTCATGCGACCGTCGACGGCTCGCAGCATGTTCTTCAGCCTGCGCCGCTGTTGCGCCGTCATCCGGGTGCTCGGTGGCACCTTATGACCATGCAGACTGCGCCACAGTCTTGTCAGGGCTTCGATTCGGTCGAGACCGAAAGCATCAAGGGGGACATGGGCGCTGATTGGCTGATCTTTCCCGAGACCGTTCAGGAGGATGAGATGAATGTGTTCCGTATCGGTGGCGTATGACAGGTGCAGCCCCTCGATGGCCGTTGCTTGACGAGTTGGAAACAGGTCCGAAGGAAACCGAGGCTCGCTGATTGTCATATCCGGGGACGAACCGATGTGCAGGACGCTGCTGTCGGCTTCAGGTGTCCAGAATACAGCCTGTTCCAGGCCGGTGAGGCTGGGCCGTGCGGCGAAATCGCAGACCCCAGCGGGTCCGGATGGTTTCGGCCTGGTTGCTAGCCGCCAGCGCGGAAGCAAGAGAGATCGAGAAATCTTTCTGATAGTCCTCGTTGCGGCGCAGGCACTCCCAGGCGAGGCTGTCCGTGTCGACTTCATCCATGAAGTCATATACCGACGATGTCCGCCATTCTTTTGTATCGGGCACCATGAGTTTCTTCCCCATACTCAAATACAAGCTTAGCGAGAATTGATTCCGGGGATTCGTTTGCGTGCATAGGTCAGCGGCTGGCAACGGGTGTTGTCGCTGACGCAACGCTGAGCAGGCTAGTGTGGCAAGCCTCTGCGCAGTTGCCTGTAACCGTATTCGGTCATCCAGTGGGCGCGGACGAGGTGGCTATCGTGAACGCGACGTGCGCGATCCGGCTCCGCATTTGGGCAGATACCGAACAGGACTTTGACGGCTTCCTGCCAGGAAGCGCCGTCCTTTTCTGCATCGAGCAGCCGCATGTAGAGCTTTACGTGCTTGCGGTCATATTCGGTCAGCGCTGGACCTTCTGGGGCTAGTTCGCGATAGTCGAGTTTCATCATCGAGATCGCCACTGTGCTCTTCATTGGGATTGTTGTTCGGAAAAAATGTTTAAATCGGCAATGTGACGGTTGAAGGTCATTATGCTCCAGCCCAGAAAACGGCAATCGAAACTATCCGCGTTTTGCCGATTCCTGTTCATCGACGATCATCACCCCTTCGTTGCGCCCCGAGTTGATGAAGGCAATGCCTTCAGCCTCCAGGGCTCTACGCACCTGATCGCTGGTGCTTTCAAACACGCGAAGACCCGCCGCGGATTCCATGCGTTTGAGCGCGGTCAGCGATACTTTGGCCTTGTCCGCGAGCATCTCCTGTGACCAGCCCAGTAGTGCGCGCGCGGCCCGTGTTTGTCGGGAGGTGATCATGCATGATCACCTCCCACCGGCACCAACCGTCACGCCAGAACTACGGCTATAATAGTCGGAGTTTAGGTATAAGGCGAGCCATAATCGGCGATTTGGGTCAATCGATGCGGTGTATCAACTCCGACTGATTCGGTCGCTTTGCAGTGACCGTTTTCTGTGTGATCGCTGCCCATTCCTCAGCCGGTGGGTGATATGCGATAGGCTGCCCTGCCCCTCAGGGGAGAGTTCGAGAGGGGCTCGCCCGCTTTCGCAGGGAGTCCTGACCAGTCGATCCGGTCTGGATTGCTGTTTCTGGGCGCCTTCGGGCGCGAACAGGAAAAAGCCCGGCGGCTTGCGCCGCCGGGCTTTTGACGATCCCGCTCAGAACGGGATGTCATCGTCGTCGATGAACTTGCCGTCGTCGTTCTGGGTTTGCTTGGCCCGGCTCAGGAAGTCCACCGTCTCGGCGATGATCTCGCAGCCGTAGCGGTCAACGCCCTGCTGATCGGTCCATTTCGTGTAGTGGATGCGGCCGCGGACCAGAACCTTCATGCCTTTTTCGCAGTGCTCCTGGACCGTCTTGCCGAGGCCGTTGAAGCAGGTGATGCGGTGCCATTCAGTGTCCTGCACCCGATAGCCGTTTTCGTCGCGGACGACGCGGCCTTCCGAGTAGCGCGGGCGGGAGGTGGCCAGCGTGAAGTTGGTGATGCCGGTGCCGCCCTGGGTGTTGCGGGTTTCCGGGTCCTGGCCGATGTTGCCTGCGAGGATGACGATGTTCTGCATGATAGTTCTCCGTTGCTTCATCCGGAGGGACCGTCCCTCCGATGATGCCCGGCCAAGACCGTCGGGAGATGCCTGCACTGACGCGCGCGTCAGCTTGACCCGTAAGGCCCGGAGTGGGGCGGGCAGTCGCTTCAGCGACAACACGGTCCGGAGCCACGCGGGTTGCGGTCAGAAACCGTACGGGATTAGGGAATCAGTCAGGAGGAGGGATTGGTCTCTTCAGGGAAGCCACAGGACGGGGATGGCCAGCAGAACTTTCCTCATCATTGGCAATGTCGAGCTTCCCGAAACCGTCTGTCACCTCCCTGCGGTATCGTCATACTCGTCACAAAGCTGAATATCCCGCGATCGCCACTCGGTTCGTGGCCGGGCTGTCTGGCGTGAAGGCCTGCCGGGTGCGGAGACCGTTTGAATGGAACCAGCATCACTCAACGGCCGAGGCATCGGGACAGATTGCGAAGAACGCATGATGGTCGATGGCCAACAGCCACTGCCATTGCGAAATGGACTTATGAAGTTGGGCTGACGAAATGCACGGCTGAGATCCATCGTTGAGCGGGAGGCGCTCCCGTGAAGGTCGGAAAAGCGGGCAGATGCCGGGCAAGGACAATGACGATGATCGAAGCGCTACACTGATCGGAGCTGTCGGAAGTTCGGCAGTACAAGCCGCCGAGCCAGGAGCGCTATGCAAGGCAGCGGAAACCGCCGGGGTGAGCGAGTTGGCAGCCCGCTGATCATGGACCAGCCCCTGATGGCAAGCGCTTTGGTCAGCGCGAAAAGACTGCTGTGCCGAGCGCGTTGAGATTGATCATTGCAGCTATGGCAACGATCAGGCCGCTGGTGCCGCACAGCATGTTCAAGAGGATAATCGAGTCGATTGCGTCCTTGGCGACGCCGTGAACCAACGCATAGCCTGCGATGCAGGCCGGCACCGCAAAGACCGCGAGCGCGAAAAGACGGAAGAAGGGGTTCTTCGCAAAGCCGAGAACCGCGATGACAAATCCAACCGAAAGCAGTGCGGCGCCGATGGCGGCGGAGCTCGACATCAGGAAGCCGGCGTCGGTTGCGTACACATACTGGAACGCTGTGATTCCGACCATGAAGGGCAAGGCATAGATCGTGAAATTGAAAGCGATCACGCACAGCGCGATGGATAAGGAGATTGCGAGTAAGATAAGGGTCATTGGAGCCTCCGCGTGAATGATTGGGATCACGACAGGCTGCCGATAGAAATGCTCTGCCTGCGACTATGCTGTTTCGCCGGTTCTGCTCGATCGTATCGTTGTGCCGAGGGGCGCGCGCGTCAAGTATTGGCGGCGCTTTAAGCGCCGCCGTCGAACTTCATGACGGGGATGCCGAGCTTGCGGGCCTTGTCCGCAAGGTTCTCCTGGATCCCCGTGCCGGGGTAGACGAGGACACCGACCGGCAGGACATCCAGCATCTGGTCGTTGCGTTTGAAGGGCGCGGCCTTGCCGTGCTTCGTCCAGTCGGGCTTGAAGGCGACCTGCGGCACCTTGCGGTTATCGGCCCATTTTGCGGCGATCAGTTCGGCGCCCTTGGGCGAACCGCCGTGCAACAGCACCATGTCCGGGTGCTTGGCGTGGATCTGATCGAGCCTGGCCCAGATCAGGCGGTGATCGTTGAAGTCGAGCCCGCCGGTGAAGGCGACCTTGGGGCCTGCGGGCAGCATCACCTCGGTTTCGGCCCGACGCTTCGCGGCAAGGAAGTCTCTGGAGTCGATCATCGCGGCGGTCAGATTGCGATGGTTGACCATCGAGCCGCTGCGCGGACGCCAGGGCGTGCCGGTGTGACGCTCGAATTGCTCGGCGGCAACATCGCGGAAGAGCTCCATGCTGTTGCGCCGCTCGATGAAGGTCTGCCCCTCTGCCGTCAGGCGTTCCAGTTCAACGGATTTCACCTCGCTGCCATCCTGTTCTCGTTGAAGGCGGCGCTGGGCCTGCTCATTGTCGTCGAGTTCGCGTTCTACCCGGCTGGTGGCGCGGTGGAAGAGATTGACGGTCGACCAGAGCAATTCGTCAAGGTCGGGTTCGAGGCGGGTGTCGCCCAGCGTGACGATCAGGGCGTCGAAGATATCTGCGACGGCGCCGGCGACGGCATTGCCTTCGGGAAGCGGCCTTGGATCGGCTTCGTCGGTGAAGGGGCGCCAGCCGTAGAGCTGGAGTTCGGTGAGGACATGGTCGGTGGGGGATGAGGTGTGGACCGGCTCGAAACCTGCATCTTCGTCTTCGTGCAACATCGGGTGCTTCCTTCGACTAGAGCCGCGCCCATCGCGGCCTTCGCAGGCGTCGAAAGCCCACGGGCGGGACGGGCTGGCAGTCCTCGCGCTTCCGCGAGGGCCTTGATGGCCGGGTCCGGCTAATTTGCTTCGCGCTGCAAAGGCGAGGCTCGTCCTCGCCGACGGAAATTAGCCGGACGCGGCCATTGCCTGCCCGGCGCGTTTGTGGGCCGATCGCCCTCTGAAGAAGGCCGTGGGTGTGGCCTCTTCGACAGGCAGCATCTTGGCGATATCCGAAGACGGCAGGTGAAGATGGGCTTGCCGCAACCTCATTGCCAACCGACCTCGTTCAGCCCTCCACGAACCGGGCGACATCCTCTGGACCAAGCTGGTCCTTCAAGACCGCCCAAAGAGCATCGGCGCCGGCTTCGCGCAGATCCTCGTTGAAGTCCCCACGCTTTGGCGACAATTCGATAGCCTCGATCCCGAGGCTTTCTGCTCTGGCGATCAGACTGTCTCGCGCGCCATCCCCGGCCGGGTCGCGATCACGCAGGACATAGAGTCTCCGCAGCGACGTCGGGAACAGGATTGCAGCGAGGTGTGCCGCAGAGAGCGCCGCCAGCATCGGCATGTGAGGCAGAACCATGCGGGGCGACAGCACGGTCTCTATCCCTTCGCCGGCAGCAAGCACCTCACCGGCGATCCCGAAGCGGACGGCGTGGCCGAGAAGGTCACCCATTGCCCGCCGCGGGGTCTCGACCGGGGCCTTGTCCATGCCATCGGGGGCGAGCCAGGTGCGGTGCGCGCCGGTCTGTCGCCCGGCGAGATCGGTGACGGCTGCGACGATCGCCGGCCAGGTCTCGGTCGGCGAGTGCCCGTCAGGCCGATAATAGCAGCGGGGATGGAAACGCAGGCTTGCGGTTCCATGCAAAGCCGTAATGCCGCGATTGCGGAAATACGTTTCTGCAAGTGTGCCGCTGATCGGCTGCGACATGGCGAAGAGCCGCCGCGACGCTTCCGGCGACCCAGATGCTGCGGGATGGATATGAGCGTTCCGTGGTCTTTCCTGCGGTTCGGGATACGGGAGAGAGAGGAAGCGCCGTGCTTCTTCGGCCACGTCCTTGAAGTCTACCAGGCCGAGCGTCTCACGGATGACGTCGAGAAGATCGCCATGTTCGCCCGTTGCCGCATCGGTGAACTTACCGGCAGCGCCCTTGCCGGTTTCCGGGCCGACGAGGCGGACGAACATCGAGCGCCCCTTGGTGTTGCGGACATCGCCGACCACCCAGTAGCGTCCGGCACGATGGCCGGACGACAGGTAATGGCGGCAGACCGCCTCGGCCTGTCGGCCGAGACGGATCGCCAGTTCGGCTGCATCGTGTCGAGCCATTACGCAGCCTCCCTCTCACCGATGCGCTGGACCGGAAACCGGTCGAGCAACTTTGTGAGGACAACCGGGCCGTTGTCGTCGACGGGAACGAACATGCGCAGCTTCCAGGAGATGATCTCGTGGAAGAGGCCATAGGCCGTGAGACGCTCGCGCATCATGTCGTCGAAGCCCGTCAGCTCGATACGGTTCACACCCATGACGCGGCTGCGGCGAAGCTGAAGCCCCTCGGCAAGATCGAGGATCGTCCGGCCGTCGAGCAGTGCCGTGAAGGCATCGTCCGGGGCGAGCGAGGATGTTCCGGTCGTGGTCGCGTTGGCGGCCCAGGCCGGCGAGACCTTGCGACCGACGATCCGCTCGCCCTCATCGGTCTGGAGCCGATAGACGCGGGTGGATTCGTTCGGAAGCCGTTTCCAGATCGGCAGCAACAGGCCGGTGACGATGTGGATGGTACTGTCGGAATATTCCGGAACGTCCGCGATCTCGGCATTCCAGACTTCCGCGAAGGCATTTCGCTCTGCTTCGACCCAGTGGGTGTCGGCCATCATCTTGATCGGGACATTGTGCGCCTCCATCGGCCGGGTCAGCCGGACCCGACGCTCGATCTCGCCATCGTCGAGCATGACGCTGGTGGTCGGGATCTGAACGGCGGCGCGCCCCGAACGCTCGTTGATCAGGAGCTTCGCGCGGGGATCGTCGAGCTGCTCCAAAGCCGCGTCGAGTGTGACAGGACGGTTGCGCTCGCGCTGGAGTATGGTGAGCAACTGCGTTTGCGCGCCGGTGCCCGGATGTGTGTAGATGGTCTGTCGGTCGGTGACGGTGAAGCGCTCTGCCGTGAGTGTCTCAAGCCCGACATCATAGGTGCCGCTGGCGATTGCACCCTCGATCTTGGCGTTCAGCAACTGCTCGAAAGCGGTGAAGAGGATGCCCTGAAGTTCGATGGTGAGCGCCAGCAGCCGATTGAGGAAGGTGGTGATCGGCGGCAGATCGTCCCTGATGCCGGTAGAATCCATCAGCTTGAGGCCGGTGGCGTCCTCGAACATCTGGAGCGAGCAGCCCTCGACCTTGCCGCGCACGAGCAGCATGTAGAGCTGTCGCAGCGCGTCGCGGGCGTAGTGCGATTCCAGATTGTCCTCGGGCCGGAACAGCCCCTGACCGCCGGTCTGACGCTGGCCGCGCGTAATCGCGCCCAGTGTGTCGAGGCGGCGGGCGATGGTCGAGAGGAACCGCTTTTCGGCCTTCACGTCGGTCGCGATCGGGCGGAACAAGGGCGGCTGCGCCTGGTTCGTGCGATGCGTCCGGCCGAGCCCCTGAATGGCGGCGTCGGCCTTCCAGCCGGGTTCGAGCAGATAGTGGACGCGCAGCCGCGTGTTCCGCGCCGACAGTTCGGCATGGTAGCTGCGGCCGGTGCCGCCGGCGTCCGAGAAGATCAGGATGCGCTTCTGATCATCCATGAAGGCTTGTGTCTCGGCGAGATTGGCAGCCGCCGTACGGTTCTCGACGGCGAAACGGTCGACACCGCCCGGACTGATCTTGCTGATGATCCGGCGGGAGCGGCCGGTCACCTCCGCCACCGTATCGGTTCCGAAATGCTGGATGATCTGGTCGAGCGCGCCCGGCACGGGTGGCAGGCTGGCGAGCTTTTCGATCAGCGCATTGCGGCGGGCGACGGCCTCTCGGCTCTCAACGGGCTGGCCGTCACGATAGACCGGCCGCGACGACATATTGCCCTCGCTATCGGTGAAGGGTTCGTAGAGCTGCACCGGGAAGGAATGGGCGAGGTAGTTGAGCACATATTCCCTCGGCGTGATGTCAACGCGGACGTCGTTCCATTCCTCGGTCGGAAGCTCGGCCAGTCGCCGCTCCATCAGCGCCTCGCCGGTGGAGACAATCTGGATGACGGCCGCGTGGCCCGCGTCGAGATCAGCCGAGATCGAGCGGATCAAGGTCGGGGTCTTCATGCTGGTCAGCAGATGGCCGAAGAAGCGCTGCTTGGCCGACTCGAAGGCGGAACGGGCGGCGGACTTCGCCTGCTTGTTCAGCGTGTCGGAGGAACCGGTGACGTTGGCCGCCTCCATGGCCGCGTCGAGATTGTTATGGATGACGGCAAAGGCGCCTGCATAGGCGTCGTAGATGCGGGTCTGCTCGGGCGTCAGCTCGTGCTCGACCAGCTCATATTCAACCCCGTCGAAGGAGAGCGAGCGGGCGGTATAGAGACCGAGCGCGCGAAGATCGCGTGCCAGGACCTCCATGGCGGCCACACCGCCTGCCTCGATCGCCTCGACGAATTCGGCGCGCGTCGAGAAGGGGAAGTCCTCGCCGCCCCAAAGGCCGAGGCGCTGAGCATAGGCGAGATTGTGGACCGTGGTCGCGCCGGTGGCTGAGACATAGACGACGCGGGCATTTGGCAGCGCATGCTGAAGGCGCAGGCCGGCACGGCCCTGCTGCGAAGCGGCGACATCACCGCGTTCTCCCTTGCCGCCAACGGCGTTCTGCATCGAATGCGCCTCGTCGAAAATGATCACTCCATCGAAATCGGAGCCCAACCATTCGACGATCTGCTTGACGCGCGAAACCTTCTCTCCGCGGTCGTCGGAGCGTAGCGTGGCATAGGTCGTAAATAGGACGCCTTCGGGCAGTGCGACCGGCTTGCCCTGCGGGAAGCGCGACAGCGGCGTCACCAGCAGGCGTTCCATGCCGAGGGCCGACCAGTCGCGCTGGGCATCCTCGAGCAGCTTGTCCGACTTCGAGATCCATACTGCCCTGCGGCGGCCCTGAAGCCAGTTGTCGAGAATGATAGCGGCGGACTGACGGCCCTTGCCGACGCCGGTGCCGTCACCGATGAAGAAGCCGCGCCGGAAACGGACCGCATCTGCGGCGTCCTCGCGCGCGGCGGTGACGACATCGAATGTCTCGTCGATGGTCCAGGACCCGGCGAGATAATCGGAATGCGCCTCGCCGGCATAGATCACGGTCTCAAGCTGGGCGTCCGACAGCAGATCGTGGACGTTGGCCGGAAGTTGCGGCCGATAGCTCGGCTTCGGCGGCGCGACGCTGGCCATGGCCGCCGACTGCACCAATTTGGTCGGATGCGCCTGAGAACCGGAAAGCCGGATCGCCTGAAGCCCGTATTCTTCATAGATCGAATCCGAGAGGCGCCCGGCTTCGCCTGCCTGCCAGTCGATCGTTTCATAGGCGAGCGGGAGGCCTTCCGGCTCGGCCATGGGGGCGGTCGGTGCCGATCTGGCGGCACGGTTCAGATAGCCGCGCACGCTGCGGGGTGCGGATGCGGCTGCGACAGGGACTGTGAAGGACGGATCGATGGGGAGACGTGCGGGCAGATGCTCTTCAAGCCAGCCCATCAGCGTGGCAGTGTCAGAGGCGATGCCGGGGGAAGCCGGAAAAGACGACGGATCGTTGGCGCGCAGCTTGTCGATGACGGTCAGGCGGGTGTCGATGGTCGTCCCGTGCTTGGCATAGACCGAGCCATCGATGGCGGCGGAGAACACGACGCGGCCGCGCTCCTGCAGACGGGTGAAGGCCGAAGACCAGGCCGGACTGTCGGGCGCGAAGCTGGCGCCAGTGATGGTGACGAGACGGCCGCCAGGAGCTAGACGCGCCAGCGCCGAGGCGACATGGCGGAACGCGGCGTCTGCGACGCGGCCGTCAACATTGGCCATTACCGAGAATGGCGGGTTCATCAGCACCACGCTCGGCGTCAAGGCCGGATCGAGACGGTCGTCGATCTGGGCCGCGTCGAAACGGGTGACGGAAACAGCCGGAAAGAGAGAAGAGAGAAGACCGGCGCGCATGTCGGCGAGCTCGTTGAGCATCAGGGAGCCGCCCGCGATCTCAGCCAGGATGGCGAGCAGTCCGGTGCCGGCCGAAGGCTCCAGCACACGGTCGGCGGGTGTAATGGCTGCGGCGGATGCGGCGACCAGGCCCAGTGGGATCGGGGTAGAGAATTGCTGGAAGGTCTGGGCTTCCTCTGAGCGGCGGGTATGGGTCGGCAGAAGGCTGGCGATTTTAGTCAAGGCGGAAAGCCGTGAAGCCGGAGACGCGGCTTTACGGAAAAGCGCCGACCCGTATTTGCGCAGGAAGAGGACGGTCGCGGCCTCGCAGGCCTCGTATGCCGTTTTCCAATCCCACGCGCCGGTCGCGTCGGATGCGCCGAAGGCGCTTTCCATCGCACCGCGCAGTGTCGCAGCATCGATGCGCTGGCCGCGTTCGATGTGTGGCAGCAGCAGACCCGCCGCGGTGAAAACCGAAGCGGACGCGTCGAGGTTGGGGGCGAGCGGAAGCGGGGCGGCAGCCGATGCCGCTGCGGATATGGAAATCATGTTCATGGGAAGAACCTCGGGAGAGCGGGACAGGATCGAGCTGCGCAGCGCTCTCTCTCGACCGCACCAGCTCAAACCCGTCCCGGCCTTCCTCTTCCTCTCAAGAGGCAGGTATGGCTGACATGACAAAAGCGCCCCCCGAAGGGGCGCTTGTCTGGATCAGCCGAAGCGGCGGCCGTTCTCGGTGAAGGTGTATTCATTGGCGGCGATGGCCTCGTCCACCGCCTCGTCCGAGGAAAGGTAGTCGTATTCCCGCTCAAGCTGCCGGTAGAGCCAGCGGGCCAGATCGCGCAGCGCCTCGGTCACGATCTCTTCGGCATCCTCGGTCATGTCCTGCCAGGTCGGGCTGTCACGCTCGACCGAGATCGACATACAGTATTCGTGGTAATAGTGGCCGCAATGGCTGGCCTCTGCGCGAAGCTGGTAGAAATTGCGCCGCTGCACCGCCTGAAGCACGTCGGCGATACGGTGCAAGCCGGCGTCTTGGGGCGCGTAGGATCGGATCTCGGCCGAAGCGTTCTTCCGATAGGAATAATACGCTTCGAACGAAGCTCCATCGCCTTGGGACCAGAAGCCACTGAACCAGATGCAGGGCTTGTGCCGCGTACTGCCGCCCATCAGGCGGACGGTGCGGGTCTTGAAACTGATGCCGAGGATTTCCGCGATCTGCTGAAAATCTTCATAGACGGCGTCATGCCAGTCGTAATCGAAGGCGCCCTCCCGATACCAGGCGCGCGCGTTGTCCTTGGCGGAGTCGGAAAGCTCTTCGAGGCGAAAGACTGTGGTTTCGATGATCTCAGGCATCGGGATCACCTCTATCCAGCACCTCGGCGAGCCAGCCGTCGGTATAGGTCCAGGCGACCGTTTCGCCGGTGGCAAGATCGAGCACATGCGCGCCGCCCCCGAAGCCATCCAGCCGGGGCCTCGAGCAAGTGTTGGCGTATTGAAAACCCCAACGGCCGGTGAGGCCGAATGCGGTGGCGCAGCGCTTGACGAACTGGATGACATGCTCGGGATCGCCGGTGACGTCATCGCGCATCCAGAGCTGCGTGCCGCCATGCTCGGGCTGGATCGAAAGAAGGAAGCCGTCGGACGGCGGGTCTTCGGCGGCGTTCGCCTCGGACAGGATGTTGTAGAAATCGAGTGCGCGGGCGGCATTATCCGGCGTGCCGACGTCGAGCAGGCAGGAGAAGTGGGTGAAGTAGTCGGCCATGTCAGGCTCCTGAAACGAGAAAACCCGGCGCGAGGCCGGGCGAGGATAGGAGAAAGGCGACGCCGGTGGCGTCAGAGGCGGAACTGCGTCACGAGCCGTTGGGCATTGGCATGGTGGCGGAGCATCTCGCGATAGAAGTGCTTGCGTGCATCCCGTCTGGCGGGATCGCGCAGGGCGGATCGTGCTAGTTTGCGGCGTGCAGCGCGGATGACGGCGCGATCGCTGTCCCAGACCAATATGTCGAGACGCAGATAGGTGGCATACATCGACGCCTCCTAGACGTTGGTGCGTTCGCACAGCGCGTCGATCCGGGCGAGATCGAGGCCGGCATGGGCGCTGTCATTGGTGAGGATGCTTTTGAGCGGCGGGTCGATGTCTCCGCGCGCAATGGCGAGCTGCAGGAGCCTGAGGCCGACGAGCACGGCGTCGCGCTCCTGGGCGGTGACGCCGATGGTCACGAACGCCTCGACGGCCTCGCCATCTTCGAGCAGGCGAACGCCGCTATATTCGTCGATCTCGTAATCGTCGAACTCCTGCACATAGCCGGTGGCGAGCCATTCGCCATCGTAGTGAACGCTCGTGGCAAGGTGTCGTGCCTGTTTGGGCGTCTCGGCCTCGACGACGGTTTCATAATACGCGAAGGCGTCATGGCCTTTGCTGACGACATATTTAGGCATGGAAATCTCCATGGGTCGACGTTCAGCGCGCGACCGATCGGAATGGTTGTTCGGGAAGGTGAAATCAGGCGGCCTGCGGGAGCCGGAGCAGTTCGGCGGCTGCCTCGCGCCAGACGGGATCGACAAGGCGCGCTTCGAGCCGGGCGGCCTGGAAACGCAGATCGCGGGCCGCAGCGTGGTCGCCATGGCCGGTGGCGGCGAATCCCCTGCCGCGTAGGCGGCTAGCCTCGATGACGATGCGGGTGGTTTCGGCCCTACTGGCGACGGGTTGCTGCCAGAGGATGATCCCGGCGCGGACTTCACCGGCTAGGAGCAGGCCGAAGGCGCTGTCCTGAATGACGATCAGTCGCGGCCTGAAGCGCAGCGTATCCTCCGGGGCGGCCCGGATGTCTCCGCGTGCGACGCGGGTGGCGGCAAGCGCCATGGCCTCCTCAGGCGACGCGGCCTCGCCGATCGGAATGCTGCGGTCGACGCAATCGGCCTCTGTGGCGCCGTCGTAGCTGATCGTTCCAAGGCAGGAGATGCTCAGCATGAGCTTCTGGGCGCGCCCCAGTTGAGGAAGCACCTGTTCGGCGAGAATGTCGCCGATCGAGCGGAAGGTTTCAGGGTGTGAGCAGGTCAAGGGGTTCGCTCCGCGACGGGCGGCGGAAGCCTCTCCTCCACCTTTCAACCCGTCACGGCCAACCGGCCCGCACTCTCACTCTCCCTTGCCGAAGAGCTGATCCTCGGCGATTTCCGGCGATGGGCGACCATCGCAGGACGGAAGGCCCGGCCGCGTCGTGCGGTCCGAGCCGTCAGGGGAAGCGCTTTCGCGCCTCAGCCGAAGGGATCGAGCTCCAGCTTCACCATCTCCTCGTCGCCGTCGAATTCGGCGGCGGGGCAAGCGGAGTGGGTTCCGTCCCCGGCCTGAAACACGACGATCGAGACCAACAGCGTCGCTGCGAGGCTGGCGGCGAAGGCGGTGGCATCTGCATAGGACATGGGTTCCGGCTCCTGTCTTTGAGAGGCGGGAGACCATCCCCCGCTGACAGGCGCCCGAAGTGTCGGACCGGACCTGCAATCACCCTTGCGCGTTCGGCTCGTCCGAATCCGCAAGGGCGGCACGCTCGCGTAAGCCGACCCCTAGCGGGTTGATTGACAAGAAGACGGTTGGACCAAGGTTTGCGAATGGAAGCGGGGGTGGTGTTCTGGCTCTGACGGATGCCGGAAACTGTTGCAGATGCCTCGCCGTGCCAGCCTTGTCGCCGCGCTGACCTCCGTCAGGTGTTTCAGGCAGGGGATGGAAACCCTTGCAGTGTAACCACGAATGATGGTGCAGAGGTGAAGCTGGAGCCTGACCCCGCTGCCTTTGCAGCGATCCCACGCAAGGTCCCGTATCAGGACGCGTCCGGGCCGATCAGTTCCAGAGCCCGCCGGCGATCTCGCGCGCGATTATGGCGCGAGCCTTCATCATCACCGCGTCGCCGGACGTGTCGATATGTCCATAAAAGCGGGTCCGGGCGCCATGCGCGGTCCAGTCGGCATAGCGGCAATATTCGCAGGCATCGAGCCGGAAGGCGCGCATGTCCTCGGCCCAATGGGGCTTGGGTTCGATGACGACGGTGACGCCGTCGCGGCTTTCCTTCCACGGCAGGGAACGTTCCGAAGGCGGATTATTGAGGTCGTCGGCGAAGATTTCGTCGAGCGTCATTACGATGCCCCTTCGCTTTCGCTAGTTTCGATGAAGCTCGTGGGGTTGGCGGGGTCCGGCGGCAGATAGGCGTCATAGGGGTTGCCATCGGCGAGGTGACCGAAGGGCGTCATGACGTAGTCGCCGTCTTCGCGGCCAACGGCGCAAAGCACATAGCGAGGTTCGGGGGTTGCGGCGTCGAGGCACTCCATAAGGGCGAGATTGCCGTCGCCTGCGGCGCGCAGCAGGGTGTTGAAATTGGTGCGGGCATGATCGGGAATAGACATGATGTTCTCCTGAAACGAAAACAGCCCGCCATCGATCGACGGCGGGCCAGGTGAAAGCGAATGAGCGAAAATCAGGCTGCGGCCCGGCCCTCGATGACATCGGCGCTGACCTCTTCGGGCGTGACCATGTCGATGCGGGCGCGACTATAGCCAGCTTTGGCCAGCCAAAGTTCGGCTGCTTCAAGGTTTTCGGCGAGATGCAGCAGTTCCTCGTCGTCGCCGATGGGGTGCAGCACGCGGACCATGCCGATCTTCGGCCGCTCGACGATTTCGAAGCTGAGATCGCTGTCGACCGAATGCGTGCGCATGACCGTGACGAGGATCACCGAGCCGGAGGCGAAGTTGCCCTCGTGCAGGGTGATCGAGGCTGGCGCGGTGTAGGTGGCGCGTTCGCGATCCGGCTGCTTGCGCGCGAGCCGGCCGACGCCGTTGCGGGTTTGCCATTGGGCGAGCTTCTTGGTGAAGCGCGCAGGTGGCTTCGCAGCGCCGTCAAAATATCTGACCAGGCTGCCGAGCGGCGCGTCATAGACGTTGTATGCGGACATATCTGTTCTCCAGAAACGAGAACGGCCCGGCGTGATGTCCGGGCCGATGGGTGAAAGAGGCGAAAGGAAACGGGGCGACCGGAGCCGCCCCGTCGGGGCTGGCTATTCCGCGGCGATGAGCGCCATTGGCTGATCGTCGGCGGTTTCAGCCGTGTCCTCGTCGTCATTGCCGGCGAGGAAGTCGGGCAGCGCCACATCGTCTCCGTTCGGCTCGGCCGAGGTTTCGAGAGCGGATTCCTCGGGGGCGAGGCGCAGCGGTTCGGGCAGCCAGCCGCTGTCGGCCAGCAGACGTTCGGCCTCACGCGCCATGTCGTCCTTCTTCAGATGGTCGATCAGACGTGCCTTGTCCTCGCCGAGCGCCTCATGCACCGCTTCGAGGATTCTCGGCTTGGTGACGCGGCCGAGATAGTTGGCGACCGTGGGCCGGAAGCCGGCATCCACCATGTCGAGCCCCGTGGTGCGTGCGAGGCGATCCGCCTCCGCCATACGGATACGAAGACCGCGCTCGGAGATGCCCATGGCGCTGTGCGGATTCGGCCGCTCGTAGAGCGCGGTGATGCCGAATGCCACACAATGGGCAAGTAGCGCCATGCGGCTGGCGTCGTCGAGCGCATGGAGCCAATCCCAGAGCGCGTCGTCATCGGCCGGCAGGTCGGCCTTCCAGCCAGCATGCCGTTCATCGACAGCCTTCGCATAGGGGCTGGCCTTGAGGTCGATGCCCTGTTCGCCGCAATAAACCTCGCGGACCGAGACCTGGAATGCCGCGCCGGTGGTGCTGCGCTTGAAGGTGTCGCGGACCAGCTTGTGCAGCAGCGCCGTCATGGCGATGTGCGGATTTGCGCCCACGGCTTCGCGCAGCGCCACCGTGCGATGGGCCGTCAACTCGCTCACGAGCCGTTCGGGAAGAGGCTTAATGGTCTGCTCGTCCTCCTCCGGCTCGGCCGAATGGCCGCCGATGGTGATGACGGTGCGCTCGACGCCCGGATCGATCTCGCCGTCCGGGTCGCCGCCGCCGTCTGCCTCCGGCGTTTCGCCTTCGACGGTTTCGTCCTCGGACCGGACCCAGCCACGATCGACCACCAGTTCACCGTCCTCGTCGACGCTGATGAAGGCGCCGGCAATGGCGATCTCGGCCGGATCGTAGATGACCGGGCGGCGCTCGAAGGCGTCGAGCTGCTTTTCGATCTCGCCCAGGCGCTGGTCGATTTCGTCGGGCAGTTCCGCATTGCCGGGATACTTCGCCTCGAGCCGCTCCTGCTCCTTGCGCAGCTTCTCGCGCTCGCGGCGTTCCCTGGCGCTCAGCTCCGCAAGCGCGCCGGTGATCCCGCGCAGATCGTGGTCGTAGCCGTAGGGAAGTTCGAGATCGACCGCGACCCACTTCCAGCCCTCGGCGGCAACCTCGTCCGCGGCGGTCTTGAGCTTTTCGGCCACCAGCCGGTCGAGAAGCGGCACGTCCTCGAGCCAGCCGTTCTCATCGTCGTCGAAGAGGTAGCGCGGCAGGACCGGGCCGCCCGCCGCGATATAGGCGTCGAGGCCGATGAAGAGCGCGCGCTTGTCGGACGAAGGAATGGTGGTCTCGGTCAGCATCGATTTGATGCGCCAGGGCTCCTTGTTATAGGACTGGCGAACGGCATCCCAGACCTGTTCCTGGCGGGCATGGTCCGGGTGCGCGGTGAACGCTTCCAGCATCCTGAGCGTCATGCCGTTCTCGGCATAGACCTCGTGCAGGCTTACAGACACCTTGGCGAGCGCGAGGCGCTGCTCGACATAGCGCGGCGTCGTGAAATAGGCGCTGGCGACCTCTTCGGTGCTCATGCCGCCGTCCACCATGCGCTTGAACGCTTTGAACTGGTCGAGCGGATGCAATGCGAGCCGGAAGGTGTTTTCGGCCATGGAGTCGTCGACGGCCGAGGTCTTGGCGTTGGCCTTCTTGACGATGCAGGGGACCAGACCGTCCTCGGGGAAGCGGCCCTTCGCCACCAGACGGGCGATGACGCGGTAGCGGCGGCCACCGGCCGGGGTCTCGAAATCGCCGGTCTCATTGCCCTCGGCGTCGAGAACGGCCCGGACATTGATGCCCTGGATCAGATCCTCGCGGCGCTCGATGTCATGGGCGAGGTCGTCGAGACCGGCGTCGATGTCGGTTTCGCGCACATTGTCGCCCGAAAGACGGATGCGGTTGAACGGAATGTCGCTTGCCCGCGAGAACTCGATTATTTCGAGGACGGACTTCTTCTTGGCTCTTGCCATGGTGATTACTCCGCGACGGGCGCCGAGAGCCTCTCTCTCGATCCTAAACCCGTCACGAAAACCCCAACCCCTCTCTCACTCTATGGTCGGGCCATGGCCAGCCATTGTGGCCAAGTGGCATAGGGACGCTCGCTCATGCCGCGCTCCGGCCTGCGCCGGGCCGCGGGGCACGCCTGACCATGACAGGCCGCGTGTCGGCCGCCTGAGCGATCCGCTCGATCGTGGCGAGATCTGCGTCAGGGCAATCGTCCGTCACCTCGATCTCGACGAAGTGGCCGACGCTGCCGACCTTGGAATCGCGCCGCCGGTGATTGGACGAGGTATAGAAACTCTCGTGCCGCTCGATGAGCCGGACGCGCGAGCGCAGGAACAGGAGGCCCGAGCCGAGATTGCCGCAGAACAGCAGCTCGTCCGTCTCCGCGGTCTTCGGCCCGTCGCCGATCTTCCGGCGGCCGATCTGGCGAAAGGCGGCGTCGAAGCTCGACGGGTCCGGCGTTATGCGCGCCTTCATCTCGGGGTGGAACTTCCAGGGCGGACGGTCGGGATCGACGCGGCCGACCGCGATCTGGTGCAGGAGATCGAGAAGGCTAACGGGATCGGCTGGATAGGGGCAGCCCCGCCAGAGATCGCGCACCGTGCGGCGCAGTGCGTCGTGCAATGCGAACAGGCGGGCGGGCACCTTGCG
>BRLC01000010.1 GCA_024343425.1 Rhizobiaceae bacterium MnEN-MB40S
GGATTGCCGACGATCCGCGAAAGGGTCTCGAGAAAGGCAGATGCCGCCGCGCCATTGATCGGGCGATGATCGAAAGACAGGCTCACCGGCAGAACATGGCCAATGCCGAGTTGGCCATATGCCGCGACGGGTGCCTGCCTAATCGCACCGACCGCGAGGATGGCGACCTGCGGCAACGGCACGACAGGCGTTGCGAACAGGACCGACGGAAAGCCGGCCACGCTGCTCAGCGTGAAAGTCGCGCCTCTGGTTTCGGCAAGCTGGAGCTTCCCGCTCCGGGCGCGGCCGGCAAGGTCGCGTGCACAGGCCGCCACCTCGTCCAGAGAAAGTGTATCTGCGGCGCGGATGACCGGCACGATCAGATCGCCGTCATCGGTCGCGACCGCGAGCCCTATATTGGCGGAGCGAAAGCATTTGAGATCCGATCCGTCGAAATGGGCATTGAGCGACGGGTGCCGCTTCAGAGCAACCGCCAGACATTTCACCAGAAGATGGGTTGGAGTTATCCGGTCGAGACCGCGGCTTCTCCGGTCCCTGTTTCGTTCATCCTGGAACTCCACCAGACCGTCAGCCGGGAATTCACCGTGAACCGTAACGCCGGCGGACTCCTGAACCATGCGCAGCATGTTTCGGCTGGCCATCCGCTGCATCGGACTGAGCTGGCGAATTTCGTAATCCAAGATTTCCTCCCGTTAGTAACATTTGTTACAAATATATTGCTGCCAGTCAATATGAAAGCTGCATGTGCACGTTCGAAAAATTAGTGGTGACAAAAGTATGTTAGTAACATATGTTACATATTGATCGTCGCACTTCTCACCACGATCAGGGAGGAACATCATGAAAATTCAACACATGTTGGCAGCTATCGGGCTGTCCGCAGTCATGGGACTGTTGGCATTGGCGCCGGTCTCTGCACAGGACACCGTCAAACTCACGCTGGGCCATGTTGCCCCGCCGCAAACCACCTATCACCAGGCTGCAGAACGCTTCGCCGACAATCTCAAGGAGCTTTCCGGCGGCACAATGACCATGGAGATTATCCCGGGCGGAGCGCTGGGCAGTCCTCCGGAAATGTGGGTTCAGACGCGGACCAACTCGCTGGATATCCATCTGATCGATATAGGCGCCATTATCATGATGAAAGAAGGCGCCCCCTTCCTCGTCACCTGGGCACCGTTCCTGTTCAAGGATCAAGCGCAGTTCCACCGGTTTCTGGACTCCGACAAGTTCAAGGAGATGATGGCTGACGTCCAGGAAAAGACCGGGGTGGTCTATGCCGGGTTCGTAGGCGACCGTCCGCCCCGCGCCGTGTCGACAAAGAGCACGCCGGTCAAGACACCGGCGGACCTGAAGGGCTTGAAGATACGGACACCGGGTCACCCCTTCATCATCCAGGCCTTCGAAAGCTGGGGCGCCACCGCAACGCCGCTCAAGGCATCCGAATTGGTGCTCGCACTCAAGACAGGTCTCGTCGACGGCCAGGACAACGGCGTTATCGATTTCGTCGGAGCGGGCTATTACGAGGATCAGGCGAATTACACGCCGATAGACTATCTGCGTTCGGGCGTCGGCGTATTCTTCTCGCCACAGGCCTGGACCAACCTCTCCGAGGAGCAGCAAGGCTGGGTCCTCGAAGCCGCAAGCAAAGCCGGTGAAGACGGAAAGGCCATCTACGAACAGCAGATGAAAGATGCCTATGCCAAGCTGGAAGAGCTCGGCGTGACTGTCGCCGAACCTGACAGGGACGCATTCATGGAAGCAGTCTCGGGCATGATCAGCGGTCTCGACGGCAAAGCCTGGCCGGCCGGTCTCTACGACGAACTGCATAATATGTGACAGGTGATCCTCCCGGGATGCCGGCAGGCGGTCGTTTGCAGAAAGCAGCCGATCCTGCCGGCTGCGAAACTTTAACGAGACAGGTGAGATGGCAAAACGGTTTCACAGCCTGCTGACAAAGGCACTCTCGATCGTGCTTGCGGCACTGCTCCTGGCCATGACCCTGCTGGAGATCGTTCAGGTCATCATGCGATACTTTGCCGGTTCGGGTTTCGTCTGGACCGGCGATGTCACGGTGATCCTGATGCAATCGCTCGCCTGGATCGGCGCACCTGCCCTCTGGCTGATGCGCGGCCATATCGCCGTCGAACTGGTTTCGGGTAGCGGAAAGCCGTCTCTGCTGGCGCCGGTCATCGATACGGGCATCGTGATCGGCGGCCTGGCGCTTCTCTATTACGGTCAGGATGCGCTCGCTGCCTTCGCCAATATCGACATCCCGTCGCTCGGCATGACCGGCGACATTAAATACTATCCGATGATGGCCGGCGCATTTCTGATCGTTGTTGCCGGGCTTCTCAATCTCGTGACCGGAAGCGATACTTCTCCGGCTCCGGACCAGCTTTCATGATCGCCGAACTTGCGACTCTGTTCGGCGTCATGCTGGTCGCCATTCTGACAGGCGTTCCGGTCTTTTTTTCAATGGCCATCGGAGTCGTCGTCTTTGCCGTCGCCTTCGCGCCGCTGATGTCGCCGCTGGTCGTCGTGCAAACCTTCCAGCAGGGACTCGACAACCAGGCCTTCACTGCCATTCCCTATTTCTTCCTGGCCGGCACGATCATGAATGTCGGCGGTATGAGCGCACGGCTGCTGAGACTTGCCCGCGCCATGATCGCTCATATCAGGGGCGGTCTTTCTCATGCCAACATCGCGGCCAGTATCGTGTTCGCCGGCATTTCGGGATCGGCTGTGGCGGATGCCGCTGCCGTCGGCTCGGTCATGATTCCGGCCATGAGACGGGACGGGTACAGCCCCTCTTATGCGGCAGCGGTGACCGCTGCTTCAGCAACCATCGGGCTCGTGATACCGCCCTCCATACCGATGGTGATCTTTGCGCTCTTTACCGGCGCGTCCGTGGGTTCGCTGTTCCTCGCCGGTATCGTTCCCGGCCTCCTCATGGGGGTATTCCTGCTGGCCGCCTCATACATCATTGCCCGCAGGCGGCGCTATCCGGCTTCGAAATGGCAGGGGATCGGTGAACTCATTGCCGCCTTCCGCGCCAGTTTTCTGGCACTGCTCATGCCGATTCTGGTGATTGTCGGGCTTGTCGGCGGTTTTGCCACGACATCGGAGATCGGCGCCGTGGCCGCTCTCTATGCGACGATCGTCAGTACCTTGATCTACCGGGAAGCCAATCTGAAACAACTCTTCCGGGGTGTCGTGCAGGCGGCCCTCGACGCTGCTCGCGTGCTGATCATCATCGGCGTTTCAGGCGCCTTCATCTGGATCGTCGCCCGGCTCAGCGTGGCAAACAATCTCGCACTATTCCTGCTGGACATGCAGTTCGGCCCGACCACCATCCTCGCGCTGATCGCGCTTGGCCTCATCATCGCCGGCACAATACTCGAACCGGTGACGATCCTCGTCGTACTTGTACCGATGCTGGTGCCGGCTGCACTGGCAAGCGGCATTGATATTACGCATCTCGGCATCGTCGTCGTCCTTTCGACGTCGATCGGGCTGATCACGCCTCCGGTCGGGATCCTGCTTTACATCACCGCTGCCCAGGCGCAGGCGCCGGCGCTCCAAGTGGTACGGGAGACGATGCCGTTTCTACTCGCACTCCTTGTCCTGCTGACCACGATTGTCCTCGTTCCCGCCGTTACACTATGGTTGCCCGGTTGATTCACTATCCGAACGCAAATCTATGACCGCAAATCATCCCTCCGAACCCCGTCGGGACATACGCCTTCGCGATACGGTTGCCTACCGCCTCATCCTGACGATGAACCGGATGGTCAAGCCATTCATGGAGGAGCACAGCAGGCGGCTGAAGCTGACCCTGTCGGAATGGCGCGTGATCAATGCACTTGCCGCCAGTCCGATGAGCTCCGGAGAGGAAATCGCGCGATCGCTCAACATGGAGAAGATGACCGTCAGCCGGTCCCTGCGCAGCCTCGAAAAGGCAAAAAGGGTTTCGCATCGCAAGGATCCGGAGAATCTCAAACGCAACCAATGGCAATTGACGGATCAGGGATGGGATCTTTTCGATACCTTGGCCCCGACTGCCCTAGAGCACCAGGACAATTTTCTCTCCAGGCTGACGGCCAGGGAACGGGAGACGCTGTCCCGCCTCCTCGGCAAGCTTGTCGAGTGACGACGTCAGCTATTCGCCTTTTGTCGTGTGCTCCAGTGTCAGCCCCTTTGCGGTCCGCGGAGTGAAACCTTTCCAATAGGTGTGCTCGGGTTTCTCGGTCCCGTCGTCATTGAGCGCGACCACACCGTCGCCGGAGTTCTCGACCACGTCCAGATAGGTGACCGATTCGCTGTCACACTTCAGGTACTCACCGAAGAAGGCGGTGACGAAGTGCTAGGTGATGTTGTTCATCCGTACGGTTTCCCAGACAGCGTCCGCGTAGTGCTCGATGGGAACGAAATCGAGATGCTCCTACGGTTCCCAGGATTCGGCCGGAGCCTGCATCGGCGCGGCCGCATTGTGGTCGGCGAACTGGAAGGTAAGCAGATACCGATCCGTGTTGACCGCGCCTTCGAAGATCGCCCGGGTTCCTTTTTCATAGCCGGAGACATCGTCGTCGCTGCCGGCGATAAACAGCATGGGAAGGCGTATTCCGGCGAGCCCCTCCGCATCCCAGAACCCCGTATTCATGCTCCATGTCTGCGACATAGATGGAACGTCTTGAACGGGCCAGGATACTGACATTCGCTGAAGTCTGATCGGAGGTCCACTCCGGGTCGAAAGCCGAAGCGCACTTGACGGATGAAAATGGCACTTTTTCGCCGTTGAGCCGGTGACACAATTGGAACAGCGGGAAGTATTTTGGATGTCCGCTTTGAGTTCCACTCGGTCAGAAACCGGACAGTCCGGACACGGCCCCAATTCTGTCGTTTATTCAATATGCAGCGAACGCCTGCTTCCCGTCCTTTTTCTGGTCCGCTGCAATGTCCAAGACGAACGATATAGGCGGGAAAGCATATGGTACCCGAAGAAGACACCATCCTGACATTTTTTTCGATACCACCTAGTAGAGTATCCAACCGTCATGTGGTTACTATGTGGTTACTTTCTCAAAATCACACAATCGGAAAATCATATAACTAATTGAAATAATTGGCGCACCCGACAGGATTTGAACCTGTGACCTCTGCCTTCGGAGGGCAGCGCTCTATCCAGCTGAGCTACGGGTGCGCAAGGGCCGCTTCGGCTCCACGGTGCATAAACCAAGTCACTGCGCTCCGCAATGTCAAAATGGCCGGCGCGCAACGCCCGCCGCGGAAACGCTCCGCCGGGCGGTCTCGAATATCGCCGTGTGAGCGCAAGGAAGCTGATGCCGGCCACGCGGCTTTCCTGTATAGTCCGGCGCCGGATGTTTCAGCCGGCAATTTCAAGCCGGGCTGATTGTACGGAACCCGCCGCCATGACCTCATTGCCAACCGACATAGTGGCCGAAACCACGCCGCGCCTTCAGGACCGCCCCGACTGGCTCTATCTGCTGCGCGAATTCGACGCGCTCTACCGGCACGGCTCCTCCGGCGGAAGCCGGCTGATCCGCTCCCACCGCAGGCGCGTGCGCGACACGCTTTCCCACATCATCGACGCCAATCCTGAAATTGCCCCGCGCGGACCCGAGACCAAGCCGGTGGCGGCCCACTTGCCGCGAGCGCTTGATCTGGGCGAACGGGGCGTCATGGCAGGCATGTCCCGCGCTCTTTCCAGGGTGGCGCATGCCCTGACCTGGGAATACGGCTATGAGAAGCCGCCCAAAACGCTGGCGCAGAAATACGCCTACTGCGAAATTCTCGGTCCCCGGGGCCCGGTTCGCTCCGAGCGGCTTGTGCTCGGCTTCGTGCTGTTTGCGCCGAAAACCACCTACCCCCAGCACAGCCACAACGAAATCGAGGAGAGCTACATTTCGGTCTCAGGCGCCTGGTCCGAAAACGACGCCGCCGTGCATGCGCCCGGATCGCTCATCCTCAACCGGCCCGGTCAGGAACACCGGATCACCACAGCCGATCTCGATCCCTGCCTTCTGGCCTATGCGTGGATCGGCCCGGAGGCGCGATTGAATGCGCCGGAGATGAAGTTCAGCGCACGCCGCAAATCGCGTTTGAGCCAGGGCATATGAGCGACGGCGAAGATCGGCGCCGGTTTGCCAACCCGTTTGTCGCGACCGCTCGTCTCCGCCGTCACCCGCCTCTGCGATAGGCGTTTCGGATTTCGAGCATGACGCGCTTTTGCAGATCCGACTGGTTGACGATGTTCCAGTGACTGGATTTTTCGAGCGTGGGCAGGTTGCGAATGTCGACATTGACGATCTCGCCGTCAAACCCGGGTCCAGGCGAGAAGCTGCCCGGATTGTCCTTGTTCCCGGACGCCTTGAAATTCACGAAACGGCGCACGCCCTTGGGCACTGTCGTGGCGTAGAGGGGGTCGAGCGTGATGACGAGATCAACGGGAATGCCGGCCTCGGTCAGATCATTGGCCATGGCGATGACAACGCTTGCGCCGAGCGAATGACCGACGAGAATGATCGGCTTTGCACGGCCTTTCGCACGAGCCGCCTTGATCTGCGCCAGCGTCTTGTCCTTCGCCGACCAGCTGACGGCCTTTGCCGGCACGCCCTTGCTGTTGAGATCGGACGCCATCTCGTTGATGCCGGTCGAGAAGACTCCGTTGAAGCCGCCACGATACATGTAAATCTGCGCGCTCGACGCCGCTGGGGTAATCGCAAGCGCCTGCTCGATCGACTGGCCGTCGTTGATCGTTGTGCATGCGACAAGCGCAGGAAAACCCGCCATGACCGCGATCAGGACGGCGCAATACGCAAATCTCATAATGTCGGTTCCCTAGTCGCCTTGGGTCAGGCGCACTCTCGCAAACTTCACCGGCGAGGAAAAGCCGAAATGCCGACAATATGTTAATGATTTCCTTCCGAACGTGAAGGAGCGCTGCGCCCTGGCGACTTCGCGATACAGTGGACTGTAAACAAGACTGATTTTCGCAGGTTGCGGAAAATACAACAACAGTATTAATTGCCAATGCGGGCTACGCGTGCTTGACACGCCGCGCTATTGCACAATTCAGGAGGGTTTTATGCCACACAAATTCAAGATCGTTTCACGCAAGAACGACCAGTACGGCGTGCAGTTTCTGTACAATTCGGAAATCATGGTCTGGTCCGAAAGCTACAAGGGCAAGTCCAGCGCCACGAACTGCATCGAATCGATCAAGAAGAACGCGCCGGGCGCCGCCGTGGTGGATTTGACCAAGGACGACAAGGGATCTGGCTACCGTTTCGAGATCGTGGAAAGCAAAAACGGTCAATATTTCGTCCGCTTCGTGGCGTCGAACGGTGAGACGATGGTTATTTCCGAAACCTATACCGACAAGCGAAACGCCGTAAATTGCGCCACAAGCGTGGCGAAGAACGCGCCAGCCGCCGCGGTCGAAGACGACAGCTGACGACCGGCGAGGCCGACGTCAATCGGGGACAGCGATCCGTCGTCCGGTGACGCTAAATTCGTCCCTGCCGTCCTCCATCTGAACAGCGTCAAACGGATTTCCGGAGAGCGGCGTGTGACGCACGACCGCTTTGCCTTCGAAGACGTCCTGGCGCGCGTCGTAGGTCGCTTCGAGATCGAGCCGTTTGATCTTCGCCTGCGGATCGTGGGGCGTGGAGAACGTGAAGTCGATAATCACGGCCTTGATCGAGGCAAATCCGTCCTCGGCGCCGATGCATTTCCAGGCGCCGCCGCCACCCGTAAAGGGCTGCTGTCCGTAAAGCCCGACCTGCGCGGAATCCGTGAAGAAGGCGTGGCCGCCATTGGTCAGCGAAAGAACCATGCGGCCAAGCCGTTCCTCGCCATCGTCTTCCTCCACGCGCAAAAGCAGGTAACTGTCGACGGCGTCGATGCAAGCCGACAGATCAAGGTCATCCTGAGCGATCGCGGCGCTGGTCGCCGTCACCGAAGCGAACAGAATGGCGGCAATCCTGAAAATTCTCGTCATCTCTCGTCTCCCATCGAACCAAACTCCAATACCGCCTCCGGGGAAGCCAGGCGGCGACACGGATCTTATCTGGAAAATCCGAGACGCGAACCGGAAAACGAATAGTCGCGCGGCGCGTTGAAATTCTCCACGTCATAGGGATCTACGGTAAGCGGCGCCAGGCGCAGGATAGCGTCGCCTGTGATCTCGCCGCTCTCCATGTCGTAATGCGCCTCGAGATCCATCCTGGCGATCTTTGCTTCCGGCTCCCTAGCGGTGGACGATGTGAAATCCAGCAGCATGACACGCACTTTCCCCGACCCGTCCGCTTCGCCGAGACATTCCCACACGCCCTGCGCGTCGGTGAAGGGCTGATATCCATAAATGCCGCTCTGTGCCGAATCCGTGAAGAGGGCGTTGCCGCCAACTGTCAGGGTCAACAGCATGCGCCCGACCCAGTTCTGCTTCCTGATGACCACCTGGCGCTTGAGCAGATAGGCGCCGACGGCGCCGGGGCATGCCCCCTCCTTCCCTGCAACAAGCGTATCGTCGGAAGCCAACGAGACAACAGGACAAAGCAAAAGCGCCGCCATCGCAATTACCTTGAGAAAACCCTGCCTGCGACCCATTCGGACTATCCCCGGTTTGCTGTGAAGAATAACGACGCCGTCAGTCGACGGTCGGGCTGAACAATAGCTTGATATAAGACCTGTAGAGAAGAATTTGTTTGGAAAGCACCGCGGGTTCGCCCAATGCTTTCGACAATATGATGCCGCCATCGACTGAGCTCGACACCATGTCGGCAACCGACTGGAGGTCGACGTCGTCGCGCGGCGGATACACCGCGGCGATCTCTTCCAGCATGGCGACGAAGCGCTCGCGCCAGCCGAGAACCGCCGTGCGGTTCAGCGAGCGGACCGACGGGTCGAACAGGCGTTCATTGTAGCAATAGGCCGCGACCATGCAGCCGGGATGGCCGTTCGGCAGATCGGCCATTTTCTCGGCCAGTAGTTTCAGACCGATCAGGAAGGCGTGCAACGGGTCGTCATGCAGTTCCCGCGCCCGATCGAAGAGTTCGTCGAGAAGTCCGTCCTCGCGATCGAGATAGCGTTGCAGAAGCGCCCGCGCGAGCTCGTTCTTGTCACGGAAATGGTAGAAGAAACCGCTTTTGGTAATCTGCGCTTCAGCGATGATCTCCTCGATAGACGTTGCGCCGAAGCCCTTGGCGAGCACCGACAACTCGGCGATATCCAGAAGTCGCTCCCGTGTTTCCTGCCCTTTTCCCATGGATCAAACCAACCTGACCTCGAGTACAGTAAATTCTGCAAAGCTGACACAATATAAAGGAATATCCAGCCAAACCTTTGCTTTCAAAGCAAATAACTATCCAGATTTTCAGTACCGTAAGTTGGCTATCTACTGCAAGACAGTCAGTGCATCTTACGGACGCACAACCACCACTCAAAACGAGAAGGTGCGGACGTTCCGGAGAGCATAGCATGTTTGGAAAATTTGAAATTACCCGCAAACGCCATGGAGCGGCAAGGCCCCGTTGGCCAGCTGGTCGCTCCGGTTCGCTTGGAGATCTGTCGTCACACGCACGTCGCGATATAGGCATGACGATCGGCGTCAGCGATCGTTACTGGCGCAGCCTGTGAGAGTGTCGGGAGGCGGGCGTCGGCGCGCCTCCCGCAGCATGCCGTTTCTGCTTATTCCGCCGCATCACGATGCTCGAGGGTCAGCCCCTTGGCGGTCCTCGGCGCGAAACCCTTCCAGTAGGTGTGTTCGGGTTTGAACGTTCCGTCCTCATTGACGGCGGCGACGCCATCCGCCGAGTTCTCCAGCACGTCGAGGAAGGAGGCCAGTTCATCATCGCCCTCCAGATATTCGCCGAAGAAGGCGGTGACGAAATGCTGGGCGATATTGTTCATCCGCACCGAGTCCCATACGGCGTCGGCGTAGTGCTCGAAGGGCACGAAATCCAGGTGCTCCGACGGCTGCCAGGATTCGGCCGGCGCCGGCATTGGGGCGGCCGCATTGTGGTTGGCGAAGGCGAAGGTCAGCAAATAGCGATCCGTATTGACCGCGCCCTCGAAAATCGCCTTCGTTCCCTTTTCATAACCTGAAACGTCGTCATCGCTGCCGGCGATGAACAGCATCGGAATCCGGACGCCCGCAAGCCCCGCTGCGTCCCAGAACCCGGCGTTCATGCCCCAGGGGCCGATGGCGACGACAGCTTTGATGCGATCGTCGAAAAGAGACTGGTGCGTATCGCTGCCCGCCAAATGCACTTTCAATGTGCCGGCGGGCGCGCCCCAGGGATAGGCGGTGCTGGCTTCCGTTACGCCGGCTCCAGCTGTGATCACCGCGCCATAACCACCCATCGAGTAGCCGACAAGGCCCGTATTGCCGGCGTCGACCAGTCCCTTCAGAAAGCTGTCGTCAGACTTCGACAACCGGTCGATTTCAGCCAGCACGAAAAGCTGGTCGAACGGCCTGTTGACGAGCGTGCTGCCAAAGGCCGCCTTGTTGTCATAGGTGCTGTCCGTATGGTCGATCGAGACGACGACATATCCCTTTGTCGCGAGATTTTCCGCCAGCGGGCTCATCAGGAAACGGTTGCCGGGATAGCCGTGCGACACGATGATCAGCGGAAACGGCGTTTCAGCCACCGCCGGCTCGGCGTCACGAACAGCACGTCCCTGCAGGCTTACCTCTGTAACGCCGTCGCGCAGGAGCACCCCTTCATAGGTTCCGCCCGATCCGGTTCCATCTGCAGCCGGATACCAGACCTCAAGCGTCAGCGGCCGGTCGTAGGTGGGCAGGTCCTTGCCTTCTTCAACTATAAGAATATCGATCTGGCCGGGATTGACCACTTCGATCTGCCGCACGCCAATCTCGTAATCTCCGAAAGTCGCCAGTTCGGGCGCGTCGGGTCGGATCTGGTCGATGCGGTTTTCCGCAGAAGCGGCAGCCGTAAACCCAAGCAACGCCATTAAAAGAATACTCGCCATTTTCGCCATTTTCGTTCACTCCCATTTGCCCGGCGAGGCTTCGCCGGGGGTTGCAGCATACGCGCTCTGAAACCGCAGTACAGAAGGAATGTGTCGTCGGCTTAACAGCCGAACGTCAGGGTTTTGTCCGGTAAAGGCGGATCAGAAGTTCACGCCCCTTGGAGTAATTGACGCCGACAATGGGCTCGCCTGAAATCAGATCCTCGCGACCGCCCGGCAGGGTAGCGAATGCGGAGGCAGCGTCCTTGTCCGACATGGCGACAACGCCGCAGGCGCCATTTTCCTCAAGGAACGCAGCCACATCGTGGGGGCGCAGATTTTGAACCCGGTCCGTACCGACCAGGAAAACAAGGCTCGGCTCCCGGAACGAAAGTGACCCGAGCACGGACGTCTCGCATGGTTTTTCCTCGGCGAAACGCTCGGCTATCTGGCGGTTCAGCCACAGCCGGTCGAGCCCCGGCAAAACACTTGCAAAGAGCGAGCAATAGGCAACGGAGGCCGCGAGCGCGGCGACCAGGATCCTGCGCATTGGCGTCAGGTCAAAAGTGTTCACGAGAGCGAACCAGCCCGCAAGCAGGATCAGGATCGCAGCCGCCAGGCCCTGCCACTGAAACCCCGCCTTGAGATAGATCGGCAGCCCCACTGCAACGACGGCGAGCCCTACAGCCACGACGCCCGTTCCAAATGCGCCAAGACCATGCAGAACACGCTGCCAAAGCAGAGGCGTATTTCGATCCTGTTCACTCAGCGTAAGACACCAGGCTCCCATCAACAGGATCGCAGGATAGGCCGGCAACATATAGTGTGGCAGCTTGGTCGGGATGATTTCGAATACGACGAAGAACGGCAGATACCATGCGACACAGAACAGCAGCCGCGCATCGGCGCGCATGCGGCGCAGGGCGTTTGTGCCGCCGACAAGCGCCAGAAACCCAAAAGGCCAGACAAAGAGCGAATAGGTGAGGAGATAATACCCAGGCGGCGCGCCGTGCGACTCCTGGCCGCCGGCGACTTTTCCGATGAGATCGCGACCAAGCGCCTCCTGCCAGAATGCGCCATTGCTCTTCCAGGTAATCAGGACCAGCCACGGCGTCACGATGAGCAATGCAAGCAGCGCCCCGCGCAACGGCTTCAGGTCCGCGAGCCAGCGGCGCGCCCGCCCACGTTCGAAAACCACGATGGTCGCGACCGTCAATCCGCTCAGTAGCGGCGTTATCGGTCCCTTGATCAGGATTGCAAGCCCCTGTGCGACCCAGAACATCCACGACCAATGCGCCGCAGGCGGAACATCGTCACGGCGGGCGAGATAGATGCGCGCAAGTAAGCCTTGCGCCAGGATCGACAACAAAAGCAGCACGGAGTCCGTCTTCGCCAGACGCCCCTCGAACGCCACACCGAATATGCCGATGAACATGACGGCGGCGATCAGTCCCGCCGCGGGTCCCAACATGAACCCGCCAATCCACAAGACGGCTACGCCGGCGAGCGCCATGGCGAGTGTGGAGACGATCCTGTAGGCCCATATCGAAGCGTCCTCGCCACCGCCCAGAAGCTGGACTGAAGCCGACTGCAGCCAGTAGATGCCAACGGGTTTCTTGTAGCGGCTTTCATCCTGAAACCGGATGTCGACATAGTCGCCGGTCTCGACCATCTGTTTCGTCGCCTGGATGAATCGCGCCTCGTCGCGATCGGTCGGAGGCGTCTGACCAATGCCGGGGGCAAGCACCAGAAAGGCGAACAGAAAAACGACAATGGCCTGAAGCGGTCGCAACCCTGACCCGTTCGACATGGCGTTTCAGCGGCCGTCAGTTGGTGTCGGCCATTGCCGCCTTTCTTTCTGCAGCGATCAGCCAGAGATTGCGAACATAGATGATGAGCCCCATCCCCTGGCCGGCGATGAACACCGGGTCCTGACGCTGGATGGCGTAGATGAAGAGCAACGTGCCGCCGAACAGCGAGAAAAACCAGAAGGCGACAGGTACGACGCTGCGCTTGGCGCGCTCCGAAGCGATCCATTGGACGACGAAGCGCATCGTGAAACAGGCCTGGGCGACGAAACCCAGCACCACCCATCCATCAAGCTGCGCGACGAACACCGTGTAAAACCAGTTGATCAGTGGCGCCAAAACATCAGTCATAACGAACTTCCTCAGCGACAGGCATGTGCCTGCGGCGGCGCTTCAGCCACCAAACCCCGAATAGATCCATCGCGCCTCGCAGGCCGCGGTCAAGAATTCCATAATTGGATTTTCCAAACCGGCGCGGACGGTCAACAACGTCCATGGCCACCACGTCGTAGCCTTCCTGAATGACAAGCGCCGGCAGAAACCGGTGTGTGCCGTTGAAAAACGGAAGTCTGCGGAAGGTGTCGGTGTGCAGGACCTTCAGACCGCATCCGGAATCCCGGGTCTTGTCGCCGAGAATGGAGCCCCGCAGCCAGTTTGCGAAGCGCGACGAAAGCTGCTTCAGCTTTGTATCCTTGCGTTTGACACGCTGCCCGCAGGCGATGCCGACGCCGGGACCGGCTTCGACCAGCCTATCAACGAGTTGCGGAATATATTGCGGATCGTTCTGCCCGTCCCCGTCGATCGTGGCGACGATCGCGCCATTGGCTGCGAGCACGCCGCTGCGCAGAGAAAGACTTTGTCCGACGGACTCGCGATGGCGCACATGCCTCAGCGGAAACGGCCTGCGAACATGTTCACCAGCCAGAACTGTCGCGGTGTCATCCGTCGAGCCGTCATCGACGATGATGACCTCGAAATTTCTCCCCGCCATGTGCTGTTCGATCTCGTCGAGCAGCGGCGGGATATTTTCCGCCTCGTTCTTGCAGGGAATGACGATCGAAATCATGCCTTCGCCTTGAGATATTTTTGATCGATTGCGGAATGCAAATTTCGGCGAGACCGGAGCGGCCTGGCTTTCGTCAACCGTTCCGGAACGTCATGTCGACCGGGCCGCGGTGGCATTAGCAAATCGTATGATAGCGCGCAAGTTTCATCTCGACGAAACCGGTCATGGGCTTGCCAGGCGGGAGACGCGCGGCCAGGCCCCGCGACACAGTATTACGAATGGCTTGACATACTGACGTACAGCTTATTCAAAACAAGGCAGTAATGGAGGAGACTATATGCTCGGACTCATGCAGGAATGGCCGCTGCTGTGCCACAAGATCATCGATCATGCCGCCAATTTCCACGGAGATCGTGAAATCGTAACCCGCACGATCGAGGGCCCTGTCACACGGACCAACTACCGCGACATGCGGCAGCGGTCCCTGAGACTGGCAAAGCGGCTCGAAAGAGAGGGAGCGCGGATTGGCGACCGGATCGCCACCATGGCTTGGAACACATCGAGGCATCTGGAAAGCTGGTACGGCATAACCGGCATCGGCGCTGTCTACCACACGCTCAATCCACGTCTGTTTCCGGACCAGATCGCATGGATCATCAACGATGCGGAAGACAAGTTCCTGTTCGTCGATACGACTTTCCTGCCGATTATCGAGGCGATCGCCGACAAGACGCCGAGTATCAAAAAAGTATTCGTGCTCACCGATGCGGAGCATATGCCGGAAACGAAGCTCGACAACGCGGTCTGCTACGAAGAATGGTTGAACGAGACCGACGATGACTTTGCCTGGAGACGGTTCGACGAACGCACGGCGGCCGGCATGTGTTACACGTCGGGAACGACGGGCGATCCCAAGGGCGTGCTCTACTCGCATCGCTCCAACGTGCTTCACAGCATGGTGGCGTGCCAGCCGGACATGATGAACCTGTCGGCGCGCGACCGGATGATGCCCGTCGTTCCGCTCTTCCACGCCAATGGCTGGGCGACTGCTTTCACCTGCCCGCTGGTCGGCTCCACGATGGTGCTTCCCGGCGCGGGAATGGACGGAGAATCCCTTTACAACCTTCTGAACGACGAGAAGGTGACGATTACGGCGGCGGTGCCAACAATCTGGCTAATGCTGCTGCAGTACCTGGAGAATACAGGTAAGGACCTGCCGCATCTGAAACGGGTCGTGATAGGCGGAGCCGCTTGCCCCAGAGCCATCACACAGACCTTCCAGGAAAAATATGAAGTCGAGGTCATCCATGCCTGGGGCATGACCGAGATGAGCCCGCTCGGTTCGATGTGCACCATCAAGCCCGAGTATGAAGACCTTACAGGAGAGGAAAAGCTCAACCTGCAGCAGAAGCAGGGCCATCCTCCCTTCACCGTCGAGATGAAGGTGACAGATGACGAGAACAACGAGCTTCCCTGGGACAGCAAGTCGTTCGGACGGCTGAAGGTGCGCGGACCCGCGGTTGCTTCGGCTTACTACAAGAACCGCGGCGAAGAACTGTTCGACAAGGAGCACTGGTTCGACACGGGCGATGTCGCGCATATGGATCCGCACGGCTACATGGAGATCACGGACAGGGCGAAGGACGTCATCAAGTCCGGCGGCGAATGGATTTCCACGATCGAACTCGAGAATCTGGCCGTCGGCCACGAGGATGTCGCCGAAGCGGCGGTCATCGGCATCGCGCATCCAAAATGGGACGAACGGCCGCTGCTGATCGTTGTGCCCAAGGAGGGGCATGAGCCGAAGAAGGACGACCTGCTGAAATATCTGGAGGACAAGGTCGCCAAGTGGTGGTTGCCGAACGACGTCGTGACCGTGGAGGAAATTCCGCACACGGCCACCGGCAAGATCCAGAAAACCGCGCTTCGGGAACAGTTCAAGGATTACAGTTTCCCGACCGAATGAGGTTAAAGGCCGGCTTCGCGCACGAGGTCGGCCTACCCCCCAAACGCCCTGGAAAGAGCATAGCCGGCCAGAGCCGAAATACCTGTCAGGGTCGTTCCCCAGGCTATGTCCGTGAAGACGACGGCAATCGGCCAGTTTTTCAAGGTCGCGTAATTCGTCATGTCATAGGTGCCGTAGGCGAGCGCTCCAAACAGGGCTCCGGCGAAGAGAGCCGCCGTCCAGGACTGGTCCCGGAGCGCCGGCAATACGGCGAAGAACACGATGCCGGCGACATAGAACACATAAAACAGACCGGCGGCGCCCAGCTTCGGCTGATCGAGAAGCAGCGTCCCGATCTGACGGCGATAGAAGTCGTTCGCGATCCGGGTCAGCCATACGTAATCGAGCGCGAAGAAAATGATCGCGGTCAAAACATAGGCTTTTGAAAACTGGATCATCACGCGTCTCCGTTCCAATCGGCGGGTGAATTCATTACGTCCGCATGAAGCCGCCGGATCACCTGACCGTGATTTTCCTGCAGATAGCGACGCTCCGGTGATCCGGCCACCGCAAAGATACGTAAATCGTTCCGAAGCACATTTTCGGAGGCCTTCTTGACCAAATTGAACATCGCCGTAATCGGCAGCGGCATTTCGGGACTGTCGGCGGCATGGCTGCTTGCGAAGAAGCACACTGTCACGATATTCGAAAAGGCGGACTACGCCGGCGGACACGCCAACACCGTGGATGTGATGACCGGCGACGGACCGGCGTCCGTCGATACGGGATTCATTGTTTTCAACGAAACAAATTATCCGAACCTCAGCGCTCTCTTCCGCCATCTCGGCGTCGCCTGTGATGACACGGTGATGGGCTTCTCACTGACCTGCGACGACGGCCGATACGAGTACAGCGCATCGGGCGCCAACGGATATTTCGGTCAGCGCAGCAATATCGCCCGGATCAGGCATTGGGTTCTTTTGAAAGAAATTGCGCGGTTTTTCTCGGAAGCCAAGACGAGAATGGGAATCTATCACAAGGATACGCCGCTCGGCGAATTCCTGAAGCGCGAGAACTATTCGCAAAGCTTCATCGAAGATCACATTCTGCCGATGGGCGCAGCCATCTGGTCGTCGACGACTGACGACATGCTCGCCTTTCCGGCGCAAAGCTTCATCCAATTCTACGACAATCACGGAATGCTGCAGTTCAAGAACCGACCCCTTTGGCGAACGGTCAAAGGCGGCAGCCGCAACTATGTCAGCCGTATTCTCGAAGACAGCGCTCTTGATCTCCGGCTCGGAACGGACCTGAAGCATGTCCGGCGCAAAGGGGATTGCGTGACGCTGGAAACAACGGATGGCGTGGTCCGTCTGTTTGATCATGTGGTCATGGCCACGCATCCCGATCAGGCGCTTGGACTACTCGGCGACGCAGACGCCGCGGAACAGGGTCTACTGTCGCAGTTCACCTATCAGAAGAACATCGCGGTTCTTCATCGCGATCCCTCATGGATGCCTCGGCGCCGCCGGCTCTGGACAAGCTGGAACTATCTGAAATCAGGCGGCAGCGGAGATTTGTGCGTGACCTACTGGATGAACCAGCTGCAGCAACTGCCGACGCGCGAAAATCTGTTCGTTACTCTCAACCCGACTGAAGAAATCGATCCCGATCTGGTCGTTCGCAGTTTCAACTACGAACATCCGGTCTTCGACGCCGAGGCCCTGCGCGCGCAGACGAAAATGGCTTCGATCCAGGGACAACGACGGACATGGTTCTGCGGGAGCTGGCTCGGCTACGGTTTCCACGAAGACGGCATCGCCAGCGGCCTGAAAGTTGCGGAACAACTTGGAGGCGTCGCCCGCCCCTGGCGCAGGGATCAGGACTACATCCGCAACGCCCCGTCCGAACAGCTTGAATTGCAGGTTGCGGAATGACCCTGAGCGAGGGAATTTTCGTGGGGACGGTGATGCACAAGCGGATGCGGCCCGTACGGCACGAATTCCGCTATTCGGTATTCTCCCTTCTGATCGATGTCGACCGGATGGATGAGATTGCAAATGGTCTTCGGTTGCTGTCCGTTGATCGCGGAAATCTTTTCTCGATCTTTCGTCGCGATCACGGCGACGGCGACGGACAATTGCGACGGCATCTCGACGGGTTGGCGACGCGGATGATCGGGCCTGAACGCATGCAACGATGGCTGATGCTGACCTATCCGCGCATTGTCGGATACGTATTCAATCCCCTGACTGTCTATTATGGACTGGACGGGGATGGTCATATCAGAGGCGTCGTCTACGAGGTCAGCAACACGTTTGGCGAACGCCACAGCTACGCGCTTCCGGTGGAAGCGGACGGAGCCGCCATACGTCAGACGGCGGACAAGGCGTTTTACGTGTCGCCGTTCAACCCGGTCGCCGGACGCTACCGGTTCCGCACCCGTGCGCCGGAAGAAACGGCGCACATGACGATCCTGCTGGAAGATGAGGCCGGCCCGATGTTCGCTGCGGCTTTTTCCGGCAAACGACAGCCGCTGACGGACAAGGCGCTATCCGCCTTGCTTCTGCGCCACTGGTTCATGACGTTCAAGGTGTGGGGAGGTATCCATTATGAAGCTCTGCGCCTTTGGATCAAAGGCCTGAAAATCTATCCGCGTCCTGCAAAAGGCGAGGAAACCGAAGCCTACGCCCGGTCCTTGATCATGCGTCCGACCGCCCGGAAGTAAAGGGCGTTCGGCAGACAGCGCAACAGGCCGAAAACAGTCGCAAAGGGATGAGGAAAGCGGATTTCAAAACGCTCTTTCTGAATGCCGCTTATGATGTAGTCGGCCGCCTGCTCCGCGCTTATCAGCTGCGGCATATTGAAATCATTCTTTTGAGTGAGCTTCGTATCGACAAATCCCGGATTGACCAAAGTGATACGGATATTGAAGCGTTTGAGGTCGAGCTTGAGAGTTTCGGCGAGATTGATCAGCGCGGCCTTTGTCGGTCCGTAGTTCACTGTCCTGGGCAAGCCGCGGTAGCCCGACAGCGACCCCACGATGACAATATGTCCCTTGCCTTGTCGTTTCATGATCGGAACCAGGGCGGCGATCGCATGAATAGCGCCCATGTAGTTGACCTCGACGCCCCTTCGTATGGACGCGATGTCGATATCTCCGGGTTCGAGCGGCTTCCAGGCTCCGGCTGACAGAACGACGGTGTCTATCGCTCCGAATCTGCTCGCGATGTCTTTCGCGGTATTGTCGACAGCCTCTGCATCGGTGATGTCCAGGGGAAATGCCGCTATTCCTCGCCCCTGCTTTTCCATCTCGTACAAGGGATCCGTCGACCGGGCGGACACGGCGATATTCTGAGCCATGCCGGCGACCTTTTCCGCAAAGGCCCTGCCGATGCCGGAACTTGCGCCGATCACCCAGACATTGCCAGGGTCAATATTCAAGGCCGCCATGGGTCAAATGCCGATGAACGGCTGCAGGATCCGGCTGATCAGGCCTTTGAACCGCGTCGGGTGCTCCGATGCTATCAAACAGATGCAATCGACATCGGAATCGACAATCGGCTCATGTTCGACATGTTCGTCAAGATCGGCGATATCGCCGGCTGCAAACCGCCCGAAGACGTCGCTGTAGGAGCCCTCGAGAATAAGGGTCATCTCGGCGCCGCCATGGCCGTGTTCCGGCATCTTTTTGCCTGGGGCGACCTTCAGCATGTAAAGCGAAGACGTCGTCGATGCGATGTCGATACGATGGCGCTGCATGCCAGGCACGATGGTGCGCCAGGGCACGTCATGCAGATTGTCGCCGATCAGACGCGACAGCGGCAAAGGCACGTCCCCTGAGACAGGTTCCGGCGGCGGCGGCGCTTCCGGCTCGACATCAAGCATGCGCGACAGGCGATCGAACGCGCCGGCGGAAAGCGGCGTCCCTTCGGACGCCTCGAGAACGGCGCCGCCCAGGGATTCGGCGGCGCGAACGGCTTCACGACCCTCCGGGCACATTGCAAGATGTGACGCGACGACTACGGCGAACGCCTCGTCGAAATCGCCGCTGGCGTAACGCATGATCGAGGCGTCATCGAGATGGTGATGAACGGTCATCCAAGATCTTCCAGTTCTTCCCTCAGTTTGCGATAGGCTAGACGCAGTCGCGACTTGACTGTGCCGATCGGCAGATCGAGATCGCGCGCGATCTCGCTGTGCGGCTTGTATTCGGCAAACGCCATTTCAACGACCTGTCTCTGCTCCGACGGGAGTTTTTCCAGTGCGCTACGGACCAGGTCGCCCTGCTGGCTGCCAATGGCTTCCGCCTCTGGACTCTCGTCCTCGCTTGCGACCATCAAGGTCTCGACATCGATATAGGGTTGCGCCGGCAAGCGGCGCAACCGATCGATGCGGGCGTTTCGGGCGACCGTGTAGATCCAGGTGCTCACCGCGCCTTTGTCCGGACGATACAGCTCAGCCTTGCGCCATACGGTCAGCATCACGTCCTGCACCAGATCCTCCGCAAGGTCGGAGGACGCACCGGATTTCTCCATCATACCTTTAATTCTGGGGCCGAACCTGTCGAACAGAATTTCGAACGACGCCTTGTCTCTGGAGGTCGCAACCTCCACCATAAGAGCCTTCAGATAGTCCTGATCCGCTGCGGGGTCCGGATTCTCGATCGGCATATCCGTTCTCAAGACACTCAACATGGTCCCGACCTGTTTACTGTCGGAACCGAATACGTGGCGAAATTCCAATCAGATCACAATTTTCCAAAAAATTATAGTCACGGCCGCCGTCGCCCGGGCCTGCGCAATTCAAACTTGCTGCCGTTTGCAATTCGCGAGCTTATGTGGCTCATTGCCGGAAGGAGGAATCCAACATGAAACTATCGTCCCATTTTGCGGATATTGAGGGACAATCCGTCTTTATAACGGGTGGCGGTTCGGGCATTGGCGCGGCCCTGACCGAAGGATTTGTCGCCGAGGGCGCGAAGGTCGCTTTTGTGCAGCGTTCGGATGCAACCGATCTCTGCGATCGCCTGGAAGCGACGTATGGAAACCGGCCCATGTTCATTCCGTGCGACGTGACCGACGTGGACGCTTTGAACACGGCCATGGAAGAAGCGAAAAGCGGCCATGGCGCGATCACCATCCTCATCAACAATGCGGCGTCCGACAACCGTCATGGACTGGCGGACTATTCCGTGGAAGACTGGAACGCCTCGCTGAACATCAATCTGCGGCCGCACTTCTTCACGTGCCAGAAAGCAGCGCCGGACATGCGCGCGGCGGGCGGCGGCTCCATCATCAACTTCTCGTCGATTTCCTACATGATGGGCAACGGTGACTACCCCGCCTACGTCGCAGCGAAATCTGCTATCACGGGACTGACGAGAGGCCTTGCCCGAGAGCTGGGCCCCGACAATATCCGCGTGAACGCACTGATGCCCGGCTGGGTGCTGACGGAACGCCAGCGCCGCCTCTGGGTTACCGAAGAAGCGCTTCAGGCGCATATCGACCGGCAGTGCCTGAAGCAGGAAATCATGCCCGAGGACATGGTCGAGCCTACGCTCTTTCTGGCGTCGTCCGCCTCGCGCATGATGACCGGACAGGCGCTCGTCGTCGACGCCGGCGTTGTTGTGACAGGGTAAAGACATGACTCCTTTCTATGCCGCCTCCGACTGGGGAACGTCGTCGTTCCGGCTCTGGCTCATCTCCACGGAGGGGCAAATCATTGCCGAAAGGAATAGCGACCAGGGCTTGGCCGTCGCTGCGGCGTCCGGTTTCGCGCAGATCCTAGAAGACCATCTTGACGCTCTTGCCGCGCCCAAGGATCTTCCCGTCGTTATCTGCGGCATGGCCGGCGCGCGACAGGGATGGCGCGAAGCGCCTTATCTTTCTGTTCCAGCCGCGCTGTCGGATATCTGCGACAACGCCGTCGAAATCGACGGTTCGACGCGCCGGATCTGCATCCTGCCAGGCGTCGCCTCGCATGATCCGGTGACGCCCGACGTCATGCGCGGCGAGGAAACACCGCTTCTCGGCAATCACGCCGATTCCGACACGACATACCTTGCCTGCCTGCCCGGAACCCACTCCAAATGGGTCCAGATCGACGAAGGAGCGATTGTCGGTTTCTCCACCTTTATGACGGGTGAATTGTTCGGACTACTCGCAAAACACTCTATCCTGAAACACGCCGTGGACGGTCATTCACAGATACACCGGGAAAGCCGGCACTTCGCGGAAGGCGTCAAGGCCGGCTACTCGAACCCGGAGGAAATCACCAGCCTCCTGTTCTCGATCAGGGCCGGACAATTGCTCCAGGACCGGACGGGTCAGGACGGCTATGACCGGCTTTCGGGTCTGCTGGTCGGATGCGAAATCGGCGGCGCTCGTGTGCGCTTCGGCCAGACGGAGAATCTCCGTCTTATCGCCTCGGGAGATCTCGCGTCCATCTATGACACGGCTTTCGAACTGCTGGATATGCCGGTGACCACGGTAGACGCCCACAAGGCCGTTCTTGACGGTCTCGGCATTGCCGCCCGACGCCTCTTCCGGTTTCATGCAGGCAGCGGCGGAGGCCTGTAGGATGAACACCGCTTCCGGCTGGCCGCCGCTGCAGCGATCTCTCGTCGCCATCCTGCGCGGGATACGCCCGCATGAAGCCGCCGATATCGTGGCCGCTCTCTTAGAAGCCGGTTTCGAAGCCATCGAAATCCCGCTCAATTCGCCCGATCCCTTCGCTTCCATCGAAATCGCCGTGAACACCGCGCCGGACGGCGTCCTCATCGGCGCCGGCACTGTGCTTGCGCCTGAAGAGGTCGACCGTCTGTCGGAGATCGGCGGCAGGCTGGTGGTCAGCCCGAACGCCGACCCCGCCGTCATCAAACGGACGTCAGACCTCGGTCTCGTATCGATGCCGGGAGTCTTTACGGCGACCGAGGCTTTTTCAGCGCTTCGCGCCGGCGCCTCCGGCCTGAAATTCTTTCCCGCCAGCGTGCTCGGCGCGGCCGGCGTCGCCGCGATCAGGGCCGTGCTGCCGCTTGGAACCGAAATGGCCGCGGTAGGCGGCGTGTCGCATACGGATTTCGCATCCTACGCAAAAGCAGGCGTCCGAACCTTCGGTCTCGGATCCAGTCTTTACAAGCCCGGCCTGACCGCCGCCGAGGTCAAAATGCGCGCCGTGGAAGCCATTGAGGCATACGATAGAGTTTTCGGGAGACAGACATGAACCAGACTGTGGCGACCTACAAGGATTTCAGCGAGACAGCGTGCGAGGTCGGCGAGGGTCCGACCTATGACACGGCGACCGGGACGACCTACTGGTTCGACATTCCCGGCAAGATGATGCTGGAGATGTCCGAGAACGGCGAGGAGACGATCCACACCCTGCCATTCGCAGCGAGCGTGCTGGCTGTGATCGACGACGAAAACCAGCTGATTGCAACGGAGAACGGTCTGTTCCGGCGCACCGTCGCAGACGGCTCGCTGACGCTGATTAAGGAACTCGAGCCCGACAAGCCGGAGAACCGTTCCAATGACGGCCGGGTGCACCCTTCCGGCGCCTTGTGGATCGGCACGATGGGCTGGCAAAGCGCCGATAACGCCGGAGCCATCTATCACTTCCACAAGGGAGAACTCAAAACGCTTTATGACGCGATCACCGTTCCGAATGCGATCTGCTTCACGGCCGACGGCGGGACCGGATACTTCACCGACACACCCACCAAAAAAGTCATGCGCGTCGCGCTCGATCCTGAGACAGGACTGCCGGCCGCCGAACCGACCGTGTTTCTGGACGTGGCGGCGAACGAACGCGGCTTTCCCGACGGCGCGGTGGTCGACGCGGACGGCAATTTCTGGTGCGCCCGCTGGGACGGAGGCTGTATCCAGGGCTTCGACCCGCGCGGCGTCTGCTTCGAGACGATTGAACTGCCGACGGACCGGATCACCTGCCCGGCCTTCGTCGGCCGTGATCTTTCGAGCATGATCGTGACGTCGGCCTATATCGGCCTCGACGACGATCAGATGCGCGCGCAGCCGGACGCCGGCGAAACCTTTCTCCTCGAGGCGCGGTTTCGCGGAAAGGCAGACCCTCGCGTTGTGATCTGAGGGAACCGATGAAGGGTCAAGGTTGTTTCACCCCGAGCCCGATGCTATCCAACCAACAGCTGTTTCGCCTAATCAAACCGGACCCCCGCCATGACTTCCGCCTTCAAAGCCTACGACATTCGCGGTGAGATTCCCGCTCAGGTCAATGCGCCCTTCACCTATCGGCTGGGCCAGGCCGTCGCCGCCCAGTTTTCGCCCCAGAGCGTTGTCGTCGGACACGACATGCGGATGGACAGCCCGGCGCTCGCCCAGGCGCTGATCCAGGGTTTGCTCGACAGCGGCGTGGACGTTCTGCCGCTTGGCCAGTGCGGCACCGAGGAGGTCTATTTCAACACCGATTTCCACAACGCCGACGCCGGGCTGATGATCACCGCCAGCCACAACCCGATGAACTACAACGGCATCAAGATGGTGCTGAAAGGCGCGCGCGCAGCCACGCAGGACAACGCTCTCGGACCACTCGAAAAGCTCGTCTACTCGGACCAGCAATTCAAGACCGTTTCCGACTACGCGGATCGTGGTCGGCTCGCCATGCATCTCGACAAGAAGGCCTATATCGAACGCCTGCTGACCCAGGTCGCCGGCGTCGACCTCAAGCCGTTGAAGATCGTCTGCCACGCCGGCAATGGCTGCGCCGGACCGATCATAAATCTTCTGGAAGATCACCTGCCCTTCACCTTCATCAAGGTCGATCACGAGCCGGATCCGACCTTGCCCAACGGCATCCCCAATCCGCTGCTACCCGACAAGCGCGAACGGGCGAGCAAGGCGGTGATCGAGAGCGGCGCGGATCTCGGCCTCGCCTGGGACGGCGATTTCGACCGCTGCTTCTTCTATGACGAGAAAGGGCGCTTCGTCGAAGGATACTATCTCGTCGGCCTGATCGCCCAGACGCTGCTGCGCAGCCATCCCGGCGGGATCATCCTCTACGATCCGCGCCTGACCTGGAACACGATCGACGTCGTCAAGGCGGCGGGCGGCGATCCGCGCGTGTGCCGGACGGGCCACGCCTTCTTCAAGCAGATGCTTCGCGACGACAATGCGCTCTACGGCGGCGAAATGAGCGCGCATCACTATTTCAGCGATTTCAGCTTCTGCGACACGGGCATGCTGCCCTGGCTCGCCATCGTCGCCGAACTGTCCTCCACCGGCGCAACTCTGAGCGAGCTGGTCGACGACCGGATCGCCGCCTTCCCGTGTTCCGGCGAAATCAACTTCACCGTGGACGACGCGAAGGCGGTCCAGAGCCGTATTTCGGACCACTTCGCCCCGCTCAATCCCGAAATCGAGGGTGTTGACGGCCTCGGCATGGCCTTCGACGACTGGCGGTTCAATGTGCGCGCGTCGAACACCGAACCGCTGCTGAGACTGAATGTCGAAGCACGCGGCGACGCCGACCTCGTGGCCGCCAAGGTCAGCGAAATCACCAAGCTGATCCAGACGACCTGATTGCCGATCACACCTGGACTATAGCGACGGCTCTCGATATCGGGCCGCTGTTTTCATGACGTTATTTTCAAATAAACGTTTGAAATAAAACAATAAAATTTAAATCTGGCTTTGTTTCGGGAATCGGCGATTTTCAGGCTTTCCGTTATCTGCAGAGCTCCAAGGCGGTCTACTGGGTTTGTTTCGGGAATTCGGCTTTTCACCTTTCTCCCGGTCATCCGATCGCATCTGGCTTTGTTTCGGGAATTCTGATTTTTCGCCCTTTCGCCGCCATTCGGCCAATCGCCCCTGCCCTTTGTTCACTAAAGCTTATATCACAAAAGGCCGCCGGATGCAGCAAATATGTTCGTGGTTTGTTCAGCCGGTATAGCGATTCTTTACGCGCCGTCTGCGCGCTTGAGCATTCTGAGCCTGGCGAGCACTGCCGCGCTGACACTCTCGTGAATTTCTTCCGGAAATCGTTTCGGGAGAGTTTCGGAGATAGCCTCCAAGGCCTGTTCTGCGCGCTCCACCATCTCATCAATCAGGCCATTGGCGATCTTGATTGACATCCGGGCTTGTTTCGCACTTTCGAGGAAATGCCGCCGTGCAATCGTGTTTATGCGGTAGTGATTGGTGATTCCGACAGACATCGCCAGCTTCATCTGGTTTTTCCTGACCTGTCCGGCAACAAGGCTCGGCTGGGTGGTGAGCACGTCGTAAAGCGGCTCATAGGTCTTTATCCGCGCCATCAGAAACGGTCCTCGAGCGAGGACATGTCGTCCTGCCGCGGCCTGATTTCGATTTCGAGTTGAAGCGCCGCCAGGATGTCGACGATCGTATCGACCCTGGTCGAGGCCTGGCCCGTCTCTATCCTGGAAACCGTTTCCTGCCAGACGCCTGCCTTTTCTCCAAGCGCGGTCTGACTGAGCCCGGCGGCTTTGCGAGCGCGCCGGATGATCGATCCCAGCTGTTTCGATGTGCGTGCTGTCTGCTGCATCGTTCGTCCTTTACCGGGATATTTATAGCGATTGGATCATATTTTTGCAATATGATTTCGAGATCATAAAACCATACTATGATACATAGATCATAAATAAGAACCTGATGCAGAGATCGTAAAGGGTCAGCTTTCGACGTGGCTCTGGCGCATCCGGGCATGCCGAACCACGCGCTACTCGCCTCGAGAAAAGCTGTTTTCAACGAAAATATTGAAATAATTCATTTTTCATAATTCTGGCTTTGTTTCGGGAATCCGCTAATTTCAGGTTTTTCGTAATCTGTATTGCTCCATGGCGGTCCACTGGGTTTGTTTCGGGAATCTGGCTTTCACCTTTCTCCCGGTCATCCGATCGCATTTGGCTTTGTTTCGGGAATTCTGGTTTTTCGCCCTTTCACCGCCATTCGGCTGGTCGCTCCTGCCCTTAGGTCATCTCATTTCATATCACAAATGGCGATAAAATGCCGCAAGATTGTTCATGTTTTGTTCGATCAACAAGCCGACGCGACGTGTTTCTGCGCCGCGTCGCACTTTAATCAGTTCGTGACGTTGGGCGCGTTCGGGAAGAACAGTTGCTTGCCGTCGAGCCGGTAGGAGGCAATCGCCTTCTGGCCTTCGTCCGACAGCATCCAGTCCACAAAGGCCTGGCCAAGGTCGGATTTGACGCGCGGGCATTTCCCGGAATCGACCAGAATCACGCCGTACTGGTTGAACAGCGCCTTGTCGCCCTCCACCAGGATTTCGTGATCGGCCTTGTTGCCAAACGCGATCCAGGTCGCCCTGTCGGTCATGGTGTAGCCGTCCATGCCGATGGTCGCGTTGAGCGTGGCGCCCATGCCTGAGCCGGTTTCGCGATACCATTGTCCGCTGCTTTGCGACGGGTCGACGCCCGCGGCCTTCCAGAGCGCGACTTCCTTCTTGTTGGTGCCTGAGTCATCGCCGCGAGACACGAAGATGCTTTCGCTGCCGGCGATCTTGTTCAAGGCGGCCGGCGCGTCCTTCATGCCCTTGACGCCAGCCGGATCGGCCGGCGGACCGACGATGATGAAATCATTGTACATCAGGTCCGTGCGCTCAACGCCATAGCCTTCCGCGACGAATTTTTCTTCCGCCGGCTTTGCGTGCACCAGAAGAACATCGCCGTCGCAATTGCGCGCATTCTTGATGGCCTGCCCTGTTCCGACCGCGACAACCCGGATCTGGACGCCGGATTTGTCCTCGTAGATCGGCAGGATGTAGTCATAGAGGCCCGAATTCTGTGTCGAGGTGGTTGACTGGACGACGATGAAATCGCCAGCCATCGCGCCCCCGGCCGTCATGGCGATCACCGCGCAAACGGCCATGAAACGTGCAAGATGTCTGTTCATTGAAACTCCCCTTTTCAAAAATAAAGATCAAATCAGCAAGCGTCCTGCAATGAACGCCTCCGCTGTTTCGGATTGCGGACGCTGAAAAAAATCGTCGGTTGCAGCGCGTTCGACGATTCGCCCATGATGCATGAGAATGATCTCGTCCGCGACCCTTTTCGCCTGGGCGAGGTCATGGGCGACCATGACGGCGCGCATGCCCTTGACGCTGGCGTCCTGCACCATCGTTTCGATCGCCAGAACCGAAGCCGGATCGAGGCTCGACGTGGGTTCGTCGAGGAACAGCAGATCCGGATGCGTGGCCAACGCCCGAACCAGAGCAAGACGCTGCCTCTCGCCGCCGGAGAGTACGCGGGCGGATGCATGAGAGAGGCGCTCCATGCCCGCCTCGCCAAGCGAGGTTTCGGCGCGCCGGCGCGCCTCGTTGCGACTGTGACCGACGGCGCGCAGGGCGTATTCGACATTCGCCCTGACCGAGCGACGCAGCAGGACCGCATGCTGCAGCACCATGCCGAAACGGCAGTAGCGCGACCGGGAGGGCGGCGTGCCATTCCAGCGCACCTTGCCGCGGTCGGGCTGACGCAATCCGGCGAGCAGGTTGAGAAGCAGCGACTTGCCTGCGCCATTGGGACCCACGATGACGGTGGTTCCATGACCGGCGATTTCGATGCTTTCGACATCGAGCAGCACCCTGCCCTTGCGGCTTACCTTGAGTTCGGTTCCGGTGACGGGAAGAACCGGCATCGCCTGACGCTGGACCGTCGACAGCACATCCTCACGCATAGGCGCGCCTGACGGCTGCGGCGCGGGACATGAACACGAGCGCGTTCACGGCGAAGGCGATTGTGACCAGGATGAAGCCCAGGCCGAGCGCCAGAGCGAGGTTTCCCTTGGAGGTTTCAAGCGCGATCGTCGTCGTCATGACCCGCGTGACATGGTTGATGTTTCCTCCGACGATGATGACGGCGCCGACCTCCGCCACCGCCCGCCCAAATCCCGCGAGCAGCGTCGTCAAAAGGCTGTAGCGCCCTTCCCACAGAAGCGTTTTCAATTGCGCCAGATTGCCGAGGCCGTAGAGGACGAGCTGGTCGCGATATTCATCGTGCAGATCTTCCAGCGTCTGGCGGGCGAGCGCCGCGACGATGGGCGTGACAAGAATGGTCTGGGCGATGATCATCGCGGTCGGCGTGTAGAGCAATTGCAGGGGACCAAGGACCCCGGCGCTCGAAAGCAACATGTAGACGACAAGCCCGACGACGACCGGCGGCAGACCCATCAGCGCGGAAATCGTGATGACAAGCAGTCCCCTGCCCGGGAACCGCGCGACGGCGAGGAAAGCGCCGACCGGAAAGCCGACGAGGGCAGCCATCGCGACGGCGCTGAGGCTGACCCGCATCGACAGCCACACGACCTCGAGAAGATCGGGGTCGAGCGAAATGACCAGCCTGAACGCCTCGAAAAATGACGCCGCGAAATCCTGCATCCGTGCGTTTGTCTCCTCTCCCTTGAAACCGTGTATTGCGCAAACGCCTTGCGCATTCCATCAAAAACGTCCGGCGGCGTGAAACAAACAACCGCTGCGACAGAGCGACAATTCAGCACACCCTGTTCGACCAGGCCTCGCTTATCGCCATCGCCATGGCGCTCGCGAGATCTGCCGGCGCGTCTTTCGAAACGGCTATCGAGCGCCGCGCAGACGGCAGTTCCGGAAACCCGTCGTTCTTCGACAGCGCCGTCAGGCCGGAGCCCAGGCAGTATTCCGGAAGAACGCCAATGGCGAATCCGGCCCGGATCGCGGCCTGAAGACTGGCGAAGCTGCTGCTGCGGAAAGCGATGGTGTAGCCGCGTCCGGCGGCGTCCAGAGCGTCTGTCGGCAAATTGCGCCACCAGCAGTTTCGGTCAAGGATGGCGAGCGGCGCGACATCGTCTTCGCGACAAACCGCACCCGTCTTTGCGGCCCACACGGTCGCTTCCGTTCCGAGCGCCTTGCCCAGACGATTGTCCGGACTGGAACATACCGCGAGATCGAGCAGGCCAGAGTCGATCTTTTCAGGATAGGTCGACGTGCAGCCGGACCGGGCCTCGACATGAACGCCCGGATGCGCCCGCGAAAAGGCGCCCAGAATCTGCTCCAGCAGGGTTTCGTCGAAATCATCCGGCAGCCCGACGCGAATGGAGCCCGTCAAAGGTTCGTCGAACAATTCAGCCGCTTCGCGAATCCCGGTCAGGATCGCTTGCGCGCGCGGCAGCAATTTCTCGCCGGCCGGGGTCAGCGTCATGCCTCGGGGCGTGCGCGCAAACAGGGACGTCGCCAGTCCGCTTTCAAGCTTGCGCAGCTGAACGCTGATCGCCGACTGCGTGCGGTGAAGTCTGCCTGCCGCGGCCGTCAGATTGCCGTACCGGGCAATCGTCACGAATGTGTGCAGCAGGTCGCTGTCGATCGGTAGACGTTCGATATTATTCATGCATTTGTTCGTTTATATTCGTTTTATTTAATGCTTGTCCGGTCTTACCATTCCGGCTTTCAGCTGGAAAGGACAAATCCTGGATACGATACAGACCGCAACTCTGGTGGGCGTCGGCGTTTTCGGCGGCGCATGGAACGCGATCGCAGGCGGGGCCACGCTGTTGACGTTTCCGGCGCTTATGGTCCTCGGCCTGCCGCCGATGACCGCCAACGCCACCAACTATCTGGCGCTCCTGCCTTCCAACGCCGCCGCGCTTCCGGCCTATCGCGGGGAACTGCGCGGGCTCGGCAGAGCCCTGCCGCCTCTCCTCGCCGTGTCGGGACTGGGGGCAATGCTCGGCTCCGCGCTTCTGGTTATCTCGGATCCCGAGCTGTTCGTCATGCTGATCCCTTTCCTGATCCTCTTTGCGACAATTCTCTTTGCCTTCGGAAACCGCTTGCGCGAACAGCTTCTGCGGCTTGTCGGCGAGACCCGCAGCCGGACGCTGATCTTCGCTGCGCTGTTTGTGTTCTCCATTTACGGCGGATATTTCGGCGCAGGCCTGGGAATTATCCTCCTGGCGATCACGCAGATGTTGGGATTTTCGGATTTCCACGTCGCCAACAGCATCAAGAACCTTCTGGCGACCAGCTTCACGATTCTGAGCATCGTCGTGTTCGGCGTTGGCGGGCTGATTGCATGGCCGGAAGCGATCGCCATGATGGCCGGCAGCGCGATCGGCGGATACGCCGGCGGCCGCCTCGCCAGACAGATAAACCCCGCCAACCTGCGCGGCGCCGTCATCATGTTCGGGCTCATCCTGTCGGTCGTGTACTTCGCCAGGACATTCAGGTGACTGCTCCGTGTACCGGGAGCGTCCTGCTTCAGCTAGAACTTCAGATCAAAACTGGCCGTGAATGCATTTTCCGTCGCGTCATCAGAGAACTGGCCCTGATAGCCGAGAGCAAAATCGGCGCTTTGCGTCAGGCCGACTTCGACGCCGGCTTCGACAATCGCGACGTCTTCGGCTATCGGAGCGCCCTCGACGCTGAAAGCATCTGATGACGTGAAGGCGTGGGTGGCCAAAGGCGTCGTCTCGCCGAAGGCATGTCGCCAGCCAAGCGCGCCATGAACGGAAGTCGCGAGACTTCCCAGACGGAAGCTGTTCGCAGCCCGCAGACCGAGCGTCGTATAGGTGACATCGCTGTCGCCGCCATGTCCATGCAGGCCAGCGGTTCCGTTCTCAGCGTAGCCGTCGGTCTGCAGGTTGACATAGGCGAGGCTTGCGAACGGTTCGAAGGTCAGCGCGCCGCCGGCGTTCAGTTCGTAGCCGGCCTCTGCGAACACCTGCAGCGCGCGCGCATCATATGACGACGCGACAACTTCAGAAAACCCGGGGAAGACAACGGCGCGCGTCGCATCGACGTCATACCATGTCCGGGTTGCGCCGAAACTCAGGCCGATGTCGCCGGGACCGAGGCCGGCCACTTTCGTTCCGGCATAGGCGCCGAACAGATAGGCGTCGGCGTCCGCGCTGGATGATCGCGAAACATTTTCGAGGGACGCCACGCCATACCCGCCGATCATGCCGAAACGCCAATCGCTGACCGGAACGTCGGCGCCGACGAATACGCCGCCTTCTGCAACCGAGACGCCGCCGGCGTTGGCGTCGCCCTCGTATTCTCCCCAGGATCCGTATCCCTGTGTCCAGATCGACGCCCGACCGGCGTCCAGGCAGTTGTTCCGATCTTCGGATGACCCATCGTCATTCGGCAAAGCCGTATCGCGAACCAGGCAATCGTCATCGAGAGCGGCGCGAATCCGGCGGCTCACGGCGTCTCGCGAGAAACGGCTCTGGTCGATGAGGGCGCTTTTGACGCTGGCGTAGATTTCACCGGAAAGCGCGTCGAAGGCCGTGCGCGCGGATTCCGCGTCAAGCACGAGCACGTCGTTGTAAAGCGCAAGCGAGGAGCCGGACTGCTCCAGCGTATCAAGCGCTCCGGCCGTGGCCTTCTGGTTTCGCGTCACTGCGGCGGTGTCGAAGATCCGCCCGGAGCCGTCGCTGTCTATGATGGCGATCGTCAGATAGACATTATCGTCGTCATAGGACTTAAAGGCCTCGAGGAACGCCGACGTGACCGTCGTGTCGTCGAAACTTCCCTCCACGCCCTCTTCCGAAGTGATGATGGTGTAGACCTGACCGTTCTGGTAGCTCGTATCCTGGTCGAGAGCGGTCACCGTCACCGTTCCGCCGTCGATGGTCACGATCCCCGTTACGCTGACCAGTTGATCGGCGGAACCGTCGCCGGCAAGATCCACCGCATAGATCGAACCTGACTCGAATGTAAGGTCGCCCTCGACCGTCAGCGCGCCGATGCTTTCGGCGCCTGAGCCTGGCGACAGCGCGCCGCCGCTGGCGATCACGGTCGAACCGACCGTTCCCACGCCCGACAGGACGGCGCCGCTTTGCACGGTCGTCAGCGAACTGCTGGCGATCGAACCGTTAACCTCCAGCACGCCTCCCTGAACGTCCGTGGCGCCGGTGTAGGCGCTGTCTCTCGTGAGGACGACGGTTCCGTCTCCGGATATGACCAGACTGCCGGTCGAGGCGTTTTCGGTATTGTCTTCAAGATCGGCGTTGAGCGTGAAAACATCCTCGCTGGCGACGGCCACCAGATTGAGTTCGCCATCGAGCAGAACGCCCCCGTCCGCCGTCAACGTCAGCGCGGTGTCGCCGCCGGTGGCGATCAGCGCTTCGCCGCTGTCGACATCCGTCGCATCCGCAGCCGTGCCGCCGCGTATCGTCGCCCCGTCCCCCAGGGTGATCGCGCCGTCTGCCGTGATCGCATTGTCTCCAGCGGCCACGACGGTTGCATCGCCGCCCAGCGTGAACGAGGAACTCTGTCCCGCAAGCGTGATTGTCGCGGCGGCGACCGTGGCGTCGGCGTCCGTCGCCGACGCATTGGACACTTCGCTGTCGGCGTAGAGGTAAAGCACGCCCTCCTCGACATCGAACACCGTGCTCCCGGAGCCGGTCTGGATAAAGTCATTGGCTCCGCCCAGCGCCCACACGCCGGCGCCCGTTTTTTCGATCACGACGGAATCGGCGGTTTCCTCGACGCCCATCGGATCACGCATGTCCAGCAGCCCACCTTCTGCGACCGAAACTTCGAACTCGGTTTCGCCGGATGAGGTGATGGTGTCGAAGGTGATCGAATTTGCTTCGCCATTCGCCGTATTGCCGGAAAACACCGAAACACCGCCGCTGGTGACGACCAATTCGATCGTTCCTCCATAAGCGTATATCGCGCCGCCGCCATAAGTCGCCGAGTTTTGATAGAAGCTGCTATCTGTGATCGTGACAGCACCCGCAAGGGTGTAGATCGCGCCGCCATATTCGTCAGCCGTATTATTGGAGAAACTGCTGTCCGCAGTCGTCACCACACTGTAGAAGTTGTAGATCGCGCCGCCATATTCGCCGGCCGAGTTTGCAGTGAAACTGCTGTCGGTAATCGTTGTTTGATTCCCAGATCCGTAAACGTTGATCGCGCCACCGGACCCGTCCGCGGAGTTTTTCGAAAAACTGCTGCCGCTGATCGACATCAGGTCTCCGGTGGTTTTGATCGCGCCGCCGTCATAGTCAGCCGAGTTCGCGGTAAAACTGACGCCGGTGATCGTCGCCTCATCCCCGGAGAAGTTGATCGCGCCGCCATGACGACCCGCTGAATTTTCAGAGAAGCTTTCCCCGGTGACGGCCAGGGATCCAGTGCTGTTGATCGCGCCGCCATTGCCGATTGTCGTGCTGTTGCCTGAAAAGCTGCTGTCAACGATCGTCAGCGCGCCGTCGCTGTGGACCGCTCCGCCGAAATAGGTGGTTGTGTTGCCGGAAAAACTGCTGTCGACAATCGTGAACGTTCCGGTGCTGTAGATCGCGCCGCCATAATAGTCGCCCTGATTGTCGGAAAAAATGCTGTCGGCGATCGTCACCGTTCCGCCAAGGCTGTAAATGGCGCCACCCCATCCGCCGGATTCATTCCCGGACAGTTCGCTGTCGGCGATCGTGAGCGCTCCGCCATTGCTGTATATGGCGCCGCCATGCGATCCACTGGCATTTTCGGAGATTGTGCTGTCGACGATCGTGATATCGGCGGAACTCGAGATCGCTCCGCCAACGTGGATGGACGAATTGTTCGACAGGACAAGGGCCGACGCGGCGCCGCCGTCGCTGAGCGCGGCATTGTCGCTGCCGACATACAAATCATAGCTGCCCGCATGAAAGACGCCGCCGACATCGGTGGTGTCGAAATCACTGTAGGTCACCGTCGCCCCGTCCTCGACATAGATGATCCTGTCGTTCGACAGGGTCGTGTGGCTGGAGAAATTCTGCGACGTGCTGAACGTGTCCGTGGCGTTGGCCTTGACCGCGTCATTATAGGCTTCGAGCGCCGCATCCATCGCCGCGGCGTTTTCGTCCGAGGGATCGGCCGCATAGGCCTGGATGGACGCCTCAAAGGCGGCGCTGGCGTCGGACACGTCGTCAGCCAGGGCCGCAATGGGCGCTACGAAGACGCTGAAGAGCAGCGCCAGGGCGCTTGCGCCGCGGCTCCATCGACTGTTTGATACTCGAAAAGAGCAATGGCCCGCACTGTCCATGGCATTTTGCTTCACCATTGCCGCCGTAGCCGTTTCCTGCCTCTTCTTCGCCATGAAATCCCCTATTCGCCCCTTCCGCCCGAAGCCGTGGTATTCGTCCAAAAGCAACGGAACCTTGACCCCCAACTCGCATTTCTATGTATTGAAGCAGGCCGTCAGGAACCTGCCATTTCACGACAAAGATCGATATTCGAGTGCGCGCACATACTTCTTTTGCCATGACCTCCGTCCGGGGCATCGGACCCTTGCCAAGGCTTCTGGACCGCATGGAAGGTCCGCTGGCGGCGGCGCATCTGTTTTCCGAGATTGGCCTGCCGATCGACATCGCCAGCGAAGCACAACGGATGGTTCCGCTCGACACGCTGATCAGGCTTTACGAAGACGCCGCCCGCCTGACCGGCGATCCGCTCTTCGGCCTGAAAGCCGGCCAGGAGATGGTGGACGACTACGGGCTCTGGGTGGAATATGCGAGGAGAGCGCCAACGTTGCGCGCCTGCCTCGAGCGGGCAAGCAGATCCATCGCCTATCACCAGACCGGCACCAGTCTGACGTTGTCCGTCAGCGGCGGTCGCGCGCGTTACGCCTATCGCGTTTCAGCGCGACGGCCGGCCAATCGGTTGCAACACCTCCAGCATACGATACCGGCGCTGCTCGAGACATTTCGCGTCTTTGCGGGCGAGGACTGGAAGCCGGACTGGATCGAACTCGATCTCGACTACGATCCGCGCATAAGGGCTATGGAGAAGGCGCTTTCTGTTCCGGTCCGCTGCGGGCAGCCCGCAATGGCTCTGGTGTTTTCGCCTGCTCTCCTCGACCGAGCTCAAAAAACCGATGCGCCTGCTTCGAAGAACCTCGGATGGACGGAACTGAAAACCATGGTGCGGGATCGCCCGCCACGCGCCTTCGCTGATCTTGTTCGCGAGACGATTCATCTCGACCTGATTTCCGGCGCGCCCCAGATCGACGGTGCGGCGCAGCGCCTCGGCATGGGACCGAGAACCGTTCAGCGCCGCCTGCAAGACGAAGGATGCGCCTACCGGGACCTGGTCGCGGAAGTACGCGCGGAGCGGGGCAAGATGCTGCTTGCATCCACCGACCTGCCGATTACGGAAATAGCGTTTCGCCTGGGCTACAGCGACCCGACCCATCTTGCCAGGGCGTTCTCGCAGCGCGTGGGAACCTCCCCCACCGCATATCGCAAGGCCCGTCGCGGGACAAAGGCAAGCAGCAGTTAGATCGAGACGACGCCATAGCGAACGCTCATTCGGCCGCCGTTCCGCCGTTGGAGCAGCCGTTCTGGAAACCGTTGTTGCAATGCGCTTTCAGGCGCTCGGTGTCGGCCGCCGTCCAGGCTTCGGGCGCGGTGACCTCGACCCAGGGATCGATATAGTCATGCGCATAATAGGCGTGACCGTATCCCGCGGGAGCGGCGGTCGAGAGCGCCATATCGAGGGCCAGCTGGAACTGCGTGACAATGGGCATGAAGCGCAGATAGGGCGAAACGCCCCTGCCCGGCGGCTCGCGCATCCAGACCGGCGGCCGCAACGCCGACAGCGGATCGAAAAACACGATCGGGTCGCTCGGATATTGCAGGAAGACAATGCGCATGTCGCCCCAGTCGGCGTAGCCGGCCTCAGTCTCGTCCGGCGTGCTGTAGCGGATCAGCGATCCGTCGCCGATTTTCGGCAGGACCCACCGGGTGCCTTCATTGCGCGCGTGCTGCACCTTGTTCCAGAATTCCGACGGGAAGGGCGGACCGGCCCAGAACGCGCCGTCAATCGGATCATTGACCAGCTGGAAGAGCGTCGTCGCATACATCGACGACCAGGCACCGAGGCTCAAGCCGTGAATGTAGAGCCGCGGCCGCCGATCGGTTGGCAGGGTCGTCCAGTAATCATATATGGTCGAGATCGTCGCCGAGGCCTGATCGAGGCCGGTTCTGGTTTCGAACAGCAGCGCGAAAGGCGACTGCAGATAGGAATATTGCACCGCGACCGTCGCGATGTCGCCGTTGTGCATGTATTCCAGCGGATCGTGCGACCCCGGATCCATCCAGCCGGTTCCGGTCGGGCTGGCCAGCACCAGAACCTTGCGGTCGAACGCGCCGAGCCGGATCAGTTCGGCGAGCGCAAGGTCGGCGCGCTCCTGCGGCGTATCGGCGTCGGCGCGGCCGACATAGACGCGCACGGGATCGAGCGCCGGCTTTCCGGAAAAGGCGGAGATCGCCGCTGCGTCCGGGCCGCCGGTCACGAAATCGCGTCCGGGCTGGCCCATTTCCTCCCACCCGACCAGGGATTCGGCGCTGCCGGGAATGCGGGCGAGCGTTGGCGCGGGCGGCGCCCTTTCGAACAGGTTCTGACCGGCCTCATAGGCTTCGTCCATGGCCGAAATGGCGGTGTCGAGCAACCCGTCGCGCGTGACGACGAACAGCACCAGAAACACAATGACCAGACCCAGCACATTGGCTCTTCGCGGCGGCATGACGCGGTGAAGGCGCGTGCGGACGAAACGGGAGAAAAATGCAATCAGCGCGCCGACGCCGAACAGAACAAGGAACACGACAAGGGCAATCAGCAGCATCTGGATCAGATGCGCGTCGTCCACAGGATCCATTCCCATGCGGGCGCGTATGTCGTTCTGCCACAGAAGCGCGTAGCGCAGCGACAGCGCCAGGACGACAAGAACCCCGACAGCGGCGATCGCCTTCACGATATGCAGGAGGCGACCGCGCAACACCGGCATGTCCGCCGCCGTCCAGAGCAGTTCGACAATCCGCCAGGCGAGGTATCCGAGCGCCATGACGATGCCGCCGAGAGCGCCTTGCAGAACAGGGTCGCGCGGGATCAGCGACGGCGTCAGGGAGGCGGCGAGAAACAGGAGCCCGAGCAGGACGCCGAAGGACGAGAACGGCGATAAAATGCGTTTCATGGCGATTGATCCCCCGCGTAAAAGCCGACGCCGACAATAACGGCGAAGAGTTTAACGACGGGTGTGCATATTTCGAAAATCTTTAGGGAAGTTTTTAACAGGAAGAACGCCGTCGCTTTCAAAATGTCGGAGGTCTTGCAGACCGGTCGCGTGTGGCGTGCGAGGGGTCAACACGTTTTTGACAGTTGCAAAGCGTTTCGGTTTTCTCCATGACCCTGTTGAGGAGGGTGCGCATGGATTGTGATGTGGGAATTGTCGGCGGCGGGCCGTTTGGCCTGATGCTCGCCAACGAGCTTGGGCGGCGCGGCGTCTCCGCGATACTGTTCGACGAGAAATCGTCGACGGCGTTCAATCCGCAGGCCAACGCCACCCAGGCGCGGACCATGGAGCACTATCGGCGGCTGGGGTTCGCAGACGAGATAAGAGCGCTCGGCATGCCGGAGGATTTTCCGACCGACATCGCCTATTTCACCCGCTATGCGACCCATGAACTGGCCCGCTTCCGGCTGCCCTCGGCGCGCGAGGCAAAGAGCCGCATCGCCTCGCTTGGCGGGTCATGGAGCGCGGCGGAGATGCCGCACCGCGTGTCGCAGAAATTCGTCGAACAGGTGCTTCGAAACCACGCGGAAAAGCTCGACGGCGTCTCAGTTCACTACGGATGGAAGGTTGTCGGTTTCCAGGATAGCGCAGACGGCGTCGCCGTCGAGGCCGAGGACGTCGAGACGGGATCACGCCGCACGATACGATGCCGGTACATGGCGGCCGGCGACGGCGCACGCAGCTTCGTTCGCCGCCAGCTGGGATATCGGATGGGAGGCGAAACCGGCGTCGTGCGCGATTTCTTCGGCGGACGAATGTTCGCACTGTATTTGCGCTGCCCGGAATTCTACGAAGCCTCGCCGCATGCGCCAGCCTGGATGAATGTGACGTTCAACGCGCAAAGACGCGCCTTCATGGCGGCGGTCGACGGGCGCGGCGAATTCGCCTTCCATACGCAGCTTCGCGATGGCGAGGACGCGGATGCGATGAGCGACGACGAGGCGCTTGAGGTGTTCCGCTCGGCGGTCGGCCGCCCGGTCGACGCCGAAATCCTGTCGCGCGGAACCTGGACGGCCGGCCATGCGCTGGTGGCGGAGCGGTTCGCCGCAGGCCGGGTCTTTCTCGGCGGCGACGCGGTGCATCTGTTCACGCCGGCCGGCGGGCTTGGCTACAACACGGCGATCGACGACGCGGTCAATCTCGGCTGGAAACTCGCCGCCGTGGTGAATGAATTTGCGCCGCCTGCGCTTCTCGACAGCTATGAAATCGAGCGGCGACCGGTCGCCATCCGCAACACCGGCTTTGCCCGGCGCTTCGCGGAGTCGCTGGGCAACTACAAGCCTCAGCCGGGGCTGGAGGACGACACCGAAGAGGGCGCCGAGCTTCGCAAGGCGGCGGGCGATTACCTCGGAGCCCATGGCCGGGCGGAATTCAATATCCCCGGCGTCACCTTTGGCGCGCGCTATGACGGCTCTCCGATCATTGTCGGTGAGGCGCGTGAACCGGCCGAGGACAGGCCGGATCACTACGCGCCGACCGCTTCGCCGGGCGGGCGGGCGCCGCATTTCTGGTTCGACGAGACCACGTCGCTCTACGATCTGTTCGGCGTCGAGTGGACGCTGCTGCGCCTCGGCGGGAGCCCGCCGGAAGCAGCGAGCATGATCGCCGAGGCGGAGCGCCGCGGCATGCCGCTCAAGCTTCTGGACATCGACGATCCGGAGGTCGCCGCCCTCTACGAGGCGCCGCTTGTTCTCGTCCGGCCCGACCAGGTCGTGGCCTGGCGGGGAGCCGACGACAGCGAGGCGCGGTTCGTTCTCGACACGGTGTTGGGAGAGCGCTCGTCCGCCTCTGCGTGATGCGTTTACCGCTTAACAACATCACGCTCCGGCTTTCCTTGCGCCCGCGAATCTCCGATGATACGGCATGGCCGTCAAACTTCTTTCAGAGACACTGATCAACCAGATCGCCGCCGGCGAAGTGATCGAGCGGCCGGCGAGCGTCGTCAAGGAACTGGTGGAGAACGCCATCGACGCCGGGGCGCGGCGCATCGAGGTCGCGACCGCCGCGGGCGGCAAGTCGCTGATCCGCGTGACCGACAATGGCTGCGGCATGGGGCCCGCCGATCTGGGGCTTGCCGTACAGCGCCACTGCACGTCGAAGATCGACGGAGACCTGGATCATATCTCGACACTCGGCTTTCGCGGCGAGGCGCTGCCGTCGATCGGCTCGGTCGCCAAGCTCCGGATCCAGAGCCGGCCGGACGATGCGGACACCGGCTTCGAAGTCCGCGTTGAAGGCGGCCGGCTGTCAGAGCCCCGGCCCTCGCCCGGCAACAAGGGCACGATCGTCGAGGTTCGGGATCTGTTTTTCGCGACACCCGCGCGTCTGAAATTCATGAAGAGCGAGCGCGCCGAGACCGGCGCGATCACCGAGGTCGTGCGCCGCATGGCGATCGCTTTTCCGCAAGTGCGCTTCGCGCTTTCCGGCCCCGACCGGACCAGCCTTGAGTTTCCGGCGACCGAAGATGACCGGCTCGCCCGCATTGCCCAGATTCTCGGTCGGGACTTCAAGGACAACGCCATCGCGCTCGACGCCGTGAGGGAAGACGTCCGGCTGACGGGCTTCGCCTGTGTGCCGACATTCAACCGGGGCAATTCGCTGCACCAGTACATGTTCGTGAACGGGCGGCCGGTGCAGGACAAGCTGCTGATTTCGGCGATCCGCGGCGCCTATGCCGACACCGTGCCGCGCGGGCGCTATCCGGTGGCGACGCTGTTCATCGAACTCGATCCGGCGCTGGTCGACGTCAATGTGCATCCGGCGAAGGCCGATGTCCGGTTCCGCGATCCAGGGCTGGTGCGCGGCCTCATCGTTGGCGCGATCCGGGAGGCTTTGACGCGCGAAGGCGGCCGCGCCTCGACGCTGGGCGCAGAAGGGATGATCCAGGCCTTTCGACCGGGATTCAGGCAGCAATCCGCTGCGCCGCAGAGCCTTCCTGCAGGCTTTGGCAATCCGGCAGCCTTCGGTGCTGGTCAACGCCCGCAGAATTACGCCATGGATCAATCGCCGTTTCGTCCTCTTGAGGCGGCGGCGGTTACAGGGTTTGCAGAGGAACGGCAGGCCGTCTTCGGCGCCATCGATCGCCCAAGCGCGCGCGGCGAAAGAACGCCGGCCAACGATTATGCGACGCCTGCGGACGATGCAACGGACCATCCTCTGGGCGCGGCGCGGGCGCAGCTGCACGAGAACTATATCGTCGCCCAGACTCGCAACGGCCTCGCCGTAATCGACCAGCACGCGGCGCATGAACGCCTCGTCTACGAGGCGCTGAAGCAATCGCTCCACGCGGACCGGACGCCGTCGCAGGTCTTGCTCATTCCGGAGATCGTCGATCTTGCCGAGGAGGACTGCGACCGTTTCATGACCCACGCCGACGCCTTCGCGGAGCTGGGACTGACGGTCGAGCGCTTCGGCCCCGGCGCGCTGGCCGTGCGCGAGACGCCGGCGATCCTCGGCGAGATCGACGCCGCGGGCCTGGTGCGCCAGCTTGCCGACGATATTGCCGAGTGGGACGATGCGAGCGGCCTGAAATCGCGCATCGACCATGTTGCGGCGACGATGGCGTGCCATGGTTCGGTGCGCTCGGGCAGACGCCTCACGATCGAGGAAATGAATACGCTGCTGCGCCAAATGGAAGCGACGCCGGGTTCCGGCCAGTGCAATCACGGCCGGCCGACCTATATTGAACTCAAACTATCTGATATTGAGAAGTTGTTCGGCCGGCGATAGATGATCCGGCTTAACCAAGAAGATACGACGAGGGAACGGGATGAACAAGTTTGAAGGCCATGGGTCTGGCGAAGCCAAGATCCGCTATCTCGACTCCGATTTCCAGGTCATCACGCCCGGTTCCTATGTCCGCTGCGCGATCACAGGCGAATCCATTCCACTGGAGGAGCTGAAATACTGGAGCGTGGCGCGGCAGGAGCCCTATGCGAACATCCAGGCCTCGGTCGAGGCGGACCGGATCGCCGGCGTGTTGCCCAATCAGACCGGCGGCTGATTGTCCGAAATTCTTCGCTTCCTGAAGTTTTCCCGCGCTTCCTCGATGATGCGTTGCCCGAGATCGGGCAGATCGAATTTCAAACGAACGTCAAGCACCTCTGAACGGGTGGCGAGCTCCGGCGTTTCTCCGCCAGCGTGCCTCAGGCGAGCCATGTCCTTTGACGTGGTGACAAGCTGCAGGTCGTTGCGGCGGGCGAGATCGAGGAGGTCCGCCATCTCGTCCTCGTTGAGGCTATGGTGGTCGCCGAAACTCCGCGTCAGCTCCACTCTGGCGCCGATCGTTTCGAGACTGCGAAAAAACTTACCCGGATCGCCGATGCCGGCCCAGGCCAGAACCCGCTTGCCGCGAAACGACTTCGGCTTGAGCGGATTGAGGCGCGCCTCGTAGACGGGCTTCGCCGCCCGCCCGGCCATGCGCACCACGCGGTCGGCCGCGTCTCCGTCGCCGATCACAAGGAGGCCGTCCGCGCCGCGGATCTGATCGATAAGCGGCGCGCGCACGGGACCGGCGGGCAGAACATGCCCGTTTCCGACGCCGCGGCGGGCGTCGATGACGAGAAGCGCGTAGTCGAAAGCGATCTTCGCGCTTTGAAAGCCGTCATCCATGATGATCAGGTCGACGCCGTTTTCTATCAGGAGCTCTGCGCCGTCGACGCGCTTCGGGGCTATGGCTGTCGGCGCCTTGTCGGCCAGAAGCAGCGGCTCGTCGCCGACTTCCGTGGCGTAGTGGTGCGACGGATCGACGAGCGCCGTCTTGCGCAGCGAGCCGCCATAGCCGCGCGTAAGAAAACCCGGCTTCAGCCGCATTCTGCGGGCGATGTCGGCAAGCGCGAGCGCCGTCGGCGTTTTGCCGGCGCCGCCGACTGTCAGGTTGCCGATGCAGATCACCGGACAGTCGACCGGGGCGCGCGGCGCATGGCGCATGCGGATCGCCGCGCCACGACCATAGGCGAAGGCCAGCGGTGAAAGGCACCAGGCGCGCCAGTCCGATCGCGCCCACCAGAATGGCGGGGCTTCACTCACCATGGGCGGCGCTGTCCGTTGCTTCTTTGAAGCTGCGCCTGAACCATCAGCGGCTTGATATAGGGCTCCAGCGCGCGGATGGTCTTGGGCAGCGCGCCGCTCATTTCCTCGATCGTCTTGGCGGCGGCGGCGCACATGTCGCGGCGCACCTTCTCGTTGCTGAAGAGATAATCGACGGACTGGATCAGCATGTCTCGGTCCCGCACCAGCCGGGCGCCGCCGCGTTTCAAAAGGCTCCGGTAGCTTTCGCGGAAGTTCTGAACGTTGCGGCCCGACAGGATCGCACATCCAAGCGCCGCGGGCTCCATCGGGTTCTGGCCGCCTTCGCCGGTGAGCGAGCGGCCAACGAAAGCGATGCTTGCAAGGCTGAGATAGTATCCCATCTCGCCGATCGTATCGCCGAGATAGACATCGGTGTTCTGGGTGATGACTTCCCCGCGCGAGCGGCGGGCGACGATCAGGCCGCGCGACTTGATGACGTTCTCGATATCATCCGACCTTTCGGGATGACGCGGAACAATGACCGTTACGAGGTCGTATTTCTGCATGAGGGCTTCATGCACGTCGACGGCGATCTCCTCTTCGCCGGCGTGGGTGGAGACGGCGGCCCAGACAGGACGGTCGCCGATACGCAATTGCATCTTGCGCAGCGCTTCGGCGTCGAATGGCAGCGGCGCCACATCCGCCTTGAGATTGCCGGAGATGGTGATCGGACGGGCGCCAAGCGCGTGAAAACGCTCGGCGTCGAGATCCGACTGGGCGACGACCAGCGAGAGATTTTCGAAGAGCGCCTCGGCCAGGCTCGGCCGCTTGCTCCAGCTCGAGAAGGAGCGGTCGGAAAGCCGGCCGTTGACGAGAACCTGGGGCATCTTGCGCGCGCCGAGTTCAAGGATCGTCATGGGCCAGATCTCGGATTCGGCGATCACCGCGAGATCGGGCTTCCAGTAATCGAGGAAGCGGGAAATGGCCGGCTTGAGATCCAGCGGCACATATTGATGGATGACAAGATTGCCGAGGCGTTCGCGGGCGACGGAAGCGGAGGTGACGGTGCCTGTCGTGAGGATGACATGGATGCCGCGGCTGCGCACCTCGCGGATCAGCGGCGCAACGGCGTTGGTTTCGCCAACGCTTGCGGCATGGAACCAGACGATCGGCCCCTCGGGCCGCTCAACGCTCGCATAGCCGTAGCGTTCGAGCCGGCGCGCGCGCTCTTCCTTGCCCTTGGTCGCCCGCACCGCAAGGTAGCTGCCGATAAAGGGATAGATGCCAGCTCCGGTCCAACGATAGGCTGTCAGAGCAACGCGCGCCCAGGTATGGCTCATTCACGCACTCCAACGGCCTCGTAGGCTTGGCTCGTCACCCGATTCATTTCTTCAGTCAATATCTTCCGGAATTCCTGCAATTCCTCCTCCGATGAATTGCGCGGAACGTAAACAGGGTCTCCGATCTTAAGGCAACCCCGGCCGAATGGCAGATTTATGGTGGTCTTATCCCATGTTTTCTTGAAAACATAGTGATTGCTGGTTGCAAGGGCGATCGGAAATATCGGACTGCCTGAAAGTTTCGCCAGCATGACGATGCCTTCGCTCGCCTGACGCGGCGTGCTTTTCGAGATATCGGCGATGATCGTGATGTTGTAGCCGTCGCGAATGGCGCGGATCAGTCCGCGCAGGGCCTGAGCGCCGCCCTTCTGGTTCTGGAAGTAGCTGGGCCGGCCGCCCGACCCGCGGACGGTCCTGACGCCGTTGAGCTCCAGGATGCGCGCATTGATCTCTGCGTCCTGGCTTCTCGAAACCAGGGCTGCGACCGGCTCGCTCTTCGGGCGATGATAGGGGATGAGATATTGCTGCCCGTGCCACATCGCGAAAATGCCGGGCCGCATGCCTTCCGATTTCTGCACGAAGTCGTCGGACGCCGGCACGAACCGGTTGGACCAGTGGATGAATGTCAGCAGCCCATGGATGAACCAGGAGACGATCGTCAGAAAAACATTCGAATGCAGCAGCCCGCGCAGCGGACGCCGCTTCCTGCGCCTGTGGGCGACATCACCGTCAGGGGGCCTTGTTCCAGAACTCATCAGCGATCGTTCATCCGCCAGCAAAAACCACGAAGCCCGGCGACACGACCGGACAGGGGCACATTCATGCTGGCCGGCTCATGCGGCCGCAAATGCCCTAGAGGCTGGTAGAATCATCATCTTCCGGATTCAAGAGCTTATGCATGTGAACGATGAAATATCGCATATGCGCGTTGTCGACCGTCTGCTGGGCCTTGGCCTTCCAGGCCACGAGCGCCGACCTGTAATCGGGGTAGATTCCAACGATGTCCAGATCGTCCAGATCACGGAACCGGACATGCTTCAGATCCTCAAGTTCGCCTCCGAATACCAGATGAAGCAGTTGCTTGCTTTCCTGCGCCATGGCCAACTCCATTGTTCAACCGGTAAAAATCAACACTGTCTTGCCACGGCAGTATGACGCCAGGATTGTGCATTGCAAGAGACAGCGTCTACAACTCGACGCCGTCCAGTTCTTTCCTGAGCGTCGACATCATGCCGTTGGCGGCGGCGATCAGCGCGTCATGCCTTGTCGTCACGCGCGCGTAGCCCGGCGCATTGCCGTTGACGTCAACGAGGCTTCCGCCGGCCTGTCTGAGGATGATGTCGGCGGCTGCGATGTCCCAGTCATTGGCGTTCGCCTTGACCAGCGTGGCCGAGAGCCTGCCGTCGGCGACCATGGCGATCCTGTAGGCGAGCGATGGGATATAAACCTCATGCACCATTGTGGCGAGAGGACCGTCGGACAGTTTCTTCATGATCGACTTGGGCGCGGCGACGCGTCCCTCGAAGCCCTTCGACGACACCGCTATCGGCTGGCCGTTCTTGATAGCCGGCCCACCGATCGCGGCTTCGAAATATTCGTCCCGCGCGGGACAGGCGAGCACGCCCGCCTGCGGAACGCCGTCGCAGACGACGCCGATGCTGACGCACCACTGGTCCTGCCCGCCGACGAAGCCGCGGGTTCCGTCAAGCGGATCGACCACGAAGACGGGCGCACCGCCAAGCCGCGACATGTCGTCGGCGCTTTCTTCGGACAGCCAGCCATAATCCGGCCGGCTGCGGCCGAGAGTCTCCTGCAGATAGTCGTTGACGGCGATGTCGGCCTCGGAGACAGGCGACGTTCCGTCCTTGTACCAGACATCGGGATCGCGGCGGAAATACCCCATGGCGATCGACGCCGCTTCACGGGCGGCGTCCCGGATGAGCGCCAGATCGCTTGTCGTCATGCTCAGGTTCCCGCCAGCGTCATTCCCTCGATAACAAGGGTGGGCGAAGCCGTGGGGAAACTTCTGTCGATGTCGTTGGCGGCCGTCATGCGCTTGAACATGTCCTTGAGATTCGAGGCCACAGTGACCTCGGAAACCGGGTGGGTCAACTGTCCGTTTTCAATCCAGAATCCGGACGCGCCCCGGCTGTATTCACCGGTAATCATGTTGACGCCCTGCCCGATCACTTCGGTGACGTAGAAGCCGTTGTCGATTTCGCCGATGAGTTCCTCCGGCGAACGGCTGCCCGGCTCCAGGGCGAGATTGGTCGAGGCCGGGCTGACATTCACGCCGTTGCGCGCACCGCGTCCATTGGTCTTCAGGCCGAGTTCCCGCGCGGTTCCGGTGGACAGGAACCAGTGTTGCAGAACGCCGTCCCTGATCATTTCCAACCGTTCGCCACGCACGCCCTCCCCGTCAAACGGACGGGACGCCGAACCGCGTACGATCAGGGGATCGTCGGTGATGGTGATCGTCGGCGCGAGCACCTGCTGGCCCATGCTGTCGCGAAAGAAGCTGGTTTTTCTGGCGACGGCCGCGCCATTGATGGCGCCGCCGATATGGCTTGCAATGCCGCGCGCGACGCGCGGATCACAAACGATCGGAATACCGGTTCCGGTCGCGGCCTTGCGCGGATTGAGACGACGCACTGTCCGCTCGCCCGCAGAGCGACCGATCTTTTCCGGGCTTTCCAGCGCGTCGTAATAGACGCCGCTGTCGAAGTCGTAGTCGCGCTCCATGCCGGTGCCCTCGCCGGCGATCACGCTGACCGATCGTCCGAAGCTGCTTCGCCGGTAGGCGCCGGAAAAGCCGTGCGACGTCACCAGCACAACGCCGACCATTCCGGTGGATGCTCCGGCGCCGGAAGAATTGCTGACGCCCGGCACCTCCAGCGCGGCATTTTCCATGGCGAGCGCCGCATCGGTCAGTTCAGTGGCGGTGACTTCGGTCGCGTCGAACAGGTCCAGATCGATGATATCCCGCGCCAGATTTTCCGGATCGGCGAGCGTCGCATACGGATCTTCCGGCGAAACCTTCGCCATGGCGACGGCCCGCTCGGCAAGCGCCGTCATGTCCGCCCTGGCGTTCGCCGAGACGCTCGCCAACCGGTTTCCGACGAAGACGCGCAGCGAAAAGCTGTCGGCTTCCGAGGCGTCGGTGCTTTCCACCTTGCCCATGCGCACGCTCACGGAGACCGATTGTCCGCTGGCGACGACGGCGTCGACCCGATCGGCGCCGGCGCGCTTTGCCTGCTCCACGAGCAATTCCGCCTTGCCCAACAATTCACTGGTCTTGTCCTGCTGCAACATCAATCAAGCCTTTCCGTTGCGCATCATTTATGGTCAAGGCGGTTCGGCATCAAGCTTAAACCGCCCGTGATCGCAGCAGGACTGCCCGGCGCGCCAGCAATATCCGGCAGCCATGAGAAAAAATTCATCAATATTACTATATTGCCTTTAACCGGGGCTTTTCCAAAGCTGTGGTAAACCGGACGCATCCAAAGCGAGGGACTGACATTCATGCCGGAACACGACATGCATTATTTCCGCGAGGCGCTGATACTCCTCGCCGGCGCCGTGATCGCAGCGCCGCTGGCCAAACGCCTCGGACTTGGAACCGTGCTTGGCTATCTGTTCGTCGGAATTCTGCTTGGCCCCGTATTGCGGATCGTTCTCGGCGGCGGCGAAATCCTGAATTTCGCGGAACTCGGCGTCGTGCTTCTGCTGTTCATCATCGGGCTTGAACTCAAGCCTTCCCGGCTTCTGTCCATGAGCCGCGAGATCTTTGGACTGGGACTGGCGCAAGTGGTCGTCACCGGACTTGTGCTGATAGGACCGGTCCTGGTTTTGAAGCTGACCTCGTTCAACGCGGCGATCATCATCGCCTTCGGACTGGCGCTGTCTTCGACCGCTTTCGCGCTGCAGATTCTCGAGGAACGCGGCGAACGCAACACGGCCGCGGGACAGCGGGCGTTCTCCATCCTGCTTTTCCAGGACCTCGCCATCGTTCCACTGCTCGCGATCATTCCCTTGCTGACGCCCTTCAGCGCCGGGGGGAACACCAACCCCCTGCTGGATTTCGGCATCGCGATCGCCGCCATCGTCGCGCTCTTTATCGCAGGCCGCTACATCCTCAACCCGATTTTTCAATTGATCGCCACGTCGGGCGCCCGCGAGGCGATGATCGCGGCGGCGCTCCTCGTTGTGCTCGGATCGGCGAACCTCATGCAGTTCGCCGGCCTCTCGATGGCCATGGGCGCGTTCCTTGCCGGCGTTCTCCTCGCCGAATCGTCCTACCGGCACGAGCTGGAAGCCGACATCGAACCGTTTCGCGGCATTCTGCTCGCGCTGTTCTTCATGGCCGTCGGCCTCTCGCTCAATCTGGACGTCGTGGTCAAGAACTGGCTGATGATCGTCATCGCCGTGCCCGTCATCATGATCCTCAAGAGCCTGCTGATCTACGCCTTGTGCCGGCTGTTCGGATCGAACCATAACGCCGCAATCCGGATCGCCGGCCTGCTGCCGCAAAGCGGCGAGTTCGGGTTCGTCATCTTCACCGCGGCGGCGACCGCCGGCATCTTCTCCTCGGACACGGCGTCGCTGCTGATCGCCATCGTGACCGTCACCATGGCGCTGACGCCCTTCACCACCATGCTGGCCGAACGGCTGCAAACGGCGAGCGAGCACGAGGAACTGGAGGAGAATTTCGAAAACGCCGGATCGGACGTGCTGATGATCGGCTTCTCGCGCTTCGGCCAGATCGTGTCGCAGACGCTGCTGGCCGGTGGAACGGACGTGACGATCATCGATCATTCAGCCGACCAGATCCGCAACGCCTCCAAATTCGGCTTCAATATCTATTTCGGCGACGGCGCCCGAAAGGACGTGCTCCTGGCGGCCGGCATCCAGCGGGCGAAGGTGGTGGCCGTGTGCACCTACGGACGGGCGACGACAGACCGGATCGTCAACCTGATCCAGGCGGAATTTCCCGAGACGCGACTGCTGGTCAGGGCCTATGACCGCGCCCACACGCTGTCGCTGCGGGACCGCGGCGTGGACTACGAGATCCGCGAAACCCTGGAATCGAGCCTCGTCTTCAGCCGCAAGACCCTGGAGATGCTCGGCATGGACGAAGAGATCGCCGACGAAATCGTCAGCGACACCCGCCGCAGGGACGAGGACAGGCTGAAGGTGCAGGCGATCGAGGGCATCTATGCCGGCAACGACATGTTGCACACCCGCCCGGTCACGCCGGAACCGCTGATCAAGCCGAAGCGGGCCGCCGAACGCATCGACCTGAAGGATTCGGAAGACGAACCGGCCGAAGCCGAACATCAGTAGACTTCTTCGTAAGCCTTGCAGATTTCGGCTTCCGTCTTGCCTTCAAGCACCTTCATCTCGCCGAGCTTGTGCTGGCGGTAGACTTCCGCGAACGCGCCCGGGAACCAGCCTGTGACGGTCTCGTCGGCCGAAAACCGGTCAAGCGCCTCCTCAAGCGACTGCGGCAGCCTGACGAAACCGCGCGAGGCGAGGTCGCGGGCCGAGACAAGCGACAGGTCTTCTTCCGTGGCCTTGGGGCACTCCAGGCCTTCCTCGACGCCCTGGACGCCCGCATGGATGATCGCGGCCAGCGCCAGATAGGGGCTTGCCGCGGCGTCGGCCGCCCGGAATTCGAAATTGAACTGCTCGGCGGGATCGACATCACTCAGGTCGCTTGTCGGACAGATCCGCACCGAAGCCTCGCGATCGCGAAAGCCGAGATTGTTAAAGGCGGCGCTCCACCGGTGCGGCGTCAGCCGCGTGTAGGAGACGACGCTCGGAGCCGTCAGGGCGACGATCCGGTCGAGATATTTAAGAACGCCGGCAATGAATTGCCCGGCGACGGCGCTGAGGCCGTAAGGGCCGTCTGCGTCCCAGGTTTTCCCGGCGCCTGAGGAATCCTGCAGGCTGAGATGGATGTGAACCCCGTTGCCGACCCCTGCGGGATCGCGAAGCGGCGTAAAACTTGCGCGGCGGCCGAGGCGCGCCGCCGTTTCCTGGACCAGTTCGCGGACGATTGCGGCCTGGTCCGCGATCCGCGTCTGTGTCGACGGGCCGATGGTCACCTCGTATTGATCGGCGCCGTATTCCTTCATGAAGGTGTCCGCCTTCAGACCGGCTTCCCCAAAGATCGAGAACAGGGTTTCGGCGAAGACCCTTTCTGCGCGAAAGCCGGCGGTCGTATAGGCGCTGCCGGGCGGGCAGCCGCCATCGACGAACTGGAATTCATGCTCGAACGCGCCCTTGAGGTGCAGTCCCGTCGCCTTTTCGAGACGCGCGAGCGCCTGTTTCAGGATCGAGCGCGTGCAGCATTCCCAGGGCTCTCCCGACGTCGTCAGGATATCGCCGATAACGAATTGCGCTGCAGGACCGTCGTCGCCGAAATCCGCCCTCACCAGCGCCGACGGATCGGGAATGAGAACGAGATCGCCCAAGGCGCCGTAGGGGCTGTCGGCAATAACGTCGAAACAGGTGATCTGAACGTTGGTCGGCGTCCATCCGACACCCCGCTTCAGTCGCTTTTCGAATTCATGCGCGGCGAAGGCCTTTCCGCGCATCTTGCCGGCAAGGTCGCTCGTCGCGGCGATGATCATCGGTTCATGTCTCATTATTCGTCCATTTCCTGATCAAGTCTGAAGCCATCCCACTGGCCAATCCTGTTTCTGGTCGCCTCCCAGTCCTGCTCGGATACATTGGAGATTATCGCCTCGACAAGCGCAACAGCGCCGCAACTGGAATCCCACGCTGTTCCGCTCTCGATCGGCAATGCAAGCACTTCCGTTGCATGGCGGGCGATCGGAGAGAGCCACTTGTCGGTGATCACGATCACCTGCGAACCGCGATCGCGGGCGGCCATGCCCGCCAATTTTTCAAGTCGCGGATCGTAACGCCGGAAATCCATCATGATGAGGATGTCCTGCGAACGCATGCGCAGCAGGTATTCCGGCCAGACCTCCGGATCGGGCGGCAGGTGATAGACGTCGCGGCGTATCTGGCGCAGATGTCGTCCGAGATATTCCATGACGGTGTCGCTGATGCGTCCGCCGATCAGATAGACGGCGCGCTTCTTGTCAGCCGTCAACGCGCAAACGCGGTTGAACTGCGCTTCCGTCACCGCCTTGGAGACCTGCTGCAGGAGAACGGACGTGTTGTTCAGATAACCTTCGAGAAATCCGCTTCCGATCGGCTTGGTGCGGCGGCGCAGTTCGACCGGCGACTGCTGCCCCTCCTTGAGCTCGCCGATGAGACGGCGCTGGAAATCCTGGTAACCGTTGCAGCCGAGCTTCTGGATGAAACGGGTGATGGTCGGCGCTGAAATGTGGGTTTTCTCGGCGAGCGTCTGTATGGGCTCGAGCCCGGCGAACGGGTAGTCCGCCAGCAGCGCGGACGCCAGTTTGCGCTCCGTCGCCGTCAGGCTGTCGGACATTTCCCCGATTTGCTGTCGCAGATCCATTGCAATGTAATCCCTTGCAGAGCGCCAAACTCTCACTTTGAAAATATTTCGTCAATATCGAATATTTCGTTGACATTGATTGAATGTTTTCATCTACTGCCTCTCAACCAGAGGGCACTGAACATATGACGTCCTATGCCATGAGGCATGATTCTTCCCTGTTGCGGAATGACGATCCACAACCTTTCGAGGTCGTGAACGGCGACAGCCCATCCCCGGTCGTGCTGGTGTGCGAGCACGCGGGGCGCGCCATTCCCTCAGACCTCAGGCATCTTGGACTGGCGCCGCAGATCATGGACATGCATATCGCCTATGACATCGGCGCCGGCGCTGTTGCCAGGCTCATCGCCGACGCACTCGATGCGCCCCTGGTGCTTCAGCCCTACAGCCGGCTGGTGATCGACTGCAATCGCCCGGTCGAAGCGGCCGATGCGATACCGGAAACCAGCGACGGCGTGGTCGTGCCGGGAAACCGGAACCTCTCGCAAGACAGCCACAAGCGCCGCGTGGAGGCGATTTTTGAACCCTTTCACCGGACAATTTCCGATCTGATCGAAAAATCGCACCGCACGACCCTTGTCGCCATTCACAGCTTTACGAGGCATTTCAGCGGACTGCAGCGCCTGTGGGACGTCGGCTTCGCCTTTCGCGCCGATCGACAGACCGCAGAGTTTCTCGCCGACCAGTTGCGCCGTCGAGACCCGTCACTCCTGATCGGCATGAACGAACCCTATGCGATCGACGCCTCGGACTGGTCTATCCCGGCGCACGCAGAGGGGCGGAAACTCGCGCACAGCCTGATTGAAATTCGCAACGATCACTTGCGCGACGCCGCCGGTCATCGCCGATGGGCGGACCTGCTCAGCGGCGCCATCGAGGAACTCGCTTCAAGAAAGGCGCCGTCATGACATTGACCCGCGATTTGCCTCTCACGCCCGAGCAATCCGCGCTGCTGTTCATAGATGTTCAGAATTTCTGCGCGCAACGCGACGGCGGCGAATTCAAGCATCTCGAGGACGCCGAGTTCGACGCAAAATACGGCTGGTTCTACGACCAGTTCAGGACACGCGTATTGCCCAACATGCAGCGTCTTCAGAAAGGATGCCGCGACGCCGGGATCGAAGTGCTCTACACCACGATCGAGAGCCTGACGAAAAACGGACGCGATCGCAGTCTCGATTACAAGATCACCGGTTTTCATGTTCCCAAAGGATCATGGGACGGCAAGGTCATCGACGAACTGGCTCCGGCCGACGACGAGATCGTTCTCCCGAAATCATCGTCCTCCGTCTTCGTCTCGACGCATATCGACTATCTCCTGCGCAATCTCGGCGTCCGGCAACTCGTCATCAGCGGGCTTGTGACGGACCAGTGCGTGGAAAGCGCCGTGCGAGACGCATGCGACCTCGGTTATCTCGTTACCCTGGTCAGCGATGCATGCGCCACATACAGCCAGGATCGGCACGAAAATTCGCTCAGGACGATCAAGGGATACTGCCGGCAGGTGACTACCGATCAACTTATCAAAGAAATTGGACAGGAGGCAGCATGAGCAACGCTATCGAAGCCGTCTGGAAAGTAATCGACGACGATCCGGATTTCGTTCTCGAACTGACGCAGAATCTGGTGCGGGTCCCCTCGGTCAATCCGAAGTTCCAGGTCGATCCGGAACTCAACCGCGAACCGGAAGTGCAGGACATCATCCAGAAGCAACTCGAAACCGATGGATTTACGACGGAGCGCTGGGACGTGTTCCCCGACCGGCCCAACGTCATTGGCGAATGGGAAGGCTCCGATGAAAAGAGCCTGATCCTGTGCGGACATATCGACGTGGTTCCGGTCGGAGACGATTCCCACTGGACGAAGGAGCCCTTCGGCGGCGAGATCGCCGACGGCCGGATCTGGGGGCGCGGCGCCATCGACATGAAGAGCGGCGTCGCCGCCTGCATGGCTGCGGCTCGCGCCATCCGCAAGGCCGGCGTCGAACTGGACGGCCGACTGGCGATCCACAGCGTCGTGGACGAGGAGGCCGGCGGTTTCGGCGCCATCGATATCGTCCGCAACAAGAGACTTGCCAAACGGGCGATCATCGCAGAGCCCACCTGGGGCAACGTCGTGCCGGCAGAGGGCGGATTGACCTGGGCGCGCGTCACCATTTTCGGAAAGCAGGCGCACGCCGGATGGCGATTCAACTCGATCTGGCCGCAGGCGCATACCGCGGATCGGGTCGAGCCTGGCGTCAACGCCATCGAGCTGGCGAACCGGTTCCTCAACGCCCTGCGGGACTTTGAGGCGAGCCGATGCCGCGATCACTGGCATCCGCTGGTTCCTGCGGGTCTTGCGACGATCAATCCCGGCGTTATCCGCGGCGGCGCGGGGATGGGCGAAGACGGCAATCCGATCATCATGTCCAACGCCGCGATCATCTCCGACGTCGTGACGATCGATCTCGACTACAAGTTCATGCCCGACGAGAATTTCGAGGACGTGAAGGCCGAATTCGAGGCGTTCCTGCAGAATTTCGCGGCCATGGACCCGTGGATGCGCGAGCACCCGCCGAAAGTACTCTGGGACCTGTTTGACCTGAATTTCCCGCCCATGAACACGCCGGTCGACCACCCGCTCGTCACATCCATCTGCGAGAGGGCCGGCCAGGTCCAGAAGACTCCGCCGGTCGTCAAGGGATTCGAGGCCGTGACCGACGCCGCCCACTATGCGGGCGCCGAGGTGGACGCCGTGATCTATGGCGCCACCGGAGACGGCTTCCACGCCTATGACGAATGCGTCGATATCGAAAGCCTCATCGACGCGACCAAGGTCATCGCCGCGGCGGTGATCGACAATTGCGGCACCAGATAATGCAAACCCGATCAACAAGGAGAAAGCTATGTTGAACAGACGAATGCTGCTTGGCGCTGCTTCCGCGCTGGTTCTGGCCTGCTCGGCAGGCATGGCGCAGGCCGATGTCGTTAAAATCGGCGTCCTGGCGCCGGTCACCGGCAAGGCCGCGGCCGACGGACAGGAAATGGTCAACGGCGTCCAACTCGCCGTCGACGAACTGAACGCCAAAGGCGGGATCGACGGCAACACGTTCGAAGTCGTTGTCGGCGATGTCGGCGATGCGAGCGCGGACGCGGTCGCTACCGCCGCAGAACGCCTGCTCGGCGATCGCGACATGGGCGCGATCATGACCGGTTACGCATCCGGCTCGAACTTCGAAATCGAGATGATGGCCGAGCAGGACATGATCTATCTGATTTCAGCGAACTCGGCCCAGACGGAGGGAATCATTGCGCCCAGCCCGGACGATTTCATGACGGTCTGGTCAACAACGCCCTCCTATGACGGTTACAACACAGAGATCGTGCCCGTGATCGAGGGGCTCTCCGAAAGCGGCAAGCTCAGCCTTCCGAACAAGAAGGTCGCGATCATCTCATCCGACAATCCCTATTCCAAGACGATCGCCGAAGGCATGGTCGAGTCGTTCACCAAGGCCGGATGGGATGTCACGGAAAACGATCTCGTTCCCTTCGGCGAGATCAATGACTGGCGCGCCTTTCTCGCCAAGATCCGTCAGGATCCCCCGGCCGTTCTCATCAACACCGACTATGTTTCAGCCAACGCGGCGACCTTCATGACGCAATTCATGGAAGACCCGACAAACAGTCTCGTCTTCATCCAGTACGCGCCGTCGGTTCCGGAGTTCCTGGAACTGACGAAGGAGAAATCCTCCGGCGTGGTCTACAATCTGCTGGGCGGGGTGCTGAACACGCCGACCAATCCGCGCGCCGCGGAAATCCTCGAGAAATACAAGGCGGCCTACGGAACTGAACCAGGCACCTACGGGCCTGGCCTCTACGAACAGGTGATGATCTACGCAGACGCGCTCGACAAGGTCGGCGATCCTTCAAAGAAGCTCGAAATCGGCGAAGCGATCGGCAAGACGAACAAGCAGACCGTCAGCGGCAACATCCAGTTCGACCCCGCGACGCACCTGTCGGTCCAGAGCAATGACGGCGTGCCGATCCAGTTCTACCAGATCCGCGATGGGGAGCGCATCCTGTTCTACCCGGACAAGTACGCAACGGGCGAGTTCGAACAGCCGTCCTGGATGAAATAGCAACCGAAAAGCCGGGTCGGAGCAATTCGACCCGGCGCCCCACCGGTAGTTTCAATGACCAATGCGATAATCGAGGTTGTGGACGCCTGCAAATCGTTCGGGGGGCTGAAAGCCGTCAAGGACGTGTCCTTCACCGTAGGGGCCGGAGAAATATTCGGCATCGCCGGTCCGAACGGTTCGGGCAAGAGCACGCTGTTCAATCTCATGACCGGCATCCCCTACGGACCGACGAGCGGCGAAATACGTTTCGACGGAACACGCATCGACCGCTGGCCCGCCCACGCAATCGCCCGGTCCGGGCTCTGCCGGACATTCCAGAAGGATGCGGAGTTTCCCGATTTGACCGTTCTGGAAACGCTGCTGGTCAGCGCCGTTTACAACGGCGACCTTTCGGCCTCGGAGGCCGCGAACGAAGCGCAGAGCGTTCTCGAACTCGCGCAGTTCGACCCAAACCGCGTGGACATGCTCTCAAGCGAGCTCTCCGTTTATGAAAAGAAGCAGCTCATGATCGCCTCGGCCCTGATTTCGAAGCCGAAGGTTCTGATGCTGGACGAGCCGGCCTCTGGTTTGACGAAACCTGAAATCGCGAAGCTCGACGCGTTGCTGCTCGGCGTGAACCGGGCGGGCGTCACCATTTTGCTGATCGAACATGTGCTGAGCCTGCTGCTCTCCGTGTCACAACGGCTTATCGTGCTCAACCAGGGCGCCATTCTGGCCCAAGGTCTGCCGGCGGATGTGGTCAAGGACCCGGCCGTCGCGGAAGCCTATCTCGGAGGCGGCGTCTGATGGAACGGCTTCTCGAGGTTTCCGATCTTTCCGCAGGCTATGGCGCCGTCACCGTGCTTCGCGGGATCGATATCCATCTGGACGCGGGCGAAAGCATCGGCCTGTTCGGCCCGAACGGACATGGCAAGACCACGCTGCTCAAGACCATTTCAGGCCTGATCCGGCCGACGGCCGGCGCCATTCGGTTTTCAGGAGATGACATCACGGCGGCGCGACCGCCCGACATCGTCAACGCCGGGCTGATCCACTCACCGCAAGGCAACACGCTGTTCGGCGACATGCAGGTGCACGAAACGCTCGAACTGGCGTCAATTGCCAAGCGGGCGAAAGGCGACAGTCGCAAGAACCTGAAATCCGTCTTCGACCTGTTTCCAAGGCTGGAAGAACGCCGGACGCAGAAGGCGAAGACCTTGTCGGGCGGCGAACGGCAGATGCTTTCGATCGGCTGCGCGCTGATGTGCGTTCCCAAGCTGCTGATGCTGGACGAACCGACGCTGGGCCTTTCGCCGCGCCTGAAGAAGGAACTGGCCGCCGCTGTCGGCGACATCGCCAAAAGCGGCGTGCCGCTGGTGGTCGTCGAGCAGGACGTCGAGTTCCTGATGGCGTTGACGGACCGGCTCTACATGATCGAGCACGGCGAGGTCGTACGGGAGATCGACAAGGCGAATGCGCCTGACCATGAGGAGGTCATGAAACTCTATTTCGGCGAGGTCTCCCATTGATCGACACGCTCTTTGCGACCCTTGTTTCGGGCCTTGTTCTCGGCTCGCTCTACGCCCTGATGGCGAGCGGCCTCAGCGTTGTGTGGACAACGCTCGGCGTCTTCAATTTTGCGCATGGCGCCTTGATGATGATCGGGGCTTTCTTTGCGTGGACGCTGGTCGAGCCTGTGGGCCTGCCCCTGCCGGTGGGCATATTGTGCGGCGCGCTCGGCGCCGCCGCAATCGGGATCGTGATCGAACGTCTGCTCGTGCGGCCCTATTACGGCAACCGCAACATGCTGCTGATTACGGTGATGACGACGCTTGCGGCCATGATCATCCTGGAAAAGAGCGCCCAGATGATCTGGGGAGCGCGGCTGAAACAGCTGCCGCGACTGATCGACGGCGAGATTTCGATCGCAAGCGCCACCATCTCCGCCCATGAAGCCGTGATGATCGTGCTTGCGCCTCTCGTGCTTGCCGCCATCTGGGCCTTCACCGTCAGGACCAATATCGGCCGGTCGCTGCGCGCGGTTGGCCAGAACCAGGATTCGGCGGCGCTGATCGGCATCAACGTGCCTTTCGCCTTTGCGCTGGCCTTCGGGATTTCGGCGGCGCTGGCGGGTCTGACGGGCGCATTGCTTGGCTCCATTCGCTTCATCACGCCCGCCATGGGCGCCGATCCGCTGACCAAGGCGATGATCGTGGTGATCTTCGGCGGGCTTGGCAGCCTGGGCGCGACCGCCGGCGCCGCCTATCTGATCGGAATGATAGAGGCCATACTCGTCCTCTGGCTCGGGCTCTACTGGACGCCCTTCGTGCTGTTCCTGATCATGATCGTCGTCCTTGTCTTCAGGCCGAACGGAATATTCGGAGGCAACCAATGACCCCGATGATCAGAAACGTCGTTCTGCCGCTTGCGGCGCTGATTGCGCTGGCGCTTACGCCGATCTTCGTGATCGACAGCTACACGCGCCACCTGTTCATCATCGCCTTCATCTACGCGATCATCGCCTCGAACTGGAACTTGAGCCTCGGCCAGTGCGGGGTCTTCAATTTCGGCCATCTGACATTCTTCGGCGTGGGCGTCTACACGACTGCGATCCTCGCCAAGACGGTCGGGCTCAATCCGCTTCTGGCGATCGCCGCCGCCGGCGTCACGGCGCCAATCGTCGCATTTCTGATGGCGGCGCCGGTCGCCCGGCTCAAGGGCATCTATGTGGTGCTGGTGACCTTCGCTTTCAGCCAGCTTGTCATGCAGCTTGTGCTGAGCCAGTCGCAGATCACAGGCGGCGCCGAAGGCATGGTGCGCATTCCCTATCTGAAGATCGGAGACTACTCCTTCATCCGCGACTACAAGCTCGGCTACTACTACCTGTGTCTTGGCCTGCTCGTCGTCTCCACCATCTTCCTCATCCTGATAGCCCGCTCGCCCTTCGGCAAATCCCTGAAGGCTGTGCGCGACGCGGAAGACTACGCTGTGTCGCGCGGAATATCGGTGTCGCGGCAGCGTGTGCTGGCGCTGGCGCTCAGCGCCATATTTACCGGCGTCGCCGGCGGTTTCTACGCAATCTATCTGCGGGTCGCCTCTCCGGAGGTGTTCGGTTTCGGCACCTTGACGCTTGCGCTGTCCATGCTGCTGATCGGAGGCGTTGGAACCACCTACGGGCCGATTGTCGCCGCGCTCGCCATATCCTTCGCAACGGAATCGCTGGCCGGAATACGCGGCTTCGAGGAAGCGCGATACATCGTTATCGCCGTCGCCATGATATTGGTGCTTCGGCTTGCGCCCGAAGGCATATTGGGATTATTCAGGCGACTTACGGGATAGCGGCGCGCCGCCAATCCGATTTGTCTTCCGGGCTTTGACTGGCGGCCCCACCGGTCTATAGCTGGCTGGATTGCTTCAAAGCGAGTCTCTCATGCCTGTCTTCAGGCCGTTCGCGGCCGCCCTTGCCCTGTCCTGCAAGAACCCTGCTTCCTTCGCGACTGTCGCCTGATGAGCGCGCCTGCGAAATTCGTCACCGGCTCGACGATGCGCCATGTCATCGTGATGGCGGCGACCGGCTCGGTCGGCCTCGTCTCGATCTTCATCGTCGACGCCCTGAATCTGTTCTACATTTCCCTGCTCGGCCAGTCGGAGCTCGCCGCCGTGATCGGCTATGCGGGAACGCTGATTTTCTTCACCGTGTCGATTTCCATCGGCATGTCAATCGCCGGCACCGCGATCACGTCGCGGGCGCTGGGCGCGGAGGATCGGGAGCGAGCGAGAAGACTGGCGGGCGCGAGCCTGTTTTTCACCGGTCTGACGACAACGCTGTTCGTCTCCATCGCCTTTCCCTTTCTGGATGTTCTGGTGGGAATGCTGGGCGCGACAGGCAGAACCGCGGCGCTGACCGTCGAATATATGCGCATCGTGCTGCCCTCTCTTCCTGTGATCGCCGTCGGCATGAGCATGGCCGGCCTGTTGCGCTCAACCGGGGACGCCAAGCGGGCGATGTTCATAACCCTGATCGGCGGCGCGGCGACGGCCGTGCTCGATCCGCTTTTCATCTTCGCCCTCGATCTCGGCATTCATGGCGCCGCCATATCGACCGTGATTTCCAGGTTCACGATCGTCGTCGCCGGCTACTATTTTCTGCGCAGAATCCACGATCTTCTCGCCTTGCCGTCGCTTGCCGTGCTCTCTCATGCTCTGCGGCCTTATTTCGCGGTCGCCGGGCCTGCGATCATGACGCAGCTTGCAACGCCGGTCGGCAACGCCTTCGTCACCTTCGAGATCGCGTCCTACGGAGATTCCGCTGTGGCCGGCTGGGCCGTGGTGGGGCGAATTATTCCCGTGGCGTTCGGCGCGCTGTTCGCGATGTCCGGCGCGGTTGGCCCGATCCTCGGGCAGAACTACGGCGCACAGCGATATGACCGGCTGCGCAGCACAATGCGCAATTCCTACTTTCTGATGACAGTTTACGTCGCCGTGATGTGCGTCATTCTCGCGCTTGGCCGCGATCAGATCGCAGCGCTCTTCGACGCAACCGGCGAGGCCGGCGATCTCGTCCGTTTCTTCTGCCTTTTCGTCAGCTTCTCGTTCCTGTTCAACGGCTTGCTGTTCGTCTCCAACGCCGCCTTCAACAATCTGGGCTACGCGTTCTATTCGACGCTCTTCAACTGGGGACGGTCGGCGGGCGTGATACCGCTGGTGTGGCTGGGATCCTGGCTCTACGGCGCCGAAGGGGCGCTTGCGGGATTTGGCTTCAGCGGCGTTATTTTCGGACTTGGCGCCGCGTTCACCTGCCTGAAGGTGATCGACCAGATCGCAAAGACCCGTCCGCCCAAACCGCCGCACGAGCCGGACATCCGGTTTCCGCCGGCCGCCAATTCGCCGTTCAGCAGCGGCAAGGCGGCGACCTGAATTTATGGATTGGCTTTGCCTGCAAAGGCCATGATCGCATCGAGCGAATATTTCAGCTCGTCGCGTATCGGGGTCGTGGCTTCGAGAATTTCATCCGCCTTGAAGAAATCGAGCACCCGGAAGGCGCTGACGTCCGGCCGCAGGAAAATGTGCGGGCTAGCGGCCTTGAGCTTCATCGATATGATCGACTGCATCATGATCTGGCTCGATCCGTATATGAGATCGACCGTTGTCGGACAGTCCTCGCTCGTGCCGCTTGGCCTGCCCACGACATCGATGCCGATGATGATGTCGGCAAGACCGGCCAGATGGTCATAGGGAACGGGATTGAAGATGCCGCCATCGATCATGTAGCGGTTGTTGCAAAGCACAGGCCGGAACAGGGCCGGTATCGCCGATGAGGCGGCAATCGCATTGTAGAGGTCCCCGCTCTCGCAAACGGCCTCTTCCTGCGCATAGAAATCTGTGACGATGATCTTCATGGGGATCTTGAGATCCTCGAAGCGTTTGGGCACGCTTTCGGGCAGGAAGGCCGGCAGGGTACGCTCGATATTGAACTGGCCGAGACGAAATCCGCCGGAGAACATGTCGCCCATGCTGTAGGGCCGCGATTTCCAGATGCGGCTGATGACTTCGCTGCGCTTCGAAAAGACGGCCAACATGCTTTCGCGAACTTCGCGGCCCGTCATGCCCGCGGCCATGCCCGATCCCAGGATCGACCCTATCGACGCGCCGGAAATCGCCACCGGTGTGATGCCCAGTTCGTCGAGCACCTCGATGACGTGAATATGGGCGACGCCCCGCGCGCCGCCAGCGCCGAATGCGACGGCGACCGTAGGCTCGCCGGAGATGCGGTGGACGGACGACAGATCTTCCGAAAGCGCTGGCTGGCTCTGCATAATCGGCTTTCCCGGATCGCGCGGCGACGGACGGACAATCCATCCGGCCGGCATAGATCGAATGTGCGCTGTTCACGGCGGGAGTTCAAGAGCAGTGCGACAAACAGGCACGAATTCAACTGAAGCGAAACACGCTCAATCCGGTTCATGGACAAAGAAATGCATCGCGGTATCGCCAAAGGCGCGTCTCTCCAGCAACCGGTAGGAGCTGTCCACCTCCGGCGCAACGCTTGCGCGCTCTTCCAGGACAGCGAGAGCCCCGGCCTTGAGCCAGTTTCCCCGCGCCGCCGCATCGAGCGCGCGCTCGCCGAGACCTTTTTCGTAAGGCGGATCCGCGAACAGGATATCGAACGGCTCCATCGCCTGGATATCGCCGAGGGCCGTGGCGTCGCGCCGGTAGAGTTTTGATCTGCCCTGCGCCTGCAAGGCGTCGACATTGGAGCGGATGAGCGCGCGCCCTTCTGCGGATTGCTCCACGAACAGGGCGAAGGACGCGCCGCGCGACAGGGCTTCAAGGCCCACTGCGCCTGTTCCGGCGAAAAGGTCGAGGACCCGGCTGCCCTCAACATCGATGCCGAGGCCGTGGGCAAGAATGTTGAACAGCGATTCCCGCGCGCGGTCCGTCGTGGGCCGGATCAAGGCGCCCTTGGGCGCGGCGAGCCGATGACCGCGATGACTACCGCCGACGATCCGCATCGCTTCCGCGCGGCTTGCGTCCGGCCGGACGGGGTTTCGACTTGCCTGCGCCCATTTTCGCGCCCGGCTTGCCGGAGGGTTTACTGGCGGCTTTCTCCGGTCCGACGGGACGCGCGCCCGGCGCCATCCAGACGTTGGAGCCGCGATTGCGTTGCGGCGCGGGTTTGCGCTGCGGCTTGTCATCGTCGCCGAAGGACGACTTGCCGCCTCTGGCGTCGCCGCCGTCAGGTCTGCCGCGTTTCACGTCTCCGGCCCGCTCGGAACGGCCGTCGGGTTTCCTGAATTCCTTGCGCGGGCGCTCCGGCTTTTCGGCGTCCGGACCATGCTTGAGCAGCGGCGCGTCGAAATTGGCGCCGGCCGCCAGCGCGAGACGTTCGCCTAATTGCTCGCGCAACAGGCGGCTGCGCACTTCCGATACGCCGCTTTCCGGTATGTCGCCGAGCTGGAACGGGCCGTAGGATGTGCGAATGAGACGGTTGACCTCCAGACCGAGAGCGCCAAGCACGTTCTTGATTTCGCGGTTCTTGCCTTCGCGCAGACCCATAGTGATCCAGACATTGGAGCCCTGAACGCGATCGAGCGTCGCTTCAATGCCGCCATAGAGCACGCCGTCGACAGCTATCCCTTCCTGCAGCTTGTCAAGTTCGGCCTGCTCGATCTTTCCGTGGGCGCGCACGCGGTAGCGGCGCAGCCATCCGGTCGAGGGCAGTTCCAGCGTCCGGGCGAGACCTCCGTCGTTGGTCAGGAGCAGCAGACCCTCGGTGTTGATGTCGAGACGACCGATGGACATGACGCGCGGCATTGTGTTGGGCAGTTTTTCAAAAACCGTCGGACGGCCTTCGGGATCCTTGTGCGTGGTCACAAGTCCGATCGGCTTGTGGTAAAGCCAGAGCCGGGTCCGCTCGATCGCGCGGATCGGCGCGCCGTCGACCTCGATCCGATCCTTCAGCGTGACGTTGACGGCTGGCGACTGCAACACCTCGCCATTCAGGCTGACGCGGCCCTCGGCGATCATGCGTTCGGCGTCGCGACGTGATCCGACGCCGGCGCGCGCGAGACGCTTTGCGATGCGTTCCTCGCTGTTTTCATCGACGCTGACCACCGGCGCGCGGTTTGATTTTGCCGCCGGTTTTGCGGGCGGCTTTTTGCCGCCGCGGCCGGCGCCGCCTTTCGCGCCGCCCGGCCTTTTGCCAAATTTCGGTGATTTGGCCTTCGGGGACCGATTTTCCACCATCTATTGATTCCTATCAGGAGCGAGTTGCTCTATTACACCGGAATATGTCGACGACAATGCGTTTTATGGATGTGGCGCTCGAAGAAGCCAGGCTCGCCGCCGAACGTGGCGAAGTGCCGGTCGGCGCAGTCATCGTCCACAAGGGCGAGATCGTGTCGCGTTGCGGAAATCTCACACGCGCCACAAGCGACGTGACGGCCCATGCGGAGATTGCAGCCATCAGAAGCGCCGGGGAGAAACTCGGCAGCGAGCGGCTTTGCGAATGCGACCTCTATGTGACGCTGGAGCCTTGCGCCATGTGCGCCGCGGCGATTTCCTTCGCCCGCATCCGGCGGCTGTATTTCGGCGCAGAGGACGCAAAGGGCGGCGGCGTTGTGAATGGCGTCAGGTTCTTCGATTCCGCGACCTGTCACCACCGTCCGGAGGTTTATTCCGGCTTCTCCGAAAAAGCGGCTGAAACCATGCTCAAGTCGTTTTTCGCCGAACGCAGACAGCGCTGATCAGAAGGGCCAGAGCTTGAAGCTCTTTTTCTCCTTGGCTTCGGCTTCGCGACGCTTTTCCTTGTCGTATTCGGTTTCACCCAGTTCGCCGACAGGCGCCGTGTCCGCCGGTTCGCGATAGGCCATGGGCGGATCGCTCAAGGTGCGGCGGTCCGAATAGGCGCCCTTGGCGTTGGCCTTGGCTTCACGGAACTGCTGCCACTGTTCACTGCTGACGTTGTCGTCAGGGCTGGCCAGCGGCGACGTGTACGGTTTCTTGTCGCGATTGACGGAAGCCGTCTCGCGCAGACGCGCCCTGGTTTCTTCCGGAGATTCAAGCCAGGCGGGATTATCTTTCGAGGCCAGGCTTTGCTGCGGTTGCGGCAGCGTGGCGCCTTCCGGCGGCTCGACAATTTCCGGGCGCGGCTTGTAGTCGGTCTTCTGATTCTTGCCCGGTGAGCCTATCGAGGCGATGCTGGTGATGTCCTGCAGCAATTGCACATTCTGCGACGTGCCCGTGCCGTAGGTCGGACCGCCGAGGCAGCCCGAAAGAACGGCTGAAACCGCTGTTGCACCGGCAATGACGCAACCCGACCGGAAAGTACTTCGCTTCATCTAACTGGTTATCCCGTTTCCCACCTGACGCCCCTCAGGACGCATGCCAATATTCACACCGTCCAACTTGTGTCCGGTTTGACTGTCGAATCCGGCAATATTGGGGAGAGTTGTAACCGATTTTGGCTTCCGCCGCAAATTTGCGGCGGCAAATCCGGTTCCGACTCTCCCAGGACCCGATCGCCTGACTAGTCCAGCCTGCCGAGCGCCTTCAATTCGTGCAGCGCCGCCGCGTCGCGCGCCGAAACTTCCGGAAACTCCGGGTCCGAGCCCACATCGTCGGTCAAACGCCATGAACGGGCGCACTTGCGGCCATTCGCAAGCGCCGGCTCGACGCTCACGCCTGCGATTTCCGGCATCCGGAAGGCGGCAGCCGGACCTTCGCCGTCCTTCACCACGACGCCGGAGGTGATGCAGATCTCCTCGAAATCGCGCCCTTCGAGCGCTTTACGCAATTCTGCGTCGGCGATGTGCACGACGGGCGCCGCCTCCAGCGACGAACCGATGCGCTTTTCGCGACGCTCGATTTCGAGTGCGCCGGTCACGACCCGGCGCACCGTGCGAATGCGACGCCAGGTGGCTGCGAGCGCTTCGTCCAGCCATTCGGCCTCGACAGTCGGGAACTGCGCCAGATGTACGGATTCGGCGTCCGGATAGCGCATCAACCAGGCTTCTTCCATGGTGAAGGGCAGCATTGGCGCAAGCCAGCACGTCAGGCAGTCGAAGATCTTTCTCACTGTCTGCAACGCTGCTTTCCTGCGGATGCTCGACGGAGCGTCGCAGTAGAGCGCGTCCTTGCGGATATCGAAATAGAAGGCCGACAAATCCACGCTCGCGAAATCGACCAGCGCGCGGGCGATCGTCTTGAAGTCGAAATCGTCATAGCCGCGATTGACCAGCGCCTCGAGCTCGACCAGCCGGTGCAGCATATATCGCTCGAGCTGCGGCAAATCGGCATAGGCGACTTCATCGCCCTCGTCATGCGAGAGGGTTCCGAGCATCCAGCGAATGGTGTTGCGCAGCTTGCGGTAGGCGTCGATGTTGGTCTGGATCGTCGCCTTGCCGAGACGCTGGTCCTCCCAATAGTCCGTCGTCATCACCCAAAGGCGCAGAATATCGGCGCCGGACTGGTTCATGATTTCCTGCGGCGTGACCGTGTTGCCCTTGGATTTGGACATCTTTTCACCGTTCTCATCCATGGTGAACCCATGGGTGACGACGGCGTTGTAGGGCGCGCGGCCGCGCGTCGCGCAGCTCTCCAGCAGTGAGGAATGGAACCAGCCGCGATGCTGGTCCGAACCTTCGAGATAGACATCGGCGGGCCATTTGAGGTCAGGCCGGTCTTCCAGCGTGAACGTGTGCGTGCTTCCGGAATCGAACCAGACGTCCAGAATGTCGGTGACCTTCGTCCAGCGGTCCTTGTCGTCGCGGCCTTCCAGGAACCGATCCTTCGCCCCGTCCTCGAACCAGGCGTCCGCGCCCTCTGCTTCGAAAGCCTCGAAGATGCGCCGGTTGACCGTCTCGTCGATGAGAACGTCGCCGTCTTCATCCACGAATACGGTGATCGGCACGCCCCAGGCGCGCTGTCGCGACAGCACCCAGTCCGGCCGCGTCTCGATCATGCCGCGCAGCCGCCTCTGGCCGCCGGCGGGGACGAAACGCGTGTCGTCGATCGCCTTCAGCGATCTCTGACGCAGCGTCGTTCCATCTGCAAATTCCTTGTCCATATGGACGAACCATTGCGGCGTGTTGCGGAAGATCACCGGCTTCTTGGAACGCCAGGAATGCGGATAGGTGTGTTTCAGCCGGCCCCGGGCGAAGAGCATTTCGGCCGTGATCAGAGCGGCGATCACGCGCTTGTTGGCGTCCCCCTTCTTGCCCTTGTCGTCGATGACGCGCGCGGCGCCGTCCGCTGAGTCCGGACCGAAGCCCGGCGCGTCCTTCGTGTAATAGCCGTCGTCTGCGACCGGAAACGGTATCGCAACCTCGAGGCCGCGCGCGGCGAGTTCGCGCGCGTGGTCCATCCACGCCTCGAAGTCCTCGCGGCCGTGGCTCGGCGCCGTGTGCACGAAACCGGTGCCGGCGTCGTCGGTGACATGATCGCCCTCAAGCAGCGGCACGGGGAAAGCATAGCCGAGATCACTGAGCGGATGCGCGCATGTGAGATGCCGCAACTCGTCGCCGGACACATCGCGCAGGCGGCTGTATTCCAGTTTCGCCTTGGCGAAGCTTTCCTCTGCGAGCGCGTCGGCGAACACCAGTTTCTCGCCCGGCCGCGGTCCGAAATCATTCTCGGCCGCCGTGACTTCATAAAGGCCATAGCTGATGCGCGGCGAAAAACAGATTGCGCGGTTGCCCGGGATCGTCCACGGCGTGGTTGTCCAGATGACCACGAACGCGCCCTGCAACTCCGCGACCTTTGCGGCGAGATCCGCCGAATCCGGCTTCGCGCCCCAGTCGATGACGGGAAACTTCACCCAGACCGTGTCGCTTTCGTAATCCTGATATTCGACTTCGGCCTCGGCGAGCGCCGTGCGCTCGACAACCGACCACATGACGGGCTTCGACCCGCGATAGAGCTGGCCGAGCGCGGCGATCTTCATGAGCTCGCCGGCGATCCGCGCCTCGGCGTGGAAATTCATGGTCGTGTAGGGCTGCTCGAAATCGCCTTCGATGCCGAGCCTGTGGAACTCTTCGGTCTGGACCTCGATCCAGTGACTGGCGAACTCACGACATTCGCGCCGAAACTCGTTGATCGGCACCTCGTCCTTGTTCTTGCCCTTGGCGCGATACTGCTCCTCGATTTTCCACTCGATCGGCAGCCCGTGGCAGTCCCAGCCCGGCACGTAGTTGCTGTCATAGCCGCGCATCTGGAATGAGCGGGTGATGACGTCCTTGAGAACCTTGTTGAGCGCATGACCGATATGGATGTTGCCGTTGGCGTAGGGCGGTCCGTCATGCAGCACGAATTTCGGCCGGCCGGCGGCGTCTTCGCGCAGTTTGCGATAGAGGTTCATGTCCTGCCAGCGCTTCACAAGTTCGGGCTCCATCTTCGGGAGGCCGGCGCGCATGGGAAAATCCGTCTTCGGGAGGAAGAGCGTGCGTGAATAGTCCAGTTGTTCTTTGGTGTCGGTCATCTGTTTCAAGTTCTGATCTGGTCCGCCCGGCTGCCGCCGTTGCGGTTCTGACGCGCGGCGTCGGAATGCATTGTCTGGATTGATCGCGCCCTCTGGACGCAGCGGAGGGTTCCCGGACTTCCCCAGTCAGGAAGCCGGGCCGATAATTCGTATCGTGCTGTTCAATCCGAAAGCGGCCTTCATAACGAGAGGCCTTCTATCAACGCTCTTTGCAGGAATAAAGGATTTTCTCGGCAGACAGCGACTTTTGATCGAGATTAGCCAGCAAGCGGGACCGTAATGTCGAGCGGGCCTAGTGTGGTGGATTTGAAGTTCCTTACATTGTAGCAGCAGTCTCTTACAGGAACTTCTAATCCGTAAACCACACTAGAAACATTATCTTGCTAGTGCCCTTATCGAATCTGAAGTTCGAATAGAGCGTGCTGCAGGATGTAACGAACTTCAGATTCGGGGCACTAGGTGGCGCGCTCCGGACAGCGCCGCGCGCGCCTCTTCGGCGTCCAGATGCATCTGGTTGGTCAAGGCCTCCAGACTGTCGAACTTTTCCTCCCCGCGCAGCCAGGAGACGAAGGAGACGCTGCAGATCTCGCCGTAAAGGTCGCCTTCGAAATCGAACAGATATGTTTCGAGCAAAAGCGCGCCGTCTTCATCAACGGTGGGCCTGCGTCCGAAACTGGCGACCCCGTCGAACAGCGCGCCGTCGGAACGACGAAACCGGACCGCATAGACGCCGGGCTTCAGCATCGCGTGATCCGGCATGCGCATGTTGGCCGTCGGAAATCCGAGCGTCCGGCCAAGTTTCTTGCCGCCCACGATCTCCTCCTCCACCGTGTAGTGGTAGCCGAGAAGTCCCGACGCCTCGGCGACCCGGCCTTCGGAGAGAAGCTGGCGAATACGGCTTGAAGACACGACGTCGTCATTTTCGTCGCTGAACGACTCCACCTCCGTAACGCCGAAGCCCAAACGCTTTCCCGCCTCGCGCAAATAGTCCGGTGTCCCCGCCCGCGCCTTGCCGAAATGAAAATTGAAGCCGGTGACCGCATGGGTGAGGCCGAAACCGTCCACCAGGATGTCCTTGATGAAATCGGCGGCTTCCAGGGCGGCGAACGCGCGGTCGAAAGGCATCTCGACGACGGCGGCGAAACCCAGCCTTTCTATCAGATGCGCCTTGAGCGGCGCGGGCGTCAACCGGAAGACCGGATTGTCCGGCCTGAAGACGGTTTTTGGATGCGGTTCGAATGTCAGAACGATAGCCGGCGCATTTTTTCGGGACGCGATCTCGAGCGTTTCCCCGAGAACCGCCTGGTGGCCGCGATGGAGTCCGTCGAAATTTCCGATGGCGACGACGCCGCCCTTCAGAGAAGGCGGCAGGTCGGTCGTCGATTGAGTTCGAACGAACGCTGTCATGCTTACCTCAAGCGCGGCATCCAGCCCACCGGCGTCATGCGATGTTCGGCGAGAAACGTATCGAGCGCGGCCTCGTCGATCACGCCTGTCCGGGAGTAGATCGCCGCGTGTATTCCAAGCGCAATGTATATGACGTCGAGCCCGAAATCATGCGCCCCCTTGATATCGGTCGGCATGCCGTCGCCGATGGCGACCACGCGCCTGGGGTCGACAGCGCCTTTTACGGTTTTCGCCGTTTCCAGCGCCGCCTCGTAAATCGGTCTGTGCGGCTTTCCGGAAATCCTTGTGACGCCGCCCATTTTTTCATAGAGCGCCGCGATCGCTCCGGCGCAGGGCACCAGCTTGTGCCCGCGCTCGACCACGATGTCCGGGTTGGCGCACACGAACGGCAGATCCCTGGCTTTGGCCTGTTCGAGCATCGGGAGGTAATCTTCCGCCTGCTCGTTCTCGTCGTCCCGCAAGCCTGCGCAGACGACGGCGTCCGCCTCTTCAATCCCGACGCAGGAGACGTCAAGACCGTCGAGCAGGCTCTGGTTCCAGTCTGCGCCGACGAAATGAATGTTCTTCGGACCGTCCTCGATCAGCGCCCGCGTCACGTCGCCCGACGTGACGATTGCATCGTAGCTGTCCGCGCCGACGCCCAGCCCGACGATCTGCAGGCCGACATCCGCGCTGAGCCTCGGAGAATTTGTGATGAGGACGACGGTTCCGCCTTCGATCCGGAAGTTTCGAAGCGCTTCGGCTGCGGGCTGGAACGACTCGACGCCATTGTGCAGGACTCCCCAGACGTCGCACAAAACCACATCATATTGGCCTTTGATGTCAGCCAGGCGATCGATCTTTGCCACCATGAATACTATTGCCTTCAGGACGTCCGGAACTCTGTTTCGCGCCTCGACCTTGCGCCCGGCGCGGGCAAGGCAGACATTGACCAGCAGCGGCAAGAATACAAGTCCCCGCCGGCAAATTAATTAACCGCGATCGGGGATTTGCGGTTGACCCCGACCGGAGCGCCGCGCTATCCGGCGGCCCTGGCGACGCCTTGTATAAAGACTCGCAACCGCGAACTGAAAAAGCCGCGCCAAAATCCTTGACACCCGGCGATATCGATCTTATGTCCCCCTGCAAATTAGCACTCGCTTCCGGTGAGTGCTAATTTTCGAGAGCCGGACACACAAGTCCGCATCTGTAACCTATTGAGGGCAAAGACGATGACAGACGTCAATTTCCGTCCACTGCATGACCGCGTGGTCGTGCGTCGCGTAGAGTCTGAAGAAAAGACTGCTGGCGGCATCATTATTCCCGACACTGCCAAGGAAAAGCCGTCCGAAGGCGAAATCGTCGCAGTCGGCTCCGGCGCGCGCGACGACAGCGGCTCCATCATCCAGATGGACGTCAAGGTCGGCGACCGCATCCTGTTCGGCAAATGGTCGGGCACCGAAATCAAGCTCAATGGCGAAGACCTTCTGATCATGAAGGAAAGCGACATCATGGGCGTAGTCGGCTAATCCCCGAATACAAGTCAACCAATCCCCTTCTGAACGAGGGCCATAAGGCCCGGAAATGAGGAAACATGTCAGCTAAAGAAGTCAAATTCAGCCGCGACGCACGTGAGAAGATGCTGCGTGGCGTCGACGTTCTCGCAGACGCTGTTAAGGTGACGCTCGGCCCGAAAGGCCGCAACGTGGTCATCGACAAGTCGTTCGGCGCTCCGCGGATCACCAAGGACGGCGTGACCGTCGCCAAGGAAATCGAACTGGAAGACAAGTTCGAGAACATGGGCGCACAGATGGTGCGCGAAGTCGCCTCCAAGACCAATGACGAAGCCGGTGACGGAACCACCACGGCGACCGTTCTGGCCCAGGCGATTGTCCGCGAAGGCGCAAAGGCCGTCGCCGCCGGCATGAACCCGATGGACCTGAAGCGCGGCATCGACCTCGCAGTCAGCGACGTCGTTGCAGACCTTCTCAAGAAGGCCAAGCCGATCAACACTTCGGAAGAAGTCGCACAGGTCGGCACGATCTCCGCCAACGGCGAAAAGCAGATCGGCGAAGACATTGCAGCTGCAATGCAGAAGGTCGGCAATGAAGGCGTCATCACCGTCGAGGAAGCCAAGACCGCCGAAACCGAACTTGAAGTCGTTGAAGGCATGCAGTTCGACCGCGGCTACCTTTCTCCCTATTTCGTCACCAATGCCGAAAAGATGATCGCCGAGCTGGACGACTGCTACATCCTGCTCCACGAAAAGAAGCTCTCGAACCTTCAGGCCATGCTGCCGATCCTGGAATCGGTCGTTCAGTCCTCGAAGCCGCTCCTGATCATTGCTGAAGACGTCGAAGGCGAAGCCCTCGCGACTCTCGTCGTCAACAAGCTGCGCGGCGGCCTCAAGATCGCTGCCGTCAAGGCTCCGGGCTTCGGCGACCGCCGCAAGGCCATGCTTGAAGACATCGCTATCCTGACCGGCGGTCAGGTCATTTCCGAAGATGTCGGCATCAAGCTCGAAAACGTCACGCTCGACATGCTCGGCACTGCAAAGCGCATCTCGATCTCCAAGGAAAACACGACGATCGTCGACGGCGCAGGCAAGAAGCCGGAAATCGAAGGCCGTGTCGCCCAGATCAAGGCGCAGATCGAAGAAACCACTTCCGATTACGACCGCGAAAAGCTGCAGGAACGTCTGGCGAAGCTCGCCGGCGGCGTTGCTGTGATCCGCGTTGGCGGCGCAACGGAAATCGAAGTGAAGGAAAAGAAGGACCGCGTCGACGACGCTCTGAACGCAACCCGCGCGGCCGTTCAGGAAGGCATCGTTCCTGGCGGCGGCGTAGCGCTCCTTCGCGCTTCCGCCAACCTCACGACCAAGGGCGGGAATGACGACCAGGAAGCCGGCATCAATATCGTGCGCCGCGCTCTGCAGGCTCCGGCCCGCCAGATCGTCGCCAACGCCGGCGGCGAAGCATCGGTCGTTGCAGGCAAGATCCTGGACACCAAGGACGACAACTACGGCTACAACGCCCAGACAGGCGAGTATGGCGACATGATCCAGATGGGTATTGTCGACCCGGTCAAGGTCGTTCGCACCGCTCTGCAGGACGCAGCATCGGTTGCTGGTCTCCTCGTCACCACCGAAGCCATGGTCGCTGAAATTCCGAAGAAGGAATCGGCGGCTCCGGCAATGCCCGGCGGCGACATGGGCGGCATGGGCGGCATGGGCTTCTAAGCCAGCGTCCTTCGCACAGACTATCGGAAAGGCGGCTCTCGGGCCGCCTTTTCTTATTTCAGGATTTACATCACCAGTTGCGCGGACAGTTCTTCAGTTCGTAGGTCCAAGTGTAGATGCGCTGGTCCGTGGCATAGTACCACTCGTCCCATTTCGGCGGCCGGTGGGTTGTCTTGATGTCGAGTATCTTCACATCCGGTCCGCAGATCTTGATCACCTCGTAGCGGCATGCCTGCTCCGTGCGACCCCAGGACGACTGTGTGCAGGTGATGCGCGCATCCGTTCCCCAGCGCTTGACGCCAACCGGCATGACGCTGGCCCAGAATCCCATAGTGAATATGAGCGGCGCGATTATCAGCAGGCGCAGGATTCTCATCGGGATCTCCTTGGATTAAGCTCCGGTCACGTCCCGACCATAGTGACACTTTCGCCGCTCTTGCGAAAGGGCGTCACAACTCCCGCCCGCGCAATCGCGCGGACAGGAGGATTGTCATGCCTGGCGCCTCAAGGACGCGGCGGGATATTCAGGGCCTTTTCGCTGGCCGTACGCGCAAGACAGCGATCGAGCCAGGCGCCGACATTGACGAGTTCGTCGAGCTTGAGCGCCTCGCCGGCTTCGTAGAAACCGCCCAGCGTCCTGACCCAGGGGAAAGAGGCGATGTCGGCGATCGAATAGTCGTCTCCGACAAGCCATTCGCGGCCTTCGAGCCGCCCTTCCAGAACCTCCAGAAGACGGCGCGATTCCTTGCCGTAGCGTTCCGTGGGATAATCGTCCTTCAGTTTGCCGGCCATGAATTTGAAGAAATGTCCATACTGACCGAACATCGGTCCGACGCCAGCCATCTGGAAGAACACCCATTGCAGACATTCGTAGCGGCCTTGTGGATCGGCGGGCATGAGCTTTCCGGATTTTTCGGCCAGATAGACGAGTATGGCGCCCGATTCGAACAGCCCGATCGCGTCGCCGCCCGGCCCCGCCGGATCTATCATCGCCGGGATCTTGCCATTCGGATTGAGGGCCAGAAATTCCGGCGTCTTCTGGTCGTCATTGAGGATATTGATCAAATGCGCCTCGTAGGGCAGTCCCGTTTCCTCAAGCGCCGCCGACACCTTGATCCCGTTCGGGGTGGCGAAGGAGTAAAGCTGGATGGCGTCAGGCTTTGATGGCGGAAAGAGCTTCGTGATCGGGAAGTCGTTCAAAGCAGTCATGGACTGGTCCTGTATTAGTGGAATCAAGAAAGATGTTGTCTTCCATATCGGGCGACGACGTCGACCATCAAGGGAACAATCTTCGATAGTTGGCTCTGTTTAGTGAACAATCTGTAGAAAATTGCCGGTCTATCCCGGTATGATTGCGCGCCTATATTGCTGCAATCGACAACACTTGGAGGGATCGATGTCTAACGCCGCAACCTTATTGATAGGACGCATTCTCCTGTCAGCAATCTTTATCCTGTCCGGACTCAGCAAGCTCGGCGACCCCGCTGGCACCGCCGGCTACATGACCAGCCTGGGGCTTCCGCTTGCCAGCATCGGCGTCTGGATTGTCATTCTGCTCGAGGTCCTCGGCGGGATCGCGGTTCTTGTCGGCTTCATGACCAAGCCGGCCGCATGGGCCCTGGCGCTGTTCTGCATCGCCTCCGCTCTGCTTGCGCATTCGAACATCGGTGATCAGGCCCAGTTCATCGCCTTCTTCAAGAACCTCGCCATCGCAGGCGGCTTCATGGCGCTCGCGGCCCATGGCCCCGGCAGCATTTCCGTTGACGCCCGCCGCGCGGGCTGACAACCCGGATAACAACGAAAAACCGCAGGGACATTGTGCATGTCCCTGCGGTTTTTCATTTGATGCAGATAGGTGCGACGTCAGCCGCCGAAGCTGAAGATACTTCCGAAAACATCCACGCCGCGCTCGCTGTAGACGTTGGAGGCGTTGCGCGAACCCGGTCCGATGACAATCACCTTGGTGCCGACCGGAGCCCGGCTGTAGAGATGTTCTACATCCTTGTTCATCATGCGGATGCAGCCGGACGACATGTTCTGCCCGATGGTCCAGGGCTGGTTGGTGCCGTGGATGCGGTAGATCGTGTCGCGACCGCCCTTGTGCAGATACATTGCGCGCGCGCCAAGCGGGTTGTTGATGCCGCCCGGAACGAAAGCCGGAAGATTGTGACCCTTGGCGCGTTCGCGCCGAATCATGGTCGCAGGCGGACGCCAGTCCGGCCACTCGGCCTTGCGCCCGACCTTGACGGTGCCCGACCAGCCGAAACCGTCGCGACCCACGCCGACGCCATAGCGCGTGGCCTTGCCGTTGCCCTCGTAGTAGTAGAGGTACTTGCGGTTGGTGTCGACGATGATCGTCCCCGGCCTCTCGCCGGTGTCGATCCGCACCTTTTTGCGCTGATATTTCGCCTGCGGGCGCTTTGAACTCGAACTGTATACCGGTTCTTGCCGGTCACGGCTGAACGCCCCGGTCCCCGTTACGACAGTTGCCGATGTGGCAATAAAAGCGACCGCCAGCAATGACGAAATGAATTTTCTCACGGCTGAACTCCTGTTGCTATCCCCTACCAGAACCTAGCATTCGTTGAAAAACATGCAACAAAACTTGCACGATTTCTACCTGCGGGAACTATTAAATCTTTATGCCAAAGAAGTTGACGTTCCGCTAGATGGTTAGATCACAACGACTTTTGCGCCTGTAGGCACCCGCTCGTACAGATCGATCACATCTTCGTTCCGCATCCGGATGCAGCCGGAAGAAACCGCCCGACCAATCGTCCAGGGCTGATTCGTGCCGTGGATCCGGTAGAGCGTCGAACCGAGGTACAGAGCGCGCGCGCCGAGCGGATTGGCCGGACCTCCCGGCATGTAATTCGGCAGGTAATGCCCCTTCTTCGCCTCGCGGCTGATCATTTCGGCCGGTGGGCGCCAGGAGGGCCATTCCGCCTTGCGCGAAACTTTGTGGGTGCCGGCCCATTCGAAGCCGGGCTTGCCGACGCCGACGCCGTAACGCCGCGCCTGACCGTTTTCGAGCACCAGATAGAGATGCCGGCTCGGCGTATCGATGATAATGGTTCCGGGCGCCTGGGCGGTATCGTAGGCGACAGTCTGCGGCAGGAACACAGGATCGAGCGCCGGTTTCGCGGCCTGGGCCGCGGACGCGGTTTGCACCGGCTTGCGCCGCACAGAACCCGTCGAGCGCTGCTGCTTCGGACGGCCCGGCTGTACGACCCTGCCGGCGCCGTGCGGCGTGCCGGGCTGGCGAAGCTGCACGACCCAGGGGGCCGTCAGGTCCGGACTGAGCACCACCGGAGGGCGCTGGCCGTAGCGTTCGCCGGCCTCGGCCGCACCGGCCATGACTGTCGCCCCAAGGACGACGAGAACGAATTTCATATGCATCGGACGTACTCTCAACACTGCGTCTGACTGGGCGCCTGACGTCGCAGTGCAGATGCACCGACGCAGGCCTTCGTTCCAAGTCTGCATCGCCATTGGACTCCGAATGGTGAATCGCAGTCATTAAAAGGCGCGCAAAGGCAGAAAGCTTTCGGCAGGGTTATCGAGCCGTTGAAAATTGCAGTTAATGTCAGTTTAAACGCGCTGCTGCGCCGTTAACGCTTCGTTTCCCCGACGCGTCAGCTAGAATGCGCGAGTCGTTGCAACGGAGGGGCTGACGTGTCGCACAATGGACTGATCGAAGGACCGGACGGCAAACTGCGCTGTTTCTGGCACGACAACAAGGATGACTATCTCGCCTATCACGACAATGAATGGGGCCGTCCGGTTGTTGACGACAAAAGGCTGTTCGAAAAGATCTGCCTTGAAGGTTTCCAGTCCGGACTCTCGTGGCTGACGATTCTGCGCAAGCGGGAAAATTTCCGCGCTGCATTCGCCGGTTTTGACTTCGAGCGCGTCGCAGACTTCGACGAGACCGATGTGGAGAGGCTGGTCCAGGACGCAGGCATTATCCGCCATCGCGGCAAGATCAACTCGACGATCAACAAAGCGCGGCGCGCCATCGAACTGAGGAAGGAATTCGGTTCCCTTGCGACATATTTCTGGTCGCAGGAACCGGGCGCGCGCGCACGACCGGCGAAACTGGACTACGAAACGCTGCGAACGCTCGGCAAGACCGAGGAATCGACGGCGATTTCCAAGGATCTGAAGAAACGCGGCTGGAGTTTCGTCGGTCCGACCACGGTCTACGCCTTCATGCAGGCCATGGGTCTCGTCAACGATCATATCGAAGGCTGCTGCATGCGCGACGCGGTGGAAGACGAGCGTCGCAATTTCGTCAGACCCGTCTAAAATCCACCGGGCCGACGCCTTTAAACATGCGCCTTGCCGCTTTCCGGCCAATGGGTTAGGAAGTCCGCGATTTCAACTCCAGCTTCACCCGGACACACGCGCCCCATGGGCAAGAAAGACAAAAAGCAGCAGAGACTGAAAGCGCGGCTGCCGCGCGGTTTCGTCGACCGTTCGCCGCAGGACATCCGCGCGACGGAGAAGATGGTGTCCGGAATCCGCGAGGTTTTCGAACTCTACGGGTTCGATCCGGTGGAAACGCCGATGTTCGAATATACCGACGCGCTGGGCAAGTTTTTGCCGGACAGCGACCGCCCGAACGAGGGCGTGTTCTCGCTGACCGACGACGACGAGCAATGGATGAGCCTGCGCTACGACCTGACGGCGCCGCTGGCGCGTCACGTCGCGGAAAACTTCAACGACATCCAGCTGCCCTACCGCACCTATCGCAACGGCTGGGTGTTCCGCAACGAAAAGCCGGGCCCGGGACGGTTCCGCCAGTTCATGCAATTCGACGCCGATACGGTGGGCGCGCCCGGCGTGCAGGCCGACGCCGAGATGTGCATGATGATGGCCGACACGATGGAGACGCTCGGCGTGAGCCGTGGCGACTACGTGATCCGCGTCAACAACCGCAAGGTTCTCGACGGGGTGATGACGGCTATCGGCATCGGCGGAGACGAACATGCCGAGACCCGGCTGACCGTGCTGCGCGCGATCGACAAGCTCGACAAGTTCGGAACCGAGGGCGTTCGGCTGTTGCTTGGCGCCGGACGCAAGGACGAGAGCGGCGATTTCACAAAGGGCGCCGGCCTTGATGCGCCGGCGATCGACACGGTTCTCGCCTTTGTCGGCGCCGGGGGCGGAAGCAACGCCCTGACCATCGCCAATCTCGAACAGGTGATCGCCGGCGGCGACGCCGAACAGGACGGCGTTGCGGAACTGAAGCTGATGGCGCAGCTCTTCGACGCCGCCGGTTACGAGGAAGGCCGTATCCGCATTGACCCCTCCGTGGTGCGCGGTCTCGAATACTATACCGGCCCGGTCTACGAGGCCGAATTGCTCTTCGACGTCACCAACGAGAAGGGCCAGACCGTGCAGTTCGGCTCGGTCGGCGGCGGCGGGCGCTATGACGGGCTGGTGTCGCGCTTCATGGGACAGCCGGTTCCGGCAACGGGATTTTCGATCGGCGTGTCGCGCCTCATGACGGCGCTGAAGAACCTCGGCAAGCTCGATGCGGTCGACGTTCCCGAACCGGTCATCGTCTGCGTGATGGACCGCGACATCGAGAGCATGGGGCGCTACCAGCGTTTTGTCAGCAGCCTGCGCTCCGCCGGCGTCCGCGCCGAGATGTTCCAGGGCAATCCGAAGAATTTCGGCAAGCAATTGCAATACGCCGACCGGCGCGGCTGTCCGATCGCCATCATCCAGGGCTCGCAGGAGCGCGATGAAGGCGTCGTCCAGATCAAGGATCTGATCGAGGGCAAGCGGCTGTCCGGCGAAATCGAGGACAACGCCGCCTGGCGCGAGAGCCGGCCGGCTCAGATCTCCGTGCCGGAAAGCGACCTCGTCGCCGAAGTGCAGAAAATCCTCGCCGCCCAGGCCGAAGACCGCAAGACGGTTTAACCATGGCGCACCGACCCGCTTTTTCAGACGGCATTCTGGAGTTCTTTGCCGACCGCGACACGAGAGCCGTGGAGATTCCGGTGTTGCAGCCGGCCGATCCGTTTCTCGATACGGCTGGCGAGGATCTCAGACGGCGCGTCTTTCTTACCCAGAACGAGCTGGGCGACATGTTGTGCCTGCGACCGGAATTCACGATTCCGGTGTGTCTCAGCCATATCGAGACGGCGGCCGGCACGCCGCAGCGCTATTCCTACCTCGGCGAGGTGTTCCGGCAACGGCGCGACGGCGAGACCGAATTTTACCAGGCCGGCATCGAGGATCTCGGCAACGAGGCCTTCGCCGAGGCCGACGCTCGCGCGGTCAGCGAAGCGATCGAAACGCTCGCCCGCCTGCTTCCGGCCGGCGACTTGCAGGTCACGCTTGGCGACCAGACGGTGTTCGAGGCCGTGGTCGTGGCGCTCGGACTTCCCGAAGGCTGGCAGACCCGCCTGATCAGGGCCTTCGGCGACGCGGCGCAGATCGACCTGCTCCTGCAGAACCTCGCCGGAGAGCGGCGCGCGGCTGAAGGCCTCGACAGCGATCTGGCGGCGTTTGTCGGATCGGGCGATATGGCCGGACTGACCGATCTCATCGACCGCCGCATGCATGAAACCGGTTTTCTTTCCAACACCAGCCGCGGCCCGGCGGAAATCGCCGAAAGGCTCGTGGAAAAAGCCCGGCTCTCGGCAACACATCTCGATCCCAAGGCGCTGGACATATTGAAGACGTTCCTGGCGCTCAACGCCTCGCTCGACGAGGCCGGCGGATCGCTGGCCGCCTTTTCGCGCATCGCCGGGATCGATCTGAGCGAGGCGCTTACGCTATTTGAAAGCAGGGTCGCCGCCTTGAAAGACAAAGGCGCCCGGACAGACGCGATCCGTTACCGCGCGGCTTTTGGCCGGCCACTCGACTACTATACCGGTCTGGTCTTCGAAATCTCGGTCAGGGGCTCGGTGCTCGCCGGCGGCGGGCGCTTCGACCGGCTGCTGACATTGCTCGGCGCGCCGAAGCCGATTCCCGCCGTCGGCTTTTCCCTGTGGCTCGACCGGATCGAGACGGCGCTGGACGGAGGCGCGTCATGACCGTGACGATCGCGCTTCCCTCCAAGGGCCGCATCCGCGACGGCTCGATCGAAGCGTTTGAGGCCGCCGGCATGCGGATCTCCGCCGTCGGCAACGAACGGTCCTATCGCGGACGTATCGACGGGATCGAGAATGTCGAAGTCGCCTATCTCTCCGCCTCGGAGATCGCGCGTGAACTCGGGCGGGGAAGCATCGATATCGGCGTTACCGGCGAAGATCTTGTCCGCGAGGATGTCGCAGCGCTGCATTCGAGAGTAGCGTTTCGCTCGCGCCTTGGGTTCGGCAAGGCGGATGTCGTGGTGGCGGTTCCGGAAGTCTGGTTCGACGTCGAAACCATGGCCGACCTCGGCGACGTCGCGGCCGATTTTCGACTGCGGCACGGCCGGCGTCTGAGGATCGCGACGAAATACTGGAGCCTGACGCAGCAATTCTTCTCGGCCAAGCACGGCATCCAGGTCTACCGGATCGTCGAGAGCCTCGGCGCGACCGAGGGCGCGCCGGCTTCCGGCCAGGCCGATATCATCGTCGACATCACCTCGACGGGATCGACGCTCAAGGCCAATCACCTGAAGATCCTGACCGACGGCGTCATTCTGCGGTCGGAGGTCTGTCTGGTCGAGGCGCTGAAGGACCGGACCGAGGAAGACCGGGACACCATCGAAAGCCTTGTCAGCCGGATCGAGGCAGCCCTGCGGCCGGCCTGATCAATCCGTCAGTTCGACGGGGCGCGGCCCGCCCCAGGCCCAGTCCAGCAGTTTCGCCGTATGGACCACCGGAATGCCGGTCGCCATGCCGATCTGGGTGATGCATCCGACATTGCCGGCGGCGACGATGTCGGCCTCGGTCGCCTCGATGTTCTTCACTTTCCGGTCGCGCAACCGCGCAGCGATTTCCGGCTGCATGATGTTGTAGGTGCCGGCCGACCCGCAGCATAGATGCCCTTCCGCCGGCTCCCTGACGCGGAAACCCGCTTTTTCCAGAAGCAGTCTCGGTTCAAGCTTGATCTTCTGACCATGCTGCATGGAACAGGCCGAGTGATAGGCGACCGTGCGGTCGACAGAAATCGCCGGCTCCGGTAGGTCGAGCGTCGCCAGATATTCGGTGACGTCGCGGGCAAGGCCCGAAACCCGGGCCGCCTTTGCGCTGTAGGCCGGATCCTCGCGCAGCATGAAGCCGTAATCCTTGATCGTGGTGCCGCACCCTGACGCCGTGATGATGATCGCGTCGAGCCCCTCGCCCTCGATTTCGCGCGTCCAGGCGTCGACATTGACCCGTGCGGAGGCAAGCGCCTGTTCCTCGCGGCCCATATGATGGACCAGCGATCCGCAGCAGGCCTCGCCTTCGGGCGTGACGACCTCGACGCCGAGGCGCGTCAGCAGCCGTATCGCGGCGGCGTTTGTTTCGGGCTCCAGAACCTGCTGGGCGCATCCGGTTAGGAGCGCGACGCGCTGCCTGCGTTTTTCGGACGGGCTGTGGACGCCTGGCCTTGCGAAGGGCGATCGCGGCGCAATGCGCTGAGGCGCCAGTTCCAGCATCGCGGCGAACGGTCCGAGTCCCGGAATGCGTTTCAGCAGCGGACGGAAGGGCCGTCCCAGCCGAGCGAGACGAAGCGCCGCGCGAAACCGGTCCGGATAGGGCAGCACCATTGTCAGCACTTGCCGGATGAACCGGTCCATTACGGGCCTTTTGTAGGTCTTCTCGATATGCGCCCGGGCGTGGTCGACCAGATGCATGTAGTGCACGCCGGATGGGCAGGTCGTCATGCAGGACAGGCATGACAGGCAACGGTCGATGTGGCGCACCACGGTCTCGTCCGCCGGCCGATCGTTCTCCAGCATGTCCTTGATGAGATAGATGCGGCCGCGCGGGCTGTCGAGTTCGTTGCCGAGCGTCACATAGGTTGGACAGGTGGCCGTGCAGAAGCCGCAATGGACGCAGCTTCTGAGGATCTTTTCGGATTCGGCGACGGCGCTGTCTGCAAGCTGCTCGGCCGAAAAATGCGTCTGCATGCCTGTTTCGCCGCCTCAGACCAGCCAGGTGTCGACATTGGCGACGGGCTCGTTGCGCGTCAGCACCTGGATTCCCTTGATGCAGCGGATGACATACCAGACAAGAACAGCAATCATCAGAAGGAATCCGATCCCCACAATGGCCAGCACCATGCAGATCAGAGAGTAGAGCAGACCAATCCAGAACGTCCGGATGGCATAGGTGTAATGCGTATCGATCCAGCCTGCCGATTTGCCCCGGTTGATATAGGCGAACACCACCCCGACAATGACGGAAATCCCGATCGCTAGACCAACGAGATACAGAATGTAGACGAGCTGCGCGTTCTGCTTGCCGGGATCCATCCAGCCGGCAGCGTTTTCACCCTGATTGTTCTGCATATCCGACATGACGTCCTCTCCGTTTTCGAACCAGCGAGCGGCACTGTATCACAGTCATTGTGCGTGGCTACCGCGTTCACATGAAGCCGGACATGCGGCCCGGATTGAGGACCGCAGCCAGATCGAATTGCTCCTTCAGCCGCTGCGACAGGGCTGCGAGCGCTTTCGGCTGCGGCTCGAAAACCGGAACGGCGGCGCGCAAGGCCGCAGGCGCGCGCACCAGCGTCGCATGGCCGCCGCCGAGTTTGGCGATGGTTCGTCGCACGATATCGGCTTCGGCGTCGGCTTCCATGCGCAGCCAGACCAGGCCGCCCTGCCAGTCGTACCAGGCGTCGACGCCGGTTTGCAGGCGCAGGCTGCCGACAAGCACATGGCCCTGCGACGGCGCGATGGAAATGCGCCAGACTGCGCGCTGCGTGCCGTCACAGAAGGGCTTTACATCGCGAATCTCGCGCCAAAGCACAGTCGAGGTTTCCGCATCGAGGCTCTCGCAGGCGCCGACTTTTCCTAAGATGTCGCGCAGCCGTTTTTCGCGATAACGCACCGACGGCTCGAAGCCTTCGAGACGGAAAACCGTCGCCGCTCCGTCCGGCAATCCGCCGTCAATGAAACGAAAGCGGACACTTTCTGGAAGGTGGGCCGCCGCCGATACTTCCGTGTCGGACCCCATGGCGTGCGCCATCACATCGGCCGCGTCGCCGTCGGCAAGGCCGCTCAAAACAAGCGTCGAACAGGTCTCGGCTTTTGGCAGCACCTTGAAGGTAAGTTCCGTGAAGACGCCCAGCGTGCCCCAGGAACCGGAGAGACCGCGCGACAAATCGTAGCCGGTGACGTTCTTCACAACCCGACCGCCGGATTTGATGATGTCGCCGCGTCCGGTCACCGCACGAATTCCGAGAACATGGTCGCGGGCCGCTCCCGCCTTGATGCGGCGGGGTCCGGACAAATTGCAGGCAAGGAGGCCGCCGACCGTGCCGCGCTCCGCGTCGCTTCCCAGAAGCCCGCGATAATCCATCGGCTCGAACTGGAGCTCCTGGTTGTTCTCGTCGAGCAGCGCCTCGATGTCGGCGACGGACGTGCCGGCGCGCGCCGTCAACACCAGTTCCTCCGGTTCGTAGAGGGTGACGCCGGACAGCGCCGAAAGATCGAGCGTGTGTGCGACCTGCATGGGCGCGCCGATGCTGCGCTTCGAGCCGTGGCCGATGATTTCCAGCGGCTTTCTTTCGGAGACCGCCCAGGACACCGTGTCGAGAACCTGCTTCTCGTCCTGCGGCCGCAGGATTGCTTCATCTGACTGCACAGACGCCACCCTCAGAACCTCGGAATGTCCGGAAAGGGCAACTGACCGCGTGAAATGTGCATGCGGCCCATTTCCGCGCAACGATGGAGCTCCGGAAAGACCTTTCCCGGATTGAGCAGGTGTTTTTCATCAAAGGCGCATTTGACGCGGATCTGCTGGTTCAGATCCTCCTCGTTGAACATTTCCGGCATGAGGTCCCGCTTCTCCACGCCGACGCCGTGTTCGCCCGTCAGCACGCCGCCCACCTCGACGCAGAGCCGCAGAATGTCGTTGCCGAAATCCTCGGCGCTCTGCAACTCGCCGGGCTTGTTGGCGTCGTACAGGATCAACGGATGCAGATTGCCGTCTCCCGCATGAAACACGTTGGCGACGGCAAGGCCGTATTTTTCCGAGAGGCTTCGCATGCCGGCGAGCACCTGCGGCAACGCCTTGCGCGGAATGGTTCCGTCCATGCAGTAGTAGTCCGGCGAGATGCGCCCGACGGCCGGAAACGCGGCCTTGCGACCGGCCCAGAAGCGCTGCCTTTCCTCTTCGCTTTCGGACACGCGCGAGGTCACGCAGCCATTCGATCCGGCGATCCGCTCGACTTCGCCGATCAGCGCCTCGACTTCCGCGGCCGGCCCGTCAAGTTCGACGATCAACAGGGCCTCGACATCGAGCGGATAGCCGGCGTGGACGAAATCTTCAGCCGCCTTGATCGCCAGCCTGTCCATCATTTCCATGCCGCCCGGAATAATGCCGGCGCCGATAATGTCGGCGACGCACTGGCCGGCCTGCTCGCTGGTCGGAAAGCCGATCAGCACGGCGCGCGCGGTTTCCGGCTTGCGCAGAATCCGCACCGTGACTTCCGTGACAACGCCGAGCAGGCCTTCCGAACCGGTCATGAGACCCAGAATGTCGTAGCCCGGACTGTCGAGATGCCTGCCGCCGACGCGGATCACGTCGCCGTTGATCAGCACCATCTCGATGCCGAGAACATTATTGGTCGTCAGACCGTATTTCAGGCAGTGGACGCCGCCGGCGTTCTCCGCGACGTTGCCGCCGATCGAACAGGCGATCTGCGACGAGGGATCCGGCGCGTAATAGAAACCGTCCCCGGCGACCGCATTGGTGATGCCGAGATTGGTGACGCCCGGCTGCACGACGGCGACGCGGTTGTCGTAATCGACCTCGAGGATGCGGTTGAAGCGCGACATGACCAGAAGCACGGCGTCCTGCAACGGCAGCGCGCCGCCGGAAAGGGACGTGCCCGAGCCGCGCGGGACAACGCGGACGCCGTATCGGTGGCAGTATTTCAGCACGCGCGAAACCTGTTCGACGGTTTCCGGCAGCACGACGACAAGCGGCAATTGGCGATAGGCGGTAAGGCCGTCCGTCTCGAAGGCGCGCATCTCGTTGGTCGTATCGACGACCCCCTCGCCCGGAACGATATCGCGCAGATCGTCGACGATGCGCGCGCGCTCGGCGAGCGTCTTGGCGTCCGGGTCCGGCATTCGCGGTCCTGTCATGGCGGGCTCCTCCTGCCGAATTCACGGCTTCAATTCAAAGCTGACTGGTTCTAGAACACAGAAACGAACGGAAGCAAAACCATTATGCAGAATCTCGGCGATCTGGAAATATTCGCGCAGGTTGTCGCAACCGGCAGCCTGTCGGCGGCGGGCCGCGAACTGGGGCTTTCGCCTGCGATGGTCTCCAAGCGGCTGAAACGGCTGGAGGACAGTCTCGGCACGCGTCTTGTGCAGCGCACGACGCGCCAGGTCTCTCTTACGGAGACCGGCAAGGGTTTCTACGAGCGCGTCACCGCCATCCTGGCCGGCATCGAGGAGGCCAAAGCCTTCGCCGCACGGCGGTCGCAACAGGCGCGCGGCGTGCTCAAGGTCTCCGCGCCGACCTCCTTTGGCCGCATGCATATCGCGCCCAATCTCAAGGCCTTCATGGGCGCCAATCCGGATCTTTCGATCGATCTGTCGCTGAGCGACCGCTTCGTCGACATCGTCGCCGACGGGTTCGACATCGCCATCCGCATCGGCGAACTCGCGGATTCCAGCCTGGTCGCCCGCAGGCTGGCCCCCGTGAGACGCATTTTGTGCGCAACGCCGGACTATCTCGCCCGGCGCGGCAGCCCGCAGTCCATCGAAGACCTTGCGAACCATGTCCTGCTGCCGCCGCACAACAACGATCCGTGGCGGCTGGAAGGGCCGCGCGGGCCGCTGGTCTACCGGCCCGACGGACCGCTGATGACAAATTCCAGCGAGGTGATCCGCGAATGCGTCATCTCCGGTCTCGGCATTGCCCTCCGCTCGACCTGGGACATTTCGGCGGAACTGAAAACCGGACGGCTGACGCAGGTGCTGCCGGCCTATGAAGGTTCGCGCAATCTCGCCGTCTACGCGGTCTACGCCAGCCGCCAGTTCCTGCCGGCCAAGATCCGCGTCTTCGTGGATTACTGGGCGGAGCTGTTCGGGCCGAGGCCCTACTGGGAGAGTTAACTCATAATCTGTCGCGGCCATCACGGACGATTGACCGCGCTCGGTTCTGCTTGATAGCTTCGCGCGATGCGTTGGAGGCACCCGCCTCCGACACTCCTTTCAAGGCGCGCAAGCCATGACACGCATTCTCTCGATCATGCACGAAACACCGGCCGAAACGGATCGCGGCACGCTGCACTTGATATCGAGAGGATTCGCGGTCGAAGAGATAAGGCCCTACCGCGGCGAGACGCTGCCGGATCTTACAGACGATATCGCCGGCGTGAAGATCCAGGGCGGCGCGCAATTCGTGTCCGATCTCGAGGCGTTTCCCTACTTAAGCGACGAGGCGGAGTTCGCCCGCGCCGTCATGGAGCGCGGCATACCCCTGCTCGGCATCTGTCTCGGCGGGCAGTTGATCGCGCATGCGCTGGACGCGACGGTGGACTACCACCCGGAAGACAACGTTGCGCTCGGCTATTATCCGCTTCGCCCGACCGGCGCAGGCCTCGACTGGTTTCCCGAGGAATTGATTGTGCTCGCCGCCAATGCGCAAGGATTCGACTGCCCGGCCGACGCGACGCTACTGGCCGCCGGCGACGTGTTTCCCAATCAGGCATTCATCTACGGCGACCGCACCATCGCCTTCCAGTTTCATCCGGAAGTGACGCGCCCGATTCTCGATCGCTGGCAGCAGGAACTGACGCACAATATCGGCAAGCCCGGAACCCAGTCGGTAGAGGAACAGAACCGCGGCTTCGACCTGCATAACGAGACGCTCGGCGCGTGGTATCTCGACTTTCTGGACCGGTTCTTCTGAAACATCGCCGTGAAAATTAAACATTGCGCGCCACCAGCCACGGAACTATCGTTCGCCCATGCCTGTATCATCCGAAATTCTGCTGACCTTCATGCTCGCCAGCTTCGTGCTGCTGGTCATTCCGGGACCGACCATCATCATGGTCATTTCCCAGGCGCTTGCGCATGGCCGGCGCGTCGCTTTCGCCAGCGTCGCCGGCGTGGGGCTCGGCGATCTTGCGGCCGCATCTCTGTCGATCATCGGGGTCGGCACCATTCTTGCGACTTCGACGACCGTGTTCATGATCGTCAAATGGCTGGGCGCCGCCTATCTGATCTACATCGGGGTGAAGATGTGGCGCGAACCGGTGAGCTTGCCGGAATTCGATATCGACGACGGCGCCCAGCACTCCCGCTGGCCGGTGTTTCGCGACTCCTTTCTGGTGACGCTGTTCAACCCGAAGGGCATCGTCTTCTTCATGGCCTTTGTGCCGCAATTCATCACGCCATCGGCGCCGTTCGCGCCCCAGGCGGCGATCTTCGTCGCGGTCTTCGTGGTTCTGGGCATCGCCAACGCCTGGGCCTATGCGTTGCTTGCCAGCGGCGCACGGCAGGTTATCCGCCGCCCGGCGGTGTTGAGAGCCGCCTCGCGCAGCGGCGCGGTGATGCTGATCGGCGCAGGCGTCGTGTCGGCCTTTGCCCGCCGAAGCTGAACGGCGCCAACAGCCTGTTCATGCGCGCCAATTTCAGAATGCAGCGACTTTACGTCGATCAGCCGATCGGGAAAGACGCGCGCCTGCCGACGGACCGGGATCAGTTCAATTACCTCGCCAACGTGCTGCGCTACGCCGAAGGCGACCGGGTTCTCGTCTTCAACGGCCGCGACGGCGAATGGTCGGCGCGCATCGCCTGTCCCGCCCGCAAGCGCATAGACCTGGTTATCGACGAACAGACGCGCCCGCAGCCTGACGCGCCCGATCTCGTTTACCTTTTCGCGCCGCTGAAGCAGGGCCGGCTCGACTACATGATCCAGAAGGCCGTCGAAATGGGCGTCGGCGTCTTGCAGCCGGCGCTGACCCATCACACGCAGAGCCACAGGATCAACATGGCGAAAGTTGAACGCTATGCGATCGAGGCTGCGGAACAATGCGGCGTTCTCGCCATTCCGGAAGCGCGCGATCCACAACCGCTTGCCGAGCTGCTGAACGGCTGGGATCATTCGCGCCGCATCATCTTCTGCGACGAAGGCGCCCGGACACACAACCCGGTCGAGATTCTGAAAGCGGTGACGGAGGACAAGCTGGCGCTGCTGATTGGTCCGGAAGGCGGATTTTCGGACGACGAACGCGATCTGCTGCATTCCCTCGACTTCGTGACGGCAATACCGCTCGGACCGCGCATTCTGCGCGCGGATACGGCCGCGGTCGCCGCCCTGGCGGTCTTACAGTCAACCATCGGCGACTGGTAGCATGCAAGATTATCAAGAATTTCTGAACGATCAGGTTAGCGCTTTTCACTTGCGCCGAACGCCAATCCGGTCCAAGCAGCACGGCAAGAAACGTCACAACACTGTCACGGCCATGTGGCCCGAGTTCCAGAGCTGACCCATGGCGCGAGATACGACCAACCAGACACCTGTATCGTCCATCGACGACCTCGTCTCCTACCTGGCGGAGGGATGCAAGCCGCCCGAGAAATTCCGGATCGGCACCGAGCACGAAAAATTCGCCTTCTTCCGGGAAGACAACTCTCCGGTTCCCTATGAGGGGCCGCGGTCGATCTCTGCTCTTCTGAACGGCATGCACGCGTTGCTCGGCTGGGAGCCGATCATGGACGCCGGCAAGATCATCGGTCTCGTCGAGCCGACGGGCATGGGGGCGATTTCACTGGAGCCGGGCGGTCAGTTCGAACTCTCCGGCGCGCCTCTGGAAAACATTCATCAGACCTGCCGCGAATCAAATGCGCATCTGGCGCAGTTGCGCGAAGTCGCAGAACCGATGGGCATCGGTTTTCTGGGGCTCGGCGGCAGTCCGAAATGGACGCGCGCGGAAACGCCGCGCATGCCGAAGTCGCGCTACGACATCATGACGAACTATATGCCGAAGGTCGGCAGCCAGGGCCTCGACATGATGTACCGAACCTGCACGATCCAGGTGAATCTCGACTTTTCGTCCGAAACGGACATGCGCCGGAAAATGCAGGTCTCCCTGAAGCTCCAGCCGCTGGCGACGGCGCTCTTCGCCTTTTCGCCTTTTACGGAAGGAAAACCGAACGGCCTGCTTTCCTGGCGCTCGAACATCTGGCGCGACACCGACAAGGACCGCACCGGCATCCTGCCCTTCGCCTTCGCGCCCGATTACGGCTTCGCTGATTATGTGGAATGGGCGCTGGACGCGCCGATGTATTTCGTTCTGCGGGATGGAAAGTATCAGGACTGCACGCACGTCACCTTCCGGCAGTTCATGGATGGCGCGCTGAAGGATGAATTGACCGACGGCATGCCCAATATGGGCGACTGGACGAATCATCTTTCGACGCTGTTTCCCGAAGTGCGGCTGAAGCAGTTTCTCGAAATGCGCGGCGCCGACGGCGGCCCCTGGCGCAAGATCTGCGCCCTGCCCGCCTTCTGGGTCGGGCTGCTTTACGACGAAACGTCGCTGGACGCCGCCGAGGAGCTTACGAAAGACTGGACCGTCGAGCAGGTGCAGGCGCTGCGCGACAGCGTTCCGGCAAAGGGGCTCGACGCGGAAATCCGCGGCGTCGACCTGCATACGCTGTCGCGGCAGGTGCTCGGCCTGTCCAGGCAGGGCCTGCAACGTCGGGCCCGCCTCAACGACGACGGCAACGACGAGGCGCACTTCCTCGCGCCGCTGGAAGAAACCGTGGCGCGCGGCAAGACGGCGGCCGGCCTGCTGCTCGACCTCTACCACGGCAAGTGGGAGGAATCGGTGGAGCCGGTTTTCGAGGAATTTTCGTACTGATCGCGCCGAAGAGCGGCCTCTATCTTTTCGCCTCGACTGCCCCTGAATGGAAATCAGTCATATAACTGACTTTTTAGGCATCCCGGAACGGCCATGATTTGGCGCCCAGGTCGTCAGTCGCGCGCATTGCGGCTTCGTTCTACCTGACCCTCGAGCGCGTCCATTCTGGCGTCGACCTTCCGCAGCAATTGCAAGGTCGGCCTGGTGAACAGCAACCAGAGGCCGACATAAAATATGACCACAGGCATCCAGGCGAGAACCAGTGAAAGAAGACCCGGGTCATCATTGGCGACCGATATCATCACCTCTTTGTCGAGCAATTCGGATAGCAGGCCTCCGGGAACATCAGAAACCGGAACCTGTGTGACGACCGCCACTCCGCGCGCGCCTTCCGCCTCAATAATCCTGTCATGCAGCGTGACGCGCAAGATTTCTCCGCCGCGAACCATATCCACAAATTCCGAGTAGGCGACGTTCTGAAAGACTCTCACCGATGGCTGCGAGAACAGATTAATGGTGAAAAAGAGCAAGATCACGACCCCGACAATTGCGAGACCCCATGACCAGACGGTCTTACTCATCATGTTCAAACTCGTTTTTTGGTAATGCATCGCAGGAAAATTACAACTTTTAGTATTTTCTTCGGCGAGAATTGACAATAGCGGCGTTTGGCAAATGCGCTGACCGACCGCCTCCCACGAGAATATTCCGGCCCTTTCGCTTCGTGCTTTCTGAACATATACTCGGCAGAATGCCTGCATGCCCAAGCAACAGGCAGCGAAAGGATGTGTCCGGCCATGCTACCGCTCTACGACATGATGATGCAGGCGCAAAACGGCGAGGCGATGCGGGTGATGGCGCGGCAATTCGGTCTGGACGAGGACCAGGCTGCGCGCGCAATGGAAGCCCTGATGCCCGCCTTTTCGACCGGACTGAAGCGCAATGCGACCAATCCGTACACGATGATGGATTTCTGGCAGGCCTTCGCCGATCCGGGCCATACGCAATATTTCGAAAACATGACGAAGGCTTTCACGCCCAAGGGCATCGACGAAGGCAACCACATACTCGGCCAGTTGTTCGGCTCGAAGGAAATCAGCCGGGCGATCGCCTATCAGGCTGCGCAATTCTCCGGGTTGAACCAGGAAATCCTCAAGCAGATGATGCCGGTTATCGCGGCCTCCATGATGGGCGGGCTCTACAAACAGGCGTCGAATGCCTTTGGCGCAAACACCGCCCAGGGCGCAAACGTCTTTACCGACATGATGCATCAGATGACCGGGGTTCGGCAGACTCCGAAGCCGAAGGAATTCGAATACCCCTTCGTGACGATGATGGAGCAGATGTTCGGGAGCGGAAAAAAGGAACCGGAGAAAAAGCCTGCGGCCGACAATCCGTTCATGAAGATGTTCGAAGACATGCTGGCCGCCAGCATGCCTTCATCAAAACCCGAACCGGAACCTGAGCCCGAGAAATCCGCCAACCCCTACGACAAGCTTTTCGGGAACATGTTCGAAGCGGGAATAGAAATCCAGAAAGACTACCAGAAGAACATGGAGTCGATCTTCGACACATATGTTTCGGGCGTAAAGAAGCAGTAGCCGGTAAAAACCCGGCGACTGTCACACCAGCCGCCGGGAGGGAGCGGGCACAGGGCACGTGACCCGCGGGGAAAGCATGGCGTCTGGCCGCTTTGCCGTTTCATCGCCCTTGCGGGCTAGCGCCGAACGGCGGCAACGGCCAGACATTCATCTTACAGGGGCAATGACCTGCGAGACCGCCGACGGAGCGCGGCGCGCGTCAGTTCGTTCGAGTAGTCGTCGAACGCGCCGCCGCGAACGGCGTAGCGCACGTCATCACGCTGCAATCCGATATCCGCCAGCTGACTGTCGGTAAACTCCAGCAACCGATACACCTCGCGCCGGTTTCGATAGCGGCGCACGAAGGAGCCGACCGTATTCCAGTAGGCAGCAAAGCGACCTTTCGGCTTGAATGTCGTATCGAGGAGCATTTGTGTCTGTCTGTCTGTCATGTCAGTCTCCTTTCCGCGCCTGCCTGTCTGATGCTGAAGGCAGAAAAACGCTGTGCTTCAGGTGGTTTCACCCAGTGAGTTGAATCCGATTGTTGGGAAACCCGCCTTGTCGATGACGGGGAGTCGTCGACAAGGCAAACATTTCAAACCTTGACTAATCAGTCCAGTGAATGTTTCTAATGTTTATGATCATCTTTTTTGATATGAGGCCGACATGGCTGCGCCCCTCGACATCGACCAACTGAGAACGTTCATCGCAATCGTCGACATTGGCAGTTTCACGCGCGCGGCGGAGGAGGTGAACAAGACCCAGTCCGCCGTCTCCATGCAAATGCGACGGTTGGAAGAGCGGATCGGCAAAACGCTTTTCGAAAAGGACGGCCGCGTGAACCGACTGACAGCGGAAGGCGAGCGGCTGATGCCCTACGCCCGCCGCATGGTGCGGCTGAGCAACGAGACGCTTGCGGCGTTCGACGACAATGCGCTCGCCGGCAGCATCAGGCTCGGAACGCCGGACGATTACGCCGACCGCTACATGCCCGACATCATCGCCCGGTTCGCAAAGACCAATCCACATGTCGAACTGTCGATCATGTGCGAGCCTTCCCGCGATCTCATCGACCGGCTGGAGCGCAACGAACTCGATATCGCACTGGTGACGCACAGTCCGCGGAACTGGCGCTCGCGCATGCTGAGAGCGGAGCCGCTCCTGTGGGTGACCTCGATGGCGCATTCGGTGCACCAGAACGACCCGGTGCCGCTGGCGGTCGGTCGGCTCAGCTGCGACTGGCGGCAACTGGGATGCGCGGCGCTCGATTCGACAGGACGCAAATACCAGATCCTTTTCACGAGCTTTTCCTCCACCGTCGTCGCATCGGCGGTTCTTGCGGGACTGGCCGTGTCCATCCTGCCGGAATCCGCGCTGAGGCCAGGCATGCGCATTCTGACGGCCGCAGACGGATTTCCTTCACTGCCGTCCGCCGAAATCGGCATGATCCGGCGGGCAGGCGTTCCGACCGCGCTGATGGACGCCATCACCGAGCATGTCGCGGCGAGCCTCGACAATATCTCGAACACACCGGTTGACGAAGGCGGCGAGGCGACAGCATCCAACGTCATGCAGAACAACCGGATTCGAAACGAGTTGATGTTTTCGAGCTGGTAGGCTGGCGCGTTTCGTGACGTCGGCGACCTTGACCTCGCCGCCCGAAACAGGCGCTATGGGACCATGTCGACACAGCAGACGAGCGATTCGCCCAGCAATCTGACGGAATACACCGTCAGCGAGATTTCCGGTTCGATAAAGCGCACCGTCGAGGACGCCTTCGGGCATGTGCGTCTGCGCGGCGAAATTTCCGGCTATCGCGGACCGCATTCGTCGGGACACGCCTATTTCTCCCTGAAGGACGATCGGGCGCGCATCGAGGCGGTGATCTGGCGCGGCGTATTCTCCCGACTGAAATTCAAGCCCGAAGAAGGCATGGAAATGATCGCGACCGGCAAGGTCACGACCTATCCGGGCTCCTCCAAGTATCAGATCGTCATCGAACAGCTTGAACCGGCCGGGGCCGGCGCGTTGATGGCGCTTCTGGAGGAGCGACGGAAGAAACTCGCCGCCGAAGGCCTGTTCGACGACGATCGCAAGCAGCCCCTGCCCTACATGCCCAGGGTCATCGGCGTCATCACCTCCCCGACCGGGGCGGTGATCCGCGATATCCTGCACCGGATCAGCGACCGCTTTCCGGTGCATGTCGTCGTCTGGCCTGTGCGCGTCCAGGGCGAAACCAGCGGACCGGAAGTAGCGGCAGCGATCAGCGGCTTCAACGCTCTCGACAAGGATGGCGCCATTCCGCGACCTGACCTCCTGATCGTCGCGCGCGGGGGCGGCAGCCTGGAGGATCTGTGGGGCTTCAACGACGAAGAGGTCGTGAGAGCCGCGGCTGCGTCGAGCATTCCGCTGATTTCCGCCGTCGGCCACGAGACCGACTGGACCCTGATCGACCATGTCGCGGACCGCCGCGCTCCGACGCCAACGGGCGCGGCCGAAATGGCCGTTCCGGTCAGGGCGGATCTGGAAGCCAATCTCGCAGCGCTGGCCGCGCGCCACTCCGGCGGGCTGACGCGGCTTCTCGACGCCAGACGCCAGGCCGTGCGCGCGATGGCCCGCGCGCTGCCTTCAATCGACATGCTGCTTGCCCTTCCGCGCCGCCGCTTCGACGAGTCGGCCGGCAATCTCGGACGGGCGCTGCAACTGAACACGGCCAACAAGCGGCGCGACTTCGAACGCCGCGCACAACGGATAACGCCGGAATCCCTGTTGCGGAGGTTCCTGCAGAAGCGTCAGCGTATCGGTGAACTGGCGAACGCCTATGACCGGCGCGTCGAACGCATGCAGGACCGGCTCGCAGGAAGGCTGTCCAACGCGGCAAGCCGTCTTTCGCTGAGGCCAGCGCTCGCGCGCATCGACCACGGACGCACAGGCCTGCAGGGCCTTGCCGGACGCAGCGACAAGGCGATCTCGCTGCTTTCCGAAAGACAACGCCGCCGTCTGAACGAGGCGGGGCGACTGCTTGATTCCATGTCCTACAAGAACGTTCTGCAGCGAGGCTACGCCGTTATTCGCGACGCCGGCGAGAACGTGGTGGACAAGGCGGCGGCGCTGTCTTCCGGCGACGCTGTGTCGATCGAGTTCAAAGATGGTCGCGTCGACGCCGTCACAGCCGGCGGACCATCCGGAAAGGCGAAATCGAAACCCGCCGCGCCCAAGAAACCGGCAGGACAGGGCAGCCTGTTCTGATCACTTCCTGAGCACGCCCAACCGGCTGCCGGAAATAAGCGCCGTGATGTCGAGCAGAACCTGCGGCGCGGCCAAGCCTCCGGGACAGGCCAGATAATTCGGCCTCCAGACCGGATCGAATTTCTGCTTGTAGGACCGCAATCCCTCGAAGTGGTAGAAATCCTCGCCGCGTTTGTAGATCTGCGTTCCGATACGGTTCCAGGTCGTGGCGAGCGGGTGATCCGCGAGGCCGGCAAGCGGCGCGGCGCCGAGATTGAACCAGCAGTATTGATCCGATTGCGCGTAAAGCAGTAATTCGGCAAAGAGATAATCCATCACCACGTTGGAGGCGCCGGGGACGGAGCGCATCAGGTCAATCGCCATTTCCTCGCGGTCGGATCCGCGCAGGATGTTGGCGAACGCGATAATCTCCTCGTCGCGCCAAATGACGGCGATGTCGAAATTCATGAGATAGGTCTCGTCGAAATTTCCAAGCGCAAAGCGCTTCTCGCTTCCCGACTTGCCGTCCAGCCAGGCGTCCGAGACCCGGCGCAGCGACGGCAAGTGGGGCGTGATGCGGGTAGCCGGAACGATTTCGAATGACAGGCCCTCCTTCCTCGCGCGCCGCTGCGCATGTCGCAGATCTTTCTTGCCGTGCCCCTGAAGCGTAAAGCCTGCGAGATCGACCCGGGCCACCTCGCCGATCTTCAAAACCGACAAGCCCATATCGACGTAGAGAGGCAAATAATCGGTTCCAACGGCGTAAAAGGCCGGACGGTAACCGTCGCGATCGGCCAGTTCCCTGAACCGCCAGGCCAGATTTTCTGCCTCGCCGCGATCTCCCACCGGATCGCCCTTGGCGACCAGCGTGCGGCCGCTGGCGCCGTACATGAGAAAGGCGTTCTCCTGCGGAGAGATCAGAAACGACTTGTCGCCGAGCAGCGCAATGGTCGTTTCGGCTTTCGGCGATCGCGCCACCAGTTCGCGCACGCTTTCCGGAATCGCATCACCCGGGCCAGTCGTGACGGTGCGCCTGTTGAGCATCATGAAGAGACCGATCGCAAAGACCGCCACGACCATCACGAAAGCCGAACGCAGGAAACGCGATGCGTCGCTGTTCCAGCCGAATCGCCACCAGACATCGCTGGCGAACGCGGCGTTGCGATAAGCGAAGAAGCCGAGCCAGACAGCAGACGCGAGCGTGACGAGCATCAGCATCAGCCAGAACGGCGTGAGCGCGAGAAAAGAGTCTCCGGATCGGCGATGGAACGCTTCTCGAAAGGGAAGAAGCACCAGGAAAACAACGACGAGGCCGGCCGCCAGATAGAGATTCAGCCCCTTGCCGAGCGCGAAAAGAGCGCCGGCAAGCAGAAGCCCGAGAACAGCGTAATATCCGCTGCGGCGGCGTCTGAGCAATGCATGAGAAATGATGATCAGAGCCAGTCCGACAAGGCTCGCCAGCATATGGGACGATTCGAAAACCGCCAGCGACAGGTTGGACTTCAGCCATTCATGCCCGGACGAGCCAACCGGGATCGACCCGGACAGCATCAGCGCGAAGCCGGCGGCGAAGGTCAGTCCGGCGGCGAGCGGCGGCAGGAGCGGCTGCGTCACCCGGCCAATCTCTCCGACGCCGCCCTTGATGGCGCGTCCGCCGTTGAAAAGCTCTGTCGCCAGCATGACGATGACGACCGGAACGACCGGAACGATATAGTAGATCACCCTGTAGAGAACGAGCGCGCCGAGCACGTCAGGTCGTCCGCTTGCGCCCAGCCCGGCGATCACCGTCGCGTCGAATACGCCGAGGCCGCCCGGCGAATGGCTGGCGGTGCCCAGAATGACCGCCGATATGTAGACGATGAAGAAGCTTCCCGGCGAACCTGCGATATCGGCGGGCAGCAACACGTAAAGCGTCGCGGCCGACGCCCCGACATCGACGAAACCGGCGCAGAGCTGCAACAGGCCGACGCGCAATCCCGGCAACGTGACTTGCATGCCGCGAAACGCGATGCGGCGGGAGCCTGTCGCGATCCAGATGAAATAGGCCAGGAACACAATCAGAATAAGGATGCCGACAGCGCGCAACGCGAAGACCGGAATGGGCAGGAGTTGATGGACGCCTTGCGGCTCAAACGCCAGCGCACAGCCGATCAACGATCCAACGCCCAACCAGAGACACATCCATGAAAGAAAGATGATCTGGCCAATCGAGGAAAACTCTATTCCGCCGCGACTGTAGATGCGGTAGCGCAAGGCGCCGCCGGTCAGGACGTGAAAACCGATCGCGTCCGACAGCGCGAAACCCGCGACGCCCGCCCAGGCGGCCGTGCGCAGCCGAATCCTTCCGGGCGCAACCAGCCTGACAGCCAGCATTTCATAGCAGGCAATGGCGGTGAAGCTGGTCATCATGGTCAGGAACGCAAGAACGACCGACCGCGTCGGCGTCTCGCGGATATCATCCATGACCTGCTGCAGAGAAACGTTTTCGGTAAACCTGTGCAGCACATAGAAAGCGATTGCGATCAGAAAGATCGCGACGAGGGCTGTCAGGACGTGCAGAAGGTTTCGTCTTTTGGCGATTGCCTGCATGCCGCCCAGGATACCCGATAACAAACCACTCACCCCGATAATCGCTTGATTTTAAATTCTTATCGCAGTTTCATAAAGAGAGCGCAATCTCGCCAGTTCGATCAATGACTCACTGTCTGGTCAGGAACAGCACAATCGCCCCTGTTGATTGATCCGTATCGAAAACTGCACTGCTCAATTACTGATCAGGATTTCGTCTGATGCGCCTGAACGTAGGCGCTCAAAACGGCAGCCATGCGAGAGGTGTAGCCCTTGGGATTTTCCTTCTTGAAGAAATTGACCACATCTTCGGGTAGCCTCAGTGAAACGTTGGGCTTGGTTCTGGGCGGTGATATTTTCGCATTTTTCCAGAAGTTGTCATCAAGTTCCGGTATATCACTCGTATCGATCTCACTATCCGGCAAAGCTGCGATTTCTTCAGTGGTCAAAGGTTTTTCGTATTTCTTTTTCATAAATTTTTATCTCCTTTCCAAGCGCTGGCCTTGCTGAAATAATCCGGCAAACACCTTCTCTCTCAGTGTGCACCACAACGAGAATTGCTGCTCCATCAACCATTCCAAGGCTAATTTCACGCACTTCTCCATACTCAAATCGCTCATCAAGCCAACCGTACGTCCATCCGTCGAAAATCTTCTGCGCCTGCTCAAAGCTAACTCCATGCTTTGCGATGTTCAGGCGATTTTTGTCTTCATCCCATTCAAATTGCATAAATGTCTCATAGGCTATTTGTATTACTTTTCGTATTACTTTACAAGAATCATATAGTCTCATATCAGTTCAAACAGTCTATAGCTTCCATAAACTCTGTCTGGCTATCCAGATTGTCGGACAACCGCTTGAAGACGTCGTCATGATTGAATAGGCATGGCCGGAACAATTCCGATTGGCGGACAGACACAATGACTGAGGGACAAAAGAGGCCGACCATAGCGCTTGTTGGCTTTGGAGAGGCAGGCGCGGCTTTTGCGGAAGGATGGCGCGGCGACGGCGTCGAAACGGAGATCCGCGCCTTCGACATCAAGACGCAGTCAAACAACGCCAAAATAGCTCGCGACAAGTGGCAAGCCTATGATCGCTGGCAGGTGACGGGCTTCGCCGATTTGCCTGCGGCGCTCGCCGAGGCGCCCGTCATCTTTTCGCTCGTCACAGCCGACCAGGCTGAAACAGCGGCCGCCGACGCCGCGCCTCTTCTCGATGAAGGCGCGGTGTTCTTCGATTGCAACTCCTGTTCGCCCGGCGCCAAGAGGCAATCGGCGGCGCGCATGGAGGCGCGGGGCGTCCGCTATGTCGACACGGCGGTGATGTCGCCCGTTCATCCGAAACTCCACAAGGCGCCGGTTCTCGTAAGCGGCCCGCACGCGGCCGACGGACTTGCGGTCCTCGAAAAGCTCAACATGTCGCCAAAGCTGGTCGAAGGCGACGTCGGACGCGCCTCGTCCATCAAGATGATCCGCAGCATCATGATGAAGGGGCTGGAGGCGCTGGTCCTCGAATGCGTTCTTTCCGGTCGCAAGGCGGGCGTGGACGACGAGGTGTTAAGTTCGCTCGATGTGACCTATCCGGGTTTCGACTGGAAGGGCAAGGCGGCCGACATGATGGAGCGGGCGCTGACCCACGGAAAGCGCCGGGCCTCGGAAATGCGCGAGGTTGCGAAAACCGTCGAGGAGCTCGGCTTTCCGCCACGAATGGCTGACGCCACGGTGTTCTGGGAACAGTTCGCGGCCGATCTGGAGCTCGACACGAGCGCAATGCCAATCGACGACTATCGTTTTCTTGCGGACACCATTCTCGAGCGCAAACCATCGTCCTGACGCACGATTCGATCAACGTACAAAAACATTTGTACTTTCGTACAATTTCGTTAATTTCGGCGACGTGTAAAAGTGGGAGACAACCCGATTGTTTCAGGATGTAAGATTTATACGCTTCTGCTAATGTAAGTTCAAAAGTGTCAAAATGGGAGGAAACCAATGCGATTGACCAAATCAATCAAGACACTCGCCGCTGCGTCCGTTGTCGCCATCATGGCGGTTCCCGGAGCCATGGCGCAGGAATACACCTTCAAACTTCACCACCTTCTCGGCGCCAAGGCGCCCGCGCAAACCCAGATGCTCGAGCCCTGGGCCAAGCAGGTCGAGGAAAATTCCGGCGGCAAGGTCAAGATAGAGATCTATCCCGCCATGTCGCTCGGCGGTCGTCCTCCGGAACTTGTCGGCCAGGCCCGCGACGGCGTTGTCGATCTGATCTGGACGGTCAACGGATACACGCCAGGCCTGTTTCCGCGCACGGAAGTGATGGAACTGCCGTTTGTCTACGTGAACGACCCGGTCGCCGCCAATCTGGCGCTCTATGACATGTTCGAGGATGACCTGAAGGACGAGTACAAGGGCCTTGAAGTCATGTTCCTGCATGTCCATGCCGGTCAGGCGATCCACATGCGCGACAAGGAAGTGCGCAAGCCCGAGGATCTGGAAGGCATGAAGATGCGCATCCCGACCCGCACAGGCGCATGGATCATCGAGGCGCTGGGCGCCGCGCCAGCGGCCATGCCGGTGCCGGAACTGCCGCAGGCGCTCTCCAAGGGCGTCGTCGACGGCGCCTTCATTCCCTGGGAAATCATTCCTCCGCTGAAGATACAGGACCAGACCCAGTATCAGATCGAAGGCGCGGACATGGCCCGGTTCGGAACGACGACGTTCCAGGTCTCGATGAACAAGGATCGCTGGGACAGCCTTCCCGACGACATCAAGAAGGCCTTCAAGGATGCGTCCGGACCGGAATGGTGGGCGGAAGTCGGAGAAATCTGGCGTAATTCCGACAACTTCGGCATCAAGATCGCCGTCGATGCGGGCAACGAGCATATCGTGCTCACAGAAGAGGAAACCGCCGCCTTCCGCGAGAAGCTGGAGCCGGTCGTCGACCGCTGGGTCGAGGAAGTGAGCGCGCAGGGTATCGATGGCGCCGGCCTCGTCGAGAAGGCCCGGACACTCATCGACCAGCACAGCCAGAACTAGCGTGACGGCAGACGAAAAAGGCGGCGCCGGCCCGATCGGCGCCGCTCGCAAAATCATTCATGGCTGGGCTCTGCTGGGCGGCTGCGTTCTTCTCACTGTCGTCGCGATGAACATGATTTCCGTTGTCGGCAGCGTCGTGTGGAAGCCGTTTCCGGGCGATTTCGAGATGACCGAGGTCGGCGTGGCGATAGCCGCTTTCTCCTTTCTGCCCTATTGCCAACTCACCTACAGCAATGTGACCGCAGACATTTTCACGTCTCGCGCCTCGCCGCGCACGATCGCATTTCTGACCATGATCGCCTCGATCGTCGCACTGCTCTTCAGCCTGCTTCTATGCTGGAGGATGTTCGACGGCATGCTCGATCAGAAGGAATATGGCTATACGACAGCCATTCTGCAGTTCCAGCACTGGATGGCCTTCATCCCCTTTCTGATCTCGCTGGCCCTGCTTGCCATCGCCGCCCTGATCACCTTCGGCGAGAACGCGGCAGTGCTCGCAGGAAAGACATCCGATGACTGAGGCAATCTCTCTCGGCGTCGGCAGCCTTGTCGTCCTTGTCGCGCTGATTGCGCTGCGCATGCCGATCGCCTATGCGATGATCCTCGTGGGCGGCGTCGGCATCGCCATCGTCAACGGACCGTCGCTGCTGATGAACCAGCTCAAGACGCTGGCCTATGGGCAATTCTCTATCTACGATCTCTCGGTCGTGCCTATGTTCGTTCTCATGGGCGCGCTGGCCGCCAAGGCGGGGTTGAGCCAGGCCCTGTTCCGGGCGGCGAACGCCTGGCTCGGGCGATTGCGCGGCGGCACGGCGATGGCCGCGATCGCGGCTTGCGCGGGCTTCGGCGCCGTTTGCGGCTCGTCGCTCGCGACCGCGTCCACCATGGGCCGCGTGGCCTTGCCGGAACTGCAGCGTTACAATTATTCCGGCGCGCTGGCGACGGGCACGCTCGCCGCCGGGGGCGTTCTCGGCATCCTCATTCCGCCCTCGGTCGTCCTGATCATCTACGCGATCATCGTCGAGGCCAACATCGTCACCATGTTCATGGCCGCCTTCATTCCGGGCATCCTGGCGGTGATCCTGTTCCTGTTGACGATCGCAATCTATGTGATCGTCGTTCCCGATTCCGGACCCGCCGGCGGCGCCAGCGACAGAAGCGAATTCGTGCGCGCGACGCTCGGCGTCATTCCCGTGCTGATCATTTTCGGCCTGGTCATCGGCGGAATTTACGCCGGCCTGTTCAATCCGACGCCGGCGGCGGCCGTCGGAGTGACGCTAGTCTGGCTCTATGGCGCATTGCAGCGCAAGATCAGCCTCGGCGACATGAAGGACGCCTTGAAGGAAACCGCCGGCACCAGCGGCATGATCTATCTGATCCTGCTCGGCGCGGAACTTTTGAAGATCTTCATGTCTCGGATCAACCTTCCGCAGGCGACGGCGGAATGGATTTCCACCTCCGGTCTGACGCCGATGACCGTGATGGTGCTGCTCTTGATCGCGTTGATCTTGCTCGGCTGCCTGATGGACAGCCTGTCGATGATCCTGCTGGTGATCCCGTTTTTCTGGCCGGTGCTGATGGAGATCAACGGCGGCATCTATCAGGGAGCCGACGGCGCCGGGTTCGGCATGAGCACGGAAGATCTGAAGATCTGGTTCGGGATCCTCGCGCTCATAGTGGTCGAACTGGGGCTGATTACGCCGCCAGTGGGGATGAATGTGTTCGTCATTTCGGCGCTGGCGAAGAATGTTCCGATGATAGAGACCTTCAAGGGCGTCATGCCATTCTTCTTCGCCGAGATCATTCGAGTGGTCATCATCCTGCTGTTCCCGGCGCTGACGCTGTGGCTGCCCCAGTTACTCAGGTGAACCGCGAAACGGATTTGAAAATGGACGCGAAATCGCAAGAAGACGTCACCGCCGGCGGCGCCATATTCACCCGGCTGAAAGCGCTCGGCGTCGACTATGTCTTCGCCAATTCCGGCACGGACTTTCCGCCGATCATCGAAGGGTTGGCGGAAGCCGCCGCCCGGTCGATCGAGCTCCCGCAGGCTGTGACCATTCCGCACGAACACGCCGCGGTTGGCATGGCGCATGGTTACTACCTCATCTCCGGACAGGCGCAGGCGGTGATGCTGCACACCAATGTCGGGCTTTCGAATGGGGCGACCGGCGCCATCAACGCGGCATGCGAACACATCCCCATGCTGATGATGTCCGGACGCACGCCGGTGACGGAAGGCGATCGCTTCGGCGCACGGACGGTGCCTATCGGATGGGGACAGGAAATGCGCGATCAGGCCGCGCTGGTGCGCGAGGCCTGCAAGTGGGAATACGAACTGAAATTTCCGGAACAGATCGCCTCCCTGCTGGACAGGGCGCACGCCATCTCCAATTCCACCCCGAAAGGCCCTGTCTATCTGTCTCTGCCGCGCGAAACGCTGTGCGAACAGATTCCCGCCGCCGATCTCGAACAACCCTCGACGATCGCCCCGGTGGTCGGCGGACCCAATGCAAGCGACATAGAAAGGGCCGCCGACTGGCTGGCGACAGCCGAAACGCCGCTTGTGATCGCGCAGCGGGGCGCCGGAGACGAGGCGAGTTTCCAGGCGTTCGCCGATTGGGCGGAGGAATGGGGCATTGCCGTCAGTTCCTGGTGGGCGACGCATCTCGCCATTTCCACCGAACATCCCTGTCATGTGGGAGCCGATCCCGGCTCATGGATGGAGAAGGCCGACGTCGTCGTCATCCTCGACAGCATCGCGCCCTGGTGGCCGGACATGCACAGGCTCAATCCGAAGGCCCGCGTGATCAATATCGGTCCCGACCCGGTTTTCAGCCGCTTTCCGGTCCGGAACTTTCGATCTGATCTCTCGATCTCCGGCGAAAACAGCGAGACGTTGCCGGCGCTCTTCGCGGCGATGGATCGGCGGGAAAGAAAGCTGAAGGCGCTGGAAAAGAGACGAAGCATGCTGGCGGAGTCATCCGCCGCGAGCCGCAAGAAGATCCGTGAAGACGCCGCCGCCAGAAACGCTCAAGGAATCACCAAAGCCTGGGCAAGCAAGTGTCTGGGAGACGCTCTCCGGGGCAAGAAGTCCAGCGTCTTTTCCGAATTGGGCACGATACTGGGCGTATTGGAGAGAACCGAGCGAAATTCCTGGTTCCAGGAGCCGCATTCGGGGGGACTCGGCTGGAGCTTTCCCTGCGCGATGGGCGCGCAGCTCGCCGATCCGGACCGGCTCTGCGTCGCCACCATGGGCGACGGCTCATACATGTTCGCCAATCCCACGGTCTGCCACCAGATCGCCGAGGCGCTGGAGTTGCCGGTGCTCATCATCATTCTCAACAACGAGGAGTGGGGCGCGGTGCGCGCATCCGTTACCGGCCTCTATCCGGACGGTTACGCGGCGAAAGCCAACAAGATGCCGCTGACCGCGCTGAAACCCTCTCCCGACTTCACACTGACGGCGGCGGCAAGCCGCGGCTGGGCGAAGAAAGTCTCGAAGGCCGAGGACCTTCCCGGCGTTCTTAAGGAGGCGATCGCCGTGGTCGAGAACGAACGCCGTCAGGCGCTGGTGGAAGTCTCCACACTTCCCGGCTAAAGCAACTTGCCCTAATTCAGAACCGGTTCAGTCCAAGCAAGGAAACATCAATGTCCGATCTTACCCCTCCGTTTCGCGCCGATCATGTCGGCAGCCTGCTGCGCCCGGCGAGCGTCGCCGAAGCGCGCAAGAAATTTCAGGAAAACGCAATCACCGCGGACGAACTGAAATCAATCGAAGACGAGGCGATCAAGGACGTCATCCGCATGCAGGAGGACGTGGGGCTCAAGGCCGTGACCGACGGCGAGTTCCGCCGGTCATTCTGGCACTACGACTTCATGGGCATGCTGACCGGATTCGACCTGGAAGAACGCGACGAGGGCGTCCAGTTCGCCGGCGTGAAGCTTCGGCCGATTTTCCCGACGATTTCCGGAAAGCTCGATTTTCCCGATGATCATCCGATGCTCGAACACTTCCGGTTCGTGGCGGCCAACACCAATGTCGTGCCGAAAATCTCCATACCCGGTCCGAGCTGCTGTCACTTCCGCACAGCGCCTGAGGATATCAAGCCGGCCGAATACAAGGACGCCGAGGTTCTGTTCGCCGATATAGCCGCGACATACCGAAAGGCCGTTCACTCCTTCTACGACGCCGGCTGCCGCTACCTGCAAATGGACGATATCTTCTTCGCCTATCTCTGCGATCCGAAGCATCGCGAGGATAAGAAGGCCCAGGGTCAGGATCCCGACTGGCTGATCGACCGCTACGCCTGGATGATGCAGGAGGCGATCAAGGACCGGCCGTCGGACATGGTGATCGGCATGCACATGTGCCGCGGCAATTTCAAATCGGCCTACGCGGCCGAGGGCGCATACGATCCCGCCGCCGACGCCGTCTTCAACAAGACGGGCGTCGACATCTTCTTCATGGAGTACGACACGGACCGCGCCGGCGGTCTGGAGCCGCTGCGCCTGCTGTCCAAAGGCAAACAGCGCGTTTTGCCCGGTTTCATCACGACGAAAACCGGTGAGCTCGAATCGATCGACGATCTGAAGAGAAAGTTCGACGAGGCGTCGCAATACGCCGATCTCGACCAGCTGGGCATCGCGCCGCAATGCGGTTTCGCGTCCACCGAGGAAGGCAACGCGGTGACCTTCGACGACCAGCGCCGCAAGCTTGAGCTTGTCGTGGAGACGGCCAGAACGATCTGGGGCGAGGTTTAGGGATTTCGGAAGTGGTACGGTTGGGTGGGCTCGAACCACCGACCTCTGGATCCACAATCCAGCGCTCTAACCAACTGAGCTACAACCGCATGGCGGGGTCATCCGTTCTGAACGCGTGACATACGGCGACGGAATCAATTTGGCAAGACCAACTTGGAGCGGAACTGCAAAAATGCAGCTCCGCATCCGCGTCGGCTCGTGGTTGCGCCGGCGTGGAACCCTCACAGAATTGTGCGATGTCATCATGTTCCGCTGATCCGACATCTCATGTAGGATCGTATGGAAGGGGACTTGGAGGATAACAATCCAATCGCAAAGGGCGAAGCCGACATGAAATCTCCTTTCTACAATCGTCGTTCCTTCCTCGTATCGGCTGGCCTGGCGACCGCAGTCACGGCGCTGGAGCCCGTCGGGTTGCTCTCGCCAGCAAAAGCCAGCGGACTTGCGCCGACCCGGTCGATGCGCGGCGGCAGCAACAATTACCGGCCGAACGCGCCCATGGTCGAGCGCCTGGGATCGGGATTCTGGGTTTCCGGCAGAGTGCGCCGCGCGGGCGACGGCGCGCCGCTTGAGGGCGTGCGGATCCAGATCTGGGCCGCGACAAGCCTCGGCGGAGAACGGGAGCCGCGAAATCACGGCAGCGTGCTGACCGCCGCCGATGGAAGCTTCCGGCTTGAGATGGAGCAGATCGTTCCGAATTTCGGCCAGCCGCATGCGCATCTGGCCTATGACGACGGCGCCTACGAAACCGTGTTCCTGCGTCCCGTGATGCCGAGCGCAAGCGATACGTCTGTCAGCACGGAGTTTGTCCTCGCACCGGCGTGACGCTGCAGACCGTCCATCCATGCCGAATTCTGCAAGACGTACGGTCGCCGTTTCAATCTGGGCTGTTCTGGCGACCATGATGATCGGACCGGTGCTGATCGCCGGAGCCAGCCCCTATCTGGCCTACCGGAATACCGCCTATATTGTCGGTGGTTTCGCCGGAATTATCAGCCTGTCGCTGCTGTTGATCCAGCCATTGCTTGCCGCAGGATACCTGCCGGGCGCAAGAGCGGTCACCGAGCGTAAGTGGCACCGATGGGTCGGGACGGCGATTGTCGCCTGCGTCGGTCTCCATATCGGAGGGCTTTTCATCACGAGCCCTCCCGATACGCTGGACGCGCTTCTGCTTGTCTCGCCAACCACCTTTTCCGTTTACGGGGTGGTCGCCATGTGGGGGATCGTGCTGACGGCGGCGCTCGTCATTCTGCGTCACCGCCTGGGTTTGCGCTATGCAACGTGGCGTCTTGTCCATAATGGTCTGGCTGCGATCGTCGTTGCCGCGACCGTCACCCATGCGCTGCAGATCGAGGGCGCAATGGAAACCGTTTCGAAATGGGGACTTTGCCTAGCCGTGGCCGCTGCAACCGGCGCCACGCTGATCGATCTTCGTCTGATCAGGCCATTGTTCGCCCGGAGGAGCGATTGGAGAAACCACGGCCCCGACGCCGACAAGCAAAAGGCCGGCGAGTGAACCGCCGGCCTGGAAATCATTCTCTGTCAGGAGCTGAAGTTAAGCCTTGAAGCTCTTGGCTGCCTTTTCATAGGCGGCCTTGCCTGGCTTGGCGACATCTTCGGCGACCTTGCGCGCGGTGTCCTGGAAGCCCTTGACCTGGTTGACGGCGCTCTCGGCCTGACTGCGAACGAAGGCAGTCTGCAGTTCAATGAACTCGGCGACCGACTTGACGCCCATCAGCGACTCGAGGTGAGTCAGCGAGCTGTCGGCGGTTGACCGAACAGAGTCGATGGCCTTGAGACCCATCTCAACGGTTCCGGCCTGGGCGGATTCCAGAGTCTGCTCAACCGTCTTGGTAGCATCTTCGGCAGCAGTCTTGAACTTGTCATAAGCTTCCTTCGACTGGCTCATGCCCTTCTCGGTGAATTCGCGATAGGAATCGCCGAACTTGGCGGGATCGAAAGCGGTGAATGCAAATACGTCTTCAGTGGTGGTTTTTCTGGTAGCCATTTTGGCGCTCCTTCCTTGGGCCCTCTCAAGAGGCGCCCGGTTTCATTTGCTTCCGATCCTATATAGGACATCTTTTTGTGCATTGCAACATAATTTTGCGCTGCACAAAATTCCATTAACCCTGTTGGCACTAATTCCGGCTAGAAAGGCCTCGGAAAGCCGCCTTCATATGGACCGGAACCCTCAAGCGGCCTATTAACAGACTATTAATAATAAAGCAGGCTTCGGAACCGGCGCGCCGGTGGCAGCCTTAAATATGAATACGCGCAGCAGATCCATGAAGTGGCTGCAGACGAGTTGAAACGCAGGTGAGAGAATGCCTTCACGGCAATATCCCTTCATCGACATAGCGGTTCATGACCGGATCCGGGAAGGCTTCGCCAGCGGCGACGCACAGGTGCTGCTCGCGCAGAACCTGACGGATTTGCTCTGGGTGAACGGCGCCGGCGCTCATCTCTTCGGCTACGCCAACCTCTACGACTTTCTGGAAGAGGGCCTTGCCTCGGGATCGGCCACCTTCAGGCAAATTCAAAGCGCGGCCCGATCCGCCGATCGCTCCGGCCCGTCGAAACCATACAAGTTTGCAATGCGCATCGGCTCGGGCTTTCGTCGCCCCATGCTTTCGGCCGGCATGGAGCGGATACAGCTTTCCGGTGGAGAGCCCGCCTATCTGCTGACCTGTTCGCAGGAAAAAGCATCCGATACGCCAGAGGATCGGGCCGGTCACATGATCAGCGGCTTCGAAGACACGGGCACGCATGCGGCGGTGCTGGATGGAGAGGGGCGAGTCGTCGCCTCTACACAATCATTCCGGCGGCTGGAGATGGACGATGCGACCCGCAAGCGCCTGATCGAGGATGTCGCCCGTGATGCCGACAGGCTGGTCAAACACCCGGTGCGCACCGCGCTCGGCTATCTTCCGGCGGCCGTCGCGCGGATCGACGAAGACAACGAATTGCACCTGATGTTCGCTGTCGAAATGTCGATCGGCAATCTGGACCCGGCGCCTGAGCCGGAAGTCTCGACTGATATTTCGGAAGCTGAAGGCAACATCGACGCCGCGTCGGAAACCGACACGGATACGCCCAGCACGGAGCCGGGCCAGTCCGCTATTGCAGAGCAGACGCAGGGCGGGGTTATTGTCGACCCTGCTCTGCTTCAGCCTCCGGACACTGCAGAAGAATTAGTAGAAAACAAGTTCGATCCGCCTTTGTCGGAGACGGACGGCGAAGCAGAACCTGTTCTAGACGAAAGCGCGGAGACCACCGACGAAGGCTCCGAAATTGAGCGTCCCTCGGAAGCGCCCTCAGAACCGGATATTGCCTCGGAAACAGAAGAAGCGGAGATTGTAGCCGCGGCGGCGGACAGCTTCGTATTCAACCCGTCTAGTCGCCCGGTCCGCTTTCTTTGGAAGATCGACGCGGAAAGACAGTTCACCGAAATATCGCCGGAATTCGCCGATGTGGTCGGTCCGAACGCCGCCGATGTCATCGGCCGCAAATTCAGCGATGTCGCGCAGGTCTTCAATATCGACCCAAAGCATGAGATCGTCGAGTTGCTGCAGCGTCGCGACACCTGGTCAGGCAAGACCGTGTTCTGGCCCGTTCAGGGAACCGAATTGCGCGTGCCGGTGGATCTCGCGGCGTTGCCGACCTATTCGCGCGAGCGGGAATTTGACGGTTTCCGCGGTTTCGGCATCGTGCGCTGCGGCGATGCGCGCAACGACCCGGAGCGCATAGGCCTTGCTCTCGCCGACGACGCCAGGCCCGCAACGACAGCGATCCCGGCGGCGACAACCGACGCGCAACCAGTGTCGGACGCCGGTATTTCGGATGAGGACGCGGACCTCTCCCCTGAACAAGTCGAGACCGTTGACCGCGATGAACCGACAGACCGGCCCGAATCCGAAAAGGTGATACAACTCGAAGATCGCCGCACCAAGCCGAGGCCCGGCCTCAGCAATGCCGAGAAAATGGCGTTCCGGCAAATTGCCGAGAAACTCGGGCATGCGGCCGACGACCTTCCAGCTTTCGGCAAGAGAAGCAATTCGGATATCGAAGAGCCGACCGATCCGGCGCAGGCCGTCAGCCAGGAAGAACCGGAATCACCGGTCGCCAATGCGGATACGCCCTTTGACGACAGCGACGAGACAACGCCGCCGCCGGAAGAAGAACTTCCCGCATTCCCGGCGCCCGAGCCCGCGTCCGGTCGCGAGCTGTTCGCCAACGAACTCGACCGGATCGACGTTCCAACGGTCATTCACAATGGATCCAGCATCTATTTCGCCAATGACTCCTTCAAGGCGCTGACGGGTTTCGATGGCGCGGAGGAAGTCAACGCGACGGGCGGACTTCCCGTCATCCTTGGCCGCGTGGAGGACGATGACGATCTGGACGCCGAAAACGCGGCGATGACGTTGCATACGCTGCACGGCCAGTCCGTCGAGGTCGATGCGAAATTGCGATCGGTGATCTGGGAAGGGAAAAAGGCGCTGATGCTGACATTCGTTCCGCTGGCGACCGATGTAGCGCAGCTTCCGGAAGAACCGTCGCCCGCTGCGGAAGAGGAACAGTACTTTGCCTCGGAGAGCGATCCGGCCGAAGCCCGGAAGGTTGCTGCGCTGGAAGTGGAAGTGAACGAGCTGCGCTCGATCCTGGAAACCGCAACCGACGGCGTGGTGCTGCTCGGCCAGGACGGAACGATCCGGTCTCTCAACCGGTCGGCGTCGGCGCTGTTCGACTACGACGAAGATGAAATTCGCGGCAAGCCGTTCTCCTATCTGTTCGCGCATGAAAGCCAGCGCGCCGTCCGGGACTATCTCGCGAGCCTCTCCGACCATGGCGTGGCGAGCGTGCTCAATGACGGCAGGGAGGTTATCGGGCGCGAGGCGTCCGGGCGTTTCCTGCCGCTTTTCATGACCATCGGCCACCTGTCCGGTTCGAACGGTCATTGCGCCGTCATGCGCGACATCACCCAATGGAAACGGGCCGAAGAGGAATTGAAGAGCGCCAAGCGCGAAGCGGAATCGGCCAGCCTCCACAAATCGGAATTCCTGGCCCGGGTCAGCCACGAGATCCGAACGCCGCTGAACGCGATCATCGGTTTTTCCGATCTGATGGCCGAACAGCGCTTCGGTCCGATCGGAAGCCCCCGATACGTGGAATACGCCAACGACATAGGACGTTCCGGCAAGCATGTGCTGGAAATCGTCAATGATCTGCTCGATATCTCCAAGATCGAGGCCGGCGAACAGGAACTGGACTTCGCAGCCATCTCGCTCAACCAGACGCTGCTCGACGCCGTGGCGATTTTGCAGCCGCAGGCCAACAGGCAGCGCGTCATCATCCGCACCAGCCTGTCATCCGCAGTGCCCGATGTCGTCGCCGATCGGCGTTCGATCAAACAAATCGCGATCAATATTCTTTCGAACGCCGTGCGCTTCACGCCGGCCGGCGGACAGGCAGTCGTCTCGTCGTCCTATGAAAAGGATGGCGGCGTCGTCGTGCGCATTCGCGACACGGGCGTCGGAATGTCGGACCAGCAACTCGCCGACGCAATGAAGCCGTTCCGACAGGTCTCGGAAAGCGCGCGCCCGCGCGGAGAAGGCACGGGTCTCGGCCTGCCGCTCGCCAAGGCGATGACCGAGGCCAACCGGGCGCAGTTCTCGATGGATTCAAAACCCGGCGCCGGCACCATCGTGGAAATCCGCTTTCCCCCGCAGCGAGTGCTGGCGGAGTAGCACTTCCAACATGTCTGTTGGGTCGTCTTTGGTTTGCAAAAGGCGAAACGCATTTTCTGCAGCATTGACGAATATTATATAAACCTTATATTATAAGCCAAACCTGATAATTGATGAACTGGATTGTTGAATACTCGGACGAGTTCGGACATTGGTGGAACACGCTGGCGGCAAATCAGTAAGACGACACGGCCGCCATGGTCGGACTGCTTGAAGCACGCGGACCGGCGCTTCCCTTTCCTTACTCTTCCGGCATCGAAGGCTCGAGGCACGATCACATGCGTGAATTACGCATCCAAAGCAGCGGCAAACCACTGAGAGTCTTTTATGCATTCGATCCACGCCGGACAGCCATCCTGCTCATCGGAGGCGACAAGACTGGTGATGACCGCTTTTATGAGACATTCACGCCGGTTGCCGACGCACTTTACGATGTTCATCTCGAAGAGCTTGGAAAAGAGGGGCTGATCAAGTGGGCGGACGCAAACTATTTCGGGAGTTGACGCAAGATTGGAGTGAGGAGAGGCGCCTCGGTTTGGAGGAACGCGTCACAACGCTATTGCAGGAGGTTCAGGAGGCGGAATTGTCCGAATTGCGGAAGGCCTTGAAAATCTCCCAGACGGAACTGGCGACGCTGCTTGGCAAATCGCAGGGCGCCGTCGCCCAACTGGAACAGCGCACTGACATGAAGATCAGCACATTGAGGGAAACGATAGAAGCGCTGGGCGGGCGCCTCGAACTGGTTGCGAATTTTCCGTCCGGCAAGATCACGCTTTCCAATCTTGGTCAATCCGCCGAATAGCGGACGGACTTGCGCTCAAACGCCGATTTGTGGAAGAAGACGCGGAAAGCCGCATCCGGATCCGTTGGCGCAAGATAAAGACAGATGGCTCATTTCCCGTTGACTGCTTCACGATCCGCACGCAGCGGCGCAGCCCTGCCGGTTCTTGCGCTCGTCATTTCGATCTTCGTCCTCATTCCCGTCATCGCGCTGTTCGTCATCGCCCTGACCGGATCGTCACAGGACTGGCCGCACCTTATCCGTTATGTAATTCCGCAGTCGATCTGGACGACGGTTCTCCTGCTCTCGGGCGTCGCGATCCTGTCGGGCTCGATGGGCATTCTTTCGGCCTGGCTCGTCGTTTCCTGCGATTTCCCGTTTCGCCGGTTGCTTTCCTGGGCGCTTGTCCTGCCGTTTGCCGTTCCGACCTATCTCGCCGCTTACGCCTACGTCGAATTCCTCGACTATACGGGCCCCGTTCAAAGCGCAATCCGGGCGATCTTCGGATACACGTCAGGCTCGGAATACAGTTTCCCGGAGGCGAGATCGCTCTGGGGAGCGGTGATGATCCTCTCCTTCGTGCTCTTTCCCTATGTCTACCTGACCTGCCGGGCCGTTTTCCTGATGCAGGGCAAAGCGGCTGTCGACGCCGCCCGGACATTGGGCGTCGGGCGGCTGGGCGCCTTCTTTCGCGTCCAATTGCCGATGGCGCGCCCTGCTCTCGCCATCGGAATAACGCTCGCGCTCATGGAATCGCTGAACGATATCGGCGCCGTGGAATATCTGGGCGTCAACACGCTTACATTCTCGATCTACGACACGTGGCTCAATCGCGGCAGTCTGGCCGGCGCCGCCCAGATCGCCTGCGCCATGCTGATCATCGCCTTCGGATGCGTCGTTCTTGAGCGATGGGCGCGCAGACGCCAGCGCTTCAACGTGACGCGCACAACCGGAGCCGTTTTCGACACGGTTCCGCAAAAATTGTCTGGCCCTGTCGCGTGGGCGGCGACGGTCGCTTGCGCGCTGCCGATTCTCGCGGGCTTTGGGGTTCCCTTCTATGTTCTTGGCGGCTTCGCTCTGAACAGACTGGAGCAATTTGTTGGCGACCGGCTCTACTCTGCGCTGTTTGACAGTCTTTACGTCTCCACTGTCACTACGCTCATCACCGTCGTGATGGCTTTCGTCATCGCCTATGCGGCGCGGGTGTCCGGCAGCAGGATCGTCGCCTATACCGGCCGCATCGCGTCCTTCGGTTACGCCATTCCCGGAACCGTGCTGGCGCTCGGCGTCCTGATCCCTCTCGCGGGTCTGGACAATCTGATCAATCTCGCCTCCGAACAGATGTTTGGCGTCAAAGTCGGATTGCTCCTGACGGGATCGGGCGCCGCTATCATCTACGCCTGCAGCATCCGCTTCCTGACCATGGCGGAAGGTTCGGTGGACGCCGGCTTCCAGAAGCTGTCGCCCAATCTCGATATGGCGGCGCGAACACTCGGGCGCAACCGGAGCCAGACCTTCGTCTCCGTGTTGTTGCCGATGATGCGCCCCGCGGCGATGACCGCCGCGCTCCTGGTGTTTGTCGACACGATGAAGGAACTCTCGGCGACGCTGCTTCTCAGACCCTTCAACTTCAACACGCTGGCGACGCTCGTCTATGAGGATGCGTCACGGGCGCGCGTCGAGGACGCCGCGCCGGCGGCGCTGATCATCATGCTCGTGGGCGTCCTTCCCGTCATCCTGATTTCCAGAACGACGATCCGGCGGCCGTCCGGCGCTCCTCTCTACAGAGGTTGAGCGGTTTCTTCCTTCGCCGCGACCGGGCGATCCTCAGGCGTCTCGGCGGGCGCGCCGAAATCCTTGCGGGAAATGAAGGTGTAGAACATCGGCACCACAAACAGGGTGAAAGCCGTTCCGACGAGGATACCGGTAAAGATCACCAGCCCCATGGAATAACGCGCCGCCGCTCCGGCGCCCTCGGCGGTGATCAGCGGCGCGACGCCAAGCGCCATGGCGGCGGTCGTCATGAGGATCGGACGCAGGCGCACCTTCGCGGAGGCGACGATCGCCTCGCGACGCGACAGGCCGTTTTCCCGGCGCTGCTGATTGGCGAACTCGACGAGCAGGATCCCGTGCTTGGTGATCAACCCGACCAGCGTTATGAGGCCCACCTGCGTGTAGATGTTGAGCGTTCCAAGCCCGATATTGAGCGGGATGATTGCTCCGAATATCGACAGCGGCACCGACATGAGGATGATGAACGGATCTCGAAAACTTTCAAACTGCGCGGCCAGAACCAGATAGATGATGATTACGGCCAGAACGAAGGCGATGAGAATCGTGTTGCCTTCCGTCTTCTCCAGACGGGACTGACCCGAATAGTCGATAAAGAAGCCTTCGGGCAGCAGCGGCCGGGCGATATCCTCGATCAACGCCAAGCCTTCGCCCGTTGTTACGCCCGGAAGCGGCAGGGCTGAAATCGTCGCGGCGTTGAGCTGATTGAACTGCTCGATCGCCGCCGGCGACGCATTCGTCGAAATCTTGATGACCGCCGACAATGGAACCATGTCGCCGGTGATGCTGCGAACGAAATACTGTCCAACCGCTTCCGGATTGTTACGGTAGCGTTCGGGCACCTGCATGATGATGTCGTAGCTGTTGGACTCGCGATCGAACTGCGCTATCGAGCCGCCGCCGACAAGCAGCCCGAGCGTCGTGCCGATATCGCTGATCGGTAGATTGAGCGAAGCTGCGCGGTCCCTGTCGATCGTGACAGTGACTTCCGGCGCGTCATAGGCAAGCGAGTTCTGGACGACGATGAAGCGCCCGGACGCCATCGCCTCCTGCTTGATTTGCTCTGCGACCTCGTAGACCTGGCTCGGATCCCCGATCGACTGGATCACCACGGAAATCGGCAGGCCGCCGCCTGATCCCGGCAAGGATGGCGGTGAAAAGACCAAAGCCTCGACGCCGGCGACCTTTGACAGCCGCGCCTGGATATCGGCCTGGATCTCCTTTTGCGACCGCTCGCGCTCGCTCCAGTCCTTGAAGGACCAGACGGCGATCGCGCTGTTGGTTTGTCCGGAAAATCCGACGATCTGGAAGTCCTTGTCGAGTTCGGGAATATCCTTCGTCAATTCGCGAATCTGGTCGGCGTAGAGGTCGGTGTATTCACTGGTCGCGTAACGCGGCGCGTTGATCAGCGCGAACAGGGCGCCGGCGTCCTCCTCGGGCGCGAGTTCGCTTGATGTCTTGGTGAACATGAAGACCGTGACGCTGACCAGAGCAATGACGACGAGCAGCGTGACCGGACGATATTTCAGAGACCCGTCGACAAGCCGCTCATAGCGCTCGGAGATCCATTCGAAACAGCGGTCGACGAAATTGGCGAACCGGCTCTGCTGTCCGGCTTTCAGCAGACGCGCGCTCATCATCGGCGTGATCGTCAGGGCGACGACGCCGGAAATGATGACGGCGCCGGCGAGCGTCAAGGCGAACTCCCGGAACAGGGCGCCGGTCAGGCCGCCGGTAAAGGCAAGCGGCGCGAAAACCGCGGCGAGCGTGATCGTCATGGCGATGACGGCGGAGGAAATCTCCTGCATTCCGGTGAAGGCCGCCTGCATCGGCGACAGACCTTCCTCGATATGACGGTGGATGTTCTCGACGACCACGATCGCATCGTCGACCACCAGGCCGATCGCCAGCACCATGGCCAGCAACGAAAGCAGGTTGAGCGAATAATCCATCATCAGGAGAAGGAAACAGACTCCGATGAGAGACAGTGGGATGGTCACCACCGGCATGAGCACCGAACGGAAGGAGCCGAGGAACAGCAGGATCACCACGATCACGATGATGACGGCTTCGCCAATGGTCTTGAAGACCTCCTCGATCGAAGCGCTGATCGTCTCGGTTGAATCGTAGACAAGGGCGATCGACATGCCTTCCGGCAGGCTTGCCTGGATGGCCGGCAATTCTTCAATGACCGCGGACGCCGTATCGAGCGGATTGGCCGCCGGCGTCTGGTAGATGCCGACGAAGGTGCCGCCCTGACCGTTGATGTTGACGATGGTGTCCTTGCTTTCGGCGCCCAGTTCGACTTCGGCGACGTCACGCAGCCGCACGACCTTGCCGTCTTCCGACTTCACCGGCAGTTCGGAGAATGCGTCTTCGGTCTGCAGCGTCGATCTGAGGGTGATGGAATAGGCGACATATTCGTTCTCTGTCTTGCCTGGCGCGGACAGGAAATTCGACGCATTGATGGCGGCGAGAACTTCGGAAGCCGTGATGCTGTGGGCGGCCAGTTTGACGGGGTCGATCCAGACTCTCATCGTGTAGTCGGCGGCGCCCAGGATCTGGACGTCGGCGACGCCCCTGACCGTCGACATGCGAGGCTTGATCACGCGCTTTATGTATTCGGTCAGTTGCTCCGATGTCATGTTCGGATTCTGCATGGACAGATACATCAAGGCGAAGGTCTGACCCGTTCCCTTGACGATCGTGGGGTCCCTGGCGTCCGTCGGCAGATCGCCGCGCACCTGCTGCACCTTGGAGAGCACTTCCGTCAGGGCAACGTCGGGATTGGAGCCCAGGCGCATGTGGACCGTGACGATGCTTGTCGACAGCAGGCTTTGAGATGTGACGTAGTCGATGTTTTCCGTTGTTGCGACGGCGGCTGCGACCGGCGCGCTTATGAAACCTTGGACGAGATCGGGGCTCGCGCCCGGATAGACCGTCGTAATGGTGATGACGGTTTCCTCGACCTCCGGATATTCACGGATCTGCAGGTTGAAGATGCCCTGGAATCCCAGAATGAGGATGAGAAACGCCAGAACCGTCGAGAGAACCGGACGCTGTATGAATATATTCGAGAAATTCATTCGCCGCCCGTCTTCTGGGCCGCCGCCAAGCCCGGGTTGATGGCGTTGTCGACAGTTACGGTTGCGCCGTTGGAAAGGCGGTTCTGCCCTGCTGTCACCACCGTGTCGCCAGCGGATACGCCTTCGGCGATCTCGACCCAGCCGCGGCTGCGACGGCCGGGTTTCACGAAGATCTGTTTTGCGACCAGTCGGGCCGGCGCATCCCCCTCGGCTTCAGCCGCATCGCCGTCTGCGTCTTCGGCGTTGCTGACGCGATAGACATAGTCTCCATAAAGACTTGTGATCAGCGCGGTCTGCGGAATGGCGAGGATATTCTCCTCTTCAGGAAGCTTGACCCTGACCTGTACGAACTGACCGGGATTGAGTTTTCCATCCGGATTGGTGATGACTGCGCGCACCGACACCATCCGGGTGACGGGGTCGACTTTCGGATCGATGCCGGTGATCGAACCGGTGAACGGCATGTCGTCGGTGGTTATTCCGAAAACCACGTCCTGCCCGATTTCCAGATCGTCGAAACGCTGTTCGGGGACGGTAAAGTCCACCCGCATCGTTTCAAGGTCCTGCAGCGTCGCGATCACCGTGCCCGGCGAAACATATTGGCCCGGATCGACGCGCGGGATACCTGTCGTTCCGGAAAACGGCGCCTTGACCTGTTTCTGGTCGAGCACGGCCTGCGCCTTGGTCGACAAAGCCGCCGACACGGAGGCCGTCGCCTGGGCGTTCGTGACGCTGACTTGCGAATTCACGCCGCGTTCGCGCAATTGCTGGACGCGTTCCAGGGTCTGCCTGTCGAGCGCGGCCTGCGCCTCGACCGAATTCAGGTCCGCCCGCTCAACCTCGTCTTCGAGCTGCACAAGCACGGTGCCCTTTTCAACCTGCTGGTTTGCGTCGAACAGAATATCGCGCACCACGCCGGTGGTTTCGACTGTCAGATCGACGCCCTTGGACGCTCCAACCGTTCCTATGGCCATGATTCCCGGATCCCAGGTAATCGGTTCGACCTCCATGGTCGAAACAGTGACCGGAGGCGCCTGCATATTCGCAAAAAACTGCTCGATCGCCTGATCGCGAAATATGTTGAAGCCGACGATGCCGCCGCCGACGATCGCAAGCAGGATGATGGCAATAATGAAACGCTTGATCACGGGAACCTCTGCGTGGACGAAGATCAGATGACATTGGCCCGTGACAGAGACAGGCGAACAGTGTCCAGCCACATAATTACTGTACCGTCTGGACGGTAATGTCAAATGGATTTACTATCACTAGATAGAGAGGAAGTGAATGTCCGGCAACAGACCGAGTTCGAGATCCAGGATCCTTGCAGCGGCGGCGGCGCTTGCCCGCGACGCCGGTCCGGGCAGACTTTCCCTTGACGCGGTCGCGGCGCGGGCCGGCGTTTCCAAGGGCGGGCTTCTCTACCACTTCCCGTCCAAGGCCGCGCTGATGACCGGCCTTGTGGAAAACTATATCGCCGAATTCGAAGCCAGACTCGACGCCGCGGTGACGCCAGACGATTCCGGAGAGGCCCTGATGAAGGCCTATGTCTCCCTGTCGCTTAAATCGCTCGACGAAAAGCATCCACCCGCCTCGTGGATCTTCTCGGCCATGGCCGAGGATCCGGATTTCCTGCAACCGGTCAACGAATTCCGACGCAAACTGCTCCAACGCCTGCTTGCGGGATCTGCAGATCGAACAAAGGCCCTCATGGCTTATCTGGCGATCGAAGGCCTGCACAGCCTGAAGCTGTTCGGATCAGACCAGCTTTCGGGAGATGACCGGAACGCGATCGACGCCTATCTGCTGTCCCAGTCGACAGAAATACCAGCGGCGTTGAGAGAATAAAAAAAAAGTGCGCCGAAGCGCACTTGTCGAATCTGCTGAAATGTAAAGCAGGCTTCGCCAAAAAGACCAACGTCGCCTGAATTCGTGACTGAGCCCGAGATGGATCAGCCACGCGGACCATACGAAGGCGACCGTAAACGATTCCTTAATAAAACTGATCAAATCGTAACCAACAGGCCGCCCTGTAAAGGTACGGTTAATTTCTTGTTTACGTCCGATTAACCATAAGGTTTGCCGTCGCTGCAAAGCACCGCCCTCGATTGGCTGACATTGTCTGCCGTCGGATCGTCTTGCGATCATGTCAGCCATGGATCTTGTTTTTCTTTTTTACGGAACTCGTGTATACATAAACAATGAAACGCGCAGAGAACAGATATCAGAGGAAACCGCGAGGATGAGCCAGAACACGGCAGCCACCCACGCAGCGCGAACGGTCATCGAACTGCGCGAGAAGATCATTAACGGCCAGCTCACTGGCGGGACGCGCCTGTTCGAAGTGCCGCTCGCTGAAGAATTGCAGATATCGCGAACGCCGCTGCGGGACGCCATGTCCAGATTGACCGAGGAAGGCCTTCTGGAACGGCTCAAGAATGGCGGCTTCGTCGTCCGGACATTCACGATGGACGACGTCGTCGACGCCATCGAATTGCGTGGCGTCCTGGAAGGCACGGCGGCGCGCCTGGCGGCCGAGCGCGGCGCTCGGCAGGACCTCCAGTCACGCATGGACCATCTGGTATCGGAACTTGACGACTGCTTCGGAGAATCCCGCGATACCGTGGATTTTGAGCGATATTCCGAACTGAACGCCGAGTTTCACCAGGTTCTGGCGTCACTGTCCGGCAGCGACATGGTCAAGCGGGAGGTGGAGCGTGTTTGCCGCTTGCCTTTCGCGTCCCCCTCGGCCTTCCTGCCCGACAAGTCCGACATCGTGGCGTTCCGACGTTCCCTGCAGGTGGCGCAGGAGCAGCATCGCGCGATCGCCGCAGCCATCGCCGCGCGCGAGGGCAGTCGCGCCGAACATCTGGCGCGCGAGCATGCGCGCACCGCAAGGCGCAATCTCGATTACGTGCTGAGACAGGAAGCAAGTCTCAGGGACCAGGTGCCAAGCCTGGCGATCGTCACCAACTGACAACGCCTGCCGGCCGCGCCGATTTATGCTTGCGTCCGATCCATAATTCGGGCAGTTATGTATACACGGAACGACCATATGGGAGGAAAAGATATGACTGTATCCAGTCTGGAAGACGTTCTGCGCGAAAGCGGCAACACCGTAAATCATCTCCGCAACTCGAAAATCGGAATGTATGTCTATCCGGTCGTAGCGCCGGAATTCTCCAACTGGCGCGACGAGCAGCGCGCCTGGCGGGACACGGCTGTCCTGTTCGACCAGACGCATCACATGGACGAACTGATCGTCGAAGGTCCGGATGCGGCGGCGTTTCTTGAACATGTCGGCATCAACAGCTTCGCCAATTTCGATCTGAACCGGGCAAAGCATTTCGTGCCGGTCACGCCCGCCGGCCACGTCATCGGCGACATGATCATTTTTCGCGAGCGCGAAGACAAATTCGTGCTCGTCGGCCGCGCGCCGACCGCAAACTGGGTCAAGTTCCAGGCCGCCATCGGCAATTGGAAGGTGCGGCTGATTCACGATCCGCGTTCCGACAGCCGCCCGGACGGCAAGGCGATCTACCGCACGCATTACCGTTTCCAGATCCAGGGCCCGGACGCCAACAAGATCTTCGACAAGATCAACGGCGGCGCCATTCCCGACGTGAAGTTCTTCCATGTCGACTGGATCAATATCGGTTCGAAACGCGTCCAGGCCCTGCGGCACGGCATGGCCGGCGCGCCGGGTCTCGAAGTGTGGGGACCTTATGCCGACAAGCACTACATCCAGTCGACCATACTGGAAGCCGCGCGAGACGTCGGCGTCGATCTGCGCCAGGTCGGCAGCCGCGCCTATTCGACGAACACGCTGGAATCCGGCTGGATTCCGTCGCCGCTGCCAGGCATCTACACGGGCGACGGCATGATGAAGGAATATCGCGAATGGCTGGGCGCGGACAGCTATGAAGCAGCCGGCTCCATTGGCGGCAGCTTTGTCAGCGACAATATCGAGGACTACTACGTCAATCCTTTCGAACTCGGCTACGGCTTCTATATCGGGTGGAAATCCGACTTTATCGGCAAGGACGCGCTGACCAGGATGAAGGAAGGCAAGAACCGCAAGAAGGTCACCTTCGAGTGGAACCGCGAAGACGTGCTCAAGGTGATTGCATCCGGCTTTGATGGCGGCACGCCTTATAAATGGATCGATTTCCCGCAGCCGAACTACGCGTCCACCAGCGCCGACATGATCATGAATGGCGACAAGATGGTCGGCATGTCGATGTTCAACGGCTATTCGTTCAACGAACGCTGCGTGCTGTCCCTGGGCGTCGTCGATGACGATGTGCAGGAAGGCGACGTCCTGACGCTTGTCTGGGGCGAGCCGGAGGAAACCCAGAAGACGTCGACGGAGAAGCACAAGCAGACGGAAATCAGGGTGCGCGTGTCGCCGACGCCCTACGCCAGCGAAGCGCGCGAAAACTACGCTGAAAGCTGGCGCACAAAGAAGTCGTCCTGATATTCTGTTTGGCGCAGGAACATCGGACGTCCCGCCGGCCGGAAACGGCCGGCGGCAATGATACGAGGAGGAATTACCCCGCTGCGCGCACCAGGCGCAGCCTCGATCCGTTCGGCGGGGCAAGTATCATCAAACAGGAGGATAGTGATGAATATCAATCGCATGTTCGGCGGTCTTGCCTCGGCGACGGTCGCCGCAGCCGCCTTTGTAGGCCTTTCAAGTCCGTCTTCGGCGCAAGAAACACTCAAGCTCGCGCATTTCGTGCCGCCGGCGCATATTGTCACCCGGTCTGTGGTCGAGCCGCTGGCGAATGGCGTCGAGCAGGATTCCAACGGCGCGTTGAAGATCCAGGTCTATCCGGGCGGCGAACTCGGAGCCGGCCCGCTGGAACAATATGTCCGCGCGCTCCAGGGCGTGGCGGATATCACCTGGGGTCTGCAAGGCTATACGTCATCGCAGTTTCCAAAAAGCATGATCGTCGAAATGCCGGGCGCCATGGACGGAATGACCGGCTATGACATGATCTGGAACGCCTACGACGAACATCTCAAGGACGAGTTCCCCGGCACAAAGCCGCTTGCGCTTTGGGCTTCCGAACCGAACATCTTCATCATGAAGGATCACGACGTTCGCACGCCTGACGACATCAAGGGTCTGAAGATCAGGGTTTCCGGCTCCACCGCCGCCGCAACGGTCGAAGCGCTGGGCGCAACGCCCGTGCAGATGCCGGCAGGCGAAATCTACAACGCCCTCCAGACGGGACTGATCGACGGCGTGATCACCGGCACAAGCGCAGTAGGCGACTTCAAGCTTGATGAAGTGGCCAACAGCTACACCTTCGGAGCGCCTCTCGGCCACATCACCTTCTACCTTGTGATGAACCAGGGAAAATACGACAGCCTGCCGGACGCCCTTAAGGCGGCCATCGACAAGAACAGCGGCCGCAGCCTCTCACAGAGCGGCGAAGAAGGCTGGAACGCCCGCGCCGACGACGTTCTGCAGTCGATCAAGGACGCAGGCGACAATACGGTCATCGTCCTGTCGGACGACGAGGCGGCGGCGTTCGGTGAACTGACCCTGCCGGTGACCGACAAGCTGATCGCCGAGATGAACGCACAAGACGTTCTTTCCGCAATGCGGGGAGAATAAACCCTTGCTGAACATGGCGAGGCAGATTGCGGACAGGCTGATCAGCCTGTCCGCAATGATCGGCTCCATTGGCCTTATTTTCGAAGTCTGCGTGATACTGGTCGACGTGACCGGCCGCTATTTCGGACATCCCCTGATCGGCGCTCAGGACATGTCCCAAATGGCGATGGTCATCGTTGTGTTCGGCGGCATGGCGCTGTGCGACAAGCTCGGCGGTCATATCGCCGTCGATGTATTCGAACATTCCTTTCCGGGCTGGCTCAATCGCGTCACGGATATCGCAGGCGCCCTGATCGGTTGCGCGATCTTCGCAGGCATCGCCTGGACCGTCTGGGAATCCTCGCAACTCTCGCTGATGCTCAGGCTGAAGACGAACATCATCAGCCTGCCGAAAGCCTGGTTTCAGTGGTCGCTGTGCGCCTTTGCGACGATAACGGCGCTGGCCATGCTGCTACGCGCGATCGAACTTGCCTTGAGCGGACGGGATGTACGCCAAGAGCGGGAAGGCCTGTTATGAGCGCAGGCGTCATCGGCGCGATCGGCATGGCCCTGCTGCTTGCCCTCCTGGTTTTGCGCGTGCCGGTGGCCTTCGCCATGTTCGCAATCGGCTTCGGCGGCATTGCCCTGCTCAACGGGTTGCCGGCCGCAATGAGCCTGATGGCCTCTGAAACATTTACGCTCGCCTCCTCCGCGGAACTCGTGGTGGTGCCGCTGTTCATTCTCATGGGCAATGTCGCGACGGCGACCGGGATGAGCCGCCGTCTCTATGATGCGGCCTATGCAATCATCGGCTCGATTCGCGGCGGGCTGGCGTCGGCGACAATCATCGGATGCGGCGGGTTCGCGGCGCTGTCCGGATCGTCCGTGGCATCGGCGCTGACAATGGGTAAAGTGTCGCTGGCGGAGATGGATCGGTTCAACTACGACCCGCGCCTTTCCACAGGCGCCGTCGCAGCCGGCGGAACGCTGGGCATCCTTATTCCACCATCGACCGGTTTCGTCATCTACGCCATCCTCACCCAGCAATCGATCGGCCGGCTGTTCCTGGCCGGCGTCCTGCCGGGCCTTCTGCTGCTGACGATCTTCGTCCTGCTCATCAGCCTGCTCTGCTGGATCCGGCCGGGCTTCGGGCCAGCCGGCCCCAAAACCAGCGTGTCGGAGAAATTCCAGGCCCTCGGCGGTGCGACGCCGATACTCGGAATCATCGTCCTGACGATCGGCGGCATCTATGGCGGCGTCTTCTCGCCGGTCGAAGCGGCGGCCGTCGGCGCCGGGCTGGTTATCATAACCGGCGCCGCCCAGCGGCGCCTGACGTTGCGCGCACTGTGGGACGCGACACAGGATTCGGTCGTAACCACAGCCACCGTCATGCTGATCCTGATCGCCGCCCACATGATCAATCCGTTCCTCGCGCTCAGTCACATTCCGCAGGCTGTCGGCGCATTTCTCGGCGCGCTCGATCTGCCGCCTTTCGGCATCCTTCTGCTGATCCTCGCCTGCTACCTGGTGCTTGGCTGCTTTCTCGAGGGTTTCGCCATGCTGGTGCTGACGATGCCGATCTTTTTTCCGGTCATCATGCAGCTCGGCATAGACCCGATCTGGTTCGGCGTTCTGCTGGTCCTGACACTTGAGATGGGGCTGATTTCGCCGCCGGTCGGCGTCAACGTCTTCATCGTGAAATCGGTCGCCAGGGATGTGCCCCTGGCCCAGATCTTCGCAGGCGTTCTGCCTTTCTGGGGAGCGATGTTTCTGGCGCTGATGCTGCTGGCGGCGTTTCCCCAGATATCTCTGTTTCTGCCGAATTCGATGATCAACTGAGGAACGCCCTGGAGGAGACCATGTCGCAACAATCGCTGGAAGACAGGATCAGGGAATATGGCAACCCGGCCGCGATGATGCAGAACGCCCAGACGGGCCGTTACCAGTTTCCGATCGCGCCGGAATTTACAACCTGGATGGAGGAGCAGCGCGCCTGGCGGGAAGCAGCGGCGCTGATGGATCAGTCTTTCCACATGACGGATCTTTACGTCCAGGGACCGGACACGATCCGGCTTCTGTCCGATCTCGGCGTCAACAGTTTCGCAGGTTTCGGTCGCAACAAGGCCAAGCAACTGGTCTGCTGCAATCATGAGGGTTACGTGATCGGAGACGCGATCGTCTTCGGCCTCGAAGACGACGCGGTCAACATTGTCGGGCGTCCGGTGCTGCCCAACTGGGTTCAGTATCATGCAGAAACGGGCGGCTACGACGTCACGGTCGAACGCGACATCCGGACACTGGAAAACCCCGACAAGCCCCGCAAGACATACCGCTACGAAGTGCAGGGACCGAATGCGCTGAAGCTGCTGGAGACGGTGAACGAAGGCGGACCGCTGACCACGAAATTCTTCAATATGGGTGAAATCACCATAGCCGGATGCAAGGCCCGCACCCTGTCGCACGGCATGGGCGGCGCACAGGGTCTGGAACTCTGGGGTCCATTTGAGGATGGCGCAGCCGTCAAGGCTGCGATCCTGAAAGCCGGAGAGGCGTTCGGGCTGCGGCAGGTCGGTTCACGCGCCTATTCCACGGCCGCAGCAGAATCGGGCTGGATCCCCTCCCCGCTGCCGGCGATCTTTTCCGGCAAGGGCATGCAAGCCTATCGCGAATGGCTGCCGGCAAACGGGTTCGAAGGCGTCTCCTCGCTCGGCGGCAGCCTGATGTCGGACACTATCGAAGATTATTATCTGACGCCCTGGGATCTCGACTACGGCCGCGTCGTCAAGTTCAACCACGATTTCATCGGCCGCGAGGCGCTGGAAAAGATGGCGGATGGCCCCCACCGTCGCAAGATGACGCTGGTCTGGAACCGGGAGCACGTACTGTCGGTATTCGCCGGCATGATGGATGACGAGGCTCTTCCCGCCAAGCTCATGGAAATGCCGGCCGCCCATTACGCAACGCATCCCTATGATCGCGTGCAGGACGGCGGAAAAGATGTCGGCGTCTCGATCAGTCCGGTGTTTTCGGCCAACGAACGCGCCTGGATATCGCTCGCGATCCTGGACGAGGCGGTCGCGCGACCGGGCGCAGAAGTCAGTGTCTTATGGGGCGAACCGGACGGCGGCAGCGCCAAGCCGAATGTCGAGCCGCACCGACAGACACCTGTGCGCGCAACCGTGCAGCCATGGCCAATTCACGAAGCAAGCCGTAAGTTCTACAGGAACCAGTCATAAACCGTCGCGCCCGACGGCCGCGGATGAAAGGAAAAGTCGATATGACCATGCCCAGCGCAGGAAAGAAAATAGAGGCGTCTATCGAGGTGTCTCCAAGACAGGCTGTCGAATCAGCTGATCTGCCGGGGCTCTTTCCAGCGGGCGTTCGGGTGTACATTACGGATGTCGGATCAGATCCGACCGAAACACTGGTCGCCGCCGCGCGCCGCGTGCATGATCTCGGCTATACTCCGGTTCCGCATTTCGCCTCGCGCCGCCTCACAACCCGGCAGGCGCTGGAAGACCGCATCAAGGCGATGGCCGAGACGGCCGGCGTGCGGGACGTTCTGGTGATTGGCGGGGGACTTGAAAAACCGGCCGGCGAATTCTCTTCGAGCATGGAAGTTCTGGAGACCGGTTTCTTCGACAAATATGGCGTCACCCATATTGGCGTTGCGGGCCATCCGGAAGGAAGCCCGGACTTCTCGGAAGAAGTGGCGCTGGAAGCGCTGCGCCTGAAAAAATCCTTTGGCGAGCGAACCGACGCCAAAATCCGCGTTGTCACGCAGTTCGGATTCGACGGCGACAAGTTTATCAAATGGGCGGACAGCCTGAAGCGTCACGGCGTCGATCTGCCGGTCCATCTCGGCGTCGCCGGCCCCGCCAAGATCACAACTCTCATCAAATATGCGGCGATGTGCGGCGTTGGCAATTCGCTGACATTCTTCAAGCGCAACACGCGATCACTCACCATGCTCGCCACCAGCCACTCGCCGGAAGACGTGGTTGCGCCGATCGAAAACCATGTTCTGTCACGACCCGAAACCGCCATCCGGCAGATTCACGTCTTTCCCTTCGGCGGCATCAAGAAAGCGTCTGAGTGGCTCGTGGATCGCGGAACTTGGCGGCTGTCTCCGCACAAGGTCAGGAACGAGACGGCTGAAATCTGATCGAGTTGCGCCGGGCCCGGGCAATCGAGTTATCGCCCGCCACGCGGAGGCGTGACGGATCGTTTGCGATGCGAGGGTGAACCCGCAGTATACCCTTCGTCAGTTAGAAATTCCGACGGCCCGATTGACATAGGACGTATCCTTCAACTGCCGTTTCAGGAATTCCGCAACATCGCTGCGGGATATCGTCAGGGCGAGGTTGCGTTCGCCGGCTCCGAATCCTTCCCTGTATTTTCCGGTGGACGGATCGTCCGTAAAGGCGCTCGGCCGCACGATCGTCCAGTCTAGGCCGCTGGCCCGGACCAGTTGCTCCTGCAGTTCGTGATCCCGAAACACCGGGCGCAGGATCAAACCGAACATGATGCGTTTCCAGAAGAAGTTGAGATTGTCCCAGCTTTCATGCGCGCCAAGCGTCGACTGGCAGATCAGCCTCCGCACCCCGCGCCGCTGCATCGCCTGGATGACGTTCAGCGTGCCTTGCGACCGGACAGCCCCCTTGCGCGACATGCCCGACCCAAGGGTGACGACCACAGCATCGTGACCGCTGACTGCGTTCGCCACAGCCTCCGGATCCATGACGTCTCCTGCAACACGCGTAAGGTTCGGATTTGAATTCTTCAGCTTTTCGGGATGACGCGCAAAAGCAGTCACCTCGCACCCTCCGGCAAGCATTTTATCGACTGCGAGGCGGCCAATGGTTCCGGACGCTCCGAATATGATGACTTTCATAACGATCTCCTGACTTGACACCATGTAAAGTTGACATGGTGTCAATTAGTGATAAATTTACACCATGTCAAGAAATAAACCCGATACTCGCACAAAAATTCTCGAATCCACCTGGCGACTGCTCGAAAGCACGACCGGCGATGACGTGCGCATGTCCGACATTGCGAAAGAGGCCGGCGTCAGCCGACAGGCGCTCTACCTGCATTTTCCGAACAGGGTCGATCTGTTGATCGCGACGACCCGCTACCTGGACGAGGTCAAGAATATTGATGCGCGCCTGGCCGCAAGCCGTTCGGCGACGACAGGGCTGGCGCGGCTGGACGCCTTCATCGAGGCCTGGGGCAATCATATTCCCGAGATTTTCGGGGTGGCAGCAGCCTTGCTGGCGATGCAGGACAAGGATCCGGCGGCGAAAGAGGCCTGGAGCGACCGCATGCAGGCCGTGCGCGAGGGGTGCGAGGCAGCCGTTAAGGCGCTCGACCAGGACGGCCGACTGAGACCTGAACTCGACGCTGACAAGGCGACCGACCTCTTATGGACCCTGCTGATGGTTCATAACTGGCGACAGCTCACCGTCGCCTGCGGCTGGACGCAGGAGGCCTATGTGGACGCCATGAAGACGCTGGCGCGCCGAATGCTGGTTTGTGAAACCTGACCTAACGCAGCTCTTCCAGATTTGAGAAAAGCTCGAGCGCTTCGGGATTTGCTAGGGCTTCCTTGTTCTTGACCTCGCGGCCGTGAACGACGTCGCGCACTGCAAGTTCGGTGATCTTGCCCGATTTGGTTCTCGGAATATCCTTCACCGCCAGAACGACGGCCGGGACGTGCCGCGGGGACGCACCGGTGCGAATGCGGCTCTTGATCCTTTTCACCAGATCCTCATCCAGTTCTACGCGGTCGGACAGGCGCACGAAGAGGATGACCCGCACATCGTCGTCCCAGTCCTGGCCGATGCATATGGCCTCGACCACCTCGTCCATCTGCTCGACCTGGTTGTAGATTTCAGCCGTGCCGATGCGCACGCCGCCGGGATTGAGCGTAGCGTCCGATCGTCCGTGGATGACCATTCCGCCATGCCCCGTCCATTCGGCGAAATCGCCATGACACCAGATATTGTCGAAACGATCGAAATAGGCCGCGTGGTATTTGCTTCCGTCCTCGTCATTCCAGAACCCGACCGGCATGCAGGGGAAAGGCTGCGTGCAGACGAGTTCGCCCTTTTCGAGACGCACCGGTTCGCCAGCCTCGTTCCAGACATCGACCGCCATGCCGAGACCGGCGCCCTGGATTTCGCCTGACCAGACAGGCCTTACGGGAACGCCAAGCACGAAGCAGGAAACAATATCCGTGCCGCCCGAAATCGAAGCGAGGTGGACGTCGTCCTTGATTCCCTCATAGACGAAGTTGAAGCCTTCCGGTGAAAGCGGCGAGCCCGTGGACGTCATCATCCGCATGGTTGAAAGATCATGCGAGGTCTTGGGCGTGAGCCCCGCCTTGCGCACCGCATCGATGAACTTCGCCGAAGTGCCGAAAATCGCGAATTTTTCTTCCGCAGCGTAGTTGAACAGAATGTTGCCGTCCGGATAGAACGGCGAGCCGTCATAGAGGCACAGCACGGCCTTCGAAGCGAGGCCAGACACCAGCCAGTTCCACATCATCCAGCCGCAGGTCGTGAAATAGAAAAGCCGCTCGTCGGGCCGCAGGCCGCAATGCAACTGCTGCTCCTTCAGATGCTGCAGCAGCGTGCCGCCTGCCGAATGGACGATACATTTCGGGATGCCCGTGGTGCCCGAGGAAAACAGGATGTAGAGCGGATGATTGAACGGCAGTCGCGTGAAGACGACGTCGCGGCTCTGGAACGGCGCAATGAAATCCGACAGCGTCGCTGCATTGTCGAGCGCGCCGGCGAGTTCGGCAGCGTCGCCGGCATAGGGAATGACGACGGTCTTCAAAGGCTTCAACGCCTTTTCCACCGTCTTCAGCTTTTCCGAAACATCCTGCTTCTTGCCATTGTACCAGTAGCCGTCACAGGAAATGAACAGTTTCGGTTCGATCTGGCCGAAACGGTCAAGCACGCCCTTGTCGCCGAAATCCGGAGAACAGGATGACCAGATGGCGCCGATGGACGCCGTGGCGAGCATCGCCGCGATCGTTTCCGGCATGTTCGGCATCATGGCGGCGACGCGATCGCCCTGCTCGACGCCCAGATCCCGCATCGCCTGTTGCAGCCGCGAGACGAGACTGCGCAACTCGTCCCAACTCATTCGCGAGCGGACCTTGTCCTCTCCCCGAAAGATGATGGCGTCGCCATCGCCGCTGCCCGACAGAAGGTTCTCGGCAAAGTTCAGCCGGGCGTCGGGAAAGAAAGCCGCGCCCGGCATGGCGTCGCCGTCGACGAGAAACCGCTCGCCCTTCTCGCCCACCACGCCACAGAAATCCCAGACGCACGACCAGAAAGCTTCGCGATCGTTCACGGACCAGTCGTACAGCGCGTCGTAATCGGAGAGTTCCTGACCGGTAGCCTTTGCACAATGACGCGCAAATGTGGTGACCGTTGCGCTTTCAATCGCTTCCCTTGACGGCGCCCACAATGGTTTCTGATCGGTCATCTACCCCTCCGACGATGAAAACGGACTGTTACGAAAGTGTTGCTTACTCCAGCGATGGGCCGGAGATCAATTTGCTGCAGCCATATTTTCACGCCAAAGCCGGTCGATATGTCCAAATATCTCCGGCAACGGGCGTCGCGGATTCGGATCGCAAAACCGCCACATGAGTGATTATTCAGTGTTTGCAATTCCTTGCGGCAGGCTTTACCCCTGATTTCATTGATGAATGGAGGGTCTCTTCAAGTTGGAGGAAACCGGTTCACGTCGTACTGGTTGGATTCGCTGGATCGTCGCGGCAATTATCATTGCGGTGATCGTGGCGGTCGTCAGCGGCATCGCGCTGCCGTACGCCATCTCGACGGATCTCGTAAAGGACAGGCTGGAAAGAGAGATTTCCGAATGGACCGGCCATCAGGTCGAACTCATCGACAGGCCGGAGATCGGTTTCTGGCCCGTTCCCCATATCGACCTGAACCGGGTCAGCATCACATCGCAACTGACGAATGACGCAGAGCCGATTCTCTACGCCGACGAGATAAAGGCGGATTTCAGCATCCTTTCGGCTCTGACCGGCGATCCGAGCTTCTCGAACTTCATCATGGTGCGGCCGATCATGCGGGTCGAGCGACTGCCCGACGGGCGAACGCCGTGGTACAGCAGCTCCGGGCGCATATCGGAAGCCGTCGCCGCGACGATCGCCAAAAGCGAGGCGGCGAACGGCGAAGACGCTGCAAAGGCCATGCCCGTTCCCGACTACCGGCTCGGCGACGTCACGATCCAGGACGGAACCCTGTCCTGGACAAACAGTCCGGCTGGCGTCGAGGAACGTGTAACGGCCATCAACGGAACGATCAGCTGGCCGCGGCTCAACAGCCAGGTGCGCGGCAGTGTCAAGGGCATCATCCGCGGCGAGGCGATTGCCTTGACCGTCGTGTCCGACAAGCCGCTGGCGCTGCTTGCGCGGCAGACGGCGCCGATCAATCTTCAGATGGTTTCAACGCCTTTGACCTTTTCATTTGACGGTTCGGCCAACCTTTCGGACAAACCGTTTTTCGGCGGCAAGCTCAACATGCAGAGCACGTCGATGCGGCTGCTGCTGGAATGGGCCGGCACGAAGATCAAACCCGGAGAGGCGCTGGGCGCTGTTTCTCTGGACGCGGAAGTTCAGATACAGCGCGGCCGCTCCATCCTCGACAAGCTGATACTGGAACTGGAAGGCAATCGCGGCATCGGCGTGCTGGATATCGAATATTCCGACGAACAGAAACCCGGCGTCTCTGGCACACTGGCCTTCAGCACACTCGACATCATGTCTTTCCTGCGCGCCTTCACGCCGCTGCCGCAATCCGGCGACGACATTTCAAGCACAATCGACACGTCGTTCCTTCACCAGCTTTCCCTCGATCTGCGCCTTTCGGCCCAGTCCGCCACCCTTGGACCGCTCAATCTGACCAATGTCGCCGCCGCCGGACGCATCGCCGACGGCCGCGCCACATTCGACGTCGGCGATGCGACGGCCTATGGCGGCCGCCTGCTTGGCCGCATCATGCTCGCGGAAAAAGGCATCGAAGGCGGCGGCGGAATCAAGTTTTCCGGCCGCGACATCAACCTCGAACAGGCGCTCAACGCCTTGAACTATGGCGGCCCCATTTTGCAGGGGCAGGCTTCGTTCGACATCAACCTCGCCTCCCGCTATCCCGCCTGGGCGACGGCCGCCACCGATCTTGACGGCAAATTCAAGCTTTCGATCGTCAACGGCGCCATTCCCGCGTTCAATCTCGCAGAATTCAAGAAGCGCGCCACCAGCGAGCAGTTTTTCGACATCAGCACGGTGGCTGACGGATCGCTGGCCTTTCAAACGGCCGAGATCGATGTTGATCTTTCCAACGGGCAGGCTCTCGTAAAAATCGGCGAGATCGTCTCCGCCAACGCCACGCTCGAACTGACCGGCGTTATTCCCTATGCGCGCGGCGGCCTGGCGCTGGTCGGCACGCTAACGGAAGGCCCGCCCGCTACAGAGACCACCGAAGCAGGCGACCCACCGCCCGAAACCCGTTTCTTCGTTGGCGGATCCTGGCCACGACCGGTGATCTCTCCGATCTTTCTGCCCTAGCGCCGCCATACCTTACTGATAATCGAAGGCGCTGAGCCCTGTGACCATCTCGTCCAGCCCCGAAGGGCGCGTGAGCGGCGGCTCGGCGCGCGCAGGACAGGCCTGGCGTTCACACAGCCTGCATGACGGGCCGATCGGCATCGGAGGCAGGCCGGGAGCGGACGCCGCCGCGCCGTAGACGACGTCGTCCTTGAACCCGATATCGCAGCCGATCATCAATGCGGTTCGGCGCACGCGCTCGTTGAATGCGCCCCGCGGACCTTCCAGCGTCCTCGAAACGGTCAAGAACTCCGCGCCGTCCGGCATCTCGACGGCCTCAACGAAGACCTGGCCCGGCTGGCTGAAGGCAGCGTGGATATTGAGCTTCGGACATGCGCCGCCGAATCGGGAATGTGGAAACCCGCGCGCGCCGGCGCGCCGGAACCGGTTTCCGGCATTGTCTATCTCCAGCATGAAAAACGGAATGGCTGCGGCGCCCGGGCGCTGCAGCATCGTCAGGCGGTTGGCCGCCTGCTCCCAGGAGACACGGAAGCGCGAACTCAACACATCGATGTCGTAGCGCGCGCGAGCGGCCGCCGACTGGAACGCATTGTAGGGCATCAGCAGGGCATGCGCCGCATAACGCGCGATCTCGAAGCGACCGAGGCGACGCGCCTCGTCCGTGGCGAATCCGAAATCGTCGAGTTCCTTCTGGACGATTTCCCGCAGGGCAAGCTGGCTTGCTTCGACTGCCATTTCGCGAAGCTGGTCCGAGTAAGACAGCCGCTCCGACAGGAAAAGCCGCATGGAATGCCGGTCGAACCGCCTTCGCCAGTTGGGCATGGTATGGACAGGCAGAAGCCGGACGACAATGCCGTGTTCGCGCTTCAGCCATTCTTTCAGCGACGACCCCGGATCGTCGCCGGAAATATTGTCGGCCGCAAAGGCCTCCGCCGCGACTTCGACTTTTTCAAAATAGTTGGGTCGTCCCTCGAATGCTTCGCGCACCTCGTCCACAGGCAGCCTGGCGCTTGAAACGGAGGTGGAGCGCCCCTCGCTCGCCAAGAGATCCGACAGGTCGGAAAGCCGCGACTGCGATTCCTTGTAGGCCCGATAGAGCTTGATGAACCCCGACGCCGCGTTGGGCGCGGCGTCTGCGACCTCGATCAGTTCCTGGTCGCCCGGCAGTTCATCGGCGAGCATGGGATCGGTAAAGACCTCCTTCAGCGCCGTGACGGTCACCGTTGCTTCGCCCTGCAGCTCTTCCAGATCGAGCTTGTAGACGGAAGACAATTTGATCAGCAATTGAACTGTCAGCGGCCGCTGATTGCGTTCAATCAGGTTGAGGTAGGACGGGGAAATTCCGAGTTCCTCGGCCATGGCCGTCTGGGTAAGGCCGAGTTCGTTGCGCACGCGACGCAGCCGTGGACCAGCGAATATCTTCTGTTCTGCCAATTTTACACCTTTTTACAAGACTTGACAGTTTTGACACCCATTGTCGCTATTACTATTTTTACAAATTTACAATCGCACTTTGTCAAAATTTCAACACTGTGACCCGATTATGACCCACGTTTCCGGGAATTTTCTGGCTTTTTGTGCGTTGCGATGTAAATGCAGTCACATCGAAATTGATCACTGGTCACTCCCGACCCGATGAGACAAAAAGCAGCGGAGCAAGCTATGACTGATTTTTACAACTTGGTTCCTTCAGCGCCTGAAGGCCGTTTCGACGGCATCGAACGTCCGTACTCCGTCGCCGATGTGCAGCGGCTGCGCGGTTCGGTCCAGATCAAGTATTCCCTGGCCGAGATGGGCGCAAATCGCCTGTGGCAGCTCATTCATGACGAAGACTTCGTCAACGCGCTGGGCGCTCTCTCCGGCAATCAGGCCATGCAGATGGTCCGCGCCGGCCTGAAGGCCATCTATCTCTCCGGCTGGCAGGTCGCCGCCGACGCCAACACCGCGTCCGCCATGTACCCCGACCAGTCGCTCTACCCGGCAAACGCCGGCCCGGAACTGGCCAAGCGCATCAACCGCACCCTGCAGCGGGCCGACCAGATCGAGACGTCTGAAGGCAACGGCCTATCGGTCGACACCTGGTTCGCACCGATCGTCGCAGACGCGGAAGCCGGCTTCGGCGGCCCGCTGAACAGCTTCGAACTGATGAAGGCCTACATTGAAGCAGGCGCCGCCGGCGTTCACTACGAAGACCAGCTCGCCTCGGAAAAGAAGTGCGGCCATCTCGGCGGCAAGGTTCTGATCCCGACAGCAGCCCACATTCGCAATCTCGACGCAGCCCGTCTGGCGGCCGACGTCATGGGAACGCCGACGCTGGTGATCGCCCGCACAGACGCGGAAGCCGCGAAATTGCTGACATCGGATATCGACGAGCGCGACCAGCCCTTCGTGGACTACGACGCCGGCCGCACCGCGGAAGGCTTCTACACGGTCAAAAACGGCCTCGATTCCTGCATCGCGCGCGCCATCGCCTATGCCGAGCACGCCGACCTGATCTGGTGCGAGACTTCCAAGCCGGACCTGGAACAGGCGAAGCGCTTCGCCGAAGGCGTCCACAAAGTCCATCCGGGCAAGATGCTGGCCTATAACTGCTCGCCTTCGTTCAACTGGAAGAAAAACCTGGACGACGCGACCATCGCCAAGTTCCAGCGCGAACTCGGCGCCATGGGCTACAAGTTCCAGTTCATCACGCTCGCCGGTTTCCACCAGCTCAACTACGGCATGTTCGAACTGGCGCGCGGCTACAAGGATCGTCAGATGGCCGCCTACTCGGAGCTGCAGGAAGCGGAATTCGCCGGCGAAGCCAATGGCTACACGGCGACCAAGCACCAGCGCGAAGTCGGCACCGGCTATTTCGACGCCGTCTCGATGGCCATCACCGGCGGACAGTCCTCGACCACAGCCATGGGCGAATCGACTGAAACCGCACAGTTCCGCCCGGCCGCCGAATAAATCCCCCGGAGGGCGCGGCAAGCGCCCTTCTTCACCCCGACGGAGCATCCGTCATCTGCATACGCCAGAAAAGGAGTACCGAAATGGCACCGCAGACACGCGTCAAGGAACGGGCAGAAGAACAGTCTTCCGCCATGAGCGCAGATCAGCAGACCCTGATCCGCATGGTCGCCAACGACCTGCACAGGCTCAACCAGTCCGTGATGAAAGCCGTGGACGCCGGCGTGTCGGTCGAACTCGTCCGCTCCGCCCGGCATCATGGCGGCGACGGCAACTGGGGCGACCTGCTTATTCCGGTGATCGTCACGCAGGGCAAATAATCTGGGAGGGCAGCTTTCGCAATTCGCGAACTGCTGAAAAGGCCGCCGAAAGAGGGAAGCTACTTGCACCCCCCCTCTCCTCGGCGGCCTTTTCGTGTTATCAGATTCCTGAACCGTTTCGGCAAAGGAAAGCGATACCGTCGAGGATCCCATGCGGCATGAGGACAAGAAGAACATTTCCAACGAGCAGCATCTGCCCGACAATTCGGAGGACCCTCTCCACCCGCGCTCACTGAGGCCCAAAAAAAGCCGCAGCAAACCGGGCTACCTGGACAATGTGCGCGGCGTGAAGAGCTGGAAGCAGGTTCGCGAATGGCTCAATTGGCGCGGAATAGAAGATATTGAATGCATCACGCCCGATCTCGCCGGCATACCGCGCGGCAAGATGATGCCGTCCTCCAAATTCACCTCCAATACGTCGCTGTCGCTGCCATCCGCGCTCTACCGGCAGACGATTTCCGGCGAGTATCCCGAGGAAACCGGCAATTTCCGCTACGATCCGCGCGACGGCGACCTGAAGCTCGTGCCTGATCTGACAACCCTGTCCGCCGTTCCCTGGGAAACAGACCCGACGGCGCAGGTAATCTGCGACATCGTCGACACCAACGGCAAGGCTGTCGAGTACACGCCGCGCAATGTTCTCAAACGCGTCCTGCGCCTCTACAGTGAACAGGGCTGGAAGCCCGTCGTCGCGCCCGAGATCGAATTCTATCTGATCGCGCTCGACAACGATCCCGACAACCCGCTTCAGCCGCCTGTCGGACGGTCCGGCCGGACGATCGCCGGCGGTCAGGCCTATTCCATCGCCGGCGTCAACGAGTTCGACGAACTCATCGACGACATCTACCATTTTTCGGAAGCCCAGGGCCTCGAAATCGATACGCTCATCCATGAGGAAGGCCCGGCCCAGCTCGAGATCAACCTGCGCCATGGCGATCCGGTGGAGCTCGCCGACCAGGTGTTCATGTTCAAGCGGACGCTGCGCGAAGCGGCCCTCAAGCACGGCATATACGCAACCTTCATGGCCAAGCCGATGCAGGGCCAGGCCGGCTCTGCGATGCATATTCACCAATCGATCATCGACGCAAAGAGCGGCGCGAATATTTTCTGCAACCCGGACGGCTCCGCGTCACCGCACTTTTTCTCGTTCATCGGCGGCATGCAGTACTTCATCCCGAAAGCGCTGGTGATGATGGCGCCCTACGTCAATTCCTACCGCCGGCTCACTCCCGAGATGGCCTGCCCGGTCAACACCGCATGGGGATACGACAACCGGACCACGGCCTTCCGGATTCCGAACTCCGAACCGGCGGCGCGGCGCGTCGAAAACCGCCTGCCATCCTCCGACGCCAACCCGTATCTGGCGCTCGCCGCATCGCTTGCCTGCGGATATCTCGGCATGATGCAGGAACTGGAGCCCAGCAAGCCGACGTCGCACACCGCCAATGAGGGAACGACGGTCGATCTGCCGAGAGGGCTTCTCGAGGCCGTCGCCTTGCTGGAAAGCGAACCCGCCTTCGCCGAGGTCCTGGGCGCGGAGTTCATCGGCAACTATGCCGGAGTCAAGCGCGGCGAGTTTGAAACGTTCATGCAGGTCATAAGCCCGTGGGAGCGGCAATATTTGCTGCTCAACGCCTGATATGGCGACCCTCGGAACAATGCGGCGGCGGTTGCTTCGAACGTCGACCGCCCTGGATTCGAGGCGCTGACACAGAGAGTTCACAAATTCGAACTGGTCTTTTTAAATCGATTAGAATAAAGCTCCGTAGATATCTCCTGAACAGCCGGAATTCGTCATGAGCAGCCAGACCATCCCCGTTGATCCCTTTGACTACGTCGTGTTTGGCGGCACGGGCGACCTGGCCGAGCGGAAGCTGTTGCCTGCGCTCTATCATCGCCAGATCGCCGGTCAGCTGACCGAGCCGACCCGGATTATCGGGGCGTCGCGCTCGGAAATGGACACCGAAGCCTACCGCAACTTCGCCAGCGAGGCGCTGGCAAAGCACCTCAAGCCCGGCGAGTTTGACGACAAGGAGGTCGGCGACTTCCTGAAACGCATCCAGTATGTGTCGATCGACGCGAATTCCGACCGGGGCTGGGACGAACTCGGCAAAGTGCTCGAGGACGGTGAAAACTGCATTCGCGCCTTTTATCTCGCCGTTGCGCCGTCACTCTTTGGCGACATTTGCGAACAGATCGCAAAGCATGCGCTGGTCAACGCGCAGACCCGCGTGGTGGTGGAAAAACCGATCGGCCGCGACCTGGCGTCGGCGCATGAACTCAACGACACGATCGGCCGGGTTTTCGACGAAGAACAGATTTTCCGCATCGACCATTATCTGGGCAAGGAAACGGTCCAGAATCTCATGGCGCTGCGTTTCGCCAACGCGCTCTACGAACCTTTGTGGAACTCCGCGCATGTCGACCACGTGCAGATCACCGTCGCCGAGGAAGTCGGCCTCGAAGGACGCGCGGGCTATTACGACAAGGCGGGCGCCTTGCGCGACATGGTGCAGAACCACATGATGCAACTGCTTTGCCTCGTCGCGATGGAAGCGCCGCCTTCGATGGACGCGGAGGCCGTGCGGGACGAGAAACTCAAGGTTCTGAGAGCGTTGAGCCCAATTGATCAGAACAATGCAGAGAAACTGACAGTGCGCGGCCAGTACCGGGCGGGCGCATCGGCCGGCGGCGCTGTCAAGGGCTATCTGGACGAACTCGGCGACAAGACCTCGAACACGGAGACATTCGTCGCGATCAAGGCCGAGATCCTGAACTGGCGCTGGGCCGGCGTGCCTTTCTATCTCAGAACCGGCAAGCGCATGGGCCAGCGCGTTTCCGAAATCGTCATCGCTTTCAAACCGATACCGCACTCCATCTTCGACCAGAGCGCCGGCAGGGTGATCGCCAACCAGCTGGTCATCCGGCTGCAGCCGGACGAGGGCGTGCGGCAATGGATCATGATCAAGGATCCCGGACCCGGTGGCATGCGGTTGCGCCACGTGCCGCTGGACATGAGCTTCGCCGAGGCCTTCGGCGTCCGCAATCCGGACGCCTATGAGCGCCTGCTCATGGATGTGGTGCGCTGCAACCAGACCCTGTTCATGCGCCGCGACGAGGTCGAGGCGGCCTGGCGCTGGATCGACCCGATATTGAAGGCCTGGGAGGAAACCGCCCAAACGAGCCACAGCTATACGGCGGGCACCTCGGGCCCGACGCAATCCATCGCCCTGATAGAAAGAGACGGCCGCACCTGGCATGAGAGCAACTGACGTCTGAATCCGATGAACCAGCCAGAACCGCACGAATTCGCAGACCGGGAGGCCCTTGCGCAGGCGCTGTCCTACAAAATCGCGACGGCGCTGTCGGACGCCATTAAACTCAGAGGCCGGGCGTTGCTTGCGGTGTCCGGCGGCTCGACGCCGCGCGAACTGTTCAAGGCGCTGAGCGCCGAGGAAATCGACTGGAGCAAGGTCACCGTGACGCTTGTCGACGAACGCTTCGTTCCGCCCTCTCATGACCGGTCCAATCACCGGCTTGTGGCAGCCTGTCTTTTGCAGAACGCCGCTTCTTCGGCGCACTTCATTCCACTCTACAATAACGCGGAGACGGCAACAGAAGCCGCAAAGGAAGCGGCCAGGCAGTTGGAACAGGCAGGCGACGCAATCGATGTCGCGGTGCTCGGAATGGGCGCCGACGGGCACACGGCGTCTTGGTTTCCCGGCAATGAGGGTCTGCCCGAATTGACGTTGCCGACCCAGGAAAAATGGGTGATGGCGGCCGAGGGCACAGGCGTGCCCGAACCGCGACTGACGATGACGCTGCCCCGGATCGCCGGAGCGCGTCTGCTGGTGCTGCATATCGAAGGCGCAGACAAAAAAGAGACGCTCGACCAGGCGCTTGCAGGCAAAGCGGTGGAAGAGATGCCGATCCGCGCCATATTCAATTCAGACGCGCCTTCAGTCCAGCTTTACTGGGCGCCATAGGCCGCGACCACAATTCTAACCGCCAACCTGGCAGGACAGAAATGGCTGCACGAAACGACATAACGCGCATCACCGAACGAATCATCGAACGCTCGCGCGCCAGTCGCGAAATCTATCTCGAACGCATTGAAAGAGCCGGCCGCGCAGGACCGCACCGCTCCGAGCTGTCCTGTGGCAACCTCGCCCATGGATTCGCTGCCTGCGGCGTGTCGGACAAGGACGCCCTTTCGGGGGACGCCGTGCCGAATCTCGGGATCATCACCGCCTATAACGACATGCTGTCGGCGCACCAGCCCTTCGAAACCTTTCCGGAACTCATCAGGGCCGCGGCGCGTGAAGCCGGCGGCGTCGCACAGGTCGCCGGCGGCGTGCCCGCCATGTGCGACGGGGTTACCCAAGGCCAGCCGGGCATGGATCTGTCGCTGTTTTCGCGCGACGTGATCGCCATGTCAGCGGCCGTAGGGCTATCGCACAACATGTTCGACGCGGCCGCCTACCTCGGCGTCTGCGACAAGATCGTTCCGGGGCTCGTCATCGCGGCCCTGACCTTCGGCCACCTTCCGGCCGTCTTCATTCCGGCGGGACCGATGACATCCGGCCTTCCCAACGAAGAGAAAGTTCGCATTCGCCAGCTCTACGCTGAAGGCAAGGTGGGGCGCGCGGAGCTGCTGGAATGCGAGTCACAATCCTACCACGGCCCGGGCACCTGCACCTTCTACGGCACCGCCAATTCCAACCAGATGCTGATGGAGATCATGGGGTTTCACCTGCCCGGCGCCTCCTTCATCAATCCGGGCACGCCGCTGCGCGACGCCCTGACGAAAGAAGCCGCAAAAAGGGCGCTGGCGATTACTGCGCTCGGCAACGAATACACGCCGGCGGGCGTCATGTTCGACGAACGCAGCGTGGTCAACGGCCTTGTCGGCCTGCACGCGACGGGCGGATCAACCAATCACACGCTACATCTCATCGCCATGGCGCGCGCGGCGGGCATTCATCTGAGCTGGAAAGACATTTCCGACCTGTCGGACATCGTTCCGCTGTTAGCCCGCGTCTATCCCAATGGTCCGGCCGACGTGAATCATTTCCACGCCGCCGGCGGCATGGGGTTCCTCATCGGACAGTTGCTGGAAGGCGGACTGCTGCACGACGACGTCAGAACCGTCTGGGGAGAGGGCATGGCGGCCTATGCGAGCGAGCCCAGGCTTGCGGAAGACGGCGCTGTGCGGCGCGAACCGGCCGCTGCGAAAAGCGGCGACGACAAGGTGCTCTCGACAATCGACAAGCCGTTTCAGCCGAATGGCGGCCTGAAAATGCTCAGCGGCAATCTCGGCAAGTCCGTGATCAAGATTTCCGCCGTGAAGCCTGAACGCCGGGTGATCGAGGCGCCGGCGAAGATCTTCGACAGCCAGAAGGAACTGCAGGACGCCTTCAAGGCCGGCGACCTGGATTGCGATTTTATCGCCGTGGTTCGCTTCCAGGGCCCAAAGGCCATGGGCATGCCCGAATTGCACAAGCTGACGCCGCCGCTCGGCGTGCTGCAGGATCGCGGCCACAAGGTGGCGCTCGTCACCGACGGACGCATGTCCGGCGCCTCCGGCAAGGTTCCGGCGGCGATCCACCTGACGCCGGAAGCTGTCGACGGAGGCCCGATCGCCAGGATCCGCGAAGGCGACATCATCCGGCTCGACGCGACCGCGGGCACGCTCGAAGTGCTTGTCGATCATGCGGAGTTCGACAAGCGCGCGCCCGAGACCGCCGATCTGACGGAAAGCAGCTACGGCATGGGCCGCGAACTGTTCGCCAATCTCAGGGCCGTCGCAGGTCCGGCCGACCAGGGCGCCAGCGTTCTATACTGAGGATCAGAACTTCGGCGGCGTGCGTCCGGCCGCACGGTAGGCGGAGACGACCGTATTGGCCATCAGCATGGCGATCGTCATTGGTCCCACTCCGCCCGGCACCGGCGTAATCGCGCCGGCGACTTCCGAACATTCCTCATAGGCGACGTCGCCGACGAGACGCGTCTTGCCCTCTCCGCGCTCGGGCGCCGGGATGCGATTGATGCCGACATCGATGATCGTTGCGCCCGGCTTGATCCAGTCCTTCTTCACCATCTCGGGTCGGCCAACGGCGGCGACCACGATATCGGCGTTGCGGCAGGCAGCCGGCAGATCCGGCGTACGGCTGTGACCGATGGTGACCGTCGCATTGGCGGCAAGCAGCAGGCTCGCCATGGGCTTGCCGACAATGTTGGACCGGCCGATGACGATGGCGTTGAGACCGGACAGGTCCCCGCCCCGCACGCGCTCGATCAACAGCATGGAGCCGGCCGGCGTACAGGACACAAATGCCTCGTCAATATCGCCGACAGTCAGTTTGCCCGTATTGATGACGTGAAAGCCGTCGACATCCTTGTCGGGACTGATTTTCTGAATCACCAGACTTTCATCGATATGCGACGGCAGGGGAAGCTGAACAAGAATGCCGTGGATCGAGGGATCGCTGTTGAGATCCTCGACCAGCCTGAGCAGGTCAGCTTCGCTGGTCGATTCCGGCAGCGTGTGTTCCACCGAATGAAATCCGCACTCGCGCGCCTTGCGTCCCTTGGAGGCGACATAGACCTGGCTCGCCGGATCCTCGCCGACAATCACCACCGCTATGCCCGGCGTCACGCCGGTTTCTGTCTGCAACGTCTGCGATGCGTTCTTGACCGTTTCGATCACTTCCGCCGCGACCGCCTTGCCGTCTATCACCGTGGCCATTCTGCTCTCCCCTTGCAACTTGCTGTGGCGCGCCTGTCGCTTACGTCGCTGACGCGGCAAGCGCAAGCCGTCACGCCGCCGCAGTGTGCAGATTTACTGCCGGAAAAATGGTCGAGAAACGGCGTTTCATGCACGATTTCACACCTTCTAAACAGTCGCCCGCCGGCTATAGAGTGCTCCCATGCGGTCTTCCCATTCCTGCCTCTTTGATCCCGTCACACTTCCTTGCGGACGCATTCTCAAGAACCGGTTGGCGAAATCCGCCATGTCCGATTCCCTCGGCGACGGGCGCGGCGACCCGACGCCTCAACAAATCCGGCTCTATGAAAGATGGGCTGAAGGCGGACTTGGCCTTTCGATTGTCGGCGAGGTCCAGATCAATCCGCATTTTGCCGAGAAGCCGGGCAACCTTGTGCTCAACGCCGTATCAAACAGCCGGCTTCTTGGCGAACTGGCGCTAAGGGCGCAGACGCGCGACGCGCAATTGTGGCTGCAGCTCGGCCATGCCGGCGCATTGTCTTATCCTCCAACCAGCCGGCCGGCGGGACCGAGCGCTCTCGACCTGCCCGGACTGGTCTGCGACGAGATGTCCGTTGCGGCGATCAGGCGGCTTCCGGGGGAATTTGCGCAGGCTGCGGCGCTTGCGAAGTCGTTCGGATTCGGCGGCGTGCAGATCCACGCCGCGCACGGGTTTTTGCTCAGCCAGTTCCTCTCACCTCTCTTCAACCGCCGCGGCGACGCATTCGGCGGATCGGTCAGCGCCAGAAGCCGCATCCTTGTCGACATCATTGAAAGCACGCGAGAGGCGGTCGGACCGGACTTTCCCGTTGCGGTCAAGCTCAACGCCACTGACGGGCTGGAAGGAGGGCTTACGGAAGCAGAATCGCTGGAGGTCGTTGAACGCCTCGGATCCACACCGCTGGATTTGATCGATATCAGCGGCGGAACCTACTTTCCTGGTGCTAAAGCCAGCTCCGACAGCGCTGGATCCGGCCCCTATTTTGTCGATTTCGCAAGACAGGCTCGAAAACTGACGGACAAGCCGCTGATGGCAACGGGCGGCTTCAAGACAAGACAACAGGCGATCGACGCCGTGGAATCCGGCGCGGTCGATCTCGTCGGGATGGCGCGCGCTTTTGCGCTGACGCCCGATCTGGCAGATCGTTGGATGAAACCGGAACCGGCGGACTCGCAATTTCCGAGATTTGGAAAGACAGGTCCCGGAGAAATCACGGCCTGGTATACGATGCGTCTCTCGGAATTGGCTGAAGACAAAGAGGTCGCGCCGGAGATCGACCCCGCCGAGTCGATGCGTCTCTATGAAGCCCGTGACAGAGCGCGCGTCGCGACCTGGCTAGACGCTTTTCCGCTGCCCTGAAGATGTCTGCTCGTCCCGTCGCGCGCGCGTTGCGTCGTCAACCAGCGCGCGGATCTGCTTCAGGAGCGGATGGCGATCGGTCGCTGACCGCCCGTAGGTCAGGTTGAACTCATAGTCGAAATCGGGCGCATTTTTACCGACGACATGCTGGAGCATGGTCTCCAGCTTGTCGAAGCCCTTGGCCATGACCGCCTCCGGCGTTGACGCGGCGTTGTATTCATCCCAGAGCGCGATGATTTCCGCCTTCAAATCCTCCGGCAATGGCGCACACAACACGACGAGGTCGCGCCGTTCGCGCGCGGCCCGGTCATCGTCTTCGCGCTGGTGGATCGCCGGCACGTCGCCGGAAATCGCCTCGCCGAGATCGTGAACGATGCAGAGCTTGATCAACCGATGCAGATCGACGTCCTGCAGTTCGTTCTCGAACAGCAATACCAGAAGGCAAAGACGCCAGCTGTGCTCGGCCGTGCTCTCGGCGCGTCCGCCGGACGTCACGCCGCTGCGCAGCGTGTCCTTCAGCCGTTCCGCCTGTTGGAGGAAATCGATGATCCCCCTGATGCGCGCCGTATCAATTTCCGTCATGTCGCGATCATATTAACGCCGGCGGCGCCCCAGCGCGACAGGCGGAATAAATTATGCGTCGAGAGTGCACGGACCATCGCGCACCAGACGCGCGAAGCTGCCGTCGGATAGCGCAATGCGGGTCCACCGGATCCTACCGGCCCGGATGACCAGTTCCGGATGCTCGATCCGTTCGGTTGCGAATTCGACATCGTCGGCGATCAGTTCGTCCCACCCGTCTTCGCCCAGTCTTTGCTCCGCCGAGACAATGCCTTTCGACGCGTAGCGCCACAGAGACTTGCCGAGAAATTCGGCGACGCCGTCCCGCCAATCCTCGGCGCGGGAAGGCGAAGCAGCAAGCAGACGATGGCTTACATCGCACACCAGATGCACGCGCTCGGCGCTGGTCGATACCAGTTCCAGAAGCGCGCTGTCAGCAGCCGACGCCGGGCGCGCTGTCAACAGATCGACAATACGGCCGATATGGCGCTTTTCGGGAAGCAACGCGCCGCTCTCCCAACGCGAAATCGTTGTCTGTGAAACGCCGATATCAGCGGCCAGCGCCGATTGCTTGACCTTGTTGAGCACGCGCCAGCGGCGTAGCGATCCGCCGATCCGTCCGGCGCGAAGAGGTGGGATTCGTGACATGCGGCCGAGTATAATGCAGGGCGCGCCGATGTCGAAGAAATTGACGTCGCCGCAATTGACAATTTCTCATATTAGAGAAATATTCCCTTATATGATCAACGATATTGATGACGCTTCCACCGACCTTCGGATCGCGCAACGGCTGAAAGGCCTCAGGACCGAAAAAGGCTGGTCGCTGGACGAGCTCGCCTCGCGCAGCGGCGTCAGCCGCGCCACGCTTTCAAGGCTTGAAAAGGCTGAGGTCAGTCCGACAACCAGCGCGCTTGGCCGCCTGTGTTCCGCCTTCGGCATCACCATGTCGCGCCTGATGCTGATGATTGAGGATGACTTTGCGGCCATCATTTCGCGATCGGACCAGCCCGTCTGGCGCGATCCGGAAATCGGATTTCGCAGACGATCCGTTTCCCCGCCGGCAGGCGCGCTGGCGGGCGAGGTGCTGGAATGCGAAATCGAAGCCGGCGCGCGCATCGAATACGACGCGCCGCCGCGCCCTGGCCTCGAACACCACCTTGTGATGCTGGAGGGCAAACTGGAGGTCACCGTCGCAGGAATCCGTCACCATCTGGTTTCCGGCGACTGCCTGCGATTCCAGCTTTCCGGACCGAACGCCTTCGAGACGCCTCAGGACCAGGGCGCGAAATATCTTCTTTTCCTCGTGTAAGAGCCTTGATTATGCAAACCGCTGCAATAACCAGAATGACCGTCGACGATTTCGAGAAGCATATCGACGATTTCGCCGCCGTGCTGCACGCCTGCGTTCACGCCGGCGCCAACGTCAACTTTGTCTTGCCCTTCAGCCTCGATGACAGCGCAGCCTTCTGGACCAACAAGGTCGCTCCGGCGCTTGAAAACGGCAAACGCGTCATTTGGGCGGCGATGGAAAACGGGCGGGTCGCAGGCACGGTCCAGCTCGACTACGACACACCGCCCAACCAGCCGCATCGCGCGGAAGTGACCAAGCTGCTGGTCCATCCCGATTTCAGGCGTCGGGGCATTGCGAAGGCGTTGATGGCCGAACTGGAATCCGAGGCCCAGCGGCTCGGCCGAAGCCTCATCACGCTCGACACCCGCACCGGCGACAAGGCGGAGCCGCTCTACGCCTCCATGGGCTACCAGACAGTCGGAATTATTCCCGACTTTTGCGTTGACCCGATCGAAAGCCGTCTGCATCCGACCACGATCATGTACAAGGCGCTTTGAAATACCGGCCGCCGATCGAATTGAAAGACTATGAAGTTCACTGGTCCTGGACGAAACGCTCCAGCTTGCCCAGTGTCTGCAATCCCAGTTCCACGGCGCCGAAGCCTTTCGCCTGCTGAAATTCCGCCGCCGTGCTGAAGACCATTCCGAGCGTGACTTTCGTGCACCTGCCCTGGTCCTCGAACGACGCCCAGGCGTCGGCGTGTTTCGGTCCGTTTTCGCCCCAATGAAGCGTGTAGCCGAGCCTCTCTTCGGGCCGAACTTCATTGTAACGATGATGGTTCGGGAAGACTGTGCCGTCGGGCCCTATCATGTCGAACACCCACTCTCCGCCCTCACGCAGATCGATCCTCGTGGTTCGACAGGAGAAACCGTCCGGACCCCACCATTGCGGCAGCGTTTCATTGTTCATCCAGGCGCCCCACACGACGGATCGTGGCGCCTGGATCACCCGCTGCAAAATCATGGTCCGTTCAGCCGCGCCGGACAGGTTGTCCAGTCCGGCGCCGAAACCGTCGCGGTATCCGGCTTCCATGTCTCTCTCCATCGAGGATAACTGAACCGTTACGACCAGCCGGCTGCGATCGTTCGCGCCGGAGAAATCCGCCGTCACAAGCGCGGCGGACAGCATCTCGCCTTCGGACGAAATCACTTCGTAGTTGATGCTGCGCTGCGACGGCTGCAACGCAAGCCAGCCGCACTCGCAGCGGATATCCGGCTGCCCCTCTTCCCTGCAGAGCGAAATCTCGCTTCCGCCCGCTCTCAGATCCGCCTCCAGGAATTCCACGGTGACCTTGTCAGACGGCGCAGCCCAGACGGCCCTGGCGGCCGGCGCAGTCCATACTTCCCACAATGTATCAACCGGCGCAGCTGCTTCCCGTACAAATGTGAGAGTCGCAAAGCGGTCATTCCCGTCATCAAACGCAGTTGGGGTTACGCTGTCCGGCAGAATGTTGCGTGTCATTTTTCCTGTTCCTTCATTACGCGCATTACGAATGCATCGAAGCGATCCAAGCGGGATTCCCATATTGCCCGCTGTTCCTCGAGCCATGATCTCGCGGGATCCAGGGCCTGGGGAACGATGGCGCATGTGCGTATCCGTCCGTCCTTGGAGGTGGAGATCAATCCCGCCTCCTCCATTACGGAGAGATGACGCATGACCGTGGGTAGCCGCAGCCCGGTGGGCTCCGCCAGATCGCTCACCGGCGCCGGCCCGGCGGCGAGCCGAGTGAGAATTGATCGACGGGTCGGGTCCGCCAGGGCGTGGAAGAGGAGGGAGAGGTCTGGATCATGCTTAGCCATATGGCTAACTATCACCCTGCGCGAGTGAAACGCAAGAAAAACTTAGCTAATAGGCTAAGTTTTTGAGAGAAGGGATGCTATCTCAGGCGCTGTGAGACAGAATATTCAGGACCTTGCCGTGCGGATCGCGCACGAAGAAACGTCGAACGCCCCAGGGTTCGTCGACCGGCCCGTACAAAATGTCGAATCCTCCGGCGATCGCCCTGGCGAGAACCGCGTCGACGTCGTCCACCTCGATTGAAACATCGGGGAGCTCAGTCCCCGATCCTCCTTCGCTGGCGACCGAAAGCTGCGGCGCTGAACGCTCCGGAGCGTCCGACACGAAAGTCACGATCCAGCCCTTGTCCATCGCTAGTGTGAGACCAAGCACGTCCTCGTAAAAGGCGCGCGCCCGGGCGGGTTCGGCGGAGTAGATGTTCGTGACGATGCGCTTGACGGTCATGCCGGACGTCCGTCAGAAAAGCGCCACGCGGCGATTGCGGCGGGCTTCCTCGCGCGCCTTGCGGAACCGTTCAACCGTTTCCTTGAGGTCGCGTATGTCTTCCCTGATCTTCTCCGGATCATCCGTGCCGTAATCGTCCTGTCCGATCGGCTGCGAAGTCGGCCGATCCTGGACGGGTTCATCATGATAGCGCTGCTCACGATAGGTCGTCGCAGCAACGCTTTGCGGCTCCGGATCCGGCTCGGCCGCGGGGACCGGCCTGCTGTAGGTATCTACTACTTCTTCCCTTTCAGGACGTCTGACGGGAACAGGCTGGTCTTGCTGCGGGCTCTGCTGTTGCCTGGAAAAGAAACCGGCGTTAGCGGCCATCAGGCCCCGATAGAGCCCGATCAGCACTGCAACGCCAAGCCCGAAGATCAGGCCCGCCATCGCGCCTCCGATCGCGATCAGCTTTCGCGACGGACCGACAGGATCGATCGGCGTCGTGGCTTCGGCGACGATGCGGATATTGCTCGTGTTGAGGTTCTGCTGCTCGCGCGTCTCGCGCGTTCGCTTCAGAGACGATTCGTAGATTGCGGAGGTGGCGTTTGCCTCGCGTTCGAGTTCCCGCAACCGCACCAGGTCTTCCGAGGTATCCATCTGGCGGCTTTTGAGCACGGCGAGATCCGCCGCCAGCTGCTGCTCTGACTGGACGATGCGCCGCAATTCAGTCTGGGTCGAGGAAACGATGCGCCGCAATTCGTTGCTGACTTCCGAGCGCGCCGTTTCCAGGGTCTGTGCGGCGGCGACGCGTCGCGGATGCCTTGGCCCCAGGCTTGTCGCAAGCGCGTCAAAACTGCGTTTGGAGGCGGCGTAGGCAGCGCGCAATTCCCCGATCGTGGATGATTCCAGGATTTCCGGCGACGTGCCCGACAGGATTTCGTCGACATTAAGACTGCGCGCCGACTCCGCTTTCGCCTGGATCTCGACCTTCTGAGCGCGGATGTCGGCCAGTTGCTCGTTCAGCTTGACCAGTTGCTCCTCGTTGATGAGGCTTCCGCCGGCGCCGACGATATCGTGCTCGGCCTTGTACTGCTCCACCCTCTGCTCTGCGATTTCAACGTCGCGGCGCAGATCGGCGAGTTGTTTCGTCATCGCTTCGGCGGTGCGCTCGAACAGAGCCGATTGCGCGCTCTGCTGCTTCTCGATGTAGACCGCGAGAATCGCGTTCGCGATTTTGGCGGACATCACCGGGTCCTCGGTGGTGACGGCGATGTGGATGATGAATGTGTTGGGCACGCGATACACGTTCACGGCTGACGCCAGGTTCTGAACGGCGATCACCATGCTTTCGGAGTCTTCATCCCCGCCGCCGGACAGCAACTGGCTTAACGCTCCGAGCACGCTTCCGAATCCGGGCGCCCCCTTGCCGTTGAATTCCGGATCGCTCGTCAGATCAAGGTCCGCGACAACGGTTTCCAGAACCGGGACCGAACTGACGATGCGCACCTGGCTGTCGACGAGGGCGAGCGTCGATTCCGAGGAGTAGGACGGCGGCAGGAAATCCGTGTCGGTCAGGCGCAATTCGCGCGGATCGTAGACGAACTGGGAAATCGCCAGATATTGATGCGGCGTCGACAGGGCGATCATCACGCCGAGAACGCCGCCGATAATCGTGGTCAGAACCACCAGCAGACGCCAGCGCCAGACCGTGCGAAACAGAACGACCGGATCCACGAGCGGTTTCTGGCTGGCCGCCATGTCTGCCTGCTCCGGCGCTGTCTCGGTTGCGGGGCGCCATTCCACGAAAACTGTCCGGGCCTCGGCGGGACGTTCGCTCTCGATCGGCGGGCGATGCGCCGCGACGGTACGGGCAACGTCGGCTTCGCGCAATGGGACGTCCCGTTTTTCCGGTTCAGAAAGCCGGGACAATCCCCGGCGCATGCGTTGCAGGATCGTCTCCGACCGGTCAGCGCGCGGGGCTTTCTCTACAGGCGCAGCGCTTTGGCTGGCGACATTTTCAACTGGTTCTCCGGAGCTGTGCGCGCCAGGATCAGCGGCGGGAACGCGCGACCGCGCCGGCGCCGCAGGACGAACATCGTCGTCCGACGCGTTCAGCAGCGAACGGGCATAGTGCTTCCTCTTGCCCTCCTGGGGGTCGGTCATCGCTTGTTACCCGGGCGGATACGCCCTTTTCGAACCATGGCTAACATACTCTAAAAAAACCTGGAAAAAAATTGGTTAACGGCCGCATTCATGCGTCGACATATTTCATGATGACGTCGAACATCGGCTTGGGCTTGAGATTTTCGTCAAAAGGCAAAGGCCGGTTCCTGGCGCCGCGGCGATGCGGCATGGCGTCGGATATCCAGGAATAGCGGTCGCTCAGGCCCCAGGTTGCGACCGAAAGCGGAAGCGCGGCGGAAAACGCGGCGTCGAGGAAATCATTGACATGGCTCGCCGCGCGTTCGTCGCGCAACTCGATGTCGACCGGCAGCTTCCAGTCGATCACGTCGATTTCGGTGATGCGGTAATCGACGCCGAGCGCGGCGAGGTCAGTGATAAAGCGCCCCAGCCCCTCGAAGTCGATCGGAACCTCCGGGTAGAGATGCCCCTGAATTCCGACGGCGTCGATCTTCAAATTCCGGTCCTGAAGGCGACGCACCAGATCGAGGATCGCTTTCCGTCTCGCATCATATCGCGCGCCTTTGAACTCGAGATCGTAGTCGTTGATGTTGAGTTCGGCGTCCGGCGCAGCCTTCGCGGCCTCGGCGAAGGCAATATCGACATGCTCGGCGCCGAGCAGTCGCATCCACACGCTGTCGCGCCACATGCCGCTTTCCAGCGGATCATGCGCGATCACTTCGTTCACGACATCCCAGGCGGGCACACGGCCGGAGTAATGCGAACCAACGGTCTGGATGTGATCGATAAGCGCTGCTTCAGCCTCTTTGCGCGTCGACAGGCGTTCGACCCAGGGCGGCAGCCCGTTCCACCAAACGAATGTGTGACCGTAAGACCCGCGCTCGATCGATTCCGAGAAGTTCAGTATTCCGTCGGCCTCCAGAAAGGTGAAATCACCCCTGTTCCACTGCAAGGCGTCCCATTTCAGGGAATTCATCGGAACGATGATGTCGCAATGCTGGACGAAGAGGGCCGTATAGTCGGAATCTTCGATGAACGGGAGATACTCCAGCGCCGCGCCAAACGGCACCTTGCGTTTCTTTCCGGCGCCGGCCTGCGCCGCACCGGCGAACAGGGTCGACGGGACCAGCGCCGATGCTCCCGCGCATGTCGCTGCCTTCAGGACAGAACGACGTGTTAACAAATGGTCTCTATTGTTGTTCATTGGCGCTGTACGGCTATTCAATACGACCGGTGAAGACTTGCCCAGCAACTGGATCGACTTTCTAAAGCGACATATAAGTATTGTTCGCGGCTATTTCTGGGCGCTCGGCGGTTCGGCCGGCCGGCTTGTCATTTCGCTCGCCTATTTCGTCACCATCGCCAATACGCTGTCGATTGCGGAGTTCGGACTGTTCGCGACCGCCTCGGCGACCGGCATCGTCCTGTCGCGCATCGCCGCCTTCGGCTTCACCTCGCCGCTCTACCGGGTCGCCACGGTGAAACCGCGGATGATCGGGACCTATACGGCCGGGATTCTCGCAGCGCTCGCCCTGTCGATCCCTGCGATCGTGCTGGCGGCCATCATCATGTATCTGCTGGTCTTCCGCGGCGACATGGCGCTGCTGCCCTTCGCCCTCATCATTATCGCCGAAGTCTTTTTCTGGCGCACCGTCGAGATCGTCATGATCGTATGCAACGGCATGGGGCGCTTCGGCCACGCAGCCATTCTCGTGATCCTCGGCTCGGCGCTCAGGGCTTCGTCCGCGATCCTGTTTTCCCTCGGCGGCGTGACCACGCTGTCGGTGTGGGCCTGGTACTATCTCGGCGCAAACGGCCTGGTCATGCTGATCGCGATCATCGTCTTTTATCCGAAGCAACGTTTGCGATGGCAGCCTGCGCTCTATCTTCGCCGCTGGCGCGACTCGGTGGCGGTCGCCAGCGCGGAAATCCTGTTCTACCTTCAATCAGAGCTGGACAAGCTGCTGGTGCTGTCGCTGACCGATCCGACCATCGCCGGCCTCTACGCAATCATCATGCGCCTTGTGGATCTGACCGCGCTGCCGATACGGTCCTTCAACATGATGCTGGTGCAGGCGGTGATGCGATCGCGGGAAGCCCTTGGATCGCTTCGCCTGCGCGCCGGCATAGAACTCGCCGTCGCTGCGATCTCGACGGCGGCGCTCGTCTTCTTCGTCGTCTTTCTGCACTTCTTTCCGAACGCGCTCGGCAGCAACGTTGCGGTCGCGGCGCCCCTGCTTGTCCTGGTGATCGCGGTTCCGGCGCTACGCAACCTGATCGAATATCAATCGGAACTCCTCTACGCGACGGGGCACACTTTTTTGCGCACATCCAACATGGCGGTTATCGGGATCGTCAAAGGCGGTTTGCTGGCGCTGATCCTGACGCTCTACAAGGATGTGGCGCACTGGGCGCCCTTGCTGAATGCGGTTTTCGCCGTCCTTTATGTCGTGTCCTTTGCGCTCACCTATCCGGCGCTGCGCAAGAACACGGCTCGCGCTATCTGACCAATCAGAGCGCCAGCGCCTTGCGAATCTCGCCGATATCGTGCCCGATGAAAGACTGGATGCCGACGCCCACCTGACCGGGTTCGAGCGCGGCGGCGAAGTTCAGAAGGTCTTCCGGCTTCCCGCCCTCTTCGCCGGCGTTCCACATGACGTGACACAGCGGTCTCGGATCGGGATTGTGGCCGGCGCCGGCGAGCACGTCATCCACGTATCGGCCATAAATCGTGCACTCGGAAATCCGCCTGTTTCGAGCGATCGCGCGAGCCCAGTGCATGCCGTTGACCTTCTCGACATGATCGAGCAGGCCCAGCAGGGTGTCGCGCCGCCAGCCAATCAGCGTGTTGATGTAGTCGTGGAAGGGCGGGGCCTCGCCAGCCTCGTCCAGGTGCAAGACCCTGCCCGCCTGGAGCGACCAGTCGACATGCTCCTGCATACTCGCGTCGATCGCGTTGTCGCGCCGGTAGAAGCGCATAGTGTCGCCCGCCCACAGCAGGACCGGATCGAATTTACGGACCAGAACCACGTCGGAATCGACGGAAAACAGGAGATCCTCGTCGATCATCCGCCCGATGCCGAACCGTCGCAGCTGCTGTATGTGCCAGCCGCGAAGCGGCATCGTGAACGGGCTAAGCCAGACGCGCTTGTGACGTCGTGATACCGGATCGTTGAACGGTCTTATCCAGCGCGGCAGGATATCGCGCTCGTCGACGATCTCGCGGTGCGGCGATTGGAGCGACCGGAACATCTCGACATCGGCGCTCTCGACAAGAATGTAATGGCGCCACTTGCCCAGCAGATTGGCGTCGAGACTTTCGCAAAGCAGCCTGCACCGCTCCAGATCGTTCGAGTAGGACGCCGTGATGACGGCTGTACGCTTTTCCGGATTCTTGGCGCTCATGGACCTTGGGAGGGTTGCACTTCAGGGCTGATCGGGCGCAGCCGGACCGGCGAGGTCTGGCCTGGTTGCAAGCTTGTAACGCAAAACATGATAAATGAACAACGGGTTGCCCAGCAGATAGCGGCGCCACAGGCGTGAGGGTTCCTTCATTAGCCGATAAATCCATTCGCAGCGCAGGCGGCGCATCCAGAGCGGCGCGCGCGGCACCGCGTTCGCCATGAAATCGAACAATGCGCCCACCCCCATCACGAGCCGACCATGCTTCGGCTTGATATTGCGGTCGATCCACAATTCCTGCGCGGGACTGCCAAGCGCGACAAGCACGAAATCCGGGTCGATCTTTTCCAGTTGTTCGAGCACGTCCGCCGATTGCGCCTTGTCGAAATACCCATCCGAAACCGCGATGAATTCATGCCAGGGCGCATGCGCCGAAAAGGCCGCGCAGGCCTCCTTCAAAACTTCAGGCCTCCCGCCTATCAGCGCGACGCGCAGGGGCTTTTCGACATAGGTGAGAAACGCCGGAACAAGATCTGTTCCGTTTAGATTGCCCGGGAAGGACCGGCGATGCAGGACGAAGGCCCCGATGTCGACGCCAATTCCGTCGGCGAGGACAACGGCTTTGCCCAGCGCGCTGCGATAGTCGACATTGGCGGTGGCGATATTGGAATTATTGGCGTTCAGAAACTCCACGATCGTCTGTCCGCCGCCACGGGCCGCGCCTTCGAGGAAACGCAAGGCTGCTTCCCAGTCGAAGGGGGAAACCCCGACTCCATTGATGTCGATCGTATCCGGCGCGACGTTCGCCATAGCGCCGATCTCCTGAACCACCTGTCGCCTCCTGTTCCAATCCGGAACATTGCCGCTCACAATACAGTCTGCAACGCCGTATGGCGAATGACAAACATGCAACATTTGTTACTTAAGCAATTTTACTGGGTATTTGGTAGAAACAGCAAGAAAACTCAAAAATAATTAGGAAAAATCACCTGAAGCCAGGTAATTATTCACTCTTTACTGTCGATCCGCTTCAGTCCAACATCGATTGCTTCACCCAGACGCCGACGCTGTTCGGCGTGAAACATCCGGCCGTCCAGGGTGGCGAACCCACCCGTTCGGGAGGCCTCCACCTGATCCGCAAGCGCCTGCGCGAACGCTTCTGCAGCGTCAGCCGCGACGACGTTCGGAGGCGTATCGGCTATTCCCCGCAAGGCGGACGACGTCGCGACGGCGGGCAGACCCATCTCGAAGGTTTCGATCGTCTTGAGCTGGACGCCGGTTCCGGCCCTGCTGGCCAGCGCGACAACGCCGCAGGAACGAACGAAATCGCGCGCGTCCGGAACCCGGCCCAGCAATCGAAGCCCGGGATGCCTTATATCCGGCGCTGGCTGCCCGATCTGGCCGGCTATCGCGATCGTCATTGATTGGGGGAGTTTCGGCGTCACTTGATCGAGAAACCAGTCCAGGCCGATACGGTTCGATTGCCAGCTCCAGCTTCCGATCATGCCGACATCATATTCGACCGTGCGATCGGCGTCGGGCGCGTCAGGCGGATCGAAGCGCGTCACCAGCGGCAGGAATGCCGATTTTCCGGAATCGGCGGCGACCAGCGAATGCCGGTCTTCTTCCGATAGCGTCCAGACGAACTGCGCCCGTCTGCACAACTCGTCCTCAAGGCGCTTCAGGATCGACGACTCCCGCCTGTAAAGCTGCCTTTCCATCCTGCTTGCCGCATGCGCGGCATTCTGGAAGGCGGAAAGCCACTCGACATTGTGGGCGATGAAGATCGATTGGTAGCGGCCGAAAATGTCGGGATAGGCGGCCGGCAACTGGACCGAATTCAGTATAAGGCCATCGACGGGTCCCGCGGCCGCCAGGGCTTCCTCGATTTTTCTGCGTCCACAGGCCAGCATCTTGGCCGACGAAACGGTTGTGTTGTTCGCCACCGCCTGAAGCAGCCAGCGCGCTTTCTGCGCAGCGCTCGCGCGCGCATTGGTGATGTCCTGCTCTCCGAGGATGATCGCATCGTCGCAGTAAGCCACCTCGGCTCCAGGAGAACTGTAACCGATCAGCTTGAGATCGACGCCCTTTTCCCGAATGGCGTCGACGATCACCCGGTTCGCCAGGTCGAAGCCTGTGACGGGATCCTGCACCGGCAGGAGCGATGTTACGAAAGCCAGTTTCATCTTTCGTATACTTTATGGAAAAAGGGTTTAACACAACCTTGGATGAAAGAAGTATAACACAGATGATGAACAAGAGCTTTATGGCGCGATTGCGGGGCGATGAGCGAAGATCAGAAACATAAGGGCGCTGACCGTCCCAAGGTCTCCATCGGCTATGAGACGCCCGATCTGGCGCGCGACCAGATTCGTTTTGCAGTCACGCTACCGACCTTCAGACGCCCCGAACACCTGCACAAGACGCTGGTCTCGCTGCAATATCAGAAATTTCCACACGCGTTCGCCATCGTCGTCATGGAGAATGACACCGACGGCAAGCAGGGCGCCGACGTAGCGCGCCATTTCTTCGAAGAGCGGAAAGCGCCCGGCCTCGTCGTGCTGGCCCATGAACGCGGCAATTGCCACGCGTATAACGCAGGCTGGAGCACAGTTCTCAACACGTTTCCCAATCTACAAGCGATCGCCGTGATCGACGACGACGAACTCGCAGGCCCCGACTGGCTCGCATCCATGGAAAGAACCATGAATGAGACAGGCGCAGATATTGTCGGCGGGCCGCAACGGCCGGTTTTTTCCGACAGGGATCTCGACCGCTGGAAGGCGCATCCGGTCTTCAAGCCCGCCTATGAAACAACCGGACCGGTGCCGATCCTGTACTCGTCGGGCAATGTAATGATCGCACGCAAGGTGCTCGATGCAATGCCGCGACCGTTTCTTGATCCACTCTTCAATTTCATCGGTGGAGGCGACGCCGATTTCTACAGCCGATGCCGCGCGGCGGGGTTTCGTTTTGCGTGGTGCGAAGACGCGCCGGTTTTCGAAACGGTTCCGGATAACCGCACCGAGCCGGCCTGGCTTGGAAAGCGAAGCCGCCGTGAAGGCGCCATATCGGCCATGCTTGAAACGCGCCGGAATCCCGGCGTCGCCGGGCGCGCCACAAGTTTTCTGAAATCTGTCGCCCTCTTCGGCGCCTCGCCCTTTCGAATGGCGCGCCTGTGGCGCAAAACCGGTTCGGCGACGATGGGAATGCACCATCCCAATGTCGCCTTTGGTCGTTTTATTGCAGTGTTCGGAAGTATTAACGAACAATACCGCACCCAGGACGGCGGTTGATATCTATTCAATTCACGTTGACTGCTTGCAACAAAAATCGGTGACTTGCCAGATTACTTGAATGATGCAATGTCCGGGTGATGTGGCTTGAGCGATACAAATATTACAACGACATCGTAAAGCGGTCCTTTGGCGAGTCCACGCATTTCAAATGGAAGTTGAGATCGCTTGTCACCGGCCATTCCGCCGCGCGCCTGTCTATACTTCCCGAGCCGTTGCTGAAATCGGGAAAATATGTGCGGGAGGCCCGGTACAAGCGCAAGCTGGCACAGCGGAACAAGCAGCTTCATCATGCGCTGTTTCACAAGCTTTCTCATAAACTCTGGCTCGACCGCGTCATGCCGGAGGTCTCGCCACCGGTTTACTACTATGTTGCCGGCTCGATAATCGTTCCGCTTGAAGGTACGCCCGCGGCGGCGTGTCCGCAGGCCTATCTGGAACTGGTGAAGAAACACGGATCGCTGTTCATCAAACCGGGAAACCTGATCGGCGGCGCCGGCGCCTTTCTGCTGGAATGGCGTAACGACGCGCTGTTCATCGACGGGATAAAATCCAACAGCGAGGAATTGAAGAAACTGTGCGGCGGCATCGGAACAGGCTACGTTATTTCGGAGAAAATTGCGCAGGGAGAGTGGAGCGCGCAATTCTTCTCCGAGACCCTCAACACGATCCGCATCACCACCGGAACTTCCGCTCACGGACACAAAGTCTGCTTCATTGCCGCAACGTTCAAGATTGGCGCGTCAGAAACCATCCCGACCGACAATTTCAAAGGCGGCCGGGGCGGCTGGGCTTGCGGCGTCGATCTTGAAACCGGCGAACTCGGCCGCCTCGTGCATTACGACGACGCAATCGGCGCCCGGGTGGAATCCGATCAGCATCCGGAGACCGGCGTGCGCGTCACCGGCGAGACCATCCCCGACTGGTCTTCGGTGAAGGAAACCGTTTCCCGGCTTGCCAGCCTCTTGCCTCACCCAGGGATCGTTGGATGGGACATAGCGCTCACTCCGAACGGACCGATGGTCGTAGAACTCAATACCTCCCCGCATATCGACATTCATCAGGCTACGACCCCCATCGCCGACACTGAAGATAAACGCGCCTATCTGCGCGAATTCGGCGTCCCTCTCGATTAAGACCGATGCTCTTTACCCAAATCAAAGCGAGGCGCCACGCCACCAGGAGACGTCGCCCATGTGCGGGATAGCCGGGATATGGAATTTTTCGGGACGATCCGACGAAACGGATATGGCCGATGTCCGCAGTATGATAGCCGTAACCGCCCATCGCGGACCCGATGGCCAGGGCTATCGTGCGGTCGACAGTCTTGCGCTCGGTCATTGCAGACTGTCCATCATCGACTTGACGGATCGGGGCAGTCAACCCATGCAGTCCAGCGACGGCCGCGGGCTGCTCTCCTATAACGGCGAAATCTATAATTTCCGCGAATTGCGCAAGGAACTCACGGAACAAGGCGCCGTCTTCTCCGGTGACTGCGACACGGAAGTCGTTCTCAACGCACTGCGCATATGGGGCGTCGAGCGCGCGGTCTCCCGTTTCAACGGCATGTTCGCCTTCGCCTACTACGACATGCAGGAAAGGGTTCTGTGGCTGGTCCGGGACCGGATTGGCGTCAAATCGCTCTCCGTCGCCCAATACGAGAACCGCCTGATCTTCTGTTCCGAGGACAAGGGCATTCTGGCGCTTGATTCCTTTCCGACCCAAATTTCGGCTCGCGAGATCACGTTGCGGCTGGCGGCTCAGGCCTCGGACGGTGGTTCAAGTCTGTTCCGGCGGATCAGACGCCTGCCGCCAGGCGGATGCTGGAAGATTTCAGCGAAGGGTGTTGAGGAAAACCGGTTCTGGGACGCGCTGGAGTCGGTCGATCCCGACCGGCTGGAAGCGGGAAGCCGGATCAAAGACGGTCTCGTCCGACACCTGGATGATTTGCTGCAAAACAGCGTCGCAATGCATTGCATTTCCGACGCTCCCCTTGCGACCGCCTGCAGCGGCGGCATTGATTCCGGTCTCGTGACGGCGATGTCGAAAACCGTAATGCAGGACTATCACGGCTATGTCATGGATCCGGACGTTGGCGTCAACGAAGTCGAGGCGGCGCAACGCACGGGCCGCAAATGTGGGGTCGAGATAAGACGGGTCGCCGAGAATCGTGACAAATATCTGCGCAACCTGCCGAAATCCATCTATCATGTGGAAAACGACACGCATTTGGTAAGCACGCCATCGCTGCTCGCCATGACCGAACAGTGTCGCGCCGACGGAGTGAAGGTGCTGTTGACCGGGGAAGGCGCTGACGAACTCTTCGGAGGTTACAACTGGCACCGCAACAGCGCCCGCCTCTGGCGTAAACTGGACCCGCCGCGATCGTTGCTGCTGAGAGATTCGCAACGGAAAAAACTGTTGAAGCAGCTACGCGAGTCCCCCTTCACCACGTCGCTTCGCATGGGAATTCAGGAAACCAGAAATTCGGTGATTTCGGCGCTTTCGCCACAACGTTTCATGCTGCAGGAAAAGATTCTGGAACGGCTTGCTCCGGTCAGGAATCATCAGGCAAGGGTTTTTGCGGCAAGAGGTCTGTTCGATATCTACAGTCACCTCCAGAGCCTCCTGCACCGGCACGACCGGATAAGCATGGCGTCGTCCGTCGAATTGCGTGTGCCCTTCATCGAAAACGACATCATCGACTTCGCCCTGCACCTGCATCCGGATTTCAAATACAGAAAACGGACGTCGAAATGGCTGCTTAGAACCGTCGCCCGCAATTACCTTCCGGAAGAAAACATCCGGGCTCCGAAAATCGGCTTTGCGATCACGACGAGTTACACGCGCGGATGCGAAGCGATGCTTTCAAACGGTTTCCTGCGAGACGTCATGCGATGGTCGCGCGCGGAAACGGACCAAGTGACGCGCCTGGCGAGCCTGGACGTGAATTCACACATCCGTCTGATCGGCATGGAAATTCTTGTTCGTCTGTATTGCGCGGGGGAAACCGCCGACGCCATCAGCGAAAAGCTCATCGGCATGCAGCGCGATGCCAGCCAGTAGTCCGTTGCGTGCGCATCGGGACGCTACCGGTAGGCTTTACCGGCAATTCGGTAGTCGCCAAGCGCTATGTCCTCGCCATTGATGATCTTGGTGAAGGTGGACATGTCCAGATTGCGACCGGTTACGATCGTTGCGACAGGCCCCTTTGGCTTCGGCAAACGACCCGCCTGCATCGCCGCAATCCCGACAACGCAAGCGCCTTCCGCGACAATCCTGTCCTCGTAGTAGAGCGTCTGCATAGCGTGGTAGATCTCTTCCTCGGTGACCAGCACAACATCGTCGAGATAGTCCCGGCAAAGAGGAAAGGAAAGCCGGTTTTCGAGCCCGACGCCGCCGCCGAGAGAATCCGCGAGGCTCGGCTTTTCTTCCACCTCGACCGGATGTCCGGCCCGAATGGACTGATACATCGCTGCGCCGCGATCCATCGACACCCCGATGACGACAACGCGCGGATTGATCGACTTGGCGGCGAGCGCCACGCCGCCCGCGAGGCCGCCGCCCGACAATGGAATGAGGATCATTGCCGTGTCCGGGTGCTTCTCCAGGATTTCCAGTCCAATTGTGCCTTGTCCCGCGATGACGAACGGATCGTCGAAGGGAGATATTTCGACAAGCCCCTCCTCCGCGACGAGCCGTTGGCTTTCAGCCAGCGCATCGTCCTGGCTCTGCCCGACGATGCGCACCTCCGCTCCCAGCGCGCGGACGCCCTCGACCTTGGCTTGCGGCACGAGTTCGGACATGCAGATCACCGCGCGCAGGCCGCGCAAGCCGGCGGCGTAGGCGACGCCTCTCCCGTGATTTCCGGTCGAACAGCAGGTCACGCCTTTCACGCCTTCCGGCAGAGTCATCACCGCGTTCAGCGCGCCGCGCAACTTGAATGCGCCGATCGGCTGCATGTTCTCCAGCTTCAAAAGAAATTCCTGCCCGGCGACCGTTCGCATATGGGGCGAGGGAACCAGCGGCGTGGCGTCCGCCATGCCGGCAATTGTCTTGCGAGCGGCCAGAATGTCGGCGAGCGATAGATCCATGAAACACCGTTTTTTGAAGCCAGGTTCAGGCCCAGTCGCGGCAAACATATTTGACTTCGGCGAATTCTTCCATGCCCAGGCGCGCTCCTTCTCTCCCGAGCCCTGACTGTTTGACGCCGCCAAACGGGATCGGCGCGCCCGTAACCTTGGTCCGGTTTACGGCCACCATGCCGAACTGCAGCGCACGGCTGACCCGGTAGATCCGGCGGGGATCATTCGAATGCAGATAGGCGACGAGGCCGTATTCCGTGTCGTTGGCGCGGTGGATTGCCTCCTCCTCCGTATCGAAGGCGCAGATCGCCGCAACTGGCCCGAAGGTTTCCTCTTTCATGATCAATGCGTCGGCCGATACGTGGGCGAGAACCGACGGTTCATAGAACAGGGGCCCGCAGTCGTGGCGGCGTCCGCCACATCTAAGCGCAGCGCCTTTTTCAAGCGCATCCGCCACATGCTCTTCCTGCTTCAACACGGCCTTCTCATTCATCAGCGGGCCGATATCCGGATCGTCAAAACCGGATCCGACGGTCAATTGCTCCGTCGCTTGGGTGAAGCGCGTTACAAATTCCTCGTATACAGGGCGTTCGACCATAATCCTGTTGGCGCCCAGGCAATCCTGACCGGACGTGGCGAACTTGGCCTTGATCGTTTCGGTGACGGCGCTGTCCAGATTGGCGTCCGAAAACACGATGACCGGCGCGTGACCGCCGAGTTCCATCACAAGTTTCTTGATGGTGTCCGCTGACCGACGATAGAGGAGCCGACCAATCTCCGTGGAGCCGGTGAAGGACAGGACGCGCACGCGGGGATCGCGCGTCCACGGCTCCACAATGGCGGCAGCGTCGCCAGTCACGACGTTGAAAACGCCTGCAGGCATGCCCGCGCGAGCGCCGAGTTCGGCCAGCGCAAGGGCGGAAAGCGGCGTCTCCATTGAAGGATGGGCGACGACCGTGCAACCCACGGCGAGGGCGGCGGCCGCCTTGCGCGTCAACATGGCGCAGGGAAAGTTCCAGGGCGTGATGAGGGCGGCGACACCTGCGGGTTCAAGCCAGACCTCGACTTCCGCATCGCGCAGATGGGATGTCACGCCTTCAATATTGGGTCTTTTGGATTCTTCTGCGTAGAACTCGACAAAGGAGGCTGCATAGTCGATCTCTCCGCGCGCCTCGGAGATCGGCTTGCCCTGTTCCATGACCATGATGCGGGCAAGATCTTCCCGGTTTTTGGCAATCAGATCGAACCAGTTGCGTAAGATCTTCGAACGTTCCTGCGGCAGCAGAGCCGACCAAGCGGGAAAGGCGCTCTCGGCGTGATCAACGGCCGTTGCAGCCTCTGCAGACGACAGACTGGCGACCGAGGCTATCACGGACATATCGGCAGGGTTGAAAATCGATACTGTTTCGCCGCGCGCCGATCCCGTCCACCGACCGCCGATATAGGAACGATCCCTGACCAGATTGCGATCAGACGCCATGTCGAAGTTCAATTGCGTGGTTTTGCCCGTCATGTCGTCTCCTTTCGAAAGCCGAAACGAGCATAGGGGCGGACGCCCAGAATTTGAGGCTTTTTTGCCGCCATGGGCCAGATGAAACGACTGGAGGTCGACCCCGGGCAAGAGGAATAATCCTGCCGCGACAGACATTGCGGCACTCATGGCATGGCAAAGCCTGTGCGGCTCTGCTACGATAGCCGGCAGATTAAAGGCGAATTTTCGAAATTTATCATGAACGATCGAGCGCAAGCTGAAAACCTGCTGCATCTCGTTGGCCTGTTGTCGGATCTCGACACCGGACAACTCAACGAGATCGGGCGGCAATGCGTCTGGCAGCGCTATCAAAAGGGCGTGGAGATCATCAGCGAAAGCGAAGGTTCGACCGATATCTTCTTCATCGTCGAAGGCAGCGTCGTCGCCAAGAGCTATTCCGAAGACGGCAAGGAAGTGACCTATACGGAGCTTTCGCGCGGCGATGTTTTCGGCGAGTTTTCTGCGATCGACCAGAAACCGCGATCGGCTGCGATCGAGACCCTGGAGGAAAGCCTCGTCGGACAGATGACATCGGAGAAGTTTCGTCAGCTCGTGATGACGATGCCGGGCATCGGGCTCCGGCTTGCAGAACTTCTGGTGCGCAAGAACCGCTTCCTGACCCACCGGATCTTCGAGTTCAGCACGCTCGCAGTACGCCAAAGGGTCTGCGCGGAATTGTTGCGGCGCGCGGTCGAGGCCGGCGAAGCGGAGCCGCCGGTCGTCATTTCCCCTGCGCCGACGCATTATCAGCTTGCAACCATGCTCGGCACCCATCGCGAGGCCGTCAGCCGCGAACTTTCCGCGCTTTCGGCCCTCGGCATCGTCGAGGTCGGCCGCAGGAAAATCACCGTGATCGACATACCGAGACTGAGGCATATCACCAAGGTGTCCGTCTAGCGCCGAGCGTCCGCCAACGCGTGGACAAGGTTGCTGCTTTTTCACTGCATTTGTGTTATACTGTTGCTATTCGGACCTGGAGGCCTGCGACCCCGATATTGCAGCGACGAAAAAGCCAGATTCCCGAAACGAAGCCAGATTCCCGAAACGAAGCCAGATTCCCGAAACGAAGCCAGATTCCCGAAACGAAGCCAGATTCCCGAAACGAAGCCAGATTCCCGAAACGAAGCCAGATTCCCGAAACGAAG
>BRLC01000011.1 GCA_024343425.1 Rhizobiaceae bacterium MnEN-MB40S
ATCTCGGAAAGCGCCGCGTCGACATCATGACGGGCGATTCCAGCTGGAAGCGACGTTTCGCGACACATTCGGTTCCCATCAACAGCTATCGCCTGTCTCTTGGTCCATGGCGGCTGCACAACAAGAAGTGGCTCTAGAGCCCTTCCCGCCTGCAGGACCGCAAGGAAGTTCCGACCGATCAGACGAAGCGGCTGGTCGAGATGCTGAACCAGCCGAGAAACTGTTCCGGCGCCTTGCGGATCCCCTCCAGCATGTGGTCGCGGGCCTTCAGCGCCAGCGTCGCCATCGCCTCGTAGTCACGACTTTTCCCTGGCCCGACCTTTGTCGTCCGGTCGTTCAGCGCCGGACTGAAATCGGCGTGGTAGCTTTTGAACGGCTCCGTTTCTATGGCGTTCATGGCATGAAGCGGCGTGCCGCGCCGCGTCGCCATGGAAAGCGCAGTGGTCGCCATGCTGACATAGGCGCCCTCGACCAGGGGAACTTCCACAAAACTGCTGCCTGCAAACGAATTGTTGGTAATGACAATCAGCGCGCCGTCGTCCAGCAGATTCAGTATTTTCCGGGTGACGGCCGCGCCGTCGTCCCTGTCGAACATCAGGCGATCAGCCAGATATCGGTCTTCCGCCGACAGGACGACCTTGTTGAGCGTTCTTATTCCAAACGAGGAATGGGAGAAGCCGTGCTGCTCGACGCTGATCTGTACCGGTTTGAGGCCTTCGTTCCAGAGCACACGCTTGCCGAAGAGCGTCTGCGTCGCGAATTGATTGGCCCATAGAATCGCGCCCTTGCCGGCCTTCAGCGACGATTTGACCTGTTCCAGCCCCTTTGACGACAGGTCCAATGAACGCTTGCGGCGGGTGAATTCCGCTGTAATCGTGAGCCGGCGTCGCATCTGATGCGCGCGCCAGTCTTCATGAAGTTTCCGGACCTGATCCGCATCGCGCATATCCAGGATCGCCGCAGCCCGTGTGGAGAGAGCCTCCAGTTGCTTGCGTCTCGCCTTTGCCAGACGCAGTCGCGCGGCGCCGTCGCAACAGGCGAGCCAGGTGGATTGCGGAGCAAGGGCGGACACCGCGAATGCGCCGCCCATCGACAGGATTTCCCGAACATCGCTTTCGGCGAAGCGTCTGCGATGCGCTTCGGCCTGCGCCGTTCTTACAAAGAATTCCGCCGTCTCGCCTTTGTCCCCCGCATCGACCGAAGCAATCTTCCTGAAACTGAAATAATCGGAATTCCGTGTTTCCCGCGTCACTCACTATTTCCCTTGTCGTCACTATCCGTGGGTAACGGCTGATTGGTCCGGTAATGCGGCAGTCTCGGAAATTCACGCTTTCGAGACTTACGCCAAAATCGATGAATTTGATAATTCGTTTTCTATCGGTCGTCTTGATCCGGATCCATACGGCGCCTCACGCGCCAGGCAGACCATATTACTCGGCCAAGACGTTGCGGTTTTCAAGAAATATGTCGTCGGTCGGATGGCTGTCACTGGCCGCTGACATGGCGCCAAGGCGTGCTCATGACCACGCGCCGCGCAATGCACGCCGGGCGAAGGGCCGGAAAAACGTCTTTCCTTCGACAACGAACGGCCAAAGAGCCGGTTTTGGCATGCGTTCGAAACAAAAATATCGCTTATGTGTCTGTTATTATTCGACATAACAGGATTTGCGGCGGATTTTCCGGATCTGGCTTCGTTTCGGGAATCGGCTTTTTCCGGCCCATCGGCGCTCTGGCTTTGTTTCGCGAATCCGGGATTTTGCGGCTCGTCGGGCGTGACGGGCGGCGGGGTTTCGGCTTCAACGGGGCATGCGATCCAGGCTTTGAACGCCTTTTTCCGCCGGGCGCGGGCCTCGTTGCGGTAGCGCCGGAGAAGCCGAGCGGGATCTTCCATGCGGCGCGCGGCGCGCGGGTCGAGGAGAGCATTGAACAGGCTCATCACCCTGCGGTCTTCCAATCGGGTGAGGCTTTCGCCGGCGAGCGCGCGCTTCATCAACTCCGCGTCTTCGCAATGGTCCGGATAGGGATCGTCCAAATTAACGCCGGCCTCAAAATTGGCGAGCGCCCGTTCACAGGTTTCAAGCCGGGCTTCGGCTTCAGCCAGCGCAAGGGCGCGAAAGCTGCGTTCATCGCAGGGGATGAAATCCGCAAGCGCCAAGTCGGGTCGGCCGAGGATAATGCGGAGCCACAGGCCGACGCGCGCGGGATCGGCACGGGCGGTCGCACCGTGTCGGCGGGCGTTGGCGGACGCGGCCACCTTGCCGGCCGGCGTTCTGGGGCCTGTGCTTTTGCCGGCGTTCGCCCTGTTGCGCTGGATGATGTGGTCGGCTGTCACGCCACCTCCCTATCAAGGCCAGAGGCTTGGTGTGACAGGGTCTGAAGGCTGGTAATCACTGCGCCGCCTCGTCGTGATTTTGGGCGCGCTTTGTAGCACGGATAGTGCGAAATTGCAAGGATATGTTCGTGTTTTGTTCACTTTTAGCAACTTGGTTGTGGAAAGCTGGCGATTTGACATTGAGGTCATTGTCGCCTGAATGGAAGACGAGCCACTCTCAGGCAGCGGCTGTTAGCTGATTACCGTATTTGTACAGAAATACAGAAGCAGGAATTCTCCAGATAGCAACAGAAAGAAGATGGAGACGTCCTCTGCGATTATGAGTCGTAGTCTCTGGCAACTGAATACAAATCTTCAATTATGTAGAGTCAGCTGTTGCTACGACATTACTGTATGTTTTGGCTGAAGAAGAGTTGGGCAATATGAGATCAAACAGCGCAAAAATCCTCAACTGGAACATCGAGTGGAAGCGCTTCTCGAGCAAAGCGGGAAAGGTCATCCATAAAATCCTCGGTGACGAAGCAGCGGAACTCATCTGTTTCACCGAAACCTACACTGAAAACTCGCCCACTGGATATCATGGTTTGTTTTCGGAGGCGGATTATGGCTATCCAATCATATCTGGTCGACGCAAGGTTGCCCTTTGGTCAAGAACCCCATGGATCGAGAGCGCCGATACGCTTCCGGGGGCGCCGTCAGGACGATTTATTTCCGGCATTACGAGAACTGACACACTCGGTGATATACGCCTGATTGGAATCTGTGTTCCCTGGGAAGGCGCGCACGTTTCGAACGGAAGAAAGGATCGCGTCCGTTGGCAGGATCATGCCAGTTTTCTTGAATGTCTCCTCCGCCATCATGACCTTATGCGAAATGATCTGCCGACACTGCTCGTGGGCGATTTCAACCAGACCTTTCCACCGAAACGCGCTCCCGAAGCGGCAAGGAAGCTGCTGTCCGAAGTTGTTGAACGCTTTCAGATGATTCCAAAAGCAGAGCCAGACATTCGCTCCGTCTGTCACATGCTTTTGGGCGGCGCCCTTGAAGGCGCGCCCGTCAGGGATATACCTGACCATATCAACGATGTACGGCTCAGTGATCATAGGGGTCACGTCGCGACCTTGACGCATGCTTAGGTCGGCAACACCTGTTAATTACGGTGACAGTTCACTCAATCCCTAGAATCCGTTCTGGCCTCCTTCATGACACGCAATGTGCGCCTGGTCATCCCGGCTTAGCAATCCCACAGATCATTCTCCGCGCCGCAGACGCGGCGCCGGCTGGATTCCGGCTCAAGGCCGGAATGAGGAGTGGGGGAGATTCTTGCGCTAAAGCTCCTTCTGAATTCGCGGCTCGTGATTGCATCGAGCCGGGTGGGTGCTGATTTTGCTCTGACACCGGTCAGCCGCGGAAGAAAGCTGGCGATTTGACATTGAGGTCATTGTCGCCTGAATGGAAGACGACCACTCTCAGGCAGCGGCTGTTAGCTGATTACCGTATTTGTACACACCATGTTTGCACATGCAGAGGCTGCAAATTCAAATCTCATTGTCCGAGATACAACAATCAGAGAAGAACACCCATCGGAACAATCAACCTGTTCGCAAGCCAAGAAGCTTGAGAAGACAAATTCTATGTGCAGCATCATATGACTGTATAATATGTACAATATATCATGCTTACAGTTTTGTCTTTCGAGATTCCAAACTCATATAACGCACCGATCTCACCATTTATGATAACAGTTCCGCTAACCACTTTGTCTGGAAGCGCCATAAATCTGTATTTTGTTCTTTCCAATTGCTTCTCATCAGCGCTTTTTAGTATATTTCTATCAAATATTTCATACTTTATGTTATATTTATCAAAAATATTTATTAATTTCTCTTCTTTCATTCCCAAAAATACTTCTGAACAGCTAAACTCATTGGATGCAGATGTCGCCTTTGAAAGGGTCAAAATAACCAAAACAGTTACGAGAAGGCATGTGAGCTTATTCATATTCCTAACCTTTGTTAGCAACCGTTGCTGAGGTCTCAATTCCAAGGGGTCATTTCCACTCCTGGAACCAGATCAGGCGAGACCGGAATCGGATTACGGCGACAGTTCACTCAATCCCCAGAATCCGTTCTGGCCTCCTTCATGACACGTAAGGCGCGCATGGTCATCCCTGCTCTGCAATCCCATAGATCATTCTCCGCGCCGTAGACGCGGTGCCGGCTGGATTCCGGCTCAAGGCCGGAATGAGGAGCGGGAGAGGTTTGGTGGCTGCAACACGTTCAGTACTTGCAGGCCCGCTGGAGCGGCGGTCCGGACGCGCCCTTGCATCGTCTGACACAGGCCGACCGCGGAAATGCGCCGGCGGCGCCGGATTGCTACACGGTCTCGGGATTTCCCAAGCTGAATCGAGACTGAGCTTGCTCTTCTGGACCGCCGTTGACAACGCCGCCAATACACCGCATTGGAGCAGCTTCAACCTTCCTGACCGGTGTTTCCTATGCTGACCCTGGCGTCTCTTGGCGAGCGTATTGTTGTGCTTGGCCCTTCCAACGCCGGCAAATCGACCCTGGCTGTGGCGTTGTCGAAGAAGCTTGATCTTCCTGCTGTGCACCTGGACCAGCTGCACCACCGACCCAACACCGACTGGCAGGCGCGTCCGGAGGCGGAATTCACCGGGCTTCATGACGACGCCATCCTGAGAGAGCGCTGGGTGATGGAAGGCAATTACAGTCGCCTGCTTCCGCAGCGGTTGGACCGCGCCACCGGCGCCATCCTGATCACGTCAAATCGCTGGCTGCGTGTCTCGCGCTATGTCAGGCGAACTCTGGTCAATCGCACTGATCGCGCCGGACATCTCGAGGGCGCCCGGGACAGGCTTAAATGGGACATGATCAACTGGATACTAGTCGAGACGCGACACAGCGCTGACGCCTATTCCGCCAGACTGCGCGCTTCGGGTTTGCCATTTGTCGAATGCCGCACCGCAAAGGCGCTCAGGGACATCTATCGGACCTGGGAGCTTCCGCCGCCAAGCTGATGCTCTCTGACCGTGTCTCGCCATTTTGACGTCGTTTCCGGCGCAGGTCGTCACGCCCGTTCATTTCAAACATCAATATTCCTTACGCGCCGCGGACGCGGCGCCGGCTGGATTTCGGCTCAAGGCCGGAATGAGGAGTGGGTGAGAGATTCTGGCGCGCAACATTTTCAGGGTTTGCGGAAGCGCGGGAGCTGCTGGCCGGACGCATGCCGATATCGTTTGAACGTCGTCAGATGCGGCGGAAGGCCGGCGATACCGGATTGACAAACTGTCGGCGGCAGGGAAAGCAAAACGCTCTTGGCGTCGGTGTTTGGAGACAATCCACTCCTTGCAGCCAATTGTCGTCATTATTCGCGACTAACGACTTCCATGTCCGGTAATATGACAGGCGTAGTAATGACCTTTTATCGCTATTCGGGTTTCAGTCATAATGGTTCAATTGGATAATTCGTTTCTTGCCCGCGCTCTTGCATCCGATGACCGCCTGGCGCTGCTCGCGCCGGAGAGACCCGCCTGCTCCCATGCAGAATTGCGGCGATCCGCCAAAGAGGTCGTTGACGAACTGGCGAGGCTCGGCGTTGGTCGCGGCGACGCCGTGGCGATTGTCATGCCCAACGGGCCGGAACTGGTCACGATTCTGCTTGCGACCATGTCCGTGGCGTCCGCCGCGCCGCTCAATCCCGCCTATACGGAACCGGAACTGCGGTTCTATCTCGAGGATCTGAACGCGAAGCTGCTGATCTGCCCGGCGACAGGGTTTGAGGCCGCGCGGATTGTTGCTTCGTCGCTTGAAATTCCTGTCATGACGGTTGATTTCGATGTCGCTTCGGCCTGCGGCGTCGTATCGATGACGGCGCCGGCGCGTACGGCTCCGGCGACAGACGCCACGGCGCATAATGAAGCGGGCGACGTCGTTCTTTTGCTACACACCTCCGGCACGACGGCAAGGCCGAAGCTCGTCGGCCTGTCCCACCGCAACATCGAGGCGTCGATGGCCAATATCCGATCCGGCCTCGAACTCGGGCCGGACGACACGGGCCTCTGCGTCATGCCGCTGTTTCATATTCACGGGATTGTCGCGACGGTGCTGGCGCCGCTGAGCGCGGGCGGATCAATCGTCTGCACGCCCGGCTTCAACGCCTTGCAGTTTTTCCGCTGGGCCGACGCCTTCAGACCAAGCTGGTTTTCCGCCGTTCCGACCATGCACCAGGCGATTGCCGCGCGCGCGCCGCGCAACGCCGATGTCGTGGAGCGCCTGCGGCTGCGGTTCATTCGATGCTCTTCCGCCGCGATGCCGATCGTGACACTGGAGGCGCTGGAGCGGATTTTTGACTGCCCCGTCATCGAAGCCTACGGCATGACGGAGGCAGCCCACCAGATCACCAGCAACCGGCTGCCGCCCGGCGTCCGAAAGCCGGGCAGCGTCGGCTGGTCTGCGACCACCCGCGTCGCCATCATAGACGATGCGGGGCGCTTGCTCGGCAATGGCGAGACCGGAGAAATCGTGATTGCGGGCGAGAATATCCACGCCGGCTATGTCGGCGCGCCGGAGGCCAATCGAACCGCCTTTGTCGACGGCTGGTTCCGCACCGGCGACCAGGGGCGTCTCGACGAGGACGGCTGCCTGACGATCACCGGCCGCCTCAAGGAAATCATCAATCGCGGCGGCGAGAAAATCGCGCCGCTGGAACTCGACAACATCCTGTTGCGCCATCCCGACATCGTGGAAGCGATCGCCTTCGCTGCGCCGCATGCGCAACTCGGCGAAGATATCGCCGCGGCGATCGTCCGAACGGAGCGTTCGCGTCTCGGCGAAGACGAGGTGCGCGCCTATCTGGCCGACAAGGTTGCAGCCTTCAAGGTCCCCCGGACCATCCTGTTCGTCGATGAAATTCCGAAGGGCGCGACGGGGAAGATACAGCGCCTGAATCTGGCGAAGCAGATGGGCTTGAGCGAATAGCAACGTTATTGCATCAATGATGCATTACGCTCGACAATTCCGGTCGTTACTGTTTGTTGAATAGCAACAGTCGCTGTTTATTCGTGTAAATTCGCCCGGTTCTATTGCTATTTGCCGCAGCGGCCAGTAACCGAAACCTCCCCGCAAGAAACGCTGCTTGACGACCAAGATCGGGAGGAGCCCAGATCCAGGCATGGCCCGCAACCTGTTCCAATCGGTAAAAAATGCTGTCGGCGGCAAGAACAGCGTCGTGCGCAAGACCGTCCGCTATGTCCGCAAGGACTGGCGCCGGACCGCAGGCAAGATCCGCAGGCGCTATATCGACTATGACGCGATCGTCGGCATTACCGGAAGCGCCGGAAAGTCGACCACGGCGCGCCTCGTTGGCGCGGTCCTTGAGACGCAGGCGCCGACCCGAACCGCATTCGGGGTGAACACCTACCGCGGCATCGTCAAACGCTTCTCACGCGCCCGCCGGGGAAAGCGCTTCTGGGTCCAGGAGCTCAGCGGTCATGACCGGGTGGACCTTTCAAAGCAGATCGAGTTCGTGAGACCAACGATCGGCATCGTCACCACCATCGGTCTGGATCACATCTCGACCCATCGCAGCCAGGACGAGATCGCCAATGTGAAGGCGCAACTCGTCGAGCGGCTCAAGTCGGAAGACGTCGCCATTCTGAACGCCGATGACGAGCGCGTCGCCGCCATGGCCGGGAAGACCAGGGCGCGCGTCTTAACCTACGGAAGAGCGGAATCAGCGGATATTCGGCTGGTTTCGGCGCAAAGCGGCTTGCCGCGCCGACTGGTCCTGACGGTGAGCGTCGGCGGACGGACGATCGACGTCGAGACGCAGTTTCCCGGCGACCGCTGGATCACCTGCATCCTGGCGGCCATCGCCTGCGGCCACGCCATGGGCGTTCCGCTGGAACAGTGCGCCGAGGCGATCGCGGGGGTGGAGCCGGAACTCTACAAGGATTCCGTTCACGAAAAGAACGGCGTGACCGTTGTCCTCGACACGTTCAAGGCTCCAAACTGGAGCATCCCCACGAGCATGGAAATCGTGAAGGCGGCTGAGGCGCCGCACAAGATCGCCGTGATCGGCACGATATCCGACTACCAGGGAACGTCGCGGACGCGGTATCGCCGGGCGGCGGAAGCCGCGCTCGACGCCGCCGACGAGGTGATCTTCTACGGCCCCCAGAGCGAAAGGATACGGCGGCTGTTGCCGAAATATCCCGGCCGCCTTTTCGCCATCACGGAATTCGCCGATATGCGCAGCCATCTCGAACGCCGCCTCGGTCGCGGATCGCTGCTGTATATAAAATCCTCCGGCGCCGATCATCTGGAGCGCATCTGGCACGCCTTCGACAGCCCGATCTCGTGCGGACTGACGAAGTGCAAGCAGCTTTACACCTGCATCGACTGCAAACGCCTGCGCGCCAAGGGCAAGCCGGCGACGATCACGCTCGAAGCGCCGCAAGCCCAGGCGACTTAGCTTCGGTTCGGCCGCCCTTCATCACCGGCACGCGCTGATCTCGCCCTGCCCTTCGATGCAGGTTTTGACCGCCGGCAGCGCGCGCACGCCGTCGTGGCAGCGTTTGACCGCGGGCGACGCCGACAGCAATGCGTCGACCGGCTGATGCCAGGTGACGAGCATGGTCATGAAAATGTCGACGATCGTTGGTGCGTCGCCGAGGAAATACGGGCCGTTTTTCGACAGGTGGGTTTCGACGAGCGCCCAGCGGTCGTTCAGATCGATGATCGCCTGCGCGTTGACGGAGGCCTTGAGCGCCGGGTTCTGCACGTAGCGCTCGGGATAGTAATAGCGCTTGTAGGCTTCCTGAATGGACGTCGCGAGATACATCAACCATCGCAGGAATTCAGGCCGATCCGGGTGATCGGGCGCCGGCGACAGCTTCGACTGCGGGTGAAGGTCGGCGAGATAGAGGCAGATCGCCGCCGCCTCCGTCATGACCGTTCCGTCCGGCAGTCGAAGGGCCGGCACCCTGCCGGCCGGATTGAGAGCGAGATAATCCTTCGTGCGGTGCATGCCTTTCAGGATGTCCGTTTCGACGAGCCTGTAGGGCAGTTGCAGCGCCTCCAGCACGATATGCGGGGCAAGGCAGGCCGTTCCCGAGGAATAGTAGAGTTCGTACAACGGAGCGCTACCGGCAGGTTCAATGGGCAGGTTCATTACGCGCTCCACAGGCTCGAGATCGGAGCAGCAAACATATTGTCCGCAAAAGGGACGACCTGATCGTGATCATAGAGGACCAGGCCCTGGATGAACTTCTTTCCGCATAGTTCGGCGAGTTTGCGAATTCCGGAGAAGTCACCGGCGGAAACCGTTGCTGACGCTTTCACCTCAACTCCGACGATCTCTCCGCGCCGATTTTCCAGCACGACATCGACCTCATTCTTGTCCTTGTCGCGGAAGTGCGAGAACGAGCATCTCTGTTCGCTCCAGGATGCAATCTTGCGAAGTTCGCTGTACACAAAGGTCTCAAGGATCGGGCCAAGGGAAGTTTTGTCCTTTGCAACGACATCTGGATTGACGTTTCGCATCGCCGCAAGCAGTCCCGCGTCGAGGAAGTGCAATTTGGGCGACTTGATCATTCGTTTCAGCCGATTGGTGAACCAGGGTTGCAGAGTTTGCACAAGGTAGAGGCTTTCGAACACGTGCAGGTATTTTCGCGTGGTCACATGATTGAGGCCGAGAGCTGCGCCGACGCCGGTATAGTTGACCAATTGACCGGAGTGTTCTGCAAGGACCGCCAACAGCTTTGGCATAATGGAAAGCTGTTCGATTTGGGCCACATCGCGCACGTCACGCTGGACGATCGCGTCGAGGTAGCCATGATGCCAGTCTTGCTTTCGCCGCCATGTTTTTCTGCCAAGCGCCTCTGGGTACCCACCTGAAAGTATGGTCTCGACTAGATCGTCTCCGACGATCATGTGGTCTGTGAGAGGCTTCTCAGCGGCGAACGCTCTATCGATAAACCTCGATTTTGCACCAAGAATTTCTGCCTGGCTGAGAGGCAGCAGCCGGATGACCTGCATCCGGCCAGCGAGTGAATCCGCCACCTTGGGAATAGTGAAGAGATTGGCAGATCCTGTCAGAAGAAATCTTCCGGCGGTCTTGTCATCGTCAACAGCATTCTTGATGGCCAATAGCAGCTCGGGAGCACGCTGGATCTCGTCGATCACCGCGCGATCCAGCCCGCGGACAAAGCCAACCGGATCATCGATCGCAGACCGCAGAACGGTCGCATCATCCAGCGTGAGAAAGGGCGTTTTGTTGGAGGCGATATCAGTCGCGAGAGTCGTTTTGCCTGACTGCCGAGGTCCCGAGATGAGAACCACTCGGGTATCGGACAGCGCTTCTTCTATTCTGGACTTCGCAAATCTGGGGTACAAATAGCTCTATCCCTTCTCGACCAATTGAAACTATGCTTTCGACCAATTGAAAGTCAAGATACGACCAATTGAAAGCAGCAGACCGGCCATATGAAAGCGATCGCTCGATCCAGCATAAGAACGCAAGCCTGAAATCGTTCTTCAACAGGCATTCGCGGACCTGCCAGAAAGCGCCATGTTCGCGTCGAAACAGGAACCGTTGGCCGAGGCCTCAGTGATTGTCCCGCGGCACGCCCTTCGAGGCTATCTTCTGGTATTTGACGGCGGGCTTGAGGACCATGCCGTCCGAAAGCTGATCGACGAAGGCGCGCTGCAGTTCCTGCCAGGGCGTCTGGGAGTCCGGATACTGGTAGCCGCCGTCTGCCTCCAGCGCGGCGCGTCGCTCGGCGATTTCGGCGTCGTCCACGAGAATGTCCGCCTTGCCTTTGATGAGATCGATGCGCACGCGGTCGCCGGTCTTCAGAAGCGCGAGATTGCCGCCTGCGGCGGCTTCCGGCGAGGCGTTGAGGATCGAGGGCGAGCCGGAAGTGCCGGACTGGCGGCCATCGCCAATGCAGGGCAGCTCCGTGATGCCCTTCTTGATGAGGTAGTCGGGCGCGCGCATGTTGACGACCTCGGCCGCGCCCGGATAGCCGATCGGCCCCGTGCCGCGAATGAAGAGCAGGCAGCGCTCGTCGATCGCGAGCGCCGGGTCGTCGATCCGGTGGTGATAGTCTTCCGGCCCGTCGAAGACGATCGCCCTTCCCTCGAAGGCGTCGGGATCCTGCGGGTCCGACAGGTAGCGCTTGCGGAAATCGTCCGAGATCACGCTGAGCTTCATGATCGCGGAATCGAAGATGTTGCCGCGCATGACCTTGAAGCCGGCCTTTTTCGTGAGCGCCGTGTCGAAGTCGCGGATGACGTCGGCATTGGTGATCTTCGCCTCGCGGCAATTGTCGCCCATGGGCTTGCCGTTCGCGGTGACGGCGCCTTCATTGATCAGGCCGTGCTTCATGAGTTCGGCGACGACGGCGCGCACGCCGCCGGCGCGATGGAAATCCTCGCTGAGATATTTGCCGGCCGGCTGCAGGTTGACGAGCAGCGGCACGTCGAGGCCGTGCGTTTCCCAGTCGGCGAGGTTCAGGTCGACGCCGATATGGCGGGCGATGGCGTTGATGTGGATCGGCGCGTTGGTGGAGCCGCCGATCGCCGAATTGACGACGATGACATTCTCGAAGGCCTCGCGCGTCATGATGTCGGAGGGTTTCAGGTCCTCGTGCACCATCTCGACGATGCGCTTGCCCGTGCGGTAGGCCATCTGGCCGCGCTCCCGGTAGGGCGCCGGAATGGACGCGCAGCCGGGCAGCGACATGCCCAGCGCTTCCGCCAGCGAATTCATGGTGGAGGCGGTGCCCATCGTGTTGCAATAGCCGGCCGACGGCGCGGATTCGGCCACCATGCCGATGAACTCTTCGTCGTCTATGGTTCCGGCGGAAAGCAGCTTGCGCGCTTCCCAGACGATGGTGCCCGACCCGCAGCGGTCTCCGTTGAACCAGCCGTTGAGCATCGGCCCGCCGGAGAGGACAATCGCCGGAATGTCGACGGTGGCGGCGGCCATCAGGCAGGCCGGCGTGGTCTTGTCGCAGCCCGTCGTCAGCACGACGCCGTCGATCGGGTAGCCGTAGAGGAGTTCCACGAGCCCGAGATAGGCGAGATTGCGGTCAAGCGACGCGGTCGGGCGCTTGCCGGTCTCCTGGATCGGATGAACTGGAAATTCGATGGCGACGCCGCCGGCCTCCCGGATCCCCTCGCGCACCCGTTTGGCGAGCTCCAGATGCGGACGGTTGCACGGGGAAAGGTCGGAGCCGGTCTGGGCGATGCCGATGATCGGCCTGCCGCTGCGCAGCTCTTCCGGCGTCAGTCCGAAATTGAGATAGCGCTCAAGGTAGATCGCCGTCATGCCCGGATTGTCCGGGTTGTCGAACCATTCCTGAGAACGCAGCTTCAAGCCGTTTTTGCTGGGTGTGTCCGCCATGTTTCAATGCCTGTGCAATATCGGGTGGACTTCCATAGCAGGCATCGGAGGGATGGTCCATTTCGCTGATCGGCAATCTCGCCTACTCGTGCCTGAGGACCAGTTTTTCCACGGCGACGACAATCAGGAACAGCGCAATCGACAGACCGGAGGACAGCACGATTGCGCCATAGAGTCGGTCGGACTGATAGTTGTAGGTCGCCTGGATAATCAGGGCTCCCAGCCCCTTGTCCGAACCGATCCACTCGCCGACGATGGCGCCGATGACGGCGGTCGCCGTGGCGATCCTGAGCGAGGAAAACAGCATCGGCAGGGATCGGGGCAACCGCAGGCGCCAGAAATTGTCCCAGGGCGTGGCCGACAGGATATGCAGCAGTTCGCGCTCGTTCGAAGAGGCCGAATCAAGCCCGCGGATCATGTTGACGAGCGTCGGGAAGAAGCAGATCACGGCGGCGACGATGATCTTCGGCGTCAGTCCCAGTCCGAAGATGAGAATGATGATCGGCGCGAGCGCCAGGACCGGAATCGTGTTGAAGAACAACACCACCGGGAAGTAGGCCGCCCGGATCGGCGCGCTGTAAACGAAGACGACCGCCATCAGAACCGCAGCCAGATTGCCGATCAGGAAGCCGGCGATCGCCTCGACGACCGTCGTCCACACATTGTCGGCGAACAGCGGCCACTGGTTCGCGAGCGCGCCGGCGATCCCTGTCGGCGTCGGCAGGATATAAGGCGGAATGCCGGCGATCGGCACCAGGTACTGCCAGGCGAGAATGATGGAGAGCGGGCCGAAAACGGGGGCGATGACCGAGCGAAGAAGACCGTTCACGAGACCTGCTCCAGCGTCTTGCGCAATTCAGACATGAGATTGACGATCGCCGGATCTTCCCGCGCGCAGCGATTGTCCGGCGTCTTTTGACCCTTGAGGTCGCGCAGCGCCATGACGCGGCCCGGATTGGCGCCGAGCACCATCACCCGCTGACCGAGATAGACCGCTTCCATGATGGAGTGGGTGACGAAAAGGATCGTCGTGCCGGTGCGCCGCCAGACTTCCAGCAATTCCTCGTTGAGCCGGTCGCGGGTGATTTCGTCGAGCGCGCCGAAGGGTTCGTCCATGAGCAGGATGCGCGGCTCGCTGAAGAGCGCCCGCGCGATCGCCACACGCTGGCGCTGACCGCCGGACAGCTGTTTGGGATAGCGCGTTTCAAGCCCGGCTATTCCCAGCATCTCCAGCAGATCTTTCACGCGTTTGCGGTCGCTGTCGCGCACGCCGGTGCGGCCGCGCCCCACCTGCACAGGCAGTTCGATGTTCGCTTCGACAGTGCGCCAGGGCAGCAGCGTCGACTCCTGGAAGACGAAACCGACCTGCCGCCGGCTGCGGATGACGGACGGGTTTTCGCCCAGCACGCTGATATCGCCTGCAAGCGGCTCCAGCAGATCGGCGACGACCCTGAGCAATGTCGACTTTCCGCAGCCGGAAGGCCCGAGAATGGTCAAGAATTCGCCGTCGGCAATCGACAGGTCGACGCCCGAAAGGACGGTCAAATCGCCTTTCGGGCTTCGATAGCCGATGTTCAGCGCCTTTGTCTCGATCGCATTCACGGAGATACGATCAGCCGATCTTCGGACGCAGGTCTGCGGTCATTTCGAGGATTTTCGGCGTGTAGACGTCCTCGAGTTTCGGCCGGCCGTTCGGATACTGGCCAATCCGGTCGTAAAGCGAGAGCTGCTCCTCAAGCGAGGCCGGATCGAAGGTGGCCCAGCCGTTTTCGGCCGTCGCGGCGTCGAAGCTCAACTCCAGAATCTTTTCGATGGTCTTCATTTCCCATTCCAGGCTCAGCGCCGGATAGGCTTCGACCATCTGCTTGACGGCTTCCTGCGGGTTCTCGTAGGTCCAGCCCCAGCCCTTGGCGGCGGCCCCGATATAGCCCGCCAGGACATCGGCGTTGTTCTCGACCGCGTCGTCTGTCGCGAAATAGACATTGGCGTATGACGCCAGACCAAGGTCGCTCGCCAGCAGGTCGATGCGGTCATCGCCGATGATGCTGAGGGCTTCCGTGTTGGTGATCCATCCGCCGATGGCGTCCACCTCGCCGCGCAGAAGCGGCGCCTTGTCGAAACCGACATTGACGGCTGTGACCGAAGACGGGTCCATCTCGTTCTTGGCAAGGATCGCGTCGAGCAGGAAACGTCCCGTGGGCTGGATGCCGATCCTCATGCCCGGCAGATCGTCGATCGAGCGCAACGGCTTTTTCGGCAGCGAGGCGAAGGCGTAGGGTCCGGTGCGGAAACCGCAGGCGAGGATCTTCACCGGCACGCCGCTGGCGCGCGCATTGAAGAGCTGCGGCGTCTCGGAGAACTGGCCGAGGGCGGCGGCGCCCGATATGACCGGCGGCACGGTCGCGGAGTTCGGCCCGCCCGGGCTGAATTCGACCTCGAAACCGGCCTCTTCGAAAAAGCCGTGCTTCAGCGCCATGACGTCGCCGATCTGTCCGTTGGACATCAGCCAGTCCAGCTTGACGACGATCTTGGTCTTGTCCGCGGCCCGCGCAGGCGCAACGATGCTGACGCCAGGCCCCACGGCGAGCACGCCGAGGCCGAGGCCGGCGGATTTCAGGAAGTGTCTTCTGTCGATACCGTTTCGTCTTGTCATCTTGATTCCCCTTTTTCAGATAGAGTGCTGTTTTTATTGATATGTTTCGTGATAGGAGTCCGGTCCGCCCTCAAGCCACGCATAGAGCTCCCAGAGCATCCCGTCGGGATCTGTGAAGTAGGCGCAGCGGGCGTTCCATTCGTAATCTTGCGGTGGGCCCTGGAACTTGACGCCCTTGGCGGAGAGATCCTCGTACATCGCGTCGATGTCGTCCGGCTTGTCCAGATTCATGGCGATGCAGCCCTTCAAGGCGCCTTCCGGCGCGCGCAGATTGCTGACCCCGGTGTGCCTGGAAATGTGGTCGAGCTCCCAGGCTGCAAGGATCACGTTCTTCGCCTCGAAATCGGCGAAGCCTTCAGCCTTGCGGCGCAGACGGAAGCCCATCACGTCCGTGTAGAAGGCGACGGAGCGCTCGACATCCTCGACGAGGACGCAGACGTCCGTGATGGTCTTTTTCGGCTGGCTCATGATGCAGCGATCCCTTCTGCGGCGTTGCTCTGCTCGTTTCTCAAAATGACGCCGATCCGGCGGCCGGCTTCCGTGATGTGATGCACCATGGCGGACCGCGCCGCCTCCGGGTCACCGGCTTTCAGCGCGTCGAGGATGACGACGTGTTCGCCGACATTGACCTCGACGAGTTGCTTGATCTGGTTGGCGTAGCGCGCCATGTGGATGGAGCGCCGGATCTGATCGCAGATGAAGCAGACGAAGGTGTGGATGTAGGCGTTGCCGGTGGCCTTGGCGATGGCGCGGTGGAAGACCAGATCGGCCTCGATGCTGCCTTCGGACCACTTCTCGTCGCCGCGCATGTCTTCCAGCGCCGCAGTGATTTCGGCAAGATCGTCGTCGGTGCGGCGCATGGCGGCAAGGCGCGCCGCCTCCCCTTCGAGCAGCGCCCTCAATTCGAACAGGCCCTCCATGCCCTCGATGTTTTCGAGGTCCGTGGGGTCGAGCCGGATCGCGAGCCGTTCTTCCGGCTCCATCACGAAGGCTCCCGCCCCCTGACGCGCCCGCACCAGCCCGTCCGCGCGCAACTGGGCGATCGCTTCGCGCACCACGTTGCGGCTGATGCCGAGGGATTCGGCAATCTGGTGTTCCGTCGGCAGGCGGTCGCCGGGCTTCAGTCGTCCGGAGCTGATTTCCTGGCTGAGAATGCTGGCCACGCGACTTGGAAGCGGCTGCGCCGGCGCGAGCTTTTGCGATAATTGCCGGATATCATCCGTCACGTGCGCAGTCCCCTGGTATTGCCGTGTCGACAGGCTGTTTGGCACCGCCTGTCGATCGCATTCAATGCGGATTCGTTAACACAAGCAAATTTGTCCTACAACCCTATAACCTGATGTTTGAACAATGGGAACTGTTATCCGGCTTTCGAATGCGTTTGACGCGGCGACCCGAAATTCCAATAGTCGCGACCGTTCATCCAGGAGTTTGATCGAATGGAATTGCAGTCCCCTCCCCATGACGATTCTGGCCTTGGTCTCGAATGGATCAGGCATACGCATCCAGTCTCGGAGCACTTTGCCCGCGCCATCCGCCCGGATGATCTGACCGGGAAATCCGTATCGTGCTGGATGCATCTTTTGCCCGACACGATTCTCTCGCTCATACCGCTCGTCGAGGCAGGCGCGACGGTGCGCATCGGCGCCTGCAATCCCGACAGCACCGACCAGCGGGTCGTTGACTATCTGAGAGCGCGCGGCGTCGAGGTCTATCCCGGAGGCGCGCCTTCATCCGCCGAGTATCAGGACACACTGAAAAGATTCGTATCCGGATCGCCTGACGCGCTATGCGATATGGGCGGCGAACTGGCCGAGGCGGCGACACTGGCGGGAACGGTCGTATCCGGTGCCCTGGAGGCCACCACAACCGGTCTGCACCGTCTCGCCGAAATCAAGCCGCCCTTCCCCGTGTTCAACTGGAATGACATCCGCATCAAGGACGCGCTGCACAATCGCTATCACGTCGGCGATTCAACATGGCCGGCTTTCAGCGCGATGACCGGAATGACGTTATTCGGACGGAGCGTGCTTGTCATCGGTTTCGGTCCGGTCGGGCGCGGCGTTGCCGAGAGGGCAAGGCAGATGGGCGCAGTCGTCCGTGTCTGCGATCTCGATCCGGTGCGCAGTCTCGAGGCGCAGCACTTCGGCTGCGAGGCGGTCGGGCTTGAAGAAGGCCTGTCCCGGTCCTCAATTGTCGTCACCTCCACCGGTCGGGACGGCGTGCTCGGCATGGACATGCTGTCGAAAGTCAGGGACGGCGCGATCCTCTTCAACGTCGGCCACAGCAACCGTGAAATCGACGTCGACTGGCTCGATCGCCATCCGAAAGATCAGATGATCGACCACATCGAACGCTATGACGTCGCCGGTCGGCGGGTCTATCTGCTCAACCGTGGAAGCATGATCAATCTGGCCTCTACGGGCGGATTGGGGAGTTCCGACACGTTCGATCCGTTCGCCGCCATCATGTTGCGCGGTCTGCACTGGATACTGACAGGCGGCGCCGATGACTATCCGGCCGGCGTCCAGGACTATCCAGCCGAACTGGAAAACGAAATCGCCGTGCAGACGATGCGTAATCGTTGACCGGCCTCAGCCGATCCGGCGGGCCTTTTCATAAGCAGCATCAAGGCCTTTGGCGATGCTGATATCCAGATCGGAGTCCTGCATGGCCAGAAGGCCTGCGGCGGTCGTGCCGGCATAGTCGATCATTTCCTTCACATGATCCGCCGGCGACATGGGACCGTCCGCCATCATCACGCCGGCCGCGTGAAAGAGCTGCCGCACGGCCCGCTCGGCCGTTTTTGGATCAACCCCTCTTGCCGCCGAATAATCGACCATGCTCGCAGCGAACTGCGCGACGAAGCCGGGCACAGGTCCGGTGACGGCGGTGAACAGGTCGATCTGATCCTCGTTCGGGACTTCGTCCGTGGCGCCGACCGCCGCGAAAACTTTATGCGCAAGGGACTTGTCGGCCTCCGTGGCCGCAGGCGACGCGCACCAGGGCGAAAAGGCCAGCCGCAGGGACGCGGCCGGGCTGGACATGGCGCGAATGACGCGGTCGGTTCCGGTCTGGTTGATAATGCGCTGGATGGTGACGCCCGCCATTACCGATGAGACGAGGGAACTTCCTGCTTCAAAACGAACGTCTGCGAAATTCGCCGGTGGAACCGACAGGAGAATGAAGTTGGATGCGTCCGCCAGCGCCTGGCTGTCGGCATACGACCGGACGCCGCCATGACCGAGTTCGGGCAGATTGCCGGATCGGCTCGAGATCCCAAGCTGCTGCGGCTGAATGACGCCGGAATCGAGCAATCCCCTGGCGATCGCGCTGCCCAGCATGCCGTTTCCACCGATAATTCCGACCGTGAATTCCGCTTGTGTCATAGCCGTTCTCCGTTGCTGCCCTTGCAAGGAGTACCATGGATACCGGGTGATTCAGGCGCGAATTTTCCGAAGTTGGCGCGCCATGAAGGCCTCCACTGCGGCGATCTCTTCCTCGCTCATGCGGATACCCAGCTTGGTGCGCCGGAAGAGCGCGTCCTGCGCGTTTCTCGCCCACTCGCACTCGATCAGATAGCGCAGTTCCGCCTCGTAGAGCCCGTGCCCGAAATCCTGGCCGAGATCGGCGATGCTGTTGGTACCCGCCAGCACCTGGTCGGCGTCCGTGCCGTAGAAGCGCACGAGGCGGGCGATCACCGGCTTTTCGACGAAGGGATAGCATTGCGCGGTTTTTCCGACCAGATCGTCGTATCCGTCGACCGGAAAATCGCCGCCCGGAAGCGGCGCCCTGCAGGTCCAGGCCTTGCCGCGTTTGCCGAGCGTGTGCTCCACCTCTTCGACGACGGATTCCGAAAGGCGGCGAAAGGTCGTGATCTTGCCGCCGAAGATGTTGATCAGCGTGCCGTCGCCCTGTTTCGGGTCGCGGCGAACGACATAGTCCCGCGTCGCCGACTGGGCGGACGACGCGCCGTCGTCATAGAGCGGGCGCACGCCGGAATAGGTCCATACAATGTCTTCGGCGCGCACCGGCTCCTCGAAATATTCGCTCGCCATACGGCACAGATACGCGGTTTCGCCTTCCGTGATTTCAGGTCGAACGTTCATGCCCGGATGATCGGCGTCCGTGGTGCCGATCAGCGTGTAATCATCCTGGAAAGGGATTGCGAAAATGATGCGACCGTCCGCGTTCTGGAAGAAATAGCAGCGGTCATGGTCGTATTTGCGAGGCACCACGATATGGCTGCCGCGCACAAGGCGGACATTGTGCGCGTCGTTCTGACCGAACACGGATTTCAGCACGTCGTCCACCCACGGACCGGAGGCGTTGATGATCATGGAGGCGGTGATCGTGCGCACGGCGCCGTGTTCGGTGTCGGAAAGCGTAACCGTCCACCGGCCATCGGCGAAGTTCGCGCGGGTGACCCGGTTATGCGGGTTGATCTCGGCGCCGAGCCGCTGCGCGTCGCGCAGGTTGAGGATCACCAGTCGGGAGTCCTCGACCCAGCCATCGGAATATTCAAACGCCTTGCGGAATTCCGGTTTCAGCGGCTTGCCGGCCTCGTCGCTTGAAAGATCGAGCGTGCGCGTCGGCGGCAGGATTCGGCGGCCGCCGAGATTGTCGTAGAGAAACAGGCCGAGCCGGACAAGCCAGTTCGGCCGGCGTCCCTTCATCCATGGCATGACGACGGAGAGGAGACGGGAGGTCGGCGTATCGCTGTCGAACCGCATGTCGTCGTGACAGGGCAACACGAAGCGCATCGGCCAGCTGATGTGGGGCATGGCGACGAGCAGGTTTTCCCGCTCGATGAGCGCTTCGCGCACCAGCCTCAATTCGAAATATTCGAGATAGCGCAGACCGCCGTGCAGCAGCTTTGTGGAGGCAGACGACGTCCCGCCGCCGAAATCTCCGGCTTCGCACAGGCAGACCGAAAAGCCGCGGCCCGCGGCGTCGCGCGCAATGCCCGCGCCGTTGACCCCGCCGCCGATGATCAGCAGGTCGAAATCCGATTGCGGCTCGGCGCCGGCCGTGTCCGTGGCTTGCTCCATCATCCGTAGACCAGTTCCGACTGCGCCGGCTCGGCCACTTTCACCGAGACGCCTGCGACCTTGCACAACTCGGCGATTTCGTCCGGCGGCGGCGCGTCGGTGACGAAATAGTCCATCTCCGAGATATGGCCGATCTGGACAGGCGCCCGGCGCTCGAATTTCGTCGCGTCGGCGACCAGGATCTTCTTGCGCGCCTGGGCGAGGATCGCCTGGGCGACACGCACCTCGCGATAGTCGAAGTCGAGAAGCGCGCCTTCCTCGTCGATCGCCGAGGCGCCGATGATCGCGTAGTCCACCTTGAACTGGCGGATGAGGTCGATGGCCGCCGCGCCGACAATGCCGCGATCGCTCTTGCGGACCATGCCGCCGGAAATCACCAGTTCCACGCCGGGCGCCTCCGACAGGATCATCGCAACATTCAGGTTGTTGGTGATGACCATAAGCCCCTCATGACGGGTCAGGGCGCTGGCCACGGCTTCCGTGGTGGTGCCGATATTGAGGATAAGCGAAGCATTGTCGGGGATCAGTTCAGCGACTTTTTCACCGATCCGAACCTTGCCGCCGGCGGCGATTTCGCGCCGCGACTGGTAGGCGAGGTTAACCGTATTGGACGGAAAAACCGCGCCGCCATGCACGCGATGCAGAATTTCCCTGTCGCATAAATCATTGAGATCCTTGCGAATTGTCTGCGGCGTCACGTCAAACCGCGTCGCGAGAGAATCCACCGTCACCCGGCCTTCACGACGGGCAGTCTCGAGAATGTCCATTTGTCGGGGTGGTAGTAACGGCTGCATTGTATCTCCTGAACGACTTTCGGATAATTGCGATATTTTTCGATAATTTCAATAAGAGACTCTATTGACTTTCGTTAATTTTCGCATTTTGGTTGCGTTTGGATGTTTGACGGTTGCGGAGGCCCGCGCCGACAGATCCAGCTTTAGGGAGGAGCACTTATGAGAAAGTTTCTCATGGCCTCGGCGGCTGCCGTGGCCTTAAACTATTGGGCGTTGCCCGCGCAAGCCGACATGGCCGCTGCGGAAAAATGGGTCAATGACGAATTCCAGCCATCGGTCCTGTCCGTGGACGAGCAGATGGCCGAAATGGAATGGTTCATGAAGGCGGCCGAACCCTTCGCCGGCATGGAAATCAACGTGTTGTCGGAAGGCATTCCGACCCATGACTACGAATCCAAGGTCCTGACCAAGGCCTTCGAGGAAATCACGGGCATCAAGGTCAACCACCAGATCCTCGGCGAAGGCGAAGTGGTGCAGGCCGTGCAGACGCAGATGCAGACCGGTCGCAACCTCTACGACGCCTATGTCAATGATTCCGATCTGATCGGCACGCATTCCCGCCTGCAACTGGCCGTCAATCTGTCCGACTGGATGATCGGCGACGGCAAGGACGTCACCAATCCCGGCCTCGATCTCGAGGATTTCATGGGCATCAGCTTCACGACCGGCCCGGACGGCGATCTCTACCAGCTGCCCGACCAGCAATTCGCCAATCTCTACTGGTTCCGCAAGGACTGGTTCGACCGGCAGGATCTGAAGGACCAGTTCAAGGCGAAATACGGCTACGATCTCGGCGTTCCGGTCAACTGGTCCGCCTATGAGGACATCGCCGAATTCTTCTCCGAAGACGTCAAGGAAGTCGACGGCGTCACCATCTACGGTCACATGGATTACGGCAAGCGCGCGCCCGACCTCGGCTGGCGCATGACCGACGCCTGGCTGTCGATGGCCGGAACGGGAAGCAAGGGCGAACCGAACGGCGTGCCGATCGACGAATGGGGCATCCGCATGGAGGCCGGCTCCTGCAACCCGCAGGGCGCAAGCGTGTCGCGCGGCGGCGAAACCAATGGCCCCGCCTCTGTCTACGCGATCAGGAAGTGGGACGAGTGGCTCCGCAAATACGCGCCGCCCGGCGCCGCGGATTACGACTTCTACCAGTCGCTCCCGGCTCTCGCGCAGGGCAACGTCGCCCAGCAGATCTTCTGGTACACGGCGTTCACGGCCGACATGGTCGCCCCGAAAAGCGACGGCAACAACACGGTGGACGACGAAGGCAATCCGCTGTGGCGCATGGCCCCCTCGCCGCATGGCCCCTACTGGAAAGAAGGCCAGAAGGTCGGCTACCAGGACGTGGGCTCCTGGACGATCCTGAAATCCACGCCGACCGATCGCGCCAAGGCCGCGTGGCTTTACGCGCAGTTCGTCGTCTCCAAGACCGTGGACACGAAGAAATCGCATGTGGGCCTGACCTTCATCCGCGATTCCACGGTTCGGGGACCGAGCTTTACCGAGCGCGCGCCGAAGCTGGGCGGTCTCGTCGAGTTCTATCGCTCGCCGGACCGTGTGCGCTGGTCGCCGACAGGCATCAACGTGCCCGACTATCCGAAGCTCGCCCAGATCTGGTGGCAGCAGATCGGTGACGTGAACTCCGGCGCCTTCACGCCGCAGGAAGCCATGGACCGCCTCGCCGAGGAAATGGACGTCACCATGGCCCGCATGCAGCGCGCCGACGAGCAGGGCAACGTCTATGGCGGCTGCGGACCGAGGCTCAACGAGCCGAAGGATCCGTCCGAATGGCTCGGCAAGCCGGATGGCCCGAAGGCCAAGCTGGAGAACGAGAAGCCGCAGGGCGAAACAGTCAGCTACGACGAGCTCGTCGCACGCTGGAAAGAGCAGTAATTACCCCTCATCCGGTAATTGCGCGCACGGGTCCGGCGTCTCCTCCCCTTGGATCGCGCCGGGCCCGCATTTTTTGGAGGATCATTCGAGTGCGGAAGCGTTGGATGCGAGGCGTAAATGACGCTTGAGTTGCGAAATGTATCGAAAAAGGTCGCGGGCGACGACTGGATCTACCCGATCGATCTCGTCCTGGAGAGCGGTCGCTTCAACATGCTGCTCGGCACCACGCTCGCCGGCAAGACCACCCTCATGCATCTGATGGCCGGACTGGAAAAACCGACGGAAGGCGAGATCTGGTTCAAGGGCGCCGACGTCACCGGCGTCCCGGTGCAGGCCCGCAACGTCTCGATGGTCTACCAGCAATTCATCAACTATCCGAACATGAGCGTTTTCGACAACATCGCCTCACCGCTTCGGGTCGCTGGCGAAAGCCGCGACGAGATCAAGCGGCGCGTGGGCGAGATGGCCGAACTGCTGAGGATCTCGGCGATGCTCGATCGCCGGCCGTCGGAACTCTCGGGCGGTCAGCAGCAGCGCACCGCCATGGCCCGGGCGCTCGTCAAGGATTCCGAGCTGATCCTGCTCGACGAACCGCTCGCCAATCTCGATTTCAAGCTGCGCGAGGAACTGCGCGACGAGCTGCCGCGGATCTTCGCCGACCGCGACTGCGTGATCGTCTATGCGACCACCGAGCCCTCGGAAGCCCTGCTTCTGGGCGGCTTCACCGCAGCGCTCGACAAGGGCCGCCTCGTGGATTCAGGGCCAACGGGCTCGATCTATCGCCACCCCGCCAACATCACCAGCGCCAGGGTGTTCTCGGAACCGCCGATGAACACGGCCAGGGTGACGAAAAGCGGCGAACGCGTGACCTGGACCGACGGCGTGAACTGGCCGGCCGGCGGCGACCTGCCCGACGGGGAATACACATTCGGCATTCGTCCGCACTACGTGCTGCCGTTCCGCAAGAGCGAAAACGCCGTGCCGATCGAAGGACAGATCGTGGTCGCCGAACTGAGCGGTTCGGAGAGCATGGTTCATTTCGAGGTCTTCGGGAACGACTGGGGGTCGCTGTCTCACGGCGTCCATCCGTTCGAAACCGGCGCGACGGCGACGCTTTACGCCGAACCCGAACACGGCATGTATTTCGACGCAGACGGCCGTCTCGTCGGCGCAACCGGTCTGGCGGGCTGACGTCATGGCGCGCATCACGCTTTCAAACCTCGCCCACAGCTACCGGCCCGACCCCGTGTCGGACGCCGACTGGGCGCTGAAGGAACTCAACCTCGAATGGGACGACGGCGGCGCCTACGCGCTGCTCGGCCCGTCGGGATGCGGCAAGACCACGCTTCTCAACATCATTTCGGGATTGCTGACGCCGACGCATGGCAGCGTGCTTTTCGGCGACGAGGACGTGACGCAATTGCCGACAGAAAAACGGCATATCGCGCAGGTTTTCCAGTTTCCCGTCGTCTACGACACCATGACGGTCTACGACAATCTGGCCTTTCCGCTGCGCAACCGCGGTGTCGACGAGGCGACGGTGCGCGCGAAGGTCGCCGAGATCGCCGAGATGACCGATCTGACTTCGATGCTGGACCGGCGCGCCTCGGGCCTGACGGCGGACGGCAAGCAGAAGATATCGCTCGGGCGCGGCCTCGTGCGCACCGACGTCAACGCGATCCTGTTCGACGAGCCGCTGACGGTCATCGATCCGCATCTGAAATTCCAGCTGCGCTCCAAGCTGAAGGAGCTGCACAATCGGATCGCCAACACGATGATCTACGTGACGCACGATCAGACGGAAGCTCTCACCTTCGCCGACAAGGTCGTCGTCATGAATGTCGGCGAAGTGGTGCAGATCGGCACGCCGGAAGAACTGTTCGAAACGCCGCAGCACGTCTTCGTGGGGCACTTCATCGGCTCGCCCGGAATGAACGTCATCCCGTGCGACGTGGAAAACGGCGCCGCATTCATCGACGGCGTGCGCGTTGCGACCGCCAACGAAGCCGACGCCGCTGTCACGAAAGGCGAACTCGGCGTGCGGCCGGAGTTCGTCACGTTCTCGGATGACGGTCTGGAGGCGAAAGTGGTCAAGGTGTCGGACGCCGGGCGGTTCTCGATCGTCGAGACCGTGTGTCACGGCAAACCGGTCAAGCTGGTGGCGCCGGAAGGCGCGTCCATTCCCTCGGAGACGACCAGGCTGGCCTTCAAGCCCGACAACACGCGGATATACGTCGACGGCTGGCTCGCCGGCGCGAGGGGGGCGGCATGAACAAGACCGTCAATCACAAGGCGTGGTTCTTCGTCCTTCCGGTGCTGCTGCTCGTGGCCTTCAACGCAATCGTTCCGCTGATCACCGTCGTCAACTACTCGGTTCAGGAGACCTTCGGCGACAACGTCTTTTTCTGGTCGGGCATCACGTGGTTCGAGGATGTGCTGCAATCGCCGCGTTTCCATGCGGCGCTCGGACGGCAACTGGCCTTCACCTTCACGATCCTCGTGATCGAGGTTCCGCTGGGCGTGGCGATTGCGCTGGCCATGCCGCGCAAGGGCATATGGGTTTCAGTGTGTCTCGTGCTGATGGCGATGCCGCTGCTGATCCCCTGGAATGTCGTCGGCGCGATGTGGAACATCTTCGCTCTGCCGGAAATCGGACTGCTCGGCAAGACGCTGAATTCGCTGGGTTTCGACTACAATTACACGCGCCAGCCCGGGGCCGCCTGGTTTACGCTGGTGATGATGGACGTCTGGCACTGGACCTCGCTGGTCGTGCTGCTCGCCTATGCCGGCCTTGTCTCCATACCGGACGCCTATTACCAGGCGGCGCGCATCGACGGGGCAAGCCCCTTCGCGATCTTCCGCTACATCCAGCTGCCGAAGATGAAGCGGGTGCTGACGATCGCGATCCTGCTGCGGTTCATGGACTCCTTCAACATCTATACCGAACCCTCCGTGCTGACCGGCGGCGGCCCCGGAAACTCGACGACGCTGCTCTCGATCGACCTCGTCAAGATCGCGCTCGGGCAGTTCGACCTTGGGCCGGCGGCAGCCATGTCGCTGGTCTATTTCCTGGTGATCCTGCTGATGAGCTGGATCTTCTACACGCTGATGACCCGGAACGAGGAGAATTGACGCAATGAGACGCTTCTCCTGGCTGGTACCGACGATCTACATTCTGTTTCTGATGCTGCCGATCTACTGGCTCGTCTCGATGTCCTTCAAGACGACCAACGAGATCCTCGGCTCCTTTACGCTCTGGCCGCAGCAATTCACGCTCGCCAATTACCGGGTGATCCTGACCGATCCGACCTGGTATATGGGCTACGTCAATTCGCTGATCTACGTGACGTTGAACACGGTGCTGTCGGTCGGCGCAGCCCTGCCCGCGGCCTACGCCTTCTCGCGCTATCGGTTCCTTGGCGACAAGCACCTGTTCTTCTGGCTTCTGACCAACCGGATGGCGCCGGCGGCGGTGTTCGCCCTGCCCTTCTTCCAGCTCTATTCGGCTGTCGGCCTGTTCGACACCCATCTGGCCGTCGCGCTGGCCCACACGCTCTTCAACATTCCGCTCGCCGTCTGGATCCTGGAAGGTTTCATGTCCGGCGTGCCGAAACAGCTCGACGACACGGCCTATGTCGACGGCTATTCGTTTCCGCGCTTTTTCGTGCGGATCTTCATTCCGACGATCGCGTCCGGCATCGGCGTCGCAGCCTTCTTCTGCTTCATGTTTTCCTGGGTGGAACTGCTTCTCGCCAAGACGCTGACCGCCGTCGCCGCCAAACCGATCGCGGCGACCATGACGAAGACGGCGTCCTCATCCGGCTATGAGCTGGGGCTGCTCGCGGCGGCCGGAACGCTGACGATCATTCCGGGCGCGATCGTCATCTATTTCGTACGCAACTATATCGCCAAGGGCTTTGCCCTCGGCCGAGTGTAAGGAGCCGTCATGGAAGACGCCGTCATGTTCAGCGTTCAGTGGTGGACCGAACCGCTCGGCACCTGGATGGCCTGGACCCGCGCAACGATCGCCTTCTTCCTGTTTGTCTTCGGCTGCATCGCCCTGATGGGCGCCTGGGAATATTTCAGCCCCGGCGGCAATCCGCGGCGCGGCGTGTTCGCGCTGGAGACGACCCGCGGCGACCGGCTGTTCATCACCCTGATCGGCTGCGCCTTCATCTTTATCGGCTGGCTCTATTTCTTCGGCGCGCCCCTGTGGTGGCCGCTCGGCGTGTGCGTGCTGTGGGCGCTCTTCGTCTTCAGCCTGGTTTAGAGGCTTCAGCCAGGTCGTTCATCGCCTGGACAGCCGTCGCATAGCCCTTCGGGCCAAGCCCGGCGATGACGGCCGTGGCGATGCGCGAGACCAGCGATTTCTGGTAGATGTCCTCGCGGCGATGGATGTTCGAGATGTGCAGCTCGATGATCGGGCCGGGAAACATCTTCAGCGCATCGAGGATCGCGATCGAGGTGAAGGTGAACGCGGCGGGATTGATGATGATCCCGCAGGCCGGCGCATCGATCGCTTCGTGCACCCACTCGACGATCTCGTATTCGCGGTTCGACTGACGGAACTCGACCGGGCGCGCGCCGGCCGCCTCGCGGCACATCGTCCCGATCTCGGCGAGCGTCGTATGGCCATAGATCTCCGGCTCGCGCGTGCCGAGCCGGTTGAGGTTCGGACCGTTCAGGATGAAAACGGGCTTGTTCATTGTTCCTCACCGGAATGAAGCGGATGGGCGGGGATTTCCGTCGCCCCGCGATGAGGCGAACGGACGATCATGCGGGCAGGATGCGTCCTGCCCGCATGGTTCAGCGCAAGGATCACTGAATGGCGTTGATCTTGTCGACAATGCCTTCCGGCCAGTCCTTGGCGAGATCGGACTGCAGGTACTTTTCCTGCGCGAACGCCCTGAAGGCGTCCACGTCCGGCGTGTTGATCGCAAGACCCTGTTCCTCGAAGAACGCGCCCAGCTCCTTCTCGCGATTGAGATGCTGCCCGGTGCTCCAGGCGATCGCGCTGTCGGCGGCGGACTGAACGGCCGCCTGCTGTTCCGGCGAGAGCTCGTTCCATGTGTCGAGCGAAATCGACAGCAGGTCGTATCCGACGAGATGAGACGTCAGAACGATCTGCTTCATGACTTCGTAGAACTTCATGTTCTGGACGTTGGGGAACGGATTGTCCTGGCCGTCGATCACGCCGTTCTGCAGGCCGATATAGACCTCGCTGTAGGCCATCGGAACCGGATTGGCGCCCAGCGCGCCGCCCATGAACTGCCAGGCTTCGCCGCCGGGCATGCGCAGCTTGACGCCCGCCATGTCCGCCGGCGTCTTGACGTCCTTGTCGAGGTTCAGGCCGACCTGGCGCACGCCGAAATAGGTCGGTCCGAGGATCTTCACGCCGAGCTGGTCTTCGACCATCTGCGTCATTTCCTTGCCGACGTCGCTGGCGAAGAAGGCCTGGAGATGCTCCGCGTCGCGGAACAGATAGGCTGAGGTGAGAACCGACCACGCCGGGATCTGCTTGGCGATGTCCTGCGGGGCGATGTTACCCATCTCGAGATTGCCGCGCTGCATGGCGACGAGCTCGGTGCCCTGCTTGAACAGGTTGCCGCCGTAATAGCCGTTGAAGGTGAAGTCGTCGCCGATGCCTTCGGCGAACTGCTTCATCATTTGCGCGCGGATGTCCTGCTCCGAGAACACGGCCGAAAAGTTCAGCTCCGTCTTGTCCTGCGCCGCGGCGTAACCCGCGGACCCGACGGTCAGTGTTGCGATGCCGGCTGCAAGCAGCAGGCGTCTGGTGAAATGGATCATGGTTGTCCTCCCGATCAATAAAATACGGCGCAGCGAAGGGCGCTGCGATTTCGGGACATTGTCATTCGACAATTCCAGAATCAATAGACATTCTTAAAAATATCCGATATTTTACGTTTCATCATTGATACAATCTCTTGCCTGACGAGCCACCGCCGGTAATATGGCGCCATGAACGCCGCCAACATCGAAGACGCCGCAACGACCGGGGAAACCGCCGGTGAGATCGCCTACCGGCAAATTCGCCGTGACATCGTCTTCGGAACGCTGGCTCCGGATACGCGGCTGCGTCTCGAGCGCCTGAAAGAGCCGTATCTGGTCAGCGTCAGCACGCTTCGCGAAATCCTCAACCGCCTTGCCTCGGAGCGTTTCGTGGTGGCGGAAGACCAGCGCGGCTTCCGGGTTTCACCCGTCTCCCAGAGCCATTTCCGCGAGGTCGCCGGAATGCGCGAACTGCTCGAGTCCCACGCCATGAAGGAAGCCTTCGAGCGCGGCGACCTGGAATGGGAGAGCCAGGTCGTCGCCGCCCATTACAAGCTGGCTAAGATGGAAGCCTCGATGGAAGCCGGCGACACGGGCTCCACCGAGGCCTGGAAGCGATATGACCGCGAATTCCACGCCGCGCTGATTTCGGCCTGCGGATCGAAGGCCCTCATGGCGACCCACCGCGGGATCTTCGATCATTACCTGCGCTACCAGATCGTCGCCGTCATCTACCGTGGCGAGGCGGCTGCGAAGGAACACAGGCAATTGCTGGAGTGCGCGCTTGCCCGCGATCACCGGACCGCGTCGCGGATCCTGTCCGGCCATATTCGCGCCTGTGTCGACCACACGCTCGACAACGGACTGCTTAGATCATGAACAGGCAGGTCCCGGTTCAAGACAGCCCGTCAGCGGCGACCATTGGCGAAAGCGCCTATGCGCGCATCCGCTCCGACATCGTGCTCGGCGTGCTTCTGCCCGGGCAGCGCCTGCGCCTCGAGAAGCTGAAGAGCGAATACGGCGCAAGCATCAGCACGCTGCGCGAAATCCTGAATCGCCTATCGTCGGAATTCCTTGTCGTCGCCGAAGGTCAGCGGGGATTCGAGGTGGCGCCCGTCTCCGTGGAGCATCTGAAAGAAGTCTCCAGCCTCAGGCTGCTGCTGGAAAGCCACGCGCTGGAACAGTCCTTCGCCGCCGGCGATGTGGAATGGGAAGCCCGCGTCGTGTCGGCGCATCACAAGCTCGCAGAGATGGAACGGCGGATGCATGGCGGCGACCGCTCGCAAACGGCGCTCTGGAAACGCTATGACTGGGAGTTTCACCAGACGCTGATCTCGGCCTGCGGTTCGGGCGTGCTGATGGACACCCACGCCGCCGTCTTCGATCAATATCTGCGCTATCAGCTGCTCGCCCTGTCCTTCCGGGGCGAAATCGCGGCTGAAGAGCATGTCCAGCTCCGCGAAGCCGCGCTGGAATGCGATTCGGCGAAGGCTCGAGAGGTCCTGGAAAAGCACATCCAGGGGGGCGTCGAGCACGCGATGGCCGCCGGCCGGATCGGCTGACGGACGCTCTGCCTTCGGGTCTGGATTCGGTCGGAGCCCGCGGATCGCGTCGAGCGCCTTCCTGACCGGCGGATCTATGTGATTACAATCAAGCGCGGAAAATCCCGTTTGGCTCCCTCGTGAAAGCGGTGCGGAAAACACTCCGTTTCTGCTGACTCAAGACAAAGGATCTTGCCTGGAATTGAAACCAAAACGCGAATTGGCGGTTCTCATGTTGCGGAACAAGAATTCAATTCATAGCTGAAGGTAGTCAACGTGATCGACTGGAACGAAAAATTGGAGATTGTCGTATCGGCAATCTCTATCTACGCAACAATTGTCATTTTCGTCCGATTGTATGGAAAACGAACGACCGCCCAGATGAATAATTTCGACTGGATTGTGACGGTAGCCTTCGGGTCACTGGCGTCCTCTGGCATACTGATGTCGACGGTGAGTATATTAGACGCAGTACTGGCGATGTTTGTACTGTTGACACTGCAATATTGCTTAACTTTTCTGGCTTTTCGAAGCGCACGGTTTGCAGATCTCGTGAAATCGGAGCCTCGTATCCTTTTCTATGACGGACAGTTTCTCAGGCGGCAGATGAAAAAAGAGAGAGTGACCGAAGCAGAAATACTAAGCGCGATCAGACAACACGGGTTCGTTCGCGTGGAAGACGTCCAGGCTGTTGTTCTGGAAAATGAGGCTCAATTGAGTGTCCTGGGCTATAGCGAAGACCGGGCGCCATCCACCCTGGAGGGAGTGGAGCAAGTTAAAATTTGAAGACACTCGAGCGAGTTATACACCCGTTTATTTCCCGTTCCAGATATCGACCAACATTCGGCCGAGAGATCCGACAAACATCAGGAACGATCCGACGATGAAGAGCCAAATCCCAACGGATTTGAACTCTTCGAGAGAAGGCAGGAACATAAGGCTGCCGATGAAGAAAAGGACATTACCTAACAGTCCGAGCGACAGGTGAATCCATCCATAGTCTCGGACCAGCATTTGGATGGGATTGCTCATGATCGCTCTCCTGCCACACGGTGATAGACTTTCCGTCCGGCAACGGCTCCGACTGTATTCTGTTCCGAAATTTCAAAGATCACGAAAGCCACTTAACATGCTAACGGAGACTGTTTGCATGGGCGCAATCCTCTGCCGGCTGTTGCGAGCGGATACTCGAGTTCAGCCTGGCGATCACCGCCGGCGCGTCGCTCTACGCCCGACGGCCTGCAAAAGAGCTTTCCAGGATCGCAGTGACGCAACAGACGCATGACCCCGCGCTGGAGCGCGATTCGGCAAATGCTCGCCTGGTTCTGGAAAAGCACATCCAGGGCGGCGTCGAGCACGCCATGGCGGCCGGCCGGATCGGCTGACGGACGCTCAGCCTTCGGCTCTGGATTCGGTCAGGAGCCCGTGGATCGCGTCGAGCGCCTTCCTGACCGGCGGATCGTGCCGGGCGTCGTGGTGGCACACAAGCCACTCTTCATGGGTAAGTTCCTCGATCGGATCGGAAATCCGCATCAATCCCTGTTCGCCATGGGCCGCGAAACAGGGCATGACGATGCGGCCCACGCCTGACAAGGCAAGGTCCAGCGCCAGCCGCGCATCGCTCGCCGTCGTCACGATGTTGTCGGCGTGACTGGCTTTCAGCCACCGGTCCGACGGCGTGGTCGCTGCCCCTGGAGCGATCGTGACGAAACCTGACACGTCCGGCCCGGCTGCGTAGACCGCGTGGCGTATGACGTGGGTGCGCCGCCCGGCGAGCCAGGCCTGCTCCGGCCGGCGATTGCGGATCCCGATATCCGCCTCGCGCCGGGCTATGTCGACGGTCGCGTTGGAGGCGAGGAATTCCGGCATCCATTCGTCGTCGCCCGACCAGAACCTCGATATGTTTCTCGCCAAAAAGCGGGAGGTCCACATGCCGGCGGCTATGCGCACGCGCGGCAGGCTGCGCTCTTCGGAGGTCCAGCGGCCCAGCCTGGCCGCAAGCGTTCGCAAGCTCTCCGCTTCGCCGACCAGCAGCCTGCCTTCCGCAGTCAGGCGGTAGCCCTTGTTGCCGCGATGAAAGAGCCGCCTGCCGGTGCGCCGTTCCAGTTCGGCCATGCGCCGGCTGAGCGTCGGCACGCTTGATCCGGTCAGGCGCGCGGCGCCGGCAAGCCCCGAGGAATCGGCCACCGCAAGAAACATGAAAACATCATCGAGACTGAGGTTTTGTTTCATTTTTGAAAATCTGATTTCAAATTCCGCTGCTGTGCAGCCCTTTATAGCGCCTGTATATTAGCAGGCATCATCCGACATTCTCAATATTGAAAGATATCCTCATGCTTGCAGGTCATGTAAGGCATTGCGTCGCCACGCCCGAAACCGGGAGCCGGACAGAAGCGGAGATGATCCGACGACGCATCGAAAGCCGCAAAAGATGGAGAAGAAAGGCGCGCCTCCTGAGGCTGCGCGCGGCCCTGTTCGGAAGGCGCAAGAGACGCGTGCTCTGAGTTGTGAGATCACCCAGGGACAAATCACATAGACTAGGACCTGTCGACAAAAGGCAAGCGCGGTAATCGACGCTGCTATTCACCCCAGCCTGAGACTATTGCATCTGCCTCGAACTCGACGAGCCATTCAGGGTTCACAAATCGGTCTATGGCCATGATTGTGTCCACTGGCCGAATATCCTTAAAGTATTCCTTCCGAACATCGATTGCGGTTTTCCAATTGTCTATGTCCGTGAGTATCACCCGTGTCCGCACGACATCATGAAGGCCGGAGCCCGCCTGCTCCAGTGCGGCCCTGATGATTTCAATGCATTGACGGGTCTGGGCCGCAACATCGCCCACACCAACGGTCTTGCCGTCTGGTCCGACTGGCGCCGTTCCGCCGATTGAAATGAACGGACCCACCCTGACCGCACGGCTAAAGCCGACAATTGCCTCCATTGGATTTCCATTGGAGATCAGTTCTCTATCAAACTTCATGATCCGCTCCCTCACACGACGTCTAGGCGCATTTTAGTTCAACGATGACAAATCAGCCATCGTCTGATTCAAGAATGCTTTTTGCAGGAGGTATTCTTGGCGCATGGAGATCTGCCGATCATACCACCCAAGTCGAACCGCCACTCTCCCGCGAAGTGCGACTATCAGGCCTACAAAGACAGCAATCGCATCGAGCGTATGTTCAACCGGCTCAAGCAGTTCCGTCGCATCACCACTCGCTAAGACAAAACCGCAATATCCTTCCTCGGCTTCCTATGCCTCGCTGCCGCAAAACTTTGGTTGCCTTCTTTTGTCAACAGGACCTAATTCAGGTTGCATATCCCCGTCCGATAACGAAACTGACATCAATCTGAAAAACGACAATTGTGAAGAATGACTCAGCACCCCGTATTTTCCAGCACCATCGACAAGACCTACGAAGACGATCTCCGGATGGTCCACATTGCCGGTCGGCATATTCGCAACAGCCTTGCTTTCAAGGCGTCAAGAATTACCATCGTTGCAGCCATGCTGGCCGGATTTGTTCTGCTGACCCGCTGGTTGAACAAAATACTCTCGCACTTTCTGAATACTGACGATCTCGCGCTGCTGGTTATTATTGTTTCAGCGGTTCCCATCCTCTTTGTCTTTACTAAACTGATGCGTTCCCAATTCGTGCACACCGGAGCGCGGAACTTGCGCAAAATTCGCGCCGAGGAGCCAGAGACCTATGAAATCGGCCCGGCAGGCATACGCGTCTAAGGCGCAGGACTGTCCATGACCGCCGAGTGGCGCAGCATCTTCTCGATCGTCGAGCGCCCCGGTTTCGTGACTGTCCTGCTGGGATGCTCCGCCATCGCCATCCCTGCCCGCGCATTCGCCGACGCCGCCGAACGACGGAAGGTGATCGACTATATGCTGGACAAGCTTCCCGAGGATGCGCGGAAAAGATCGATATGCCGGAAACCAGCCTGAGCAAAGATATCGTCGGAAGGACGATCGAACTGCTGATCGGCGAGCCGTGGGATTTTCATGATCCCGCCTCCCCCGATACGGGAGTTCGAGGATCATATCCGTTCTACGCAACTCTGGTTGAGGTCATCAATGCGGACAGCGACCAGCCGGCCTTCCTGATAAAAACAGCAAAGCCCTTCCATGCGAACGGCGCGGCCATTCAATATCTGTGTGCGGTCAACCGGTATTCCCCTGAAGATCAGGACATCATTGCGGATTTCAGGGCCGGCGGGCCTGTGTCGATGAATTTCGTCTACAGACAAGACGGGGCAGGCTTTTCCACTGATGAAGTGTCGAGCATTCGCTGGTCGCCCGAATATGGAGGCCTTGTCGGCGGTATGGTCGCTTCGGATGGAAAAACGCCCTTTTCTACGACGCGCTAGGGACCGCCCTCACCCTTTCCGCTTGGCGGCGATCTTGATGCGTTCGCGATGCAGTGCGAACAGTCCTGCTCCGACGATCAGAACAATCCCGCAAAGGACGTTCAGACGGAGCGCTTCGCCGAACACGAATATCCCGATCGTCGAGGAAAAGACGAGCTGCAGATAGGCGAAGGGCTGGATGGCCGAGGCTTCCGCCGCCTCGTAGGCCCGGATCATGAAATAATGGCCCGCCATGCCGGTCACGCAGAGACAGGCGAGAAGCATCCAGTTGAACAGGCTCATCGGCTCCCAGAAAAACACCCCGATCGCCGTCGCCACCACGGCGCCGACCGTGCCTGTCCAGAAGAAGCTGGTCGCCGTGTCGTCTTTCCGGGCGGCGTAGCGGTTGAGCAATCCGTAGAGCGCGAACATGAAAGCAGCCAGCAGCGGAATGGCCGCATAGGGCGAGAACGCGCCGAAGCCGGGCTGCAGGATGATCAACACGCCAATGAATCCGACGCCGATCGCCGTCCAGCGCCGCCAGCCGACATGTTCGCCCAGCACCGGGCCGGACAGCGCGCCCACAAGCAGCGGATAGATCGCGAAGATGGCGTGGCTCTCGACAAGGCCGAGATAGACGAAACCGATCACCATCACGATGATTTCCAGCGCCAGAAGGGCGCCGCGCAGGATCTGTATGAGCGGCTGCGACGTGCGCGCGGCGGCCGCTATGGAGCGTTTCTGGCGGCGCGCTATCGCCATTACGAAAAACGCGAAGAACCAGTAGCGGACCATGACGATCATCGGCGTGTTGGTCACCTCGGCGAGATGCCGGGACAATCCATCCTGGGAGGCGAATATGAGGGTCGTCGCCACCATCAGCCACATGCCGCGGCGTGTGTCGTTGGTGATCATGTCGGGATGACGTCGAACTGAAGTGAACAGGAATGTGTCATGATGCGATTACGGACGTCTTTTTCATTTCCGCCAGCCTGACGGAACACTATCGAAGGATGCACACATATCGCGGCTGATTGATAATGCAAACAAAACCCGCCCGCCTGTTGCAGCGGTCCCGAAAAAGCCGGTCCATCGGCACAGTCGGGGTTACAGTTCAAATTGCCGTGAACATCGGCGGCGAGAGGCCTGTCAACAGGCGCATCGAGCCCTATTTGCCGTCTGAGTTCGCACCGGGAAAAGGAGTTAGAGCCGAATGCCAGTTACACGCCGCACCCTTATGAGATACGGATCGACGGCCGCCGTCATGATCGGAGCCTCGACAATCCTTCCCTACGCCGCGCTCGCCCAGAGCGACGCCATGGAAGAAGACATCTACGACACCGATAATGGCGAGATCGCCATTATTCCGGTCGCCCACGCGTCGCTCGTGATGAAGACGCCCTCGATGGTGATATACAACGATCCCGTCGGCGGCGCGGCCGCCTATGCGGACATGCCGGCGCCGGATCTGGTTCTCGTCACCCACGAGCACGGCGACCACTATAACGTCGAAACGCTGCAGGGGATCGTCGCCGACAAGACGAGGATTATCGCCAATCCCGCCGTATTCGGCATGTTGCCGGAAGACCTGAAATCGAAGGCGAGCGCCATCGCGAATGGCGACAGCACAACGGTGGGCGACATGCCAATCGACGCCATTCCGGCCTACAACACCACCGAGGACCGCCTGAAATACCATCCGCAAGGCCGCGACAACGGATATGTCCTGACCATAGACGGCGTTCGGGTCTACATCGCCGGCGACACCGAGGACATTCCGGAAATGCGGGCGCTGACCGATATCGACATCGCGTTCGTGCCGATGAACCTTCCCTACACGATGGACGAGGAGCAGGCGGCTTCCGCCATCAACGCTTTCAAGCCGACCTTCGTTTACCCCTACCACTACAGGGATTCCGATATCGACAAATTCGCCGGCCTCGTCGGCGACGGCGTCGAGGTCAAGCGCGGTCCCTGGTACGAAGGCTGACCGTTCGACGCCTCTCGTCAATCCGGAGCCGGGCGCGAGCCCGGCTTCTTCCTATGGGGCTACCGAAAGGCCTTGCGCCGCGCAGTCGGCGAACCATTCCTCAAGGATTGCATTCACCGTTTTCGGTTTTTCAAGCGGCGGACAATGGCCGCAATTGTCCAGAATGACGAGGCGCGACCCGGCGATCGCCCGGTGGATTTCCTCCGAGCAGTCGGGCGGCGTGACCTTGTCGTTGTCTCCGACGATGACAAGCGTCGGACAGCGCACGCCGGCGATGACCGGACGGCTGTCGTCACGGTCGATGATGGCGTGCTGCTGCGCGCCGTAGGCCTTCACGCCCAGCCGTACGGCGGCGTCCTGAACCGCCTTCAGCCGATCCGGCGGAACGGCGTCGATGTCCTGGCAGCTGAACGCCATGGTCTTGATGTTGGCGGCGAGCATGCCGTCGCGTTCCGCGACCGCAAGATTTTCAAGACGGCGTCGGGTGCTGTCGGGGTTTTCCGGTCTGGCGGAGGTCGCGATGCAGACCAGGCTTGATATCCGGTCCGCCATCGCGGCGAGCATCCGGAAACCGATATAGCCGCCCATCGACCAGACGACGAGGTGAAACCGCTCCGGCAGTTGCGGCTCGATCGCCTGCGCCATCGCGTCGATTGTGACGTTGTCGTGATAGCCCGACGGCACCACGACTTTGTATCGATCGCCGAAATGCTCCGTCTGGTAGCTCCAGGACGGATAATCGGATTGCAATCCCGGCAACAGCACTATTGATTCTTTCATCTCGTTATTTCTCACGCGACATTCATGTTCAGGGAGGATGCGATCGTCTCGGCCTTGTGGCAGGCGACCATGTGCGGGCTGTCCACCGGCCGAAGTTCCGGAACCTTTGACGCGCAGTCGTCTCCGGCGAAGGCGCAGCGGGTGCGGAAGTGGCATCCGGATGGCGGATCGATGGGACTGGGCAACTCGCCGCTGACGGCGGCGCGCGCATGACGCTTCGCCGGCGTGGGCTTCGGCACGGCTTCGAGCAGCATGCGCGTATAGGGGTGACGCGGATTGCGAAACAGGCTTTCCGTGCGGCCGATTTCCACGATCCTGCCGAGATACATGACCGCGACGCGGTCGGCGACGTGCGAGACGACCGACAAGTCATGCGAAATGAAGACCAGGGTCAGGTCCAGTTGCTCACGCAGACGGCCGATGAGGTTGAGAATCTGCGCCTGTATCGACACGTCGAGGGCCGACACCGGTTCGTCGGCGATGATCAGTCCGGGATTGAGCGCAATCGCCCGCGCGATGCCGATGCGCTGGCACTGGCCGCCGGACAGCTGGTGCGGATAACGGTCGAGATGAAAATCGCTGAGGCCGACGAGCGCGGCCAGTTCGTCGACGCGTTGCGATGACGCTTTCCCGTAGTTCCCGAGTATCTCGCCAATGATCGCGCGCGCCTTCATGCGCGGATTGAGCGACGCCTGCGGGTCCTGGAAGATCATCTGGAAATTGCGGCGCGCCTGCTTGAGCGCCGGACCGCGCAGGCGGGAATGATCGACGCCGTCGATCACGACACGGCCGCCTGTCGGGGCTTCGAGATGCATGATCAGCTTGGCAAGCGTGGATTTCCCGCAGCCGCTCTCGCCGACAAGCCCCAGCGTCTCTCCCCGGGCGACCTCGAGGTTCACGCCGTCGACCGCATGGACATGACGCACGCCGCCGCCAATCTTCGACGGCTTCAGCGTATAGGTCTTGCCGACATTCTCGAGAACAAGATATCCGGTCATGCCCACGCCCTTACAATGTCGTTGTCGCTCATCGCCTCGCAGACCGCGCTGGCGTGGATGCAGCGGGTCCAGTGCCCCTGCGCTCTCTCCTGCGCCTGGGGCAGCGGCGCGAGGCAAACCTCGGAAGAGAATTCACAGCGCGGCGCGAAGACGCATCCCTCGATCTTGCGGTCGAGCCGCGGCACGGAGCCCGGAATTTCACGCAGTTCGTCGCGCATGCGGGCGTTGACGCCGGGCAGCGAACGCATGAGGCCGGCGGTATAGCCGTGCGCCGGATCCGCGAAGAGCTTCTCCGTCGGCCCCTGTTCGACGATGCGGCCGGCGTACATCACCATCATCCGGTCGGCGACGCCGGCGACCACGCCGAGATCGTGGGTGATCAGAATGACGCTCATGCCGATATCGCGGCGCAGGTCGGCGATCAGATCCAGAACCTGGGCCTGGACGGTGACGTCAAGCGCCGTCGTCGGCTCGTCGGCGATCAGCAGTTCCGGGTCGCAGGCGAGCGCCATGGCGATCATCACGCGCTGCCGCATGCCGCCGGACAATTCGTGCGGATAGGCGCCGAGCCGGCTCGCGGCGTCCGGAATGCGCACAAGGTCGAGCATTTCCAGCGCCCGCTTTTCCGCCGCGCCGCGGCTGACGCGGCGGTGTTTGCGGATTGTTTCGGAAATCTGCATGCCCACCGTATGAACGGGATTGAGCGATGTCATCGGATCCTGGAAGATCATGCCGATCCGGTCGCCGCGAATCCGGCGCATCTCCCGTTCGCTCGTCTGCAGCAGATCCCTGCCCCGCAGCAGCGCGGATCCGCTGGTCACCCGCGCGCCGTGTTTCGGCAAGAGCCCCATGATGGTCATCGCCGTCACGCTCTTGCCGCAACCGGACTCGCCGACGAGGCTGACGATCTCGCCCTCGCCGACGGAAAACGAAACGGCGTCGAGCGCGTAGGTCACCTTGTCCCTGTCCGCGAATTCGAGGCTGAGGTTATTGACGTCGAGAACCGGATCGGCGACGGGAGGGTGGGAGGTCATGTCGATCATACCGAACCCCTCACCATCTTGCGGGGATCCAGCGCGTCGCTCAGCCGGTCGCCCAGCACGTTGACGACGAGGACCAGCAGCGACAGCAGCACGCCCGGATAGACCATCAGTTCGGGATGTATCCGGAAGAACGAGCGCGCATCGGCCATCATTCCGCCCCAGCTCGGCACTTCCGGCGACGTGCCGACGCCGAGAAAACTCAGGACCGCAGAGGTGATGATTGCGGAGGCGCAGGCGTAGGTCGCCTGCACAAGCACCGGCCCCAGCGTGTTCGGCAGAATGTGACGCCAGACCAGCGGCAACCCGCCCGTGCCGATGGATATCGCCGCCGCGACATAGGGCTGCTGCCGGACGCCGAGCACCACCGATCGCACGAGCCGCACCATGCGGGGAATTTCCGGGATGGAAATTGCGATGATGACCGTGAGAATTCCCGCATCCATGAGGGCTGCGAAGGCGATGGCGAGCAGGATGGCGGGGATCGCCATCATCGCGTCCACCAGCCGCATCGCTATGGCGCCCCCGATGCGCGACATTCCGGCGTAGATTCCGATCGCGACGCCAAACACCGTGGCGATCGCGGCGACCGAAAAACCGACGAGCAAGGACATGCGAGAGCCGTAGACGGCGCGCGCGAACACGTCGCGTCCCAGGTGATCGCGCCCCCAATAGGCGCTCGCCGAAGGGCCGGTCAGCCGCTGCGCCGGATCGATCTTCACCGGGTCGCCGGCGATCAGCGGCGCAAAGACAGCCATCAGGACGAACAGCAGCAGGACGCCGAAACAGATGGCCGTCGCGGGGTTTGCGGTCAGATAGCCGGCCGCCGCCGAAATCCGGCCGTCATGCCTGCCGCGAGTGGCTGAAACCTGATCGTACACGCTCATGATCAGCCCTTCACCCGCGGGTCGAACAGCGCGTAGCTCAGATCGATCAGGAGATTGATGAGGATCAGCAAGGCGGAGAAGAACAGGATGACGCCCTGCACGACCGGATAGTCGCGGCGGGTGATCGCATCCACCGTCAGGCGGCCGATGCCTGGAATATTGAAGACCGACTCGGTCACCACGACGCCGCCGACCAGCGTCGCAAAACCGATGCCGATGACCGTGATGACGGGAATTCCGGCGCTTTTCAGCGCATGGATCACAAGGATGCGGAACGTGCCCAGCCCCTTGGCGCGCGCCGTCCGCGTGAAGTTCTCGCTGAGCGCCTCCAGCATCGCCGCGCGGGTGACGCGGGCGATCAGCGCCGCAAAGACCAGCGCAAGCGCAATCGAGGGAAGCGTGACCGAATGCAGCGTCGTCAAAAGGCCGTTGGAGAGCGGCTTGTAACCCTGAACCGGAAACCAGCGCAGGCTGACCGCGAAGAAATAGACGAGAAGATAGGCGATCACGAAGACAGGCACCGAAAATCCGAGAACGGCGAAGGCCATGATGCCCCTGTCGATCCAGCCATTGGCGCGCCAGGCGGCGATGACGCCGAGCGGCACGGCGATCGCCACCGTCAGAAACAGGGTGACCGCCGCAAGCACGAAGGTCGGCTCGATCCGCTGCGCGATCAGCTGCGTCACGGGCTTGTTGGAATAGATCGATTCACCGAGGTCGAACTGCAACGCGTTGCCGGCCCAAATGCCGAACTGGACGATGAGCGGCTCGTCGAGATGCAGCCTTTCGCGGATTTTTTCCACCTGTTGCGGATTTGCGTTGTCGCCGGCCAGAAGCACGGCGGGATCGCCGGGCGTCAGATGAACAAGCGAAAAGATGAAAATCGCGACGAGGATGAAGATGGGGATGGCGGCGAGCAACCTTCCCAAGACGTAACCCAGCATGTCGAACCCCCGGTAGCAGCCATCCGGAGCGCGTCCGGATGGCCATTGTCGTTGCGGCTATTGCGTACGCTGCGCTTCCCAGAAGAAGGGCACGGGACTTTCGATGAAGCCCTCGAGATTGGTCGCAATACCCTGGGAGGGGAAACTCTGGCCGAGCGGAACGTAGCTGACAAGATCGTGGGTCAGGATCTGCATCTTGTCCGCCAGCGCTTTCTTCACTTCCGGGTCCTTGGCCTCGGCGAACTGCTTGCGCAGTTCCTGCAATTCCTCCGAACAGGCCCAGCCGAACCAGCCGTTGTCGCAGTCGCCCGCGACGTAGACGTTGGTCATCGGATTGGACTGATCGACGAAGCCCCAGCCCGTGAAGAACAGGTTCCAGCCGCCGTCGGCGACCGGCTCCTTGCTCGCCCTGCGGGTCGCCACGGTCGCCCAGTCGGAAGGCTGGGCGTCGACGACGAAGCCCGCTTCTTCCAGCATCGGCTTGAGCACCGAATAGTAGGCGTCGTGCGCCGGAATGTCGGTCACATGCATCAGCACGACCGGCGTGCCGTCGTAACCGGCCTCTTCGAGCAGAGCCTTCGCCTTCTCGACGTCGCGGTTCAGCACCCGTTCCGTGTTGGCGTCCGTCGCATAGGGCGTGTCGCAGAAGAACACGGCCGCGCACTCCAGGTAACGGTCGGTGGCGTTGCCGTAGGCCGCCTGCAGGAAGGGTTTCTGTTCGACCGCCCATTGCAGGGCGTGACGGATCTTCGGATCGTCGAACGGCGGGTTCAGGTGATTGACGACCAGTTGCATCGAGTTGCCCGACTGGCGCGCGGCGATCGGCTTGGCGCTGTCCGCGCCCTCGAAAAAGGCGAGCATGTCGGCGGGCACTTCCTCGATCCAGTCGATTTCGCCCGCGATCAGGGCGTCGATCGCAGTCGCCGTATCCGGGATATAGACGAGTTCCACGCGGTCGAAATGCGCGACCTTGCCGCCTGCGGCCATATCCGCCGGCTCGTCGCGCGGAACATAGTCGTCGAATTTCTCGAAGACCGCGATGCTGCCGGGCACCCATTCGTCGGGAAGCAGCTTGTAGGGACCGGAGCCGATCGGGTTGACGACCGCCTCGCTTGGATCGTTGGCCGCCATGCTCGCCGGCATGATCACCGGAACATTGGAGGAAATCTTTCCAAGCGCCGGGATCACCTGCCCCCAGGGCTCGTTCATCGTCAGGACAACGGTCTTGTCGTCCGGAGCCTCAATTGACGCAAGCTTGGAAAACAGGATCTTGCCGAGCCCATCGACCTTACCCCAGCGCTGGATGGAGGCGACGACGTCAGCACCTGTGACGGGTGAACCGTCATGGAACATCAATCCGTCGCGCAGCGTGATCGTGTAGACGCGGCCGTCGTCGGAAAGCGTATAGCCCTCGGCCATCTGCGGCTGGACTTCATAGTTCGAGTCCAGCGCGAACAGCGTATCGTACATGAGATAGGCGGCGTTGCGGATCGTGAAATTCGTCGTGGTGATCGGGTCGAGCGTGTTGATGTCTCCGTTCAGTCTCAGCCGCAGAACCTCCTCGGCCGAGGCGGACACGGTTCCGGCGAGCATCGCCGCCCCGATTGCCGCCGACAGAACAATGGTTTTCAATCGTTGCATTCTGTTCTCCTCCGTCCGCCGCATGGCGGCGCAAAACGTTACGTATCAAATATAATCCAGAATTCCGCGCCTCGAAGCATTACACCCTCCCAAAACGCGAAACGTTTCGTGTTTAGCGATTCCATAAATACTATGCAACCCGGTTATAGCTATTTGACAGGGCCTTTTGTGGATTTCCTGTTTGACGAAACGTTTCGCGTCGCTATTTTGGCGCATCTTGAGTGCGAGGACGAGTCGGTTGGCGACAATCAAGGATGTGGCGCGGCGCGCCAAAGTTTCGGTGACGACCGTTTCGGCGACCATCAACGGCACCGCCCCGGTCAGCGACGCCCTGAAGGCGCGCGTCTGGGCGGCGATCCGCGAAGTCGGCTACCAGCCTGATCCCATCGCCCGCAATCTGCGCAAGGGCGTGTCGACGACGATTGGCCTGATCGTGCCCGACATCTCGATTCCCTGGGCCGCGCATCTCGCGAAATCCATGCAGCGCGCCTTCTCCGAAATCGGCTACAACATGCTGTTCGCCAGCAGCGAGGACGACCCGGAGCGCGAGTTCAGCGAGATCGAGGTGTTTTCGGCGCATCGCGTCGCCGGGCTTGTCGTGGTCCCCACATCGCGCGGAGAGAACTACAGCGCCCGCCTCGTCGAGACGATCCATGTGCCGACGGTGCTGGTGGACCGGGTGCTGCCGCAACGGCATTTCGATTCCGTCACCGACGACAATCTTCTGGGCGCGCAGATGATCGTGCGATACCTGCACAAGCTCGGTCACCGCGACATCGCCTTCATGGCGGGCCGCGCGGGCATATCGTCCTCCGACGAGCGGCTTGCGGGTTTCAGAAGAACCATGGACGAAACCGGCGTCGCCATCCGGGGAGAACTCGTGCGGCAACCGGTCTATCTGCGCGACCACGCCTATGCGACTGTCCAGCAGCTGATGACGATGCGGGATCCGCCGACGGCCATCGTCTGCATCAATATCGCCCAGTTGCTCGGAACAATGGCCGGCCTTGGCAATCTCGGCCTCAGCGCGCCGGACGACGTGTCGGTTATCAGTTTCGACGGCTTTCACCCGGCTGAAGGCTGGTCGCCGGCCATCACCTCGCTGAAGCAGGACATCGCGACCACCAGCACCAGAGCCGCGGAACTGCTGATGGCGCGCATCCGCGAGGAAAACCAACCCGAACCGCAAATCATCCGGGTTCCGCCGAGCTTGCAGATACGCAGTTCCTGCCGCGCCGTGGAGTGAGGCTGGCGGGGAGACAGGGGACGGGCAATAACGTCCGCGTCCAGTTTGTCGACGAGACCTGGGACTATGCCCAACCGGGACCCGGATGGTCACTCTTACAAGGTCTCCTTGCTGTTCTGCTTTTCAACGTTGATTCTCAGCGTCTGACTGGCTTCTTTCAGCTTTAAATCCAGCATTTTCGTGCATTCCAAAAATGCATCGTCAGAAATCACCTTGCCGATAACGTCGTCGTCGCCCACCGGTATCGAAGCTATCAGAGCGTAATCCGAGGAAGATAATTCCTCATTCGGTTCAATCAGAACGCCATCTTCCAACAGAACTCCCGTCAAGAGTTTCACTCTTTTGTCCGCTAACAACGCGATACCTCTTACTCTGCCTTTTCTGCTGTAGACGGCATGGAAGAACACCTCCTTCCTCCTGTCGTCCATCGGCGCGCCATACTCGGCAGATTCCGACATTATCGCAGTTCTTTTGGATTTACCGAACAATGTCAGAAGCAGATTTGTGTTCCAGGCAGCCGCCGCCAAAAACAACAGGAAAATTAGGCCTATACCTTCTAGAGCACTCATTTATGATCTCCCGGATCAATGATGAATAAAGTTTCCACAAAAGGCAGAACCATGTACTTCGCAATACCTTGCGCGAGAGCTACGGATAAAGCGCGTATGCGGATGCGTTGAGCCTCTGCGAGCACGAGTACCGACCCCGCAGCACTCGCATACAATCTGGTTCGGATCATCGATTTCCTGAAATTAATAACAACTTCATGTTGTGCGGCGGAAAGACTCGACTCGCACCGAATAAGAACTGAATATAGTTGCGATGCAATTTTCGGCAAAGCATCGGCCGGCGGCGGAATAGTTAAAGTCTGTATTGAATATTTGGAGTAGCGGCATGGCGCCCAGTATAGTCAACCTCCCCTCCAAGCCTCGCTCCCCTGCCCTGCGGGTCGCCGTTATTTCTCTCGCGGCCGCGCTTTCGGCCTGCCAGAGCGTCGAAACGGAATATTACGATGCCGGTGGCGTCACCATCGAACAGGCCTTCCGGAGCGTTGGCAGGCATGGCCCCGATCGCGGCAATGCGATCGGCCAGACCCAGGTCGCGATGAGCCTGGATTTTTGGACAGTCGAGAGCGAAACGAACTGCCGGATTGTGAAGGCCGAAGTCAATCTCGAATTGAAAGTGATCCTTCCACGCTGGACCGAACTGGACAAGACCGACGCAGCCAACCGCGCACACCTCAAAAATCTTGCCACATACGTGAAAGATCACGAACATACGCATGTCCAGATCGCCAAGCGCTTCCAGCGCCAGATCCAGAGGGACGTGAATAATATTCCGCCAGCAAAGACCTGCAAAATCGTCGAAAGCGAAGCCAAGCGGGTTTTCAGGCAGGGCATGCGCGTCCACGATAACGCCCAAAACCAGTTCGACGTCAATACCTCATAAGGTCGACGACGGCTCCCCGCGCCGCGGCAAAAGGCTTTGCTCATGAAACGCTGATCAGTCTTCTTGAATTTGCAAATAATCACCGCCTTAATACTTGATGAGATAAGAAAACTGTGGCCCTTCTAACCGGGGACATGAACGGGATGGGGGCAAACATGAACAAAACAATTCTGGTCCTGTTTCTACTGGTGTTTTCCTTTTTCAGCGTCGGCGCGATGGCCCAGACCGGTTCCGGCGAGGCGTCCGGAGCGAGCGTCGAGGAGCTGGTCGCCAAGCTGACGCCGGAGCAACGGCAGGTGCTGGGGCAACTGCTCGAAACACTGGCCTCGCAAGTCGAGGACGACCCGGCCGACGCCGCCGCGCCGCGCAATTTCCGCGCCGAGCTCGCACTGGCCTGGCAAAGCTACAAAAGCTTTCTCTGGTCGAACATTACAGGGTTTCCCGACGCCGTAGTGGGCGTCGGACGAACGATCCATCGGATCGTCGCGGGCGACCGACCCGGTCTCAATCTGCGCTTCCTGGCCGGTCTCGGCATAACGCTCCTGTTCGCCTGGCTCGTGGAAACGATCGTTGAACGCTTCGTGCGCACGAGCCGCGAAGCCGGCACGCACACGGGCGCCGGCACCTATGCCGGCGCGGACAATCTCGGCGAACAGCTGAGCATATTGCTGCGCGCGCTCGGGCGTGATCTCACCGGACAGATTTCATTCTCCATCGCCGCCCTGATCGCGATCCAGTTCGCCTTTTCCGATCCGACCGATGGCTATGTGGCGACGATCTTCATCTTCTACGCCGTTCTCGTCTTTCGCTTCTCGGCGGCCATCCTGCGCTTCATTCTGGCGCCCTTTGAACCGCAATACAGAATGGTGACGACGGACGATTGGACAGCCAAATTCATCTATTATCACCTGGTCACGATCGCGACGTTCACCGGCGTCGTGCTGTTTCTGATCTCCGCGATGCAGCGGCTTTCCATCACCGGCTATGCGCCGCTGGCGTTCGTGTCGGGCATCATCGTCTATGGCGGCATCATCTATGTCTCATGGCGCGCCAGAGACGGATTGACGACGATCCTGCGCGGCGGCGACAATGATGTCTCGCCGGGCCTTGCGCGCATGGCGACATGGTGGCCGCCGCTCTCCATCGCCCTCATCATTTTCCAGTATTTCGCCGCCCAGATCGCGCGCGCGACCGGGGCGCTGGACATATCCGCCGGCGCTGCGGTGACGGTGCTCGCGATCATCGTTTCCGCGCCGTTCCTCGACACGATGATGCGCGGCCTCGTGCGCCACCTCGTGCCGAACATGCAGGGCGAAGGTCCGATTGCGGAGGCCGCCTACACCGAAACCCGCCACAGCTATGTGCGGATCGGCAGGGTCATCCTGTTCGTCATCCTCATCCTCATATCCGCGCGGCTTCTCGGCATCAGCATTCGCAGCTTCGCCGAAACCGGTTTCGGCGTGCAGTTCGCCGCCAAGGGATTCGGCTTCCTGATGATCGTGGCCGTCGGCTATCTGGTGTGGGAATTCATCAACCTGTTCGTCAATCGCCGGCTGGTGACGGATATCTGGGAGGCGGCGACCGGCGAAAGCGCGGAACAGGGCGAAGGCTACGGCGCCGGAAAGTCGCGCATGGCGACGGTGCTGCCGCTGATCCGCATGGCGCTTCAGGCCGTCACCATCACCCTGACGGTTCTCCTGGCGCTGGCCCAGCTTGGCGTCAACATCACGCCGCTTCTGGCCGGCGCCGGCGTGCTTGGCCTCGCCGTCGGGTTTGGCGCGCAGACGCTGGTCAAGGACGTCGTATCGGGGATCTTCTTCCTGCTCGACGATGCGTTTCGCGTCGGCGAATTCATCGACACCGGCGGCATTCAGGGCTCGGTGGAACGCATCTCGGTGCGGTCGCTGCAATTGCGCCATCCGAATGGTCCCGTCCACATCGTGCCCTATGGTGAAATCTCGAAGCTGACGAATCACAGCCGCGACTACGTCATCATGAAGTTGAAATTCACCGTCCCCTTCGACACGGACATCGAGAAGGTTCGCAAGCTCTTCAAGAAGATCGGGCAGGAGATGATGGCGGACCCGGCGATGGCGGACGATTTCATCCAGCCGTTCAAGTCGCAGGGCGTCGCAGCCGTCAACGACGTCGGCATCGTCCTGCGCGGCAAGTTCATGGCCAAGCCCGGAACCCAATGGGTGATTCGCAAGCAGGTCTACGCGAAGGTGCAGAAGGCGTTCGATGAAAACGGCATCCACTTCGCGCGCCGCGAGGTTCGCGTCCAGATGAGCCCGGGCGGCGAATTGGAAATCGACGAGGATCAGGCGCAGGCGCTTGCCGCCGCCGCGGCGGCCGCCGCAGACGGCGGCGATGCGAAGTCATGATGACGGCTTGAAATGAACAAAGGCGTCGGGCCGCCATCGCGCGACGCCGATATCTTCAATAATTTCAGCCACTTGGTGGCGGAGAGGAAGGGATTCGAACCCTCGATACCATCTCTGGTATACTCCCTTAGCAGGGGAGCGCCTTCAGCCGCTCGGCCACCTCTCCGGAAGGC
>BRLC01000012.1 GCA_024343425.1 Rhizobiaceae bacterium MnEN-MB40S
TTCTCGACCAGGGTCAGGCCGGCGACAACATCGGCGCGCTGCTTCGCGGCGTCGAGCGTGAAGGCGTTGAGCGCGGTCAGGTTCTCTGCAAGCCTGGCACGGTTACGCCGCACACGAAGTTCAAGGCCGAAGCCTACATCCTGACGAAGGAAGAGGGCGGCCGTCATACGCCGTTCTTCACGAACTACCGTCCGCAGTTCTACTTCCGCACGACGGATGTGACGGGTGTTGTGACGCTTCCTGAAGGCACGGAAATGGTCATGCCTGGCGACAACGTGACAGTTGACGTTGAACTGATTGTTCCGATCGCGATGGAAGAGAAGCTGCGCTTCGCCATTCGCGAAGGCGGCCGCACCGTCGGGGCCGGCATCGTCGCAAGCATCACGGAGTGATTCCGCTGGAATTCAAGGCGCGCCGCCGCAACGCGGCGCGTCTTTATTGATGCGGATCGCTCCGCACCGAAACGAACGAAAACGGGCCGAACCAGAAACGCCCGGTTGTTTTGAAACTAAGGATTAAGTCGAATGAACGGCCAGAACATCCGTATCCGCCTGAAGGCGTTTGATCATCGGATTCTCGATGCGTCGACACGTGAAATCGTTTCGACGGCCAAACGCACCGGCGCGAGTGTGCGTGGACCGGTTCCGCTGCCTACGAGAATTGAAAAATTCACGGTCAACCGCTCGCCCCATATCGACAAGAAAAGTCGCGAGCAGTTCGAGATGCGGACCCACAAGAGGCTTCTCGATATCGTCGACCCGACGCCGCAGACGGTGGATGCCCTTATGAAGCTCGATCTGGCTGCAGGCGTAGACGTGGAAATCAAGCTCTAAGGAGCAGTTTCTGGGGCCGGTTGCGAAAAACCCTCGTGGAACTCGCGCAAGACCGGACCCAAAATGGACAAGGATGAACCAATGCGTTCAGGAGTTATAGCACAGAAGGTTGGGATGACCCGCGTCTACAATGACGCCGGGGAACATGTTCCGGTGACTGTTCTGCGTTTGAAGAACTGTCAGGTTGTCGCCCAGCGCACTGAGGAAAAGAATGGCTACACGGCTGTCCAGTTGGGCGCCGGCATGGCCAAGCCGAAAAACACGACGAAGCCGATGCGCGGCCACTTCGCCGCGGCCAAGGTTGAGCCGAAGGCAAAGCTTGCGGAATTCCGCGTGTCGACTGACAACATGCTTGAGATCGGTTCCGAACTGACCGCCGAACACTTCGTTCCCGGCCAGAAGGTCGATGTCACCGGCACGTCCGTCGGTAAGGGTTTCGCCGGCGCCATGAAGCGGCACAACTTCGGCGGCCTGCGCGCAACGCACGGCGTGTCGATCTCGCACCGTTCGCATGGTTCGACCGGTCAGTGCCAGGATCCGGGCAAGGTGTTCAAGGGCAAGAAAATGGCCGGTCACATGGGCAGCACCCGCGTGACGACCCAGAATCTGGAAGTCGTTTCGACCGATACCGATCGCGGCCTCATCCTGATTAAGGGCGCTGTGCCGGGCTCCAAGGGATCCTGGATCCTTGTTCGCGACGCTATCAAGATCGCCGTTCCCGATGACGCGCCGCGTCCGGCCGGTTTGCGTGCGGCAGCCGCTGCGGAAGCAGCGCCGGCTGAACAGAGTGCTGAGGGAGCCGAATAATGGACATCAAGGTAACAACCCTCGAAGGCAAGGACGCCGGGAAGGTATCGCTGTCCGACACCGTTTTCGGTCTCGAACCGCGCGACGACATTCTGCAGCGCATGGTTCGCTGGCAGCTTGCGCGCAAGCAGCAGGGCACCCACAAGACCAAGGGCCGTTCGGAGATTTCCCGCACCGGCGCCAAGATGTTCCGTCAGAAGGGCACGGGCCGCGCTCGTCACTCTTCTGCTCGCGCGCCGCAGTTCCGTGGCGGCGGCAAGGCGCATGGCCCGGTTGTTCGCGATCATTCGATCGGCTTGCCGAAGAAGGTTCGCGCTCTGGCTCTGCGTCACGCTCTTTCCGTCAAGGCGAAAGCCGATGAAATCATCGTCATCGACGACCTCGCCGCCAAGGAAGCCAAGACAAAGACGCTGTCCGGATCGCTCGAGAAGCTCGGCGTTTCCAACGCACTCTTCATCGGCGGCGCCGAACTGGACAACAACTTCGCTCTGGCGGCCCGCAACATTCCGAATGTGGATGTGCTGCCGGTGCAGGGCATCAACGTTTACGACATTTTGCGCCGGAGCAAGCTTGTCCTGAGCAAGTCTGCCGTCGAAGCGCTTGAGGAGCGGTTCAAATGACTGATCTTCGTCACTACGACGTAATCACCTCGCCGGTGATTACAGAAAAATCGACCCTGATCTCCGACCAGAACCAGGTCGTGTTCAATGTCGCGCGCACCGCTACCAAGCCGCAGATCAAGGCGGCTGTCGAAGCGCTGTTCGGCGTCAAGGTCAAGGCGGTCAACACGCACGTTCGCAAAGGCAAGGTGAAGCGTTTCCGCGGAACCATTGGCCGGCAGAGCGACGTCAAGAAGGCAATCGTGACACTGGTTGACGGCGAGTCCGTCGACGTCACGACCGGTCTTTGACGGCAGGACCAGAGGATTAAGAGACTATGGCACTGAAATCATTCAAGCCGACCACGCCAAGCCAGCGTCAGCTGGTGATCGTCGATCGCTCGGGTCTGTACAAAGGCAAGCCGGTCAAGAATCTGACGGAAGGTCTGTCTTCCAAGGGCGGCCGCAACAACACCGGTCGCATGACCGTTCGCCATCGCGGCGGCGGACACAAGCGGACCTATCGCCTGGTCGACTTCAAGCGTCGCAAATTCGATGTGGAAGGCACGGTCGAGCGCCTGGAATACGATCCGAACCGGACCGCGTTCATTGCTCTCGTCAATTATGACGACGGCGAACAGGCCTACATCCTGGCGCCGCAGCGTCTCGCAACTGGCGACAAGGTCATCTCGTCCGAGTCGGCTGTCGACGTGAAGCCGGGCAACGCCATGCCGCTGCAGTCCATGCCGGTTGGCACCATTGTGCACAACGTCGAGATGAAGCCCGCCAAGGGCGGTCAGATCGCTCGCTCTGCAGGCGCCTACGTGCAGCTGGTTGGTCGCGACCAGGGCATGGCGATCCTCAGGCTGAATTCCGGCGAACAGCGTCTCGTTCCGGGCAGCTGCCTGGCGACTGTCGGCGCTGTGTCCAATCCGGATAACGCAAACCGCAATGACGGCAAGGCCGGTCGTACGCGCTGGCTCGGCAAGCGTCCGCACGTTCGCGGCGTCGTCATGAACCCTGTCGATCACCCGCATGGCGGCGGTGAGGGTCGCACGTCCGGCGGCCGCCACCCGGTTACCCCGTGGGGCAAGCCGACCAAGGGCAAGCGCACCCGGTCGAACAAGCAGACCGACAAGTTCATCATGCGCTCGCGTCATCAGCGCAAGAAGTAAGAGAGGAAGTCTCACGTGGCTCGTTCAGTTTGGAAAGGTCCGTTCGTTGACGGCTATCTTCTCAAGAAAGCCGAGAAGGTGCGCGAAAGCGGCCGCAACGAAGTAATCAAGACGTGGAGCCGTCGCTCCACGATCCTGCCGCAGTTCGTTGGTCTGACCTTTGGTGTCTACAATGGCAGCAAGCATGTGCCGGTTTCCGTGTCGGAAGACATGGTCGGCCACAAGCTCGGTGAATTTTCCCCGACGCGGACCTATTACGGTCATGGCGCGGACAAGAAAGCGAAGAGGAAGTAACAATGGGCAAGGCCAAGGCCGAGCGCCGATTGAAGGACAATGAGGCGAAAGCGGTTGCTCGCACGATTCGCGTCAGCCCGCAGAAACTCAATCTCGTTGCTGCCATGATCCGCGGCAAGAAGGTTGATCGCGCGCTCGCCGATCTCGAGTTTTCGCGCAAGCGCATCTCCGAAACCGTGAAGAAGACACTGGAATCAGCGATCGCCAACGCCGAGAACAATCATGATCTCGACGTCGACTCCCTGATCGTATCGGAAGCCTATGTCGGCAAGTCGATTGTCATGAAGCGTTTTCACGCGCGTGGTCGCGGACGGGCGTCGCGGATTGAAAAGCCGTTCTCGCACCTGACCATCATCGTGCGCGAAGTTGAAGAAACCGGGGAGGCCGCATAATGGGCCAGAAGATCAATCCAGTAGGCTTTCGCCTTGGCATCAACCGGACGTGGGATTCCCGCTGGTTCGCCGAAAAGGGTGAGTACGGCGCGCTGCTTCAGGAGGATCTGAAGATCCGTGAATACCTGAACAAGGAGCTGAAGCAGGCTGCGATCTCGAAGATCGTTATCGAGCGTCCGCACAAGAAGTGCCGCATCTCCATCCACTCGGCCCGTCCCGGTCTGATCATCGGCAAGAAGGGCGCGGATATCGAGAAGCTGCGCCGCAAGCTGTCGGTCATGACCAATGCGGAAACGCACCTCAACATTGTTGAAGTGCGCAAGCCGGAAATCGACGCCAACCTGGTTGCGCAGTCGATTGCACAGCAGCTCGAGCGCCGTGTTGCGTTCCGTCGCGCCATGAAGCGCGCGGTGCAGTCAGCCATGCGTCTCGGCGCAGAAGGCATCCGCATCACCTGCGGCGGTCGTCTTGGCGGCGCTGAAATCGCTCGCACCGAGTGGTATCGTGAAGGCCGCGTTCCGCTTCACACGCTGCGCGCCGATATCGACTACGGCACAGCCGAAGCCCACACCGCCTACGGCGTCTGCGGCATCAAAGTCTGGATCTTCAAGGGAGAAATCCTTGAACATGATCCCATGGCTTCGGAGCGCCGCGCCACCGACAGCGACAACCAGGGCAGCAGTAATCGCCGCCGCGAAAACGCCTGATTGCGCGCGCGGCAGGCCAAGTTCGGAGAATAAGAAATGTTGCAGCCAAAGCGTACAAAGTATCGCAAGCAGCACAAGGGCCGCATCCGGGGCGTTGCTTCGGGCGGAACGGACCTGACTTTCGGTTCCTATGGTCTCAAGGCCCAGGAACCGAACCGCGTGAATGCGCGCGAGATTGAAGCTGCTCGCCGCGCCATCACCCGTCATATGAAGCGCGCCGGTCGCGTGTGGATCCGCGTCTTCCCGGACGTGCCGGTTTCGTCGAAGCCGACCGAAGTCCGCATGGGTAAGGGCAAGGGTTCCGTCGATTACTGGGCGGCCAAGGTCAAGCCGGGCCGGATCATGTTTGAAATCGACGGCGTCGCAGAAGACATCGCGCGCGAAGCGCTGCGTCTCGGAGCCGCCAAACTGTCGGTCAAGACGCGGTTCGTGCAACGGATTGCAGAGTAGGATCGGAACGATGAAAGCCGCAGACATTCGTACGATGAGCAATGATCAGCTCAACGACGAGCTCGCGAAGCTCAAGAAAGAGCAGTTCAACCTTCGCTTCCAGAAAGCGACCGGACAGCTCGAGAAGACGTCGCGTATCAAGGAAGTGCGCCGCGATATCGCCCGCGTCAAGACAATCAGCCGCCAGAAGGCGGTTGCAGACAAGGCTTAAAGGACACAAGAACAATGCCAAAACGTATCCTGCAGGGCACCGTTGTCAGCGACAAGAACGACAAGACAGTAGTTGTCAGCGTCGAGCGTCGTTTCGCACACCCGATGTTCCAGAAGACCGTGCGCCGCTCGAAGAAGTACAAGGCGCACGACGCGGAAAACAAGTTCAAGGTCGGCGACACCGTATCCATTCAGGAATGCGCGCCGATTTCGAAAGACAAGCGCTGGACTGTCATGACCGACTAGGTCGGTCCGCAACAGACAAGAATTAGTGGAATCAAGGGGTAGGGCGGATGCTCTTCCCGATTAGGTAAAGAAGGCGGTCTGACATGATTCAGATGCAAACAAACCTCGACGTCGCTGACAATTCCGGCGCCCGTCGTGTCATGTGCATCAAGGTGCTGGGCGGCTCCAAGCGGAAATACGCTTCCGTTGGCGACATCATCGTCGTCTCCGTGAAGGAAGCGATCCCGCGTGGCCGCGTCAAGAAGGGTGATGTGATGAAGGCGGTCGTCGTACGGACGGCCAAGGATATTCGTCGTCCGGACGGAAGCGTCATTCGCTTTGACAAGAATGCCGCCGTCCTCGTCGACAACAAGAAAGAACCAATCGGCACGCGTATCTTCGGACCGGTCCCGCGCGAATTGCGCGCCAAGGCCCACATGAAGATCATTTCGTTGGCGCCGGAAGTTCTCTAAGGAGATTACGATGCAGAAGATCCGTAAAGGCGACAATGTGATCGTGCTCACCGGCAAGGACAAGGGCCGCACAGGCGAGGTCCTGAAGGTGATGCCGAAGGAAAACCGCGCCCTGGTCAGCGGAGTCAACATGGTCCGGCGCCATCAGCGCCAGACGCAGACCGAGCAGGCCGGCATTATCAGCAAGGAAGCGCCTATCCACCTGTCCAATATCGCTCTTGCCGTTGACGGCAAGCCGACCCGCGTCGGTTTCAAGGTATCGGAAGATGGCTCCAAGGTGCGTGTGGCAAAGCGTTCAGGAGAAGTAATCGATGGCTGAGGCAAGTTACGAGCCGCGGCTCAAGACCGAATACAAGACGCGCATCCGCGACGTCATGCAGGACAAGTTCTCCTACAAGAACGTCATGCAGATCCCGCGCGTCGACAAGATCGTCATCAATATGGGCGTCGGCGAAGCGACGGCGGATTCCAAGAAGCCCGCCACTGCTGCCGAAGACCTGGCGGCAATCGCCGGCCAGCGGCCCGTCGTGACCCGCGCGCGCAAGTCGATCGCCGGCTTCAAGGTGCGCGAAGGCATGCCGATCGGCGCCAAGGTGACCCTGCGCCAGGCGCGCATGTATGAATTCATGGACCGGCTGGTCAACGTCGCGCTTCCGCGCGTTCGTGACTTCCGCGGCCTGAATCCGAAGAGCTTCGACGGCCGTGGCAACTTCGCCATGGGCCTGAAAGAGCACATCGTGTTCCCCGAGATCAACTACGACAATATCGATCAGCAGTGGGGCATGGATATTATCGTTTGCACGACCGCCGAGACGGACGACGAAGCGCGCGCTCTTCTGAGCGAGTTCAACTTCCCGTTCCGGCAGTAACGACAAGCGTAGAAAAGGACCTAAAGACATGGCTAAGGTTAGCGCAGTCGAAAAGAACAAGAGACGCCGCAAGCAGGTCGCGAAGGATGCGTCCAAGCGCGCCGCGCTCAAGGCGATGATCAAGGACCAGAGCACGCCGATCGAAGAGCGTTTCCGTGCGACTCTGAAGCTTGCCGAGATGCCGCGTGACGGATCGAAGACACGCGTCCGCAATCGCTGCGAAGTCTCGGGGCGTCCGCGCGCCTATTATCGTAAACTGAACATGTCCCGTATTGCGCTGCGCGAACTCGGTTCGCTCGGCAAGGTTCCGGGCATCGTCAAGTCGAGCTGGTAAGGAGACGTCACATGTCTATGAGTGATCCCCTCGGCGATATGCTTACCCGTATTCGCAACGCCACCGGCCGTCGCAAGAACACCGTCAGCACGCCGGCTTCCAAGCTGCGCGCGCGCGTTCTGGACGTTCTGCAGTCGGAAGGCTATATCCGCGGTTATTCCGAAGTCACCTATGACGACGGAAAATCCGAGCTCAACATCGAGCTGAAATATTCCGAAGGCGCGCCGGTCATCCGCGAGATGTCGCGTGTCTCGAAGCCAGGACGCCGGGTCTATGTCTCGGTCAAGTCCATTCCGAATGTCGCGAATGGCCTCGGCATCTCGATCCTTTCGACTCCGAAGGGCGTGATGGCCGATCATGAGGCGCGCGAACAGAATGTTGGTGGTGAGGTTCTCTGTCGCGTCTTTTGACGCGGCGGTCCTCCTAACGGTCAGACAGGTTTGAAATTATGTCTCGTATCGGAAAGAAGCCCATTTCGGTTCCCGCCGGTGTGACTGCCTCGGTTGAAGGCCAGACAGTCAAGGCCAAGGGCCCCAAGGGCGAACTGAGCTATGTCGTCAATGACGAAGTGCTCGTGAAAATGGAAGAAGACGCAGTCGTCGTCACGCCGGCTGATCAGTCGCAGGACGCGCGCTCCAAGTGGGGCATGTCCCGCACGAACATCGAGAACATCATTCTCGGTGTGACGAACGGCTTCGAGCGTCGTCTTGAAATCAACGGCGTTGGTTACCGCGCCTCCATGCAGGGCAAGAACCTGCAGCTTGCACTTGGCTTCAGCCATGATGTGGTCTTCGAGGCCCCGGACGGCATTACGCTTGCCTGCCCGAAGCCGACGGAAATCGTCATCACGGGCATCGACAAGCAGCAGGTCGGTCAGGTTGCGGCGAAGATCCGCGAATTCCGTCCGCTGGAGCCCTACAAGGGCAAAGGCGTCAAATATGCCGAAGAGCGGATTGTCCGCAAAGAAGGCAAGAAGAAGTAGGGACACCCAGCTATGGCAAGCAGCAAAGCTCTTTCGAAACGCGCCGGGCGTGTCCGCCGGCAGCTCAGGTCGGTCGCCAATGGTCGTCCGCGGCTTTCGGTCAACCGTTCTTCGAAGAACATCTACGCCCAGATCATTGATGATCTGGAAGGCAGGACACTGGTGTCCGCATCGACGCTGGATCCGGATCTGCGCAAGTCGCTGAAGACCGGAGCCGACAAGGATGCGGCCGCCGCAGTCGGCAAACTCGTGGCCGAACGCGCCACGAAGGCCGGCATCGAACAGGTCGTCTTCGACCGCGGCGCCTATATCTATCACGGCCGCGTCAAGGCTCTGGCGGACGCCGCCAGGGAAAACGGCCTTAGCTTCTAATCATTTGCCCGTTGAAACCGGAAAAGAAAAAGGACAAGGACAATGGCAAGAGAACCCCGCCGCGATAATCGCGGAAAAGACGACGAGCGCGACAGCGAATTCGTCGACAAGCTGGTTCACATCAATCGCGTTGCGAAGGTTGTGAAGGGCGGACGTCGTTTCGGCTTTGCAGCTCTCGTGGTCGTCGGCGACCAGAAGGGTCGCGTCGGCTTCGGACACGGCAAGGCTCGCGAAGTTCCGGAAGCAATCCGCAAGGCGACAGAGTCCGCCAAGCGCAACATGATTTTCGTCCCGCTGCGTTCCGGCCGCACCCTGCATCACGATGTCCAGGGCCGTCACGGCGCCGGCAAGGTGTTGCTGCGTTCGGCCAAGGCCGGTACCGGAATCATCGCGGGTGGCCCAATGCGCGCCGTCTTCGAGACGCTCGGCATGCAGGACGTTGTCGCCAAGTCGACCGGTTCCTCGAACCCGTACAACATGGTTCGCGCAACCTTCGATGCTCTGGCCAACCAGATGCATCCCAAGGACATCGCCAGCCAGCGTGGCATCAAGTATTCGACGCTGCAGGCTCGCCGCGCGTCGCTCATCGGCAGCGAGGAGTAATCTCTGATGGCTGAGAAAAAGGCAGAAAAGACGGTTACGGTCGAACAGATCGGCAGCCCGATCCGCCGCCCGCAGGATCAGCGCCAGACGCTGATCGGGCTTGGACTGAATAAAATGCATCGCCGCCGGACGCTGGAAGACACGCCGGCAGTCCGTGGCATGATCCGCAAGGTTCGTCACCTCGTGCGCGTCGTCGACGAAGCCTGAGGGAGTTGAAAATGAAACTGAATGAACTGAAAGACAAGGACGGCGCCGTCCAGGATCGCAAGCGGGTCGGCCGTGGCATCGGATCCGGCAAGGGCAAGACCGGCGGCCGTGGCGTCAAGGGTCAGAAATCGCGTTCGGGCGTCGCCATCAACGGCTTCGAAGGCGGCCAGATGCCGATTTATCAGCGTCTTCCGAAGCGTGGCTTCACGAATATTTTCGCGAAGGACTACAACATCGTGTCGATCGGTCGCATACAGACCGCAATCGATTCCGGTAAGCTCGACGCATCGGGAACGATCGACGCGGCTGCGCTTCAGGCTGCTGGCGTGTTCAAGCGCGTGAGAGACGGCGTTCGCGTCCTGTCCGACGGCGAATTGAAGGCTAAGGTCAGCCTCGAAGTCGCCGGCGCATCGAAGACGGCGATCGAAAAGATCGAAAAGGCCGGCGGCTCCATCAAGGTGCTGAGCGCCGCGGAATAAAACCTGGCGGGCCCGGACGTTTGAACCGGGCCAGCCGATCCCCATATGGATGATACAGCGTCCCGGAGGAGGAAGTTGGAGGCATCGAATTCCTGGTTCATTCGAACCATTGATGTTTCTTCATAGGCAATCATGACCGCATCCCGGTAACGATCCGGAGCTTCCCGGGGTGGCGGTCACGCGGAGATTCGCATGGCATCTGCAGCCGAACAACTCGCATCCAATCTCAATTTTTCAGCTTTCGCCAAAGCTGAGGATCTCAAGAAGCGCATCTGGTTCACACTGGCTGCGCTTCTGGTCTATCGGCTTGGCACATACATTCCCCTGCCGGGCATCGACCCAGACGGGTTCGCCCGCGCTTTTCAGCAGCAGTCAGGCGGCATTCTGGGCATCTTCAACGTGTTTTCGGGCGGCGCCGTCCAGCGCATGGCCATTTTCGCGCTTGGAATCATGCCGTACATCTCGGCTTCCATCATCATGCAGCTCATGACGTCGGTGGTGCCGACGCTGGAGCAGCTGAAGAAGGAAGGCGAACAGGGCCGCAAGGTCATCAACCAGTACACGCGCTACGGCACCGTGCTGCTTGCGGCGGTTCAGGCCTACGCCATCGCGGCCGGTCTCGACAGCAGTGAAGGCATCGTCACGAATCCCGGCTGGTTCTTCCGCATTTCCACGGTGATCAGCCTCGTGGGCGGCACCATGTTCCTGATGTGGCTCGGCGAGCAGATCACCGCGCGCGGCATCGGCAACGGTATCTCCCTGATCATCTTTGCTGGCATTGTCGCGGGGCTTCCGGGCGCCATTACCGGCATGCTGGAACTCGGCCGCACGGGCGCTCTTTCGGCCGGCATCATCGTCCTGGTCGTGCTGATCGCCGTTGGCGTCATCGCCTTCATCGTGTTCGTCGAGCGCGCGCAGCGGCGGCTTCTGATCCAGTATCCGAAGCGTCAGGTCGGCAACCGCATGTTCCAGGGCGATTCCTCGCACCTGCCTCTGAAGCTGAACACGGCCGGCGTCATTCCGCCGATCTTCGCCTCCTCGCTTCTGCTCCTGCCAACCACGCTCGCCGGTTTTTCAAGCTCCACCGACCTGCCGGCGTGGGCGACGACGCTGCTGGCGACGCTCGGTCACGGCCAGCCGGCCTATATGGTGCTGTACGCCGCCCTCATCGGGTTCTTCGCTTTCTTCTATACAGCCGTCGTGTTCAATCCGAAGGACACGGCTGACAATCTGAAGAATCACGGCGGGTTTATTCCGGGCATTCGACCAGGCGAGCGCACGGCCGAATATATCGACTACGTTCTGACCCGGATCACCGTCGTAGGCGCGATCTATCTGATATTCGTCTGTCTCTTACCCGAAATGCTCATTGCGCAGACCGGAATCCCCTTTTATCTCGGTGGCACGTCCCTGCTGATTGTCGTCAGCGTAACACTTGATACAGTGGCGCAGGTGCAGGGACACTTGATCGCACAGCAGTATGAGGGCTTGATCAAGAAGTCCAAGCTTCGAGGAGGAAAGAGGGGACGATGAGATTAGTGTTGCTGGGACCGCCGGGCGCCGGCAAGGGGACGCAGGCGCAAAGGTTGGTCGAGAAGCACGGCATACCACAGCTTTCAACAGGCGACATGCTTCGCGCAGCCGTCGCCAACGAAACCGAAGTCGGCCTTCGCGCCAAGGCGGTGATGGACGCCGGGAAGCTTGTGTCGGACGATATCGTCAATGCGATTGTGTCCGAGCGGCTGGATGAACCGGACTGCAAGGACGGCTTCATCCTTGACGGTTTTCCGAGAACCCTGGTGCAGGCCGATGCGCTCGCCCGGATGCTTTCGGAAAAGGATATGCCGCTCGATTGCGCCATCGAGGTTCGCGTCGACGACGACATTCTGGTGGAGCGCATTTCAGGACGTTACACCTGCGCCAACTGCGGCGCCGGTTATCACGACACGTTCCTGAAGCCGAAGAAGGCAGGCGTGTGCGACAAGTGCGGAGGCACTGAGTTCAAGCGACGGCCGGACGACAACGCCGACACGGTTCGCACGCGGCTCTGGGCCTACTACAAGGAAACGTCGCCGCTGATCGGCTACTACCATGCAAAAGGTTTGTTGCATGGCGTGGACGGAATGGCGGAAATCGACGCCGTATCGGAGCAAATCGACACGATTTTGGCCAATCTCTGATCCGACAGGAGAGAATGACCGATAATTTTGACCATTTGCGTCGAAAATTTGGATCCGGTGTGTTGACGATCGATACCCGAGTCCGATAGAAACCCCGCCAATTCGAGAATATCGAGCGGTTGGCGCGGTTTTCTAAATTCAGAGAACCGGGGCTGATCGCTTATTTACGTCCCGATATTAAAAGCCGGCGGCCATCGGGGCTGTCGAGCAGAGACCGGAAGTCAAGGAGAACAGGCGTGGCCCGTATTGCTGGCGTCAACATTCCGACCAACAAGCGCGTAGTAATCGCGCTTCAGTATATTCATGGCATAGGCCCGGCCTTCGCCAGGGAAATCACGGAGAAGGTCGGCATCCCGGCGGAACGTCGTGTCAACGAACTTTCCGACGCCGATGTCATTCAGATCCGCGAAACGATCGACCGCGACTATCAGGTCGAAGGCGATCTTCGTCGCGAGCGTTCCATGAACATCAAGCGTCTGATGGACCTGGGCTGCTATCGCGGTCTTCGCCATCGTCGCAACCTGCCGGTCCGTGGCCAGCGCACGCACACCAATGCGCGCACCCGCAAGGGTCCGGCCAAGGCCATCGCAGGCAAGAAGAAGTAAGGCGGCGCGGTAACGCGCTGTCCCGCCGCCCGGTTTGCGGGCAGGCTTTGAGAATTGGGGCCGGGGTTATCCCCGCCCGGTGTAGCCGCTGGAATTACGGCGGTGTTGATATCGCCGCCCGACCTTGATCCCGGAAAAGGATGCAAGTCGGGCATATGGAAGTTGAGGTGTCCGGAACCGGCATGACCGGCGGACCCCGGTGTAGCCGCTGGAAATACGGCGGTGAAGAGATCTCTGAAAGGGTGCTTATGGCTAAGGAAGCCGCGCGTGTTCGCCGTCGCGAACGCAAAAACATCTCGTCTGGCGTCGCTCACGTCAATTCGTCGTTCAATAATACGATGATCACCATCACCGACGCACAGGGCAATGCCATCGCCTGGTCGTCGGCCGGCGCCAAAGGCTTCAAGGGTTCGCGCAAGTCGACCCCGTTCGCCGCCCAGATTGCCGCCGAAGACTGCGCCAAGAAGGCGCAGGAACACGGCATGAAGTCGCTTGAAGTCGAAGTTTGCGGACCGGGCTCCGGCCGCGAATCGGCCCTGCGCGCGCTTCAGGCCGCAGGCTTCACAATTACTTCGATTCGTGACGTGACGCCGATCCCGCACAACGGATGCCGCCCTCGCAAGAAGCGCCGCGTCTGATCGCATCGAACATCCAAAACCAATGAGCGCATGACGCGCTCCTCTTGGTTCTCCAGCTCTGTTGTCACGATTGGATGGTGGCAAGGAACGGAAGGCAAGACACATGATTCAGAAAAACTGGCAAGAGCTTATCAAGCCGAACAAGATCGAGATCACCTCGTCGGGACGCACCGGCGCCCGTCTGATCGCCGAGCCGCTGGAACGCGGTTTTGGCCTTACGCTCGGCAATGCGCTGCGTCGCGTTCTGCTGTCGTCGCTGCGCGGCGCTGCAGTCACCGCTGTTCAGATAGACGGTGTTCTCCACGAGTTCTCGTCGATTGCGGGCGTCCGCGAAGACGTGACCGACATCGTCCTCAACATCAAGGAAATCGCCATCAAGATGGAAGGCGACGAGCCCAAGCGCATGGTTGTGCGCAAGCAGGGCCCGGGCGCCGTCGTCGCCGGCGACATCCAGACGGTGGGCGATATCGAGATCCTCAACCCGGATCACATCATCTGCACGCTCGACGAAGGCGCCGAAATCCGCATGGAATTCACCGTCGCCAACGGCAAGGGCTACGTGCCTGCTGATCGCAACCGCGCCGAAGACGCCCCGATCGGTCTGATCCCGGTCGACAGCCTGTATTCGCCGGTCAAGAAGGTCTCCTACAAGGTCGAAAACACCCGCGAGGGACAGGTTCTCGATTATGACCGCCTGATCATGACGCTCGACACCGACGGATCGGTCACTGGCGAAGATGCGATCGCATTCGCCGCCCGCATCCTGCAGGACCAGCTCGGCGTGTTCATCAACTTCGACGAGCCGCAGAAGGAAGTCGAGGAGACGCAGGCGACGGAACTGGCGTTCAACCCGGCTCTGCTGAAGAAGGTCGACGAACTGGAACTGTCGGTCCGCTCGGCGAACTGCCTGAAGAACGACAACATCGTCTATATCGGCGATCTCATCCAGAAGACCGAAGCCGAAATGCTGCGTACGCCGAATTTCGGTCGCAAGTCGCTGAACGAGATCAAGGAAGTTCTTGCGTCGATGGGCCTGCATCTCGGAATGGAAGTGCCCGCCTGGCCGCCGGAAAATATCGAAGATCTGGCCAAGCGCTACGAAGATCAATATTGAACCAGTAACCCGCAGGCCTGAGGTCTGCATCACAGGAGAAAGCTCATGCGCCACCGCAAGTCAGGCCGCAAGCTCAACCGGACTGCCAGCCACCGCAAGGCGATGTTCGCCAACATGGCGGCAGCTCTTATCGAACACGAGCAGATCATCACCACCTTGCCGAAGGCCAAGGAGATCCGTCCGATCGTCGAGAAACTCGTCACGCTCGGCAAGCGCGGCGATCTGCATGCTCGCCGTCAGGCGATCTCGAAGATCCGCGACGATGAGATGGTCCGCAAGCTTTTCGACACCATTGCGTCGCGCTACGCCGACCGCAATGGCGGCTATACGCGCATCATGAAGGCCGGTTTCCGCAAGGGCGACAATGCTCCGCTCGCCGTCATTGAATTCGTCGATCGCGACGAAAGCGCCCGTGGCGCAAAGGATTTCGCCCGCCTCGAAGCGGAAGCGAATGAAGAAGAAGCAGCAGCATAAGAACTGACTGCTCCGAATGAACTCGAAGCCGGGCCGCAACGCCCGGCTTTTTTCGTTTGTTTCCAACCCTATATAATGGGCGACGCAGGAATTTGATAATCGTGACAAATTGCCTTCATTGTGGCAATTCAGATCGATTATCATGGCTGCGATTCAATCAGTTCAAGACCAACCGGAGTTGCCCCATGCGCAATAAGAGAGTGCTGTATCCTGTGATTTTGGCCGTTCTGGCCGTCGGGTCGGCAATCATGATCGCGCAGGCGCGGGCGCCGCTCGGCGAAAGCCTTCTTGGCGGGTTTGTCGCCGGGTCGTTAGGCGAAACTGAGGTCGCCGCCGAGGCGCTGCCGGTGCACAATGCAGCAGCGGAGCGCGTCGTGCCGAACAGCCAGGCGCAGTTGCTCTATTCCTATTCCGAACTCGTCAAGAAAACCGCCGGCGCTGTCGTCAACGTCTACGCCGAACGGATGGTGAGTCGGTCTTCGCCTTTTGGCGGGGATCCCTTCTTTGAGCGGTTTTTCGGACAACGGATGCCGCATCGCAGTCAGAAACAGTCGAGCCTTGGTTCCGGCGTCATCATTGATTCCTCCGGTTTGATCGTCACGAACAATCACGTCATCGACGGCGCCGACGAAATCAAGGTCGCGCTCGCCGACGGCCGTGAATATTCAAGCAAGGTCCTGCTCAAGGACAAACGGGTGGATATCGCGGTCCTTCAGATCGAAGACGACGCGGATTTCGTCGCCATCGGCTACAGCGATTCCGATCGTCTCGAAGTCGGCGATATCGTTCTCGCAATTGGCAATCCCTTCGGCGTTGGCCAGACCGTGACCAGCGGCATTGTCTCGGCGCTGGCGCGCAACGGCATCGGTATTTCGGACTTCGGCTTCTTCATCCAGACGGACGCCGCCATCAATCCGGGCAATTCCGGCGGCGCTCTGATCGACATGCATGGCAACCTGATCGGCATCAATACAGCGATTTTCTCCCGATCCGGCGGCTCCAACGGGATTGGATTCGCGATCCCAGCCAACATGGTGAAAGCCGTTGTCGACGCAGCCAAACGGGGGGATGAGCGGTTCAAGAGGCCTTATATCGGCGCCACCTTCGCCGCAGTCACAGGAGATATGGCGGAAGCCCTGGGCATGAAACGGGCCAGCGGCGCGATCGTCACGGATGTCGCTGAGAACGGGCCTGCCGACAAAGGCGGTTTGACCGTCGGAGATCTGGTCATTTCTATGAATGGCGTTGTAGTGGAGCATCCCGATGCGCTCGGCTACCGGTTGGCGACCGCGGGCGTTGGCAGGGACGCCGAGTTCGAGGTCATGTCCCGCTCGAAGATCAGGAAAATCACCATCACCCTTGAAGCGCCGTGGAGCCGCGGCAAGGGGGCGGAGACCGTGATTTCCGGCAACAACCCGTTCGCTGGCGCGACCGTGGCGGATCTCGTTCCCAAACTCGCCGAGGATCTGAACATGCCGACTGGTCAGGAAGGCGTCGTGGTTCTGGCGGTCGAATCCGGATCGCCGGCCGTGCGTTTCGGTTTGAAGGAGCGCGACATCGTCACGGTGGTCAACGGCAAATCCGTGACAAGCGTCAATCAGATGGTGGAAATGGTCAGTCGTCGACAGCCCTATTGGCGGTTCGAGATCAATCGCAATGGAAAGCGGTTCAGCCAGTTGATACGGTAGTCTGCATGTCAGACCTGTTTGCTCCACTTGCGGATGAAATGGCGGAACGCAGCCGGCCATTGGCCGACAGGCTGCGTCCGAAGAGCCTTGCCGAGGTGACGGGGCAGGAACATCTCACCGGCGCGGACGGCGTGCTGTCGCGCATGCTTGCGACAGGGTCGCTCGGTTCGATGATTTTCTGGGGGCCGCCCGGAACCGGCAAGACCACGGTGGCGCGGTTGCTCGCCAACGAGACGGATCTCGCCTTTGAACAATTGTCTGCGATCTTTTCCGGCGTCGCGGACCTCAAGAAGGCGTTCGACGCGGCGCGCGCGCGTCGCATGTCGGGCCGGCAGACGCTGCTTTTCGTGGACGAGATCCATCGGTTCAACCGGGCCCAGCAGGACAGTTTCCTGCCGGTCATGGAGGATGGCACCGTCATCCTCGTTGGCGCAACCACGGAAAATCCGTCCTTCGAGCTCAACGCCGCTCTGCTGTCGAGGGCGCGCGTGCTCACCTTCAAATCGCACGCCGAGGAAAGTCTCGGCCGATTGCTCGAGCGCGCGGAAGCGCTCGAAGGCAAATCGCTTCCCCTTGATGACGAGGCGCGGGTTAGCCTGGTCCGTATGGCGGACGGTGATGGGCGCGCCATCCTGACGCTCGCCGAAGAGGTATGGCGTTCGGCGCGAGAGGGCGAAACCTTCGACGCGGAAGCGCTGCAGGAGCTGGTGCAGCGGCGGGCGCCCGTCTACGACAAGAGCCAGGACGGGCATTACAATCTCATTTCGGCTCTGCACAAGGCGGTGCGTGGTTCCGATCCGGACGCCGCGCTTTATTACCTGTGCCGCATGTTCGACGCTGGCGAGAGCCCGCTGTTTCTCGGCCGGCGTCTGGTGCGCATGGCCTCCGAAGACATCGGACTTGCCGATCCCCAGGCGCTTGTCGTCGCCAACGCTGCCAAGGACGCGTATGATTTTCTCGGGTCGCCAGAGGGAGAACTGGCGCTGGCGGAGGCCTGCATCTATCTCGCCTGCGCCCCGAAATCGAATGCGGCCTATGTCGCGTACAAGGCGGCCATGCGGGCGGCAAAGGAGCACGGCTCGCTGCTGCCACCGAAACACATTCTCAACGCGCCGACAAAACTCATGAAGAGCGAGGGATACGGGAGCGGATACCAGTACGATCACGATACGCCTGACGCCTTTTCGGGACAGGACTATTTCCCGGAAAAGATGGGCCGTCACACTTTCTACGATCCGCCTGAACGCGGATTCGAGAGGGATATCCGCAAACGGCTCGACTACTGGGCCAATCTGAGACAGCGCAAGCAGGCGGAAAATGGCGAAGACGACTGACGAATCGCTGATTGGCGTGATCGGCGCCGGCTCGATCGGGTGCTATGTCGGCGGCTGTCTGCAGGAGTTGGGATGCCGGGTGCGCTATTTAGGTCGTGAACACGTCGCATCGGATATCCGGTCAGGCGGATTGCGCCTGACCTCGCATGACGGACGGACGGCAAATCTTCCGCCAGACGCTGTGGATTTCCGGACGGATCTCTCCGGGCTGGAAGAATGCGACATCCTGCTCATCTGTGTGAAAAGTCCGGCGACGGAAGAAACGGCCGATGCAATGGCGGGCGCTATCCGTACCGACGCCGTGGTGATCAGCCTGCAGAACGGCGTCGCCAACGCCGATGTCCTGAAAAGCCGCTTGCCCGACAATACGGTTCTCGCCGGCATGGTCGCCTTCAACGTCGCGCGTCTGCAAGGCGCGCATTTTCATCTTGGAACGGATGGCGACATCTATGTCGAGGATCATCCGGTGGCCCGCATGCTTGTTGATCGACTGAACGCAGCCGGCGTCAGTGCAAACACATCGTCTGACATGAAAGGCGTGTTGTGGGGCAAGCTGCTTCTCAACCTCAACAACGGGCTCAATGTGCTCTCGGATATGCCGTTACGTCGGCAATTGCTCGATAGCGACTATCGCCGCGCTCTTGCGCTGCTCATCGAGGAAACATTGGCTGCGCTGAAAGCCGCCGGCATAAGCCCGGCGAAGATCGGAAAGGCGCCTCCCGGGTTGATCGCGCCGATCCTGCGGCTTCCGACCTGGCTGTTCGAGCGCGTGGCGGCAAGCATGCTGAAAATAGACGACAAGGCCCGGTCGTCCATGCGTGACGATCTCGACAGGGGCCGCAAATCGGAGATTGCCTTTATCAACGGCGCGGTGGTGGAACTGGCGGCAAAGGTGAATGCATCCGTTCCGGTCAACGCCGCAGTCATTGCGCTCGTTGAGGACGCCTTCGCGAAGGGACAATCGCCGGCGCTTGAGGGCAGGGATCTCCTTCAGCGCTTGCAAAAGGCGACCACATGAAAACCAGGTTCGCAAGCGGCGAAAAACCCGGCGCCGTTTGCTTTTGGCTGCTTGTCCAGCACCGTCGCCGCGCTATATCGAAGGCTTCATATTAAGAGGTCTCATCCGTCGCTATGCGTAAACGGAGGATTCCCGAAACAAAGCCAGACTGGTGAATTGGATGCATTTCCGTCGATTCCCGAAACAAAGCCAAATCAGAGAGAATTCGGATTCGGCAAAATCTCGAAACAAAGCCAGATTGTCGGAATAGCCCGTATTTCAACGGTTTGACGGTTCCCAAGGATGATGAAAGTCTCTAAACGCTAAGGAATGTACCACTTTCTCATCGTCGCTCTCGGAGGAGCCGTCGGAGCTTCGCTTCGTCATCTGACCAGCCTGTTGACCCTGCGCTGGTTTGGACCGGGATTTCCGTGGGGAACGCTGACGGTGAACATCGTGGGGTCATTCCTGATGGGCGTATTCATCGAACTGCTGGCCCGAAAATTTGATAGTTCGCAAGAACTGCGCTTGTTGATTGCGACAGGGATCATGGGTGGCTTCACGACTTTCTCAGCCTTCTCTCTTGATGTCGCGGTCATGTGGGAGCGGGGGGCGACGCTGACGGCGGCGGGATATGTGCTTGCAAGTGTGGCGCTGTCGATACTTGCGCTTTTCGCGGGACTGGCGCTTGTTCGCGGCCTTACCTAGGAACGATCGGAATCATGGCGGGTGTAGAACAGAAAACCGTTGATAGCGACGAGAGCGGCATGCGCCTCGACCGCTGGTTCAAGACCCACTACCCGGGGCTCGGTTTCGGCAGGCTTCAGAAACTTCTGCGGTCGGGCCAGATCCGGCTCGATGGCGGCCGCGCGAAAACCGATACGCGGATCCAGCCAGGCCAGACGATTCGTGTTCCGCCTCTGGATGCGGAAAAGCCTGCGAGTTCCGCAAATTCCGCCAATGCGTCGGACGCCGAGCGGCTGTCCGCCATGCTGATCTATGACGATCCGAAGGTTTTCGTATTCAACAAGCCGGCGGGTCTGGCCGTGCAGGGCGGGTCAGGCGTCGCGCGGCACGTCGACGGCATGCTGGAAGCCTGGCGCAACAAGAAGGGCGAGAAGCCGCGTCTGGTTCATCGTCTCGACAGGGATACATCCGGCGTTCTGGTCGTCGCCCGGACGCGACAGGCCGCACAGCGGTTGACAGCCGCCTTTCGCGAACGCGACACGGAAAAGATCTACTGGGCTCTGGTCAAGGGCGTGCCGGGCAAGAAAGAAGGCCGGATATCGACCTGGCTGGTCAAGGAAACGACGCCCGACGGGGATCGCATGCGAGTCGCCAGACATGGCGAGCCCGACGCCGACCATGCGGTTTCCCACTACCGCGTCATCGAGCAGGCGGGGCAGAACCTGTCCTGGCTCGAAATGCAGCCCTATACCGGGCGCACGCACCAGCTGCGCGTCCATGCCGCCCATCTCGATTGTCCTATCATCGGCGACCCGAAATATTTCGAAGCCGATCAGAACTGGGATTTTCCGGGCGGCGTCCAGAACAAGCTGCACCTGCACGCCAGGCGGATCGTGATACCGCATCCGGACGGGAAGGGGACTGTCGACGTAACGGCGCCGCTCCCACCGCACATGGTCCAGAGCTGGAACCTCCTTGGGTTCGACAAGGATTACGCCGAATGAAACTCGTTCTTTTCGATTGCGACGGCACGTTGATCGACAGCGCCCACGTCATCCACGCCAGTATGGAAAAGACGTTCGCGGAAGCCGGGCTCGCCGTTCCTGAACTGCATCACACCAAGTCCATCATCGGGCTGACGCTCGACAAGGCTTTTTCCGTGCTGTTGCAGGAAGAGATCAATGATCGCATCGTCGACATGGTTGTGCGCTACAAGCATCACAGCCTGACGATGCGTGAGGAAGAAGAGGTTCATGAGCCGTTTTACGACGGCATATGGGATCTGCTCGACGAATTGCGCGGCAGGGACGACATCCTGCTCGGCGTGGTCACCGGGAAGTCGCGGCGCGGCCTTGACAATCTGCTCGCGCGTCACGACCTGGAAAAGGCGATCATCACCAGCCGCACCGCCGATGAGTGCCCCTCGAAGCCACACCCCGCCATGGTGCTTGAATGCTGTCGCGACGTAGGCGTGGACGCGGCCGACACGATCGTGGTCGGCGACGCGATCTACGACATGCAGATGGCGCGGTCGGCGGCCGCCAGAGCGATTGGCGTGACCTGGGGGTACAGCACGCCGGGCGAACTGACGAAGGCCGGAGCGCACAGCACGATCAGCCATCCGTCGGAAGTCCTCGATCACCTGATGGGCGCGACGGAGTAGATATGCGGGATTTGCTTGAAGAACTGTATGACGCGCAGAAGGACGCCGATCCGGTCCGTCTTGCCCAGGGACACTCCGGACGGCAATTGCCGAAGCGTTTCTACGAACAGGCGGCGGCTGCTGAGAATGACGGCGGGTTCGTCGTGCAACTCGACGGCAAGACCGTGCGCACTCCGGCGCGTTCTGTTCTGAAGTTGCCGACGCAGGCGTTGGCTGAACTGATCGCCGACGAATGGAACAGCCAGGAAAAGCTGATCGATCCGGCCGCCATGCCCGCGACACGGCTGGCGAACACCGCACTTGACGGCGTCGCCCTGGAAACCGAGGCGGTGCTTGAGGATGTCCTGCGGTTTGCGGGGACGGATTTGCTGTGTTACCGCGCAGGCTCTCCCGAGGGGCTTGTCGCCAGCCAGAACGAGGTGTGGGATCCGATCATCGACTGGGCGCATTCCCGGCTCGGCGCGCGTTTCGTGCTTGCCGAGGGGGTGATGCATGTCGAGCAGCCATCGGAAGCCCTGCGCGCGGTCAATATTCACCTGAAGCAGTTCCAGGATCCATTCGCCGTTGCGGCGCTGCATAGCATGACGTCCCTGACAGGGTCTGCGTTGCTGGCGCTGGCGGTGGCCTTCCAGGAAATCGAAGCGGAAGAAGCCTGGGCAGCGGCGCATGTCGATGAAGACTGGAATATCCGGCAATGGGGCGAGGATGCGGAGGCGCGTCTGCGACGCGACTTCAGACAGCGCGAAATGATGGCTGCGGCCAAAACGCTGCAGGCGGTTACGGGCGGTTGAGCGGCGTGGGTTGATTGGGCTACAAGGTGGCTGGAACAGAACGTATCGGGGGAACAAATTGAAAGACGTGTTGCTGGAACTGCAGGAGCGCCGCGCGGAAGCGAAGATCGGCGGGGGGCAGAAGCGCATCGATGTGCAACATTCTCGCGGAAAACTGACCGCGCGCGAGCGCATCGCAACATTTCTCGACGACGGCGCCTTCGAGGAATTCGACATGTTCGTGCAACACCGCTGCACCGATTTCGGGATGGAGGAAACCAGGATTCCCGGCGACGGCGTCGTCACCGGCTGGGGCACGGTCAACGGGCGAAAAGTCTTCGTTTTCGCCAAGGATTTTACCGTTTTCGGCGGCTCACTCTCGGAAGCACATGCCGCGAAGATCACCAAGCTGCAGGACATGGCGTTGCGCAATCGTGCGCCGATCATTGGCTTTTATGACGCCGGTGGAGCGCGCATCCAGGAAGGCGTGGCCGCGCTCGGCGGATACGCAGAAGTGTTTCAGCGCAATATCCTTGCGTCCGGCGTTATTCCGCAGATTTCGGTCATTATGGGACCGTGCGCCGGCGGCGACGTCTATTCGCCGGCCATGACGGATTTCATCTTCATGGTGCGCGACACGTCCTACATGTTCGTCACCGGGCCGGATGTCGTCAAAACCGTTACCAACGAGACGGTCACGGCCGAGCAGCTGGGCGGCGCGTCGGTCCACACAACGAAATCCTCGATCGCAGACGGCGCCTATGAAAACGACGTCGAGGCGCTTTTGCAGATGCGGCGGCTCATCGATCTCTTGCCGCTTTCCAACACGTCGGAAGTCCCTGAAATCGACAATTTCCAGCCGTTCGATGTCCCGGACAAGTCGCTGGATCTCGTCATTCCCGACAACGCCAACAAGCCCTATGACATAAAGGAAGTGATCCTCAAGACGATCGACGAAGGCGACTTCTTCGAAATCCAGGCCACGTTCGCCGCCAACATCGTCTGTGGCTTCGGCAGGGTGGAAGGCCGCACGGTCGGGTTTGTCGCCAACCAGCCGATGGTGCTTGCTGGCGTTCTCGACAGCGACGCGTCCAGAAAGGCGGCGCGGTTCGTGCGTTTCTGCGATTGTTTCGGCATACCGATCGTCACCTTCGTCGATGTGCCTGGCTTCCTGCCCGGCACGGCGCAGGAATATGGCGGCCTCATCAAGCATGGCGCGAAACTGCTGTTCGCCTATGGCGAGGCGACCGTGCCGAAGGTCACCATCATTACCCGCAAGGCCTATGGCGGCGCCTACGATGTGATGGCGTCGAAGCATCTGAGGGGCGATCTCAATTACGCCTGGCCGTCAGCTGAGATCGCGGTCATGGGCGCCAAGGGCGCGGTTGAGATCATTCACCGCAAGGATGTCGGCGATCCTGACAAGATCGCTGAACATACCAAAAAGTACGAGGAGCGGTTCCTGTCGCCGTTCGTGGCGGCCGAGCGCGGTTATATCGACGAGGTCATCATGCCGCATTCGACGCGAAAGCGGGTTGCCACGGGACTTCGACTTTTACGTGAGAAAAATCTGACAAACCCGTGGAAAAAGCACGATAATATCCCGTTGTAGTTGTGCTTGTGGCTTAATCAGATCGCTGAGTCGCGGATCGGCGCCAGCCTGACGCCGGTGATGCGGTAATCGCCGTCATCCTGTCTTGCCAGAATGTAGACGGCCTGCCAGCTGTCGCCATTCCGGTCGGTGATCAGCAGTTCCTGCATCATCAGCCGGCCATCGTCTTCGCTGGCGTTTCGACCGAAGGTCAGATTGCCCGGGCGGTAGATCGGCGCATAGCTGTTCTTCACCATCTCCATGAAGCGCTGGGTGTCTGGAAAGGCGCTTTTGATGCCCGGCGCGGCGAAAGAGTAGGCGGTTTCCCCGTCATCGGATCGGAACGCTTCGATCTGTTGTTTGATGATGTTCTGTACGATCCTGGAGTTGTCGTCCGCCAATGCCAGTCCGGTGGGCGTCAGGAGCGCCAGGACGAGGATTGTTACAATACGCATGAAACACCTCCTTCTATCTGCTTTGATCAGGTTGTCTGACTACGCTTTCTGCTCGCTCTTGGATCACATGAAAGGTACCCGGTTCCTGAGATGGTGTCATCAAGGTGTCGTATTTGCACAAGGTAGGTGACGCAGTGGACGGTCGTGCACCCGTCCAAATTGTGTCAGTCTCCGGTCCAGGCTTATCAGTTGGTTCGGCGAACCCCTGCATCAGATGGAGGCATTGGACGCTGTCAGCAGAATTGCAGAATCAGCGCGATGCAATTTTATAGGGTGACTTGTTCTCGCTTTCGCAGGAAACGAGCTGGTGCTATGTGTCTAAAAATAAAGGATTTTCAACAGCCTACTGCCGTATTCTCGGGAATCGGCTGTTGACTTGTCGCCTTGCCTCTTGCGACACTGACTGGGAATTAAAAACGCCCGGCTAACGGGCGATCCTCAAAGAAAGGAGGGGAATATGGGTGGTGTATTGCCGCTGGTCGGCAAGCGACTCCTGCTGGGCGTCGTTACATTGTTCGTCGTTTCATTGATCATCTTCTGGGCCGTGGAATTTCTTCCGGGAGACGTGGCACAGCAGATTCTCGGACAATCCGCGACTCAGGAAACAGTGGACGCCTTGCGAGAGGAATTGGGACTGAACAAGCATCCCCTGACGCGCTATTTTGAATGGCTCGTCGGCGCGGTTCAGGGCGATTTCGGAACCTCGCTTGCCAACAAGCGGTCGGTGACGGCGCAGATCGCGCCACGTTTCGCGAACACGCTGTTTCTGGCAGCCTATGCTGCGGTCATCTCGGTGCCGCTCGCCATATTCCTCGGCGTTCTGACGGCCCTGTATCGCAATTCGGTGTTCGATCGCGTGACGAACTCGCTCAGTCTCGTCTCCATATCCTCTCCGGAGTTCTTCCTCGGCTATGTTCTGATCGCCTTCTTCGCCGTTCAGAGCCAGTTATTCCCGTCCATCTCGAATGTCACCGCCGGCATGGATTTCGATGAACGGATCTATCGGACGACACTGCCGGCGGTTACCCTCGCGCTCGTCGTCACGGCCTATATGATGCGCATGACGCGGGCGGCGATCATCAACCTGCTCGCATCTCCCTATATCGAGATGGCGCGGCTCAAAGGCGTGCCAAACGGGCGCGTCATCACCCATCACGCTTTGCCGAACGCACTGGCGCCGATCATCAATGTCGTCGCGCTCAATCTCGCCTATCTCATCACGGGGGTTGTCCTCGTCGAGGTGGTGTTCGTCTATCCGGGCGTCGGCCAGTTGCTGGTGGACAGCGTGACGAAGCGGGACTTCCCGGTCGTCCAGGCCTGCTGTCTGATCTTCGCGGCCACGTTCATCATGTTCAATCTCATCGCGGATGTCGGGTCGATCCTGTCCAATCCGCGGCTGCGTCATCCGAAGTGAGGAGGGGATAATGGTTTCCTTTGCTGTCATCTATTATGCCCTTCTGATCGTTGCGTGTTGCGTAGCTGCGTTCTACCGGCAGCGCTCCGGGTTGATCGTCCTGTTCGTGCTGCTGTGTGTCTCGCTGATTTCCGGCTTGCTGGGCGGCGTTGACGTTTTGATCAACATCACGATCGGGGTCGCGCTGCTCGCCGCCGCCGGCGGCATATCCTACAGCTTCCGCGAGACGCTCACCTACATCCTGCCAAACGAGCCGGCGAAACTCATGCGCAAGGCGCCGTTGACGGCCGCATTCGGGTTGCTCGTCATCATCGCCTATGTGATCGCAGCGGTGTTCGCTCCGATAATCGCTCCATTCGGCGAGGCGCAAGTGGTGGGCAGTTCCTTCGCGCCGCCTGACGACGTCATGATCCTGGGCGGCGACCAGCTTGGTCGCGACCTGTTCAGTCGCCTGATATACGGCGCCCGCAACACGGTCGGCATTGCTGTCCTGACGACGGCGATCGCATTCATCGTCGGCACCGTCGCAGGTCTCGTGGCGGCGTCGATGGGCGGCTGGGTCGATCAGGTGATGGGGCGCATCGTCGATGTCCTCATGGCCATTCCGCAGTTGATCTTTGCATTGCTGCTTCTGACGATCGTCGGCACCAGCGTCGTCAACCTGACCCTCGTCATCGCCTTGCTCTATTCGCCGCTGATCTTCCGTCTCGTTCGGGCGGTCGCAGGCAACATCGTGGTGATGGACTATATCGAGGCCGCGCGGTTGCGCGGTGAATCGACCTGGTATCTGACGACGAAGGAAGTACTGCCGAATATCACCGCGCCTCTGGCCGCGGAATTCGGGCTGCGCTTCTGTTTCGTCTTCCTGGCGATTTCGGCGCTGTCCTTCCTGGGCCTCGGTATTCAGCCGCCCACAGCCGACTGGGGATCGATGGTGCGTGAGAACGCCTCCCTGATTTCCTTCGGTCTGCTGACGCCGCTTATTCCGGCTGCGGCAATCGCGCTGCTGACGGTCGCCGTGAACTTCGTGGTCGACTGGATGTTGCATATTTCGTCGGGTTTGAAGGAGTAGACGATGGTCAAGGAAAAAAGCGTTCTGCTCGAAATCAAGGACCTCCGGATCGAGGGCTATTCCGATGAGGAGTGGATCGAGATCGTTCACGGGGTCAATCTGACCCTTCACCGCGGCGAGGTAATGGGGCTGATCGGCGAATCCGGCGCCGGCAAGTCGACTATTGGCCTTGCCGCCATGGGGTTTACCCGCGACGGGTGCCGCATTTCAGGCGGCTCGGTGCTGTTCGACGGCATGGACCTCACCACGGCCTCGCGCGCGGAACGCCGGGCGCTTCGCGGCTCGCGGATAGCCTATGTCGCGCAGTCGGCCGCAGCCTCCTTCAATCCGGCGCACAAGCTGATCGAGCAGCACACCGAGTCCGGTCGTTTGCACAAGATCAGCTCGAAGTCCGAGATGGAGGCCGATGCGATCGAGCTCTATCGGCGTCTTCGGCTTCCCAATCCCGAGGAGATCGGCTTTCGCTATCCGCACCAGGTTTCCGGTGGTCAGCTGCAGCGCGCGATGACCGCGATGGCCATGAGTTGTCGCCCGGATCTGATCATCTTCGACGAGCCGACGACGGCGCTCGATGTGACGACCCAGATCGAGGTGCTTGCGGCCATCAGGGACATTGTCGAGCAATTCAACACCGCCGCCCTGTACATCACCCATGATCTGGCCGTAGTTGCCCAGATGGCGGACCGCATCAAGGTTCTCCTGAAAGGGGACGAGGTCGAGGAAGCGGAAACCAGGAAAATGCTCGCCGACCCGGAGGAGGACTATACCAAGTCTCTCTGGTCGGTGCGCAGTTTCGAGCGTGAGCAGAAACCGCCGCCGCCTGCGTCTGAAACGCCGCTGATTTCGGTCCGCAACGTCGACGCCTCCTACGGTCCGGTGCCGGTGCTCAAGGGAGTCTCGTTCGATATCTATCGCGGCCAGACGGTGGCCGTGGTCGGCGAATCCGGTTCCGGCAAATCGACGACCGCCCGGTGCATCACGGGGCTGTTGCCGCCAGACGCGGGCGAGATACTCTATGACGGCCAGGTGTTGCCGGCCAGGTACCAGAATCGCAGCAAGGAACAGCTCCGCCAGGTCCAGATGATCTACCAGATGGCGGACACCGCCCTTAATCCGAAAAAGACGATCGGAGAGATCATCGGAAGACCGTTGCAATTCTATGGCGGATTGCGCGGAGCGGAACTGAAAACGGCCATCGACCAGTTGCTGGATCAGATCGAACTCGAACCTTCGCTCTACTACAACCGGTTGCCGTCAGAGCTTTCCGGCGGGCAGAAGCAGCGCGTCGGCATTGCCCGTGCGCTTGCCGCGGGCCCCACCTTTATCATCTGCGACGAGGTGACCAGCGCGCTCGACCAGCTTGTCGCGGAAGGTATTTTGCGGCTGCTGGACCGGCTGCAGAAGGAACTGGATCTCGCCTACATGTTCATCACCCACGATCTTGCGACCGTGCGAGCGATCTCGGACGTGGTTGTCGTCATGAAGGAGGGCGAGGTGGTCGAGCAGGGACCCAAGGACGTAATGTTCAAGCCGCCGCACCATGAATATACGGACCTTCTCCTGTCATCGGTGCCGGAAATGGATCCGGACTGGCTGACGCACCTCCTTGAGGAACGCGGCGTCGACAATGTCGGCGAGGCCGCGCACGACAAAAAAACCTGACGTCGACGACGCCAGGTTTTTCAGAAGTCTCATGAGCTCCGGATCGAAATCCGGAGCTCTTTTTATTGATCTCAGCTTTCGAACCACCAGCGCTCGTAACCGCGGGCGCCGTCAAGCTCCCAGTTCGAGGCGATGAAGTCGCCGTGGGCGACGTTGTCGCGGCGGCCCATGACGCGGTTGATGAAGAACGGCACGACCGTTCCGCCATCGTCGCGGCACAGAAGCTGCATTTCCTGGTACATGTCGCCGCGCTTGGCTTCGTCCAGCTCGGATTTCGCTTCGACGAGAAGCTTGTTGAACTGCTCGTTGACCCAGTGGCTTTCGTTCCAGGCCGCGCCTTCCTTGTAGGCCAGCGAGAACATGACGTCCGGCGTAGGACGCGCGCCCCACTGTACGAACACGAACGGCTTCACGAGCCAGACATTCGACCAGTAGCCGTCATTCGGCTCGCGCACGACATTGATGTCGATGCCGGCCGCCTTGGCGTGTTCGGAGTAGAGCACGCACATGTCTACGGCGCCGCTCATGACGCTGTCTGCGGCGGACAGGTCGACATTGATCGATCCAAGGCCGGATTTCTCCATGTGGAACTTGGCCTTGTCCGGATCGTAAGAGCGCTGCTCCAGGTCGGCCCAGTAAGGCAGGGACGGCGCAATCGGATGGTCGTTGCCCAGGCTGCCATATCCGAACAGGATCTTCTCGATGATCTCTTCGCGGTTCATGGCGTATTTCAGGGCCAGGCGCACATCCACATTGTCGAAGGGCGCAACGTCGCAGAACATCGGCAGCGTGACATGCGAGCCGCTGGGCACGTTGTCGATCTTGATGCCGGGCGCGCGTTCCAGCAGGCCGACAGTCTTGAGATCGACCGAGGTGATCGCATCCACGTCTCCGGTGACCAGCGCCGTCTGGCGTGCGTTCGGATCGTTCAGCGTCAGCATGTTGACGGAGTCAAAATAGGCGCCTTCGCGGTGCCAGCCGTCATGCCTGGAAAGCTCTGCGCGTACACCCGGATCAAAGTTGTCGAGCTTGTACGGGCCGGTTCCGTCGCCGCTTTCCCAGTCCACGCCGCCGCTGCCGTCAGAGGGCAGCATGACGAGGTGATAGTCGGAGAGCAGGTAGGGCAGGTCGGCGTTGCCCGCAGCCATCTTGATCACGACGGTCAAGTCGCCGTCAGCCTTGATGTCCACAACGTCGGTGAGGAGCGCTTTGGCCGCCGAGGTGGTTTTCTCTCCGCGGTGGAAGTTGAGAGACGCAACGACGTCTTCGGCGGTCAGCTTCTTGCCGCTGTGGAACGTGACGTTGGGGTTCAGCTTGAAGGTCCACTCGGATGCGTCGGCGGAAGCTTCCCAGCTGTCAGCCACATCCGGACCGAGTTCATTGGTGTTGGTGATCAGCGTGAGATAGCTGCGCACGGCGTGCGAAAGCTGGATCATGAAAACGCTTTCCGTCGTTCCCGGATCCAGGCTGTCTGAGGTGTTGCCGTCATGAACGCCTACGCGAAATGTTCCACCCTTTTTGGGCGTCTGTGCGGCGACCTTCGTAGACCAGAGGGTCGAGGCGGCGGCTGCCGTCGCGCCTGTAGCCAGCGCGCCTTCCATAAATCCACGGCGGCTCAGACGCTTCTTTCGAGCCTGCTCGATTATGGATTTGATAAGTGCGTCGGTTTCTTGCTTGTTCATTTCGTTTCCCGTTATTTGAGCGATAATTATCGTGATTTTTCTTGTTATGGCGGCAGTCTAACAACATCGAATTGAATGTCTATGGTCGAAACCCGACACTCAGGGCCGCATTTTCCCCGATAAGACGTGGCTGAAACGCACTTTGTGCAACTTTTGCTTGCTTCAGGCGGCTCTTGCGCCGGACAGCTCGATGTAACGCGTCATGTGGTAATCCACGTCGCCGAACTGATGATCGATCATGACGAGCCGCTTGGCGAAATGCGGCAGAGAATACTCCCAGGTCATGGCGATTCCGCCATGCATCTGGATGGCCTCTTCCGCCACAAGCCTGCCGATCTGTCCGCACAGCGTCTTGGCCGTGGAGACCGCCTTTTCCCGCTCAACTCGATCGAGGTCCAGTCTTCCGGCCGCATTGATAACTGCCGAACGCGCCTGTTCGATCTCGGTCAGGACCGTCGCCATGCGATGCTGGAGCGCCTGGAACTTGCCGATCGGCACGCCAAACTGCTTGCGGGTCTTGAGGTACTCGAGCGTAATGTCGCGGCAGACCTCCATGAGCCCGATCGATTCAGCGCAAAGAGCCACATTGGCGCGGGCAATCGCCATTTCGACTGCCGGATACGCCTTGCCTTCTGCGCCCAGGAGCGCGCTGTCCGGGACTTTCACATTGTTTAGCGAGACTTCTGAAGCGCGCAGACCGTCGATCGTCGGATAACCGCGGATCTCCACTCCATCCGTGTCGGCCGGAATGAGAAAGGCGCAGACGCCGTCTTCGTCCCAGGCGCCACCGGAAGAACGTGCGGTCACGACCAGCAGGTCGGCAGTGTCGGCGTTCAGAACGACCGCCTTGTTTCCGTTCAGCGTCCAGTCGTCCTCACTTTTCGAACAGGTGGTCTTCACGGCGGAGAGGTCGTAACGGCTGTCGGGTTCACCGTGTGCAAAGGCGGCGAGGCGGCCGCCGGCGATAATGTCGGCCAGTGCCGACTTCTGCGCGTCGTCGCCGAGCTCGGAAATCACGCTGCCGGACAGTACGGCCGACGCCAGGAAAGGTTCGACGACAAGGCCGCGGCCGAGTTCCTCGAAGAGCACGCTGATATCGAAGCCAGCGCCTCCGAAGCCGCCGTCCTTCTCGCTGAACAGGGCGCCGATGAGGCCGAGTTCGGCGAATTGCGCCCACATTTCACGCGAAAAACCGTCCGCGGATTCAGCGATCTCATGGCGTTTTTCCAGCGGATAATTGTCTGCGACAAATCGGGCGACCATGTCCTTCAGCATCGCCCTGTCTTCGGTAAGTGTGAAGTCCATTCAAAGCCCCATCATCATCTTGGAGATGATTCCGCGCTGGATCTCGTTGGATCCGCCGTAAATCGTGATCTTGCGAATGTTGAAATAGTCAGCCGCAACGGGCGCGGCGTAGTCCGGTCCGATCGGCTCCTGATTGTATCCCGCGTCCAGCGCCTCCGACACGAAGGGCATGGCGTAGGGGCCAAGAGCGCGCCGGGTCAGGTCGTTGATCGCCTGGCGGATCTCGGTTCCCTTGATCTTGAGCATCGAACTCATAGGCCCGGCATTTGCGACGCTATCCGGCGACGAGAGCAGCCGCAGGTTCGTTGTGGACATGGCGTCGAGGTCCATTTCGATCTGAGCGAGCCTTTGTGCGAAGTAGGGATCTTCGATCAGCGGTTTGTCGCGGATCGTCTGAAGCTTGGCGATGTGGCGCAGATGCGCCAGCGCCACCTTGTTGGCCCCGACATTCGCGATGTTGGTCCGCTCATGCGTCAGCAGATATTTCGCGTAGGTCCAGCCCTTGTTCTCCTCGCCGATGCGGTTCTCCACCGGCACGCGAACGTCGTCGAAGAAGACTTCGTTCACTTCATGCGTGCCTTCCAACAGGATAATCGGCCGCACCGTGATGCCCGGCGTATCCATATCGATAAGGAGGAAGGAGATACCCTCTTGCGGCTTGCCCTCAGTCGAGGTGCGTACAAGGCAGAATATCTTGTTCGCGTATTGCCCAAGCGTCGTCCATGTTTTCTGACCGTTGACGACGTAATGATCCCCGTCACGCACGGCGCGTGTTTTGAGCGAGGCGAGATCGGATCCGGCGCCCGGTTCGGAATAGCCCTGGCACCACCAGTCGGATCCGTCGAGAATACGGGGCAAATAGTAATCCTTCTGGGCATCCGAGCCGTATTTGATCAGCACCGGGGCAAGCATCTTCAGGCCAAAGGGGATGATCCGCGGGGCGCCGGCCGCACAGGTTTCGTCTTCGAAAATCTGCTTTTGCACGGCGTTCCAGCCGGTGCCGCCGTATTCAACCGGCCAGCCGTCGGCAAGCCAGCCGCGGCTGTTGAGGATGTCGTGCCAGCCCTGCATGTCGTCCCGGGTAAGGCGCTTGCCGGTCAACACCTTGTCCGAAAGAGACTTCGGCAATTCCTTGTCGAGGAAATTGCGAACTTCGTCGCGAAACGCCAGTTCCTCATCGCTATAATTTAGATCCATTGCTTGATCCTTCGGTCAGTCGCTTTGTCAGTTCAGAGGCGTTCCGCTTTTGCTACGCGGCCTTCTTGTTCAGCGTGTCAAAATTTTCGCCGCGGTCCACCAGATCGACCAGCAACTTTGCGGGTCTCCAGAATTCCGGATCGTTTTTCTCAAACTCCCGGATATCGGCGAGAATTTTGTCCAGTCCGATGATATCGGCCTGTTTCATCGGACCGCCGCGCCAACGCGGAAAACCGTAGCCGTAGAGCATGGCGATATCGACATCGAGCGGACGGAGCGCAATGCCTTCCTCGACGATGCGCGCGCCTTCATTCACCATGGCTGCGAAATAGCGGCGCATGATTTCATCTTCCGTGAAGGTCTTCGGTTCGATGCCTTTCTCTTCACGCACACGGTCGATTATTTCGAGAACCTCCGGGTCCTCCCTGCCGCCGCGGCCGCCCTGGTCGTAGATGTACACCCCGCGGCCGGTCTTCTGTCCGAACCGGCCAAGCTCGGCGATCCGGTCCATGTGGTCATGCGCATAGCGTCCGTTCCATCCGGAATCGCGCAGTCGCTTGCGGTTGGCGTAGCCGATGTCCAGCCCGGCCAGGTCGCCCATCTGGTGCGGTCCCATCGGGTAGCCGAAATTCACCACGGCTTTGTCGATCTCGTAAGGACTTGCGCCTTCCTCGACCATGTAGGCGGCCTGGGTCAGGTAGCGCTCGAGAATTCGATTTCCTATGAAGCCGTCGCACACGCCGGCGCGCACGGCGGTCTTGCGCAGTTTCTTCGCTAGCGCAAAGCCTGTGGCCGTCACGTCCGGCAGGGTTTTTTCGCCCACAACCACTTCCAGCAACTTCATGACATGGGCGGGCGAAAAGAAATGCAGTCCCAGAACGTCCTGCGGCCTGCCGGTCATGGCGGCGATCTCGTCGATATTCAGATAGGAAGTGTTGCTGGCCAGCACCGCGCCGGACTTTGCGTGCTTGTCGATCCGCTCGAAGAGTTCCTTCTTGACGTCCATGTTCTCGAAGGCGGCCTCGATGACGATGTCGGCGTCGGCAATGTCGGCGATATCGGCGCTGACGGAATAGAGGTCGTTGGCCAGCCGGTCGCGTTTCGCCTGATCGATCTTGCCGCGCTTGACGCCGTCGTCGAGAATCTTCTCGACATTGGCGCGACCCTTGGCGGAGCTTTCTTCATCACGCTCGATCATTGTCACGGGTAGTCCGGAATATAGCATCGCGCAGGTGATGCCGGACCCCATGGTGCCTCCGCCGATCACGGCGGCGCGGTCGAGCGGACGCGGGGCGCCAGTTGCCAGTTCCGGCACCTTGCCGACTTCCCGATCGGCGAAGAACGCGTGAATGAGCGCGTCACGCTGTTCGGTGCCGAGCAGTTCGATGAAGGCGTCGCGTTCGAATTTCATGCCTTCGTCGAACGGCAGTTCGGTTGCGGCCTTGATCGCCTCCACGCATTTGAGAGGGGAGATCTGTCCACGCGCCTTCTTTTCGACGGACGCTTGAATGCCGTCGAACAAAGCCTTGTTTCCCCTTGCGGATGCGATCTTGTCTTCCATCTCGCTCGTCCGTCGCACCGGCATGTTTTCGTTGATGACGCGATGTGCGAGATCGATGCCGGCCTGGCGGGGATCGTCGCCATCGTCGAGAGCGTCGATAATGCCAAGCTGGAGAGCTTCCGGGGCGCCGACATGGCGTCCGCTGACGATGATATCCGTGGCCGCTTCTACGCCGATAAGACGGGGCAGGCGCTGGGTTCCTCCGGCTCCCGGCAGCAAGCCGAGATGGACCTCGGGCAGGCCGACTTTGGCGGATTTCAGCGCAACTCTGTAGTGACAGGAAAGGGCCGTCTCCAGGCCGCCGCCAAGCGCTGTTCCGTGTATTGCGCAGACCACGGGCTTGTCGACGGCTTCGATCGCATTGACGACCTCGTAGAGGACTGGATGCATGATCGGCTTGCCGAACTCGCGAATGTCGGCGCCCGCGATGAAGGTTCGTCCCTTGCCGACGATCACGGCGACGGACGCCGACGCGTCTTTGCTGAACCTTCCAGCTGCTTCCATCAACCCTTCGCGCACCGCGATTCCGGCCGCATTGACCGGCGGGTTATCGATGGAAATGACGGCGATGCCGCCCTTCTCTCCGGACAGGATTTCATAAGACACGACTTCGGACATGGGCGAACTTTCACTTTTGATGTTTGAAACTGATTTTGGTCGAAAAGTCGCCTGCACCCCGGCCGGGGTGCAAGCTGTTTGCAATGGGATTATTGTTCCCCGACGGTTTTCCAGGCGCCGTCCTGGATCTGCGAGATGATGATGGCGTCGCCACCCTGATGATCATCCGCGGAGTAATCAATGAGCACGCCGGTGATCGGGTCTGTGAAGCTCAGGCTTTCCATTCCCTTCTGGAAGCTTTCGGCAGTCAGATCCGGGCCAGCGGCTTCAAGCGCCATGACGAGACCTTCCGCCGCCGAACGACCGAGCAGGGCGCCGGTGCTCGGGAACTCGCCGAACGCCGCCTGGTAGGATTCGATCCATTCCTTGACGTATGGATCATCCATGCGGGTCGTCAAATCCGGCCAGCCGGCAGCTGCGTAGAAGCCGTCGGTAATGCCTTCCGGCACTTTGGCGATTGCGGTATGGAAGGCGGCGGACGAACCCAGGAACTTCATGTCGTCCATGCCCAGTTTCTTGGCCGTTCCCAGCACCGTTATGAGTTGCCGGATGCCGAGAGCCAGCGCAATCGTGTCGCAGCCTTCGTCCTTCAGCTTGGTGAGCGAGCCGACGAAATCCTGCTCGTCGGGCTTGTGTGTTGTCTCAGCTCCATAGGTAAGGCCGAGTTCCTCCGCGGAGGCCTTTGCGCCTTCCTGGATCTCTTTGCCGAAGTCGGTCGGCAGGATCATGGAGCACACGACCTCGGTCCCGGCATTGTCCTTGAGATAGGTGATGCCTGCCCGGGTCTGGTCGTAGTAGGAAGAAAAACCGGCGTATTTGATGGGCGAGGGCGGGTCGATCATCTGACGCGCGGCTGTCAGTGGGCCCACATTCGCGATGCCTTTCTGTTCCAGCAGCGGGAAACTTGCGATATTGATCGGCGTGCCAAGCGACAGGAGCATGACGAACACCTTGTCGGAATTGACCAGCTTGTTCAGGTTCTGCATGGCCTTCGGCATCTGATAGCCATGATCCTCTGCGATCAGACGCAGCTTGCGGCCATGGACGCCGCCCTTGGCGTTGACTTCTTCAAAATACTGCCGCGTGGCGTCCATTGCCGGTGCGCCGAAAGCGGCGAAGATGCCGGACATGTCGTTGTTCGAACCGACCAGGATTTCCGTGTCGGTCACGCCCTGGGACTGGGCCATGGCCTGCGGCGCGATTGCCGTGGACAGGGCCAGCGCTGCAGCGATGGTCAGTTTTTTCATTCTCATGATTGCTCTCCTCCTTAGCGAGATATGGATCTATGAGTACATGTTATCTATCAGCGCTTTGTGTTTTTTCTCCACGAAACTGCGCTTGAGTTTCATGGTTGCCGTCAACTCTTCGTCCTCCGCGGTCAACAGAATGTCTATAAGACGAAACGCCTTGATCTGCTCGACCCGGGCGAACTCCGTATTGACCTCGTCGATAATGCCCGCAATCAGGTCCTGCACTTCCTGTGCCGCGCAAAGCGAGGCGAAGTCGCCGAACGGAATCCTCCGGTCCTGGGCATATTTCTCGACATTTTCCTGATCGATCATGATGAGGCAGGTCAGGTACTTGCGACCGTCGCCGATGATCACCGCGTCGGAAATGTAGGGCGAAAACTTGAGTTTGTTCTCGATCTCCGCCGGGGTGATGTTCTTGCCGCCGGCCGTGATGATGATGTCCTTCAGACGACCGGTGATCCGTAGATATCCATCCCCGTCGATCTCGCCGACATCGCCGGTCCGCAGCCAGCCGTCCGGCGTGAATGTCTCTGCTGTTTTCTCGTTGTCGCGCCAGTAGCCCTGAAACACGTTTGCAGCCTTGTACTGGATCTCGCCGCCGTCGCCGATGCGCAGATCGGCGCCCGGAACGACCTGTCCGACGCTGCCGACCTTGTTGTGTTCGATCGTGTTCAACGAAATCAGCCCGGCGCTTTCGCTCATGCCGTAGCCTTCGTAGAGATCAACGCCGATCGACTTGTACCAACGGATGAGATCAGGCGATATCGGGGCCGCCCCTGTCGTTCCGCGCCGCAGCCGGTCCATTCCGATCATGCGCCTCAGGTTCTTCAGGACAAGGTGATCCCAAAGCCAGTACTGCATGGAGGTGGGCAAGGGGACCGATTTCCCCATGAACAGATAGTCGGCGCGTTTGCGGCCCGTCGTGACTGCGCGGTTGAAGGCCCAGCGACCAAAGGGCGTCGCGTCGCCGATCATGATCGAGATGCGGGAGTAGATCTTCTCCCAGACCCGGGGCACGGCGGTGAAGATGTGCGGGCTGACTTCCTGCAGGTTGTCGAAGACCGTTTCCGTGCTCTCGGCGAAGTTGACGGTTGATTTTGCCGCGAGAGGGCCGAAGACCGATATCAGACGCTCCAGGATGTGGCACAGCGGCAGGAAACAGACCTGCTCGTCGGAGGAGAACGCCGGCAGCGTCACCGCGGCGACGGACGTCGTGTACATGATGTTGTGGTTCGAGACCATCACGCCCTTGGGCTTGCCCGTCGTTCCGGACGTATAGATGAGTATGGCCAGATCTTCCGGTTTGGAGCGCGCAATCTCCTCCTCGAACAGTTCCGGATTGTTCTTCAGGTGGATCCGCCCGAGATCGTAGAGCTCTTCGAGAAACATGACGCCGTCATCGTGGAAATCGTGCAGGCCTTCGCGGTCCAGCACGATGACCTTCGCGAGGCCTGGCATCTCGTCCCTTGCCGACAGAAACTTGTCGAGTTGCTCGTCATTTTCGACAACGAGAAACTTGCTCTGCGAGTTGTCGACCAGATAGGCGAGCTGCGAGGCTGAATCGGTCGTATAAACGCCGGACATGACGCCGCCCATGCATTGGGTTGCGATGTCGAAGTATATCCATTCCTTGTTGTCTTCCGACAGGATCGAAACGACGTCGCCGCGCTGGAGACCCAGAGACGCCAGTCCGTGGCCAATCAGCCGGACGTGTTCGAGAAAATCGTTCCAGGAGTAGGAAAGCCAGATTCCGTATTCCTTTTCACGGTGCGCCGTGCGTTCGCCCAGTTCCCGACAGCGCTGCAGGAAAAGTTTCGGCAGCGTATCGCACCCGTCAATGAAATAGGGCCCGCTGTTCAGGTCGGCGTTGAGACTGACACCGTCGATGACCGTCTGCGGTGGCAATGATTGCATTTGTCCCATCGATATGTCCTCCCGTGTCTTTCTAGCGCCAGGTCTTGCGCTGTTTCCAGCGTCTTTGTCCGCGCTGCGTTTCCTGGTGAGCGCCGAGATAGAATTCCTGTATGTCCTTTGACTGGGCGAGCTTCCTGGCTTCTCCGCTCATCACTATTCTCCCCATCTCCATGACATAGCCGTAGTGGGCGACGTCCAGCGCAACCTTGGCGTTTTGTTCCACCAATACCATGGTTACGTTCTGTTCGCGATTGAGGCGGCGGATGATCGAGAAGATCTCCTTGACCAGCAACGGGCTCAGACCAAGGCTTGGCTCGTCCAGCAGCATGATTTTCGGCCTCGCCATCAGACCGCGTCCGATAGCCAGCATCTGCTGTTGTCCTCCCGACAGCGTGCCGGCCTCCTGCTGGCGTCTTTCCTTCAGGATTGGAAAGTACTGGTAGACGAGAGCGAGATCCTTTTCGATTTCCGCGTGATCCGATCGCGTATAGGCGCCCATGCGCAGATTTTCCTCGACGCTCAGAATGGGAAAGATTTCCCGCCCTTCCGGCACATGGACGATGCCGTCGCGCACAACCGCGTCAGGCGCCGATCCCTGGATGGCTTTTCCTTTGAAATGGACTGTGCCTTTTTCGGGATCCATTACGCCGGAAATCGTTTTCAGAAGCGTCGTCTTGCCGGCGCCGTTTGCGCCGAGCACAGTCACGATCTGACCTTCCTGGACCTGCAGGCTGACCCCGCGGATGGCCATGATCGGACCATAGAAGCTTTCGAGATTGTCGATCTTCAAGAGAGACGGGGAATGCATGTTCACTGGGCTGCCTCCTCTTGTTCCGACAGGTCGTCGGCGCCGATATAGGCTTCAATCACGGCGGGGTCGGATTGCACCTCCTTTGGAGATCCGATCGCCAGCATCTTGCCGTCGGCAAGCGCCAGAACCCGGTCTGAGACAGAGCTGACGAGATGCATGTCGTGCTCGACCATCAGGACCGTGATGCCCATGACCTTCTTGATGTCCTCGACCCAGAAGGCGACGTCCTGGGTTTCCTCGACGGACAGTCCGGAAGCAGGCTCGTCCAGCAGCAGAAGTTTCGGTTGAATCGCCAGAGCCCGCCCCATTTCGACGACCTTGCGCACCCCGTAGGGAAGCCCGGCGATCAGCTTGTCGCGATAGGGCTGCAGATCGAGAAACTCGATGACGTGCTCGACGGCTTCGCGGTGATGGCGCTCCTGATCCCGCACGAAGGGCGTAAAGAGCATGTCCGACAGGAAGGACGAGCGGCAATGTGTGTGCCGGCCGACAAGCAGGTTCTGCAGAACGGAGGAATGTTCGAACAGTTCGATATTCTGGAAGGTTCGCGCGATTCCGAGCCCCGGTATGTCGTGCGGCGCCGTGCCGAGGATCGACTTGCCTTCGAACAGTATGTCGCCGCTTGCAGGCGTGTAAAAGCGCGAAATCAGGTTGAACACCGTGGATTTGCCGGCGCCGTTCGGGCCGACCAGCGCGAAGACCTCGCCTTCCTCGACGTTGAAGGAGACATCGTTGACGGCGACCAGGCCGCCGAACCGCACGGTCACGTTCTTGAGTTCGAGAAGGCTCATCGCGTGCGCTCCGTCTTGAGGTAGCTCTTCTGCCGGCGGAACATGTCGCGCCTGTAGAAGGGAAACAGCGAGAAATAGGTTCGGATCTTGATCCAGCGACCGTAGATCCCGAGCGGCTCGAACAGGATGAAGATAACCAGCAGACCGCCAAAAATCGCAGTCTCGAGACCGGGTATCGTGATCGATCCAACCCCCAGCATCTTTGCGACGCCGTCGCGGCCGAATGCAATGACAAGCGGCAGGAGGCCGATGATGATCGCGCCGAAAAATGCGCCGTGGATCGAACCCAGTCCGCCGACCACGATCATCAGAAGAAGCGTGATCGAGATGATGATGTTGAAGGTCTCGTTCGTGAATACGGTTGCGAAATGTCCCATCAGCGCTCCGCCGAGGCCGGTGATGAAACAGGATACTGCAAATGCAATCATTTTCGTGCGGGCGACGTTGACGCCCATGGCTTTTGCCGAGACTTCCGAATCCCTCACCGCGCTGAAGGCGCGTCCAATGGGCGAGCGAATGATGTTGCGGTAGAAATAAAGTACGAGGAGCGTGACGACGAGCACGAGCCAGTACAGTTCATTTGGATGGCCGTACCGGCTGAACTGGAACCCGAAAATCTGGATGTCCGGCGCGAAAATTCCGCCGACGCCGCCGGTGATTGGCTCCAGGATGACGATCAGATCTTCAGCCAGCACCGATATCGCGAGCGTTGCGATCGCCAGATAGATGCCGTGCAGTTTGGTCGTCGGCATGGCGATGATGGCGCCCGCGACGCCTGCCGTGAGGCCAGACAGTGGAAACGACAGGATAAACGGGATGCCGAGCTGGGTTTGATAGATGACATTGGAATAGGCGCCGACAGCCATGAACGCCGCGTGGCCGAGGCTGACCTGTCCGGACTGGCCGACGAGAATCATCAGGCCCATGCCGCAAATCGCCCAGATCAGAACCAGTGTGGCCTCGCCAATCAGATAGTCGTCGATCAGGAAGGGCAGGGCGACGGCGACGACGAGCAGCAACAGGTACCAGAAGGCCTGCGACTGATGCTTGAACATTCTGATGTCGGCGTCGTAGGAAGTCTTGAAGACAAAACGCATTCTGACCTCCTCACACTTTTTTCGTCTGGACCTGGGACAGAATCCCGTGGGGCCGGATGAACAACATCAAGACAAGCAGCAGGTACGGCATGATTTGCGAATAACCCGCCGGCATGTAACGCGCCGAAAAAGGCTCGATCAGTCCGACAATCAGGCCGCCGAGAAGCGCGCCAGGCAGGCTGCCGAAACCGCCGATAACGGCGGCCGCGAAGGCCTTGATGCCAAGCAGGCCCGCGTTCGGATCGATTGAGCTTTTGGAAGCGAACAGGATGCCTGCGATCGTCGCGACGATTCCCGACAGCGCCCAGATCATCGAGTGGATCCGTTTGACAGGAATGCCCATGTAGTAGGCGGCGAGCTGGTTCTGCGAGGACGCCTGCATGGCGACGCCGAGTTTTGTCCGGGCGAAGAACAGGAACAGCGCTAACGTCAGGACAATCGTTACGGCGATCACGACGATTTCGTCCAGCCCGAGCACCAGGCCGCCGAAGCGGACTTCGATGCCGGTCATGGGCGATTCCAGGGACTGCGGTTCATGTCCCCAAATAGCGCCTGCGATAAAGCGGATGACGAAGCCGAGCGCGATGGTGAGGATGACGACGGCGACCTGAGATTGCCCGAACATGCGTCGCAGCACCACGAAGTCGAGGAGGTACCCAAGCAGACCCATTATGCCGATCGCGAGGATGCAGGAGAGCCAGAACGGCAAATCCATGTATTCGGCGTTGTTGAAGCCGAGCGTGATAAACGCGCCCAGCATCATGAAATCGCCCTGCGCGAAGTTCACCGCTTCCGTCGCCTTATAAATCAGCACGAAGCCGAGAGCGATCAGTCCGTAGACGCACCCGTTTGCCGCGCCGCTTACAAAAAGCTGCAAAATATCCAAATCCGAGGCCCTCCCAAGCCCGTTTCGGAACCGCTCCTCGCGCGGTTCCCTGTTATTGAACGACTTTTCGTCCGGTCTCAATGATCATGGCGTCAGCATCACTTTGGCGTTGGCCTTCTGTAAAGCCGGAACCAGATCGCGCATTGCATTTTCCAGGCGTATGACCGCGTCGACCTCTGTCTGCCATTTGCCGGACACGAAGCGTTCCTGAACCTCGGCGATCGCCTGCATCTGCTGCTCTGGCGTGGTGTCCGTAAACCAGCGCGTGAGCCAGAAACCCTCGATGTGTTTCTGCATGAAGACGAACTGACCCATTTCCGGGATGACGGGCGGCTCCGGATCGAGCTTGCCATAGACCACCCAGCGCGCGCCGGTCGGCATTGCCGTGAAGAGGTCGGCCGAAACCTGGTTGGCGACTGCGTCGAGCAGGAGGCGCGGCTTTTCGGCCTTGATAACCTCTTTGGCCTTTACGATGAAATCCGCAGAACCAGTCACTAGCACATGCCTGGCGCCCAGTTCCTTCAAATGCGCGACCTGGCTCTCCTTGCGCACGATGCAGATCGGCGCAATGCCGTGATCGCGTCCGAGCGCTGTCATCAATTTGCAGAGCTGACTGTTGGCCGCGGTCATGATGAAGCTGGAGACGCCGGCCTTGCGCGCGATGTCGAACATCGCCAACGCGGTCAGCGGATTGACGATATGTCCCGCCGCGTCCTCGTCGCGCATGTCGTCGCGAACCGGAATGCAAACGGCGGCGGGCGTGACCGCGAATTCCGCCCACGCGCCCGAGGTCGGCGTCTGTACCGTGAAGGCCACGCGTTGGCCGATCAGCGCCTCGGCGCGGCTTCCCTTGCCTGAAACGACTTCTCCGACGGCCTCAAATCCCGCCGGCGCGCCCTTGACGCGCGGCTGGCCATATTCGCCCTTGATGAAGTGTAGGTCGGAGGGATTGATGGACGCCATGGCGACCTTGATCAGAACCTGACCGTCCTCGATTTCCGGCGTCGGGACACGCGCTGCATCGAGATAAAGCTCCAGATCGTCGATCCGCGGACCCTCGCGTGTCCCGGAGAAGCCGTCATATTTCTGGATCAGTGCAAACATGTCGTTGGAACCGGTCACGATGGGGTGTCCTCCGGAACCAGAATGATCTTGCCGGTCGCGCCGCGATCAAGCACGCGTTTCAGGATGGCCGGAGCGTCAGCGAGAGGATAGCGTCCCTCGATATAGGGTTTGACTTTGCCCTGCATGCGCCAGCCGATCAGTTCCTTCATGTTGTCTGCGTAAACTTCCGGCTCGTACCGCGTGAATGCGCCCCAGAAGACCCCGACCACCGAGAACTCCTTCACAAGCGTCAGGTTGACCGGGAGGGACGGAATCCTTCCGGAAGCGAAGCCGATGACAAGCAGGCGACCGTTGCGCGCCATGCACCGACAAGCCGTGTCGAAGGCGTCGCCGCCAACAGGGTCGAAAAGCACGTCGACGCCCTTGTTGCCGGTCAGACTGCGCAGGTCGTCCTTGAGATTGTCGTAGCCGATGGCCTCGTCGGCGCCGCTTTGCCTTGCGATTTTCTGCTTCTGCGCGGAAGACGCGACCGCGATGACCCTGGCGCCCATGGCCTTTGCGATCTGTATCGCAGCAATCCCGGTGGAGCCGGCTGCGCCCAGAACAGCGACGGTTTCGCCAGGCTGCAGTTCCGCGCGCTGCTTGAGCGCATGGTGAGACGTGCCGTAGGCGCAGAGCAGGGCGCAGGCGTCGGATGGATCAAGACCGTCCGGCAGCGGGAATACAGCCGACTGGTCGGCCGTCACCTTCTCGGCGTAGGCGCCGAGCTGATTGAGAACCGCCACCCGGTCGCCGGGCTTGAATCCTTTGACGTCAGGACCAACGGTTTCCACGACGCCGGCTGCTTCCATGCCGGGAATGAACGGCGTGGCGGGCTTCATTTGATAGAGACCCTGAACAAGAAGGCCGTCGGGGTAATTGACGCCGATCGCCTCCGGCCGGATCACGACGGAGGTCCCGGTCGCAACCGGATCGTCAATCTCCTTGAGAGTGAGATCGTCGAGGGGTCCGTACTCTTCGCAGACAATCGCCTTCATCTATACGCGCTCCTGGGTGTATTTGCGCAGTTCCGTGCGCGCCACCTGCCTGCGGTGAACGGCGTCGGGTCCGTCCGCCAGCCGCAGCGTCCGCAGGTTCGTCCAGGCCCGCGCCAGCGGCGTGTCCTGGGACACGCCCTGGCCGCCATACATCTGGACCGCCTCGTCCGTGATCTTGAGGGCGACCCGGGGCGCGACAACCTTGATCTGACTGATCCAGGGGGCCGCGGCTATCGGGTCGCCCTTGTCCATCATCCAGGCAGCCTTCAGGCAGAGGAGTCGCGCCATCTCGATCTCCATCCGGCTTTCTGCGATGATGTCGTAGTTGGCGCCCAGTTGCGCCAGTTTCTTTCCGAAGGCCTCTCGCCGAAGCGAGCGCGTGCACATCAGTTCGAGCGCGCGTTCCGCCTGGCCGATCGCGCGCATGCAATGGTGGATGCGTCCGGGACCGAGCCGGCCCTGCGCGATCTCGAAGCCGCGGCCCTCGCCGAGAATGAGATTGTCCGCCGGAACCCGCACATCGGTAAAACGAATATGGAAATGGCCATGCGGCGCGTCGTCGTGCCCATAGACCTGCATCGCTCTCAGTTTTTCTATTCCGGGAGTGTCGGCGGGCACCAGAATCATCGAGTGACGCTTGTGTTTTGGCTCGTCCTCTCCACCGGTCTTCACCATGGTGATGTAGATTGCGCAGCGGGGGTCGCCGGCCCCCGACGACCACCATTTTTCGCCATTGAGGACGTATTCGTCGCCATCGCGGACGCAGCTCATCTCGATGTTCGTCGCATCGGAGGAGGCGACGTCGGGCTCGGTCATCAGATACGCCGAGCGGATCTTTCCATCGAGCAGCGGAGCAAGCCACTTTTCCTTGTGTTCTTCGCTGCTGAAGCGCTCAAGCACTTCCATGTTGCCGGTGTCCGGCGCCGAACAGTTGAAAACCTCTGCGCCCAGATGCGCCTTGCCCATCTCTTCCGCGAGATAGGCGTATTCCACCGTCGTCAGGCCGTAGCCACGGTCCGAATCCGTCAGCCAGAAATTCCAGAGACCGCGGTCTCTGGCGGTTTTCTTCAGTCCTTCCAGAATTTCAGTTTGTCGCGGCGTAAAGGTCCAGCGATCTCCCTTGCCGACCTCCTCGAGGAACTCCTCCTCCAGCAGCAGGATTTCTTCGTTGACCATCGTTCTGACCGCTTCAAGAAGCGGTTGAAGACGTTCCGTGATCCCAAGGTCCATTTCAGACATCCTGCAAATACTCCTTCCCAATGCCGAGCCCCTGCAGTGCAAAACGTGTGCAACGGGAGGCTATTTCGTCGAGTTGTTCATCGTCGTCGGTGTCGCGTGGCGAATACCAGAAGATTGGTGAATTCAGCGCCATCAGAAAAATTTGCGTGGCGATGCCGGAAGACTCGAAATCGGCTTTCCCGCTCTCCTTGGCGCCTTCGATCACCTCCCGAAAGCGGATCGCGTAGGACTCGCGAAGCCCCTGCAACTCCACCAGGGTCTCGCGCTGCTCCGGCGTCGTCGCCCCGCGCATCAGCAATGAGACGCCTTCCCACACGCACCGCTGAAAGGGGCGTGTCCTCAACATCGTCAGGCAATGGACCTTCGCCATCGCTTTCAGCTTCTCGACGGGATCGTCATAGGCCCGGCATAGCGGCTTGATCGCGGCCGCGTTCAGTTCCATTCCGTAGCGATAGACATCGGCGAAGAGATCCGCCTTTGAGCGGTAGTGATGATAGATACGCCCCTTGGTTGAGCCAAGACGGCGCGCCACGTCGTCGATACTCGAGGCATTGTAGCCGCGTTCCATGAAACACAGTGCTGCGGCCTCCAGGATTTCCTCCTGGTGTATCCGCGCAGTTCCGATTTCGGACTCCGATGTGGCGCTCAAAATTCCTCCCAACGGCGCCTTGCGGTCGCGATCTTTTGTCCGTCGACGACCTCTTCTCCCATGGCTTAACCGTACTGCAGCTTGAGCATACTACCGGGTATGTTGTCAATCGCCTTGTATCTGTCGCATGCTGATGTCCATCATCGAAAAGACATATCGCCGGAGGACAGCATGACATCGCGAATGACAGGCAAAAGAATACTGATAACGCGCTCGCAAGACTATATGGGGCCTGCCTGTGTCGACATGTTCAGCAAGGAGGGCGGCGAGGTTATCGCCGACGAGAGCGACCTGTATACGGAGGCTGCGTGCCGGAAAGTCATCGAGGAGGCCGGCCATATCGATGTGCTCATTGTCAATCTGGCGGCGCCGAATCATTACGGCGTGCTTGTCACCGATCTCGCCGATGAAGACTGGCTTCAGACTTTCGAACTGCTCGTGCATCCGCTTCAAAGGCTCGTCAAACATGCGCTCCCGCCGATGATCGAACGCAGGAAAGGCAAGATCATCGTCGTCGGCAGCGCGACGCCGCTTCGCCCTATGGGAAGATTGTGCGCCTACAGCGCAGCGCGAGGCGCACAGATATCCTACGTGAAATCCGTCGGCGTGGAGGTCGCCCGGCACAATGTGCAGGTCAATCTGATCGCGCAGAACTGGGTTGAAAATCCTGCCTACTACCCGCCCGAATTGATGGAGAACGAGAAGTTTCTCAAGAACCTGAAGGATCAGGTTCCCCTGGGCCGACTGGCGAAGCCGGAGGAGGACGCAGCTTTGGCGCTCTTCCTTGCTGGAGAAGAGAGCGACTTTTTCGTGGGGCAGGCGATACCCTTCAGCGGGGGCTGGGCGAATTGAGCGGTCATTGATAATCGGCGGCTTCTGGATTATGCGGTCGGCACGATACTCCTTCTCAAACTGACTGGGTCAAAATCACCACATGCGGATATTCGCCTACAAGCCCGGGCATGACGGCCATGTCGCCGCCATCGAGGATGGCGGGCTCGTCTTCTCGATCGAGGCCGAAAAAGATTCCGGCAAGCGTTACGGCCCGGTCGCCACGGACATGCTGCTGGATAGTCTGCAGAAGCTCGACTGGGTTCCTGATGTGATGGCGACGTCCGGCTGGATGCGTGAATTCAGGCCCATGGCCGATCCGATCGGCGCGGGCTATTACGGCGTTGACGGCGACTCCATTATCTCCAGCGAAACGACGATGATGGGGCGTAATGTCCACTATTTCTCGTCGTCGCACGAACGATCCCACCTGATCGGCAGCTACGCCATGTCGCCGTTTCCCCAGGGCGAACCCGTCTATGCGCTCGTGTGGGAAGGCGTAATCGGCAATTTTTACCGGATCGACGAGGATCTGGTCATTACGAAAATCGGTTCTCCCTTCAACGGTCCCGGCCATAAATATGGCTTCCTGTATGGACTGGCCGATCCGGCCTATCCGCTTGACGCAAGGAAATCGCGCAGGGAAGACGCCGGAAAGCTGATGGCGCTGTCCGGTTTCGGCGAAGACGTTCCGGCACCGTCGGAAGAAGCGGCTCTCATCGAGCGAATCCTGAGCTGGGACGCCAGCGAATATCCGCTGATGAAGAAAGATTTCGCAGATTCCCCATTCTGCAATATCGGGCTCGACAGTCAGGAGTTCCGAAATCTCGCCAAACGGTTTCAGAACGAGATTTTTCAGCGCTTTTGCGCCTACGCAGAAGAGAACATGAAAGAGCGGCTGCCGATCCTCGTCTCCGGGGGATGCGGCCTGAACTGTGACTGGAACAGCGAGTGGCGTGGCTGCGGTTTGTTCGCTGACGTCTTCGTGCAGCCTTGCACAAACGATTCCGGTTCGGCAATCGGGACGGCGGTCGACGCCCAGTTCCATTACACTGGAAACGCCAAGCTGGACTGGACCGTCTATGCCGGCGAAGGCTTTGTCCATGACGACGCCGATCTCGATGGTTTCGACGTCGCGCCCCTCGATCTTCAGGACCTTGTTACGGAACTGTCGGACGGAAAGATATTCGCCTGGGTCAATGGCCGCTATGAAATCGGTCCGCGCGCGCTTGGAAACCGGTCTCTGATCGCTGCGCCTTTCACCACGGAAACCCACCGTCGTCTCAACGCCATCAAGAAACGCGAGGGCTTTCGGCCGATCGCGCCTATTTTGATGGAAGAAGAACTCGACAGGCTTTTCAACAATCACGGCCCCAGTCCGCACATGCTGTACTTCCAGACTGTGAAAACCGATGCGCTCAAGGCTGTGACGCATGTCGACGGTTCGGCCCGCGCGCAGACCGTCAACGCGTCGCAAAATCCGGAGATGTACAGGCTGCTGGAAGCGTTTCGGGCGAAAACCGGGTACGGAGTGTTGTGCAACACATCGCTCAACTTCAACGGCCGGGGCTTTATCAACAGGATGAGCGATCTGGTCGCATACGCTCTGCAAACCGGTCTGGATGGTTTTGTGGTCGACGGGACCATTTACCGCCGCCATGATCATGCCGGCGTTTCCTGAATCCGTTCCCTTCTTGTATGTGGTGCGCCACGGGCAAACCCACTGGAACGACCAGGGGCGCTTTCAGGGGCAAACGGATATCGACTTGAATGACGCGGGCAGGGCGCAGGCCGAGGCCGCAGGCCTTCGCCTGAAGGCCTTGCTAAGCGACAAGGGGCAGCGAATCGAAGAATTCGCCCTCCTGTCGTCACCCTTGATCAGAGCCCGAAAAACCGCTGAGATTCTCTGCCAGGTCAACAGCTGCGACGTGTCTCGCATTCGCCTTGAGCAGAGGCTCGGCGAACTGTCGTTCGGCGATTGGGAGGGGATGACCACGTTGGAGGTCAAAGAGCGTTTCCCTGCCTTGAGAAAAAAGCGGAAAGCCGATCGCTGGAACTTTCGTCCTCCGGGAGGAGAGAGTTACGCTGATGCAACGCCGCGAATAAAAAACATGTTTCTTGATTTTCGTCGGCCAACAATTCTGGTTTGTCATACAGGTGTGATGCGAATAATACTCCATCTGCTTGGCGAGATGCCTGAAGGCGACGCCTCGATCCATGTAATCGCGCATGGTGATATTCTGATTTGGTCTGACGGCCGGCTGATTTGTGATGAAACACCATTGCAAATATAACCATACTGTGGAAGCTGAGGTGAAAAAAATCGATAAGCGTATGATGCCGGGGACAGGATGGTTTTTGTGCAATGAGTGAAGCTTCGCCAGATCTGCTGCGCGTGGAAGATTTGCACGTGGAGATTGGCCCGCAAGAGAGCAAGGTTGAAGTTGTCAAGGGCGTCAGTTTTCGAATCCCCAAGGGCAAGACGGTGGCGCTGGTTGGCGAATCCGGCTCTGGGAAATCGATCATCGCTCAGACGATCATGGGCATCTTGCCCGATATAGCCGATATTACAGAAGGTTCGATAAAGTTCTTCGATCCCGACAAAAACGGCGAATTCGTCGATATCGCGACCTTGCCGCGCGACGGCAAGAGAATGCGGAACCTGCGCGGCGGACGCATTTCGATCATCTTCCAGGAGCCGATGACGTCGCTGTCTCCGGTTCACACAGTCGGCAACCAGATAGACGAAGCCCTTTATCTGCATCGCGATGTTTCGAAGAAGGAATGCCGCCAACTGACCGAACAGATGCTCGGTCTCGTCGGTTTCCCGAATCCCTCGCGCGCCTACGGCATGTATGCGATGGAATTGTCCGGCGGGTTGCGTCAGCGCGCCATGATCGCCATGGCGCTGGTGTGCAATCCGGCCCTTTTGATTGCGGACGAACCCACGACGGCTCTCGACGTCACCGTTCAGGCGCAGGTGCTCGCCGTGCTGAAGGACGTGCAGAGCAAGCTGGGCATGTCGCTGCTGCTGATTACCCATGATCTTGGCGTTGTCGCGAACATGGCGGACGAAATCCTGGTGCTCTATCACGGTACGCTGATGGAGGCCGGCACGCTCGACGAGATATTCACAAACCCGCAACACCCGTATTTGCTTGCACTGCTGGCGGCCGTGCCGCGGCTTGACATGCAGCCAGGCGAGAAGCTGGTCGCGCTGCGCGAAGTCACGCAGGAACTGCCGGAGTCCTTCAAGGAGAAGGCGAAAGAGCGGAAACACGGCGAAGACGAAAAGATATTGCGGGTGAACAATCTTTCGAAAAGCTTCGCCGTCAAGAGTGAGCAAAGCCTGTTTGGATCCGCGGGAGAACATGTTCTGGCTGTCGACAACGTGTCCTTTTCCGTTCGTTATGGCGAATGTTTCGGACTGGTTGGCGAAAGCGGTTGCGGAAAGACCACGCTCAGCAAGATGATCATGCGGGCGCTGACGCCGACATCCGGAGAGATCTATTTCTCGGATGAGGATGGCGAGGTCGATCTCGCCCACCTCAAGGGCAAGGCTCTGTTCGAGCAGCGGCGACGCATCCAGATGGTCTTTCAGGATCCGTTTTCGTCGCTCAGCCCGCGCTCCACTGTCATGAACATCCTGTCGGAGCCCCTGGAGATCCACGGGATCGGCAACCGTCAATGGCGCCGCGAGAGAGCCAAGGAACTCATGACAATGGTCGGCCTGTCGCCGACATTGCTCAATCGTTACCCGCACAGTTTCTCTGGTGGTCAGCGCCAGCGTATCGGCATTGCGCGGGCGCTTGCTCTGGATCCCGATCTGCTCATCTGCGACGAGCCGGTGTCGGCGCTTGATGTGTCGGTTCAGGCGCAGATACTCAACCTGTTGACCAGGCTTCGGAAAGAACTGAATCTGACGTCCGTTTTCATTTCGCACAATCTGGCCGTCGTCAATTACGTCGCAGACCGCGTTGCCGTCATGAGAGGCGGGAGAATCGTCGAAATCGCACCGGGGGAAGTCCTGTTCCGCGACCCGGTCCACCCCTATACCCAGAATTTGTTCAAATCGATTCCCACGACCGATCTCAATCATCCGCTTTCGCTGGATGAGACAAACCTGCTGTCGGTCGGCACACCCAACGAATGGGATCAACGTTTCGTGCCCGAAGGACCGGGCGCGCCCATGGAGATGCTCGAAGTCGGACCGGATCATTACGTCCTTGTTCGGCCGAGCAGCGTTACAAGGAGGATGGTGGCATGAAAAGAGGCCTGCTGTTTACATTGATGGTCTGTCTTGTGTTCATCGCTGGGGCTGCGCAGGCAGACGAAGCGTTGAAGGAGCCGCCCATCCTCGCGCCGCTCGTCGAGTCCGGCAAATTGCCGCCGATGAAGGAGCGCCTGCCGAAAGATCCTTTCGTGGTGGATTTCGCGAAGGAGTCCAAAACGATCGGCCGGTATTGCTGCCAACTTGTCACCCTTCTTGGCAGCGCCAAAGACATTCGCATGATGACTGTTTACGGCTATGCGCGCCTGATCGGTTTCGGACCCGACTACAAGCTCAGACCGGATATTCTGGAGAGTTTCGAATCCGAAGAAGGGCGAATTTTCACCCTGCGCATTCGCGAAGGACACAAATGGTCGGACGGCGAGCCATTCACCTCCGAAGATTTCCGGTATTTCTGGGAAGATGTGGCCAACAATGGAGACCTGTCGGGATCCGGCGTGCCGCAAGTCCTGCTTTCCAACGGCAAGCCGCCGAAGTTCGAAGTCATCGACGAACGCACGGTGCGCTATACGTGGGAGGATCCAAACCCGGCCTTCCCGCTTGGCCTTGCAGGGCCGAGCCCGGAATACATCTACATGCCGTCCCACTACATGAAGCAGTTCCACACCACCTACAATGATGCGGACACGCTTGCGAAAATGGCTGAGGATGGCGGCTACCGCAACTGGGCTGCGATGCACACGGTCAAGGGGCGGCAATACCGCACGGAAAATCCGGAATTACCGACCCTTCAGCCATGGCGCAACACCACCGACGGTCCGTCGAAGCGTTATGTGTTTGAGCGCAATCCCTACTACCATCGCGTCGATCCGAATGGTCAGCAGCTCCCCTATATCGATGAAGTGATCATTCTGACGGAGTCGGTCGATATCATTCCGGCCAAGGCCGGTGCGGGAGAGAGCGATCTTCAGGCGCGTTACCTGCATTTCGATGATTACACCTTCCTGAAGCAGGGTGAGGAAACGCAGGACTACAATGTCCTTCTATGGCGCAACGGCGTCGCAAACCAGATTTCGCTCTATCCAAATCTCAATGTGACCGACCCGGAATGGAACAAGCTCAATCAGGACGTCCGCTTTCGCCGCGCTCTGTCGCTCGGGCTTAATCGCGATGAGATAAATCAGCAGCTTTTCTTTGGTCTTGCGAAAGCAGGCGGCGATACGGTCCTTCAGGAATCGCCGCTCTACAAGGAAGAGTATGCGAGCGCCTGGACAAATCTCGATGTCGAACAGGCGAACAAGCTTCTCGACGAAATCGGCCTGACAGAGCGCGACTCCAAGGGTATCCGTCTGCTCCCGAATGGCAAGCCGATGGAACTGATTGTCGAAAGCGCGGGCGAAAGCACCGAGGAAACCGATGCGCTTGAACTCGTTCGCTATCACTGGGAACAGCTTGGCATCAAGGTTTTCACCCGAACCCTGCAGCGCGACATTCAGCGACGTCGCTTCCTGACCGGTGAAACAATCATGACGATTTCCAAAGGTCTGGATATCGGTCTGGCGACGCCTGAAACCAATCCCGAGCAGCTTGCGCCGGTGTCGCCGTCCCAGCCAAACTGGCCGAAATGGGGTCAGTACACGGAGACGAACGGAAAGGCCGGCGAGCCCGTGTCGCTTCCGGCGGCCGAGAGGCTTCTCGAACTCTATAATTCGTGGAGGCAATCGACCAGTGTCGATCAGCAGGAAGCGATCTGGGCGGAAATGCTGGAGATTTATTCCGAGAATGTCTTCTCGATCGGGGTTGCGCGGGAGACGATCCAGCCGGTCGTCGTCGACAAGAAACTGCAAAATGTTCCTGCCGACGCAATATTCGCCTGGTCGCCTACGGCCTTCTTCGGGATATTCCGACCCGACACATTCTGGTTCGAAGAATAGCAGGCAGTATGCTCAGATATATCATCTTTCGCTTTTTCGCGATGATTCCGACGCTGCTTATCGCCAGCGTCCTAATCTTCTCGATCATCGAACTTCCGCCCGGCGACTATTTCGAGACCTATGTCGCGGAATTGCAGGCGTCGGGCGAGACAGTCGATCCGCAGAAGATTGAATATCTGCGCAAGGAATACGGTTTCGACAAGCCGGTCTGGCAGCGATACTTCAGTTGGGTCTGGGGCATGCTGCACGGGGATTTCGGCTATTCGTTCGAGTATGAAAGGCCGGTTTCGGAGCTGATCGGATCGCGGCTTATGCTGACGATGCTTCTATCCTTCGTGACCATCATATTTACGTGGGTCGTCGCCTTTCCGATCGGCATCTACTCTGCAACGCATAAATACTCGTTCGGCGATTACAGTTTCACTTTCCTGGGGCTGATAGGCCTCGCCACGCCAAACTTCCTGCTTGCCCTTGTGATGATGTATTTCGCCAAAGTCTGGTTCGGCACGTCCATCGGCGGGTTGATGGACCCGGTCTATATCGATCAGCCGATGAGTTGGGGGAAGTTCGGCTCCATCGCCGAGCACATGGTCATACCGGTCGTTGTCATCGGCACGGCCGGCACGGCCGCGATGATCCGGCGTATCCGGGCAAATCTTCTGGACGAGCTCAAGAAGCAATATGTGATAACGGCCCGTGCGAAGGGTTTGCCGCCGACCCGTACGGTGTTGAAATATCCGTTCCGCATGTCGTTGAACTTCTTCATCGCCGACATTGGCAGCATTCTGCCCAATATCGTTTCCGGCGCTGAAGTGGTCGCGATCGTCCTGTCGCTCGAGACGACAGGTCCGCTGCTTATCCGCGCCCTCAAAAGCCAGGACATGTATCTGGCTGGTTCGTTCCTGATGTTCCTTGCAGTGCTAACCGTCATCGGTGTGCTGATCTCCGACATCGCGCTCGCGATCCTCGATCCGCGCATCAGGCTTCAGGGAAAACCGGAAAAATGAACGATTCGTCTTTGCCCAGACCGGGAAAACCCCTCGGACACTACGTCTCGACCGCCGAGTTCGACCCGTATTCGGTTGAGCAGCTCACGCCCGAACAGGAGAAGTATTTCTTCGCCTCGCAGCGTCAGCTCATCTGGTGGAAATTCAAGAAGCATCGCGTGGCCTACTGGTCGGCGCTCATTCTCCTGTTTTTCTATGTGGTCATCGCCTTCGCGGAGTTCATCGCGCCTTACGAGTTGACGCGGCGCCATCAGGAATACATTTATGCGCCGCCTCAAGGCGTGCATTTCTTCAAGGATGGCGAGTTCGTCGGACCGTTTGTCTATCAGCGCATCCGCACGCTCGATATGGATCTCCTGAAGCGCAAGTACGCCGCCAATGAAGCCAAGACCTATCCCATAGGTTTTTTCTGTGACGGCGACGAGTACAAGCTGTGGGGATTGATTCCGTCCAGCAAACATCTGTTCTGTGTGCGGGACGGAGGCACCTTGTTCCTGCTTGGAACGGACAGGCTCGGGCGTGACCTGTTCTCCCGAATAATCTATGGCGCGCGCATATCGTTGACGATCGGTCTGATCGGCGTCGCAGTGAGTTTCATTCTCGGCATCTCGATCGGCGGTCTCGCCGGCTACTATGGCGGCTGGGTCGACAATATCGTCCAGCGGATGATCGAAGTGCTCCAATCCATACCCAGCATTCCCCTCTGGCTCGCGCTGGCGGCGATCATGCCGGTTACCTGGAGTCCGTTGCTCGTCTATTTTGGCATCACGATTATTCTTGGCCTGCTCGACTGGACAGGGATGGCCCGCGCGGTGCGCTCCAAGCTGCTTTCGCTCAGAGAAGAAGACTACGTCATGGCGGCGCAACTCATGGGCGCGAGGCCAAGTCGCATCATTGCGCGGCACTTGATCCCTGGTTTTATGAGCCACCTGATTGCGTCGGCCACGATCACCATTCCCACGATGATCCTGGGCGAAACGGCTCTCAGCTTCCTGGGTCTTGGCCTGCGGCCGCCGGTCACAAGCTGGGGCGTGCTTCTCAACGAAGCGCAGAACATCAGCGTCGTCGTGCTCTATCCGTGGCTGATCCTGCCGGTTGTTCCGGTGATCGTCGTGATCCTTGCCTTCAACTTCATGGGCGACGGCCTGCGCGACGCGGCCGATCCCTATCAGTAGATCTATCCAAGCTCTCTGATTGCCTTGCCCAGAGTGGCCGCTGCGGCGGCCACGTCATGGCGCTCCCGCACATAGGCGGCTCCTGCATTGCCCAACGAACGCCGAAGAGACGGATCAGCCAGAAGACGGCGAAGCGCCGTCGCCATGTCATGGTTGTCCTTTGCAAGCAAACCGGTCTTTCCATCGTCGACCACGGCGGGAACGCCGGCGTTGTCGAGCGCGACGACAGGCGCGCCTCGCGATTGGGCTTCGAGATAGACCATTCCGATGGGCTCGCGAATGCCAGGCCACACAAAGACATCGGAGCGGTCCATCAAGTCGAACATCATTTGATGTTCGACATTCCCGAGCAGCTTCAGCCGCTCCGGCGCAATGAAGGAAAGCAGCTCCGCCACCGTGTCCCGCTCGGGACCGTCTCCGGCGACAACCAGGTTCCAGTTGTTATGGCCGATCTCCAACAGGGACGCGGCGATGGATTCATAGCAAAGGAGCTTCTTGCCGGGTCGCATCATACCGGCGGTCATCAGCACAGGGTCATCGTTTGCGAACAGGGGCGGGGATTGTGGCGCCTTGTCTGGTTGAGCCGACAGGTCGAGAAACGGCGATAGCCGCTTCGCAGACCGCATATCCGGCATAAAGCTTTCCAGATAGGCCCAGTCGCTGTCCTTCAATACGAAATTGATCGCGGCGGCCTTGACCGCTTCCTTTGTCGCCTGTCTGCCTTTTTCCCAATCTGCGTCACTGTCTTGAGCAGTACGTGCGGCTTCCGCAGTCGCATAGGGAACGCCGAATTCGCGTGTAAAATACGGTCCCAGCCAGTCGGGCGATTTGCAGTAGGGGTGATAGGTGAACCAGAGGTCAGGGCGCAGATGCGGGTCTTGTATCCAGCTTTCCTGAATACGCGCCCTTTCGGCCTCCACCTCGCTGTAACGTCGGGCGTAAAGATCGGGATCAACGCGCTTCTGATAGCTCTTGACCTCGGATGCGAGCATCACGTCAAAGCCGGCCTTCGCAAGGGCGCGCATGAGCAGGCGCGCGATTTCCCGGTCTCCGGACGGATGCGGATCATTTGGAGATTTCAGCGGCGCGTAAAAAGCGATCCTCTTGATCATAGGTCGCTGCTCCCTGCAATCAGCCGGCTCAGTGTTTCGGCGGTTCTGGCTGCGCCGTCGGTCTCGATCGAACGCCAGTCGGGAGCCGGCTTCGCCATAACCCTGCGGATCGCTTCCGCCAGCATTGCGGGCGTCTTTTCCTCATGCCCTATCATTTCGACGAGACCGCGTTGTGACAGCAGTTCCGCTCTGCGCAGCTGTTCGGTCTCCTTGTCATTCCATTGCGGCGCTATCACTGCGCGGCATCCTGCGGCCATCAAGTCGGCGACCGTGTTGTACCCGGCAAGGGATATCGACAGCTCAGCCTCCGACAGAACGGCGGGAAGATCCGGCAGGAAGGTGCGAAGCGTGACGTTTCCGCCCGTCGCCAGTTCGCCGAGGGCGTCGAATTCTTCCTGAGCCATATAAGGGCCCGTGCAGACGCACCATCGAGCGTCCTTGAGGTTCGTGCTCTCGCGAGCAAGAAGCGCGGCGCGAATGAGTTCACGGCCGAGCATCCCGCCGCCGGCCGTCACCACAACGTCGAAATGCATCTGCGGTTCGGTGTCCGGACTGATACGGGGCGTGACAATGCCTGTGTAATGAAGCTTGTCACAAATTTTGTCGACGAAAGGGAAGGTGGCTTCGAGAGGCGTAAGGCGCGCGTCGCCATGGACAAGAACGCCGTCGAAGAATTGCTCGATGATATCCACCGTCTGCAAATCCTTTGAAGGCTTGTTGCCCTCCTGCAATATATCGCGGATCGAAGCGAGGATGATCGGTCGTTTTGCAAGCGCGGATGCCGCTTCGAGGAAAGGCAGAAGTTCGAAATGCATCTGTCGGCGGCCGAAGGGAAACGCTTCGGTGATGATGACGTCGGGTCCTGTGTCCTGGAGAAGTTGGAGCAGGGCGTCGCGACGCATGTCCTTGTATGCGTCGTCCGCCGGGCGTCCATCTGCGCTGAGCAGCCGCGTATCATCCGCCGCAGCCCAGCGCAGCGAGGGCAGGTAGTGGATGTCGGCGCCGCAGGAAACCATGTCCGGCAGTTTTTCACCGCCGTGGGCGACGGTGACCTGAAATCCTGTCTCGACCAGTCTTTCGACAATGCGCATGGTCCTGAAGACGTGACCAACACCCAGAAGGTGCTGCACGTAGAACAGAACCCTATGCGTCGACCGGGACGGCATGTCGGTGCTTTTGCGGTTGGACGCCGCTTTCCTCGAAGAGCGTCACGAGATCGTCCATTGTGGACAAATGGTCAAAGCGCGTCCTTACCCTGCGTTCGCCCCTTTGCGCCATTTCATCGCGAAGCCCGGGATTTGAAATCAATTCCGCCATAGCGTCGCGGAGACGCGCGACATCGTCCGGCGGCGTCAGCAGCCCGTTGACGCCGTCTTCCACGAGTTCGACGATTCCCGACACCGGCGTGGAAACGCAGGCAAGCCCCTGGCTCTGCGCCTCGATCAGCACATTGGGCAAGCCGTCGCGGTCCCCGTCGGCGGCGATCCTGCTCGGCAGCACGAAGAGATCGCTTTCACGGCAGGTTTCCAGAACGAATTCCTGCGGTTTGGCCCCGAGCATTTCAGCGCGTTCCCCAAGGCCGAGTTCACTGATCTGCTGGGCCAGCTTGTCTTTCAGTACGCCGCCGCCGATATGAGTCCAGCGCCAGTTGAGGTCCTTTGGCAATTGCGCAAGCGCAGCGATCAGGGTGTCCAGCCCTTTCTTCTCGACGGCTCTGCCGACTGTCAGGATGCGAACGGGGTCGTCGCCGGTTCCGTTCCGCGTGGACGCTGGTCGCTCGAAGTGGGGAAAGCGGGCAAGATCGAGCCCGTGATACACGAGGTGCACGCGGCCGGGATCGTTCGCCAGTGATTGCAGATGCTTGTGTCCAACAGACGTGCAGGTGACGCACCAGCTCATGTCCGCAAGTTTTTCGCTCAACTCCCAATCCGGCGATGTCCAGATGTCTTTGGCGTGGGCCGAGCAGCTCCAGTCAAGCCCGACCATCGTCCTGCAATAGCGCGCTACGGAACACGGCGTATGAATAAAATGCGCATAGATCCATGCCGTGCCCGTCGGCAGTTCGCGCGCCATGACGAGCGCTTGTCCAAACCGCCGCACGCGATTGCGCGTCGGGTCGCGCGCCAGATCCTTCAAAAACAGACGGAACGCCTGCAAGAATCCTGGTCGCCGCAGACTGCTTGCCAATCCCTTCAAGACGCGCACGGGCTCCTCGTGCAGATATTCAGGAAGATAATTGACCGGAGCCTTGATTTCCGAGTGGATCGGATGGCGCGCCTTGTCCGTCGGATGCCGAAGGGAAACTAAGTTGAGGCGAAAACCTGCGCGTTCAAGCGACAGCAGTTCCTGGGCAATGAAGGATTCGGAGAGGCGTGGATAGCCTTTCAGAACCACCGCAATGGTTTGCATTATCTCTCGGCCCTGGCGAGTTGGACGGATTGCTCGTTACGGTCCTGCAGGATCGTTTCGACGGCGTCGCCGATGCGTTCGAGGCCATGGGCGTCAATGTCGGCGCCAACCGGTTCGTCGTCGGCGATGAGCGCGCGGATCGCCGATGCAAAATCAAGCGGCCGCGAGGCGACGGCCTCCGGCGCCATGCGGCACCAGCCGAGTTCCGCCGCCCGGCTCGCCCGGATATATTGCTCAAGAC
>BRLC01000013.1 GCA_024343425.1 Rhizobiaceae bacterium MnEN-MB40S
CGAGGCGGACGCCCTGTCCGACCGGCTGCTGATCATCGATCACGGGCGAATTGTCGGGGAAGGCGCGTCGGCCGAACTCAAGGAACGGCTGTCGGGCGATGCGATCACGCTGACGCTCAGGACGGCGGAAGATGCGGCGAAATCTCAGGATACGGCCGATGCGCTGGAGAACGCCGCCAATGTCGTCTGCGAGGGTAATGTGGTGCATTTCCGCGTTCCCAATGGCGCGTCCGTCTTGCCGGGCCTTCTGCGCAAGCTGACGGATCTCGATGTCGAACCAATCGGCGTGGAGATCGCCCGCCCGACGCTGGAGGACGTCTTTCTCAACCTCACCGGTCGCTCGCTGCGCGACTGAATTGACTGGAGCAAAGTCATGAGTTTCATCCGGGACACATTCATCATCTTCAGGCGGGCCACGCTTCTGTCCCTTCAAAATCCGGCATGGGTGATCATCGGTCTGATGCAGCCCATTCTTTACCTTGTTCTTTTTGGTCCGCTGCTTCTGCGCATGACCAGCGTTCCGGGCTTTCCGCCGGGCAACGCCTGGCAGGTCTTCGTGCCGGGTCTGCTGGTTCAGCTCGGGATCTTCGGCGGGTCGTTCGTCGGTTTCGCCATTATCAACGAATGGCGCAGCGGCGTGATCGACCGGATGATGGTGACGCCCGCCCATCGCGTATCGCTCATCGCCGGCCGTGTGCTGCGCGACGTCATGGTGCTGATGGTCCAGGCGATCGTTCTCGTGCTCGCCGCCATGATGTTTGGTCTGCGGGTTCCGTTCGGCGCTCTGTTGCTGGCGCTGGCATTGGTGGCCATGCTGGGCGCGTCGTTCTCTTCGCTCTCATACGCCGCCGGCCTGTCGATGAAATCCGAGGACGCCTTCGCTCCGCTCATCAACACCTTCGCGCTGCCAGTGCTTCTGCTCTCCGGCATCCTGCTGCCGATGAGCATGGCGCCGGCATGGCTGCGATACGTGTCGGACGTGAATCCGTTCAAGCACATGGTCGAGGCGCTGCGCGCGGTGTTTCGCGGCGAGATATTCACCTTCATCGTGCCCTTCGGCTTCGGGCTTTCGCTTGCGCTGGTGCTGATCAGCCTGTGGACCGGCGCCCGCGTCTTCCGCAACCAGACCCGATAAATTGCTCGTTCGCCACTTTCGGGGTTGATCTCCAGCCGCTAAAAAACTGGCCAATTCAATCAAGCGGAGCGGCTTTCATGGCAACGGCGCAACTCAACGGCATCTCGCTGTATTACGAGGAACATGGCGAGGGGGATCCGCTGCTGCTAGTCGCCGGGCTTTCCAGCGACAGCCAGAGCTGGCTGCCCGTGATTGAACCGCTGGCGGCGCATTATCGTCTGATCCTGCCGGACAATCGAATGGTTGGCCGCACGGAGCCGAAGACCGTCGAGACCGGGATCGACATCATGGCGGACGATGTCGTGGCCCTGATGGACGAACTCGGCGTCGACAAAGCCCATATTGTCGGCCACTCTATGGGCGGTGCGGTGTCCCTTGATCTGGCGGCGCGCTACCCGGAGAGGGTCGAGAAGCTCGTGATCCTGTGTTCTGGTCCGATCAGGACGGCGAGAAACATATCCCTTGTCGACACCCTGGTTCGGCAGCGCGAAGAAGGCGTCTCGGACGACACCTGGTTCCGTTCCTTTTTCTACTGGCTGTTCTCGCCCGGCTTCTTCGAGGACGAGGCCGCCGTCGGTTCGGCGGTGGAGTTGGCGAAGACCTATCCGTGGCGGCAGCCGGTGGAGGCGATGCGAAAGCAGCAACGGGCAATCGCAGCCTACCAGGCCGGCGATGTGATCGCGCGGATCAAGGCGCCGACGCTGGGCGTCGCAGGCGGCAACGACCTGATGATACCCCCGGACGACATGCGCGCGGTTCTTTCAGGCGTCGTCGATTTCCGTTTCGTGGTGATCGATGACGCCGCGCATTCCATTCACTGGGAAGCGCCGGAGGCCGTGGTCAAGCATGTTCTGTCTTTTCTTGGCGAATAGCGCCAGGAGCTAGCGCGCCGCCCACAAGGCGCCGCGCTCGAAGATCGTGTGCATTTGGGGAACATTGAACTCGTCGGCGACGTGGCCAAGCGCGCTGTAGAACACGCGCCCCTCGCCGTATCGCCGCTTCCAGACGACCGGCATGTCGACGCCCTTCACGTCTTCGCTGTAGGTTCCGTCGAAGCGCGTCGTGGCCAGCACCTCGTTTACCGGGTCGACATGCATGTAATACTGCTCCGAGCGGTAGGCGAAGTCTGATACGCCTTCCATGATCGGATCATCCGGCCGGGTGATCTCGATTTTGTAATCGATGATGTTTCCGGGATGGGCGACCCATTGGCCGCCGGTCATGAACTGATACTCCGGCTCCTTGCGAAACGCGTCGCACATCGTCCCGTGAAATCCGGCGAGACCCGTTCCGCCCTTGACGGCGCCGAGGAGGCCGGCAAGCGCCTCTCGCCCGATCTCCGACTGGGTGATCACAGGAACGATCAGCGAATGCTCGCCGACATCCGGCGATGCGAAGGCTTCGGTCGTGTCCGAGAAAGTCACGTCGAAACCGTGGCCTTCAAGCATGGACTTCACGACTGTGGCGCTTTGAAGGGGCGTGTGGCCTTCCCATCCGCCCCAGACGATCAATGCTGTTCGATTGGCCAGTTCACCCTCCCTGGTCCTTCTCTCTTTTTCCGTTGCAACCGGTAGCGCAGAGAGCAAGTCCGTTCAACCAGCAATCGAGGCGGGCCCGTGAAGATTTTGTGGCCTCATTCTGCGAAGCATCTTCTTTCATCAACAGGTAATCCGGCGTAAAAGCTCACCCTGATTCAGAAGTTGAAAACGCCTTGCTAAGTGATTCAAAACTATTGAGAAAGAAAAACTCCCCACAATCGGAAACATTCGTGATCCTCAATCCGGCGGCCGGCAGGGGCAGGGCTGCGCGGGTGTGGTCGGATGTTCATGACGACATGCGCGCCGCGATCGGCGAATTCGGCTTTCGTGCGACGAACAGCGGAGACGACATCGAAACGCTGGTGTCGGAAGCATTGCATGAGGGATACCGGCGCATCGTCGGGGTCGGCGGCGACGGCACGATGAGCCTGCTCATGAACGCCATCATGACGAATGGCGCCGTCCCGCCTTCGGAGGTCGTCATGGGCCAGATTCCCTGCGGGACCGTGAATGTCGTCGCCAATTGCCTTGGGCTTTCAACGCCCCGACGGGCCGTCGAAGCTCTTGCGAGCGCCAACGCCAAACCGGTCGACGTGATGCGGCTGGACGCCGCCGACGGCCGCGATGGCGCCGCGCGACACGGGTTCGTCATCGTTTCCGTCGGTCTGCCGGTGGAGGCGAGCAGGCTGACTGCCAGGATGCCTTTGGTGAAGCTTCTCGGCGGCGCGTCCTACGTTCTGGCCGGCGTCCTGTCGGTGCTCGGCGGGCGTCCACGACAATTCACCCTGTCAACTGACAATGATCCGCCGTCGATCGCCAGAGCCTGGGGCTATTTCTTTTGCGGCTTTCCGGGCCTTGTGGGAGAGATCTGCTTCGCGCCAGAGGCGCAATTCGACGACGGACTGCTGGATTGCGTGGAAATCGGCCCGGTTTCGAGGGGCCGCATGCTGGCGCAAATCCTGCCCGCCATGAAGGACGGAAGCTATGTCCGCAAAGCCGGCATGCGGGTGACGCAGGGAACGGTGTTTCGCATCGAAACGCCGGGGCCCATGCAGGTCGAGGTGGACGGAGAACCGGCCGGCGTCACGCCGGCGACGGTCAGCATCGTTCCCGGCGCGATCAACATGATTTATGCGGACCAGTGATTATTGGTTAAACTTTTAATCGAAGCCGACTAAAAATCTGGAAGCATTTTATACAAATAAGTGAATACTTTTAAATATTGATTTTAAACAATAAAAATGATTTCTCGCTCGAAAGGCACACAGCTATTCGGGTGATTTACTTTGTTGGATATTGCTATCATCGGAGCCGGCTGGTCCGGTCTCTATGCCGGCCGATATGCGCGAAAACACGGTCTCAGCTTCACAATTCTGGAACGTCGCGAGGATCTCGGCGGCGTCTGGAACTTCTCGAAAGATCGCGATGTCGTCACCACCATGTCGACCACGGTGTCGACCTCTTCGCGCACCATGACGGAAGCCTCGGATTTTCCGATGCCGGAGAACGTCGGTCACTTCTTCCACTGGAGCGACGCTCTGGAGTATCTCAACGCCTATGCGGACGAATTCCGGTTGCGCGAGCACCTGAAGTTTGACGCGAGCGTTATCCGGACCGAGCGGGACGACGACGGCTGGACTGTCTCCTACGAACAGAAAGCCGCCGACGGCGCGACCGTCACGCGGCGCGTACGCGCCAAACGGCTGGCGGTCTGCACCGGCGTGCACAGTCGCAAAAGGCTGGCCAGCGGGCCCATCGCGTCGTTCGGAGGCGAATTGATCCACTCCGGCGACATCAAGGCGGTTCGCGACCTGAACATCACCGCCGCCGACCACGTGATCGTCTATGGCGGCGGCGAAACCGCATCGGACATGATCGACGAACTGGCGAAGACCAGGGCGCGCGTCACCTGGGCGATCAGCGGCGGGCAGCATTTCTATCGCAGGACCGCGGTCGACGAGCGTCTGCCCGCCGGCGTCTTCGACCGGCATACGAGCGCGCTCGACATCAACATCACCACGATGCACAGGGTGCTGAGCGACATTCCGGATCGCCAGCCGGGCATTCGCGTTCTGACGAACCTTTTGTGCACCGGTTCGCTGATGGGCTACCAGGGGCACGGCGTGCCCGAATGGAGCAACGACATTCCGACGGGCCACGCCTTCTTCAACAAGGCCGGCCATTCGGTGGAGTTCGTGCGATCGGGCAGGGTGAAGGCGGCCGGCGCGATTGCCGAGACAGACGGCAATCGCGTTACCTTCGAAAGCGGCGAGAGCGTCGAGGCGACGCGCATCATCTACTGTTTCGGATACCAGCCGTCCTTTCCGTTCTTGCCGGAGGCCTATCGGGAGCGCGACCCTTCACGCCTGCTGCAACTGATCTTCGACCCGGTCGATCCGACGCTCGCCTTTTTCGGCCTGGCGCGCCCGAGCTGGTCGTCGCTTCCCTTCATGACGGAGTTGCAGTGCGGCTACGCTTTCAAGGTGTTCGCCGGCGAAATCGCACTGCCCGAGACGATCGAGGAGCGCGTGCGGCAGGCGGACGCCTTCTGCGACATGCGCGCGAAGCATTTTCCGAAGACAAGGCTCAACACGCTCGTCGATCCCGTGCAATATTACGAGAGTTTCGTGGAGCTGGAAGGCAATCCGGTGTTCACTTTCGGTCGTTTTCTGCGCGCGCCATGGCGGACGATGAAGCTAGCGACCGTGCCGATCTCGCCGCGCCTCAGCCGGTGCCGCGACGATGCGGATCTGGAAGGCATCGACCGGATGGCGACACCGCCGATCGGCCGGGCGCTGCGCTTTCTCGAATGTTCCAACGCGCTCACTTACGTCACCCTCTGTGTGCTGATCATTCCGCTTTGCCGGCTGCTGAGAATTGACGACATCGCCGACTGGCTGGGTCGCCGGAAACTCGCAAAGGGCCGTGTCGTTGGCTATGCTGGGCCGAAACGAAGCGGCTTTGCGTCCGGGCCGCGACCCGAACTCGAGCACGGACGCTCGTAGAGCCAGGCTGCTAGCGGAACAGCGCCGCGTCGAGCGACCAGCGGCCGGCGCCGAAGGCTGCCAGCGCCAGGAACCCGCCGGCGATCGCCATGTCCTTGTAGAGCTGGATCATGGCCATCGGATCGCCGGAGCCGGCGTGAAACAGCACCGCTGTCATGATGCAGAACCCGGCGAGCGCGAGCGACGCCAGTCGCGTCAACAGTCCGACTGCGACAAACAGGCCGCCGCCGAGTTCGGCGATGATGGCGAGCGGGAGAAGGCTGCGGCTGACGCCGTTCGCCTCCATGTAGTCGCCGACGCCGCCGTAATCGACGATCGCCACGTACCCGTCATAGATGAAAATCCATGCGATCAACAGCCGCGCCGCAAGCGCCGCCAGTGGTTGGAATCTGTCGATGAACGCTGTCATGACAATAATTGCTATCAAAGGCCTGGCGTATCGGCAATCGCCTTCAAAGTGTCTCTTATGTTTTACACTCGGAAGTTTTATATAACTTGTTTCGTTGACTGAAATTGCACCCAATATTTTATCGATTGGCAGATGACAGACGACCGGATGCCTGCAGATTACCCAGATCTCTTTACGTTCAATAAACGCTCCGCCTTGCCTCCTTCTCTTCAGCAGGCTTTGAAAGATGTGGGGCCGTGTTTGAAGTCTGGAACGGTAAGTCTCCAACAAGTTGCTTATTTGCGGGACGGATTTCGCACCGTCTGTCCGTCGACCATGTCGCATGCGAGCAGTCACATCCGGCAAATAGCCGAAATTTGGGAAGACACACCTTATACACCGACGATCCTGGCTATTCAGAAGCCGTTGATCAGGCTTGGCGCGCTTCGTTCCAGTCCTTTCCAACAGATTAGAAATATGCCCGATTTGGCGTGGTTGTATCTGTTTCACGGCAGTGGATATGTTCGGGAGGCTTCATTGTCCTCAATCAAGACTGCTCCCTTGTCTGCTTTTGAATATGCGGCGATTGCATACCGCCTCAACGATTGGGTCGCACAAGTACGCGACGCTGCACTGGATTGTGCGGAGAGAGTATTGGGAAAAGCGGATCCTGCGATTGCCGCTGAATTTGCTTTCAAGTCCCTGGATCTAATCGGCTCCCGCAGGCGAATGAACGCCAAGGCGAAGGAATTCCTGTATTCCGTAGCCCTCAAGCCAGATGTTCTCTGGTCGTTACGAAACAGGATAATGAGCGATAGAACTTCGTTCGTGGGACGGACATTGCGCAGTTTACTCCCGTACTCAGAGTTCGACGATCATCTGTACATTACTGCTTGCCAGGCGGTGTCGCCTGCAGCACGCGCTATTGCCGTGAGAACACTTCTATCAGGCGAGGCCAAACGGGTGGTCGGTTACGATATGAACCATGATTTCAGAAGGTCGCCCAGATTTGAAGTGCGTCCCGTCTCTATTGAATTCGACTATGAAAGACTTTTGTCGGCAGCGGCCAGCGACAATGCTTCGGCTGTCAGGAAAGTTGCCGCGGATATGTTGATAGCGAACCGGCGCAAGGCGACGGCACGCATGGACGAAATCGCTGGCAGACTAGCTGTTGATCGTAGCGCAGCCGTGAGGTCCCGGATCGATTACTACCTCCGGCAAAGAAACAAATAAGTTTCTTCAAGACGACATCGGCGACTGGTTCCCTGCCTTTGCCGTCATTGGCGCTCCAGCATCTGAGCCGGACGATCTAGGTTTTGATTCGGAAAGTCTGGAACTGTTCCAAAGGACTTTATATAAGGAATCCTTAATATAAAAATTCCGATGTCCGCAGGCCTGTGGACCTCTGAAATGTATGAAGGATTTAAATCAGAGCGCCAGGGAGGAGACCGGCCAGTGCTTGCGGTGTGGACAGTCGGAGACGGTAGCGGTTCATGAATGAGATCCGACACAAGGTGGAGCTTTCGGCTCATGTGTCCGACGAGGTGCGCAAGACCACCTGCTACATGTGCGCATGCCGTTGCGGCGTCAACGTGCATATCAGGCAGAGCGAGGACGGGACGCCGCGCATCCGGTATATCGAGGGCAATCGGGTCCATCCGATCAATAAGGGCGTGCTGTGCGCCAAGGGATCGGCCGGGATCATGCAGCATTATTCGCCGGCGCGACTGATGAAACCGCTGTTACGCACCGGCGAGCGGGGCAGCGGTGAGTTCAAGGAAATCGAGTGGGACGAGGCGCTGACGCTGGCGGCCGACTGGCTCGCCGAGATCCGGCATCGCGATCCGAGGAAGCTCGCCTTTTTCACGGGCCGCGACCAGAGCCAGTCGCTGACCGGCTGGTGGGCGCAGCAATTCGGAACCCCCAATTTTGCGGCGCATGGCGGCTTCTGCTCGGTCAACATGGCGGCCGGCGGCATCTACACGTTCGGCGGCGCCTTCTGGGAGTTCGGGTCGCCCGACTGGGAAAGAACCGAATATTTCATGATCTTCGGCGTCGCCGAGGACCACGATTCCAATCCCATCAAGATGGGGCTCGGCAAGCTGAAGGCGCGCGGCGTCAAGATCGTGGGCGTCAATCCGGTGCGCACCGGCTATAACGCCGTCGCCGACGAGTGGGTGGGCGTGACGCCCGGCACGGACGGGTTGTTCATCCTGTCGCTGATCCACGAGCTTCTGCGTCTCGGCAAGGTCGATCTGGACTATCTGCTTCGCTACACCAACGCGCCCTGGCTGGTGATCGACGATGAGGGAGCGGCCGATCACGGTCTCTTCGCGCGCGACGAAAACGGCGATCCGCTGGTCTTTGACCGCGAGATGAACGGCGTCGTTTCGTACAAGAATGGCGCGCCGCTGAAGGCGGCGCTCAAAGGCGCGGTCACACTGCCCGACGGACGTTCCGCCCGGCCCGTGTTCGAGCTTCTTGCGCGAAAATATCTCGATGCGCGTTATGCGCCTGATGCGGTCGAGGATGAAACAGGGGTTTCCGCCGCGCAGATCCGCCGCATCGCAGCCGAGATCGCCGAAGCCGCCTTCGAGCGCGAGGTGGTGGTGGAGCAGCCCTGGACGGACATGAAGGGCGAGCGGCATGAGCGGATGATCGGCCGGCCGGTCTCCTTCCACGCCATGCGCGGGATTTCCGCGCATTCGAACGGCTTCCAGACGTGCCGCGCCCTGCATCTGTTGCAGATCCTGATCGGCTCCATCGACAGCCCGGGCGGATTCCGCTTCAAGCCGCCCTATCCGAGGCCGGTGGCGGCGCAGCCGAAACCGCATGGCGGCTGCAGGCCGGACGAACCGCTGCCGGGGCCGCATCTGGGTTTCCTGCGCGGGCCGGAAGACCTGCTGCTGGAGGCGGACGGGACGACGCCGCAGCGTATCGACAAGGCGTTCAGCTGGGACGCGCCGATGTCGTCGCACGGGCTGATGCATATGGTCATCTCCAACGCGCACGCCGGCGACCCGTATCCGGTCGACGTGCTTTTCATGTACATGGCGAACATGGCGTGGAACTCGTCGATGAACTCGTCGGGCGTGATGGACATGCTGACGGACAAGGACGAGAACGGCGACTACCGCATTCCGAAGATCATTTATTCCGACGCCTACGATTCCGAGATGGTCGCCTACGCCGACCTGGTGCTGCCCGACACGACCTATCTGGAGCGGCACGACTGCATCTCGCTGCTCGACCGGCCGATCTCCGAGCCGGACGCGCTGGCCGACGCGATACGCTGGCCGGTGGTGAAGCCCGAGACCCAGGCCGAGGGCCGGGACGTGCGCGGCTTCCAGTCGGTGCTGCTCGATCTCGGCGCGCGGCTGAAACTGCCGGGCATGGTCGACGGGAACGGCGAACCGCTCTACGCGGACTACGCCGACTACATGGTCAACCATCAAAGAAAGCCCGGCGTCGGGCCGCTGGCCGGCTGGCGCGGCGAGGATGGATCGGAAGGAGGACGCGGCGCGCCCAATCCGGACCAGCTGCAGCGCTATATCGACAATGGCGGCTTCTTCGAAACGCACGTGCCGGAGGAGGCGCGCTACTTCAAGCACGCGAATCGCGCCTGGAGCGACTGGGCGATCTCGATGGGTCTGCAGGACGCAGCGGTCGAGAACGTCTTCCAGCTCTATCTCGAGCCGCTGCGCAAGTTCCAGCTCGCCGCCGAGGGGCATGGCGAGCGGCAGCCGCCGGACACCCATCGCAAGCGGATCCGCGAAACCTTCGACCCGCTGCCGCACTGGTATCCGCCGTTCGAGGGCGCAGGCGTCGACGTAAGCGACTATCCTTACCACGCAATCACGCAGCGGCCCGCGGCGATGTATCATTCCTGGGGATCGCAGAACGCCTGGCTGCGTCAGATCCACGGCGCGAACGTGCTCTATGTTCCGGGACCGGTCTGCGACGCGGCCGGACTGCGCGACGGCGACTGGGCCTGGGTGATCTCGCACCACAGCCGCATCAAGGTTCCCGTTCGGCGCATGGAGGCGGTCAACGGGAAGACGTTGTGGACCTGGAACGCGATCGGCAAGCGCTCCGGCGCCTGGACGCTGGACGACAACGCGCCGGAAGCTAGACAAGGCTTCCTGCTCAACCACCTGATCCACGAATTGCTGCCGCCGGCGGCCGACGGCTATCGCTGGTCGAATTCCGACCCGATCACCGGCCAGGCCGCCTGGTTTGATTTGCGGATACGCATCGAGAAGGCCGAGGCCGGCGACAACCCGGTGACGCTTCCGCAATTCCCGCCCCAGAAGGATCCGTTGCCCGAGCCGCCGGCGGTCGTCGCCTATGGCAAGGAATGGGGGGAGGGCGAATGACTTCTCTACCGACAAGCACCGAGCGCAGCCTCGGCCTCGTGATCGATCTCGACACCTGCGTCGGCTGTCACGCCTGCGTCGTTAACTGCAAGGAATGGAACACCGGCGGCTACGGCGCGCCGTTGGCGGATCTTGACCCCTATGGCGACGAACCGGTGGGCTCCTGGCTCAATCGCATCCATACGTTCGAGGTGACGCCGGAGGACGCGCCGGCCTCGATCGTGCACTTCCCGAAATCCTGCCTCCACTGTTCGGACGCGCCCTGCGTGACGGTGTGCCCGACCGGCGCAAGCTACAAGCGCTCGGAAGACGGGATTGTGCTGGTGGACGAATCCATGTGCATCGGCTGCGGTCTGTGCGCCTGGGCCTGTCCCTATGGCGCAAGAGAAATGGACCCGGTCGAGAACGTGATGAAGAAATGCACGCTCTGCGTCGACCGTATCTACAACGACAATTTGCCGGAGGTGGACCGGACGCCGGCCTGTGTCAGGACCTGTCCGGCCGGCGCACGGCATTTCGGCGATTTTTCCGACCCTGATTCGAACGTGTCCAAGCTCGTTGCGGATCGCGGCGGTTTCGACCTGATGCCGGAAATGGGCACGGCGCCGGTCAACAAGTATCTGCCGCCGCGGCCGAAGACGGCGACGGAAGGCTGCGGCGCGTCCGCAGCCCCGCAGGACGAGACGGCGAACGCCACGGGTTTTCTCGGCTGGCTCGACCGCGCTCTGGAAAGGCTTGGCTGATGCATCCCGCGATTTCAGTCATCTTCTTCACCGTAACTTCCGGGGCTGGCTTCGGCCTGATCGCGATGCTGGGCATCGGCATGCCGACGCCGCAGGGACCGCTGGCGGCGTTTCTGATCTCGCTGCTGGCCGGTGGTTTGGCGGTGGCGGGGCTGATTTCCTCGACCTTCCATCTCGGCCATCCCGAACGCGCCTGGCGGGCCTTTTCCCAATGGCGCTCGTCCTGGCTGTCGCGCGAAGGCGTGCTGGCGGTGGCGACGCTGTGCCTGTTCGGCGTCTACGTGCTGTTCTGGCTTTTCGCTGGTGAACGGCCGCTCTGGCTCGGCGTTCCGACAGCGATCCTGGCGATCGTCACGGTGATCGCGACGGCGATGATCTATGCCCAACTGCGGACTGTGCCCCACTGGAATTCAATCCTGACGCCGCTCGTCTATGTCGGATTCGCAATCGCCAGCGGCTATGTGGCGGCTTCGGCGCTGAACCCGGAAACGAATTCTTCGGATCGCGCGACAATCGCCGGGATCGCCTGCCTGATGCTCATCGTCGCCTGGGCGCTGAAACTGTCCTGGTGGCACAGGGCGGGCCGTACTTCCCTGGAGGCGGCGGGATCGACCCCGGAAACGGCGACGGGGCTTGGCGCGATCGGTCGCGTACGGCTGCTCGAAAGTCCCCATTCCGGCGAAAACTACCTGACGCGGGAGATGGTCCACGTCATCGGCCGCAAGCATGCGGCGAAGCTGCGGGCGATCGCGCTGACGACGGGATTCGCGGCTCCGCTTCTGATCTCGCTGGCCGTGGCGATCAGCGGCGGTCCGCTTGCCTGGCTGGCGGTCGCCTTCGCGTGTCTCATCGCCGGGCTCTTCGTCGAGCGCTGGCTGTTTTTCGCCGAAGCCCGGCATGCCGTATCGCTTTATTACGGGCGGTAAAGCCGCCGATTTGCGCCTGAAAACAGGCGTCAACCAAATTTCACTTTTCGGCTTTAAAGCGCTGTATCTTTCGCTATGATTGCGCCAACTTTTCGCGCCCTGCGCGGAAGGGAACCCGTGTCAATCGGATCAAGGGCCGGACAAACCGGTCTGCAATTTGGGAGAATAATCAATGATGCCAACACTCAAAATGGCGCTTGCCACCGGCGTCGCGCTCGCCTGCCTTTCCGGCGCAGCGACGGCCGCCGACGTCAAGTTCGGCTTTCTCGGCGGTGTAACCGGTCCGATCGAAAGCCTGACGCCGCCGATCATCGACGGCGCCAATCTGGCGCTCAAGAACGTCAACGACAATGGCGGCCTGATGGACGGCAAGACCATCGAATTGATCGTCGGCGACACGACCTGCGCCGACGCCACCAAAGCCGCCGACGCGGCCGACCGCGTCGTCAATGTCGACAAGGTTTCCGCGATCGTCGGCGCGCTGTGCTCGGGCGCGACGATCTCCGCCGCCAACAACGCCGGCATTCCGGGCGGCGTGGCGATGATCTCTCCGGCCTCGACCTCGCCGGCGCTGACCACGCTGGACGACAAGGACCTGGTGTTCCGGACCGCGACGTCCGACGCCTTCCAGGGCGGCGTTCTGGCGCGTGTCGTCAAGGAAGCCGGTCATGACAACGTCGCGGTGACCTATGTCAACAACGACTACGGCAAGGGCTTCGCCGAAGCTTTCGTCGCGGCCTTCGAGGCGGCGGGCGGAACGGTGACCGATTCCCAGGCGCATGAAGACGGCAAGGCCGACTACCGCGCCGAAATCGGCTCGCTTTCCTCCTCCGGCGCCGATGCGCTGGTGATCCTCGCCTATGGCGACGGCTCCGGCCAGACGATCCTGCGCCAGGCGCTGGAAGGCGGCGATTTCCCGATCTTCTACGGCGGCGACGGCATGGTCTCGCAGGCGATGGCCGACAACGTTCCGGCCGCTTCAGGCAAGATCATCATGACCCGCCCGGGCACCCCGGATCTGCCTGGCTCCGACGCCTTCAACGTGTTGGCTTCGGAAGCCGGCGTGCAGGCTGACGGCACCTTCGTGGCCAACGGCTATGACGCCGCCTTCATCCTGGCGCTGGCCGCCGAAAAGGCCGGCAGCACCGACCGCGCAGCGATCGCCGGCGCGATCCGCGACGTGGCCAACGCTCCCGGCGAAGTGATCCTTCCCGGCGAATGGGCAAAGGCCAAGGAACTGATCGCCGCAGGCACCGACATCAACTATGAAGGCGCCGCTGGCTCCCAGGACTTCGACGAGAACGGCGATGTTCCGGGCGTCTACGTGACCACGGTCATCGATGACGGCAAGATCATGAATACGGGCATGGCCAAGTAGTCAGCCGCTTACCACTGATACTGAAGAAGGCCCGGAGCGATCCGGGCCTTTTTCGTGTCCGGCGATGAATCTTCTTGACAATAGGTCAGCAATGTTGACCTATTGCGGCGAGGAGAACGATCATGTCAGACGCAGCACTTCTTGCCCGCGCGCCGCGCCTTGCCCGCCGCGCATCCCGGATGCAGGCTTCGGAGATCCGCGAGCTTCTCAAGATCATCGAGCAGCCGGGCGTGATTTCCTTCGCCGGCGGCATTCCCGATCCGGCCCTGTTTCCGGTCGATGCGATCCGTCAGCACTATTCCGACATCCTGTCCGATCCCGCATCCGCCGGCAGGGCGCTGCAATATTCCGTCAGCGAGGGCGACGCGGATCTGCGCGACTGGATCGTCGACCACATGCGTTCGCGCGGCGTGATTTGCGACCGCGACAACATCCTGATCACCAGCGGCTCCCAGCAGGCGCTGGAGTTCGCCGCCAAGCTTTTCCTGTCGCCGGGCGATACGGCCCTTGTGACCGCGCCCACCTATCTTGGCGCATTGCAGGCCTTTGCGGCGAGCGAACCGGTGTTCCGGGATCTCGATATCGCCGATATCGACGCGACGGTGGCGCAATTCCGTGAACCTGCCGATTCTTCCGACTGCAAGTTCGCCTATGTGGTGCCCGATTTCGCCAATCCGTCCGGCGAGACGATGGACCTTGCGGCGCGCCGTCGCCTGCTCGACCTCGCCGAAACGCTGGATATCGCCATCATCGAGGACAGTCCCTACGCGGCGCTGCGCTATGAGGGCGAACCGGTTGCGCCAATCCAGGCGCTGGACCTCGCGGGCGGCCGGACCATCGATCATTCGCGCGTCGTGTTCTGCGGCTCCTTTTCCAAAGTGTTCACGCCGGGCCTGAGGCTCGGCTGGGTTTGCGCCTCGCGGGACCTGATCCGGCGCCTGGTGCTGATCAAGCAGTCCAGCGACCTCAATGCGCCGGCTCTCAACCAGATGGTCGTCGCCCGCCTCACGGCTGACCATTTCGACCGGCAGGCAGAGCGGGCGCAGGCCCATTACCGCGCCAAGCGGGACGCCATGCTGGAAGCCCTGTCGCGGCATATGCCGGCGCACGCCCGCTGGTCCGAGCCCGAAGGCGGCATGTTCATCTGGCTGACGGCCGGCGCCGGGATCGACACGGCGGCCCTGCTGCCGCGCGCCATCGAGGAAGCCCGTGTCGCCTATGTGCCGGGACGCGCCTTCTATGCCGATGGCCGGACCTCCGACGCCATGCGGCTGAGCTTTTCCCTGCCTGATTGCGCCCAGATACGCGCCGGCGTGGAACGGCTGGCGGCGCTTGTCCGGCAGGCGGGCTGACCACACGGCGAAGTCCCGTCAGGTCCGCACCGCGACCTTGCGAATGAGCGCGGCGAGGATCATTGCGCCGGCCGGCCAGAGGAACCAGAGGGTTCCGCTCCAGGAAAACAGGTTGATGAGCGCCAACGCGGCAATCGCCACGCCCATGCGCAGGGCGAACACCGTCTGGCCGCGCGACGCCGCGAGCGGCGCCATCTCGATGCCGATGACGGCGAGGATGGCGATCGCCGGCCACTGGACCCACATGCCGCTGCCGGTGGCGACGTCGATGACGGCGAGCCCGACAAGCACGAGCCCCAGGGTCTGCGCGTGGCGGATCACCTTGGTCCGGTAGGTTTCGTCACCCTGCCGCGACGCGTCGCTGTCTTCCCGATGCGCGGCTTCGCGGTGACTGCGGCCCGACCGTTCTGCGCTTTCCCGCGAGGCTTCGCGAGCGCCCGCCTGGCGATCTGCATGCCGGCCGAAGGCGGCGGCGGGTTTCGCCCGATTGAGCGAAACGCCGTAGACCGTCACGCTTTCGGTCAGGTTTTTCGGGTGCTTGACGCCGAGATAGTCGAAACCGACGGAGAGCTTGGTGTGGACCTGGTCGTAGACCTGCTGGGAGATGAGGATGCCGCCGGGCTCAGCCATGGTTTGCAGGCGGGCGGCGAGATTGACGCCTTCGCCGAGTAGATCCTCGCCATCGACGATCACGTCGCCCAGATGAACGCCGATGCGGAAATGCAGGCCGGCCTCGGGCCCCGTGCTGCCGTTGAGTTCTTGCTGCACCTCGATGGCGCATTGCACGGCTTCGACGACCGAGGGAAAGTCGGCGATCAGCCCGTCGCCGGCGGTGTTGGCGATGCGGCCGTTGTGCCTTTCGATGAAGCGGGAAAACACCTTGCGGGCGGCGCGCAGCGAGGCGAGCGTGCCGACCTCGTCATTGTCCATCGCCGTGCTGTATCCGGCGGCGTCGGCCGCCATGATCGTCGTCAGCTTCCGCACCACTTTTGCGTCGGCGTCGGCAGAGGCGGGGTCTGGCATGGTCGTGTTCCGTTCAGGCTCGGATGGACGCTCATAATATATGGGCTGGGTGAGACGATTAAAAGAAGCCGGCCCGACAAACCGGACGGCGGGGGTGTCGAGTGTGGCGTGGATCACTTTAAGATATTGAAATTCATGTGTTTAAGATGAAATGGCGCGGGGTGCGACATCCTCTCCACTGGTTGGCTTTCTGCGCTTTTCACCGCGCATTTGGCGAATCTGGCTTTGTTTCGGGAAATTGGGTTTTCCGGACGTTTTTCGGAATTTGGGTTTGTTTCGGGATTTCGGTTTGTCGTGTGATTGCCTCAATCTGGCTTTGTTTCGGGAAAACTGATTTTGCCGTTTCTCCGGGTCTGGCAGACAAACTGGCTTTGTTTCGGGAATTCACGATTTTTAGTGTTCTCCGAGACCTGGGTTTGTTTGGGGAATCGCGTATTTGCCTGCGCGTTCGATCGAGGCGGCTTGGGCGTCGAATGCTTGTGATTTCGAAAGGCGGCACCCTAGCACAAAACGAATGAGAATGCATCACGTTTGTTCACTTATTGTTCTGGTATCGAATGCGCGCCGGCTTGCAGGCGCGGCTACTTGGGCATTCGCGAAGGCGTCCTATATTGCACATTCAACGGGATCGTTCAGAATTCGGACGCTGCGCCGGCGACATAGGGTTGGACTTTCATGGTGAAGCTATCGGGTATTTCGAAGACTGGAGGGCGGTTCGCCATTCTGGCGGCGTCCGCGATACTGGCGGGCTCGGTTGTCCCAGTGTCGGCGCCTTCGGCCAGAACCGTCGTAACGGTGCTTGCGGACGATGAGGCGGCGTCCCTTTCCACTGACGAACTGGTCGAGATTTATCGGCGGAGCCGCCACAGCCGGGCCTTCGCCGAAATCGAAAAAAGGGCCGGCGCCGGCGACAGCTGGGGCCAGGTCGCGCTGGCGAATGTCCTTCTTATGGGCGCGCCGACGGACGAGGATGTGACCCGCGCCCTCGCGGCGTTGAATGCGGCGATCAAGGCCGGCAACGACTATGCGCCCGTCAGGCTGGGGGATCTCTATCTCGAAGGAAAGTTCGTCGCAAAGGACGCCGCGCGGGCGGTGAGCCTTTACCGGCAGGCCGCCTCCGACGGATCGGTCGCCGGGAAGCAGCGACTGGGCGAGGCGTTGATTGCGGGCGACGGCGTGGACAGGGATTCCGCCGCCGGCATCGCCCTGCTGAAGGAGGCCGCGGAAAGCGAAGACCCGTGGGCGCTGCTCGCGCTGTCCAATGCGCTGCTCGACGACGCCCAGGCCTATTCCGATCCCGTCGAGGCCCGTCGGCTGCTGGAAATTTCCGCCGGCAAGGGCAATGTTTTCGCCCTTGTGCGGCTCGGCGAACTTCTTCGCGACGGCATTGGCGGACCAGCGGACGCGGAACGGGCAGTCGAGCTTTTCCGAAGGGCGGCCGATCAGGGGTCTGTCATCGGAAAGCAGAGGCTGGCGCAAGCCTATCTCGCGGGCGCCGGCGTTGCGCAGGACGCGGAGTACGGACTGGCGCTGATGCGCGAAGCGGCCGAAACGGGAGACCCGTGGGCGTGGGCTGCGCTGGGAGACATTTACGCACAGGGCAGGGGCGCGCCGGCTGACGGCGAAAAGGCGATCGACGCCTACACGAAATCCTTCGAGGCCGGAAACGCCGCCGCACTGATCCGGATCGGCGAGATGTACCGGGACGGTCAGGCCGTTGACGCGGACATGCAGACGGCCCTGTCGTACTTCGAGCGCGCGGCCGCCAATGGCGAGCCCGCCGTCTGGCTCCGGATCGCCGCCATCCACCGCGACGGGCGCGGCGTGGCGAAGGATCAGGCGAGAGCCCGCGCCATCTATGAGGCCGCCATGTCCGCCGGCGCGCCCGGCGCCCGCGTGCACTATGCGCGCGATCTCGTGACCGGCCGTCTGGGCGCGAAATATGTCCGTCAGGGGCATGCGCTGCTGAAAGAGGCGTTGGACGCGGAAGAGCCGGGCGCCGTGTCGCTCCAGAGCGACGCCGCCATGTGGGGGTGGGGCGTGAAACAGGACAAGGCCCGCGCCATCCGGATCTTGCAGCAGGCGGCCGACGCCGGAAACGTCGAGGCGAAACGCGCCCTTGTCGCGGCCTACAGGGATGCCAGGAAACCCGCGCTGAAGCGGTCGATCGCCAACGCCAACGCCCTTCTGGAGACGATCGCGCCCCGCCTGTCGAATGAGGACCTGGCTCTGGAGCGCTTTCTCATCCAGGCGTCCGGGGCGGCGTCGCCGGCGCAACTGGAGGCGCTGAACGGCAGGTTCGAAGAGCTGCCGGCCTCGACCCGCAGGACGGCGTTCGAGATTGTGCGCTGGGTCAACGAAAACGCATTCACCTATCTGGTGCAGGCGGCGCTCGGCGAGCGCGGCTTTTATGCCGCCGCGCCCGACGGCCGGCTGAACCGGGCGACGATCAAGGCCATCATCAGGGCCTGCTCCTCGATCAACCAGGACGATGTGTGCAGGCACGGCCCGCTGACCGAGCCGGCGGTGGCTGTGCTTGCCTCGTTTGTTTGAGGCGGGGTGAATGCGGGGTTTGGCTTTGTTTGGGGAAATCAGGGTTCACAGGGCTTCAGGGTTAGACTGACGCCGTCTGGCTTTGTTTCGGGATTTCGCGATTTTCAGTGTTTTCCGCGATCCGGGTTCGTTTCGGGAATACGGTTTTTCGAGTGTTTCCCCGATCTGGCTTTGTTTCGGGAAATCGGAATTTTTGGACTCGGCTCCGTCACCAGGGGCGGTCTTCGATGAGCGACGCTTGTGATGTGGACTGGCGGCATTCTAGCACAAAGCGCCTGTGAATGCATCAAAATATTCTTGATTTGTTCTAAGGGGCGTGGGATGGTGGTTGCATGAAATCGATATGCAACCCCGTCCATCCCGGCGAAGTGCTCGGAAATTTGTTTCTTGAGCCTTCGAAGATGAGCGCCGGCGCGCTGGCAAAACGCCTCGATGTGCCACGGACCCGGATCGAGAGGATTGTCAAAGGCAACACAGCCCTAACGGCGGACACTGCCCTTCGCCTCTCGATAGTCTTTGGCAACACGCCCGAATTCTGGATGAACCTGCAACGCGCTTACGATCTCGCACAGGCGAGGAAGGTCGTGGATGTTTCGAATATCGAGCCGCTGGCGGTTGTGTGAATAAAGGGACTTTCATCGACGCCAATTGAGTTTCAACGCATAACATTCTGGCGGAAATTCATGCATTGTCCTCCGGCATTTTGCCTTCTCGTTGTCGCTGTAGCGCGTCGCTGAATGCTGCGGCCAGAATGCCGGTAGGCATTGCAATCAGGCCGATGCCTGCGATTGCTGTGATGCCTGCAAGAAATTTTCCCACTGAGGTGACTGGAAAAGTGTCACTGTATCCGACAGTCGTCAGTGTTGCTACAGACCACTGATCGTTCCGCAATGCCCTATGGATCGCGGGTCTTCGCCCGCGATGAGGAGGGTGGGGAGTTTGTTGGAAACATCCGGCGCTGTTGGCGCCGCTGGCGGCGGATGTTGCGGTCACGGGATTCCCTGTTTCCCAAGCGTCTCCTTCCGCCCTCACACCGCACTTGATGCGGCGTCACGACGGGCCTGTCGGCAGGCGCCGAATGCGCAGTAAGAGATGGAACGCCACTTGGATCGCGGATCTTCGACCGCGATGAGGGTGGGTGGGGGAGTTTGTAAAAAAGGCCGGCGCTGCTGGCGCCGCTGGCAGCGGATGTTGCGGTCGCCGGATTTCCCTGTTTCTACAGTCTCTCCACCCGCCCTCATTCCGGCCTTGAGCCGGAATCCAGTCCGACCTGTCGGCAGGCGCCGACGGCGCAGTGAGAGATGCGCCGCCCCATGGATCGCGGGTCTTCGCCCGCGACGAGGGGAGTTGGGGGCGTTGTGGCTAAAGCAGGCGTGGTGAGTGCAGGCCAGACGTTCGCTTCGTCTTACGCCCGGATGGCTTCGCCGAAGGCCTCGAAGATGACCTGGTTCACCGGATTTGTCTGGGGATCGAATTCGGCGTGCCACTGGACGCCGAGGGCGAACGCGGACGCGTCGCGGATGCTGATCGCCTCGACGGTGCCGTCTTCGGCGACGCCTTCGATGACGACGCGTTCGCCAGGCTGCAGAACGCCCTGTCCATGCAGCGAGTTGACTCGGATTTTCTCCCGGCCGTGCAGTTTGGCGAACACGCCGTCCGGAATGAAGGTCACGTCGTGACGATCGGCGAAGACAACGGCCTGGTCCGGATGGACCTCGCCGTTTTCAAGCCGGGGCATGCGATGGTTCATGCGTCCGGGAAGGTCGCGGATTTCCGGATGGAGAGACCCTCCAAAGGCGACGTTCATCTCCTGCATGCCGCGGCAAATGCCCAAAAGCGGAACGCCGCGCTCCACACAGGCGCGCACGAGGGGAAGCGCACTGCCGTCGCGCCGCTCGTCATAGGGTTCGTAAGCCGCATCGGGTTCGGTGTCGAAAAGGGTCGGGTGCACGTTCGCCCTGGCGCCGGTCAGCACGACGCCGTCGACCGTGTCAAGGAGCGCGTCCATGTCGGTGATGTCGGGCGCGCCGGCGAACATCAGCGGAAGCGCGTTCGCCACGTCGGCGATCGCCCGCATGTTGGATTCGCCGCAAAGCTGCACCTGAAATCGTCCCTCCAGAAGATATCCGTTGCCGATTACGCCAACGACCGGTTTACGCATGCGTCTTTCCCTAAACATCCATGTCTGCACATCGAATATAACAACATGGAGCGCAAGCCTAGTGTGGTGGATTTGAAGTTCGCTACATTGTAGCAGCTGACTCATATAGGAACCTCAAATCCGTAAACCACACCAGAATCATCATCCTGCTAGCGCCCTTATCGAATCTGAAGTTCGAAAAAGCGTGCTACAGGATGTAGCGAACTTGAGATTCGGGGCGCTAGTGTGACGCGCCTGCCGGTCGGCGCTGCCGGAAATTTTTAAAGGCCGAGCGTTGACGCGAATCACCGCCGGTATGCTAGTCTGCGCCATGGCCATATTCAGATTCTCAGTTCTTTCCGCTCTGGCGCTGGCGACCATGCTGGCCGTGGGCGCCGGTTGCACCGTCTCCGAGACAGGACCGGTCAATACCGGGCCGCCGAGACCCGCAGCCGTGCAGGAGCTGCCTGATTCCATCATCGGCAAGTGGGACGTCTATCCGGCGATCGGGCCGACCGGCAGGGGATGCACCGCCGACTTCAAGGCAAGCTATTCGAACGGCGCCAAGGGCAGCGTGAACATGTTCGCCTGCAACCTGGTGGAAGGGCTTGGCGGGATCAACGGGGTTTCGCGGATCAACGCGTGGGAGCGTAAGGGCCGCACCATCATCCTGTCCGGCATCGCGCAACCGAATATCGGCACGATCGACCTGCCGGTCGATTCCTTTACCGACCGGGTGTCGGGCGTGACGCGCGACGACGTCCGCTTCACCATGATCCGGAAGTGATCGCAGGTGATCGCCGGCGCCGTGGCGCCGGCGGGTCGATCAGTTCACCGGTTTCCAGGTCGGATTGAGATGCCAGAGCTGGCCGGAATAGTTTCCGCAGGGCGCGAGATGCGGCTGATTGTTGTCGGCGCCGCCGTTGAAGATGTCCAGGCACATGCCGTCGCCGCGAAACTGCGTCGTCAGCCGGTAAGCCTGGCCTCGCGGCCGGAGCGCCCACATCTGGCCGGAATAGTTTCCGCAGGACGTCAGATGCACCTGGTTGTTGCGCGCACCGCCGTTGAAGACGTCGAGGCACATGTTCGCGCCGCGGAACATCGTCGACAGGCGCCAGTATCCGTTTCCGGCCGGCGTAAACCGCCAGTATTGCCCCGAGACGTCCTGGGCGGGCGCGAGATGCGTCATGTTGTTCTTCGGTCCGCCGTTGAAGACGTCGAGACGCATGTCGCCGCCGCGAAACTCCGTTGTGAGCGTATGGTAGTAACTGGCGTCGATCTGCTGGGCGGCCGCCTGGCCTCCGCACACGGCGAGAAACACGCCGGCGACAAGCGTATGCAATTTCATCGGTAAATCCCCACATATCCGGAAAGCCCGCCCCGATCGGGACTCGCCGATTTTGATGCTTCGAGTGTCTTCCGGCATTTCCCCGAAACAGTCAATCGCCTGATTCCATCCCGACGCGAATATTCGACGTTTCGACAATTCCGGAATGGCGACGCCGGAAGAGCGGCGCCAACTATCGGTTTATGTCGCCCGGTATGAACAACCGGAATGTGCGGAATGCCACCAACTCTGCGCGCGACTGACGCTAAACAGGCGACGAACTCCCGCTGGTTTCACAGTGAGCGTCAATGCGGGAACCATTCAGTCGCGCCACGATCTTTGGCGAACAGCCGGTCTTTCGGTTCCGGTTTGATACAAGGAGACATCGATTTCATGGAACGCCGCCTCAGCGCTGTCTTTTCAGCGGACATGGTTGGATATTCGCGGCTGATCGAGGCCGATGAAATCGGGACGCTGGAGCGTCACAAGGCGCATCGCGCGGAACTGATGGACCCGGCCTTCGCGGACCATCGCGGCCGGGTGGTCAAGGAAACGGGCGACGGGGTCATCGTCGAGTTCTCCTCGGTGGTCGAAGCGCTGACCTGCGCGCTGGCCATTCAGCGCGCCATGCCCGAAAGGGAATGCGCGTTCGACCCGGCCTTGCGCATCGCCTACCGGATCGGCGTCAATCTGGGCGACATCGTCGTCGACGGCAACGACATCTTCGGCGACGGGGTCAACCTCGCCGCCCGACTGGAACAGCTTTCGGAGCCGGGCGGCGTCTGCGTTTCCGGCGCGGTCTATGACCAGATCGAGGGAAAATCCGGGTTTTCCTGCAAATTCATGGGCGACAAGCTGCTGAAGAACATCGCGCGCCCGGTGCGGGTCTACGAGGTGCTGGTCAACCCGGATCGCTGCGCCGGGCGCGACGTCGTGACGCCGCGATTGGCGCCGGACAAGCCGTCCATCGCCGTGACGCCCTTCGTCAACAAGTCGGACAACCCGGCGCGCGAATATTTTTCCGACGGCGTCACCGAGGACATCATCACGGAACTCTCGCGCTTTTCCGAACTGCTCGTCATCGCGCACACGTCGACGCTCGCCTACAAGGGCGGCGCGGTCGACCACAGGAAAATCGCCATCGAACTGGGCGTGAGCCACATCCTGGAGGGGAGCGTCCGGACGGCCGGCGACCGCGTGCGGATCACGGCGCAGCTTGTCGAAGCCGACAGCGGCCATCGCATCTGGGCCGAACGCTACGACCGCGATCTGGAGGACATCTTTTCGGTGCAGGACGAAATCGTGTCGGAAATCACCGGCACCCTGTTCATCCGGTTGCGGGAAAACGCCTCGCGCCATGCGCTCAGAAAGCGCCCCAGTTCGCTTGGCGCGTGGGATCACGCCTTGCGCGCGCTGGCTCTCATCCTGCGCTTCAACCCCGACGACAACCGGGAGGCCAGGCGCGAAGCCGAAGCCGCCGTCAAGATCGATCCCGACTTCGCCTGGGCCCACGCCATTCTGGCGTTCACCTGGGTCTGCGAAGGCTGGTCGCACTGGGACGACGATCCCGTCGACGCGCTGCGCAAAGGGCACGAATGGGCGCGAAAGGCGATCGCGCTCAATCGCGACGAATTCATGGGCCACGCCGCCTTCGGTCTGACCGAACTTGTGCTTTATCAACGTCATGAAAGCGCGATTTCCGCGCTGCGGCAGGCGGTCGCCCTCAATCCGAACAACGCCGATTTTCACGCGCTGCTGGCGACTGCGCTCAATTTCTCGGGCGATCCCGAGGAGGGGCTCGCCGCCATCAAACGCGCCTTGCGTCTCAATCCGCGCTGTCCGGACTGGTACTGGCAGATGCTCGGCCGCTCGCATTTCATGCTCGGACAGTACGACACGGCGATCACGCACCTTGAGGCGCTGAGCCTGTCTGCGCCCGGCATGGTGTCGGGACGCGCCATTCTCGCAGCCTGCCTTGCGGCGCTGGAACGGTACGAGGACGCGCAATCCGAGGTGAGAGCCATCCTGGCCGTCAGTCCGGGCTATTCGCTGGCGCACGCGGCCTTTGCGGCTCCCTACAGAGACAAGGCGGCTCTCGGCCACTTTCTTGGTTTGCTCCGGGCGAGCGGACTGCCGGACTGACCGGAGCCGCGTCCTGCCAAAACTCGTCATGGCCAGACGAGGGGCATTCATGCGACACTGCGATTCCCGCCGGATCGCGCGTCGATTCCGTGCATGAAACCCCGTCTTTTGTTCAGCCGGTCCGCGCTCCCATGTCGCTTTCAGACGCCATCTATGGTCCCTTCGAGAAGCTTGTCCGCCCGCTGGACATTCCCTATTCGCCGCTGCCTGATGGCGGTCCGTTTGCGCTGGTGATGCATTTTGCGAAGATGTTTCGCGGCGTGCTGGCGGCCTCCGCCGTTCTCAGCATCGTCGTCGAGCTCATCAATCTGGCCGTTATCTGGGGCGTTTCGGTTATCGTCGACGGCGTCAACGCCAAGGGAGCCGCGGCGTTTCTGAAGGAGGACTGGCTGACGCTGGCCGTTCTGGGCGTTCTGCTGTTTCCGGTCATGCCGGTGTTTATCTTCGTGGCGAACACGCTGAGTTCGCAGGTGGTGGGCGTGTGCCTGCCGGCGGCCATGCAATGGCAGGGCCACAAGGCGGTGGAGCGCCAGGATCTGGCGTTTTTCCACGACCTGTTCGCCGGACAGGTGGCGACCCGCATTTCGCAGGTGGCCAGCGCCCTGCAGCAGCAGATCGTCGTCGCCTTTCAGAGCGGGCCGCATTTTCTCGTGCAGTTCGTCGGGTCGCTGGCGCTTCTGGGGGCGCTCGCATGGCCGCTGGCGGTTCCCGTCTTTGCGTGGATCCTCGCCAATATTGCGCTGATGGTTAGGGTGACGCCGAAATATTCCGGCCGCTCCCGCCGCTCGGCCAGAGCCAACAGCATGGTCGTCGGCGCAATGACCGATCTCTACAGCAATATCCAGATGGTGAAGCTCTTCGCGGCGGAAGACAGCGAGGCCGGCGCCATGCGCACGGTGGTGGGCGCCGCCATCGAAAGCCAGCAGCAGGAACGGCGTATCTATCTGACGACCGACGCCACGGTGGTGCTTTTTAACGTCGCTCTTTTGATCGGTATTTTCGCGGTGGGGCTCTGGGGGCTTGTGGCCGGGTTCATCACGATCGGCGAGTTCGTCGCCTCGGTGGCAATCGTGCAACGGCTTTCGGGTAACGCCCGGGCGTTCCTGCACATGGGGCGGCAGATCTATCAGGCGGCCGGCACGATCCGCGACGCGATGCCGGTGATCACGACGCCGCCGACGATCGTCGACGCGCCCGACGCCCGCTCGCTGCAGGTGACTGACGGCAGGGTCGAGTTCCGCAACATCCATTTCGAATACCGCGCGCGGCAACAGGTGATCAGCAACCTGTCGCTGACCGTGCGCGCCGGCGAAAAGGTCGGGCTGGTGGGGCTGTCCGGCGCCGGCAAGTCGACGCTCGTGAGCCTGCTGCTCAGGCTGTTCGACCTGCGGGACGGATCGATCCTGATCGACGGTCAGGATATCGGCGCGGTGACCCAGGAGAGCCTGCGCGAGAGCATCGGCGTCGTCACACAGGACGTCTCGCTCCTGCACCGCTCCGTCGGCGACAATATTCTGTACGGCCGGCCGGAGGCGTCGCGCGCGGAGATGGAGCAGGCCGCCCGGCTTGCCGAGGCGCACGACTTCATCACCGGCCTGACCGACGCGGAAGGCCGCACCGGCTACGACGCCTTTGTCGGCGATCGCGGGGTCAAGCTTTCCGGCGGGCAGCGGCAGCGCGTGGCGATCGCCCGGGTGCTTTTGAAAAATGCGCCGATCCTGGTGCTCGACGAGGCGACCTCGGCGCTCGACAGCGAGGCGGAAGCCGCCGTTCAGGAAAAGCTGGCGCTGCTGATGGAAGGCAAGACGGTGATCGCGATCGCCCACCGGCTTTCGACCATCGCCGAGATGGACCGGATCGTGGTGCTGGACGAGGGGCGGATCGTCGAACAGGGCGCGCCGGCGGACCTGCTTGCGCGCGACGGACTGTATGCGCGGCTGTGGAAGCGGCAGACCGGCGGCTACATCGCCGACACGATGGACGCGGATTAGCCGCCGTCGAGCACGTCGCGCGGAAACCCGGCGGCGAGATGGTCGATCAGGGCGCGGACGGCGACCGGCAGTCCGCGTCGCGTCGTGAAAACCAGGTGGACGAGGCCTTTCTGCCCACGCCACTCGGGCAATGCCCGTACGAGACGGCCGTCGTCCAGCGCAGGGAGGCAGGCGTGATAGGGCAGAAGCGCAACGCCAAGCCCAGCGGCCGCAGCTTCGCGCACCGCCGCCATGTCGGCGCAGCCAAGGCGCGGTTCGTGGCGAAGCGTATGCGCCTTGCCATCTGCGGACTCCAGCCGCCATTCGGTCTCGGCGTCCGTGTCGCTGGTGGCGAGCGTCGGCGTCTGTTTGAGTTGCTCGATGGTGTCCAGCCGGTTCGCCAGCGCCGGGCTGGCGACCAGGACGCGCGTGGAACTGCCGAGCGAGCGCATGGTCAGTTCGGCGTCGCTGGTCAAGGCGACGCGCACCCGTAAGGCGAGGTCGATCCGCTCGCCGATCAGGTCCACGGGTCGGTCGGCCGCCACGAGTTGAAGCCGCATGCCGGGATAGCGCTCCAGAAAGCTGCGCGTCAGGTCCGAGACGACCTCCACCATGCCGGTCGGGCAGCTGAACCTGATCAGCCCACGCGGTTCGGATTGCGACTGCAGCACCAGCGCTTCTGCCTGCTCGGCCTCAAGCTGGATCGTCCGGCAGCGTTCGTAGAAGGCCTGGCCGAGATCGGTGACCCGAAACCGACGGCTCGAGCGTTCTATCAGCCGGATCCCGAGACGCGCCTCCAGCCGGGCGACGCGCCGGCTGAGCTTTGATTTGGGTTCCCGCAACGCACGGGCCGCGGCGGCGAAGCCGCCATGCGTCACCACTTCCGAGAAATAGGCGTAGTCGTTGAGATCGGTTTTCATGATTATCGTTCCATATACAGAACGATAGAGGTCATTTTTGCATACTACAAGCGTAATCGTTGCAGATTTATCTCCAAAGCACGGGGCAGGGTGGTCCTGCCCACGACACAGGAGACAGACGATGAGCAAGTTCGAGAACAAGGTCGTGGTGGTAACCGGAGGCACGAGCGGCATCGGCCTCGCGACCGCCAGGGCGTTTGCGGCTGAAGGCGCCGCCGTTTTCATAACCGGACGCCGCCAGAAGGCGCTCGACGCCGCGGTCCGGTCAATCGACGGTAACGTGACCGGCGTGCGCGGAGACATGTCGGATCTGGCCGACATCGACCGGCTTTACGATGCGGTTCAGCAGACCCATGCGCAGATCGATGTGCTGTTCGCGAACGCAGGCGGCGGCGATTTTGCGCCGCTTGGCGCGATCACCGAAGAGCATTTCCAGCGGACTTTCGATACGAATGTGAAAGGCGTGCTCTTCACCGTGCAGAAGGCGCTGCCGATGCTGCGCGACGGCGCTTCGGTGATCCTCACCGGCTCGACGACCGGCAGCGCCGGCACGGCCAACTTCAGCGTCTATTCGGCGACCAAGGCGGCGGTGCGCAATTTCGCCCGCAGCTGGATCCTGGACCTGAAGGATCGCGGCATCCGCGTGAACGTCGTCAGTCCGGGCCTGACGGAGACCCCCGGTCTAAATGGACTTTTTGCAAGCGACGCGGAGGCCGAAGACGCAAAGAAGCAGATGGCCAGCCTGGTTCCGGCCAACCGGGTCGGCAAGCCCGAGGAAATAGCGAATGCTGTCCTGTTTCTGGCTTCCGACGCTTCGAGCTTTGTCAACGGCGTCGAGTTCTTCGTCGACGGCGGCCAGAACCAGATCTGACCGACAATTCGGAGGCGGTCGATGCGGCCGCCTCCGGTCATTTCGCTTACTCTCCGAGCATCGCCGCGCGCGGCAACGTCGGGTCGGAGCCCCACTCCGACCAGGAGCGGTCATAGACCCGCACCCGGGGATAGCCGAGAAGCCTCAGCGCAAAGTAGCTGTGCGCGGCCGCCGAGCCTTTCTGGCAGTGAACCACGACGTTGTCTTCCGGGTCGACGCCGGCCTCGAGGAAATGGAGGCTGAGCGCCTGCGGGTCGAGCATGGTTCCGTCGGCGTCCAGATTGGCAGCCCAGGGAATATTGCGCGCCCAGGGGATGTGCCCCTTGGCGAACAGGTCTGTGGGGCGCACATCGACAACCACCGTCTCCGGGTCATGCCGCCGCTCCAGGATCCATTCCGCCGAAGCGTAGCGCCGCGGCGTGTAGGCGACCGGAAAGCGGGAACGCCCGGCAGGCGCCGCGCCGGCTTCAGCCGACAGGGGCAGACCCGACGCCGTCCAGGCGCCGATTCCGCCGTCGAGGATCGAAACGTTGCGGTAGCCATAGAGCTCGAGCAGCCAGAACAGCCGCGCCGCCCGGAAGCCGCCGCGATCGTCGTAAAGCACGATCTGCGACGATGCATCCAGCCCCGCCGCCGCGAAGAGGTCGGCAAGCTCCGCCTCGGAGCGCAGCATGCCCTCGACCGGCCCTTCCGGGTCGGACAGCGCGGTGAACGGCATGCTCTGCGCGCCGGCGATGTGACCTTCCGCATAGGCCTCGGCCGGACGCATGTCGATGACGACGACCGGGCTTTCACCGCCGGCCGAAACGAGCGCGCCGAGCGTGCTCGCGTCGATGATCAGATGATCGTTCGGGTAGGCGTTTTCTCCGGCAAGCGCGGCGGTGGACATGGCGATCGCCATCGTCGCCCCGATCAGTAATTTTCTCATTGTCTTGATCTCCGTTGCGGAAGTTCAGAATGGCTGCGGGACGATGCGCATGTAAGGCAGCGGCGCGTCCCAACCTTCCGGAAAGCGTTCGCGGGCCTCGTCGTCCTTGATCGCCGGCACGATGATGACGTCTTCGCCCTGCTGCCAGCCGGCCGGCGTTGCGACCTGATGTCTTGCGGTCAGCATAAGGCTGTCGACCACGCGCAGGAGCTCCCTGGCGTTGCGGCCTGTGGTCATCGGGTAGGTCATGGTCAACTTGACCTTCTTGTCAGGACCGATGACGAAGACGCAGCGCGCCGTCGCATTGTCCGAGGCCGTCCGGCAGTCGGCGACGCCGGTCGCGTCTTCCGGCAGCATTCCGTAAAGCTTGGCGATCGAAAGATCGGTGTCCCCGATGATCGGAAAGTCGGGCGAGACGTCCGAGTAGGCCATGATGTCCTTTGTCCAGGTCATGTGGTCCTCGACGCTGTCGACGGCCAGACTGATGAGCTTGACGCCGCGGCGTGCGAATTCCGGCGCCGCCAGCGCCATGGCGCCAAGTTCGGTGGTGCAGACCGGCGTGAAGTCCTTCGGGTGCGAGAACAGCATGCACCAGTTGTCGCCGATCCATTCATGGAAGCGGATCCGACCGTGCGTCGTATCGGCAATGAAGTCGGGCGCGATCGCGCCGATATTGAGTGTCATAACCTCTATCCTTTTGTTTCGAACATCGCGCCGGATATCGGCGCTGATGACGGCACACTGTCAGGATGAGAGCCGGACGACCTGAAGGCCATGTGAAGTTTTTATTAGGAAATGCTAAAACTTCCCTCAGGTTGTGATAATGCCCACACACATACCGAAAGGTTGAGATAATTGTGCTTTGCGCATAAAAGGTGGAGCCGAATTGTGAAGGGCGGGCGTGGTGATGATGATCGCCGAAGGACAAAAGATCGGGCCGTTTGACGTGGACCTGGACTCCCGGCGCGTTCGCCGCGACGGGCAGGAATCGCGATTGTCGCCCAAGGCCGCGGGCGTTCTGGCCCTGCTGATGTCGGCGAACGGCCAGGTTGTGGCCCGCCAGCGCCTGCTGGACGAGGTTTGGCCGGACGTGACGGTGGGCGAGGAGGTGCTGACGCAGGCGATCGCCGAATTGCGGCGCGTCTTCGGCGATCATGCGCGCAATCCCCGCTATCTCGAGACGATCTCGAAATCCGGTTACCGCCTTCTCCCCGGAGAGGCGGTTGCGCCGGCCTCTGTAAAGGCAAGCGAAACCGCGCCTGCAAGCAACGAGGCGCTGTCACACGGCGAGTGGGCCTTGCCTTCGGGACCGTCCGTCGTCGTCATGCCCTTCGAGACCATAGCCGAGTCGCCCGAAACGATGGCGATCTCGACCGGACTGTCGCGTGACATCGCCGTGGCGCTCGCCCGCTCGCGCTGGCTCTTTGTCACCGGTCGCGGCAGCGTTGCGGTTCTGAAGGCTGAAGAGCTTGACCCGGTGACGCTGGCGCGCAGGCTCGGCGTGCGCTACGCGCTTTCCGGTCACGCGATGGCCGACGAAAGGCGGCTGCGGGCCTCCGTACAGCTCTGCGACGCGGCAACCACCCGCGTGGTCTGGGCCGAAACGTTCGATTGCGGCCTGGACGGCGTGTTCGACGTCATCGACGCCATCGGAAAACAGATCGCGACGTCGGTCGAAACGCGCATCGAGGCGCATATGCGGACGGTCGCGCGCCTGAAGCCGATCGAGGAACTCGACGCCTGGGGCCTCTATCACCGCGCCGAAGGACCGTCGCGCTATGCCTCCACGATTGCCGAAGTCGAGCAGGCGCACGCCATTCTGTCTCGCGCTGTCACGCTCGCGCCGGACGCAGCCCGCATATCCGCCGCACTGGCGTCGCTGGAGTTTCGCCGGCAACTCCTGTTCGAACCGCTGACCAGCACGGACGCCCTGATGCGATGCGTCGATCTGGCGGGCCGGGCCATCGAACTCGACTCGGACGAGCCGGACGGCCTTGTGGCGATGGGGTGCGCCATGGGGGCCATGGGCGACAGAAGCGACGGCCTGCATCATCTGCTTCGCGCGGTCGCCTTGAACCCCAGTTCCTACCTCGCGCGCAGTTTCTGCGCCTGGGCGCTGCTGTTCGTCGGGCGCAACGCCGACGCGCTCGCGCACGCCGATGCAGGGCAATCCATCAGCCCGCTGGATCCGGCGGGCTTTCACATGAGCGCGATACGCGCACACGCGCTGACGCTCGCAGGCGAGGTGGAGGAGGGTTATCGCGCTGCGGAAGCATCCGATCTTCACCCACGGTCGAGCCATCTGGCGAGCATCATCGCGGTCTGGTGCGCCGTTGCGGCAGGGTTGCCGGATCGCGTGGATTTCCACGTGGCGCGGCTGCGCGCCGCGCGGCCGGATTTCGGGCTGGAGGATTACTTCAAGCTGTTCCCATTCGAAGGCGACGCCAGGGAAACCATCGCCCGGTACCTCCGCGCGGCGGGCTTGTGAACCGCGACCTGCGCGTCAAAGCGCAGGGCCGAGCCGCAGCGGGCTCCCGTCGCTGAAGCGGGAAAAGCGAAACCGACGCAGATCGTGGCCGACGTCGTCGCCGCGGATGAGATCGGCGATGACGCGTCCCATGCCGGGGCCAATGCCGAAACCATGACCGCTCATGCCGGTGGCGACGACAAGGCCAGGTATGGACGCGACGTGATCGACGACCGGAACCATGTCGGGCATCGCGTCGATCATTCCCGCCCAGCGCGCTTTCAGCGTCACTTCTCCGATCTGTGGAAAGAGTTTCCGGAACCGGCTTGTAATCTGCTTTAAACCTTCCGGATCCGGCGCGGGGTCGAGAATGCGCATCGCCTCGAACGGGCTCGTTTCGTCGGCCCGCCAGACGCGGGGCGTGCGCCATGCGTCCGGGTAACCCTGCGGCGCAGAGGGCCGGAAGCGCGTGCCGAACGGATTTTTTCGCAGCGCCGGCCAGTATTTCCCCGCGTGGCGGAACGCGTCCGGACCAAGATACAAATGATGGCGTCCTCCTGCGGCCACAGTGTAGCCGCCATCCTGCCGTCGCCGGAAGGAAATGCGCTCGTCCGTCGCCGCGCCAGCATGGATTTCGGGCAGGGCGGTTGTGGCGGCGACGGTGGATTTGACGGACAATTGCGGTATCGAGACGCCGTGCGCACGCAGGAACAGCGAGGTCCACGCGCCGGCGGCGACGAGGACGGTGGACGCGGCGACGCGACCCTTTTCGGTATAGACGCCCGCGATGCGACCGGCGGCGATGTCGAGATTGCGCGCCGCACAGTTTTCGATGATCGTGACGCCTTCCCGCACGGCGAGGCGCGCCAGAGCCGGCACGGCGACCCACGGTTCGGCGCGCATGTCGGACGGGGTCGTGATCGCACCCTTGTAGCGCTGCGCCATGGCGGGGATGAGAGCCGCGGTTTCCGCCGCGTCGAGAAGCCTGCTTTCGAGGCCGCAGGTTTGCGCGACCTCCGCGAATTCTGCGAATTCCTGCATTTCGGCGTCGGTTCTGGCCAGATAGGCGACGCCGGTCTCGGCGAGGCCTATGTCTTCCGCGCAGTCCTCCGCCAGCGATTTCCACAGCCGGCGCGACTCCATCATGATCGGCAATTCGTCGGCGTCGCGTCCCTGCTGGCGGATCCAGCCCCAGTTGCGCGACGACTGTTCGGCGGCGATGCGGCCTTTCTCCAGCAGAGCGACCGACGCGCCCTTGCGGGCGAGGAACAGCGCCGTCGCAACGCCTATGACGCCGCCGCCGATGATGACGACGTCGCAGGCGTCCGGAAGCGGCGCGTCGAATTGAACCGGGTCGACGAGGGAAAAGGGGAATGTGGTCACGGCGCGCTTGTCCTGTTGCGAAGGTTACCTGGAGGCATGGAGGACGTCCGAGAGGGTTTCCGAGAAAATGCGAATTCCGATCGGAATGAGATCATCGAGAAAGTCGTATTTCGGCGTGTGCACGGAAGGTCTGCCGGGCCCGGCGCCGATATAGACCATTGCCGATTTCGCGCCCGCCAGCCCGAAGCGGCCGAAATCCTCCGAGCCGATCGAGGGCTTCGTCTGGAGTTCGTGGACAAGCCCGGCGCGCGTCACGCCGGCTGCGAGATGCGCTGTGGCCCGGGCGTCATTTGTGCATGCGAGGAAAATGTCGTCATAACCGATCTCGCAGCCAAGGCCATGACGCTCAGCGGTCTCTTTCGCCAGAGTTTCGACGCGCGCAACCAGCCCGTCCATGCCGTCGTCGGCATAGGTCCTCAGCGCCGCGAAGATGGTGGCTTCACCCGGCGCGATCCCGTAGGACGGCGCGCCCATGGCGGCGTGGGTGAGTGTGACCATTGTAAAGCCGGGTCCGAGCGGCGCACCGCCGCCACAGGCTTCCATCGCCGGCATCAGTTCGCACAGAGCATGCATCGGCGAGCGACCGGCGTCGGGCCGGGATGCATGCGCCGTACTGCCGATCAGGCGGATCCACATGCCGCGCGACGCGCAGTTCGTCGGCCCCGCGCCGAGCTTTGCCGCACCGAAATCGATCTCCGGCACATTGTGCAACGAGAAGGCCCAGTCAGGCCGGATGTCGTCATAGGCGGGATCGGAAACGACGGCGGCGGCGCCTTTTCCGTTCTCTTCGGCCGGCTGAAACATCAACACGACGCGGCCGCGCGACGGGCGCGCTCGCGAGAGCACACGCCCGAAACCGAGCAGGATCGCCATGTGGCCGTCATGACCGCACAGATGCGCCTTGCCGTCGATGGTCGAGCGATAAGGCACAGAGCCCAGTTCGCGGATGGGGAGGGCGTCCAGTTCGGCGCGGAACAGCACGGTCGGTCCCGGTTTGCCGCTGTCGTAGATTGCGGCTACGCCATGGCCGCCGAGGCCGGACAGGATCCTGTCTGGCCGGGTCGGTTCCAGCATGGCGCAAACGCGGCGCGCCGTCTCCTGCTCCTCGCCTGAAAGCTCGGGATGGCGGTGGAGGTCGTGCCGCAAGGCTGTCAGGTCGCGGATATCTTCAGCAGTGGGCTCGGGAAAAGTCGGGCGGTTGGTCATGCCGGTGGGCAGCTTTCGGAATCAGTGTGCGGGATCGTTTGTTTGTCGGATCAGCCGGAGTGGTCGCAGTCAAGGCGCATTGTCGATCCCGCTTGCAATCTCAGCCGAAAAACAGGTTCGGCAGGAACATGGAGATCTGCGGAATGAAGGTGACAAGGATCAGCGTCGGCATCCAGGCGAACAGCAGGAAGATCAGCGTCGGCTTCATCATGTCCCGCACCGAAACGCCGGTCACGCGGGTTCCGAGATAAAGCAGCGGCGCTGTTGGAGGGGTGATGTTGCCCATGCCGAGATTGACGCCGAGAATGGCTGCGAAGTGGACCGGGTCGACCCCGGCGCTCTGTGCAATCGGCGTCAACAAGGAGGCGCTGAGCACGAGCCCGCTGAAATCATCCATGATCATGCCCATGATGATCATCACCAGATTGATCATCAGCATGATGACGACCGGGTTGTCCGAGATCGAATAGATGAATTGCTGGGCGAGCCGCGGCACGTCTTCGAAAATCAGGTATTTGCTGACGATCAGAACCATGAAGATCATCACCATGACGACGCCGATCGTGACGCTGGATTCCTTCAGCGTCTGCCAGAAATTCTGCCAGTTCAGCCCCCTGTAGATCCAGAAGCCGACAGGAATGGCGTAGATCGCGGCGACGCCGGCCGCCTCCGTCGGCGTCATGACGCCGCCGTAGATGCCGCCGAGCACGATCACCGGCATCAGCAGCGCAGGGATCGCCCTGAAGGTCGTCTTGCCGAAGACGGGCAGAAAGCGACCGTCGATTTGGGTGAGTTCGATGTCGGTGTTCCTGCGCAGCATGATGAAATTGACGGCGACAAGGAAGACTGTCAGCACTAGGCCTGCGGCGAGCGCCGAGAGGAAGCACTTCAGCACGGATTGCTGCGTGAGCCAGGCGTAGATCAACTGACCGCCGCTCGGCGGGATCAGCAGGCCGAGCGGGCTTGCGCTGACGAGAAGTGCGGCGGAAAAGCCGTCCGGATATCGTTTCTTGCGCAGATGCGGCATCATGATCGAGCCGATGCAGGTCAGCGTCGCCGCGCCGCTGCCGGAGATCGCGCCGAACATGGCGCTGGCGATCACGCTGGCCGCGCTCAGTCCGCCCTTGACGCGCCCCGTTATCAGCTCAGCGATTGCGACGATCGGCAAGGCGATGCGGCTGCGGTTCATCAGGTCGCCGGTGACGATGAACAGCGGAATGACGAGGATGATGATGGTGTTCAGCTTCCAGTGGCCGGTGCCGATGAAAGCGGCGACGTTGTGATCGCCGAACAGTGCGATCAGCAGCAAGACGCCGCCGAACGCCATGGGCACAGCCACGCCTGCGAGAAGCAGAACGACGAGAAGGATAATCGCGGCAAGAAGAAGCATTGGACTAGCCGCCCGCCACGGTTCGAGCAGGTTCGTCAGGCACGGCGCGCAACGGGTCCGGCCCCGCTTTGAGCAAAACATAGAGATGCAAAGCGCTGTAGAAAGCCATGAAGGCGAAGCCGACGAAGATCGCCAGATGCGGAATGAAGTAGGGGATATTCAGGGCGATCGTGGTTTGCCAGAAGGGATAGGTCGAAAGGTCGTTCATGATCGTCAATCCGGCCCAGAAGACGAGAACGATCAAAATCGCCGTTTCCAGAACGCCGACGACAAGTCGCCGCCACCATTTGATCTTCGGGGTCTTGAGGTAGGTTTCCAGGATATCCGCGCGGATCTGTCCGTCCTGGTAGCTGCCGACGGAACTGCCAAGGAAATACAGCCAGAAGGCTATCGGCAGCAGCCATTCCTCGTAGGCGAAGAGATCCGCATGCAGGAAATAGCGAAAGATCACGACCAGCGTGAAGGTGATCGGCAGGGCTATGGTCGCGACAGCCCCGATGGCGAGTTTTACGGCGACCATTTTGCGGACAAGCCTGGCAAGTCCGGGAGGCAGTTCGTCGGCGAGTTCGATCATCGGCTTAACACATGAATGGCGGGCAGCGGGACAAGGCCCCGCCGCCGCGCGTTTTTATTTCATCAGGCGATCGACGAGATCCTGACCGATATTGGCGCTGAGGCTTGGCCAGACCTCCTCGACGACCTTTTCGCGGATTGCAGCGCGTTCCGCAGCGCTGAACTCGACAATCTCCCAGTTTTTCTCGCGCAGCTGGGCGATGAAATCCACCGAACGCTCCATCGACTTGTCGATGATGGCCGCCGCAGCCGATGCGGCTGCGTCCTGGATGACTTTCTGCTGCTCGTCGGTCAACTTTTTCCACGTCGCGCCGCTGGCGTAAATCTCCTGGATTTCCACGAAGGCGTTGTAGTCGACATAGGTGTTTCCGACGTCGCTTGCCGCGAATGTCGTATAGGCCCATTCCGGCGTGCAGCAGATTGCGCCGTCGATCGTTCCGGCCTGAAGCGCCGGGAAAACTTCCGCCCAGTTCATCGTTGTCGTCTGGTAACCCAGCGTCTCCATGGTCTCCTTGACGATCTGCGAACTCCAGACGCGAATGTTCATTTTCTGATTGCCGGTTCCGTGGACATCGGCGGGCATCTGCGTGGCGACCATGCCGATCAGACCCTCGCCGATCGTCGCGAGATGCTGGATGCCGTGGTCCGCCAGGATTTCGGCGATGATCTTGTTATATTCGGACTCCGGATTTCCCACGGTGTTGCGCACGTCTTCCACGGTGGGGATCAAAAACGGCAGGCTCAGAAGCTCCAGGCGCTTGTCGGCCTGTGCGTAGACCGTGGCGTGAACCAGATCGACATTGCCGAAGCGGGCGTCGTCGAAAAGCTCCTCTCCGGAACCAAGTTGACCCGCCGGAAAATACTGGATGGTGACGCCGACATCGGCGTTTTCGATTTCGGCGATCATTTCTTCGAGGACCTTCGAACCGAAATGATCGGCAGGCAGAGTGCCGGCCAGACGCAATGTGACGTCGTCCGCCCGGGCGGCGGGAAGCGCAAGCATCATGGCGAGCATCGCCGTGACGGAAATTCTGATTAGCAAGGACATAGTACCCCTCCTGTCGGGTCAGGTTTTGGTGATTCCGGCTGCATTGTTTTCAGGCGAATCCTGAAGGCAGCTTCTTTTTTACAAGCAACATAACAGCTGTTATGTTCTAAATCTAGAAGAATGACAATTGGTGAGTCAAGAGGGGTTTTCGAGCCGTGCGACGGGACTACCGCGATCTCCGGCGGGCAATAAGCCATTGAAGATTGACGTTCATCATGCGATTGCCTTGGCGATGGAGGAACATTGAGTGGAACCCGGACAGCCAAACAAAAGGAAAGCGCAGAAACTCACGCGCGAAGACTGGGTGGACGCCGCCAGGCAATTGCTGATTTCGGAGGGCGTCCAGGGTCTCAGCCTCAGGCGCGTCGCCTCCAGCCTCAATGTGACGACCGGCGCTTTCTACTGGCTCTACGGCAATTTCGACGAATTGCTGGATCAATTGCGGGAACACTGGAAGACCGAAAACTCGCGCCATTTCAATCTGGTCTTCGACGACGAGACGCTGGATTGCCGCGAGAAGTATCTGCGGTATCTGCAGATCCTGTTTGACACAACGCTTTACGATCCAACCTATGACGGCGCCATTCGCGACTGGGCGCGCTCTTCAGCTGAAACGAACCGCCTTCTCCAGGAGGTGGAACAGCGCCGGATCGACCAGTTGCAATCAATGTATGAAAGCTTCGGCTACAAGGGAACGGCCGCCCTCGTGCATGCGCAACTGGCCTATTTTCATCAGGTTGGATATTACGCGGTCGGCGCGCCGGAAACGCTGGAAGAGCGCCTTGCAAAAATTCCCTATTATGCGGAGCTGGTTTGTCCCGGCATCATTCCGCTGGACATAACGCCCGATGACCTCAAACGCCTGATCTTCGAGGACAGGACAAGTAAAACGATCATGTCGGCTTGAGACCGGCGGCGTCGATGCGTTGCCTGGCGCTCGATAGAAGCGTATTCCTTTCGGCCTCACGCAAGACTGACGCGACCACGAGCAGGAAAGACCGAATATGCATTATGGCGACGAGCGTCCCGAGGCGCTCAAATTCGATCCGTTCAAGGCGATCATCGCGCCGAGACCCATCGGCTGGATCGGGACGCGCAATGCCGACGGCGTGCCCAATCTTGCTCCCTATTCCTTCTTCGCCGGTCTCGGCACTGCACCGAACATGGTCGGATTTTCGAGCGAAGGCGCGAAGCACTCCTACACGAACGCCCGTGACCGCGGCGAGTTCACCATCTCGCTCGCCACGGAAGCGCTTGCGGACGCCATGAACATATCTTCCGGGTCGGTTCCCGACGGGGCAAACGAATTCCGGCTGGCCGGTCTCACGCACGGCGAACCGGTCGAGATTTCGACGCCCTTCGTCGCCGAAAGCCCTGCGGCGATGGAATGCATCACGGTGTCGGCGACCCGGCTGAACGACAAGGACGGCAATCCGATCAACCGCTTTTTCGTCATCGGCCAGGTCGTGCACACCCATATCCGTGACGAATACATTCGCGACGGCCGGTTCGACACGGCCGGCGCCCGTCCCATCGCGCGCATGGGCTACCGGGATTATACAACCGTGACGGAAGCCTGGGAACTGATGCGGCCCGACGACGCCAAGGCTGGTTGAGCGTTTATTCGGGCAGAGCCGGCAGGGCGGCGAACGGATCGATGGCTGGAACCCCCAAAGGTTCGAAATGCCGCAAATTGCGCGTCAGGACCGTGAACGCGTGCGCCCGGGCGGTCGCGGCGATCGCAATGTCCTCGAATCCCGGCCGGTGCGCTCGGGATTCGTCGAGAATTCTGCCGGCGATGTGAGCGCATCCAAGATCAAAATCCAGCAGCTTTTGGGCGTACAGATATTCAATCGCCCCCCACCACTCACGCAGTCTTGTCGCATTCGCGCTCGCGCCGATGCGGTCCGCCCGGGCGATGCCGGACTGGATTTCCGCAACGGTGATGACCGACAGAAAAAGATACGGGCTGGCCCGATCAAGCCACCCAACAAGTTTGGAATCGGGTCCCTGATTTGATGGCGCCAGCGCCGAAATGACGTTGGTGTCGACCAGATACATCAGAGATCGACGGTTCGGGCGGGTTTTTCGCTGCGGTCCGCAATATCGCCTTCTTCGCCGGGAAACGCCGCCAGAAGCCGCCCGAAGCTCGGGACGTGCGACAGCTTTTCGTAATCGTCGAACGACAGGACGACGGCCTGCTTCTTGCCGTGCCTTGTGATGACGGAGGGGCGCCCCAGAACGGCCTGATCCACGACCGCCGACAAGGTTGCCTTGGCGTCTTTGAGCTGGATTTCTTTCATGTGCGCGTCTCGTATATGACCACTCTAGTCATATATGCGGATTTGGCGATTTCTTCAAGGTTTCACAGAGCGGGAGGCGCTTAGTGCCGCGCCTGACGCTCAGGCAGCAGGCCGCGCGGCGCGAAGCGCAGCACCAGCGTGATGGTCAGGCCGATGACGAAGACGCGCATCTGCAGCGCACGGCTGTTGAAATCCGACGGAGGCTCCCAGTCAAACCAGGCGACGCCGTAGGTTCGGATGACGTCGAACAGGGCGAGCGTGACCGGCTCCGACATGACCCAGACGATATAGACGAAGACCGCGCCGAAGATCGCGCCGCGATTGTTGCCCGATCCGCCGAGGATCACCATCACCCAGATCAGGAATGTGTGGTTGAGATCGAGGAAGCCGGACGGATCGTAGATGGAGGCGAAGTGGATGAGCATCGCGCCGCTGAAGCCCATCAGCACGCTGCCGAGCACGAAGATCTCGATGCGGCGGCTGGTGACGTTCTTGCCCATCGCCTCGGCCGCGGTCTCGTTGTCGCGGATCGCCCGCATCATCCGGCCCCAGGGCGCATTGTAGGCGCGCTCGAGCAGCAGATAGATGATGACGACGGCGATCGCCACCAGGCTGAGATAGGACGCGCGGGCCATGATGAATTCGCCGCCGCTTGGCGTTTCGACCGGCCAGGGAAGCGGCGAGACGGTCAGCGTGCCGCGGGTCAGCCAGTCGGCGTTCTTTAAAAAATGCTTGATGATCTGGGCGATGCCGAGCGTCGCGATCGCCAGATAGTCGGAGCGTAGCCCCAGGCAGATCTTGCCGACGAACCAGGCGATGACGCCGGCCACAACGCCGGCGACGATCCATCCGACAAGAACGGGCAGGCCAAGACCGCCGATCCAGCCGCTGTTCGCCTCGATCTGCGCGGCCATCGTCGTCATGTGCGCCGACAGCACGAGATAGGCGACGGCAATGGCGATGACGATGAGCAAACCGCGCAGCCGGCGGCCGACGCCGAACCGGCCGGAAATATTTGCGAGCCACAGGAGAATCGCGCTGAAGGCCAGTTTGACGAGGAACATGCCGACCAGCTGCGGGCCGTTTGAATTCCAGAAGTCCGGATTTGTGGGGAAGGTGATGAGCACCGAAGAGGCGGCCCCGGCGGCGATGAAGCCCATGACGCCGACATTGAAAAGACCCGCATAGCCCCACTGGATGGTCAGCCCGAGCGCGATCATCGCATAGCAGCCGGCTTCCACCAGCATGCGCAGCGAGTAGACGCTGCCCTGGGTGAGGAAAATGATCGCGACGAGAAGGGCGAGGCCGGCGAAGAGCATGAAGTCGCGGCGATTGCGCTCGAACAGGTTGCTTTCCATCAGAGCACCCTCCCGCGGAAGATGCCGGTCGGCCGGTAGATCAGCACGATGATCAGGATCAGGAATGGCACCATGAGCTTGTACTCGGTGGGCACCAGCGCCATGTTGCGCGGCAGCTCGAACCACAGGCTGTCCTGGATCGGCCGCAGCAGCACCGACCAGTTGAAGACGGCGAGCGTTTCGCAAAAGCCGACGAGGAAGCCGCCGGCGATCGCCCCGTAGGGCTGGCCGATGCCGCCGACGATGGTCGCCGCGAAGATCGGCAGCAGGATGTTGAAGGACAGATCCGGCTTCAGCGTCACGTCCATCGAGAGCAGCGAGCCGGCGGCGCAGGCAAGTCCGCCGCCGATGATCCAGGTGGCCCACACGACGTGATTGGTGTTGATGCCGGTGATGCGGGCGAGCTCCGGATTGTCGGAGACGGCGCGCATCGCCTTGCCGAGACGCGAGCGTGTCAGAAACAGGTGCAAGGCAAGCACAGCGATGACGGTGAAGCCGATCAGCACGATTTGCGGCTCCGTCAGGATCACTGCGCGCGAGGCGCCGGGGAAGGGGATCTGGAAGATGTCCTTCGGCTGGTCGATGAACATGTCGCGGGCGCGCACGCCGGCGAAGAGACGGATAAGCCCCTGCAGCATGAGGGTGACGCCGACCGAGGCCATGACGAGGACGACCGGCCGGGCGCCGGCGTTGCGAAGGGGCTTGTAGAAAACCTTGTCGAGGCCGATCGCGAGAACCGCCGTGACGGCCATCGCCGGAATGATCGCCGCGAAGGCGATCGGGAAGGGCAGGACAACGCCGGCGGACGCCAGCAGCGCAGCGATGATCAGCGTCACGAAGGCGCCAAGCGTCATCATGTCGCCATGCGCGAAATGGGCGAAGCGCAGAATACCGAAGATCATCGTAACGCCGATCGCGCCCATGGCGTAGATCGAACCGATGATCATCCCGGAAAGGAGGCCCTTATTGATGAAAAAGACGAGATCGTTCACGTGGTCCTCCCGCTATCCGCCAAGAAAGCTCTTGGCGACTTCGGGGTTCTCGAGGAGATTTCTGCCCGTGTCGGTGAATGAGTTGGCGCCGTTGGCGAGCACGAATCCCTTGTGCGCGATGGCAAGCGCCTGTTTTGCGTTCTGTTCGACCATGGCGACCGTGACGCCGGTCTTGTTGATGGCGATCACCCGATCGAAGATCTGCGACATGAACATCGGCGAAAGGCCGGCGGTCGGTTCGTCGAGCAGGATCAGCTTCGGCTCGATCATCAGCGCGCGGCCGAAGGCGACCATCTGCCGCTGGCCGCCGGAGAGTTCGCCGGCCGGCTGACGGCGCTTTTCCTTCAGCGGCGGGAAAATTTCGTAGACGTGATCCATCACCCGGCTGAAGTCGTCGCGCCTGATATAGGCGCCCATCTCCAGGTTCTCGTGCACCGTCAACGTGTGGAAGACGTTGTTTTCCTGCGGAACGAAGGCGATGCGATGAGAGGCGAGCTCTTCGGAGCGAATGCCCGTAATGTCCTCGCCGTCGAACTCGATCGAGCCTTCGGTGATGTTCAGCATGCCGAAGATGGCCTTGAGCGTCGTCGACTTGCCCGCGCCGTTGGGGCCGACGATGACGCCGATCTCGCCTTCTTCCAGCGTCATGTCGACGCCTTTGAGGATCGACATCTGTCCATAGCCGGCGTGCAGGTTGGAAATCTTCAGAAGGCTCATGACGCGGCGCCTGCTGCGTGGTCGGCGCTGGTGGTGGCGTTGCCGGTGGGCGAGCCGCCGAAATAGGCCTCGATCACCGCCTCGTCGCGCTGGATGTCGGCGATATGACCCTGGGTCATAACAGTGCCGGAGGCCATGACGATGACCGGGTCGCAGAGCCGCGCGATCATGTCCATGTCGTGCTCGATGACGAAGAAGGTGTAGCCGAACTCCCGGTTGAGGCGCTCGATATTGTCCACCAGGTCGTTGAGCAGCGTCCGGTTGACGCCGGCGGCGATCTCGTCGAGGAGGACGACCTTGGCGTCGACCATCATGGTGCGCCCAAGCTCCAGCAACTTCTTCTGGCCGCCAGACAGGTTGCCGGCAAGCTCGTTCTTCACGTGGCCGATCTTGAGGAAGTCGAGCACGTCCTCGGCCTTCCGGCGCACCTCTGATTCACGCCGGCCGACGGCGCCCGGCCGGAACCAGGCCGAGGCGAGATGTTCGCCCGGCTGATGCTGGGGCACCATCATCAGGTTCTCCGTCACCGTCATGTGCGAAAACTCGTGCGCGATCTGGAAGGTTCTGAGCAGGCCGCGGCCGAACAGCGCGTGCGCCGGCAGGCCGGTCACGTCTTCGCCGTCGAGCAGGATCTGGCCCGACGTCGGGGAAAAGGCGCCTGCGACAATGTTGAAGAGCGTGGTCTTGCCCGCGCCGTTCGGGCCGATCAGCCCGGTGATGGAGCCTTTTTCAACCTGGAGGCTGCAATCGTCGACTGCGTAAAAACCACCGAAACGTTTGGTGACGTTTCTGACATCGATGATGTTCGTCATGCTTCCCCGGTATTCTTTTTGGTCTCGTCGGACCGGTTTTTTGTCCCATTAACACCGCCGAAGGCGGATGGGAAGTGGCGCGGCTTGGGCTAAAATACAATCAGTGCACAAATTTGTCGCAAATAGGAATATTCTGTTCTTGTTTGCGGGTTGATCTCGCCGCAAAAATGAACATGCTATATCGCCATGATAATAAACGCCACAAAGGCGAATAATGGGGAATGCATGATACCGCCAACAGTCCGGCCGCCGAAAAACGGTGCGCGCCGGAAGCGCGAATTCTGCACTATGCACTTCCGGGCCCGCTCCCGGTCGCATGAAACTTCCACCGCTACATACGGGCGCGTCGCCGAAATTCCGGCGCGGGCCGAAACAAAATTAAACGTGGGTTCGGTTCGGGAGCCGGCGCGGCGGTTTGCTGCGTTTTTCCTGGGAGCGGACATATCTTCGAGGGGACTGATGCATGGCAGGTGAAAGAGGCGCGAGCGTACGCTTTGATCAGGTGCAAAAGAGCTATGATGGCGTTTCGCTTGTCGTGAAAGACCTGAATCTGGACATCAAGGCAGGCGAATTTCTGACCATGCTCGGACCGTCCGGCTCCGGCAAGACGACCTGTCTGATGATGCTGGCCGGTTTCGAGCCAGCCAGCCACGGCGAAATCTACCTCAACGACAAGCCGATCAACAACGTGCCGCCGCACAAACGCGGCGTCGGCATGGTGTTCCAGAACTACGCGCTGTTTCCGCACATGACGGTTGCGGAAAACCTGGCCTTTCCGCTTCAGGTGCGCAGCATGAGCCGCGCCGAGCAGGAGGAAAAGGTCAGGCGCGCCCTTGAAATGGTTGAACTGCCGCAATTCGGTTCGCGCCGGCCGGCTCAGCTTTCCGGCGGCCAGCAGCAGCGCGTCGCCGTCGCCCGCGCCCTGGTGTTCGAGCCGGATCTGGTGCTCATGGACGAGCCGCTGGGCGCGCTCGACAAGCAGCTGCGTGAGCAAATGCAATATGAAATCAAGCACATCCACGAAAGCCTCGGCGTGACAGTCGTCTACGTGACGCACGACCAGACCGAGGCGCTGACCATGTCGGACCGCGTCGCCGTGTTCAATGACGGCGTGATCCAGCAGCTCTCGGCGCCGGATATGCTCTACGAGGAGCCGCAGAACTCCTTCGTCGCCCAGTTCATCGGTGAAAACAACAAGATGAACGGCACCGTCACGGCGATCAACGACAATATCTGCGACGTCAAACTGGACGACGGAACCGAACTCAAGGCCGAAAGGGTCAATGTCGAGGGCGTCGGACACCGCACGACGCTATCGCTGCGGCCGGAGCGCATCGAGACGGTTCCGGACGACGGCATGGATAATATCGTGCCTGGCAGGATCGAGGAAATGATCTACCTCGGAGACCATCTGCGCGTCCGGATGAAGGTTGCCGGCAATGACGAGTTTATCGTCAAGGTTCGCAACCGGTCCGGCGAGCGCAAGCTTTCCGAGGGCCAGGACATCAACATCGGCTGGTATGCGCGTGATTGCAAAGCGCTCGATCCGGTCGGTTAGGCCATTTGCATGGCCACAAGTTGGGTATTGGGACAAAATCAATGCCCGAATATGCGTCCGGATCACCCATAGGCCCGGACCAATCCAAAAAGGGAGCATGAAATGAAACTCAAATCTCTTCTGATCGCCGCAACGGCGCTCACTGTGAGCGTTCCTGCGGCATTTGCAGAGGATATGACGATCGTATCCTGGGGCGGCGCATATTCCGCTTCCCAGAACAACGCCTATCACAAGCCTTACATGGCGATGAATCCGGATGTGAACATCATCAACGACGAATCGTCTAACGAGGCGGTCGCCAAACTGCGCGCCATGAATGAAGCCGGCAATGTGACCTGGGACGTTGTTGACGTCGTCGCATCCGACGCCATCCGTCTCTGCGACGAAGGCCTGGCTGTCGAGATCGACCCGGACAAGGATCTGGCTCCGGCTCCGGACGGCACGCCTGCTTCCGAAGACTTCGGCGACCTTCTGGTTTCCGAGTGCTTCATTCCGCAGATCGTCTATTCGACGACCTTCGGCTACCGCACGGACAAGGTTGGCGACGAGCCGCCGACGGATATTTGCGCGGTTTTCGACACGGAGAAGTATCCGGGCAAGCGTTCGCTTGAAAAGCGTCCGATCAACAACGTCGAATGGGCTCTGCTCTGCGACGGCGTTGCGAAGGAAGATATCTATGACGTGCTGTCCACGCCGGAAGGCGTCGACCGGGCTCTGGCCAAGCTCGACACCATCAAGGACGATGTCATCTGGTGGTCGGCCGGCGCCGAAACGCCGCAGCTTCTGGCCGACGGCGAAGTCGTCATGGGTTCGACCTACAACGGTCGTCTGTTCTCGGTCATCGAGGAGCAGGATCAGCCGGTCGCCATGCTCTGGGACGCACAGGTGTTCGACCTGGACGGCTGGATCATTCCCGCCGGCCTGCCTGAAGATCGCCTGAAGCGCGCCATGGACTACATCTACTTCGCAACCGACACGCAGCGCCTTGCCGACCAGGCCAAGTACATCTCGTACGGTCCGGCCCGCAAGTCTTCCGCTCCGCTCGTCGGCAAGCACGCCGATCTCGGTATCGAAATGGCTCCGCATATGCCGACCGATCCGAATAACGCGAAGAACACCTTCCTCTATAACTACGAATGGTGGGCTGACAATCGCGACGATCTGGATGCGAAGTTCCAGGCCTGGTTGACCCAGTAGACTGACTTATGGAGGACGGGGTCTTCCCCGTCCTCTCCCCTATCGGAATTTAAGAGATTTCAGGCGGAACGATGACGGATACGGCAGAGACAAGCCCAGTGCTGACGACCCGGGACGGGGTCCCGCTCAAGGTCAGTATAGCGCGCGCCACGCGCCGCCAGAAATTGCGCGCCTTCCTGCTTGTCACGCCGCTTTTGTTATTCATTCTCATTACCTTCACCGCGCCGATCGCCGATATGCTTTATCGGTCTGTGGAAAACGACATCGTGTCCGAAACGCTGCCCGAGACCGTGGTGGCGCTGGAAGTCTGGGACGAGGGCTCCGGTGAAATTCCCAACGAGGACGTGTTCGCCGCGCTGGCGCGGGACCTCAAGATCGCCGCTGAAGAAAAGACCCATACGCGTCTCGGATCGCGCCTCAACTACGAAAACCCGGGCATGTCCAGCCTGTTTCGTAAAACCGGCCGGCGCGTCAAGCGCATGGACGAAGGCAACTACACCGAACAGTTCATCGATATTGACGAGGACTGGGGCACGCCCAAAACCTGGCAGGTGATCAAGCAGTTCAGTTCACCGGTAACGGCCGGGTATTTTCTCGCAGCCGTCGACGCCGAGCGCACGCCGGAAGACGGACTTGGGTTCAAGGAATCCGATGAACGCATCTATCTTTTCCTGTTCTGGCGGACCATGCTTTTGTCCGTGACCATCACGGTGATGTGCATTCTGCTCGGCTATCCGATCGCCTTCCTCTTGTCCAATCTGCCGATGCGAACGTCGAACCTGTTGATGATCCTGGTGCTGCTGCCGTTCTGGACGTCGCTTCTCGTGCGCACGTCGGCCTGGAAGGTGCTTCTTCAGCAGCAAGGCGTGATCAACGACACACTGGTGTGGGTCGGTCTCGTCGCCGACGATTCACGATTGCAGCTGATCAACAACCAGACCGGCACGGTGATTGCGATGACGCATATCCTGTTGCCCTTCATGATATTGCCGCTGTTTTCGGTGATGAAAACGATTTCGCCGACCTATATGCGGGCCGCCAAAAGCATGGGCGCTTCCGACTGGTACGCCTTTTGGCGGGTCTATTTCCCGCAGACGGTGCCGGGCATCGGCGCCGGCAGTATTCTCGTGTTCATCCTCTCGATCGGTTACTACATCACGCCGGAACTGGTCGGCGGCACGTCAGGCATCTTCATCTCGAACCGGATCGCATACCACATATCGTCTTCGCTCAATTGGGGACTGGCTGCAGCGCTTGGCGTGATCCTGCTGACAGTGGTTCTGGTTCTCTACTGGCTGTACGACCGGATCGTCGGCATCGACAACGTCAAACTGGGATAGATCATGGCTTCCGCACTTCCGCCCTATGCTTCCGCCGGACAACGCGCCTGGTTCTACTCGTTCCGGGTCATTTGCGGGCTGATCTTCTTCTTTCTGATCTTCCCGGTCCTGATCATCATTCCGCTGTCCTTCAACGCGGAAGATTTCTTCACCTTCACGCCGAAAATGCTGGCGCTGGATCCCGAAGGCTATTCGCTCAAGCACTATCGCGACTTTTTCACCAATCCGGACTGGCAATCCGCGATGTGGAACTCGTTTTCGATCGCTCCGGTCGCGACTCTCTTCGCCACCGCATTCGGCACGCTTGCCGCCATCGGCCTGTCACAATCCAACATGCCTTTCCGCTCGGCCGTCATGGCGTTGCTGATCTCGCCGATGATCGTGCCGCTGATCATTTCGGCCGCCGGGATGTATTTCTTCTATTCCCGCATCGGCTTGCAGGGGACCTATATGGGGGTTGTCCTGGCCCATGCGGCTCTCGGCACACCTTTCGTTATCATTACGGTGACGGCGACGCTCGTCGGATTCGACCAGAGCCTCGTGCGGGCCGCCGCCAATCTCGGCGCCGATCCGGTGACCACCTTCTTCAAGGTGCAGATGCCGCTGATCCTGCCGGGCGTCGTCTCCGGCGCGCTGTTCGCCTTCATCACCTCCTTTGACGAGGTGGTGGTCGTTCTGTTCCTCGGATCGGCGGCGCAAAAGACGCTGCCATGGCAGATGTTCACCGGACTTAGAGAGCAGATATCGCCGACTATCCTCGCCGTCGCAACTCTGCTGGTGGCGATATCCATTGCGCTGCTTACGACGCTCGAACTGCTGCGGCGCCGCTCCGAACGTCTGCGTGGCATGACGCCGGGCTAATCCCGGCGGACGCCGACGCTCATGTCGCGTTTTCCGGCAAAGCCGGGTTGCTTCAATACCTCAAAACCGGCCGCCGCAAGATTGCGGCGGACCCAGCCCGCCGCGGAATAGGTTGCGAAGCCGCCGCCGGGAACCGTGTGATCGAAAACCGCCTGCATCAATGCCGGCGACCACATGTCGGGATTGCGCGACGGGGCGAAGCCGTCGAGATACCAAGCGTCCGCTTGTTCCCGCCAGTTGCAAACCCGATCAAGGGCTTCTCCGATATGGACTTCCAGACGAACGCCATCGTCGAAATCCTGCGCGAACAGGTTTGGCGCATTGTCCGGCCAGGCTTGAATGAGGGCGTTGGCGAGCGATTCGAGCTGCGGCCAGGGTCCGAGCGCGCGACGCATTTCTGCGGCGCGCATGGGAAGGGCCTCGAAGCTGACGAAGCGCAGACGCGCCGAGGGATGGCGGTGCTCGCGCCATTGCCGCCAGGTCTCCAGGAAGTTCAGGCCCGTGCCGAAGCCGAGTTCTGCGATTGTGAATGCGTCGCGCCCGCGCCAGCGATCCGGCAAACCGTTGCCGGCGATGAAGACATGCGCGCACTCCGCGCGGCCGTCGCTGCGGGCGTAAAAATGGTCGCCAAAGCGGGTGGAGTAGGGCATATCACCCGCATGCCATTCCAGCCCCCTGTTGCTTTCGCTATTGCCCACTGATCCGCCTCTCATGACTGCGCCCCGCACCTATAGTCCCCGAACTGCCGACTTGTCATGTGACCTGCTGGTCGTCGGCGGCGGGGTTTTCGGTCTTTGGATCGCGCGCCACGCCGCTTTGAGGGGGCTCGATACGATCCTGATCGAGAAGGATCGCGTCGGTTCGGGCGCCAGCGGCGGGCTGCTCGGCGCGCTCATTCCGCATCTGCCGGAACGCTGGGACGCCAAGAAAAAATTCCAGTTTGAAGCCCTTACGTCGCTTCCCGACCTCGTGCGCGCCATCGAGGAGGAAACAGGGCTCGACTGCGGCTATCGCCGCTGCGGCCGCCTGATGCCGCTATGGAAGGAAAGTTTCGCCGACATCGCCGTAAAACAGACCGCTGCGGCGCGTCAGAACTGGAGCACACCGGAAACCGGCTTTGCCTGGGACATCGTCGAGCGGCCGCCTCTCGACGGCTGGCCGGCGGCGGACGCCATGCCGCTCGGGCTTGTCGTCGACACGCTTGCGGCGCGCATTGATCCGCGATCCTATCTGGCGGCGCTGCGCAGGAGCATCGAGAGCCGCGTCCGGATTATCGAGAGTGAGGCCTTTGAAGCCTGCGCTGACGGTGTGGTCGAGACGTCGGGCGGCAAACGGATCATGGCGGGTCGGACAGTGCTGTCGGCGGGATACGAGACTTTCCCGATTCTCGGCCAATTGCTGGGCGGCGAGGCTGCTTCCTACGGCCGTCCGGTCAAGGGGCAGGCGGCGTTGCTCGCGGCGGAGCTTGACGACGATCTCCCGCTGGTTTTCCACGACGGAACCTATGTCATCGTGCATGACGGCGGGCGGGTGGCGGTCGGCAGCACCAGCGAGCAGCGGTTCGACGCGCCATTTTCGACGGATGCAGCGCTGGACACAGTGCTCGACAAGGCGCGGCGGCTTTGTCCGGCGATCGCCGGCGCGCCGGTGATCGAACGCTGGGCGGGCCTGCGCCCGCGCGCCGTCGGCCGCAATCCGATGATCGGCGCGCTCCCGGACCATCCCGACGTCATCGTGGCGACGGGCGGTTTCAAGATCACCTTCGGCATTGCCCACAAGATGGCCGAATGCGTGATCGATCTTGCGACGGGCGGGACGCCCGACCTGCCGGAGAGTTTCCGGTTTGCCGCACATCTGAAAGATCGGAAGTAAGGATCAGGCAGCTCTCGGTTTGATTGTGTCCAGATCGGCTTCGATTTCCCGGCGTCGCTCCATGAGTTCGTAATCCGCCTGCAGACCGAGGAAGAAACCTTCCGACATGCCGAAATAGCGCGCGAGACGAAGATCGGTATCGGCGGTGACGGCGCGCTTGCCAAGGACGATCTCATTGATCCTGCGCGGCGGAACATGAAGGGCGCGCGCGATTGCGTTCTGACTGAGGCCAAGTGGCTTCAGGAACTCCTCCAGCAGGATCTCGCCGGGGTGTGAGTTCGGCAGAAACTCAGTCGTAGTAGTCGACGATTTCGACACTTGTTGGTCCTCCGTCCTGCCTCGATCAATCCGTTTCAGGATCGGTGAAATTCCGGGTCATGGAGCAGCATAATGCCATCCGATATACGAGCAATGCGGGAAATCGAGGCATGATGCAAGCGTCAACTGCTGAACTGGCGCGCCGTGTGGTCGATGTCGAGCTCTATGCGGTCGGCGGCGAAGCAGGTGACGGAATATTCGAGCCGTCTTCCGTCCATTTCCGCGTTGACGCCTTCGGTTTTCAACACGACTGCGCCGGCGGAAAGATTGAGCTCATTGAGCAGGTCCGGCTCTGCGTGATGCGCCGAAACGCGCGTTGAGACGCGCACATAGTCGGCGACGCCGAGACGTTTCAGGCAGGCCGTGACGGAGCCGAGTTCCCGATAGAGATCGCCAATCTGCGGAAAGCGCTCCGCGTCGAACCAGTTGCGGGCTGACGAGACGGGGACGCCGTCGGCGTAGTGCACGGTTTCCAGGCAGGTGACCGACGCCCCGGTCTCGAGCTCCAGCGCGCGGGCGATTTCGGCGTCGGCGGGACCGTTCTGGACGGCTTTCAGCCGCGCTTCCAGGGCGCGTGCCTGACCGGCCAACCCCTCGGTGAAGCGCGTGCGCCGTCCGATCGGATATTTCAGTCGCGACCGCCTGACAATGAAGGTTCCGCGTCCCTGTTCGACGCGAAGCACGCCTTCATTCGCCAGCGCCGCAATGGCGCTTCGCACCGTATGCCGGTTGACCTGGAACCGCCGCGCCAGCGCCATTTCGCCCGGCAAGGCGCCGGTGTCGTCGAATTCGCCAGCGCTGATTGCCATGCGTATGCGGTCGGCGATCTGTCGCCATACGGAAATGCCGCTGCGGCGTTCAATGGTTTCGATTGTCACAAGGCTGTCATCCTCTGTCGCTATCTGCTATACACAGAGAATGTCTAGTTGTCTAGATGAATAGACAGGTTGAGCGTTGCAATGGCAAAACAGGAAAACATGACCGCCGACGAGTCCGCGATAGGTGAGACATCGAGGCGCGAGGCAATGGCCGTTCTGGCCCGGGCCACACAGGCTGAGCTTGAGACGGCCTGGAAAGACTGGCGGGACAAGCCCGGGGTGGAGCCTGTGAGAGGGCCGGAGACCGGACTGGTCATGCTCAGAGGACGGATCGGCGGCGGCGGATCGCCCTTCAATTTTGGCGAAGCGACGGTGACCCGCGCCACGGTGCGTTTGACGACAGGGCAGGTGGGTCACGCCTATGCGCTGGGCACGGCGAAAGGCAAGGTGCGCTATGCGGCGATCTTCGATGCGCTGTGGCAGGACAAGCAGACGCGCCTCCATGTCGAGGACGCGGTCCTTGCGCCGGTGCGCCGGCGCATGCAGGCGCGCACAGACAGCAGGGCCGCCGAAGCAGCCGCCACCAAGGTGGATTTCTTCACGATGGTCAGAGGAGAAGACTGATGCCGGCGACACAGACGAATGCGGCCCAGGCGATCACCGGCGGCTTCGCCAACCCGGTCTTCGAGGCGCAGGCGGTGTTCCGCCAGCTGATGAACGCAATGGCCAATCCCGGCGTGCTTCACGCGATCGAGACGAATGTTGCGCCGCCCGCGCCGCTGACGGCGGTCGCCGGCGCGCTTGCGGCGACCCTGTTCGACCACGACACCGTCATCTGGCTGGGGCCTGTCATCGCACGGGAGGAAAAGGCGCGGTCATGGCTTGCCTTTCACACCTCGGCGCCATTGACGGACCAGGCGCTGGACGCGCATTTCGCGATCCTCGCCGATCCGGGACACATTTCGTCTTTCGAGAATTTCGCGCAAGGCACGCAGGAATATCCCGATCGCTCCACCACCCTCATCGTGCAGTTGCCGTCTCTGCAGGGCGGCCCGGCGCTGGAGCTAAGGGGACCAGGCATCAAGGATCGCGCCGTTATCCGGCCCGCCGGATTGCCGGACGCCTTTCCGGCGCTCTGGAAGGCGAATGGCGGCAAGTTTCCGCGCGGCGTCGACCTCGTGCTTGCCGGACCCGACGCGATCATCGGTCTGCCGCGAACCACTCGGGTCGAAGCGATCGCCAACGTGAAGGAGGCCAACTGACATGTATGTGGCAGTGAAAGGCGGCGAGAAAGCCATCAACAACGCCCATCGGCTGCTGGCGGACAGACGGCGCGGCGACCGCTCGGTGCCCGCCGTCAGCCTGGAGCAGATCGTGGAACAGCTTGCGCTCGGCGTCGACCGGATCATGAGCGAAGCCTCGCTCTACGACCGTGAACTTGCGGCGCTTGCCATGAAACAGGCGCGCGGCGACATGATCGAGGCGATCTTTCTGCTCAGGGCCTATCGCACGACCCTGCCGCGCTTCGGCTACAGCGAACCGATCGACACGTCTGAAATGCGCATCGAGCGCCGGATTTCGGCGACCTACAAGGACCTGCCCGGCGGGCAGCTTCTGGGGCCGACCTTCGACTATACTCACCGGCTTCTCGATCCCGATCTGATGGCGGACGGGGAAGTGGAAGCAGGCGTAGCGGCGGAAGCCGAGACCGGGCGCACGCCGCGTGTTTCCGAGATCCTCGCCAATGAAGGCTTGATCGAAAGCGACGGCGAGTTGCCGGACGATCACCGCACCGGCGACCTGACGCGCGAGCCCATGGAGTTTCCGATGGAGCGCGACATCCGGCTCCAGGCGCTGGCGCGCGGCGACGAAGGCTTCCTCTTGGCGCTCGGCTATTCGACCCAGCGCGGCTACGCCCGGACCCACCCCTTTACCGGAGAGATCCGCATCGGCGAGGTGGAGGTTCTGCTTGAAGTCCCCGAACTGGGATTTGCGGTCAGTCTTGGCGAAATCCAGGTGACGGAATGCCAGATGGTGACCCAGTTCAAGGGGTCGGCGAAGTCTCCGCCGCAATTTACCCGCGGCTACGGGCTGGTCTTCGGTCAGAGCGAACGCAAGGCGATGGCGATGTCGCTCGTCGACCGCGCGCTGCGCGCCGAAGAACTGGGCGAGGATATCGTTGCGCCGGCGCAGGACGAGGAATTCGTGATTTCCCACTCGGACAACGTCCAGGCGACCGGCTTCGTCGAGCATCTGAAATTGCCACACTATGTCGACTTCCAGGCCGAACTGGATCTCGTGCGGCGGATGCGCGCGGAATACGAGGAAGACCAGAAGAAGCAGGAAGGAAATGGCGGCGACACCCTGGAGGCGGCCGAATGACCATACAGCAGACCGACATGGCGACCTACAATTTCGCCTATCTCGACGAACAGACGAAACGCATGATCCGCCGCGCGATCCTGAAGGCGATCGCCATTCCCGGATATCAGGTGCCTTTCGCCAGCCGTGAAATGCCGATGCCCTATGGCTGGGGAACCGGCGGCGTGCAGGTGACGGCCTCCATCCTCGGACCGGACGATGTGCTCAAGGTGATCGACCAGGGCGCCGACGACACGACGAACGCCGTATCGATCCGCGCCTTTTTCCAGCGTGTGGCGAATGTCGCTGTGACCACCCACACGAAGGACGCGACGGTGATCCAGACCCGGCACCGCATTCCGGAAGAAACCCTGGGAAAGGGACAGGTCCTCGTCTACCAGGTGCCGATCCCCGAACCGCTGCGCTTTCTGGAGCCGCGCGAGACGGAAACGCGCAAGATGCATGCGCTCGAGGAATACGGCCTGATGCATGTGAAGCTCTACGAGGACATCGCGCGCAACGGCCATATCGCCACAACCTACGCCTATCCGGTGAAGGTGGAGGGGCGCTACGTGATGGACCCGTCGCCGACGCCGAAATTCGACAATCCGAAGATGCACATGTCGGAGGCGCTGCAGCTCTTCGGCGCCGGGCGCGAGAAGCGTATATACGCCCTGCCGCCTCATACGGATGTCGTCAGCCTCGATTTCGAGGACCATCCGTTCGAGGTCCAGACATTCGACCAGCCCTGCGCGCTGTGCGGCGCGGACGGCGTCTATCTGGACGAGGTGATCCTCGACGACAAGGGCGGGCGCATGTTCGTCTGTTCCGACACCGACCATTGCGAAAAGCGCCGCGAGGAAGGCCATCGCGGGCCGCTCGCCGCCGAAGCCCCGGAGATGCAGTCATGAGCGACCAGCCCCTGTTGCGCGTCAACGCGGTGACGAAATATTACGGCGGCCGGATCGGCTGCGAGGAGGTAAGCTTCTCGCTGTGGCCCGGCGAAGTGCTGGCGGTCGTCGGCGAATCCGGCTCCGGCAAGACGACGTTGCTCAACTGTATTTCCACGCGGCTGCCGCCGACGTCGGGAACGGTGGAATACCGCATGCGCGACGGCCAGATGCGCGATCTCTACCGCATGGGCGAGGCGGAGCGGCGCCTCCTGATGCGCACCGACTGGGGCTTCGTGCACCAGAACCCGGCCGACGGCCTGCGGATGACGGTGTCGGCCGGCGCCAATGTCGGCGAACGGCTGATGGCGGTCGGCGATCGCCACTACGGTAAAATCCGGGCGGCCGCCGGCGACTGGCTGGGCCGGGTCGAAATCGACGTCGATCGCATCGACGATCAGCCGCGGGACTTTTCCGGCGGCATGCGCCAGCGCCTGCAGATCGCCCGCAACCTGGTGACCGGGCCGCGGCTGGTGTTTATGGACGAGCCGACCGGCGGTCTTGATGTTTCAGTACAGGCGCGCCTGCTCGACCTCGTTCGCTCGCTTGTCGCCGATCTCGGCCTCTCGGCGATCGTCGTGACCCACGACCTCGCCGTAGCGCGGCTTCTGTCCCATCGCATGCTGGTGATGAAAGACGGTCACGTGATCGAACACGGTCTGACGGATCGCGTGCTCGACGATCCGCAGGAGCCTTACACCCAACTCCTCGTTTCCTCCATTCTACAGGTTTAGAAACATGGCTACGCCTTTGGTTGTTTCGGAAGTCTCCAAGAGTTTCACCATGCATCTGCGCAGCGGCGTGAAACTGCCGGTGGTGGACAACGTCAATTTTTCTGTCGCCGCCGGCGAATGCGTCGTGCTTGGCGGGCCGTCCGGCGTTGGCAAGAGCTCGATTCTCAAGATGCTGTACGGAAACTACAGCGTGAACGAGGGTCAGATCCTGATCACGCATGGCGATCGCACCGTCGATATCGCCAGCGCCGATCCACGGATGGTGCTGGCGCTGCGGCGCGACGTGATCGGCTATGTCAGCCAGTTTCTGCGCACCGTGCCGCGCGTCGCCGCCGTCGATGTGGTGGCCGAGCCGCTGATCGCCCAGCGCGTGTCGCAGGAAGCCGCGCTTGCAAGAGCCCGCGAGTTGCTGGCGCAGCTCAATCTGCCGGAGCGCCTCTGGTCGCTGCCGCCGGCGACGTTTTCGGGCGGCGAACAGCAGCGCGTCAACATCGCTCGCGGCTTCATCACCAGCCACCCGGTGCTGCTGCTGGACGAGCCGACGGCGTCTCTCGACGCGGCGAACCGCGCCGTGGTCATCGACCTGATCCGCGACAAGAAGGAAGAGGGCGCGGCGCTTCTCGGCATCTTCCACGACGCCGAAGTGCGCGCCGCGGTGGCGGACCGCACGATCGACGTCAGCGAATTTCGCGCTGTTGGTGAGGCCGCCTGATGAAGAAGCTTTCCGTCGAACCGAAGATCCACGAAACCGCACGCGTGCGCGACAGCACGTTTGGCCGCTATACGGAAGTGGACGAACGCTGCCAGATCGCCGAATGCGACATGGGCGACTACTCCTACGTGATGCGCGACAGCGAGATATGGAGCGCGACGATCGGAAAGTTCGTCAATATTGCGAGCCACGTGCGCATCAACGCCACCAACCACCCGACCTGGCGCGCGACCCTGCACCATTTCACCTACCGGGCCGGGGACTATTTCGACGGGGCCGAGCACGAACACGACTTCTTCAACTGGAGACGCGAGAACTCTGTGACAGTGGGTCATGACGTCTGGCTCGGCCACGGCTCGACGCTGCTGCCGGGCGTGACGGTCGGCAATGGCGCCGTTGTCGGCGCAGGGGCGGTGGTGTCGAAGGACGTCGCGCCCTACACCATCGTCGGCGGGGTGCCGGCGAAGCTCATCCGCGAGCGGTTTTCAGCGGCGACGGGCGAGGCGATGGAGGCGCTCGCCTGGTGGGACTGGGACCACGACCGGCTGCATGCGGCGCTTGCCGACTTCCGCGCGCTCGACGCGGAAGCCTTTGTCGACAAGTACGCTTAGGTGATTTGCCCATTCGCCTGTCTTCTGAGCCTGGAGACGCAGTAGCGGTCTCATTGCCATCGGGCAGGCGAGAGGCTTGTCAGTTCGAGGTCGAATGACCGGAATGGCTATGCGATCCGTGTCCGCCCTTCATGTCGCGAACCGGCAATTCCAGTTCGACGGTTCCGGCCTTCTCGAATTCGAGCGTGATCGTGCGGGTTTCGCCGGGCTTCAGCTGCTCCTTCATCTTCATGAACATGATGTGGAAGCCGCCGGGTTTGAGCACGACTTCCCCGCCGGCCGGAATTTCCAGACCATCGGAGAGCGCGCGCATCTTCATCACGTCGCCTTCCATCTTCATTTCATGGACCTCGACGTGGTCGGCGAAGCCGACCGACCCGCCGATGAGACGATCGGTCTCGGCGCCGGAATTCCTGATGACCATGTATCCGCCGGAAACCGGCGCGTTGGGCGGCGTGGCGCGGGCGTAGGGCTGGACGATCTCCAGATCCCCGACCTTGATGACGTCCATCGCGTGTTCGGCATGTGTGGCGACAGCAGTCGCGGCGAAGAGGGCGGCGGCGAGCGCCAGGACAGATTTGAACAGTTTCATCTTGTGCCTCCATGCTGCGTGCGCATGCGGCGCATCGGCAGCGATGTCTTTTCGTATTGAAGAAAATCGGGATGACGCTGACTGGACTGGAGCCCAGTTTTCGTCGATCAGACGATGGAGGGAGGCGCCCGGGCGCCAAGCCCCGTGACGACGCGGATCGCAATGGACGGTTCGCTGGAGAGCGGAGGCGCAGCGCGGGTAAAGCGCGCCACGCGCAGGATCGCCGGTTCGCGGGGTGTCGGGCCGAGGATTTTTGCCAGCGTGCAGAGCGGACAATGCGAGCGGTATCCGCCTGCGGGGGCGTCGCCGCCGGTCGCGTCGCACAGGAACGGCAGCGAGCCGTCAGGCAGCACATAGGCCGAAAGATCCGTGACCTCGCCATTGTTCGTCACCAGAACCGTGCGCGGCATCATCGGCCATGCCAGCAGGAACACCATGCTGGCGACGGCAATCAACGTTGCCGGCAGCTTGATGTCCCGTTTGGCGAATTGCGCGATCATGGGTCAATGCGCATAACCGACTTCACGGCTTCGGGCAATGCGACATGTGAGACTGTTGATCATATCATCGGCGCATCGCGGCCGGCGACTTTAAACAGCGACGAACCGTTTCGCGCCTCCGCCGCCTCCCGGCGCGCGGGTGAGCGCAGGCAACTCCCTGCGAGGTGCGCCCGGGGTTTGATCGCCTAAAATCCGGGCGTTTGCCGGTGTTGTGCGCAGCACGGCGCCGATCAACAGTCGGCGTTGTGGATTGTAATATTTCCGTAACAAAAATGACACGCGGCGTTCACGTCAACCCACTAACCGATGCATGACAAAGCCCGACTACTGTTCAGGGACAGACATGCTGAAGCTTGAGAACGTTACCCGCCGTTTTGGCGGATACGCCGCGGTAAACAACGTGACGATCACCGTTCCTAAAGGACAGATGGTCGGCGTTATCGGCAGATCCGGCGCAGGCAAGTCGACGCTTCTGAGAATGCTGAACCGGCTGATCGACCCGAGCAGCGGGTCGGTGCGTTTCGACCAGACGGAAGTCACGGAACTGAAGGGCGCAGCGCTCAGGAACTGGCAGCGCGACTGCGCGATGATTTTTCAGCAGTTCAATCTCGTTCCGCGCCTCAACGTTCTGACCAATGTGCTTCTGGGTCGACTGAATCATCGGTCGACCCTTTTGAATCTGACCGGCTCGTTTTCAAAGGAAGAGAGAGCCATGGCCATCTCGGCCCTTGAGCGCCTGGGCATCGCCCAGACCGCGCTGCAGAGCGCCGGCACGCTTTCCGGCGGACAGCAGCAGCGCGTCGCCATCGCCCGCGCGCTCATGCAGCAACCCAAGATCATTCTCGCGGATGAACCGATCGCCTCGCTCGATCCGCTCAACGCCAAGGTCGTGATGGACTCCCTGCACAATATCAATCAGGAAGAAGGCATCACCGTCATCACCAATCTGCACACGCTCGACACGGCCAGGCACTATTGCGAACGCGTGATCGGCATGGCCGCCGGCGAGGTCGTCTTCGACGGCCCTGCAGAGGAACTGACATCGGAAGCCGTGCGCATGATCTATGGCGCTTCGGGTGAGGATCTGTCCGAAGACATCACCTCGACCAGCATCAAGGACAAAACGTCAACCCCATCGGTCGGCTCGCTACAGCACGCCGTTTGAGCGGCAGGCAGCCGGGATCGCCTTGCCCGCGTCAAGGGCCCATCGACTTGCAAACTCAAGACTGGGACAAACAGGAGAAACCCATGTTCAAGAAAGCCCTTCTGGCGACAGCCGCACTGCTGACGATCGCTGTCGGCTCCGCTCAGGCCGAGGACCTGAAAGTATTCCGTATCGGAATCCTGGGCGGTGAAAACGAAGCTGACCGCCTTCGCAACTTCCAGTGCCTTTCCGAAACCCTGCCGGAAGCCATTGGCGTTGAAAAAGTATCGCTTTTCCCGGCCGCCGACTATGACGGCGTGATCCAGGGCCTGCTCGGCGGCACGCTCGACTACGCCGAACTCGGCGCTTCCGGCTACGCCAAGGTCTACCTCACCGACCCCAAGGCCGTTGAGCCGATCCTCACCACGATCCAGACCGACGGCTCCACCGGCTATTACTCCGTCATGGTCGCCCGCAAGGATTCCGGCATCAAGACGCTGGAAGACATGAAAGGCAAAAAGCTCGGCTTCGCCGATCCGGACTCCACCTCCGGCTTCCTGGTTCCGTCCGTTTCGCTTCCGGGCGACATCGGCATGCCGGTTGACGAATATTTCGCCGAAACCGGCTTCGGCGGCGGTCACGAGAACCTCGTTCTCGAAGTCGTGAAGGGCAATTTTGACGCCGGCACGACCTGGGCTTCCGGCGTTGGCAAGTTCGAAGACGGCTACACCTCCGGCAACCTGGCCAAGATGGTCGACAAGGGCATCCTCGACATGGGCGATCTCGTCCAGGTCTGGCAGTCGCCGCAGATCCCGAACGGACCGATCGTTGTGCGCACGTCCATGGACGGCGACATGAAGCAGAAGTTCAAGGCGTTCATGATGGCGCTTCCGGAAAGCGATCCGGAGTGCTTCAGCGCCATCCAGGGCGGTGACTACAAAGGCTTCACCGAAGTGGACGAAGACTTCTACAAGACCATCATCGCCGCCCGCAAGGCGAAGATCGGCAGCTAATCGCCAGCTCCAAGACAATTCCCGTCGCGACCGCCCGGTCGCGACGGCGACACTTTTCCTGCCTGAAACGGATAGCCCTGCATGAGCGCCTCGTTGCCGTCGGTCCACCTGTCTCCCGAAGGACAGCTCGTTGAGCGTCACTGGCAGGAGATGCAGTTCTGGAAGCGGCTTTACACCTGGGGCGGCGTTCTGGCGCTTGCCGTCATTCTGTTTTTCTCGCTCTGGTTCGCGAACGAGACAAACGCCGGAAAATTCTTCGACCGCCTTCCGCATTTCTTCGATTTCGTCGGCGATCTCATTCCGCGCGACTGGCTGGAAGTGCCCCGCGCGCTCTTCGATCTGCCGACGCCTTACGAAGACGGCAGCCTGAAATTCAACTATCCCGACGGGCGCTATTACATCACCGAGAATTTCTACGTTCCCGAATATTTCTACAAGATGTTCGAGACGCTGAATATCGCGCTGCTGGCGACTCTGACCGGCTTCTTCTTCGGGTTCATTCTGTGTTTCCTGGCGGCGTCCAACCTGACGACCCGCCGCTGGCTGCGCTTCTTTGTGCGCCGCTTCATGGAGCTGTTACGCGCCTTTCCGGAGATCGTGATCGCCGGTTTTTTCCTGGCGGTTCTCTCACTCGGACCGATCCCCGCCGTCATCGCCGTTGCAATCCACACGATCGGTGCGCTCGGCAAAATGTATTTCGAGGTGGTCGAGAACGCCGACATGCGCCCTGACGAGGGTCTGCGCGCCGCCGGCGGCAACTGGGTGGAACGGGTGTGGTTCGGCATCGTGCCGCAGGTCATGCCGAATTTTCTCTCTTATGCGCTGCTCAGGTTCGAGATCAATGTCCGCGCGTCGACGATCATCGGCGCCGTGGGCGGCGGCGGCATCGGCGAATCGCTGAGACTGTCGATCAGCCGCGGCCATGAGGCCAAGACCCTGGCCATTGTCATTCTGCTGTTTTTCACGATCGTCGCCGTCGATCAGCTGTCTGCGCATCTGCGCAAGCGCATCGTCGGCGACCAGGCGTTCGCTTTCGGAGCGTGAGGTCAGACCAACAATGAACACCATGTCCGCACAATCCGTCGACGCCACCGCCGCCAAATATCCGCACATCTTCGAACAGCCTTTCTTCAAGCGCTATCGCGCGCCCATCGCCGCCGTCATAATTCTCGCCTATCTGATCTTCTCCTGGTTCTTCTTCGGTTTCGGAAAGGCCTTTTCGGAAGGGCGATGGGACATCGCCGGCGCCTATTTGTCCGACTGGGTGAGCTACGAGGTAAGACCCGACGTCGAATATGACGGCGACTATCTCGCCGTCGAGTTCCCGCGTTTCTCGCCGCTCGGCTCCGACCCGGATCCGGCGTGGCTCCACAAGACCAGTGAACAGGTGGAGCGCCAGGTCGAAGTCGAGGCGGGCGCAGGCGTCGGAACGGAAAACAGCGCCTTTTCCAGCACCGGCAGCTTCATGGTGGAAGGCGCGCCTGGCACACAGGAAGGCGGCGCCGACTCGGAAGAAAGTTCAGGCAGCTTTATGGCGCCCGGAACACAGACCACCGGCGCCGGCGAGACGACCGAAGCCGTCGAACCGGAGATGAAAACCGTGAGGGAAGTCGTCACGACCGAGGTCAATCTCGAGATAGGCGGCGCGCAGATTCTCATCGTTCCGCGGCTCGTGACGGTCGTCTATGAAAATGTTGAACTGGTGATCGACGTTGTTCCGGACGTATCGGTCAACGCCCGCGGCGCGCTGCCCGAATGGGCCGAGCAAAGGGAAGCCGGCGGCGACATCAAGATGAATTTCGGCTTCGCCGGGACGCTTGAGGTCGAAAGCGACGAAGTGAAGATACGCAAGCGCTTCCTTGGCTGGGAAAACTTCTGGTTCGACACCTATTCGCCGTTCTGGGGCAAGAGCTTCACGGAAGTCGTCGGCCTGGTCTTCTCGTCCGACCGGATCGATCCGGAGATGTCGAACGCGGCGCTCGCCTTCAATGACTTCCTCTACAATGGCGAATGGCAGCACCTTGATGTTTGGATCAAGCTGCTGCAGACCATCGTCATGGCCTTCGTCGGAACGCTGTTCGCCACATTCCTCGCCTTTCCGCTGTCCTTTGCGGCGGCCCGCAACATCACGCCCAGCCGTCTGGTCAACCAGGGGCTGAAGCGCTTCTTCGACTTCCTGCGCTGCGTGGACATGCTGATCTGGGCGCTGTTCTTCACGCGGGCCTTCGGGCCGGGGCCGCTGGCCGGTATCTCGGCGATCTTCTTCACCGACACCGGAACGCTGGGCAAGCTCTATTCCGAAGCGCTGGAAAATATCGACGACAGGCAACGGGAAGGCATCCGATCCGTCGGCGCATCGCCCGTCCTCGTTCAGCGCTACGGCGTCATTCCGCAGGTGCTGCCGCTTTTCGCCAGCCAATCGCTGTATTTCTGGGAATCGAACACCCGCTCGGCGACCATTATCGGCGCGGTCGGCGCCGGCGGCATTGGCCTCAAACTCTGGGAAGCCATGCGCACGAATGCCGATTGGGAAAACGTCGCCTATATGGTAATACTCATCCTCATCACGGTGTTCGTTTTCGACAATATTTCCAACGCCATCCGTAGCCGCCTGATGGGCCAGGGCGGCGAGCGGGTCTGACCGTCGCGGAAATCATGCATGAAACTGTCATGCAAATCAGTTAGACCAGCGAAAATCAGCCAGAATCACCGTCATTCGAGGAAGACAGAATGCGATACGCAATCTATTTTGTCCCGCCTATGAACGACCCTCTCAACAGGGTCGCGACGAACTGGCTCGGCCGTGATGTCTTCACCGGACAGACGGTCGAGGCGCCAGCGATCACCGGTCTCAATTCGGCCGAGATCGCGTTCCATACCGCTGCTCCCAGACGATACGGTTTTCACGGAACGCTGAAAGCGCCGTTCGTGCTGGCCGATGGCCAGCCGGAGGAAGACCTGCTCAGAAAACTGATGCGGTTTTCCGACTCGGTCAAACCTTTCGAGATTCCGCGCATGGAGATCAGCAGGATAGGCCCGTTCTTCGCGCTCACGCCGAGCGAGCCAGTTCCCGATCTCCATGATCTCGCAGCGCGCGTCGTAAGAGAGTTCGACGAATTCCGCGCGCCGCCCAGCGAGGCGGAACTGGAGCGGCGCAATCCCGACAGGCTGACCGCCGCCCAGCTGGAAAACCTGCATCGTTGGGGCTATCCGTATGTCTTCGAGGAGTTCCGGTTTCACATGACGCTGTCAGGTCCGGTCGACCAGGCTGAAAGGGACCGGGTGGAGCAGGCGCTGCACGCCTTTTTCGATCCTGTGCTGAGCGAGCCTGTCGAAGTCGAGAATATCGCTCTTTTCGTGGAGGACGAAACGGGCGCGCCATTTTCGGTCCATTCGCTTCACCCGCTGGGGCGACTGGATCAGCGACGAACCGCATGAGCGGGTTTTAGAGTAGAAACGGAAACATGTCCGAACTGATATTGAAGAACGCCAGAATTGTCCTCGACGACGAAGTCGTGAAAGGGACGCTCGTCATCCGCGACGGAAAAATCGCCGATATTTCGACCGATACGTCGGTTCCCTCCGCCGAAGATCTCTCCAACGACTATCTGATCCCTGGCCTTGTCGAACTCCATACGGACCATCTGGAAGGCCATTACGCGCCGCGCCCGAAGGTGCGCTGGAATCCGCTCGCAGCCGTGCTGGCGCATGACGCCCAAATCTGCTCGTCCGGCATCACCACCGTTCTCGACGCCCTGCGCGTCGGCATGGACCATGACGCGGACCTGACGGCCGAGGAAATGCAGATTCTCGCCAACGCGATCGACGACAGTTCGGAGAAGGGCAGCCTGCGGGCCGACCATTTCCTGCATCTGCGCTGCGAGGTTTCCGCGCCCAACTGCCACGAACAGTTCCGGGGGTTCGACGGCCATCCGCGCGTCCGTATGGCGTCGCTGATGGATCATGCGCCGGGCCAGCGACAGTTTCGCGATCTCGATCAGTACGCCGTCTACTATCGTGGCAAACTGAAGATGACGGAGCAGGAGTTCCAGGATTTCTGCAAGCTTCGCATCGCCCAGTCGGAGGCCAATTCCGACCGCAATCGCGGCGTCATCGCAGAGACCTGCAAGGAGCGCGGCATCGTGCTGGCAAGCCATGACGACGCAACGCTGGAACATGTCGAGGAAGCCGTTCAGCAAGGCATTCATGTCGCCGAATTTCCGACCACCATGGAGGCGGCCAGGGCCTCCAAGGAGGCCGGCATGGCGGTGCTGATGGGCGCGCCGAACGTCGTGCGCGGCGGATCCCATTCGGGCAATATCGCTGCCCGCGAACTCGCCGAAAACAATCTGCTGGATATCCTGTCCTCGGACTACATCCCGTTCAGCCTGATCCAGTCGGCCTTTTATCTCGACAACGAAGTGGACGCGATTTCCCTGCCGCAGGCGATACAGATGGTGTCGAAGAACCCGGCGAAGGCCTGCGGTCTCGACGACCGCGGAGAAATCGCCATCGGCAAGCGCGGCGACCTCGTGCGGGTCGGCGTCGACCATGCTATCCCGATTGTGCGCACCGTCTGGCGCGAAGGCCGGCGCGTGGTGTGATGGGTTCAGGCGACGGGGCAGACCCGGCAGGCGCAGCAGGCGCGAAAATTGGCGGCGGCGCCTTCATCGCCGTCGTCGGTCCGAGCGGAGCCGGCAAGGACACGCTTCTCAATCATGCGCGGCAGGCGTTTGCTGACGACGATCGCTTCGTCTTCGTGCAGCGGGCGATCACGCGGCCTGCCGACGGCGAGACGGAAGATCACCGGCCGGTCGCCGACGCCGACTTCGACGCCGAACTGGCGCGCGGCGGTTTCGCCCATTGGTGGGACGCGCATGGACTGAAATACGGCGTGCCGGTTTCGGTCGACGAGGTCGTGCGCTCCGGGCGCATCGCAATCTGCAACGGATCGCGCGGCGCGCTCGACGGCCTGCGCGCGCGCTACGCGCATTTCACCGTCATCAGCCTGACGGCGCGGCCGGATGTTCTGGCCCGGCGGCTCGCCGGCCGCGGCCGCGAGAGCGAGGCGGAGATCCTGCAGCGTCTCGAGCGCCAGCCCGATTGCGATGCGCAGATGGTCGACGCCGTCGTCATCGAGAATAATGGCGCGCCGGAAGATGCGGGCAGGGCGCTGGTCGATGCGATCGAGGCGGTCAGTCGTTCAGTTGCGCAGATAAGATGATGATGCAGTCGCACTGAAACTTGAAATCGAAGTCTTCGTGATTCCAGACCTGCCAGTTGATATTTTCCATTCCTCTCTTGGTAATGTCGATGACAATAAGCTCTTCTGCACGAAAGTTACCGGCATCCACTTCAGCAATTTCCAGTTGTCGAACGCCGGTAAATTCTACAGTTATTGCGCGGGAAGTCTCGGGGCGGCTCATATCAAGCTTCAGGTTGAGCTCGCTACCGTTCCGGTTGAGGGTCAGACTGTCAATCTGATAAAAATGGCTGAGTGCGGCCGCGACGTCTCCGTCATAATGTTTGCCGAGCAGTTCCTGATTGATCAAGACCATAGTTGAATCCATTTGCGAGTTAATGACGTCAAAACATTGAAAATAGGGGAATGTCATGTCGACTGGCAACGTCCTTAGAGTTCATCACGCTGATCTCGGTACACTCATTGAGCAGCATCCTGAGAATGAAGCCGGGGACAGTTTCTGGAGGGGCCACAGCAATAACAACTAACGACTAGGGGCTGGAGCTTGAGTGTTTCAGAAATTTCGCCACCGGGGCGTCGGACCAAAGCTGACACTCGATATATTTTTCAAACTTGCGCTTGTGATAGTCCGAGTAGGGTTCGTCCGGCCCGCCATCCGGCAGCCCGTACTCCGCCACTACATCCAGGATTTCATCGGCAAGGAATACCCTTTCGTGATACGGCTGGAGCGGCTCAACCGGTAGGCCGTATTCGGGTCCGAACCGCATCGAAACGAAGCTGTCCGGATAGGTAAAACTGACGATCTCGCGGGGCAATGATCTCCAATCGAGGGTGACTGTTTCGGGATCAGGGTAAAGGCCGGCAAACCACTCGCAAGTGCCAAGAACGAAGTAGTGTGGCGATTTCCGCTCCGGCTTTCCTCCCCGGTCTTTGAACATTGCGTGAAGCTTGGCTTCCGTGCGCCGCCTGAATTCCATGTAGGCGCTTCCGAATACGCGTTTGAAGGCCGGGTTTTGCGCCTTTCGTGTTCTAAGCTCCTCCAGAACAGCAGTCCGCTCATCGGGGGCCAGCTCGCTGAGATTCTGAAACGGATGGTCCGAAAGGGAATAGTAGTTGGTAATTTTGTCCGGTGGGATCATTTGGGTTCACTATTTTTTCGGCATGATCCCATGAAATTACCGTTGTACGTCGCGCAGTCCCGACCACAGGAGGCTCGCGCCCATTGTTCCGAACGCCGCAGCGAACACACCCTCGAACCATCGGGAAAATCGGGCGTAACCGCGCATCGCCAGTCCGGTGGAAAACAGGTATGCGTAGGCGCCGTAAATCACCAATCCCGACAGGGCGCCCAGGGGGCCGAATGCGAGAACCTCGCGCGCGCCCAGCCCCTGTCCAAACAGGAATGACGCGACTGCGGCCCACATGAGCGCCGACTTGGGATTGGTAAGCAGAACCAGAACGCCGCGGCGCCAGGCCGCTGCATCGCCAATCACGCGCGCATCCGGTTTTATCTTCGAATTTGCGTCGCCCCGCACGATCGCCCGCACCGCCTTCAGACCGAGATAGAGCAGGTAACCGCCCCCGGCCAGTTTCAGGAGAAGCAGCGACGCAGGAAAGGCCTTGATGAGTGCGCCGAGGCCAAGCGCAGTCGCCAGCGACCAGACGAGCATGCCCGAGGCTATGCCGGCGACAACGAAGAGAGCGGGCCGCCGCCCCTGCGCAAGTCCGATGGACGCGACCGCGGCCAGATTTGGTCCCGGGGTAATCTGGGCGGCGAGAACGCCGGCCCATGTCAGAGCGAATATTGCAATCATGGAAGAGCCTGTCCGATGACGTCGATTGTTACTCGACAGGAGGTTGGAATATCTGGACTGATAAACGCATGTCGCTGGCTGGCGACGACGCGTATTCGTCGAGGGAACAGTATTGAGTCGGTCGCGCCGGCGCAACCATGAAGACACATCGCAACGACGGCAAACGCCGAGTGCCGGGTATTAGGCATTGCGTTCCCGGATCTGGCCGACAAGATCCTTGCGAAACTGTGGTGCGGATCGCTCTTGAACAGCGTTTCGCCGGAACGAGACTGTCATTGGTTCACCGGATCATGCAGCGGTCGCCTCTCGTCCCGGCGAAGCAGAAGCGCGCGTCGGCGAGGCCGAGGCCATATTGCGGTACTCCACACTTCGCTGCGGCCCGAGGCTTGATCTTGCCTCTGCGCAGTGATACTGATCCATCAATCAATATTGGAACAGCGTTCAAGAAATGAAGAATTCCGGCAACAAAGTGCTTATGCCGATCGGTGACGCGTCGGAAACCGTCGATACGCTCTATCCTTATTATCGGCTGCAGGAAGCCGGTTTCGAGCCGGTTGTGGCCGCGCCCGAGAAACGCGTCTACCAGCTCGTCATGCACGAGGTCCGACCCGGTTGGACGATTACGCGCGAGTGGGAAGGCTATCAGCTTGCCGCGGACGTCGCCTTCGCAGACGTGGATCCGGAAGACTTCGCCGGCGTGTTCTTCTCCGGCGGTCGCGCGCCGGAATATATCCGTGACGACGAAGATCTCATTCGCGTCACGCAGCACTTCTTCGACGCCGACAAGCCGATCGCCAGCGTCTGCCACGGGGTGGAGATCCCAGCGCGCGCCGACCGGGTCCGCGGACGCCGCATGGCGACGGTCGCCAAGTGCCGTTTCGATCTCGAGGTCTGCGGCGGCGTCTATGTGAACGCGCCCTGCGTCATCGACGGGAACCTTGTCTCAGGGCGGACATTCCACGATCACGGCCACTATGTGGGCCCGTGGATCCGGCTGCTTGAGGAGTGGCGGGCCGGGGGAAATCAGGCCGTCGCAGCCGCGGCGCGCTGAACTGACAATCATTCAAGGGAGGAAACCATGATAAGCAGAATGATTATGGCCGCGCTGGCGCTCACCGTGTCTGCCGGCGTCGCAATGGCTGACTGGAAGCCGGAAAAGCCGGTCACCGTCATCGTGCCTTATCCGCCCGGCGGCGTGACCGATCTCGCGGTGCGCGCGGTGGCGGCGGACCTGGAGCCGGTCCTCGGTCAGAAAGTCGTTGTCGTCAATCAGCCCGGCGCCAACGGCTCCGTCGGCACGCAAGCCGTGCTCGATGCGCCAAAGGACGGTTATACGTGGCTTTCCGGCGGGGTGCGCGACATCGGCACCTACAAGATCATGGGGATGATCGACACGACCTTCGATGACTGGCATCCGTTCATCATCGCCTCCATGTCGTCGGTGCTCTCCGTCAATCCCGGCACGGACATCGCCACCGTCGAGGATTTCATCGCCCGCGTGAAAGCTGACGGCGACAAGCTGCTGATCGCAACGGCGGGACCGAATTCGTCCGGCGGTCAGGGACTGGCCGCGATTGCGACGGCCGCTGATATCGACCCCAAGCAGATCGTCTATGATGGCGGCAATCCGGCCATCCTCGCCACCGTGTCCGGCGAGGCGCAAGCCACCACCCAACTCGCGCTGGAACAGGCGGAAATGATCCGCGCCGGCCGGCTGACGCCGCTGGCCGCCATCGGCACGACCGAGATCAAGCTTGGCGATCTGTCGATCCCGCCGATCACCGCGCAGCTGCCGAACCTGCCGCCCGCGGAAAACTTCGTCGGAATCTACCTGCCCGACGGCGTGCCGCAGGACGTGCTGGATACGCTGGAAGCGGTCTGGACCGAAACCCTGTCGGGGTCCAAGGGGCTGCAGCAATTGTGCACGTCACGCGGTTGCGGCGTGAAACCCGTCGCCGGAGACGAGGCGATGAAATCGGCCAATCCGGCCATCGCCGCCGCAGCGTGGGGGTTGTATGATCGCGGCGATGCGAAGGTGTCACCGGAAGAGATGGGCATTGCACGCCCGTAGAGCAAAGACACGATGGTGAGTGAACTCAGCGGTCGGCGGCTGCATGTCGCCGATCTCGCAACAGGATCGATCCTGATCCTCCTTGGCGCGGCGATGTTCGTCGCGTCGCTCGCCATGCCGACCTATGCGGATCGCGGCACCGTGCTGACGGCGCCCGCGATCTTTCCCGGCTTCATCGCCATCATCCTGTTTGCGCTGGGCGCCTTGCTCACAGCGCGGACCCTGCGTCAGCCTGCGCCACACCCGACCGGCGACGGGCTGACGTGGCGGCCGGTGCTGACCGGACTCGCTCTCATGACGATCGCGATCACTCTCGTCGGCCATATCAATTTCCAGCTTCTCATTGCCGGATTTTGCGTCGCCTTCGCGGCGTTTTTCGTGTCCTGGCGCGGCGCGCGCGCCGAGATCGTCCGCAAGGCCGGCGCAATGTCCATCGTCATTCTCGTTGTCGCCGTTCTTATTCCGATGACCTTTCAGCACGTCTTCCTGATCCGGTTGCCATGATCGACGCCTTTCTCGACCTCGCCAGCGCAACCACGCTCTTCAACGTGCTCTGGGCGACGCTCGCCGGCATCGTCATCGGGGCGCTGCCCGGCCTCACCGCAACCATGGGCCTGGCGCTGATGACCTCGCTCACCTACGCCATGGCCGGCCAGCAGGCGATCCTCGTGCTGATCTGCCTCTATATCGGTTCGATCTATGGCGGCAGCCGCAGCGCGATCCTGCTCAACATTCCGGGCACGCCGGCCAACGCCGCGACCGCGCTCGACGGTCATCCCATGGCGCAGGCCGGCATGGGCCATCGCGCTCTGGGTCTCGCCACCGTGGCGTCGCTTACCGGCGGCCTCATCGGCGGCGTCGCGCTGGCGCTCATCGCGCCGCTGCTCGCCGAACTCGCGCTCGGCTTCGGCTCCACGGAATATTTTCTGCTCGGCATTGTCGGCATCGTCGTCGCTGGCCGCATGACGGCCGGCGACGATCCGCTGAAGGGCTGGATCGCCGGCTTTCTTGGCCTCGCCATCGCGACGGTCGGTCAGGAGACGATGCACGCCTATCCCCGCTTTTCCTTTGGAAATCTGGATCTCGCCGCCGGCATTGCGCTGATTCCGGCCATGGTCGGCGCCTTCGGGATTTCGGAGCTGCTGATGTCGCTGGGCTCGGGCAAGGCGCGCATGGTCGACGCGCCGATGCAGGCGACGCCGCTCCTGTCAAATTTCCGGGACATGATCCGCCGCAAGGTAACGGTCATCCGATCGAGCCTCATTGGCATCGCCATCGGCGTGATTCCCGGCGTCGGCGAGGACGTCGCGGCCTGGATTTCCTACGGCGCCGCGCGGCGCGCCTCGAAAACACCGGATGAGTTCACGAAGGGGTCTGATGACGGACTGATCGCGGCCGAAACCGCCAACAGCGCCGCGTTGCCCTCGGCCATCATTCCGGCGCTGACGCTCGCCGTCCCCGGTTCCGCCCCGGCCGCCGTGCTGCTTGCGGCCATGTTCATACATAATGTGCGGCCCGGTCCGATGATCATGATCGAGAACCCGGATTTCGTCGCCGCGGTATGCTGGATGGTCATCTTCGGCACGATCGCCATGGCCGTCATGGGGCTCGCCCTGTCCCGGCCGCTCCTGCTGGTGCTCAAGGTCCCGCGGGAATTTCTCACACCGGTGATCTTCTGTCTCTGCCTGTTGGGGCCCTATGCCCTGACGCAACGCATCTTCGACATCTATGTCGTGCTTGGTTTCGGTTTGCTTGGCCTTGCCATGCGCCTGATGCGATACCCGATGGCGCCGCTCATTCTCGGCATCATCCTCGGCGGTATGGTCGACCAGAATCTGCGCCGCATGCTACAGTTGATCGATCGGGATCCGACGCAGGTCTTCACCCGGCCGATTGCGCTCGTGCTGGTCGCTGTCTGTCTGGCCGCGATCTTCGCGGGCGTTCGCCGACGTCCCCGGAATGTGCACGTGAAAAGACAGCAGGCCAGGAACCAGTAATGTCCGTACAACTCCAGAGAGCGATCGATATCCTGGAACTGATCGAGGAGGCGGAAAGGCCGGTTGGCCTGGCAGAAATCGCCCGCCAGCTCGACATGCCGAAATCGGCCGCGCATCGCCTGTTGCAGGTCTGGGTAAAACGCGGCTATGTCGAGCAGGAGGAGGACGTTCAGCGCTACAGCGCCACGCTCAAGCTCGCCATTCTCGGCTTCGCCCATCTCAACGCCACCGGCATCCGCGACATCTGCCATCCGGACATGCGGCTTCTCGCCAAGGAAACGGGGGAACTCGTCCGCCTCGCCGTGGTGGTGGGCGGCGACAGCATGGCCTGGGTCGCCGAGGCGCAGGGCGCGCGCGACGGTCTGCGCTACGACGGAAATCTCGGACGGCAGGCGGTGCTGCACGCGACCGCCGCCGGCAAGGCCTGGCTTGCGACGCTCACCGACGAGGAGGCCGCGCGGGTGGTTCTCGCGCAAGGTTTCCCCGAAGCTGTCGATGTGGGCCCCAACGCCCTGCGCGCCATGCGGGCGCTGCAGGACGAACTGGAGTCGATACGCTCGCGCGGCTATTCGACCGCGATGGAAGAGGCCTCCATCGGCGTCAACGCCGTTGCGGCCGCGATCTTCGAAGGCGTGGCGTCCGACAAGGTCGTCGGTTCGGTTATCGTCGTTGGTCCGAGCGCCCGCATGACGCCGGCCCGCATCGCAGAGATCGCGCCTCGCGTCATGACCGCGGCGAAACGCCTGTCGTCCCTTTGGCCGATCAAGATTCATCTCGACACCGGCGTGCCGGATCAGGGGGCGGCATGATCCCGGGACAGGGCGTGCTCGCCATCTGGAACGGCATGGAGGAGGGGCACGACGCGGAATTCGTCCGTTGGCATGTGCATGAGCACATTCCCGAGCGTCTGACTGTTCCGGGCTTCCTGCGCGCACGGCGCTATGCGGCGGTGGACGGTCAACCGGCGTATTTCAATTTCTACGAAACCGAAACGCCGGACGTTCTTTTCTCCGAGACCTATCTTTCCCGGCTGAACGACCCGACAGAATGGACGCGGCGGGTCGTGCCTCATTTCACGGACTTCTCGCGGACGCCCTGCCGGGTGGTTGCGAGCACGGGCCATGGCGTCGCCGGCTTCGTGCTTGCCTTGCGGCTCGACTGCGACGCTGACGTTGCAGCCCCCGTCGCCAAGGCGCTCATCCGGTCGCAGAACCTGTTGGCCGTGCACCTTTTGGAGCGTTGCGGCGAAGCGGTGCTCGAAACGGCGGAATCAGCCATGCGCGGCAAAAAGGACGAGACCTCGCGGGCAATCCTCCTGGCGGAGGGGCCAATGGCCGAGCCGTTGAAGGCGGCCGTGGACGCCGTCCTGACATCGCCGGAAGGCGGCAAGACACCGGTGACGGCGACAGGCCTGTACCGGCTGGATTTCATGATGCAAAGCTCTGTCGAGGAAGACCATCCGCATTGAATCGGAAACTCAGCCTCTGCGACTATCCTCTTGAATTGAATCAGGATCAGAGATCCCGCTCCCACATCTGGCCAACCAGATCCTTGCCGAAACTGTGGTGCGGCTCCTCCTCGTACAGGGTGAAGCCGGCGGCTTCGTAGATGCGTCGCGCCGAGAGGAGAATATCGTTGGTCCACAGCACCATGCGGCTGTATCCTCGCGCTTTGGCGAAACGAATGCATTCGTCGACGAGACGCCGTCCGAGACCCATCCCGCGCGCCGACTTCTCGACGTAAAGCATGCGCAGCTTCGCGGTCTGGTCGTCATCCCGTGTGACGAAGACCGAGCCGACGATCTCGCCCTCGATTTCGGCGATCCAGCAGCGGTCCCAAGCGGGATCGAATTTCGTGATGAACTTCGAGACGATCTCTCCAAGCAGCGCCTCGAAGGTCCAGTCCCAGCCATATTCGGTTGTGTAGAGCAGGGTCTGGCGATGAATGACGTAGCCCAGATCGCCGGGCTCCGGATCGCGCAGGATGAAAATTCTCTCCTGACCGTCCGCGCCGAGAAGGCGCTCGATCCGCCGCATCGCGCCGACGAGTTGCCGCTGCTCGGCCGGGATCAGCTTGCCGAGCAGGTCGGCGACCTCCGTCGCTGACGCCGCGTTGAGTTTCGCGAAGGTGGTCCTGCCCTTTTCCGTCAACTCCAGATCCAGCCGTTTTGCATTGTCCGGGGAGGGGACGCGGCTGAGCAACTCCTGCTTTTCAAGACCCGTGACGAGCCGGCTGAGATATCCGGCGTCGAGCCCGAGGTCGCGGCCAAGATCGGCTGCGGTCACCCGGCCGCCGGCAGGCGCGTTTGCAATCTCGTAGAGAACCCGCATTTGCGGCAGGGAGAAATCGGAAGAAAGCAGCCGGTCGTTGAGCGCGCCGACCAGCTTTGTGTGGAAGCGGTTGAAGCGGCGCACGGCCGCTACGTCTTCTGCGGAAACGTTGTCTTTGGACATGGTGTTGCCAATAACACTTATATGTTGCTTAAGGCAACATATAAGTGTTGAACGGACACGGCAACACTAGTTACGCGATGCGGCCGATCCGGCCGTTGATCGGCCAGCGTATGGTGCGGAGGGTTTCTTCCGGCCCCCACAGGCGTTTCAGGTCTTCCGAAAAGGCGTCGATCAAGGCTACGGCGCCGGCTTTCCTTGCAGCCTTCGCCGCCGACCACGTGGTAATATAGCCGAGCAACTCGTCGAGCGTCCATTCGCGCTCGATCGCGATGTCGGGCAGGGCCAGTTCGGGGAAGGGGAAGGGCATCGCTGCATAGCCGTCCTCGACGTGGCGGCGCGCAGCCGGCCAGTATTGGAAGATTTCCGTCCAGTAGAAGTCGTGGAAGCGTTTTCCGACATCGTCTTCCAGTTCCGGCACCCCGTAGGATACGAGCGCGATGACAGCGCCCGGGCAGGCGACGCGACGCGCCTCGGCGTAGAAGGCGTCAAGATCGAACCAGTGCGCCGCCTGAGCGGCGACGATCAGGTCGACGCTGTCATCGGCAAGTCCGATGGTCTCGGCGCTCTCCTGTCGGTAGTCGACCTTCGGATCCTGAAACGCATTCTCGATCTGCTCCGCGCTCGGATCCGTGGCCGTGACCCTGTCGAAGCGGGCCGCGAGCAGGCAGGAGAACTGCCCGTTGCCGCATCCGACATCGAGGGCATGGCCGGTCGAGCCGCACAGATCCGCCAGGGCGTCGGCGAGCGCCGGCGGATAGGTCGGGCGGAAACGGGCGTAGTCCGATCCGCCCTTCTCGAAAGGGTTGGTCCCGGCGTTGCGGCTGCTCATCGTGATATCCTCCGCCGGCCGACCCCGCCGTCATGACGGAGGCTGCAGCCGGTGGATGCTTTCTACGCCCGCTGGCCACCGCGCAGCAAGATGTAGATCGCCGGGATCACCAGAACGGTCAACGCCGTCGACGAAGCGAGCCCGAAGAGCAGCGAGATCGCCAGGCCCTGGAAGATCGGGTCGGTCAGGATGACGGCGGCGCCGATCATCGCGGCAAGCGCCGTCAGCAGAATCGGCTTGAAGCGGATGCCGCCGGCTTCCAGGAGCACGTCGATCAGTTCGCGATCCGGCGTTCGCGTGTGCTTGACGAAGTCGACAAGCAGGATCGAGTTGCGAACGATGATGCCTGCGAGCGCAATGAAGCCGATCATCGACGTCGCTGTAAACGGCGCATGGAACAGCCAGTGGCCGAACATGATGCCGATGAAGGTCAGCGGGATCGGCGTCAATATGACCAGCGGCACCTTGAACGAGCCGAACTGGGCGACGACGAGGATATAGATGCCGACCAAGGCGATCATGAAGGCTGCGCCCATGTCGCGGAAGGTGACCCAGGTCACTTCCCACTCGCCGTCCCACAACAGAACCGGCTGGCTCTCGTCTTCCGGCTGGCCGTTGAGCTTGATCGTCGGCTTGGGCAGGTCGCCCCAGTCGATCTCGTCGAGCGCGTTGGCGACGGCGATCATGCCGTAGACGGGCGCCTCGAACTCGCCCGCAAGCTCGCCCATGACCATCTCCGTGGAGCGCATGTTGTGGCGGAAGATCGGGTAGCTGGACTCCTCTTGGCGAATGGTGACGACGTCGCCAAGCTCCACGATGCTGCGGTTGCCCGGCAGCAGGTTGGCGGCGACCGGCGTGGCGAGCGCCCGTTCGTCGACGACCCTGTCGCTCTTGGACGGCGCTATCGTGATGGCGATCGGATGCCGGCCATCGCCGCGATGGGAGTAACCTACGGTCTGCCCGCCGAACCAGGCGGAAATCGTTTCGAAAACATCGCTGTGTTCGACGCCGAAGAACTCCAGATTGTCCTCGTCGATGAGCATGCGGATCCGCGGCGCCTGCACGCCGAAGGAATCGTCGACGTCCACGACATAGGGCACTTGCAGGAAGGCTTCGCGGATCTTCTCCGCAACGGCGCGACGGGTTTCGCCGTCCGGGCCGTAGACTTCGGCGAGCAGCGTCGCCAGGACAGGCGGGCCGGGGGGCGGTTCGACAACCTTGATGGCCGTTCCTTCCGGGACGTCGAGATCAACGAGGCGTTCGCGGATGTCCAGCGCGATCCCGTGGCTGGTGCGGTCGCGGTGCTCGCGCGTGACCAGATTGACCTGCACGTCGCCCTGGTTCGGCATGCTGCGCAGATAGTAGTGCCGTACCAGACCGTTGAAATTGAACGGGGCGGAGGTTCCGGCATAGGTCTGGAAGGAAGTGACTTCCTCGATATCGGCGAGCCGTTGGCTGACGGTCTCGAGCACACGGTTGGTTTCCTCGACGGACGTTCCTTCCGGCATGTCGACGACGACCTGCAATTCGGTCTTGTTGTCGAACGGCAGCAGTTTCACCGTGACGTGCTGGGTGTAGAAGGCTGCCAGCGAGCCAAGCGTTGCGATCCCGACCAGCATAAGAAAGACGAAGGAGCGGAACCGGGTTTTCAGGATCGGCCGTGCGACGGCGATATAGACCCGGCCAAGCGCGCCGATCGTCTCGTGATGTTCGCCGCCATGGGCGGAGGCCTTGGCTGCGATGCGCATCATCAACCACGGCGTCAGCATGACGGCGACGAAGAAGGAGAAGATCATCGCCGCGGACGCCACCGCGGGTATCGGGCTCATATAGGGGCCCATCAGGCCTGACACGAACAGCATCGGCAACAGGGCAGCGACGACGGTGAGCGTCGCCACGATCGTCGGATTGCCGACCTCGGCGACCGCCTCGATCGCGGCGCGCGCCCGTGGACGGTCATCATTCATCGCCCAGTGCCGGGCGATGTTCTCGATGACGACGATGGCGTCGTCGACGAGGATGCCGATCGAGAAGATCAGGGCGAAGAGGCTGACGCGGTTCAGCGTATAGCCCATGATCCAGGCAGCAAACAGGGTGAGCAGAATGGTCGTGGGTATGACGATGGCGACGACGATCGCCGCCCGCCAGCCAATGGCGAACGCGACCAGGAGGACGATCGAGATGGTCGCCAGCCCGAGGTGGAACAGCAGTTCGTTGGCTTTTTCGTTCGCCGATTCGCCGTAGTTGCGGGTTACCGTCATGTCGACGCTTTCGGGCACAAGCTCGGCCTCGATCGCTTCCAGCCGATGCAGGATCTTCTCGGCTATCACCACGGCGTTGGAGCCCGGCCGCTTGGCGATGGCGATGGTGACGGCGGGCACGCGCGACAGCGTATCGCCGTCGCGGGCGATATGCGACACGTAGGTTTCGTTCGGCGAGGTGACGAGGTCGATATTGGCGAGATCGCGGACATAGACCGGCCTGCCGTCGCGCGCGGTCACCAGCAGATTGCCGATTTGAACGCCGCCCTGCAGGGTCTGGCCGGCGACAAGCCCGACCTGTTCCTGGCCTTCGCGCACCTGTCCGACCTGAAGCGACCGGTTGGCGCCGGACAGCTTCCCGGCCAGCTGCTGCAGCGTAACGCCGAAAAGGGACAGTTTTTCCGGGTCGGGTTCGATGCGTAGCTCTTCCGGCTGATCGCCGACGACATAGGTGAAGCCGACATCTTCCAGCTTTGTGATCTCGACCAGGACCTCGCGGGCAAGCCGCGTCAGGTCGTTGGCGGTCCAGACGCCGGGCGCTTCGGGATCGGGCGCCAATGTGACGGTGACGATCGCAACGTCGTCGATCCCGCGGCCGACGATCAGGGGCTCGGGAACGCCGGTCGGTATGCGGTCGTAATTGGCGCGAACCTTGTCGTGCACTCTGAGAATTGCGGCGTCGGAACTGGTTCCCACCTCGAAGCGGGCGGTCACCATGACCTGGTCGTCATTGGTCTGCGAATAAAGGTGTTCGACGCCGTCTATGGATTTGAGGATGGTCTCCAGCGGCTCCGTCACCAGCTTGACGGCGTCGTCCGCCTTCAGACCGTTGGCCTGGACATGGACGTCCACCATAGGCACGGAAATCTGCGGCTCTTCCTCGCGCGGTAGCGTCATCAGCGCGATCAGGCCGACCGCGAAGGAAGCCAGCAGCAAAAGCGGCGTCAACGGAGAGGTGATGAAGGCCTGCGTCAGGCGGCCTGCGATACCGAGATTCATGGCGTGACCACCGTATCGCCGGCGCGCAGACCCGTCAGAATTTCAACGAAATCCTCGCCGTCAATTGTAAAGGACTCACCGGGAATGACCGTGACTTCGGTTTCCTCGTCGCCCTTGACGACCCTGACGTAATCCATGCCATGACGGGTCACGAGGGCCGGTCGCGGCACCACGAGGGTCTCGCGGGAGCCAATCGGAATGGTGACGAGGGTGCGTTCCCCGACGAAGAAATCGCCGAGATTGTCGACCTCGACATCGGCTGTGACGCGGCCGTCGGAAATCTCCGGATAGACCTTCGCCACATGGCCGGTAGTCAGCTTTTTATCGTCGTCGGAGGGCGTGAGCCCGCGCGCCCCGACGGTCACCTCGTCGCCCTGTTTGATGCCGGCGGCGTGGCGTTCGGGTAGCGAAAGGCGCAGGAAGTATCCACCGCCCGCGATACGGGCGATGGTTTCGCCGGCCAGCACGACGGATCCCTGCGAGACCGGCACGGACAGGACACGGCCGGAAGCCGGCGCGAGCACAGTGCCTTCCTTCGCCTGCTGGACGATGACCGACTTGTCGGCCTCGATGGCGTCGAGCTGGTTCCGGAGGACGTCAAAGGCGGTCTGCTGCTCGTCGAGGCGCGTCTTGGCGACCGTGCCGCGTTCGAAGAGCTTTCTCGCCCGTTCGACATTGGTCCGGGCGTTTTCGAGTTGCGCCTCGATGGCGGATTGCCGGGAGTTGATCGCGTCGAGTTGAAGCGCGATCTTCTCGTCAACCACATTGGCGATCTCGTCGCCGAACCGGACCGCGTCGCCTTCATCGACGAGGATTTCAACGACGGTTCCGCCGATCCGCGCCCGCGCCGGAAGCGTGTCGCGGCTCTGAACCTGCCCAAAGACGGATTTCATGACCGGAACCGTTGTCGGCTCGATCACAAAATTGGCGGCAGAGGCGGAGGTCGCAAAAAGGACGGCAATCGTCAGTGCGGTGAATGGTCGTCTCATCGTTTCATCCCTTTCAGACTTCGGCGGCCCGTTATGGTTGCGGTCAGGGAAAGGCGTTGCCTGCTTTTATGCCGAGCTTCTTGAACACGATAGCAGCCGGGCAAAAGCCCGTGAAGGAAGACTGGATCATGTTCAGGCCAGCAAAGGCGGTGAGCAGAAACCAAGCGGGGGCGACGAAGTAGCCAAGCGCAAGGGACGCAAGGATGACTACGCCTGCAAAGGCCATGACGGCGCGATCTATGTTCATTTTTCTTTCTCCTTTTTCAGGTCCGGGTCCGGACAGTGGATTTCCTTGAGGGTGGTAAGCAGGTATCGGAGGTTTGCGTCTCCGATCGAATAGTAGAGAACCTGGCTTTCGCGCCTGTAGGTCACCAGACCTTCCTTGCGCAGTTTTGCCAGATGCTGGGACAAGGCGGATTGACTAAGGTCAACATATTCGGCCAGCGCGTGGACCGCGCACTCTCCCGAGGCCGCCAGCCGACAGAGGATCAAAAGCCGCTTCTGGTTCGACAGCAGCTTGAGCAGCCGGGCGACCTCGTGTGACCGCTCGATCAGCGGACCGATGTCGCCAAGCTTGCCGTCTGTAGCCGACGGGGCGTCTCCCTTCATCTGGCGGAGCTGTTTCAACCGGCGTCTTCCATGTGGATTTCCTTGAGCTTCCTGATGCCGAGCACATCGAGTGCGAGGTTTTCATAGAACGTTTCGCTCTTGCCGCTGCGGACCTTCCTCAGGAAGTATTTCTCGAATCCGATCTTGGCGGCGTGAACCCAGCGGCCTTGCGACGACCAGTTGACGTTGCGCGGCGGCAGCTGCGGTTGCGCGACGAAGGCGATGCCCTTGTCGCCGAAATCGGCCAGGCAGATCGCGTTCCATGTGGCAACGGCGCGCGGCTCTTCGCCCTTGATCAGCGCGGAAACATTTTCGGCGGTCGCAGTCACCATGGATTCGATCATGAACCCGGTTTTCGGCACGCCGACGGGCAACGGGGTTTCGCCAACGGGCGGGATCGCCACGCAGACGCCGATCGCGAAGACGTTCGGGTATTTTCCGTTGCGCTGGTGCTTGTCGATCGTGATAAAGCCGCGCGGGTTCGTCAGGCCTTCGATGCCGGAGACGGCCGGGACGCCGCGAAAGGCCGGCAGCATCATCGAGAACGAGAAGGGCAGTTCGTGATCCTTTTTCAGGCTGCCGTCTTCGTTGACCTCCTCGACATGCATGACGCCTTCTTCGATTTTTTTGACGCGGGCGTTGGTGATCCACTTGATGTGCTGATCGCGAAGCGCGCTCTCAAGCAGCGACTTGGTGTCGCCGACGCCGTCGAGTCCCAGATGACCGATATAGGGCTCCGGCGTGACGAAGGTCATCGGAACCTGGTCGCGCTTTTTCGCACGCCTCAGGGCGGTGTCGACGATAAAGGCGAATTCGTATGCCGGGCCGTAGCAGGAGGCGCCCTGGACGGCGCCAATGATGGCGGGGCCGGGCTTCTCGACCAGCTTGTCAAAAGACTGTTTTGCATCCATCGCATGATCGATATGGCAGATGGACTCGGTGCAGGCCTGCGGTCCAAGCCCTTCGATTTCGTCGAAGGCGAGATCGGGACCGGTCGCGATGATCAGATAATCGTAATCGACCATCTCGCCGTCATTGAGTTCGACCCGGTTTTCTTCGGGATGGACCTTCCTAGCGCCCTGCGGCTTGAGGGCGATGTCGCGTCGGGAGAATACCGGTTCCAGATCGACGGAAATATCATCCCGGTCGCGCCAACCCACCGCGACCCAGGGGTTGGACGGAACGAAGGAATAGGTGGAGCCTTCATTGATGACCGTGACGTTGGCCGTGCTCCCCACCTTTTCCTTCATCTCATAAGCCATGATCACGCCGCCGAGACCGGCGCCCAGAACCACAATGTTTTTCATTTTCTCCTCCTTCTCGACGCCGCGAGGCAATCGATATTTAATTAGGCTATGCTAATTTAGTAATTACTAAAATAAATGCAAGGAGAAAGTGCAATGTCTGAATCGAGACTGAGCACTCGTGTCTGCGTCCGTCGGACGAGTGTTGCGATTTCGCGCACATAGCAGGCGCAACTTTCTCCTTGTCACCGCGCAGACCATGGGCAGACTGCGACGCAACAACAGAAAGGACTTGTCCGTGGATCTTATCGCGCTGCCCAAGGCGGAAATACATATTCACCTGGAAGGATGTTTCGAGCCGGACGACATTGCCGCGCTGGCTGCGGAAGCGGGCGAAGACCTGCCGCGTCCGCCCGGCGAACTCTACGACGTGTCGTCGCTCAGCAATTTCCTTGCATTTCTGGACTGGACCTGCGGGCTTGTCCGCACGCGCGATCAGCTGGCGCGGGCGGCCTACGCTTTCGCCGAGCGGCAGAGCAAGTCAGGCGTGCGCTACAGCGACGTGATCGTCAATCCGACGCATTGGGAGCACTGGAAGAAGGACATTCCGGGCATGCTGGACGGCCTGCACGCCGGGTTCAGCGAAGCCGAACAGGATGGCTACCAACCGTCCATGCTTTGCATCAGTCTATTGCGCCAGCAGACGGCCGAGGAGGGCGTCGAACTGGTTGACCTGCTCGTTGAACTGAAACATCCGCGGGTCGTCGCACTGTCGATCGACGGCAACGAGACTGCGGCCGGGCGCACCGGGCCGCGATTTGCAGAAGCCTATCGGCGGGCGGCGAAAGGGGGCTTGCGCCGCACCGCTCACGCCGGCGAATCGAGTGGTCCGGACGGCGTGCGCGACGCCATTGAACTGCTTCAGACCGAACGCATAGACCATGGGGTGCGCGCCATCGAGGACGACGAGGTCATCAATATGCTGATCGACAACGACATCGCGCTCGGTATTACGCCGTCATCGAACCTGACGCTCGGTCTTTACGAGGACTTTGCCGCCCATCCTTTCGAGAAGCTTCGCAAGGCCGGCGTGACGGTTTCCGTAAACACGGACGACCCGGCGCCGCTGCGTCTCAGCCTCGAACAGGAATACGCCAACATGGCAGGCGCCAATGGCTGGGACAAGGAGACCGTTCGCGAACTCGCGCGCAATTCCGTGCGCGCCTCCTTCGCCAATGACGACCTCAAGGCTGATATCCTGACGGATATCGACGCCTGGTAGAGCTACCCCGGTTCGCGGCCAAGGGCGCGGGGGCCGGCCTTGCCGCGGGCCGAGAGCACCAGCACGAAAAGCGTGGCGGCGTAGGGCAGCATGTAGAAGAGCTCCGTCGGAACGCCGGCGAAGCCGCTTTCGCTTCGGAGACTAAGGCTGTCGAAGAAAGCGAAGAGCAGGGCGCCGACAAGCGCGCCGGCGGGCGTCCAGCGGCCGATGATGACGACAGCGAGAGCAACGTAGCCGCGCCCGGCCACGACGCCGGAGGTAAATGATCCGAGAAAACCGATGGTGATGGCGGCTCCGCCAATACCCATCAAGACGCCGCCGACGATGACGGCGGCCATGCGTATGCGGTCGGCGCGGATTCCCTGCAGGCTGGCGCCTCCGGGGTCGTCGCCGACCGCTCTCAGACGAAGTCCGCCCCTTGTGCGCGCCATGTAGAAGGAGACGCCGGCGAGCAGCACCAGGGCGGCGTAGGTCAACAGGGTGTGCGAAAACAGCACCGGTCCGAAAAAGGGCAGGTCTGCGAGGCCCGGAATTTTCAAAGTCGGAACCAGCGGCACGAACATGGCGGACTGGCCGGACGGCTGCCATATCTTGAAGAGATAGTCCGTCAAGCCCGTGCCGACGAAGGCGATGGCGATGCCGACGATGATCTGGTTGGCGCCGCCCTTGATGACCGAAAGGGCAATCAGCAGGCCGTAGAGGCCGCCAACGATTGCAGCCGCCAGCAGCCCGCCGGTCCAGCCGAACATGCTCGAGCCAACCACCGCGGCGAAGGCGCCGGCCGTCATGATGCCGTTAATGCCGAGATTGATCAGCCCGGACCGTTCGGTCAACATTTCGCCCAGGGCGGCGAAGATCAGCGGCGTTGCGAGCCGGACGGCGCCGGCGAGCACCACTTCCCAGAACAGGAGATCGTGCCAGTTCATGGCGTCGCCTCCTTCATTTGCGCAGCCTGTTCAGGCTTCGCTGGACTTTGCTTCGAGCCTGGCGATTTGAGCGAGCGGCCGGCGACGACCAGAGCGACCGCCAGCAACAGCAGGCCCTGTATGACTTCGGCGATGGACGCCGGCACGGAGGTGCCGATCTGCATGCCCTGCGCTCCGGTGTCCAGCGCACCCAGCACGAGAGCCGCCGCCACGATGCCGACCGGGTTCAGACCGCCGAGAAGCGCCACAAGAATGCCTGTGAAACCCAGACCGCCGCCGACGCTTGGATAGAGCGTGTGCGTGAGACCACTCACCTGCATCCAGCCGGCTGCGCCTGCCGCCGCGCCGGCGACCAGCATGGTGGTGATGACCGCGCGCGGTTCGGAAAGGCCCAGTCGGGATGAAAGCTCCGGGTGCGAGGCGTGCAGCCGGTAGCGAAGACCGCTTGCGGTGCGTGTCCAGATCATCGCGGCAACGAGCAGCGCGAGAACCAGCAGGACGCCGGCGTGCAGCCGCGTTCCGTCGAGAAGATAGGGCAGGTGGGCTTCCGCCGGCCACGGATCGCTGCGCGGCGTGGCGATCTGCGCATTGGCCTTGAGCGGACCGTTCAACATCATGAGCAGGAGATGACCCGCAATGTAATTCAGGAGCAGGGTCGACAGGATTTCATTGACGTGCAGATAGGCCCGCAGCAGCGCCGGAAGCAAAGCCCAGAGCATGCCGCCGGCCATGCCGGCCAGTATTCCGATGGCCAGTTTCTCCGGTCCCGAGCCTGGAAAGGAGAGGGTGACGGCTGTCGAGACCATGGCGCCGATCACCAGCTGCCCTTCGGAGCCGATGGTGAATACGCCTGCTCTCAGCGCCGGCATGACGCCGAGCGCCACGATCGCAAGCGGCGCCGCCGTCACCAGCGTTTCGGCGATGACGTAACTGTCGCCAAGCGTGCCCTGGATCAGTCCGGAGAAGGCGTGCAGGGGATTGGCGCCGGCCAGCCAGATCAGCGCCACGACGATGACAAGCACGAAGCCCAGCGCCATCCCGGCTCGCGCACCGGAACGTCCCATCATGATCTGCATCCGCGCATTACTGGTAAAGCCCCGGTTCCGGCTCCCAGCCAGTCAGGAGGTGCCGGCCGATTTCCTCCTGTTTCCAGTTGACCGGATCGTGCAGGGCTATCGTCCGCACATTGCGCCAGTAGCGATCGAAGCCGTTCTTGCCGGCGACGGAGCGGGTTCCCATCAGCGCAAAGACATCCGAGGTCGCGGCGAGCGCCGCCTTGTCGGCGGCAATCTTGGCGGCGTAGACGGGAATGGCGAGATCGGTGCGCGAGATGTTGCCCGCCTCGAATTCGTCGAGCAGGTCTGCGCCGTCCATCATCAGCGAATAGGCGGCGACCAGCGGCGCGGTGAGTTCACCCATGGTTCGGCGCACGAGGAGATCGTCGGCGGCGTTGTCGACGCCGGCCGAAGGCCAGGGGCGGCTCTTTGCGGGAACGAAGGCGGCCGCCTCGCGAAGCGCGCCAACGGCGTTGCCGATCATGATTGCGCAAAATCCGAGCTGATAACGCAACGAGGCGCTGACAGGCGACACCCGGCCGGGCTCGTTCGCCATCCAGTCGGGATCCGTCCTGACGTCAGCGAAGGTGATCATGCCGGAATCGGTGCCGCGCTGGCCGAGAGCATCCCAGTCGCGGTGGATTGTGACGCCGGGCGTCGAGGGCGGGACGAGATTGAGCTGCAGGCCGTTGAGCGGATTGTCGTCGACGCCTTCCGCCTGCGGATTGAACGCCCAGACGGCGATATAGTCGGCCTCCGCGGCGCCGGTCGTGTAGATCTTGACGCCTTCGATGGTGAAGCCGCCCTCGGGCCGCCTCAACGCAGTCGTCTTCATCGGATCGGTCACGGTCTTGCCGGATTCGGCGACCGCCAGGCCAATGATGGCGTCATCCTCGATGATTGCGCTGGCGAGCCACGATTTCAGTCCCTCGGGGCAATAGGTGTAGATTTCGCGAACGATTTCGTCATGAACCTTGTAGACCTGCGCGACTGCGGAATCGGCGATAGCGAGGCGGAGCTGGATCTCCATGCTGACCCGAGAGGGAACGCCGACGCCGCCGAAAGCCGACGGCACGATCTGGTGCAGCACGCCGGTTTTCTTCAGGGCCGCAATGGATTTCGTCGGGTAGCGCCCGGCTGCGTCCACCTCTTTCGCCATCGGCGCGATGTCGGATGCGATCGCCTGCTCCAGGCGGGCGAACAAGTCCTGAAACTCCGGCTCGATCCGGTTTGCCGGAAACGCCTTTCCGAGCAGGGGAGGAATGGTGGTCTTGGTGGTCAGCACGGTTACGATGCTCCGATAATTCTATTCGGCCGGGGTGAAACTGTTCTCGTCCATCAATTTGTGGACCAGATGGGCGTGGCTCGGACAACGGCATCCGATAACGCCGTCATTCTCGGAAAGGATGAGATCGATGAACTTCTGGGTTTTCGCCTCGACAAGACCCTGTTCGGTCAGGCCCAGATCCGGAACGGCGGTCAGGCCGATGAAGGACATGATCATGTAGGGGCCCTGGATCGTGCAACCGATGTCGGCGGCGGCCGCATTGCAGGCAAGCGACTGGTCGCGCACGGTCTCCCAGGGCTGGTCGCTCATGCAACCGCCAACCGCCAGCGGCACTGATCCCAATATCTCCCCATCCGCAACGGCGACAAGGCCGCCGCCGATCCTGTTGATGGCCTCGATGGCGAACGACATTTCCTCGTTTGATGTGCCGACGATGACAAGATTCTGGTTGTCGCAGGTGGTTGTGGCGCCCATGGCGCCGCGCTTGAGGCCGAAGCCGCGCACGAAACCGATGCCGACGGATTCCGTGCCGTGGTGCCGGTCGATGATCGCGACCTTGAGAATATCGCGCTCAATATCGATCGCGACCTCACCGTCGATAACCGGCAATTCGGCATGGAAGGCGCGCTTGAAGTAGCCGTCATACATCTCCATCGCCTGCACCCAGACCTGCGACGCGTTGTTGCGCACGGCGAAGGACGAGGCGTCGAGCTTCGGATTGAGATGGACGGTGTTGCGGGCGAAATCCGGAATGGCGTCGGTGTTTTCGAACAAGGGCTTGCCGTCGCGCGCCACGACCTTGCCGTCGACAATGACGACCGACGGACGCGCATCGGCGAGGTCGGGCACGATTTGAATGTCGGCGATGCGCGACGGCGTGAGCGAGCCGATCAAATGGTCGAGCCGGTAGTAGAGCGCGGCGTTAAGCGTCGCCATGCGCCAGGCCTTCATCGGCTCCACGCCGCATCTGATGGCCTCGCGGACGTGATGGTCGATATGGCCGGTCGCGTCCAGATCCTCGCAATATTTGTCATCGGCGCAGAAGGTGATGTGGTTCAGTCCGTCGCCGAGCGCTGCGATATCGGCGAAAACCTCCGGCGTGTTGTCGTTCATCGAACCCGCCATGACGGTCAGCACCGAACCGAGCCGCAGCCTCTCCACCACGTCCTTGGTGGCGTGGGCGTTGTGGTCGTCGCTGATGCCGCCGGCCAGGTAGGCCCAGAGCGGCTCGTTTTCGAGGAGGGCCGTATGCCCGGTCTGGCGCTTGCCGGCCGCGATGGCGGCGGCGCGCTTGCGCGCGGATTCCACATCCATGTCGAACGGGCTCGATTCGCCGAAGGTCGCGGCGTCGGGCCGCTGCACGCGATCGATGATCTGCTCCGGCGTAAGGTGATGAGCGTTCAGCCCCAGATCCGGAGCGCCGGGCACCTTGGCGGATACTTGCCGGAAGATTTTCAATGGCGTCGACGTCGCGCCCATATAGTCGAGACCCGGTTCGCCGCAGACATTGGCCATACAATTGGCGTCGGCGAGAACCGTCGTCGTGCCGCGCGGAATGGAAAGCCGCGCCAATTCGCCCGGAACCAGCTTGGTGTATTCGATGTGGATGTGGACGTCGATGAAGGTCGGGGCCACGAACTGGCCCGTTGCGTCGACGACCGTGTCGCAGTCGAAATGTCCGACGGGCGTGATCGCGGCGATATGGCGTCCCGCGACGACGACGTCGCGCTCCAGAACCTCGCCGGTGTGCAGCGCCAGCACCTTGCCGCCGCGAACGATCATGTCCGGCGCTTCCTGGCCGGCGGCCACCCGGCGCAGTTTCATGATCTCGTCGACCGAAGGCGCGTAGGCCGTGCCGGTGGTGGGGAAATTGATCGGATCGGATATCATCAGGCAGTCTCCAGCGGGGCGGCGTCCGCCATGGCCTGGCCGAGGCGGCCCATATCGAGCGGTTCGGCCAGGTCGAAGACGCCGCTGATGCGTCGCCCGGCAAGGACCACCAGGCGATGGCATATTTCCATGAGTTCATCGAGATCGGCGGATATGACGACGACCGCGGCGCCCTTGGCTGCAACATCGACAAGCGCCGTGCGGATTGCGGCGGCGGCCGACAGGTCGAGGCCCTTGGCGGGGCCGTGGGCGATGACCACGGCCGGATCGTCGTTGAGTTCGCGTCCGACCAGCAGCTTTTGCTGATTGCCGCCGGAAAGGCCGCCGGCGTGCAGCGACGGGTCGGGCGGCCGCACGTCGAAACGGCGGATGATGTCGGCGCCGAGTTTGGTTTCCGCCTGACGATCGCGCAGAAGTCCGAACCGGCTCATCGCCCTTTGGCCGATCCTGAACAGGCTGGCGTTTTCGGCGGTGCTCAGTCCGCCGACAACGCCGCGCGTCCGGTCTTCGGGCACATAGGCGAGACCGGCCTTGCGGGCCCTGGCGGGCAGGCCCGCAATGTTGACGCCATCGACCTTGACCGAGCCAGAGACCGGAACGAGAAGGCCGGCCAAGGCCTCGGCCAGCGCCGGCTGCATGGGGCCTGACACACCGGCGACGCCGAGGATCTCTCCCTGGCGGACCGTAAAACCGATATCCTCGATCAGCATCTGCCCGTCGCGCTCGACGCGGAGATGGTCGACCATTAGGCGTTTCCAGTCGGTCTGGATCTCTCCAAGCTCGACGCGGTCGCGATTGCGGTCTCCGACCATCAGCCGGGCGATGGAATCGCCGTCGAGACCGGCCGTTTCTCCGTCGAACACCAGTTCGCCGCCTCTCAGGACGGTCACCGTGTCGGCGCCCTGCATGACTTCTTCAATTCTGTGCGTCACCAGTCCGATCGCCTGACCCTTTTCGGCCAGCATGCGCATGGTGGCGATCAGCGCCTCGATTTCGCGCGGTCCGAGCGCGGATGTCGGCTCGTCCAGCAACAGAACCTTCGAACCGGCGGCGATCGCCGATACGATTTCACCCAACTGGCGCTGGGCGAGGCCGAGTGTTTCGATCGGCCGATCCGTTTCGATATCCAGCGCGACCTCAGCCGCGGCCGCCTGCAAGGCCGCGCGGGTCGCATCGCGGTCGAGCCGCCAACCGGTCTGGGCAAGCATATGGTTTTCAACCAGCGTCAATGTGCCGATGAAGGACAAATTCTGCGGCACGAAGGCAATGCCGAGATCACGGGCGGCCCGGCGATCGGACAGCGTTACGGGCTCGCCGTTCCACAGGACCGTTCCTGAATCCGGCGGGTGGATGCCCGCCAGGATCTTTGCAAGCGTCGATTTGCCGGCGCCGTTCTCGCCGACAATCGCGCGCACCTGCCCTGCAGTCAGCTCCACGGCCACGTCGGACAGCGCGGTGACCGCGCCGAACCGCTTGGTGACGGCCTGCGCTGAAAGAAGCGGGTGCGCCGATTGCGGCATATCAGAACTGCGGCAGGGTCTTTTCACCCGACGCCAGCGCGCTGACGAGATCGGAGACTTCCTTGCCGAGATCGTCGGGCACGATGTCGCCGACGTCGTTGATCGGCGTTGCGACCAAGCCGCCATTGCCGATGCCGGAAACGAAGAACTTGTCGCCAAATGTGCCGGCGTTGACGTCATCGACATAGGCCGCGTAGGTCGGATACATGTCGAGTTCGACGCTGGCAATATTCACCTTCGACGCCAGACCGCCTGCGTCGCCGGTTACGCCGAGCGTGTAGGCGTCGCCCTGCGAGGCGGCCGCCGCGACACCGTTGCCGATGCCGTCGCCCGATGTCCAGATCACCTTGGCGCCCTGGGCGATCATGCCGCGTGTCACCTCGGCGGCTTTTTGGGCGTCGTCGAAGGAGCCTGTGTAGACTTCGACGAGTTCAGCATCGGATCCCGCTTCCTTGAGAGCCGCCTTGAAACCTTCGTGGCTGGCGACAAGGAACGGCAATTCCGGACCGCCGACCATGCCGATGACGCTGACGTCGTTGAGCCTGGAGGCGATGAAGCCGTTCAGATAGCCGAGCTGCGCGAAATCGTAGGTCCATCCGTCGACATTCGCGATCAGCCGGTCGGCGAGGTCCATGCCGCCCGACGCAGCGAAATGAACGTCCGGGAAGGAGGCCGCGACTGTGAGGATCGGTTCGCTGAGTTCGATGCCGTGTCCGATGATGAGGTCGTAGCCGCGCGAGGCGTATTGGCGGATGACCGGTTCGGATGTGGCGGGGTCCGCCTGCTGCTCGCGCAGCTCGAATTCGACCTTGCCTTCCTCGGCGAGCTTTTCCATCGCCTCGCGAGCGACCTGGTTGAAACTGCCGTCATTGGCGAGGCCCGGCACCAGAAGAGCGACCTTGAGCTTGTCGGCGGCGAGCGCCGGCATGGAGAGCGCGGTGGTGGCGGCAAGCGCGATGGCGAGCCTGGAAAACAGTCTGCGGTCAATTTTCAGCATGGTGATATCCTTGCGGTGTTTTCGGTGGGGAGGATGGGATCTCCACTGTGAGTGGAGACACTGAGAGGCTTGGGCCGTCGAAGGCCTGGCTCAGGCGATGTAGCAGGGCGAGCGTGGCGCCGGATTCAAGCTCGAAACAGGGATCGAGAATGGGATTTGCGACGCCCAGCTGTTCGGCGGGAACGCAGACGACTTCGAATTCGCCGTATTGGCGTATGGAAACCGTGCCCTTGATTGCGTTCTTGCGCGCAGCGGCGACCAGCGCAGCGGTGGACAGATAGCCGCCGGCGTCGCCGGCGTCGCCACAGAACGCGTCTTCAGGGCAGTCGATTTCGCTCACCACGCCGTCCGGGGAAACCCTGACGGCCTGCAGGGCGCGCATCGCCCAGGCCGGCGCGCCGCCGACGACGCCGAATTTGTCGCCATCGCGCCAGATGTCGATGCGCGCCATGTAGGTGGGTTCGGTCTTCACGCCGGAGACCAGGAAATAGGGCGGCAGGCCGGAAGCCCAGCTCGGAAGGTCGATCTCTCTGGCCGCAGCGGGATCAGGCGCTGCAATCGCTGTCGCCACCACAGCCATGACTGCGCCGGCCAGCCTGACAAGACGGGTGTATGGTCTGCAGTTGAGCAGATTGGCGGACAATGTGGCGCGCACTCCGAAACGACATAAAACAGCTTTACTTATTCAAGAGTTTCACTGGCCAAGTGTGCGCACAAGCATAGAATCATGCATGGAGCGTACGAATTTTTGCAACGCAGCATGGCGCCGTCAGCGCCTGTGTGGGGGAAGGTGCTGTTTCAGGGTGTCGATCATCGATTGAGTCATGGCGCTCGGCCGATAGCCGTGCGCCGTACACAGCGATAATGTCTCGGACGCAACCGGATTGTTTTCAATCGGTTTCTGAACGAGGTCGCCCCGGGCGAGCTCGTTATGCACGTCAAGCTCGTTGAGAATGGCGAGGCTGTCTCCGGCTGCGACAAGCGCCTTCACCGCAGCGATGGAATTGGTGGTGGTGACGACCGGATGGGAAATGCCGGCGCGGCTGAAGGCGTTGTCGATGAGGTTGCGCAACGGCAGGGACCGATCGGGCTGGACGAAGGGATAGCTCGCGCAGTCGGCCAGGGACAGGGTTTCTTCGCCGGCGAGCGGGTGGTCGGGGGCCATCACGATTCCAGGCGGGAATTCGGCTGTGTAGGCGACCGAGAGCTGGGTGCGATGCGGCGGGCTGAAGCACAGCGCCATATCGATCTCGTTGGCGGCGAGCTTCTTGATGAGTTCCTCGGTGCCGCCCAGCTGCAGGTCGATCGCGACCAGCATATGATCGGCGCGGAATGCGGCGATCGCTTCGGGCAGAATAGCGGTGGAGAAGCATTCCATGGCGCCGATGCGCACAATGCCGCGGCGCAGTCCGGTCATGTCCTTCAGCTGCCCTTCGGCCCGGTTCTGCTCGCGTCGCCAGCGGCGGATGTCGGCAAGAAGCAGTTCGCCGGCCGCCGTAGGCCTGACGCCGCGGGGCAGCCGCTCGAACAATTCTATCCCGGCGTCGCGCTCGAAATTAAGAATCTGCCGGTTGATCGCCGATGCTGAAATGTTCAGTCGCTCGGAGGCCTTGCGGATTGATCCGGACCGGGCGACTTCGTCGATCATCAGGGCGGCGGAAGAAAGTAGCTGCATTTGTTCACCGTTTTTGGTGTAACAATTATTCGCACGGTACCGTCGAAAATTGAAGCTTGTTCGTGCGCTCGCAGACGGTACCGTTCGTGAAAATACCAAGGCAGGACATCGGAAATGGCATCAGGCAAGGAAGAATCGGCGCAAGAGCGGGACGTCCGGTTCATGCGAAAGGCTTTCGCGGTCGCCAAAAAGGCGCTTGATGAGGGAAGTCATCCGTTTGGCGCGATCCTCGTGGGGCCGGACGACGCGGTGCTGATGGAGCAGGGCAACGCGTTTCTGCCGCACCACGACATGACGGGGCATGCCGAGCGGGTTTTGATGACCCGGGCCTCGCAAGCCTACGATCCGGAATTCCTGAAGGGCTGCACCATGTACACCTCCGCCGAGCCCTGCGCGATGTGCGCCGGCGCGGCCTACTGGGCGGGCCTCGGACGCCTCGTCTACGGCCTGAGCGAGGCGCGCCTGAAGACCATTACGGGCAACCATCCGGAAAACCCCACGCTTGATCTGTCCTGCCGCATCGTCTTCGCCTCCGGACAGCGCGAAGTGCAGGTGACGGGTCCGATCCTCGAGGACGAGGGCGCGGCGCTGCATGAAGGCGTGTGGAATTAAGCGCCGTCGCGTCCGGAAACCGCCGGGACAGAACCGTAACAAACAGCCGAAGATCCTGCCGTAACGCAAACCGCAAAGGCGCCGCTTGTGCTCACTGCCGGGATGCAACGTGGTTCCGATTGATCGGAGCGTTAAAATTCAAGAACTTGCGGGGCGAAGCCCTTTAAAGTTTTACAATAGGCAGTTTCAAGAAAACAATGGGCTCCCGGGCGTCGAGTTTTGGCGCCCCGAATGCTATTTTTCAACGCAACCACAAACAGTCCGGAAAACTCCATGTATCCACGCGACATGATTGGCTACGGCCGCACGCCACCCGACCCGAAATGGCCTGGAGACGCCAGGATCGCCCTGCAGTTCGTCATCAATTACGAAGAGGGCGGCGAGAACAACATCCTGCATGGCGACAAGGCTTCGGAAGCATTTCTGTCGGAAATCGTCGGCGCGCAGCCCTGGATTGGCCAGCGGCACATGAACATGGAGTCCATTTACGAATACGGGTCGAGGGCCGGATTCTGGCGGCTTTGGCGGATGTTCACCAGCCGCAACCTGCCGGTGACGGTCTACGGCGTCGCGACGGCGCTGGAGCGCAATCCGGAAGCGGTGGCGGCCATGAAGGAGGCGGACTGGGAGATCGCCTCGCACGGCCTGAAGTGGATCGAATACAAGGACTATGACAAGGAAGCCGAACGCGCCGACGTTTTGGAGGCGATCCGTCTTCATACCGAGTTGACCGGCGAACGTCCGCTTGGCTGGTACACCGGCCGGTCGTCCATCCATTCGACCGACCTGGCGATGGAAGAGGGCGGGTTTCTCTATACGTCCGACGCTTACGCCGACGATCTGCCATACTGGATCAAAGGACCGCATGGTCCGCATCTGATCATTCCCTATACGCTGGACGCCAACGACATGCGGTTTGCGACGCCGCAGGGCTTCAATTCCGGCGACCAGTTCTACAGCTATCTGAAGGACGGCTTCGATTATCTGTATGAGGAAGGTCGCGAGGGCGCGCCGAAGATGATGTCGGTCGGTCTGCATTGCCGGCTTGTCGGCCGCCCCAACCGGGCCGCTGCGCTGGCGCGTTTCCTCGACTACGCCGCGTCGCATGACAAGGTCTGGATACCGCGGCGCGTCGACATTGCGCGTCACTGGCGTGAGCATCACAAGCCGGAGAGCGCCTGACAATGACGACGCGCGAGCAATTTCTGGAGGCGTGCGGCGGGGTCTTCGAACATTCGCCTTGGATCGCCGAACGGGCTTGGGACGCAGGCAGGATCGGCGAGCCGCTGGCGCTTGAAAACGTTCACGCCGCAATGTGCCAGACGTTTCGCGACGCCAGCGCAGATCAGCGGCTCGCCGTCCTGCGCGCACATCCCGACCTTGCCGGCAAGCTGGCGATCGCCGGCGAACTGACGGAAGATTCACGGAACGAACAGGCGGGCGCCGGCCTCGACCGGCTGACGCCGGACGAACACGCCGAGTTCACGCGCCTGAACGCCGACTATACGGACAAGTTCGGGTTTCCCTTCATCATCGCGGTCAAGGGACTGGACAAGACGGATATTCTGGACGCCTTCCGAAGGCGTGTTCACAACAGCAGCGAAGCGGAGTTCCGGACCGCATGTGAACAGGTAGAGAAAATAGCCCGCCTGCGGCTGCAGACAATAATAACGGAGTAAGTGGAGATGGACGTGGCGATAACGACAAAACAGGAAATCAGGGCGCCGGAATTCACGCGCGGAAAGGTCAATCTCGCCTCGGCGCGGCTGGGCGCGGCTGCGCTCTATTCCACCGACGAGTTCTTCGCGCCGGTGGAGCGCATGCTCAACGACGATCCGGCGGTTTTCATCGACGACAAGTATGACGACCACGGCAAATGGATGGACGGCTGGGAATCGCGCCGCAAGCGCGGCCCGGGACATGACTGGGCCGTCATCCGCCTTGCGGTGCCGGGCAGCATCGACGGGTTCGATATCGACACCAGTTTCTTTACCGGCAACTATCCGCCGGCGGCCAGCATCGAAGCCATTTTCGAGGACGACGGCGATCCAAACGACGAATCCGAATGGGTCGAGATCCTGCCGCAGACCTATCTCGGACCGGACGAACATCATTTCCACCAGGTCGCCGACGCGGCCATGCGCAAGCGCGTCTGGACCCATCTGCGGGTTCATATCTATCCTGATGGCGGTATCGCGCGCTTGCGGGTCTATGGAGAGGCCCATTTCGACTGGTCCAGGGTGACGGCCGAAGAGGAAGTCGATCTCGCCTATATCTTCCATGGCGGACGGGCGCTCGCCTGGTCTGACGCGCATTACGGCTTTCCGGCGAAGCTGATTTCGCCAGGCCGCGGCGTCAATATGGGCGACGGATGGGAAACCGCCCGTCGGCGCGGACCTGGCCACGACTGGGCGATCCTGAAGCTGGGGCATGCGGGCACAATTGACAGGGTCATTGTCGACACCGCGCATTTCAAGGGAAACTATCCTGACCGGTTCGACCTGCTGGGCGCTTTCATGCCGGATCATGCGGGAAGCCTTTCGGACGACGAAATCGTTGCTTCCGCGGAGTGGACGCCGATCCTGAAGGACCGGAAGCTGCAAATGGATCATATCCACGAATACCATGCCGACTCGATCCTCAACCGGGGGCCGTTCACGCATCTTCGCCTGAACATCCATCCGGACGGCGGGATCAGCCGTGTGCGTGTGATGGGACACAAGGCCTGATGACGATCCGGCTCGAGGTCCGGAATCTGTCGAAAGGAGCGTTCGAGCCTTTCGGCGACGTCATCGAGACGGAAGGCGCCGAGGTGCGGCTGATAAATGGCGGCACCACCGAGCGTTTCCACGCGCTGGCGCAAGCGCAGACCGGCGGAGGCGCGGCGATCGTCAGCATCTTTCGCGGTCAGCCGCGGTACTTTCCCTATGCCGTGACGATGATGGAGCGCCACCCGCTTGGCAGCCAGGCTTTCTATCCGCTGCAGGACCGGCCCTGGCTTGTGGTCGTGGCGCAGGATGTGGACGGCAGGCCTGGATCTCCGGAGGTTTTTCTGGCCTCTGGCGCCCAGGGGGTGAACTATCGGGCGAACATATGGCATCATCCGCTGATGGCGCTGGATGACCTGAGCGACTTTCTGGTGGTTGACCGCGAGGGCGAGGGCAATAATCTGGAAGAGTTTGATTATCCGGACCCGTATGAAATCAATTGGAGCAAGTAGATGGCCAACGGACGACTGACGACCCACGTGCTGGACACGGCGAAAGGAAGTCCGGCCGCGGGCCTCAAGATCGAGTTGCGGGAGGTCTGCGCCGACGAAACCTTCCATGTGATCGGTTCGGTCGTGACCAATCATGACGGCCGCTGCGACGGGCCGCTGCTGAGCGGCGAGTCGATGAAGGCCGGCGTCTACGAACTGGTCTTCCATGCCGGCGACTATCTGAAGCAGTCAGGCTCCGATCTTCCAGAGCCGGCCTTTCTGGATGTCATTCCGATCCGCTTCGGCATTGCAGACACGGATGCGCACTACCACGTGCCGCTGCTGATCTCGCCTTACGGCTATTCGACTTACCGGGGGAGTTGACGCTTCCGACCTGTCATCTTCGCCCGCACGGACGTGCGGGCCGCTGGATCCCTGTGTGTTAACTTTGTGTCATATTGGGTGCGGGCGGCAGATCGTTGGATCCCAGATCGCTTGAGATCGCGAGCCGGCATCCAGTAGCGCCGCGTCCGCTGCGCGCAAAGTCCCATGCTGCAACGCGTTGTCTGCTCCCCGAAAGAAGAAAACTTGCATTTTCCGGAACGTGCAGCAGATCGTGGCGTTGAGGTTTGTTTGTCAGGGTTGAGTTCCCATGAAAGCCGAAGCGTTGCTGAATCCTCGACCGGAAGGTCTCTACTGCGCGCCGGGCGACTTTTACGTCGATCCGGTTCGCCCGGTCGAGCGCGCTCTCATCACGCATGGCCATTCCGACCATGCGCGCTCCGGTCACCATGCGGTTCTGGCGACCCGGCAGACACTGGACATCATGCGCATCCGCTACGGCGAGGACTTTTGCGGACAGGAACAGACCGCCGATCTGCGAAAGACGATCGACGTCAACGGCGTGACGGTGACCTTCCATCCGGCAGGACATGTGCTCGGCTCGGCGCAGATCGCCATTGAAAAGGACGGCATGCGCATCGTCGTCTCCGGCGACTACAAGCGCTCCGTGGATCCGACATGCGAGCCGTTCGAACCCGTTCCCTGTGACGTCTTCATCACAGAGGCGACCTTCGGTCTGCCGGTGTTTCATCATCCCGACCCCGAAGCCGAAATCGGCAAGCTGCTGAAATCTCTGGAGACGTTTCCGGAGCGCAGCCACCTCGTCGGCGCCTATGCGCTGGGCAAGGCGCAGCGGGTGATCGCGCTGCTGCGCAAGCAGGGATACGACCGCCCGATCTATATCCATGGCGCGCTGGCGAAGCTCTGCGCATATTACGAGAGCCAGGACATCAATCTTGGCGAACTCCTGCCGGCGACGGTGGAAAAATCGGCGCGCGACGATTATCGCGGCGCCGTCATCGTCTGCCCGCCATCCTCTTTCGCCGACCGCTGGGCGCGGCGCTTCGCCGATCCGATTTCGGCCTTCGCGTCCGGTTGGATGCTGATCCGTCAGCGCGCCCGCCAGCGCGGCGTTGAACTGCCGCTGGTGATTTCAGATCACATCGACTGGCCTGAACTGACGGACACGATCAGGGATGTAGGCCCGGGTGAAGTGTGGGTGACGCATGGGCGCGAAGAGGCGCTGGTGCGCTGGTGCGAACTGGAGGGCATTCCGGCGCGGCCACTCCACCTTGTCGGCTACGAGGACGAGGGCGACTGATGAAAGCCTTTTCCCGTCTCCTCGACCGCCTGACGCTGACGCCGCAGCGAAACGCGAATCTGCGGCTGCTGGTCGACTATTTTTCCGCGACGCCTGATCCGGATCGCGGATATGCGCTGGCCGCGCTCGCCGGAACGCTGGACATCAGGCTCGTCAAGCCGGCGCTGCTGCGCGAACTTGTGCTGGAGCGGATGGACGAGACGCTGTTTCGCTATTCCTACGATTACGTCGGCGATCTGGCCGAGACGATTTCGCTTGTCTGGGAAGCGCTGGATGAGGGCGCAGCCTATGAACCGCGGCTGTCCGAGGTGATCGAGGAATTGAACGGGCTGGGCCGCAGCGATGTGGCGGCGCATGTGCGCGCGCTCTTTGACCGGTTGGACACCAGCGGGCGCTATGCGTTGATCAAGCTGGCGACCGGCGGCCTGCGGATCGGCGTGTCGGCGCGCCTGACCAAGCAGGCGCTGGCATTGATGGGCGATGTCGACGTATCCGATATCGAGACGCTTTGGCACGGGCTCGAGCCGCCTTACGAAAGCCTGTTCGCCTGGCTGGAAGGCAGGGGCGACCGGCCTGAGCTTTCGACGCCGGCGATCTTCCATCCCGTCATGCTGGCGCATCCTGCGACCGACAGTGATCTCGAAAAACTCGACCCGGCCGATTATCTGGCGGAATGGAAGTGGGACGGAATTCGCGTTCAACTGTCCGCCGACGGCGCCCATCGCCGGCTCTATTCGCGCAGCGGCGACAACATCTCCGGGAGTTTTCCCGACATTCTGGCGGCGGTCGATTTCGAGGGCGTGATCGACGGCGAACTGCTGATCGGCGGCACGGCGCGCACCAATTCGCCGACGCTGACCTTTTCCGATCTGCAGCAGCGACTGAACCGCAAGACGGTGACGCAGAAGCATATGATCGACTACCCGGCGTTCATTCGCGCCTACGACCTGTTGTTCCTGAAGGATCGCGACATTCGCGAAGAGCCGCTGGAGGTCCGGCGGGATCGGCTGTCCGAGGTGATCGAAACTGCGGCGCGGGACCGTTTCGACCTTTCGCCGCTGGTCAGGTTTGAAAGCTGGGAGCAACTCGACGGCCTGCGCAAGAACCCGCACGATCCGGTGATCGAAGGCGTCATGATGAAACGCCGCGACAGCGCCTATCAGGCCGGTCGCGTCAAGGGGCCGTGGTTCAAGTGGAAACGCGAACCGCATATCATCGACGCTGTGATGATGTATGCGCAGCGCGGTCACGGCAAGCGGTCGAGCTATTATTCGGATTTCACCTTCGGCGTTTGGACCGGAGAGCCGGGCGGTGAGACGCTGGTGCCGGTCGGCAAGGCCTATTTTGGCTTCACGGACGCCGAACTTGAAATTCTCGACCGGTTCGTGCGCAACAATACGGTGGACCGTTTTGGGCCGGTGCGGGCCGTGCGCGCGGAGCCGCAGTCCGGTTTCGTGCTTGAAGTCGCCTTTGAAGGGATCGCGCGATCAAAGCGCCACAAGTCGGGCGTGGCGATGCGCTTTCCACGGATATCGCGACTGCGCCAGGACAAGTCGCCGATGGAGGCGGACCGTCTGGAGACGCTGACCGCGATGATCGATGATCGGGGTTAGAGCGCGCAGCGGAAGCCGGTGTTTGCGGTGCTGGAGTCGGGAGAATTGAAGGTGCGCGCCGACAGCCGGTAACGGTTGCAGTAGGAGGCGTGGCAGAGATAGGAGCCGCCGCGGATAACCTTCGCCTCGTCATTCGATGGACCGACCGGATTGACCCGGGTGGCCGTGGTGTCTTCGACATGCCAGACGGGGCTCCACCCGTCATGGCACCACTCCCAGACATTGCCGGAGGCATTGTAAAGCCCGTAGCCGTTCGGTTCGAACGAACGAACCGGCGCAGTTATCAAAAAGCCGTCGGCGGCGGTGTTGTCGGTCGGGAAGGCGCCCTGCCACACATTGCACATGTGCCGGCCGTCGGGCTGCAGTTCGTCGCCCCACGGGTAACGCGACTGGACGCGCCCGCCGCGCGCGGCCTTTTCCCACTCGGCTTCGGTGGGAAGCCTTTTTCCGCTGGCGGACGCAAAGGCCTGCGCGTCGTTCCAGGAGACATGCACCACAGGATGGTCTGGCCTGTCGCGCCAGTCCGAGCCCGGTCCGTCCGGACATTTCCAGCAGGCTCCCTTCACCGCCAGCCACCAGGGGGTTCCAGGCAGCCTTCCATCCATGATGTGATCAAAGGCGGCCGGATGGACGGCGGCTGCGAACACGAACGACCAGCCGTAGCGTTCAGCATCCGTGACGTAGCCGGTCCGCTGCACGAAGCGGGCGAATTCTGTCGTCGTCACGGCGCAGGAATCGATCAGGAAGGACGCTGTTTCAACAGAACGGATCGGGCCTTCACCATCGGCCGGAAAACCGTCCGCGTCCTCGCCGCCCATGTCGAACGAACCGCCGGGAATTTGCCGCATGTCGTCTTGCGACGGCTCTGTATCAGGCGCAAAGTCGTGCGCGCTTCGCGATGACTCGCTGCTGCCGCGCGACGGCGTGCAACAGCCTTTCATGTCGTCCCGTTCACTCATCGCCGGACGCTACCACTCCGACAGGCGCGGTGGCAACGGATCGACCGTGAAGGCCATGCGGTGCGTGAGTTTGGTGAGCATGTCCGCCTTGAGGGACAGCGAGGCCGGATCGCGCCACAGATTGTTGACCTCCAACGGGTCGGCGACGAGGTCGTACAGTTCGCCGTTGTCATGGGAATGATCGACGACGATCTTGTGGGTCTCGGTCCTCAGCATCGTCAATTGCGCCGTCGGGTCAGCGTGATACGGCATGGCGTTGTAGTACTCGCAATAGACGGAATCATTGCCCTTCCGCGCCGTTTCGTCCCCGCTCAACCAGCCGAGAAGCGAATGCGCCTGCATGCCGGCATAGGGCGCGGCGCCGGCGGCTTCCATCAGCGTCGGCGCAAGATGGACGAGTTCGACCAGCTCGCGATGCCGGCCGGGCAGAACCTTGCCGGGATAGCGGATCATGAAAGGCACGCGAACGCCGGCGTCGTAGAAATAGGGTCCCTTGAGATAGATGTTGTGGTCGCCCATCATCTCGCCGTGGTCGGACATGAAGACAACGATCGTGTTGTCTTTCTGGCCGGTGTCGTTGAGCGCTTTGAGAATGCGGCCCATCTGCTGGTCGACATGTTCGCACATCGCCCAATAGGCCGCCTTGACCATGCGATGATCGATGTCGCGCATTTCGTCGCGCCCGTAACCGCCGATGAAGCTCTTGACCTGACCATAGGCGCCATCTGAATCAACGCGCTGATAGTGGGTCTTGGTCTCGAGGTCGTCTTCCATCGCGGCGGGCAGGGGGACTTCGTCGAGCCGGTCGAGCCATCGGTCCATGAAAGAGGGCGGCGGGTCAAAGGGGTGATGCGGCGCGTAGATGTTTGCGACGTAGAACCACGGCGCATCGCCGGATGCGTTTCGTTCGATGAATTCGCAGGCGCGGGTTCCACACCAGGCCGCCTCCGTTGCGTCCTCCGGCATGCCGTTGCGCACCCAGGGGGAGCGTTCGTGCGGCGTGGTTTCGTAATGCAGGCCGCGCGCTTTCAGGAACCGCGTATAGTCGGAATTCATGCCCCACATGTCCATGGGCGACTGCGCCCAGTTGAACTCGGAAAAACCGTCGTCGATCCGCGGCTCGGTGGTCTTTGCGATCGCCGGGTCGCCGGGACCGAAATGGAATTTGCCTACGAGACCGGCCAGATAGCCTTCGTCAGCCAGCAGCTTTGAGACCGGTTTCTCGTCCGACGGCATGATCTGGCCGTTCTGGCGCAGGCCGGTCGTGCGCGGGTAGCGCCCGGTCATGAAACTGCCGCGGCTGGGCGAGCAGATCGGGCTCTGCACAAAGGCGTTTTCGAACAAGGCGCTCTCTTCGGCCAGGCCGTCGATGTTGGGCGTGGACACCTGGTCGTTGCCATAGCAACCCAGCGTGTCGGTGCGCTGCTGGTCGGTGCAGACAATCAGGATATTCGGACGGTTACTCAAGCCTGGTCTCCTTTAAAGGCCGGGACTCGATCGTTGAAAAGAGCCCATTGACAAAAAAACGCCGATCCGCAAGACTGTCAATAGTGAAAGTAAATAGTTTCATTTTTGAAAGTAAATGATGGCTAACCCACTGGCTGCCGGTCGCCGCTCCCTGCGGCTGATCGAACAACTTGCGGAGTATCCTTACGAGCGGTCGTTCTCCGATCTCGCAAAGGCGATGGATCTGTCCGGGGCGTCTCTGACGCGTCTTCTGAAGATGCTGATGGAAGAGAACTGGATTCGTCAGCGCCAGTCGAACGGCCACTACACTGTCGGGTACCGGACCTTGCAACTGGGCGACGCCTTGCGCTCTTTCGGACTGCAAAGCGCGCAGGTGCTGCAAAGCGCGCAGGTGCAGGGAACCGTCGCCAATCTTGCCAATCAGACGGGGCATTCGGCCTGTATCGCCTCCTATCATGGAGACTGCTTTGTGCTGCTCGCCAAGACCGAACTGCACAATTGCTACCATTTCATCGATGTCTTCGCGCCGAATACGGACTGGATCCAGAACGGCATGGGCCAGTTCCTGCTTGCCTATCAACCGAAAGCGGACGTCGAGCGGATCTATCGCGATATCTTCGGTTTGGAAGTTCCGCAGGAGCACCTGGACGGGTTCGAGGCAATCAGAAAGACGGGCCTGCTGGTTCGCACCGAGGGCGCGATTACCCGTTTCGTCATGGGTCTTGATCGGCAGGGATCGGGAATAGTTCGCAACGTCGTCTCGGTCGCGGCGCTGAATGCGCATCCGATCAACAAGACCGAAATCCTGTCCAAACTCGAATTCGCGGCCAAGAAGGCTTCGAGCGGGCTGGCGGGTCGGCCTTTTACACCAGTTGAACAACCAGAAATCTAAAACAACCAGAAGGAACACATGGCATGTTGAAAAGCAAAGTACTCGGCGCCGCGGTGGCGCTCGCCGCAACGGTCGCGCTCAATGTCTCGGCGCAGGCGCAAGAGGTCGTGCGCTATGCAACGGACGGCTACGGAATGGGCTCGCTCGCCATTGTCGCAGCCGAAAAGGGCTTCCTGGAAGAAGAAGGCATCAAGCCTGTCGTCCAGACCTATTCCTACGGCGTCGACACAGTTGACGCGGTGCTGGCGGGCAACGCCGATTTCGGTGTGATCATCGACTTTCCGCTGCTGACCCGTTTCGCAGCCGGCAAGCTGATGTCTCCGGCGATCATCGCCGAGCCGCTTCCGGGCTGGCACAAGCTCTACACCAAGGCTGATCTCGAGATTCCCGGCGACCTGAAGGGCAAGGACATAGGCGTCGCCACCGGCACGGCGCAGGAGTTCGTCACCCGCACCTACCTGTCCGACAATGGCCTCAACCCCGAAGAAGACGTCAACATGGTCGGCTTCACCAGCCTGTTTGAGATCGTCGGCGCCATGAAGGCGGGACGACTGGACGCCGCCTGGATATGGGGCGAAGGCGTTGCGACCATGGACGCCGATGACAAATGGAAATTCATCGCCGACGACAGCATTGTCAACCAGAGCACCAGCGCGCCGCTTGTTGTCTTGAAAGACTACTACGAAAACCACAAGGACACGGTCGCCAAGACCCTGCGAGCCTTCCAGAAGGCCTCCGAATACATGGAGTCCGACCTCGACGAAGCGGTCGCGCTGATTGCAAAAAGCGTGGGCGGCGACGCGGCGCAGATCAAGAACGTCGTCCAGCAGCAGCGCTACGGCCTGAGCTTCGGCGGCGCGCCGATGTCCAGCCTGAAGGCGAAGTACGACTTCCTGGTCGCCGCCGGAAAGATCGAGCCCTACGACTTCACCGCGCAGTTTGATGCAGGCGCCCTGTCGGAAGCAGTTCCGGGCGTCGAAGTCGATCCGATGCTTCAGAAGTAAGTCAAGCCTGCAGAACAGTCCCGTCGGAGACAAAGAATGACGATTGAAATGACCAAAGTTTCCTTCGCCTATCATGGCGGGACAAGCGGCCTTCCGGTCCTTGCGGATGTGGATCTCACCGTGCCCGACGGCGAGTTCCTCATCCTGCTCGGGCCGAGCGGCTGCGGGAAGTCGACCTTGCTGAAGCTGATCGCCGGCTTCGACAAGCCGACGACCGGCGAGGTAAAGGTCGCCGGCAAGGCCGTGACCGGTCCGGGCAAGGACCGGGGCATGGTTTTCCAGGATCTCGACAGCGCCCTGTTCCAGTGGCTCACGGTTCGGGGCAATGTCGAATTCGGTCTGCGCATGAACAAGGTTTCCGACGCCGACCGCAAACGGCAGGCCGACGAAGCATTGCGCATGGTCAACCTCTCTGGCCATGTCGACAAGCTGCCCGACGAGTTGTCGGGCGGCATGAAACAGCGGGTGCAGATCGCCCGGATGCTCGCCATGCGTCCCGAAATCATGCTGATGGACGAGCCGTTCGCAGCGCTCGACGCCCAGACGCGCCAGATGCTGCAGACCCAGCTCGTCACCATCTGGTCGGAGGTCAAGCGCACGGCGATCTACGTGACGCACGACATTCGCGAGGCGCTCAACCTGGGACAGCGCGTGCTGCTCATGTCGGCCGGGCCGCGGGCCGGCATCAAGCACGAATACGAGGTTCCGCTGGCCTATCCCCGTGATCAGACCGATCCGACCTATATCGACCTGCTGGACAAGCTTTCGAAGGACATCGAGGAAGAGGTGACCAAGGTATGGTCGTAGAAACACCAGAGACAACGCCTGCGAAAACGGCGGCGCTCGGACGCTGGATCGCCGGCTTCTGGATCTCTTTCCTGTCGATCGTTTTCGGACTGATCGTTTGGGAAATCGTGGCGCGCTATTTCATCGATCCGTTTTTCCTGCCGCCGGTCAGCGCCATCGTCGCAGGCGCGATTGAGTTGATCGAGCGTGGGCTTCTGTTCCAGCATATCGCGATCAGCCTGTTCCGGATTCTCACAGGTTTCATTCTGGGCAGCCTGGTTGCGATACCGCTCGGCCTGATCATCGGCAGCTACATGCCGGTGCGGCAGATCTTCGATCCGTATATCCATTTTCTGCGCTTCATTCCGGCGCTGGCGCTGACCACGCTGTTCCTTGTCTGGTTCGGGGTGGGCGAGGTCTCGAAGATCCTGCTGGTGATGTATTCGACCGGCTTCATCGTCGTCATCAATACGGCGACCGGCGTGGTGACCACGCACAAGAACAAGAAGCTTGCCGCCGAAACGCTGGGCGCATCGACATGGCAGATCTTCTGGTTCGTCACCGTGCCTGCGGCCGTTCCCTCGATGTATGTCGGCATGCGGCTGGCGCTCGCCGGTTCCTTCCTCGTCATCGTCGCGGTGGAAATGCTGGCGGCGGAATCCGGCCTCGGCTACCTGATCTGGACGTCGAAACTCTATTTTCGGATTGACTGGATGTTCGTCGGGATTTTCCTGCTGGGTTTCTTCGGACTGCTGACCGACTACGCCTGGAAGATGCTCGGAAGGCACTGGCTGCGCCGCTATGTCCGAGAGACGGCCAACTACTGACATGGCGCCGAACATCATCGTGTTCCTGACCGACGATCACGGCCAGTGGGCGCTCGGCTCATCGGGAAATCCGGTGGTCGAGACGCCCAATCTCGACTACCTCGCCCGCATGGGCGCGGTGATGGAAAACGCCTTCACGCCGACGCCGGTCTGTTCTCCGGCGCGCGCCTGTTTTCTGACAGGCCTTACCGCCTCGCAGCACGGCGTGCATGACTATCTCGACAACGAGCCGGTGCGTTTTGAGCGGGACTGGCTGGAGAGCCAGGAAACAGCACCCGAACTGCTGCAATCGGCCGGATACGAGACGGGGCTGGTCGGCAAGTGGCATCTCGGAAACGACACGACACCGGCGAGGGGGTTCGACCATTGGGGCGCGCTTGCGGGCGACTATCCCATCGACGCTGCCGGGCCGGCGCGCTACTGCAAGGACGGCGAGATCGTGACCATCGCCGGCTCCAAGGCCGACGTGATCACAGACGCCGCGATCAACTTTCTTGAGAAGCGCGATGTAGAAAAGCCATTCTTCCTCCTAGTGGGGCATGTCTCGACGCATAGCCCGTGGGAGGGTCATCCCGAGCGTCTGGTTGATCGCTACCGAGGCCATGATTTTGCCGAGCTGCCGCAAGGTGAATCTTATCCGTTCGGCGTGCAGAATCTGGAATCCAGAGATCTGATCGATCGTGCGAACCAAAGCGAGGCGCTGGCTCAGTACTACGCATCGGTGACGGCGATCGACGAAGGCGTCGGCCGGGTGATGGACGCGCTCGACGCGGCAGGCGTGAGCGAGAACACCCTGATCGTCTATACGTCCGATCACGGTCTGAATTGCAGCCACCACGGCATATGGGGCAAGGGCAACGGCACCCTGCCGCTCAACATGGTGGAGGAGACGATCCGCATTCCCCTGATAGTTTCGGGGCCGGGCGTGGAAAAGGGGCAAAGAAGATCCGAATTCGTGGATCACCTGGACCTGTTTCAAACAGTGCTCGACGCTGCAGGCGTCAATCCGCCGACGGACACAGACTATGCCGGTCGTTCCTATCTTGGTTTGCTTGGGGGCGGAGACCTGGCCGATTGGCGCGACCTGCAGTTCTGCGAATACGGAACGACGCGCATGGCAAGAGGCGATCGCTACAAATGCGTGGAATGGCTGGATACGGGAACGGTGCGCCTTTTCGATCTTGAGGCCGATCCGCGCGAAGAGACCGATATAGCCGGCTATAACCCGGAGCTATGCCGCTCTTTCAACAACCTCATCGCGGCCTACTACGACCGCTTCAGCACGCCGGTGCACTCCGGCGACCGTCCTGGCGGACCTGAACCGACCAACGTCACATCGCCCTGGGTGGTGTAGGTCAGCTCACCGTGCTGGCAGTGTCGCCCGGAATGCGATGGCTGCATGCAGGCCGACAATCAGAATAGCGCCGGCGAGATACTGGGCAAGGCTCGCCGGCTGGACAGCAAAGATCCAGGCCGAAAGCGGCAGGAAAAGGACGATTGCCGTGACGAGGCCAGAATTGTATTTCCGGGTGCGGACCGCAGCCACTATGTGGACCAGCGCATTGATCGCCATCAGATAGGCTGCGACGACGCCCCAGCCGGGATTGGCCGACGCCGCGAAGAAGACGGCGAGCAGCGCAAACCATACGAAGATCACGTTGATGATCCAGACCGAGGCGTGTGAGAGCCCTCGCGCCTTTGGCCCGAGCATCAGGTTGATGCTAATCCTGAAACGGTCAGCGTCGTGTTCTTCATACTGGTGCAGCATGTAGATCGGCAGGGAGAGGTAGACGGGCAGGGCGACGCCGTCGACAAAGGGAGCAAACAGGATAAGCAGAAAGGCCATCGGCAGCGCGCCATAGACCCAATGCGTCGTCAGCCGACCGATCCGGTTTTCGCTGTTTTCTGATTCTCTGATCGTGTCCGTCACTTTGAGCCCGTCGCTTCGAAATACTTAGCGAGTGATGTATCTGATTTGCCGGGTCGAAGAAACAGGCCTGCCGGCGAACTCGGTCACTCCGTGACGAGCGCGCTCTTCGCCGGTTTTCCGGCGACATAGGTCTCGACGATCGTGCGGTCGTCGCCAAGCGTCTGCATCAGGAAAAGTTCTTCCGCCAGCGTGCCGACTGTCTCCATCCTCAGCTTCATGGCCGGCGTAGCGCTGGCGTCCAGCACGACGAGATCGGCGTCGCGACCGGGCTCCAGCGATCCGATTTGATGGTCAAGCGACAGCGCTTCGGCGTTGCCGCGCGTCAGCCGCCAGAAGCTTTCCAGCGGCGTCATTCTCTGGCCCTTCAGTTGAAGAACCTTGTACCCCTCATCGGCTGTCCGCAACATCGAATAGTTCGTGCCGCCGCCGACATCCGTCGCGATGGCGATGCGCACGCGCTTCTCGCGCTCGTCCAGCGTCTTCAACGGAAACAGCCCGCTGCCGAGGAACATGTTCGAGGTCGGGCAAAACACGGCGACGGAACCGCTCTCGGCCATGGCGTCGGCTTCGCGCTCGCTCAGGTGTATGCAGTGGCCGAACAGGCTTTTCTCGCCGGCAAGGCCATAATGTTCATAAACGTCGAAATAGTCCTTCGCGGACGGATAGAGTTCCTTCGTGAACTCGATCTCCGCCAGGTTCTCCGACAGATGCGTCTGCATGAGGAGGTCGGGATACTCGCGCCGCAGCGCCGCGGCCATCTCCATCTGCTCCGGCGTCGAGGTGATCGCAAACCGCGGCGTGATGGCGACATGCTGCCGCCCGACGCCGTTCCACCGTTCGATGATCGCCTTCGTGTCGTCATAGCCGCTCTGAGGCGTGTCGCGCAGTTCCGGCGGCGCGTTGCGATCCATCAGCACCTTGCCGCCGACCATGCGCATGTTGCGGCGGTGGCTTTCGGCGAAGAAAGCCTCGGCCGATTCCTTGTGCACCGAGCAATAGGCGACAGCCGTCGTGGTGCCGTGGCGCGTGAGTTCGTCCAGAAAGCGCGACGCGATGCGCTGCGCATGGACCGGATCGCGGAAGCGCTGCTCCTCGACGAAGACGTATGTGTTGAGCCATTCGAGCAGCGCCGGCGCATACGAGCCGATGACCTGCATCTGCGGCAGGTGAATGTGCGGGTCGATGAACCCCGGCATGACGAGGCAGGGCCGGTGGTCGATGACCGGAGTGTCAGCCGACGCGTTGCTGGCGACGTCTGCGTGATCGCCGGCGGCGGCGATCAGACCGTCGCGGATCAGCAGCGCCCCGTCTTCGTGATAGGCGTAGGCGTCGGCGTCGTCGGCCGACATCGGTTGCCGCCTGAACGAAAGCAGCCGCGCGCGAATGAGCTTTTCGGTCACGTCTAGTTCCTGTCGCCGTGCACCGAAGTCTCGAACCAGGCGACGAGAATCTGGCGCTCGTCCGGTGCGATTTCGGTGACGTTGGCGGGAGGCATGGCGTTGGTGCGGCCGGCCTGGAGATAGATCTCGCGCGCATGGGCGGCGATTTCGGCGTCGCTTTCCAGAAGCACGCCCTTGGGCGGGAAGTTGACGCCCTGCCAGACGGGTTCATTGGAATGGCACATGGAGCAGCGCGAGAGCACAATGTCCTTCACGGCCGGGAAATGCGCATTGTCTGCAAAGCGCTGATAGGTGGCCGGAATCGAAGTTTCGCCTTCTGCGTTCATATCGCTCAACTTCGGCGAGGAGGAGAGCCAGATGATGACGATGAAGATGATCACCGTGACCAGCCAGGTCCAGGTCGGGCTGCCCTTGCGGGCGTGTTGTGTGTTGAACCAGTGGCGAATGGTGACGCCCATCAGAAAAACGAGGGAGGCGATGATCCAGTTATATTCCGTCGCAAAGGCCAGCGGGTAGTGGTTCGACAGCATCAGGAAGATGACCGGCAGGGTCAGGTAGTTGTTGTGCGTCGAACGCTGCTTGGCGATCTTGCCGTAGATCGGATCAGGCGTCTTGCCCGCGATGAGGTCGGCGACCACGATCTTCTGATTGGGGATGATGACGAAGAAGACGTTGGCGCTCATGATCGTGGCGGTAAAGGCGCCCAGATGCAGGAGCGCGGCCCGTCCTGTGAACACTTCCGTGTAGGCCCAGGCCATCGCCACCAGCAAAATGTACAGGAACACCATCAGGATCGTGTTGCTGTAGTTGACGAAGGTCTTGCAGATGAAGTCGTATGCGATCCAGCCGAAAGCGATGGAGGCGAGCGAGATCAGGATCGCGACCGGTATCGATATATCGAGCACATTCGGATCGATGAGGTAAAGATCGGCCCCGGCGTAATAGACGATGCACAGCATCGCGAAGCCCGACAGCCACGTCGTGTAGGACTCCCACTTGAACCAGGTCAGATGCTCGGGCATCTCCGGCGGCGCGACCAGATATTTGCGCATGTTGTAGAAGCCGCCGCCATGCACCTGCCACTCCTCTCCGGAAACGCCTTCCGGCAGTCCGAGACGGTGCTGCAGCCCGAGATCGAGCGCGATGAAGTAGAAGGAAGATCCGATCCAGGCAATGGCGGTGATCACGTGCAGCCAACGCGCAGCGAAAGCAAGCCATTCCCAGGCGACGGCGAAATCGTACATGAAAAATCGTCCCCGGCAGTTTTGTTTATTGTGCAGGGCAGCGAGGCGCTTGAAAAGAGGAAAGTCGAATGATGACTTTCAAAAAAATCTGTTAAATCATATGGTCTAACCATGTCATACTTTGAAAATCTAAAGGTCTTTGTCCGCGTCGTCGAACTTGGAAATCTTTCCGCGGCGGGTCGGGACATGCGCATTTCACCGGCGGTGGCCAGCAACCGCGTCAAGGAACTGGAAAAGTATCTCGGCGTTCGCCTTTTCAACCGCACCACCCGACAGCTTACGCCGACCGAGCACGGGCAGATCTTCTACAAGGGCGCGAACCGCATTATCCAGGCGGTGGACGACGCCGAGGCCTCGATCGCGTCTGTCTCCGGCAAGCCGAAGGGAACGATCCGGGTCAGCGCGCCGCTCGGTTTCGGACGGCGTTACATCGCCTCCGGCATTCCGGCGTTTCACGACCTCTATCCCGACATCGAGGTGCGCCTGCGTCTCTCCGACCATAATGTCGATATCCTCAAGGAGAGGATCGACCTCGCGTTCCGCCTCGGCGTGATCGAGGACTCCAGCCTGCGCATGCGCTCGATCATGGAGTGCGAACGGGTGCTTTGCGCATCGCCCGCCTATCTGAAGAAATTCGGGTCGCCGGCGACGACGGATGAACTGGCGAAGGGAAATCACAATTGCCTGCTGTTGCGGTTTCCAGGCTCCACCGAACATGCATGGACGCTCAAGACGCCGGACGGCGCCAGCAAGATCGATGTGCGCGGCGTTTTCGATTCCGATGACGGCGACGTGCTTCTGGCCTGGGCGCTGGAAGGCCACGGCATCGCGAACCGCCCGCGCTTCGAAGTGCAGGCCTATCTTGAGGAGGGCCGACTGGTCGAGGTGTTGAAAGAGACGCCGCCGGTGCCCGCCCAACTCGCCGTAATCTACCCGCACAAGGATTTCCAGGACCCCAAGCTGCGCCTGTTCATCGATTTCATGACCGCGCGATGCCAGAAGATGATTCTGGAAGCGCTGAACGGGAATTGACGTCAAACGGCCGGTTTACACTCTTCCAGCGCCCGATGGGGCCGAAAGGCGTTGACTGCTCGCGCAATAGCTATTAATTTTCGAATAGAGTATTTATTTTCGCTATCCGAAAATATTATGCAAAATCGAAGCAGCGCCGTTTCTGGCCTCTTCCATCGACAACGCGACACATTTACCGGGAGGATAAGCATGACAGGCACCGGCATCCCCACACCGAAGACGCTGCAACAGGCCATCGACGCGGCGGGAGGTCCGATCGATCTCCTGCGCACCTCGAATATGGGCACAACCATCTTCCCGGGGATCCCGCCGGAGTTCACCAACTGGCGCGACGAGCAGCGCGCCTGGAAGGAAAGCGTCGCGCTTCTGGAACAGTCCTACCACATGACGGAAATGCGCCTGAAGGGGCCGGACGTGATGGCGTTTCTGTCGGAACTCGGAACCAACCGGTTCGACACCTTTGCGCCGATGCGCGGCAAGCAGGTGATCATGACCGGTCCGGACGGCAAGATGATCTCCGATGCGGTCGTGTTTCGCGAGGAAGAGGATTTCCTGCGCGTCGTCGGACCGCCGACCGCCGCGAACTGGGTCCAGTTCAACGCCGAAAAGACCGATTATGACGTTAACTTCGAGCGGGACGAAAACATGATCGTGCCGCGCGAACGCCGCGATGTGTATCGCTTCCAGCTCCAGGGACCGCATGCGCTTGCGCTGATGCAGGAAGTGACCGACGGAAAGCTGCCCGACATCAAGTTCTTCCACATCGGCGAGTTCAAGATCGGCGGCAAGACGGTGCGCGCCCTGCGCCACGGTATGGCGGGTCAGCCTGGTTTCGAGGTCTACGGCCCATGGGACGAGCAGCAGGCGGTGCGCGAGATCGTGGAGAAGGCGGGCGAAGCCTACGACCTGCGCAAGGCCGGCTCCGTGACCTACGGAACCGCGGCGCAGGAATCCGGCTGGATGCCGCGACCGCTGCCGGCGATCTACGAAGGCGAATTCATGCAGTCCTATCGCGAGTGGATACCGGCGCGCTCCTTCGAGGCGGCCGGATCGCTTGGCGGCAGTTTCGTGTCCTCCGAGATCTCCGACTACTATGTTGATCCTTTCGAAGTCGGGTACGGTAATTTCGTCAATCTCGATCACGACTTCATCGGTCGCGACGCGCTTGCCCGCATGAAGGAAAACCAGCAGCGCAAGAAGGTGACGCTGGTTTGGGACAACACGGATGTGTTCGACATTCTGCGCCAGTCGCTGACCATTGACGGTCCGCGCGCCAAGTTCATCTCGCTGCCGGTTCCGATGTACTCGTCGTTCCAGGCCGACGCGGTGATGCGCAACGGCAAGGGCATCGGCATTTCCAACTGGATGTCCTATTCGTCCAATGCAGGTTCGATGCTTTCGACCGCGCTGATCGACATGGAGCATGCGGAGCCGGGCACGGAAGTCACCCTGCTGTGGGGAGAGCCCAATTCGCGCCGACGCACGGTCGAAGACCACGAAGTGCGGGAGATCCGCGCCACCGTTGCGCCGGTTCCCTATTTCGACAAGTCGATCAAGAGCAAGGCCGGCGACAAGACAGTCGCCGCCTGACATTTATCGCTATCAACGAGTAGCGGGCGTCGGCCGAAAGGCCGGCGCTTTTTTGTTTGACAAAGGGTTCAAGCCGGAGCGACGCTGCGGCGCGCGCTGATTGTGTGACCGGTCATCAGTAGGATTGCGCCGATAGCCGCGGGAATGAACACAAAAGGCGAGGGGAACATGATCAGCACGGCGAGGGCAAGACGAGCGGCTGTTTCCCAATACGCAAGTTTTGTCCGGTCGAAGCGCGCAAGCGCGCTGGCCAGAAGATACAGCGCAAGACCCAGACGAAGAAGCAGGAGCAGCAGGACGCCGAAGTGGATTTCGCCGTCATAACCCGGCAGGAAGCGCGCCGCGCCCGCGGCCGTGTCGGGGTTCAGCACCGCGGCCGGCACCAGCAGAAATTCCGGATAGAAGGCGAAGACGAACGGGATCACGAACATCACGATGCCGGAACGGACCGCCGAGAAACTCGTGGCGATCGGATCGGCGCGGGTGATCGTCGACGCCGCATAGGAGGCGACCGCCACGGGCGGCGTTATGGCGCTGGCGCAGGCGAAATAGAAAATGAACATGTGCGCCGTGAACAGGGAAATGCCGAGCCCGACGAGAAGCGGTCCCATCAGGAGCGCGGCGTTGATATAGGCGGGCACGGCCGGCATGCCCATGCCCAGCAGGATCGCCAGAAGCATCGTCACGACAAGCGCTGCAAGCTGGAAGACGCCGGGGCCGCCGCCGCCGAGGTCGAGCGCGCGCAGCCAGCCAAGCACGTCCAGCGCAACGAAATTGGCGAGCCCGGTCAGATTGAGGCTTATGTCGATGACCGAAACGGCGAGGAACATCAGATAGAGGGTAGAAATGGTGACGCCTGCATTCGACAAGGCGTCGGCGAGAAGGCGCGGCTTGCTCCGAAACCTGGGATCCATGAAGAGCAGAGCCATGAGCAGGATCGAGGCCCACCAGCCAACGCTGCCTGCGTCTCCGGCGGAATTCTGCACGAGCTGCATGATCCACGGCAGGCTTTCAGCGCGGCAGGCCCCGCCGGACAGGATGACTTCCGCGCCGAGCAAACGACTGATCGGATCGCAGCCGATAGCGTCCTTGGGGATAAGCAAAAGCACGATGATCAGCAGGATCGGCAACGCGATCTGGAGAAGATGCGTCCAGTCCTGGCGCGTCAGCTTCATGTCGTCCGGGATTTCGCCCACCGCCTCGATACCCTGCTTGCGTGACTGGAAGAGCACGGACAGGAACATGCAGAAGAAATAGGCGACGGCTGGTATCGCGGCGGCGATCGCCACCTCGCGATAGGGCACGCCCGTCATTGCGGCGAGCACGAAGGCGGCGACGCCCATGATCGGCGGCATGATCTGTCCGCCGGACGAGGCGGCCGCCTCGACGCCGCCGGCATAGACCTTGGAGAAGCCCCGCTTGATCATCATCGGGATGGTCAGGACTCCCGTTCCAAGCACATTGACCACCGGCGTTCCCGTGGTGGTGCCGAACAGCGCCGACGCGACGATGGCCGCATGGGCGGGGCCGCCCCGCAGCCGCCGCGTCCAAACGAAGGCGAGCTTGATCAGCGTGTTGCCTCCGGCTGAAACGGCGAGCAGCGCGCCGAGCACGATATAGGGGAACACCGTGTTCAACATGATGTGGAGGAACTGCCCGAGCAGCCCGGAGCCCTGGTTGATCAGCAGATCATGTATGCGATAGCGCCCGTCGAGCAGCGTTCGCGGCTCGCCGCCAAGAACGGTGATGGCGTATTTGTTCATGCCCTCTGGGCCGAAGACATACCAGATCAGGACGGTGCCGATGGCGTATGCCGCCATGACGATGGACACCAGAACCAGCGAGAAGCCCCAGATTTCGACATTGTAGGCGAGAAAGACGAGAACGGAAAAGCCGACGATCCAGACGAGCCAGACGCCGGTGTCGACCTGGCATAGCGGGTTGTCGACGCTGGTTGGTTCGGGCAAGCCCATCAACTGGGCGAGTTCCTTCTCGGCCTTCAGCGCGTTTTCCATCAAGACTGCGCGTTCGCCGGTGAGGACGTCGATCATGCAGACGGCCTCATTCTCGATGAGATAGGAGGCGGCGATCGCCAGCGCCGCGACAAGCAGCGCGATATCCATGGCGAGGCCAAGCGTGCGCCAGGCGGCCGATCGATCTCGCCATCTGCGCCAGATCGAACTGGACAGGACGACGATGATCATCATCCATGCAAAGGCGAGGGGGTAGAAATATTCGTAGGGAAAACGCCGCACCAGGAGGTCGGGCATTCCCGTCACGCCGCGCCAGAATTCGTCCCAACCCGGGATTGACGGCGTTGAGTTGATCATGCCCGCGACAACCAGCAAAAGGGCGAGCGCGTAGAGAACCCTGCGCGCGAACACACTGGTGGATTGGCTGTCGTCGGTTTCGGTCATGACTGTCGGGTGGGTGTCCGGTTGTTGCAACCGGCCGCGAAGGTGGCGGCCGGCTCCATATTCAATAGTCTACTTTGCGCAATCCGGCACGGTGTAACCCGCTTCTTCCCAGGCGCGAATGGCGCCGGCGTGATATTTGATCGGGTTCAGTCCGCACATGCCCGATTTTTGCGGATCCAGTTCTTCCAGCCCGATGTTCGTGGCGTATGGCGCCTTGGCGTAGAGCGCGTCGAGCGTTTCGAGATGGGCTTTCGTCAATGCATAGGCGAGGTCGTCGCTCATCGATGCGTTGACGCAATTGCCGCCGACCGAACCCCTCGTGCGGAAGAATCCGTCCTCGGAAACAATCTCGGCGTTGTCGCCAAGCGTCTGCATCTGCTCCATCGTGAGGATGAACGGAGCGGTGCCCGGAGACGACAACAGCTTCTGCATCGGCTCGCTCTCGAAGATATCTTTCGGGATCGACCAGAACGTCATTTTGCCGGCCGACAGGGCCTGCAGCGGCCTGTCGCTGGGAATGAATTCAGGCAGGAGGGCGACATCGGAAGACCCCTCGGTGATGGTCGTCACCATTTGCGGCCAGTCGCTTTCGATCGTCTTGTAGTCCTCGTCCGGCTTCAGGCCGGTCACGACCTGGATGAGACTGCGCGCTTCGGCGGTGGCGGCGCCGCGCGGCGGTCCGTCGAGAATGGTCTTTCCGGCCAGATCGTCCCAGCCGCCCACGCCGGCCGCGTCATAGGCGTAAAGCGTGTAAGCGCCGAAGGAGTAGGGATAGAGCACGCGCAGGTTGGCTGCGAGTTCCGCGCCTTTTTCCGCGCCGAGGGCGGCGTAGGGTCCGGCGCCTTTCGACAACAGGAATGGAAGGATGAAGGGGCAGTTGCCGACATCGGCTCTGCCTTCGGCCACCGCCTGGGTCTGGTTGACGCCTGTCTGCCCGAGCGTGATCTGGATGTCGGCTATGCCGCGGTCTGCTGCAATCTCCGCCAGGTGCGAGATCGTCAGATGCACCGCGGTTCCAGGCGCCGATGTCATGGCGGTAAGATTTTCCTGCGCGAAAGCGGCGCTTGCCGTTACCAGGGACATGCCTGCAATCAGGGCGGTGGTAGTCTTCATCATCGCTTGTTCCTCCCTTGCGATAGGCCGGCTGCGTATCGCTCGCCGGAGTTGGTGGGTTATTTTCCGGGATGCCGGAAAGGTTCGATCGATATCCCCTTGCCGATGCGTATCGTCATCAGATCCTCCGCAATCAGCACGACGCCTTCATATTCCTCGCCGATTTCGGCTAGCAGACCGTCGATGCTTGGCGGGTCCGGCGGCAGCAGCGCCAGATGCGTCAGCATGGCGAGCTTTGGCCTTGTCTGCGCGAACACGCGGCCGACGTCGGTTGGAGAAGAATGGTGGTCGATCGCGATCTTGACGTTCGGATAGTTGTCGAGGGTCGATTGCCGCGCTGCGGCGACTTCGTGAATGAAGACGTCCGCGCCATGAGCCTGAGAAATGAGGTTTTCGTTATAGCGGGTGTCGTGGGAATGCACGAAGACATGGTCGTCATATTCGACGCGAAAAGCGAAAGCTGTCGGTATGTTGTCGCCGTGATCGACCAGAATGGCGATAATTTTCAATCCGCCGCGGTCGTAGACGACGCCTTCTTCGTAGACGTGCGGAACAAGGCGCATGTCCTCCGGGTCGATCTCATGGTCGGCCACGCGGATGTCGCGATCGGGCTTCGTCGCAAGCCAGGCGCCTTCGGCAAGGTGCTGCACGCCTTCCGGGCCGTAGACGTGCAGAGGACCGCCTCTCCCCGCCCATGCCTGCCGGATGGTGCCCGACATCAGGAGATCGAAAATGCCGCTGTAATGGTCGGAATGGTAATGCGACAGGATAACTGTGTCGACATATCCGACGGGGAGTCCGAGCTGTGACAGCCGGATAACCGCGCCGCGGCCGCAATCGATCAGGACGCGCTGTTCGCCTGCTTCGATAAGGGTAGATGTTCCGAACGCCTGAACGCTTGGGTTCGGAATGCCGGTTCCCAGCAGCGTAACCTTCAGCATGGGTTTTCCGACGTCGCGATTAACATGTAAATCTATTCCTCGTCCCATGCGGTTATAATTTTCGCATACCGAAAATATTTGCACAGAACGAAAAGCTAAAGATGAAGCGAGCCGTCGTCAAGCTTCTATGTGTACGGGTTGCGGGTTTTACGACTGAGAATGACCGCCAAGCACGGTCATCAGTTCGGCGGCGACGAGCGCTGCGATGACGGCCGGCCGCTTGTCGCGGACCTGCGACCCGCCGATCGGGCATATAAGCCGCGTCGGATCGCCGTCGCCGCCTTCCTTCTTCAGCCAGCTTCGCAACTGGGCGAGTTTCGTCTTCGAGCCGATCATCCCGACATAAGGAGCGTCCAGGCGCTGCAACGCCTTCTCGACGATGATGAAATCCTGCGCATGTTCATGGGTCATCGTCACATAGGCCGAGCCCTCGGGCGCATCGGCGATGACGCTTTCCGGCACTGCCGTCAGGCGTTTCTCCACCCTGTCGGTCGCGCCGTCCAACTCCGCTTTGCGGCTTTCAACGAGCACAGTGCGCACGGGCAGCAAAGAGAGCGCCTCGGCGAGCGCCTTGCCGACATGGCCGGCGCCAAAGACGTAGACGCAGGGCAGGGCGTCTTCTTCCCTGCGGCATTCGGCTCTCAGGGCGTGATGGCTTGCGGCGTCCAGCCTGTCGAAGGAAAGCGCGACATTGCCGCCGCAGCACTGCCCGATCTCGGGTCCGAGCGGGATATCGAGATGCGCCGAAGTCTCTCCGGAAGCCAGGAGTTCGCGGGCTTTTTCAATGCCTGCCAGTTCAAGCTGACCGCCGCCGATCGTGCCGGCCTGCGCCAGGGCCGAAACGAGCATCCACGTGCCTTTTTCACGGGGCGTGGAGCCGCGCGCATTGGCGACGGTGATCCTGATCAGCGGCTCGCCGGCGTCCAGCAGTTCAATCGGCGAGAGCGGTCGCGCCATGGATCATGCCTTTTTCATCCGTTCGACGGCCATGAGAATGCGCTCGGGCGTCGCCGGCGCGTCAAGGCACGGGCAGACACGGTAATCGGCAACGCTGGCGACGGCCATCGAAAGAGCCTCGAGGACGGAGTTGGCGAGCATGAACGGCGGCTCGCCGACAGCCTTGGAGCGCCGGATCGTGCGTTCGCGATTGGTCGACCACTGGGCGAGCGTCACGTTGAAAACCTTCGGCTTGTCGGAAGCGAGCGGTATCTTGTAGGTCGACGGCGCATGGGTGCGCAGCCTGCCCTTGTCGTCCCACCATAATTCTTCTGTCGTCAGCCACCCCATGCCCTGCACGAAGCCGCCCTGGACCTGTCCAAGGTCGATCGCCGGGTTGAGAGACTTGCCGACGTCGTGGAGGATGTCGACGCGATCGACATGATACTCTCCGGTCAGCGTGTCGATGCTGACTTCGGAAACCGAAGCCCCGTAGGCGAAATAGAAGAACGGCCGGCCCTGGCCCTTGTCGCGGTCCCAGTGGATTTTCGGCGTCTTGTAGAAGCCGGCGGCCGACAATTGAACACGCGCCATATAGGCCTGCTTGATCATGTCGGCGAACGGGATCAACTGGTTGCCGACGCGCATGTGGTTCGGCACGAAATCGATCTGTTCCTCAGGCACGCCGTATTGCTCGGAAGCGAACATCACCAGCCGCGTCTTGATCTGCTGCGCGGCGTTGGCGGCCGCCATGCCGTTGAGGTCGGAGCCGGAAGAGGCGGCTGTCGCCGACGTGTTCGGCACCTTGCCGGTATGGGTCGCGGTGATGCGCACATTTTCCAGGTCGATCTGGAATTCGTCCGCGACGACCTGCGCCACCTTGGTGTTCAATCCCTGGCCCATCTCCGTGCCGCCGTGGTTGAGATGGACGGAACCGTCCTGGTAGACATGGACAAGCGCGCCGGCCTGGTTGAACCAGGTGGCGGTGAAGGAAATGCCGAACTTGACGGGCGTGAGCGCGATGCCCTTGCGAATGACCTTGCTCGTCCTGTTGAAGTCGATAATCGCCTTGCGCCGCGCCTGATAGTCCGAGCTTTCCTCGATCTCGTCGACAATGCGCGCAATGATGTTGTCCTCCACCGTCTGGTGATAGGGTGTGACGTTGCGCTTGTCCTCGTCGTAGAAATTCACCCGGCGGATCTCCAGCGGATCCTTGCCGAGCCTGTAGGCGATTTCCTCGATGACCCTCTCTCCGCCAAGCATGCCCTGCGGGCCGCCGAAACCGCGATATGCGGTGTTCGAGACCGTATTGGTCATCATAGGCCGCGACACCAGCCGCGTATTCGGCAGGAAATAGCAATTGTCGACATGGAAGAGGGCGCGGTCGGTGACTGGGCCGGACAGGTCGGAAGAATAGCCGCATCGCGCCGCAAAGGTCGCGTCGAGCGCTTCGATCCGCCCGTCATTGTCGTAGGCGACGTCGTAGGCGACATGGAAATCGTGACGCTTGCCGGTGACGGTCATGTCCTCGTCGCGGTCCGGCCTGATCTTGACGGGTCGCTTGAGCCGTTTGGCCGCGATGGCGGCGATGGCGGCGAAGATGTTGCCCTGGGTCTCCTTGCCGCCGAAACCGCCGCCCATGCGACGGACATTCACGGTGACTGCGTTGGATGAGGTCCCGAGCGCGTGCGACACCATGTGCTGGATCTCGCTCGGATGCTGGGTCGATGCGTAGACGGTGACTTCGTCGTCCTCGCCGGGCACGACCAGCGAGATCTGGCCTTCGAGATAGAAATGATCCTGTCCGCCGACGCGCATTTCGCCTGAAAAGCGGTTTGTGCCATTGGCGAGCGCCGTGTCCACGTCGCCGTACTGCAGTTTCAGCGGATCGGTGACGTGCTTGTATCCGGCGTTCATGGCGCCGACCACATCGGTCTCGAAGGGGAGATCCTCATACTCGATTTCAGCGAGGGTCGCGGCCCTGCGGGCTTGCTCGCGCGTTTTGGCGATAACGGCGAAGATCGGCTGGCCGTGATAGAGACAAGTGTCGGTGATCAGGATCGGTTCGTCGTCGAGGCCGTTCGGGCTGATGTCGTTGACGCCCGGCACGTCGTCCGCCGTCAGCACGTCGACGACGCCGGAAGCATCGCGCACCTTGTCGAGATTGATCGAGACGATTTTCGCATGGGCGCGATCGGTCATGCCGAGCGCGGCGTGCAGCGTGCCGATCGGTTCGCCGATATCGTCGGTATATTCAGCCGTTCCGGTGACGTGCTTGTGGGCGGAATCATGCCGGCGCGGCGCGTGAACGCCGCCGGAGATTTCCGTGCTGCTGGCGGATGTCTGTTCCATAGTCATGCTCCCGCCGTTTCGTACCGTTCGATGACGACCGAATTGCCTTCCGTCTCCAGGAAGAACCGCTTGAGCAGGTTCTTCGCAACCAGAAGCCTGTAGTCCGCAGTCGCGCGCCAGTCGGTCAGCGGCTGGAAGTCTTTTTCGAACATTCCCATGGCGGTGTCGATCGTGGCTTCGTTCCAGGGCTGGTCCTTGAGCGCCGCTTCGACGGCGGACGCCCGTTTCGGCGTTGCGGCCATGCCGCCGAAGGCGATGCGGACATCGGAGACGCGACCCGACTCGATCTTGACGTTGAAGGCGCCGCAGACAGCCGAGATATCCTCGTCTCGCCGCTTGGAAATCTTGTAGGCGGCGAAAATGCGCGATGCGTCCAGCGCCGGAATATGGACCGCCGAAACAAATTCTCCGGGCTGGCGGTCCTGCTTCCCGTAGTCGATGAAGAAGTCCTCAAGCGGCAATGTGCGCTCGCTTGCGCCCTTGCGCAGGGTCACATGCGCCGACAACGCAATGAGCGGCGGCGGGGTGTCGCCAATCGGAGATCCGTTGGCGATATTGCCGCCAACGGTGCCCATATTGCGCACCTGCTCGCCGCCGATGCGCTCCCAGAAGCCGCGCATGGCCGGATAGCGCTCGACGATCGCCTCGAACGCGTCGCTATAGGTGACGCCGGCGCCGAGCGTCAGACCCTCGCTCGTCTCGGTGATCTGCTTGAGTTCCAGGAGATTGTTGATGAAGACCACCGGCGTGATCGAGCGGAACTGCTTGGTGACCCATAGCCCGACATCGGTGGAGCCGGCGACGATCGTCGCCTCGGGATGAGCTTCCACGATGTCGGCGAGATCGTTTAGGGACGCGGGGACGAAGATCACGCCGCCGGCGCTTTCGATTTCGACGCGGGCGCCGTCGCGCAATTTTTCCAGACGGGCTTCCATCGCCGCCCTGCCGGCGACGAGGCGATCGTCGTCGCTGGCGACAGCGCTCGCCGCCTTGGCCGCCTCGATGATGGTCTCGTACCCGGTACAGCGGCAAAGATTGCCCTGCAGCGCCTTTTCCACCGCCGCAGGCGTCGCGTCGGACGTTTCAAGCCACAGATCGTAAAGCGACATGACGATGCCGGGCGTGCAGAATCCGCATTGCGAGCCGTGCCGGTCGACCATTGCCTGCTGGACCGGGTGAAGTGCGCCGTCCGCGGCGGCCAGGTGCTCGATCGTGACGACGTGGCAGGCGTCGAGCGAGCCGACAAAACGAATGCAGGCGTTGACGGTTTCGTAGACAAGGCCGCTGACGCCGAGCCGCCCCACAAGCACTGTACAGGCGCCGCAATCGCCCTCGGCGCAGCCTTCTTTCGTGCCGGTCAGTCTCTGGTCGATGCGAAGGAAATCGAGAAGCGTGAAGTCGGGAGCGATATCGTCGAGACTGATCGGCCGGTCATTGAGGATGAAGCGGATCTGCTTGCGGACGGGTACGCTCATACTTTCTCCTGACGCTGAAATAGAACGGTTTGAATCTATCCTATCTCGCTTTTGCGAAAAAGTACCAGCAGCTTCCCGAAAAGTCTTTCAATGGAAACTTCAAAGTCTTCAGAAAATACGCCGTCAGACCGGGCTGCCTGACGCCGGCTCGTTGGCTGGCGTCAGGGTGCAGGAGCGCGTGAGGTTCAGTTTCCGAGGATGCCCGGCAGACGCAGTCCGTTTTCCTTCGCGCAGTCGATGGCGATGTCATAGCCGGCGTCGGCATGCCGCATGACGCCGGAGGCCGGGTCGTTCCACAGCACCCGGCCGATGCGCGCATCGGCTGCTTCGGACCCGTCGCAACAGATCACCATGCCGGCGTGCTGGGAAAATCCCATGCCGACGCCGCCGCCATGGTGCAGGCTCACCCAGGTGGCGCCCGATGCGCAATTGAGGAGCGCATTCAGGAGCGGCCAGTCGGACACGGCGTCGGAGCCGTCCTTCATTGCCTCGGTCTCGCGATTGGGCGAGGCCACCGAACCGGAATCAAGATGGTCGCGACCGATGACCACAGGGGCCTTCACCTCGCCGTTTCGGACCATTTCGTTGAAGGCGAGGCCGAGGCGGTGCCGTTGGCCAAGGCCGACCCAACAGATGCGGGCGGGCAGGCCCTGGAAAGCGATCCGCTCACGCGCCATGTCCAGCCAGTTGTGCAGGTGCGGGTCATCCGGAATGATTTCCTTGACCTTCTCGTCCGTGCGATAAATATCCTCCGGATCGCCGGACAGGGCCGCCCAGCGGAACGGGCCGACGCCGCGGCAGAAGAGCGGCCGGATATAGGCCGGCACGAAACCGGGGAAGGCGAAGGCGTTTTCCAGACCCTCTTCCTTGGCGACCTGGCGAATATTGTTGCCGTAGTCGAGCGTAGGAATCCCCATGTTCCAGAAATCGACCATGGCGGCCACATGCACCTTCATCGAAGCGCGCGCCGCCTTTTCGACCGCCTTCGGATCGCTCTCGCGTTTCTCGCGCCATTCGGCGAGGGTCCAGCCCTGCGGCAGATACCCGTTGAGCGGATCGTGGGCGGAGGTCTGGTCGGTGACCATATCCGGCTTCACGCCGCGACGCACGAGTTCGGGAAACACGTCGGCGGCGTTGCCGAGCAGGCCGACGGACTTGGCTTCGCCGGCCTTTGTCCAGCGATCGATCATCTCCAGCGCTTCGTCCAGCGTCTCGGCGCGCTCGTCGAGATAGCGCGTGCGCAGCCGGAAATCGATGCTGTCGGGATTGCATTCCACCGCGAGCATGCTCGCGCCGGCCATCGTGGCGGCAAGCGGCTGCGCGCCGCCCATGCCGCCAAGGCCGCCGGTCAGGATCCACTTGCCCTTGAGATCGCCGTTGTAATGCTGGCGGCCGGCCTCGGCGAAGGTTTCGTAGGTGCCCTGAACGATGCCCTGGCTGCCGATATAGATCCAGGAGCCGGCCGTCATCTGGCCGTACATCATCAGGCCCTTCTTATCGAGCTCGTGGAAATGGTCCCAGTTAGCCCAGTGCGGCACGATGTTGGAGTTGGCGATCAATACGCGCGGCGCGTCCGTATGGGTCTTGAAGACGCCGACCGGCTTTCCCGACTGCACAAGAAGGGTCTCGTCGTCCTCCAGCGTCTTGAGTGAGGCGACGATCTGGTCAAAGGCCTCCCAGTTGCGAGCGGCGCGGCCGATGCCGCCATAGACGGTAAGTTCATGAGGGTTTTCGGCGACGTCCGGATGGAGATTGTTCATCAGCATGCGCATCGGCGCTTCGGTGAGCCAGGATTTGGCGTTCAACTCCGATCCGGTCGGCGGATAGACGTCGCGCAGGTTGTGGCGGGAATTGGTCATGGTCGGTTACCTGTAGAGTTCTGACTGTTCATTTGGATCCGGAGGTCCGCTCACGCGCCCATGTGTCGAGAGCGTGCAGGATTTCGCCGAGATGATGGCGCAGGGCGGACGACTTGCGTTCGTCGAGGTCGTAAGGCGCTGCTTCGGCCTTCAGGTGCGAGCGCTGCGAAAGCTCCATCTGGATCGCATGGACGCCGGTTTCCGGCTTGCCGTAATGGCGCGTCGTCCAGCCGCCCTTGAAGCGGCCGTTGACCACCGACGTGTAGCCATAGGCGCTGCTGCAGCAGGCGGCGACGAGACGCTCGATCTCGATATCGCAGGTCGTCGCCTTGTTCGTTCCGATATTGAAATCGGGCAACGTGCCTTCGAACAGGAAGGGAATATGCGAGCGGATCGAGTGGCAATCGTAGAGAACTGCGACGCCGTGTTTTGCGTGAACGCGCTCCAGTTCCGCCTTCAGGGCGGCGTGATAAGGACGATGAAAGGCGTCAAGGCGTCGTTCCACCTCCGCTTCGTCGGGTTCCATTCCCTCGCGGTACAGTGGTTTGCCGTCGAAATCGGTGGTCGGGCAGAGCCCGGTCGTGTTCTGTCCCGGATAGAGGCTTTCGCCGGACGGGTCGCGATTCGCGTCTATCACGTAGCGGTGGAATGTCGCGCGCACGGTTGTCGCGCCGTGAAGGAGGCCTTCATAGAGCAGGTGGATGTTCCAGTCGGTGTCGGTCAGCCGACGGCCGGTGGCGTTCAGAGAATTGCTAATATCGTCGGGCACATCGACGCCGGTGTGCGGCATACCCAGAACGATAGGCCCGCTTCCGCGGACGACTTCGACAGGATCCATTATGCTTCCCCCAGATGAATGAACGGCTCCAATCCGCTTTCGCTGATCAGCCGTCTCGACCGTATCAGTTCTGCGGCGTCTTTGAGATCATTTGCGATATAGCGATCGTCTTCGAGGGCCGGGATATCGCTGCGAATGCGGGAAATCACATTCTGCAACTTGGGGCTGGTCCTCAGCGGCGCCCGAAACTCTATACCCTGCGTGGCGCAGAGGACCTCGACCGCAATGATGTTTGCGAGATTCTCGTTCATCCGCTCCAGCCGCCGTGCGCCGTGGGCGGCCATGGAGACATGGTCTTCCTGGTTCGCGCTCGTGGGCGTGGAATCGGTGCTGCAGGGATTGGCGAGATGCTTGTTCTCGCTCATCAGCGCCGCCGTGGTGACTTCGGCGATCATGTAGCCCGAATTCAGGCCTGGCCGTGGCGTGAGAAACGTCGGCAGTTCGAAATTGAGCGCCGGATCGACCATGAGTGCAATACGACGCTGCGATATGGCGCCAATCTCGGCGATCGCTATGGCGATCTGGTCGGCGGCGAAAGCGACCGGCTCCGCATGAAAATTGCCGCCGGAGACGATGCTGTCCTCGTCGAGGATCAGCGGATTGTCGGTCACGGCGTTGGCTTCGATCTCCAGTGTATGGCCGGCCTGCCGAAGCAGATCGATACAGGCGCCTGTGACCTGCGGCTGGCACCGGATGCAGTAGGGATCCTGAACGCGGCTGTCGTTTTCGAGGTGGCTTTCGCGGATTTCCGAGCCTTCCATCAGTTGTCGGATCGCCGCAGCCGTTTCGATCTGTCCCCGGTGACCACGCAGCTCGTGGATTTCCGGGCGGGTCGGCGCGGTCGATCCCATGATGGCGTCCGTGGACAGACTGCTGGAGACAAGGGAGGCCTCCGCGTGACGCCAGGCTTCGAACAGGCCAGCAAGCGCATAGGCGGTGGAGAATTGCGTGCCGTTGATGCAGGCCACGCCCTCCTTGACCTGCAGGACGAGCGGTTCGAGGCCGGCTTTGCGCAGCGCCTCGGCGCCATTCATGACCGCGCCCTCGAACTCGGCTTCGCCTTCGCCGATCATGACGCATGTCATGTGGGCGAGCGGCGCCAGGTCGCCGGACGCGCCAACCGATCCCTGTGCCGGTATGACCGGTGTGACGCCCTTTTCAAGCATGCCCTCGATCAGCTTGATCAGACCCCAGCGCACGCCCGACGCGCCGCGGCTGAGAGAAAGCATCTTGAGGATCATCATCAGCCGGACGACGCGCGGCGGCGTCGCCGGACCGACGCCGCAGGCATGGGACAGAATGAGATTGCGCTGAAGCTTGACCCGGTCTTCCGCCGCGATCTTGACGCTTGCCAGTTTCCCGAAGCCGGTGTTGACGCCGTAGACGGGCTGGTCGCCGGCGGCCGCCTTGAGAATAATCTGTTCGGCGCGATCGACGGCGGTTTTGCAGGCGGGGTCAATCCTCGCCGGCAGATCCTGCCAGTAAATGGTTTCGAGCTGACGCAGGGTCGTTGCGCCGGGGGTGAGGATCGGGCTGCTCACGGGTTCATGTTTCCTTTGACGATTTGGACGCCATGATGCGGCGTTGAAGCGGGTTGAAGGCGATGCGGTAGGCCAGTTCCGCCGGGCTTTCGACATTCCAGACCGCCAAGTCGGCCCGCAAGCCGGGCTTGATCATCCCGGCGTCCGAAAGGCCGAGCGCTTGCGCGGCGATCCGCGTCGCGCCGGCCAGAACCTCTTCCGGGGTCATGCGGAAGAGCGTGCACGCCATGTTCATCGCCGTCAGCAAGGAGGACAGAGGGGACGAGCCGGGATTGCAGTCGGTTGCGACCGCCATGGGGACGCCGTGCTTGCGGAAAAGGTCGATCGGTGGCAATTGCCTCTCGCGCAAGGTGTAGAAGGCGCCGGGCAGCATGACGGCGACGCTTTCCGAATCTTTCATTGCGGTCACCCCGTCCTCCCCCACATATTCCAGGTGATCGACGGACAAGGCGCCATAGCTTGCAGCGAGTTTCGCGCCGCCCTGATCGGTCAACTGCTCGGCGTGAAGCTTGACCGGCAGGCCGAGACGTCTGGCGGCGTCAAAGACGCGGGCGATCTGCTGAGGACTGAAGGCGATGGATTCGCAGAAGCCGTCGACGGCGTCCGCCAGACCCTCGGCGGCGGCCTGTTCCAGGGCCGGAATGCAGACCTCGTCGATATAGGCGTCGGCCCGGTCGCGGTATTCAGGCGGGATTGCGTGCGCTCCGAGAAAGCTGGTGCGTATCCGGATATCTCGGGCATCGGCGATCCTGCGCGCAACGCGCAGCATCCGGAGCTCCGTTTCGAGGTCGAGACCGTATCCGGACTTGACCTCGATGACGCAGACGCCTTCGCCAATCAGCTGATCGACGCGGGGCAGGGCGGCAGCAAGGAGTTCGTCTTCGCTCGCGGCGCGGGTGGCCTTGACGGTCGATACGATGCCGCCGCCGGCGCGCGCGACTTCCTCGTAGCTTGCTCCGTTCAGCCGCATTTCGAATTCGTTGGCGCGATTGCCGCCGGCGACGATATGGGTGTGACAGTCGATGAGGGCAGGCGTCACGAGCCGCCCGTGGAGTTCTTCGGTCTCAAGACCGGCATGGTCCGCGGGAATCGCGTCCGACGCGCCAACCCAGGCGATGCGTCCGTCCCTTATTGCGACGGCGCCATTGTCGATCAGACCATAAGGCGCGCCGTTGTCGGCCATCGTGGCGATGCGCGCATTCTTGAGGACGAAGTCATCCATCAGGCCCGGTTCCCGTTTGCTTCTTTCGAAATATTATGTATATTCATAATAAGATTATGTCAACAAATACGGATGCGTGATGACAACCCTTTTTTCACCCCAGGCGCTGCTTCCCGAAGGCATTGTCCGCGATGTCCGGATAGCCATCGACAGCGATGGTTTGATCGAGGCCGTGGAAACGGGCGCATCCGCGAAACCGGGCGACGAGGTGCTGTCCTCGCGCCTGCTGCTGCCTGCGCCAGGCAACCTGCACAGCCATGCTTTTCAGCGCGCCATGGCCGGGATGACGGAATATCGATCCGCCGCCCATGACGATTTCTGGAGCTGGCGCACGCTCATGTACCGGTTCCTCGATATTCTGACGCCGGACGAGATCGAGGCGATCGCCGCGCTGGTCTATGTCGAGATGCTGGAGGCGGGTTATGCGTCTGTTGGCGAGTTTCACTATGTTCATCATCAGGCCGGCGGGCGTGACTACGAGAATATCGGCGAACTGTCGGAGCGCATATTCGCGGCTGTCGGGACAGCCGGCATCGGGCTCACCCACCTGCCGGTGCTCTACGCCTATGGCGGCGCGGGCGAAGCGCCTCTGGCCGGAGGACAGTTGCGCTTCGGATGTGACCGCGAGCGTTTCTTGCGCCTCTACGAGTCAGCGAAAGGCGCGTTGCGCGCTCTGCCTTCGGATTGCTCCATCGGGGTCGCGCCGCATTCCTTGCGCGCCGTCTCGCCGGAACTGCTGACCTTCGTCGCTGACGCGTTCACAGATGGGCCGATCCATATGCACGTCGCCGAACAGGAAAAGGAAGTGCGCGACGTCGAGGCCTGGCTGGGTCAGCGCCCGGTCGCCTGGATGCTGGACAATTGCGCGGTCGACGATCGCTGGTGCTTTATCCATGCGACGCAGATGACCGAGGAAGAAACTTTGGGCCTTGCCGCTTCGAAGGCCGTTGCAGGCCTGTGTCCAATCACGGAAGGCAATCTCGGCGACGGTATTTTCAATGGTGAAACCTTCCTCGGCGCCGGAGGGCGTTTCGGCGTCGGCTCGGACTCCAATATCCGCATTTCGCTGTCGGAGGAGTTGCGCCAACTCGAATACAGCCAGCGTCTGAAGCACCGGATGCGCAATGTCATGGTGGCTGGCGGGCAATCGACGGGAACGACACTCTTCAAGGCGGTCGCTACCGGCGGCGCGCAGGCCTTGCGGCGCAACGCCGGCGCGCTCGAAACTGGCCGCCTGGCCGATCTGGTCGCAATCGACACGCAGAACACGACCCTGGCGGGACTTCGCGAAGATCAGCTGATCGATGGCTGGCTTTTTGCGGGAAACGACGATGTCGTGAGCGATGTCTGGTCGGCGGGCCGTCATATGGTGAGGGAAGGGCGCCACATCGCGCGCGAGGCCGTCGAAAACGCATTCAGGTCGGCGGCGCACAGCTTGCGGGAGAGGCTCTGATCGATGCCGACATACAAGGAAATACGCAGCGTCCTGCTCGATCGCATAAAGAGCGGAGAATGGAAGCCGGGCATGCTGATGCCGCCGGAGGCGGAGCTTGCCGGCGAATACGGCACGACCCGCGTCACGGTGAACCGCGCCATGCAGGCGCTCGCCGAGGACGGTTTCGTTGAACGCCGCCGCAAGGCCGGGACACGTGTTGTCCAGCGCATGACGCGCGACGCGCATGTCCGCATACGGATTGTCAGGGACGAAATCGAGCAGAGCGGCAGGCGCTACAGCTATCTGCTGGTCAGCCGCGGGGTCGAAAGGCCGCCGCAGGCGATACAGGCGGAGCTTGGCCTGGCCGCCGAAACCGACGCGCTGCACGTCTTGTGTCTGCATTTTGCGGACAGCAAACCCTTTCAGCTGGAAAACCGGTGGATCAGTCTCGACGTCGTGCCGCAGGCGGCAGACGAGAGTTTCGAGACGGTTAGCCCCAACGAATGGCTTTTACAGACGGTGCCCTATTCAAACGCGGAGCATGTCTTTCGCGCGGCCGCCGCGGGTTTGGAAGAAACAGAGCATCTGGATCTCGGTCCACAGGAGCCGGTTTTCATCATCGAGCGCACAACCTGGCTTGAAGGCCAGACGGTCACCCATGTCAGGCTGTCTCATCCTGCGGACGGATTTCGCATCGTGACGCGCGACTGACCTTTTCAATTCGATTGACCTTACCTTAGAAAAGAACGAATCTGCCGAATTGACGATCTTCTGAACGCACAGGAGAAATCTTGACCCGGCGACACTACCGACTTCCGTCCCTGACGGCGCTTGCGGTTTTCGAGGCGGCGGCTCGCCATCTCAGTCTGAAGCACGCGGCCCAGGAATTGAACGTGACTCCCGGCGCCGTAAGCCATCAGATCAAAGCGCTGGAAGCGGAAATCGGCATTGCACTGTTTTTGCGGGTCCATCGCGGCGTTGTCCTCACGCCGGAAGGCGAGGAACTCTACGCCACGCTCGCCACCTCGTTCAGCCGCACGGCGGCGGTGATCGAGCGGATACGCGCTCCGGACTCGGACCGCGTCATAACGATTGGAGCGTCCACTGCGGTCGCCAGCCTGTGGCTGATCCCCCGTATAGCGCGGCTCTGGCAAAGACATCCCGACATCCACATCAACCACCGGGTCTCCGATGTTGCAAGCGATCTCGAAGGCTCCGACGTCGATCTCGCGATCCGCTACGGGAATGGGAAATGGCAGGGAGCGACGGCGGTCAAGCTGTTTGCCGACGTCATCGTGCCAGTGTGCGGCCGGGATTTTGCCAAACGTCATCCGGTGCGCCATGCGGCGGACCTTGTCGACCTGCCGCTGCTGCAGCTCCAGGCGATCGATGTCGGATGGATGAGCTGGAACGAGTGGTTCCGCCTGTGCGGGGTCAAGAATAACGCGCCTGTGAACAAGACCTTCAACAACTACACGATTGCGCTTCAGGCGGCGGAAGAGGGCGCGGGCGTTGTTCTCGGCTGGCGGCGTCTGATCCGCACCTATCTGGACGCCAACCGACTCGTGCCGATCACCGACGCCAGCGTCGATGCGCCAAGCGCCTTCTACCTGACCTGGAACAGCGACCGGACCTTGAGCGCTGCGGAGGAATTGACGCGCGACTGGCTTGTCGACGCCGCGTGAATACGTGAATTCTACTCACCCGACGTGAAATCGAATTCATATTGAAACCACGGACAGGCGCGCGCAGACTGGAACCGTTCTCATTGCCTCGGGAGAGAGCCATGAACCACTTCCAGCAGTTTTCGCTCGATCAGGTGACGCAGCCGGTTGAACAGGCGCGCGGGTTACCCAACGAGCATTATACAGATCCCGGTCTCCACGAGGCGGAGAAGCAGCATGTCTTCTTCGACAACTGGATGGCCCTGTGTTTCGGCAAGGACGTGCCCGAGCCGGGCGACGCCATGCCGATCGAGGCGCTTGGCCAGCCGCTTTTCGTTCTTCGCGGGCGCGACGGCGTCATAAGGGTTTTCCAGAATGTATGCCGCCACCGGGGCATGATTCTTGTGGACAGGAAGAAGCGTCTGTCCGGCGTCGTTCGCTGTCCTTACCACTCCTGGTGTTACGACCATTCAGGGACGCTGCACACGACGCCGCATGTCGGCGGACCCGGTTACAACACCCATGACGCAATCGACAGGGCAAGCCTCGGATTGATCGAAATCCGCTCCCATGTCTGGCAGGATATCGTCTTTATCAACATGTCCGGCGCCGCGCCCTCTTTCAGCGACTATGCGTCGAGCCTGATCGAACGATGGAGCGAGTTCGAACAACCGATCTGGTTTGGCGGCGAGGAGAGCGCTTTCGAGCTTGACGCGGCGACCAACTGGAAACTCGCCGTCGAGAATTATTGCGAGAGCTATCATCTGCCCTGGGTGCATCCTGGCCTCAACAGCTATTCGCGGCTCGAGGACCACTACAACATCATCGAGCCCGGAAGGTTTTCCGGCCAGGGAACACTCGTCTATCGACCGATACTCAGCGAGAAGGGTGAAAAGTTCGACGATTTTGACGGGCTCGGCGAAAAATGGACGACCGGCGCGGAGTACGCAGCGCTGTATCCCAACGTGTTGCTCGGCGTTCATCGCGATCAGACATTCGCGATCATCCTCGTGCCGACCGCCATGGAACGTACGCTCGAGCGAGTCGCGATCTATTACGCCTCGCCCGGAATGCAGGACGGGTCCATGGCCGACATGCGGCGGCGAAACGCGGAACTCTGGAAAGGCGTATTCGAAGAGGACATCTTCGTCGTGGAGGGAATGCAGAAAGGCAGGCATGCGATGAAGTTCGATGGCGGGCGCTTCTCTCCTGTCATGGACGGCCCGACCCATGCCTTTCACCACTGGGTGGCGTCCCAGTTCAAGCGGGCGCTGTGAGCGCGAACGCCATCGAGCGGATCGATGCGGACCTGCTCGCCGCGCATGAACGCAGCGACGGGCCAGCGCTTGCCTGGCTCTACGAAGCGGCCGCCGCCGTCAAGGAAGAACAGGGCGATGTAGACGCTGCCTGTTTCTTCCTGACACAGGCCTATGTGTTCGCGCTTGAAGCGGGGCTCGACCAATCGGCGGCATTGAGAGGCCGGCTTGTCGCGAATGGTCGCGAGGAGGCGCCTACCGGGCCGATTGCGGAAGCACGAATCGCGCGCCCGCCGGAGGGGTGACTCCAACCTGCAACCGACATCCGAAAACTTCCTGAAGAAGGTTGTCGCGCAGGATCTCGTCAGGCGTTCCAAAGCCCTTGCATCGTCCCCGATGCATGATCATGACGCGATCGGAATACATGGCGGTGAGATTGAGATCGTGCAGGACCGCCAGCACGCCGCCGCCTCTGCTGGCGAAGTCGACGGCGATATCCATGATCGCCAGCTGGTGACGGATATCGAGGCTGGAAATCGGTTCGTCCAGAAACAGGTAGCGGGGCTCGCCGTCGGCCACCGGCTCCCAGACCTGGCATAAGACGCGCGCGAGCTGGACGCGCTGTTGCTCGCCGCCTGACAGTTCCTGATAGTAACGCCCGGCGAAACCGTCTAGGTCAACCCGCCGCAAGGCTTCTTCCGCCAAATCGTCTGCATCACGGTCGGAGGCGCCCGAATAGCCGGAGGTCAGGCCTATTCGGACAACCTCGCGGACCGTGAACGGAAACGAGAGGTGTGAAATCTGTGGCAGAACGGCGCGGACAGACGCCATTTCCCAGGCTTGCATGCGATTGATGTCGCGACCTGCAATGCGCGCCGCGCCGGAATAGGCGAGATCGCCGGACAACGCCTTGAGCGCCGTCGTCTTGCCGCTGCCGTTCGGCCCGATGATCGTCGTCAAACTGCCAGGTTTGACATGGAACGAGACGCCTGCAACGATTTCCTTGGGGCCGATTTTGACGCCGAGATTTTCTGTTTCGATCATCTGAGCGTCCGCGTTACATGTCCAGCACGCCGCGACGGCTGAGCAGGATCCACAGAAAGAACGGCGCCCCAACCGCGGCGGTGACGATGCCGATGGGCAGTTCCGCGGGTGCAACGATGACGCGCGCGACGGCGTCCGCCAGCAGCAAGAGGCTCGCGCCCAGCAACGCGGAGGCCGGCAACAGATAGCGATGATCCGGACCAATCGACAGACGCAGCAGATGCGGCACCACAATGCCGACAAAACCGATGCCGCCGCTGACCGCCACCGAGGCGCCCGTGGCGGCGGCGACGAGCACTATGGCCAGACGTTTGAATTTCTGCACCGATATGCCGATGTGATGCGCCGTCGCTTCGCCGAGCGTCAGGGCGTTCAGCGCGCGTGCGAGAAACGGACTTGCAATCAGCGCTGCGGCGATAATCGGCCCGGCCGACAAAATCTTGGTCCAGGTCGCGCCGGCAAGTGAACCGAGACCCCAGAAGGTCAGGTCGCGCAGTTGCTGATCGTCGGCCATAAACACAAGAATGCCGGTGAACGCGCCGGCGAGCGCTCCGAGCGCAATGCCGGCGAGAAGCATCGTCGCGACCGAAGTGCGTCCCTGACGGGTCGAAATGTGGTAGAGCAGAAATGTCGTCGCCAGCCCGCCGCCGAAGGCTGCGACGGGCAGCGCATATATGCCGAATAGACCGACCACCGGCGCAAATATCGTGCCGCCGAGAACGATCATGCAGATTGCGCCGAGACCGGCTCCGGCGGACACGCCGACAATGCCAGGGTCGGCGAGCGGGTTACGAAACAGCCCCTGCATCGTGGCGCCGCTGACGGCGAGGCTCGCTCCGATCAGGACGCCCAGAACCATGCGCGGCAGCCGGATGTCGTAGATGATGATTGCGTCGCGCGCGCTGAGCGCCGTTTCGTCTCCGGAGAACACGCCAAACCAGCTTCCGATGACCGACAGAACCGAGGCGTCCGATGCGCCCGTCGCCAAACTGAACGCCGCAGTAATGACCAGAAGCAGGATGAGGAACAGAATGGCCAGCCGCGCTCGCGTGGCGCGGTCGCCTTCCGCTCTCTTTACCGCTTGACCGCGCATGGTCCGGGACGCCTGTTGCAGCATCAATCGGCGTTCTGCAGCGCGGTTGACAGCTCTTCTATGGCCGAAGCGGTGCGCGGTCCGAAGCCCAGAAGATAGCCTCCGCCCATGCGGACGATGTTCTGGTTCTGCTGCGCCGGCGATCCGGCGATCGCGGGGTGGGAAAAAAGCTGCGTGTCATCGATTGAGTGATCTCCGGTGCGATCCATCATGAGGATGACATCGGGCGCGGCCTCGATGACGGCTTCGTCGCTGACCTGCTTGTAGCCGTCGACGCCGGTCAGGGCGTTGACGCCGCCCGCCATCTCGACGATTGCGGCGGCGCTGGTGCCGTCTCCCGCAGCCATTATTCGTCCGCCTCGCAAACTGAGAATGAAAAGCACACGCTTGCGATCCTCTCTCTGCGCCGCTTTGCTCTCGGCCGCCGCGACGTTTTCCTCCACGGCCTTTGCGAGATCGGCGGCCTTGTCTTCGGCGCCGATAGCCGCGCCGACAGCCATGATCTTGTTGACGATTCCATCGCGGCTGTACTCTTCCGGAATGAGAATGATCGGCACGCTCGCCTTCTTCAGAACCTCGAGCGATTCCGGAGGACCGGAGCCTTCCAGCGCCACGATCTTTTTCGGATTGACGGAAAGCACGCCCTCCGGAGACAGCGCGCGAATATATCCGACGTCGGGCAGGGCGTTGGCTTCAGGCGGAAACATGCTCGTGGTGTCGCGGGCGACCAGCTGATCCTGTTCGCCCAGCGCGTAGATGATCTCTGTCACCGATCCGCCGATGGAAACGATCCCGCCCCTTTCGTCTTCCGCTGCAGCGGGGGCGGCGATCAGGACTGTCAGTCCAATCGCCATGAGCGCCCTGCACGTGAAGGTTCGCAATGTCATGCCTGTCTCCTTGAAGTCGCCGGCGCCCGGCGCGTTTGACGGGTTCAGATACGCGGCAGATTCTCGATCAGGAATCGCCAGTCCTCGCGTTCGGCTTCATTGCTGCCGCGAAGTCCGAAGAACTGGATAATCTGCTGCTGATTTTCATTATAAGCTTCGAGAGCCGTGACATGCCCGCCTTCAACCGGTTTGCGAACAGCCCAGATATCTCTGACATGATCCAGCCTGAGATGGAGATGAAAATTCGGGTCGAGGACGTTGATCCATGGCCCGATCTCCTTGATGTTGGTGATCTCGCCTGAATGGATTTGCGTTACGCCGGAACTTGCGACGAAACACATGACCGGCAGTCTCTCGCTCGCCGCCACTTTCATCATCGCGGCCAGCGCGCCGTTTTCCAGGCGCCAGGCGAATTCGGGCGCGGCATGGCGCAAGGCGTCGCTCCGACTGAGGCCGAAGCGCCGCAGGACGCCGTGGAATTCATGCACATCGGAAATTGCGGCCCACGCCTCGCGAAAGCCTGTCGCTTCGGCGTCGGACAAAGTCACCGTCGCCGCCGGCGCCGGTTTGGGCGAGATCGCTATCGTCTGCGACTGATCCTCGCTGCGCAGTCTTCCAACCAGCCCGTGATAGGCGTCGATATCCGAATCTGGCCGGAGATGGACCTTGTGGACGGCCTCGCCAAAGGCGTCGAAAATCTGGAGGCTGCGCGCAATTCTGTCCTCACCGGATTTCTCGACTGCGAAGGCATGGACCCAGGCCTTTTGCCTGATCCTGAGGTCGATTGCGTCTCCGACCACGATCACGCCGCGGTCGCTGACTTTCACCTTGTCGTAGACGCCTATCTTTTCGTGAACCGCCTGGTCGTTGCGGGTCAGCGCCATCACCTCGCCCAGTGATTCGAGCCCGGTCAGCAGTTCTGCGACCCGAGGTTCGATCCGGGTCGCGGCGACGCCGCACCATGCAGCTACGCAAGCTGCTTCGGAAACGCCGAGCATTTTGGCCAGATCGCGTTCGCGCGCTTTCGGGTTGTCTTGCCGGGCCTGCCTGATATCCGCAGGCGAAAGCGTCCCCGATGCATCCTGACCGGAAGCGGGTTTGCTGCTCATGCCTGAGAACCTATTTATTCAGGATGAGCTTTCCCTGCCGGGTAATGCGCAGACGGTAGAGGAACTCGCCATGCTCGATGCACAGTTCACGAGATCCCTGGAACAAATCACGGCTGTCGAGGACTCGTATGCCGTTTTCCTCCGGCTTTCCGCCGTTTTCCCGGGTTTGCCTCTCTTGCGGTATCATGTTCATGGTTATCCGATCCCTTCTTACTTGTGCAAAGCCGACGCTCGAAGCTCAGGGTGTTGCATTTTGGTAACTTGATTGAAAAAATCAACTTAGGTGTGAATGCATTAGTTGATATTGATTGTCAAGTTATATCGACCGACATATTGTGCGCCGCGTCAAAGAAATCGACCTTCGGATTTAGGGCGATCCGCAAGCGAGCTCTCCAAGCCAGCAAGCATGTATTCAGTATGGAGAGAAACATATGTCTTTGGGGACACTCAAGGGTCTACGGGCTATATTATTGGGCGGGGCTGCACTTGGAGCCTATGCCTGTTCCGTTCAGGCGTGGGCGCAGGACGCATCAGCGACGGACGAAAATGAACCGACCACTTTGGTGGAGACGGTTGACGACGATCAGCAAGTCATTGTCGATGAATATACAGGCGGCATGACCGCGTTGCAGCGAATCGTCGTCGGCGCCGGCGTGGAGAAGGTCGCTATCGACACGCCGCAATCGGTGACGGTCGTCAATCAGCAAGACCTCGACAATCTGCAGGCGACGGAAATCACCGACATCGCCGACAATGTCGTCGGCCTCAATGCGACAGGCGGCACCGGAGCGCTCGGTCAGGCCTTCAACATTCGTGGTATCGGCGCGCCTGAGTCAGGCGGAGAGGAAGGGCGCATCATCATCAATGTCGATGGCGTCAGCAAATATTTCGAGCAATACCGCATGGGCGGTCTGTTCACCGATCCTGAGCTCTACAAGCAGGTTGAAGTTCTTCGTGGTCCCGCGTCATCGACCCTGTACGGGGCCGGCGCACTGGGCGGCGTCATCAACTTCGTAACGAAGGACGCGTCGGACTTCATCGGCGAGGATCAGAACACGGTTCTTCGTCTGAAAGGCTCCTACGAGACGAATGGCGGCGACTATCTCGGTCAGGCGATTGTCGCGCATCGCTTCAACGAGCACGCCGAAATCCTGCTGATGGGCAACTACCGCAGCACCGGCGACTACGAGACAGGAGACGGAACGGAAGTCGAGGGTCTGGAGGTCGCAGCGCCCAACGGGCTTGCGAAGGGCACATTCACCTTCGGCGAGAACATGGAGCAGAAGCTGCGGATCTCGTATCAGCAATATACCGGGACGGCGACCGACCAGGCGTATTCGCAGACGGTCGAACAGCCGCTGTTCGGCGATATTGATGAGCGTATCATCACCGACAAGACCGCGATCATCGCCTATGAGAATGTCGCCAGTGATAATCCCTGGCTGGATCTGAACATTCAGTTCTCCTATTCCGACATCACCAACGAACAGTCGATGGACGGCGGCAGCGATCTCTTCAATTCGACGTTCGGATACGAGTCCTACCAGTTCAATATCGACAATACGTTCGAATATATCGGCGAAAATTTCGAGAACTATCTGACGATCGGCTCGCAGACGATCAAGCAGGAGCGCACCCGCGACGGCTCCGATTCCGGCACACATCCGGAAGGAACCGATTTCACCACCGGCTTCTACGCACAAAACGAATTCATTTGGGACGAGAAGCTGACCGTCATCACCGGCGCCCGCGTCGACTATCGCAAACTGACGCCTGCGATCAACGACGTCCAGCCCTTTGGCGTGCCCGACTACGACAATTGGGCCTTCTCTCCGAAGATCGCGGCGCTTTACAAGTTCAACGAGAATTTCGGCGTGTTCGGGTCGGTCGCCCAGACGCAGAGAATTCCCACTCTGGACGAGGTCTACGACACCATCGGTTCGGATCCGTATAACCCGCAGCACTTTGGTCTCGATGTCGAAAACTCGCTGAACTACGAAGCCGGTTTCGCCATCTCGAAATATGATCTTCTAAGGGCCGGGGATTCATTCCAGTTCAAGACGACCGGATTCTACAACGACATACAGGATCTGATCACCGACCAGGGTCGAACTGCGACGCCCCGATACGAGAATATTGACGAAGCGGAAATCTACGGTGTGGAGCTGGAGCTCGCCTACACGTCGGATCTCTTCTATTCGAACGCCGGCTATTCCGTGGTTCGCGGCAAGAATCTGACCACCGGCGGCTATCTCAATGATGTCGCGCCGGACGAATTCTTCTTCACCATCGGAAAGAGCATGCCGGAATATGGCATCGACTTCGGATGGACGAGCCGCTTCGTGGCCGCCCAGGACGAAGTCGATGCCCGTGATCCGTCGGAAGCGTTCAACGTCCACGACATCTATCTGAACTGGATACCCCAGGACGGGCCGATGTATGGCTGGGAAGCCCGCTTCCGGGTCGACAACATTTTCAACGAGCAGTACCAGGAATATCTGGAAGGCTTCCCGAGCAAGGGGCGGACCTTCAAGGTTTCGCTCGTCAAGCAGTTCGGCTGGTAGACCGTCAAACAGCAGGTCCGTGGCCCTACCAGCCACGGATCCCCCGCGGCGTGTGAAGTTCTCATGACGAGCGGAATGTTGGCGCAAATAATCAGGATTCTTCCTTGACCCGAATTTGTAAACGTGATGAATAATGGACGAAAATTGTCATGTTTTTACGTGGCAAGCTGACGGTTGCATCAACAGTTCTGCGGTCTGAAATCACCATGAGAAACCCTATCTTCCGGAAATTCCTGGCGCCTATGGCGTCGGCTGTCATGTTGGCGACTGCGGCTCTGCCTGCGGGCGCTCAGGACGCGGCGGACGACTCCAGCATCACTCTTGAACTCAACAATCTTTCGCCGAGCGAAGCGGGATGCCTTGTCACGTTCATGGTGAGAAACAGTCTCGACGCTGCTCTCGATCAACTGGCCTATGAGGTCGTTCTTTTCAACGGCAAAGGCCTTGTGGACCGCATGATCGTGCTCGACTTCAGTCCGCTCGTGCAAAACAAGACACGGGTTCGCCAGTTCGATCTGGACGGGATTTCCTGTCCTGACGTGTCGCGGGTGCTGATCAATGACGCCGCGTCCTGCGCGGGCCAGGACGTCGCAGACGGAACCTGTATTCGGGCGCTCGAAACGACGACCCGGACCGAAATAGAATTCGGTAGCTGATCCCGGGGCGTAGACGCCTCGCAGAATGACCATAAAGAGTTGAAAGGGCGGGCGGATCACCCAAGCGTGGCGCCCGCATCAAGCAATGACAGATTTCTCCAGCTTGTTTAATGAGCTGTTCGCGACGGCCTCGTCGCTGGTTGAACTGGGCGGTCCGGTTGTCGCAATATTGCTGGGGCTGTCGGTAATTGCGCTGGCGCTGATAATCCTCAAATTCACCCAGTTCATCTATTCAGGGGTTGGCTCGCGGAAGACCGCCCGCAAGGCGATGTATCTGTGGACGCACGGAAAATCGGACGAAGCCCTGGCGCTCCTGAGAGGAGACAGATCAGCAGTCGGCGCTGTCATGCTCACCGCAATGCGACTGGGCGCGGACAGGCGCATTTCGAAATCCGTGATCGAAGAAGAAGTTGGGCGCATTGCGCTTTCGCGCCTCTATGGCTTGCAGCGCGGGTTCCGCGCGCTTGACGCGATCGCACAGATCGCTCCGCTGCTCGGGCTCTTCGGCACGGTTCTCGGCATGATCGAGGCGTTCCAGACGTTGCAGAGCGCCGGCAACGCCGTCGATCCATCGATTTTGGCCGGCGGCATCTGGGTGGCGCTGCTGACGACCGCGGCCGGTCTTGCGGTCGCAATGCCGGTATCCTTGATTCTGACATGGTTCGAAAGCCGGGTGGAGAACGAGCGTGTCGCGATTGAGACGATGGCGACCCAACTTATGGCGGAACAGCAGATCAGGGTAGCCAGCCTGGAGGACGAATCCATCGTCGATTTTTCCGGACGGCAGAGCCATGCAGTTTAGCAGGGTAGCAGTCAAGAGACGCAGACTGTCCCTGACATCGCTTATCGATGTTATCTTCCTCCTGCTGCTTTTTTTCATGCTGTCATCGACATTCACGCGCTTCTCCGAGGTTGACATCGTTGCGGGACGAGCGGGCCAGCAGGTCTCCGCATCCAAAATGCCCGATGTTTTCATCAGGCTTGGCAAAGACAATTCCTGGAAGGTGAACGGAGCGGAGCTTCCGCAGGAAGTCGCCGTGACGGAATTGCAGCGTCTCGAGCAGGCCGGCGCGAAGACAGCTGTCATCGTCGTGAGGGAGGACGTCACATCCCAGGAACTTGTCGATGCGCTGGAACTTCTGGCCAAGAATTTGAAACTGAACGTTTCGGTGGCAGGGTAACTTGATGCTGAGATTGCCGCGACCAGCCGAAAAGCCTCCTAAAGAGAACACGATCGCACTGATCAATATCGTGTTTCTCATGCTGATCTTTTTCCTGATCGCAGGCACGCTTGCTCCGCCTATGGAGGACATCGATCTCATCGAGACGTCCGATTCACGCCCTGTAGAGCCGCCGCGCGCCCTGTTCATCACCGCAGAGGCGGAACTCATTTATGAGGGCAAGACGATCACGGTCGAGAATTATATGGCAAGGCTGAAAGATGCGGGCGCCGCTGTGGACGAAACCGGCCTGCACGCCCAAATCGCCGCCGACAGCACGCTGCCGGCGATCCAGCTTATTGATGCGATCGATCGTCTTCGCGCCGCCGGGGCCGGCAAGATAACCGTGATTACGGAAAGGAAGATGAATTGACATTGCGCTGGTGGCATTTTGCTCTGGCTCTTGTGGTGTCGCTGACGATTCACGGCATGGTGGATGTCGCCATGCAGGACAATGATGAACCGATCCTCGAAGCTGGTGTGAGCAATGCCGCCATGGTGTTCGTGAGCGATGTCCAGTTTGACGCCCTGGCGGAAGGCGAGGAGGTGGAGGAGGTCGTCGAGGAGACCGCAGATCAGGCTGTCCAGCAGAACCCGCAGCCGGTGCAGTCCGCCAAGGTCGCCCCTGTCGCAACGGCCAATACCGCGCGGCCTGTTGAAAGCGTTGCCCCCGTCGCCCCGTCTCAAACGGCGCCGTCGCCGGCCCAGGCGCGCACCATAGCAATTCCGCAAAGTGAAACCGCATCGCCGCTGCTTGCCGCAAGCGAGGTGGACAATGAGACGGCGCCGGCCGATCTCGCAGAACAGATCACTCAAACCGAGTCGCAGCGCCCCGATGCGGAACAACCGGCGGAAGTGACGGAAAAGCCTGTCGAGGATATGACGCCGCCGCCGGAGACCCGGAAGGTGGAAGCCCGGACGACGGAGCGCCTTCAGGAACGCGCAGCTTCAGAGATGGTCGAAAAGAAGGCGCCTGCTGAACAGGTCGAACAGAAGACCTCCGTTGAACAGCAACAGAATGCGTCCGCTGAACCCGTTGAGCAGAAGGTTTCGGTTGAACAGGAACAGGAGACACCTGTCGAGCAAGCCGAGCAACAGCCCCCCGAGGAGGCGGTGGAGTCACTTCAGGCGAAAATTGTGAAACAGCAGAGTTCCGTAAAGCCGGTGGAGGTTGCGAGCGTCGATCCCGTCGAGCGCGAAGCTCCGGAAGTGCTGCAGCCGGAACGCAGCGAAACGCATGAAAACGTCACCGAGATCCCGGTGCCCAGGGAAATGCCCGAGGAGGTCAAGCAACGCCGCGAAGAAGTCGCGGCTGCCGCCGCGGCGCGACCGGACCCTCCCAAGAAGGTGACGAAGCCAACCCGCAAGAAGAGCGGAAAGAGCGGAACGAACACCGCGAACGCCCGCAAGGGTCAAAAGGTGACTGGCGAAGACCGCGCCGGTAAAAACCTGGGGCCATCGGGCAATGCGGCGATCGCCAATTATGCGGGAAAGGTTCGCAGAAAGATCCAGCGAAGCGTCAGGATGCCCCGCAACGTTTCTCGAAGATCTGTCGTCACGGTGCGCTTCAGCGTTACCTCCAGTGGTGGGCTGGCGTCAGTCAGGATCGTTCGCGGGTCGGGATCAAGTGAAATCGACGCCCGCGCGCTGGATGCGGTCAGGCGGGCTGCGCCGTTTCCGAAGTTCCCACCGGGGACCAATCGCAACAGTTGGCAGTTTACGGTTCCACTCGAGTTCAGACCGCGTTGAGCAGGTGTACAAGGAGTAGTGTGATGTATGTCGTAATGAATCGGTTCAGGGTGAAAACGGGCTCTGAAAAAGCATTTGAAGATGTCTGGCGAAACCGCGAAAGCAGGCTTGATGAACTGGAGGGATTCATCGAATTTCAGTTGCTTCGCGGACCGTTCAACGAGGAAGGCGGCTACACCCTGTTTGCTTCCCATACGCTGTGGGAAAGCCGGGACAACTTCATCGCCTGGACCCGGTCCGAACAGTTTCGCCAATCGCACGCCAATGCCGGCCAGACCAAAGTATCCTATCTGGGCCACCCGGAACTCGAGACATTTGAGACAGTTGAAGGCACATGGCTGAAATCTGCGCCAGCAAGCGCCAGGGCGTAAATTGATCGGCAAAGACGGATAAACCGCATGCGGGTTTGGAACGTGATTCCACCGGGCATGCGCGATCGGGCGTTCTGCAGGCCTTGGTAACGAAAATTTCAACAGATTTTTTCGGCGAAAATCGGTGAGACAAAACCGCGCGATTTGAGCCAGGTATATAATATTATTGAGGTTTTCACTCTAGATTTCGACGCCGCGGAGCCGATGATAACCTGTTTTTTCAGGTTCAGATTCATCAAACCCGGATTGCGCTGAAGGCATGCGCCGCTGGTTCAAATCAACTTAGAATTAGAATTATTCTAAATTATTGTTTTTACAGAATAATTCGACATTTAGCATTGACAATTCTTTGCGTGATTATCATTTTTCTTTGCGAAGGCGAGGCTAGGGCTTCATTGCCTGACCCAGCAGAAATGTACGAACGAGTATGATTACCTGTCACTGCAACATCATTACTGAACGTGAAATCGAAGAGACGGTTTGGCGACTTCTCGACGAGGATTGCTGGCAATTGATAGTTCCGATCAAGGTCTACCGGGCTCTCGAGAAGCGCGGTAAGTGTTGCCGGTGCTTCCCCAATGTGGTTGATATCATCATCCGGACGACCGAGCAGTATCATGCGCACGCCCAGAACAGCGGCGCGGATCTGATTGTGTTCCGGGAGAAACTGATCAGATTGCGCAATCACTATTTGGGAGAATTCAATGCAGGGCCACGAAAAGGTAATCGAGCGGCTTAACGAGGCGCTGTTCCTCGAACTCGGAGCCGTCAATCAGTATTGGCTGCATTACCGACTCTGCGACGACTGGGGCTTCAAGAAGCTCGCAAAGAAAGAGCGCGAAGAATCCATCGAAGAGATGAACCACGCCGATCGGCTGATCGATCGCATCATCTTTCTGGAAGGACATCCCAATCTTCAGAACGTTGCGCCATTGCGCATCGGTCAGAACGTGAAGGAAGTCCTGGAAGCGGATCTGGCCGGCGAGTACGACGCCCGCGCCGCCTACAAGGAATCTCGCGAGATCTGCAGGGAACTCGGCGACTACGTTTCGATGGCTCTTTTCGAGGAACTGCTGACGGACGAAGAAGGACATATCGATTTTCTGGAAACCCAGATCGATCTGTATGAATCCATCGGAGAAAAGAACTACGGTTTGCTGAATGCGCAGTCTGCGGAGGATGCGGACTGATCCCACGGGAACAAAACGACACAAAAAAACCGGCTCCCAGGGAAGCCGGTTTTTTTTGTCTATATTTCTGCAGCCTAGAAAAGCTTGTATTTCAGACCAACGCGGAAAGTGTGGTCAGAGGGATTGACCTCGACAAGTCCGCTGCTTCCGAAATCTTCGGATTCGTACCAGGTGTAACGATATTCGAGAAAGCCGGTCAGCCGATCATTGAAGGCGGCTTCAAGGCCGGTGCCCAGCGTAGCGCCGCTAGCGCCCCAATCATAGGACAACACGTTCGGCGTGGTGCTGAGATCGAAGTGCTGGTAGCTGTAACCACCGATCACATAGGCGAGGGTCGAGGGCGAGCCAAACGTGTAGCCGAGGCGCAGCAGTGCGTCGAAGCCGTAGTCGGCGTCTACCGAACCGCTGAAGCCCGCGACGCCGGCTTCAGAGGAAATGCTTGTATAGCGTGCGCCAAGAACCACACCGGCGACGACATCGTTTGCAAACTGGTAGTCGTATCCAAGCGTCACATCGCCCAGCACGCCCTCGCCGGCAAGACTGTCGAGCGAAGCGGCTCCGCCCAGAACCAAGGTGTCGTGATTGAGTACGCCGCCGCCGAAGGCCGCGCCGATTTTCACGCCGCTCCAGTCGAATTCGACCGGCGTCATTGCGGGACCAGTATAGCCGCCGTTGAAGCGGTAGACGAGGGAGGTGTGGAACGAGTGCATGGACGTATCGACGTCCAGCAACGGCCCAAAGGGGCTGTACGTGCCATACTGGTTGTAGCGGTATTCGGACTTGATCGTGAACTTGTTGTTCAGGACGGTCTCGACACCGACGCCAACGACCCAGCCGTTGCTGTCCCAGTCGGCTGACAGGACGCTGGGGCTGCTGGACAGGTCGAAGTGCTGCCAGCTGTATCCGCCAAGGACATAGGCGAGCGTGCCCGGGGTGACGGCGTATCCGAGACGCGCCAGCGCGTCAAAACCGTAATCGGCGGTTGCTTCTGCGCTAAAGCCAAGAGCGGGAACGTCGAGCTTGGGACCGGAGTAGCCGTAGCGGGCCGTGCCGTAAACGCCGAGAACCATCCGGTTCTGGAACATGTAGTCGTAACCGACGGTCGCTTCACCGAAAACGCCCCAGCCGCCGATGCCGTTCAGGTTGGCGTTGCCGAGCACCGGGCTGCCGAGTTCCGTAACGCTGTTGGAGGTGCCACCGCCGAGACCGATGTAGAACCCTGTCCAGTTATACATGTTGACGCCTACAGGCGCCGGCTCGACAACCGGAACGACGAGGTCTGCTGCATAGGCCGAACTTGTTAGTGCAAGCGCTGCGGCGAAACCTGCCAGTGTTCTTTTCATCTATCCCACTCCTTCAAAGGAAATAAAAAATCCGTCTCCCTATTACTCTCAAACAATTAACGTTGGAACAACCATTTGTTGCTGCTTTGCAACAGAGCCGGGCAATGCAGCATCAATCTCGAACCTGTCTACAATTATTCGTGGTTAACAAATTATCAAATGCGATTTCCCAACTGATGAGAAACCGGCGCCGATTGCCGCGTTTCAGCTCTTAAGGACTTGACCCGGCGCTTGCCAGACTTCTGACCGCAAGCTAGTTAGGCGGCAGGGACGGGAAACAAGCGGACACGATATGCGGCTCGATCGTTCATGGCCGATCATCATCATTGGCTATTTCGCAGTGCAAATTCTGCTGCGCACTCTGATAGGCGGCGCCCTGGGTCTGGACGAGGCGCAGGCTATTCTTGATTCGCGGGAATACGCCTGGGGTTACGGACCGCAGCCGCCCCTGTTCAACTGGCTGCAGCACACGGTCTTTCTCGTCATCGGTGAAAGCGTCATATCGCTGTCGCTTCTCAAGAACGCCCTTTTGTGTCTCACCTATCTCAGCCTCTACGCGCTTCTGCGCACGACCTTCGACCGGACCCAGGCGGGCCTTGCGACGATTTCGCTCATGCTGCTGCCGCAAATCGCCTGGGAGAGCCAGCGTGCGCTGACCCATTCCGTCATGGCGACGACATCGGTGATGGTGACGGCGCTTATATTCTGGTTTCTGAATGAGCGGCGCAGTCTTTTTTGGTACGTTCTGTTCGGGCTTGCCGTTGGGCTGGGGTGCCTGTCAAAGTTCAACTATGCGATGATTCCGGTGGCGCTGCTTTTCGCCGGCCTCTCTTTACCGGAAATGCGTGCAACCGTCGCCAATTGGCGGTTGGCTGTCAGCGGTCTTGTCGCCGCGCTGGTTCTCTTCAAACCGGCTGCATGGATGCTTGCAAACCGCGATCTTGCGCTCTCGTCCACCCAGAAATTTGATATCCAGCAGGATCACGGGGTGCTTTCGACCGCTCTTTCCGGAGTATCGGAATATTTTCTGGCGACGGCGCTGTTCCTGATCCTAGCCCTGGTCGTGCTTGGCCTGCTGCGTCTGCGATACGGTGTTCGGCCGGAAGGTGATTCAGCTGAGCCGACGCTTCTGCTGAAGCTCCTCGTCAGAACGGTCATTATCGCTGCGGCGCTGACGCTCGCCCTGGTGCTTTTTTCCGGCGTGACCAACGTGAAGGATCGCTGGCTGCAGCCGGTCCTTGTGCTTGCAGCGCCGGCTCTTGTGTTGTGGACGCTGCCCAGATTGAAAGCCCTTGGACACATCCGCCTGGCGCAGGTCGTCGCCGTGCTGGCTCTCATCGTGCTGGTGGCGCTGCCAGTGAACATGCTCTACGGGACGCTGCGCAAGCCGTCCTACAGTGCTGCTCCGATCACGGATATGACGAAGCGGATTGCAGAAACATATCCGCAGACCCGTTTCGTCTATTCCTACAATGGCTGGCTTGCCGGAAACATCGCTTATGCACAGCCCGGCTGGACGGTCCTGACGCCTGGTCGGATACCGCGCGATTTCGTGCCGCCTGACGAAATCATTCTTGTCTGGAGCCCGGAAAACAGTCCATTCGCCCATGCGACGGCGAGGGCCTTCAACGAGCAGTTCGAAGACGCATACGCGCTTGGCGACAAGACGTCCTTCTCGACCGCTTACCGCTTTCGCGGCGACAAGCGTCCGTTCACCGCGGCGTTTGTCCCGGCTGAACTGTCAAAGCAGAATTAACGTACTCAGGCTGCCGAGTCGGCCGCCGGCCCGTGTTCGACCTTCTCTCCGAACACGGAATAGAGATTGTGCCGGCCCATATTCTCGATGTCACGCTCGCCGCACAGGGCCATCGTGATATCCAGCTCCGTCTTGAGAATGTCGTACATCTTGTGGACGCCGTCCTTGCCGAACGCGCCGAGACCGTAAAGATACGGGCGTCCGACATAGGCGCCTTTCGCGCCGAGACATTTCGCCTTCAATATGTCCTGGCCGGAACGGACGCCGCCATCGAAATGAATCTCGATTTTGTCGCCGACGGCCTCGACGATTTCCGGAAGCACCCGGATCGACGACGCGGCGCCGTCGAGCTGGCGTCCGCCGTGATTGGAGACGATGATCGCGTCTGCGCCGGTTCCGACCGCCATCCTGGCGTCTTCCGGGTCGAGAATTCCTTTAAGAATAAGCGGCCCTCCCCAGTAGTCCTTGATCCATTCGACATCGCTCCAAGACAGTTGCGGGTCGAACTGCTCGGCGGTCCAGCTGTGCAAGGCGGACATGTCGGAGACGCCCTTTGCATGGCCGACAATATTGCGGAAAGTGCGTCTTTGCGTTTTCGCCATGGCCGCCACCCAGATCGGCGACGTCGCCATTTGCCATAGATGCTTGGGCGTCAGTCGCGGAGGCGCTGTCAATCCGTTGCGCAGGTCTTTGTGGCGCTGTCCCAGAATCTGCAGGTCCAGGGTCAGCACCAGGGCGGAACAGCCGGCGGCCCGCGCCCGGTCGATCAGACTGCGCACGAAATCCTTGTCGCGCATGACATAAAGCTGGAACCAGAATGGCGTCTTGGTGTGTTCGGCGACATCCTCGATTGAGCAAATGCTCATGGTGGACAGCGTAAAGGGAATTCCCAGCTCTTCCGCCGCCTGGGCCGCCAGGATTTCGCCATCGGCCCGCTGCATGCCGCACAGGCCAGTTGGCGCCAGGGCGATCGGGAGCGAAACGTCGCGGCCGATCATCTTCGTCGCCACCGAGCGGTTCGTCATGTCGACGGCGACCCGTTGCCGTAACTTGATCTCCCGGAAGTCGGCTTCGTTCGCTGCGTAGGTGCTTTCCGTCCAGGATCCGGAATCCGCATAGTCGAAGAACAGCTTGGGGACGCGCCGCCGCGCGATTCGCTTGAGATCGGCGATTTCGAGGACAGGGCTCATTTCGGGTCTCCAGAGAGGGTGGCGATGGCGCCGGCAGGTCGCGCCATCATAGTCACGCTGAGCGTTGTTACAAGCAGAAGCGACCGGTGAATCAAATGCGCAACGAATGCCGCGAACGCAATGATTCGATTGCGCTTATCGTTCAAGCATCACGATGCTTTTGGCACTGTTGTCGCCCGGAATTTCGACATGAGATAGGGGCCGGACAGCACCGGCGCGTATTTCGCTCCGCCATCCTCTGTGCGGCAGGATTCCAGACACTCGATCGACGCCGACCAGTTGGGCTGGTGAAAGAACGCAAAGGATTGCCTGCGATCCATGCCGCCTTGCTCCGGCGGCGGGTTGACAACGCGGTGCAGCGTCGAGACCCAGCGGTCGTTGGTCCATCGCGCCATCAGGTCGCCGATATTGATGACAAAGGCGCCCGGCACCGGCGGCACAGCGATCCAGTCGCCCTCCGGAGACAGGATCTCGAGCCCCCGCGATCCCGCCTGCGGAAGCAGTATGGTCAGACTGCCATAGTCGGTATGGGCGCCGGCGCGAAGCTGACCGGCTTCCGGAGCCTTGGTCTGTTCCGGGTAGTTGAGCGCGCGCAGGGCGCTTATCGGCTCATCGATGAAGGATTCGAAGTAGTCGTCCGGCAAATCCAGCGCCACGGCGAACACCTTCATGATGCGAGACGCCAAGTCCTCCATCGACCGGTAATAGCTCTTCCAGGCGTCCGCGAAGCCATCAGGTTCGCCGGGCCAGATCGTGTCGGCGTAACAGAAAGACAGGGCGTCGGGGTCTGAAACATCCGTCGGCGTCGCGAGCGGTCCGCCGTTGAAACTTTCTTTCAGGTCCGGCGGCGTGTCGTCTCCGCGGGATTTGGCGAGCGCCTCCTTTTCCGGTCCCAGATAGCCATACGGATAGCCGTCATAGGGCGCGCGCGCCTGGTGTTTCACATCGGCGGGAAGGTCGAAGAATTCATGCGCCTTGCCCCATGCCGCGTCGATGATTTCCTGCGGGACGCCATGATTGCCGATGGCCAGAAACCCGGTCTCGCGGCAAATCCGGTCCACATCTTCGCCAAGCGTCTTTCTCGTCTGCGGATCCGCAGTCTCGAAGGCTGCAAGATCGAACACGGGAAAGGCTTTGGACATCGGGCGCTCCTGTCTGGAAAATTCGATGCAAAGCGTGACCATACGCTCCAGTGCCTGTCAATAGACAGGCCGGGCGTTGCACGGGGTTGGCGAGATTTACATCACCGGATTGTTACCATATAGAACAATTGGCAACGATGTGCGGGGGTAGTCGTGAATCAAACGGATGTAAATGCTGGCGAGGAAGTCTCCAACGGCGAAATTGGCCAGGCAGATCTCCTTGGACTGATCGGCTACAACATGAAGCGCGCCTATATGTTGTTCTATCAGGATCTGAAGCAGAACCTCGCCGAATTCGATTTGCGGCAGCGGACATTTTCCGTTCTGTCTCTGGTGATTGAAAACCCGAATATCAGCCAGATCGAGGTGGCGCGCACGCTCGGCATCGAACGGTCGGGAACGGTTGTCATCGTGGACGAGCTGGAGGAGCGCGGTCTTGTCGTGCGGGAAAGGGCGCCCGGCGACCGCCGCGCCTATGCGCTGGCGGTGACGGATGCGGGGAAGGCGCTCTACAAAAAGGCCATCAAGAGGATCGCCGATCATGAAGACCGGATCCTGTCGGACCTGAGCCAGAGCGACAGGAAGATATTGATGGCTCTGCTGCGCCGGATTCACATGGTCGACAAGGGAGGAAAACAGAATGAAGATTGATTCAAGCACAACGGCGATTGTCTCGGGCGGCGCTTCGGGACTGGGCGAGGCGGTTGCGCGCAACCTCGCCGGCAGCGGCGCCAGGGTCTGCCTTTTCGACCTCAACGAAGAGAAGGGGAAGGCGCTGAGCGCGGAAATCGGCGGTCAGTACATCAAGGTCGACGTCAGCGACGTTGAAAGCGTGGAAGCGGGTTTCAAGGCGGCGCGCGCCGCCCGGGGACAGGAAAACATATTCGTCAATTGCGCCGGTATCGGCGGAGCGATGAAGACGGTCTCCAAGGGGCAGCCCCACGATTTTTCGCTCTATGAGAAGGTCATACGCGTAAATCTGATGGGGACGTTTCTTTGCGCCTCGCGCGCGGCCGCCGGCATGGCCGAAACCGAGCCGTTGAACGAGGACGGAGAGCGTGGCGTCATCATAAACACCGCCTCCGTCGCCGCCTATGACGGGCAGATCGGGCAGGTCGCCTATTCCTCGTCCAAGGGCGGCATTGTCGGCATGACGCTGCCGATGGCGCGCGATCTTGCGGCGTCCGGCGTCCGGGTGATGACCATTGCGCCCGGCATCTTCCTGACGCCGCTTCTGGCGGGTCTGTCGGACGAGGTTCAGGCGTCGCTTGGCGCGCAGGTTCCGTTTCCTTCGCGCCTGGGTCTGCCGGTGGAATATGCGATGCTCGCGCGATCGATCATCGAGAATCCGATGCTGAACGGCGAGGTTATCCGGCTGGACGGCGCCATTCGCATGGCGCCGCGCTGACGCTTGTTGCGACAACGGCTTCTGTCTGATTTCCTGGAGGCGCAGCCGGTCTGACATTGTCCTGTCAGCGCCTGTCCGCGGATCGAAATATTAGTTCTATCACCTAACTGTTTCATTGTAGACAGTGCGGGACTTACCGTGGCAATATCGGGGGCAGTTGTGGTCACAGACCATTGTGGGAGGATGATGTTGCAACCGGAAAAGCCGCGTCGGTCTTTTGCGCCGTGGAAGCCCGAATTCAGGATCGAGGAACGAAGCGACGGCTCTATACTCATGGAGCAGACGGAGCCGCTCGATTCATATCCCGAGAAGATGACGGATTGTCTCCTGCGATGGGCTGAAGAGCAACCGGAACGGACATACCTTGCGCGGCGCGTGAAAGGCGGCGACTGGCGAGAGATCAACTACCGCGACGCGCTGGCGGCTGTCCGGTCCATCGGCAGCTATCTGCTGTCGATTGGCCTTGACGCATCACGGCCGGTTCTCATTCTTTCGGAAAACAGCATAGAACACGCGCTGATGGCGCTGGGCGCGCAATATGTCGGCATTCCGTCAGCGGCTGTCTCGCCGGCCTATTCCCTTATCTCCAGTGACCACGGCAAGCTTTCCGATCTCGTCGCCAATCTTCAGCCCGGACTTGTCTTTGCCGATGAGGGCGAAAAATTCGCAGCCGCCATCAAGGCGATCCTTAAGCCCGGAATGCATCTTGTTGTCTGCGAACGGGAACCGTCTGGCGGCGACGGCGTGCTTTTTGACGACATTCTGGCGACAGAGGCGACGCAGGAGGCGGAAGACGCCTGTCGCGCCGTCAATCCGGACACCGTCGCCAAGTATCTGTTCACCTCCGGCTCCACCGGCAGCCCCAAGGGCGTCATCAACACGCAGCGGATGATGACCTCAAATCAGGCGATGGTCGCCGATTGCTATACGTTTCTCCGAGACGGGCCGCCGGTTGTCGTCGACTGGGCGCCCTGGAACCATACCGCCAGCGGCAACAAGGTTTTCAACATGATCCTGTATCATGGAGGCACCTTCTACATCGACGACGGCAAGCCCACGCCGGTCGGCATTCAGGAGACAATCCGGAACCTGAAAGAGATCTCGCCGTCATGGTACTTCAATGTTCCGGTTGGCTACGACATGCTCGCCAAAGCTTTCGAAGCGGACGATGCGCTCTGCGCCAGTTTCTTCCGTGACCTGAGCATGATGATGTATGCGGGCGCCGGCATGGCCCAGCACACCTGGGACAAGCTGAAGCAACTTGCGAGAAAGACGACCGGCCACGACGTGTTGCTGGCCGCCGGACTGGGCGCAACCGAGACCGCGCCTTTCGCGCTCATGTGCATGGAGGCGCAGGATTCCGCAGGCAATATCGGCGTTCCTTCCCGCGGCCTTGTCCTGAAGCTCGTTCCCAACGAGGACAAGCTGGAAGCGCGTCTCAAAGGGCCGTCCATCACGCCGGGTTATCTCAATGACGCGGAACAGACGAGGAAGGCCTTCGACGAGGAAGGTTTCTATTGTCTTGGCGACGCGTTGCGTCCGGCCGATCCCGAAGATTTCACCAAGGGTTTCTTCTTCGACGGGCGGATTGCGGAAAACTTCAAGCTGTCGACCGGAACCTGGGTGGCTGTCGGCGCGCTGCGGGCGGGCTTTATCGATCATTTCTCCGGGCTGGTGAAGGACGTGGTCATCGTCGGGGAAAACCGTCATTACCTTGCAGCGCTCGCCATTCCCCATGAGCAACATGTGCGGGAACTGGCCTCCGACCACTTCGAAGGCAAAAGCCTTGCGGAAGTTCTCGACAGCGACATTGCGCGCGCGGCGTTTCAGGAGAAACTGACCGGCTTCGCGAAATCCGCGACAGGCTCCTCAACGCGCATCATGAGCATGATCGCGATGGCCGAGCCGCCTGATCTCGACAAGGGCGAGGTGACGGACAAGGGATCGATCAACCAGCGCGCGGTCCTTCGCAACCGACCGGAGCTTGTCGATGCGCTTTATGATGGACGGCCGGACGTGATCGAAGCCTGAGCGTGCTCGCCGGCTGTCAATACAGGAGCCAGACGAGGCCGAGCGTGATTGCCGGAAAGGCCGCGAGGATGGCCACCCGAACGATGTCGGTGATGACGAAGGGTAGAACGCCGCGGAAGGTCTGACCGATCGGGATCTCCGGCGCCATGCCGTTGATGACGAACAGGTTCATGCCTACCGGCGGCGTGATCAGCCCGACCTCGACGACGATCAGAACAAGAATGCCGAACCAGAGTCCGAAATCGTCCGGCGAGAGGCCGAAATCGAGGGCAACCATGATCGGGAAGAAGATCGGCACGGTCAGCAGAACCATGGACAGGCTGTCCATGACGCAACCGAAGACCAGATAGAGCAGAAGCACGAGAAACAGCACAAACCAGGGGCTGAAGCTCTGCTCGGCGACGAAGGCCGCCATCTCCTGGGGCAGTTGCGTGAGCGCCAGGAAACTGTTGAAGAAGCCGGCGCCCAGTATGATCAGGAAGATCATGGCCGTGGTGTTTGCCGTCGATAATATCGCTTCCTTGAGCTTGCCGAAGGTCATGCCGCCGGACAAGAGGGCGACGACGCCGGTGCCTGCGGCGCCAACCGCGGCGGCTTCCGTAGGCGTGAAGACGCCTGCGTAGATGCCCCCGACCACGAGCACGAATATCAGCATGACCGGCCAGACCGGAATCAGCGACTTCAACCGGTCGCCGTAGGACAGTCTTTCCCGTAGCTGTCCTGAATCCTTGCTTAAATGCGCGTAGATCGAAATCGCGATCATGTAGCTGATCGCCGCCAAAATGCCCGGTATGAAGGCCGCTGCGAACAATTTTGCGATATTCTGTTCCGTCAGAATGGCGTAGATGACCAGAATGACGGAGGGCGGAATGAGGATGCCAAGCGTGCCGCCGGCCGCCAGCGCTCCGGTCGCCAGAGGTCCGGAATAGCCGTATTTGCGCAGTTCGGGCAAAGCGACCTGTCCCATGGTGGCGGCTGTTGCAAGCGATGAGCCACAGATGGCGCCGAAACCGGCACAGGCCCCGACGGCGGCCATGGCGACGCCGCCCCGTTTGTGGCCCAGCCAGTTTTCAGCGGCTTTGAAGAGCGCAGCCGACATGCCGCCGAGGGTCGCGAACTGCCCCATCAGCAAAAACAGCGGAATGATGGAAAAGGAATAGCTGGAGAAGGTGCCGTAGGTGGTGTGCTTTAGCTGCGAAAACACCATGCCCGTAGACCCTGTCACCAGATAGTTGCCCCCGAAGCCGACGACGAGCATCGCGATGGCGATCGGGATACGCAGGAATATCAGGGCAAGCAGAACGGGGAACGACCAGAGCCCGATTTCGAAATTCGTCATGGCTGGCGCTCCGCGGGATCGTACAGCGTTCTGAGCAGGCAATAGGCGGATACGACAACGAAGACCACAGCCCCCAAAAGCCCGGCGGCGTAGGCAATCCATACGGGGAACTGCAGGATGAAGGTGGTTTCCAGATAGCTCTTCTTGTCGAGCATGCCGAGCCAAAGTCGCCAGGCGATCAGGAACGCGACGATCAGCATCAGCAGATTGGCGACGAAGTCGATGAACCGGTTGAACGCAGCGCCGAAGACCGGCTTGAACAGATCGACGCGGGCGTGACCGCCCTTGAACTGACACCAGGGAAGGAAACAGAACACCGCAAAGCCGACGCCGATCTCCACCAGTTCGAAATCACCGGGAACCGGTCCGAGGCCAACGCCGATCATGGCGCGGCCGGCGATGCTGACACACGCCATCAGGACAACGGCGATCAACACCAGACCGCCCGCGAGCGCCGTGTATCTGGCGAGAAAGTCGACGACTGTGTTCAAGGTGCGGTGCATGCGTTCGTCGTGATCCTGTTCATCAACTTCCGGAATAAGAATTGTGGCGGACTATGACCAGAGGTTACGGACCGTAGCAAGCGTTGATTGCGGCGTATCCGTCGGCTACCGGAATACCGGCGCGCGTTTTTCCAGAAACGCTTTCAGACCTTCCTCCGCGTCCGATCCTGTCTGGGACAGCGCGGCGCTCAAACTTTCAACGAACAGGCCGTCAGCCCTGCTCATGTCGCTGATGCGGCTGATCGCGTTGATCATGAAATAGTTGGACAGCGATGCGTTTTTCGCGATCTTGCCTGCGAGTTCCACGGCTTTGTCCAGCGCCTTGCCTTCTTCGGCGAGGTAGTGGCTGAGGCCAAGGGCAAGCCCTTCTTCCGCGTTATATTTGCGGCCGGTGAGCATCATTTCGGTCATCCGGTCGGCGCCGAGTATCCGCCCGACGCGCACGGTCGCTCCGCCGCCGACAAAGATGCCGCGTCGACCTTCCGGCAACTGGTAGATCGTCGATGGTTCAGCGATGCGCACATGGGTGGATGTGGCGAGCTCCAGACCACCGCCAATCACGGCGCCGAACATGGCTGAAACGACCGGGAGACCTCCGGACTGGATGATATCCATCACCCGATGCCAGTTTCGTGAGTGGTGGAGCGTATCTTCTGCGTTTCGCTGCACGTGCTCCGACAGATCGAGGCCCGAGCAGTAATGACCATGGCTGCCGGTAAGAACGACGGCGCGCACTCCCTCGGGCGGGTTGGAGAAAAAATCATCCAGTTTTTCAAGCAAGCCGTCATTCATGGCGTTGCGTCGCTCTGGACGACACATTGTCAGTATGGCGATCGGGCCGTCCTGTTCTATGGACAGGATATTCTGAGCTTCGCTTGCTTTCTGCATTTGTCGGTATTCCACTCCACCCTGCTTTTCGGAGAAAAGCCATCAAGCCGCCGGCTGACCAGTTGCGGCAAAATTTGTTACTCCTGTAAACAGTTTCCCATTACAACAATATTGACGCCAAGGTCCAGCCCGCGCGCGTCGCTATTTTTCGGTGAAATCGAACACGCCGTCCCAGGCTTCCGGCGGCGTGGCGATAAAGCCGGAAAGACGTTTGGCGAATGTCTCATACATCGGCCTGATGCGATCCGGCGCCATGCCGGCCAGGCGGGAAACGGTTTCCTGCGCTTCTTCGAAACGTCCTCCGCGGTAGGCTGCGAGAAAAGCGTCATGGGTTTCGAAAAATGCGGTCTCGTCATGCAGACCGTTCTTTTCGATTAACGTATATAGGACAAGCGGGCTGTCGCGGCCAACCACGCGCACCCGGTCAACCTCCAGCGCCCGATAGCCTTCGGGAATGGTCGTGTTTGCTTCGAGCAGCGATTGTTCGAACAGGAGCATCAGGCCGTAATATTTGGTTATGCCTTCTATACGCGACGCCACATTGGCGGCGTCGCCGATGACCGAATAGCTGAAGCGCTGTGTCGAACCCAGATTGCCGACCAGACATTCGCCGGTGTGCAAGCCCACGCCCATCCGGATACCGTAACCCTTTTCCGCGTTGAGGGCGTCGAGGCGGTTCGCCATCTGCACGGTTGCTCCCAGCGCCGCTGTGCGGTGGTTTTCGACGGTCAAAGGCGCGTTCCAGAACGCCAGGATCGCATCGCCCATATACTTGTCGATCGTCGCTTCGGATTTCAGCAGTTCGTCAGTCATCGGCGTCAGGAAATTGTTCAGCAGCTGGGTCAGTTCCTGCGGGCTCAGCGCCTCGGAGATCGTCGTAAATCCCCGGATGTCACAGAACAGCAAGGTCAGTTCCCGGGTTTCCCCGCCGAGATTGAGCGCGCTTGGATTTTCCGTCAGCCGCTCGACAAGCGATGGCGCGAGATAACGGCCAAAGGCGTTGCGGATGAACCGTTTTTCCTGCTCGCTGCCGAGATATTGCAGCAACGTGATCGAAAAATAACTGACCAGGATCGCGAATAGCAGCGGAATGGGATCGAGCAGAACGTGTCGCTCGGCGAACATGTACCAGGACAGGCCAATGGCGCCGGCGGCCATGAGCAGTGCCAGAACGGCGCTGATCATAAAACGTCCGGGCCTGACGGCGGTGACCAGGAAAAGAATCGCAAACAGAGCGAGAGCGTATTCCAGGCCTGTCATGTAATCCGGCCGGTGCAGAAACGTTCCTGACATAATCTGGTCGATGATCTCGGCATGTACGTTCACGCCAGGATAGCCTGAAGCAAGGGGGGTTATCACCAGATCCCGCAAGCCAATGGCGCTCGTGCCAATCAGTGCGATATGTCCGGCGATGCGCTCCTGGAGTTGCTGAGGATCAAGAGAGCCATCAAGAAGACTTTTTACTGAAAGAGTGTTGTCGCCTGCGCGGCCGCTATAGTAGATCCACAGACTGCCGTCCGCATCGGTTTCCGCGATGTAGTCCCCGACTTTCACGCTGACGACCGCAGGCAGTCCCGTATCGGCTTCGCCGCTGGCGCCAGTGCTCTTGACAGTAAAATTGGATGCCTGTTGCGCGACCCGCAACGTTTCCATGGCAAGGCTCGGATACGTGTTCTCCTCGGACACGGCGATGATCGGCACCTTGCGCACAACACCGTCGAAGGTATGGGGAAAGCTGAAGAAGCCGAGGCCCTGCGCGGCTTCTTCGATCAGCGGCAGCACATCCATGCTGCCATGATATTTTTGCAGGACGTCCCGGGGGTCCGGGCCGAGCCAGGCCCATCCGGTTTTCGGTTCCGGTATCTTTGAAACGAAATAGCCAGCGAGGGCGAATCCGATGACGGTCTGCGCCTGCTGCAGCGCTTCTGCGAAAAGTACATCATTGTCGAGTTCGGGCGCGCCGTCCGGAAATGAGATTTCGGCTCCCAGGTCTCGCAATGTTTCCAGTGATCGCGACGGAGAACTCCTATCGTCTTCCGGAAAGGCGACGTCGAAACCGATGGCGGCTGCGCCGTTCGATGCAAGGATCTGAACCAATTCAGCCAATTGCGACCGCGGCCAGGGCCACTGTCCCAGCGCTTCCAGTGACGCCTCGTCGATGTCGACGACAAGGATCGGCGTCTGTGCGTATTCACGCGGCTTCAGGCGTTGGTATTCGTCAAATATGAGAGATGACAGACGCTCCGTTCCAAACATGGCGAGCAGACCCAGCAGGACCATGGAAAACAAGCCCGCATATACGGCGTTCAGCCGGGAAAATCGGAAGTTCGATAGGGTCAATGTCGATTCAGGGCCGTTTGAACTGAGGCAATTTCGTCACAGGTCATTTGAATCTGCATTTATGGCCCCTTAATTCAAGAAATTGTAAGTTTCTACTGATCGGCGAATCTTTACTTGCTATTCCCGCTTCAGTAATTTCCATCGCATCTTAATACTTCTTTGGCGAGTGGGGATGAGTCTGGATTTTCCGAAATACGTCCTGATTTGCGCGGCATTGTTGGCGGGAACCGTCAATGTGGCGCTCGCTGAAGATGTGACCTACGAGCAGATATTGGACGATCCGGACAATATCGATCTCAACTATCAGTATGCGCAGCAACAGGCTGTGAAGGGCGATCTCGAACAGGCGTCCGCCGCGCTCGAGCGCATCCTGCTGTTGCAGCCGAACTACGACAACGCGAGGCTGTTTTACGCAATCGTCCTGTTTCGGCTGGACGACATGGAAGGATCGAAGCGGGAACTCGAACTGCTTCAGGATCGTCCGCTCAGCCCGAGCCAGCAGTCGGAAGTCAGGAAATATCTGGCGCAGGCCGTTTCCAGGTCCAAGACAACCCGCGTCTTCGGCTATGTCACCACCGGTTTTCGTGTGGACAGCAATCCGGACCTGACGACGGAATCGGTCGTCGATCTGAACGGCAATCAGCTTGGAAACAATCCGCAGACCGACGTCGCCTTCGTCGCCAATGCGGGCGTTCGCATGGAGCACACCATTCCCGGAGGCGCCGGGAATTTCATATTTATCGAAGCCGCCGGCGATCTCAACGAACAGTTTCAGGTTTCTGAAGCGGACTACGTCGATGGCGGGGCCAAACTCGGCGCCACGCTGTTCTTCGGCGATCTTGAAGTGACCGCGAACGGCTTCGCCGACGTCCTTTCGCTGGAAGGGCAGCTTTATCGCGCTTCGTACGGCGGAAATCTGCAGTTCAGTTACGCGATCAATCCGCGACTGGACGTGTTCGTGAGCGGGGGTCTGGGCTACGAAGACTATTACCGGGTTTCCGAGGATTCAGCCGGCAGCGCCCGCGATGGTTGGCTCACGCGCGCGTCGACCGGGTTCAGCTATCTGACAAGCGAAACCAACAAGGTCGTTGCAAGGGTGAATGGCTACTTCAAGGACGCTGCTTTCGAAAGCTACTCCTATGACGCCCTCGAACTCGTGCTGAGCGACACGTGGCTTCTCGGGCGCGGGCAGTATATCAAGGGCATCGTGTCTTATCGCTGGCTCGACTACCGGCAGGCGAATCCGATTTATTCGCCCTTCATGGCCCAGCAGGACGAACTGTTCAAAGCCCGTCTCGCCTATGGCGCGCCGGTGGGCACCCTGCTCGAATTTGTCAATTTGGAATCCCCGGAAGCGTTCGCAGACATCAATTTCCAGATCGGCGTGAACTACCTTGACCAGGATTCCAATATTCCGAACTACATCGCAAACAGTCTCTCGGCGGATGTTCTGCTGACCAAACGGTTTGAATACTAGAGCGGCCCGGGGAGAAAGCGGAAAACGAATGCTTCGGATGTACAAAACGGCTTTGTTGGGTTTGCTGGCGGGCGCTGCGCTGTGCCTTCCCGATCTCGCGACCAGCGCCCTTGCTGAAGCAAAGGTTGGCGTCAGCGCGGCCGTTACCGGCAGGGCCTTCGTGCGAAGCGGCGGAGCCGAGCGTCGGGCGACGGTCGAAGAGAGCATCTTTCTGCAGGACGAGGTGCTGACGAAACAGCAGAGCGCGTTGCAGATATTGCTTCTCGATCAGTCCGTTTTCACGGTGGGTGAAAACTGCGAGATGGTCATCGACCGATTTGTTTTCGACCCGGACACCGATGCAGGCGAAATGAGCGGTCGCGTCCTCAAAGGCGCCTTCCGCTTCATGAGCGGCAAGATCGGCAAGGCGAATCCAAGCAATGCAAACATAGCCACTCCATCCGGCACGATCGGCATTCGCGGCACCATGATGGAAGGAATCGTGGGCAAGGATGCGATCAACCTTGCGCAGCTTTCCGGCCTGTCGGTCGGAAACGCCGATCCGGAGAAGGCTTTTCTGGCGGTTCTTCGCGGACCGGGCCACGGAACCAACGTGCTGACCCGCACCGGCATCATCACGGTAGGCAACAGCGCGGGCAAGAAAACGATTGCGACGCCAAATTATGGCGTGTTCGTGCCGGGCCCGGGCATCCGTCCGATCGGTCCCTTCAAGATCAACGGCGACATCCTGTCCTATCTCAATCTGTATCTGCGGACGCGACCGGGTGACGGGCCGTCCTATGGCGGGAACGACGCCTCCGGCGAGGAGGCCTCCGGCCAGGATTATTTCAATACGCCGGATGATGTCGGATCTCCATTGAACGACCAGTTCGCCGACGAATTTTTCGATACCCAGGCCGTCAACGAAGACGATGGCGGTGGAAACGAAGGCAACTTCGGCAATGAGGGCAACTTTGGCAACGAAGGCAACTTCGGCAATGAAGGTAACTTCGGGAACGAAGGCAATTTCGGGAACGAGGGTAACTTCGGCAACGAAGGCAACAACGGCAACTACGGCAACTACGGGAATTACGGCAACGAAGGTAATTACGGAAACTACGGCAATGAAGGCAACGAGGGGAATGGCGGTGTAATCATCACAAACGTCCCGAGCTTCTCTGCCAATGATGCTCCCAACGCCTTCCAAAGCCAGGAAGGCGGTTTTGAAGCAACCGGGGAAGGTTTCGGCAGGAGAGGCGGTTTCGGACGTCGCGGCGCCTTCGGCGAAGGTTTCGGGGGCTTCGACGGGTTCGGTGGCGGCGGCGGCCGGTTTGAAGGCGGGTTCGGTCGCAATCGCAATCGTTCGTCCGACTGATATCGACCGTGTTTTCGCGGTCCTGCCTGGGCCAATAGTCGCCATGAAGATTCTAAACAGCGTAGCGCTTGCTGTTTCACTGTGCGCCGGCGTGCTGCAAACGGCAGCCGAAGCCGGAACGCGGGAATCCTGGAAACACTCCTGCTACGTCTATCGCGACATGAACCGCAACGGGAAGTTCGATATGGGCGATCGCCCGTATGGACGCCTGCCCATCGAACTCGAACGGCCCGACGGCAGCATTACGGGCGTGCGCTCGAATATCGACGGATTCGCCAATTTCGTCACGTCGATCGGCAACAAGGACGCCGAGATCCATGAAGCGGGCGTCTACAGCTTGCGGGCCATCCATCCCAAGGGCTGGCAATCGCTGTCGGATGCAGATCAGCAGCAATACGAATTCGTCGAACGGGTGAACGCCGGCGGAGGTTTGACGCCGGTGGAAACCTGCGCGCCGATTGGCGTTGCGCCGATTTTATCGGTGCGTGGTCGTTTTGTCGCCGAGGACGACGCTGGCGCGGGTGAGTACGAGGTGCTTGCTCTGGGGCCGGATGGCGCCTACCACACGGTATCCACGGATACGAAGGGGAATTATCGGTTTATCGCTGAGCCGGGTGATTGGATCGTCGAGATCAGGGACGCGGACGGCGCCACGGTTTCGCTGAGGCCGGTCACCGTGGAATACGGCGCTGTCATGATGTCGGCGACCGTCCTGGATCAGCAGGCGGCGCCGCTAGAGGATTCGGGCGCGCAAAAGCTCGGATTCGATGACCTTATCATCTCTGACAGCCTGTTCGAGATTCCATCCGGCTATGGCGGACTGGAATGGCGAAACTGGATTGCCGTGCATAACCGTTTCTACTCCGGCTCCGGTTACGTGAATCTGACCACGAGTTCGGAATATGTCGCTTACAACAGTTCCGGCGTCCCGTCCTGGATGGCGAGCGAGGAACCCTTCGATTTCATCGGAACATATATCGGCGTCGCCTGGCCGAGAGGCGAAGAGGACGATGTCTTTATCAAGGCGTGGCGCGGCGCGGATCTCGCCTATTCCGACCGGTTGCGCCTCAGCGACAACGGGCCTGTATTTTTCAGCGCCGACTACCGGGGCATTACGAGACTGGAATTCAGTTCAGGCAATTACGAGCGCATCGTGCTTGACGATTTTCAGTATCGCCTCGGCGTGGAGCAGTGATTCCGCGCGTTCAAAGCTTGCTGTGGCGGGATCTGCGAAAATCGCTCCAGAACATGTAGACGACGATGAGAACCGTTACGGCGACGATGCCGCCGCTTATTGGGCGTTCGACAAACGTCATGATGTCGCCGCGCGACAGCATCAGCGACCGGCGGAAGTTTTGCTCCAGAAAGGGGCCAAGCACGAGGCCCAGCAACAGCGGCGCGGGCGGAAAGCCGAGACGGCGCATGAAATGCCCGACAACGCCGAACATCGTCGCCGCAACCACGTCGAACACCGAGTTGCGAATGGAATATACGCCAACGCAGATAAAGGCCAGGATCGCCGGATAAAGCACGGAGTAAGGAATACGCAGTATCCGCACCCAAATGCTGATAAGCGGCAGATTCAGAAACAGCAGGATCACGTTTCCGATGAGAAAGCTCGCAACCAGCCCCCAGAACAGGTCCGGGTGATCGCGCAGCAACTGCGGTCCGGGCACGATGCCGTGGATAATCAACGCGCCGAGCATGATCGCCACGATCGCGTCGCCTGGAATTCCCAGGCTCAGGGTTGGAACGAAGGCCGTCTGCGCAGCCGAATTGTTGGCTGATTCCGGTGCGACGACGCCTTCTATAGCGCCCTGGCCGAAGCGTTCGGGCGTCCTGGAAACGCGCTTTTCAACCGCATAGGCGACGAAGGTCGAAAGAGCTGCCCCCGTGCCTGGAAGGATGCCCAGAACCGCTCCGATCGAACTGCCGCGCAGCGCAGGCGCGATCGCCGTTCGCGCTTCCTTCGCCGTTGGCAGCATATCGCGGAAACGAATCCGGGCGCTCAGGGCGTCCCGACTGCCGATGCGGCCGGCGTTCGACAGAACTTCGGCGATGCCGAACAACCCGGTTGTGACGACGACCAGATTGAGGCCGTCAGCCAGTGAGAGCATTCCGAACGTCATCCGGTTGGCGCCGGAATTCGGGTCGATGCCTACCATGGAGATCAACAGGCCGACGAGCGCCATGGCGAGCGACCGCCCCTTTGAGGCGTTGCCGACCATGGCCGCCGAGAGCAGGCCGAGCACGATGAGCGCCGCATATTCCTGCGATCCGAAGCTGAGCGCGATTCTGGCGAGGATCGGCGTGAAAGAGGCGACGATGACGAGGCCGAACATGCCGCCGAAGAAGGACGAAAGGGTCGCCGTAAACAGGGCGACGCCGGCCCGTCCGGATTTGGCGAGGGGGTTGCCGTCGAGGCATGTCACGGCCGCGCCGGCAGTGCCGGGAAGGTTTAAGAGGATCGCCGCCGTGGAGCCGCCATACATCGAGCCGTAATAGATGCCCGCGAGCATCACGATGGCGTCGGTCTGCGGCACGTAGAATGTCAGCGGCAGCAGCATTCCAACGGTCGCCAGCGGACCCAGCCCCGGCAGGACCCCGATGAACATGCCGACGGTGACGCCGATGATGCAATAGCCAAGCGTCGAAAAGCTGAGGGCGACGGACAGGCCGAGGGAGATGTTTTCGAAAAAGGACACGCCGCTACCAGGTCACGAGATCAAGCGGCAGGTTGAGCAATACGACGAAGACCACTGCGCAGAAGCAGGCGATCGCCGCTGCAAGAACCGCCACCTGCCAGGGTTTGAGGCTGCCATCCGCCAGAGCGGATAGCGCGACGCACGCCGCGATGGCGGGCGCGAGGCCGAAGCGCGGCATCAGAAATGCAAAGGCGAGAAGGCCGGCCACGATAAAGATCATCACACGAAACGAGGCGAGGTCGGGCGGTGCTTCGCGCTCACGCCCGCGCGCGGCGACGCCCTCGGCCAGAATCAACGCGCCTGACAGCACCAGCAGGATGCTGACGATCAGCGGAAAGGCGCCCGGTCCGATATTGCGGAGCTTGCCGAGAGGATAGCCGAGGGACTCGACGACGCCGTATGCGCCGAGCGCAATTACGGCCAGTGCGGCAACCGAATCCTGTCCCAGCGATCGCGCTAAACTGAACATTGGTCCTCCCCCCGGACAGATCGAACCCACCATCCGAATGTCGGAAATGCTCTACGTTCAGGTGACGCCTGTCAACTGTAAAATTGTTCACATATGTAAACAATTCACTTATGTGTTTACATGGGCCTGTCGGACGGGTTAACAATCGTCCTGTCATTGTTCCAGGGAGGAGGATGAAATCATGAAACGCATACTGCAGGGCATGCTTGCTTTCACCGCAGTGGCTGTCGCGGCCGTCGCCGCCGGACCGGCCTCGGCACAGGACTGGCCGGCGCATCCGGTCGACATGGTCGTTGCTTATGGGGCCGGGGGCGGCACCGACACCGTCGCCCGACAACTTGCCGAGCCGCTATCAGAAATTCTCGGTCAGCCCGTTGTGGTGAAAAACCAGGCCGGCGCCGGCGGAACCATCGGCGCCGCGGCGGTCGCTTCGGCGGATCCCGATGGTTACACGCTTTACATGATGGCTGCGGGTCACACCGTTGCGGCCGCCATGTACAAGTCGCTTCCCTACGATCCGGCGCAGGATTTCGTCGGCGTTTCGGGAATTGCGACGATGCCGCTGGTGCTTGTCACGCGACCTGATCACGAGATCAATTCGGTTGAAGACCTCGTCGCCAAGGCCAAGGCCGATCCCGGCGGGCTCACCATCGCGTCTGTCGGCGTTGGATCGACGCAGCACCTTACCGCCTCGCTGATTGCTTCGGAACTGGGCATCGAGCTTCTCGAAATTCCCTATGCGAAGACGCCGGAAGGCCTTGCCGCTGTGCTGTCCGGCGAGGTCGACATGATGGTCGAGGTCGCTGCGACGGTCATAGGCCAGATTGGCGCCGGAGACCTGAAAGGCATCGGCGTGACAATGCCCGAGCGGCATCCGGCCATTCCCGACGTGCAATCCTTCGCCGAAGCCGGGCATGACCTCGACGTTTCCACCTGGTACGGCGTTGCCGCGCCGAACGGCGTTGATGCCGCGATCCTGTCGAGCGCCAGCGAAGCGGTCAATGAAGCCATCCAGTCCGAGGCTTTTGCAAAGTCTCTTCAGGACCGTGGTTTCATCCTGTCTCCATCGTCGCCTGACGCATTTACGGACAAGTTTCGCAATGCGATCGGCGTCTGGCAGAAGGTGCGCGAAGAAGCGGGCATCGAGCAAAGATAGACATCTGCAATCGACGGCGGCGCAGGCTGTTCGGCCTGCGCCGATTTACAGGGAAATACGCCTATGAAACTCCTTACCATCTGTGGAAGTCTTCGCAGCGGCTCTTTCAACCGCGCCATTTGCAACACGCTGCCTGAGCTTGCGCCGGAGGGCTGCGTGATCGAGGATGCGCCGGGATTCGGCGATCTGCCGCTCTACAATGCGGACGATCACAATGCCAAGGGCTTTCCCGATCGCGTGTCGGAAATCGCCGAGCATATTCGCGCGGCAGACGGTGTCGTGATCGTCAGCCCTGAATATAACTTCTCGGTTCCGGGCGGTCTGAAGAACGCCATTGACTGGATATCCCGTCTTCCAGATCAGCCCTTCAAGAACAAGCCGGTTGCGCTTCAGTCCGCGGCGGCCGGCATGCTGGGCGGCGCGCGCATGCAGTACCACATGCGGCAGGTAATGGTGTTCCTCGAGGCGCGCGTCGTCACCAAGCCCGAGGTCTTCGTGAGCTTCGCCAAATCGAAGGTCGACGGGAGCGGCGAGAAGATCGCCGACGAAACGACCAGGGAAATGATGCGCGCGCAATTGACGGCGTTTACGGCTGAGATTACCAGCTAGCCGAACAGATTTTCGCGCAAGGAGCAGGCTGACAAAATTCAAGATGTCGGAACCGCGTTTCAAAGATGTCGACAATGTCCTTCGCCATCCGGCTGGCTCCGGAGACGTCAAATCCGCCTTGCGCGTGATCAACGTTCTCGACCTTCTGGGACGATGGGGCGGCGCGCGGACCCACGTGCAGATTTCCGAAGAACTGAACATTCCGAAAAGCAGCCTGACACAGGTGCTGAGAACGCTGACCCGGCATGGATATCTTTCCTTCGACCAGGAGACGCGCGGCTATTCGCTGGGGCCCGCCATAGAGGATCTCGGCGCCCGATCGCGCACGACGCGCAAGCTGTCCGAGGTGGTCGCGCCCGTTCTGGAATGGCTGACTGAATTCACCGGCGAGAGTTCTGCGCTGAACTTTCGCGAAGGCGACGATCACCGCGTGGTCGCAACGGTGCTCGGTCCTCACAGGATTGTCGCCCATCTCAGGCTCAATGATCGCGCGCCGCTTCACGCAACCTCCGGCGGACAGGTCATTCTCGCGCATTTGTCGCAAACCCTGCGCGAGGAGTATCTCTCTCGCGCCCGCTTCGAGAGCTACGCGAAAAACTCCCTCTTGTCCGCCGAGGACGTGCGGTCGAAACTGGATCGAATCCGCGAGGACGGGTTCGCGAAGGTCGTCGAGGAGTTTACCCCGGGCATCGGCGGCATCGCGCTGCCGATCTTCGATTCGCGTCAAAGACCACTCGCGTCGCTCAGCGTCACCGTGCCTGTCGGTCGCTTCACCGATGATCTCAGCAGCAAGTCTCTCGCCGCCCTCGGCAAGGCGATCGCCTCGCTCAGGCACAGGGCCGAACTGAGTTGACATCGCCGCCGCCAGCCAACGCCCATTCGCACAGTTATTGAGGAGAACGCCATGACCAGTGAAATCGCCGATATGGCCAGCCTGAAGGACGACAAGCTCCGCATCCGCGAACTGGTGGACAATTGGGTGATATGGCGAGACGCCGGTTTCTGGGAGAAGTTCCGGACGGTCTGGCACGATGACGGGAGAATGATGGCGACCTGGACGCAAGGAACCGCGGACGAGTTTATCGCCATGAACAAGGAAGGGTGGGACAAGGGCGTCAGCATCCTGCATTTTCTCGGCGCCTGCAGCGTGGAAGTATCGGGCGATCGCGCCGTGTCGCAGACAAAAATGACCATTTCCCAGCGTGCAAAGGTGCATGATGTGCTGGTCGATGTGGTGTGCACCGGCAGGTTCTACGATTTCTGGGAACGTCGCGGGGGAGAGTGGGGGCTGTGTCTGCGCCAGCCGATCTATGAAAAGGACCGGATGGATCCCGTCGATCCGGCCGCGCGCGTCGAACTCGATCCGGAAGTCCTTGGGCGTTTTCCCGAAGGATACCGGCATCTCGCCTATCTGCAGTCTTCGATCGGATATCCCGTCAAGTCCGATATGCCGGGGCTGAAAGGCGACAAGGTCGCTTCCCTGTATGTGACCGGGCAGGAATGGCTCGCAGGACGCGGCATCGAATGGGAAACCCATCGCTGGGGAAGGTAAAACTTACCGACTATCCAGTTCCTTCGTCAGTCTTGCGAGTTTGTCGGGGTTCCTGACGATATAGTTCGCAGCGATTCTACCTTCGCTGTCGAGGTCGAACGCGAATGTCTGGTCGATCTGCCCGGCGAGGAAGACGATCAGCGAGGGAGCGTCGTTGATGGTCGTCTTGACGACCTTCAGGGAACCGGCGTCCGGGTTCTTTGTGGCTATGCCGAACAGAAAGCGGCTGACCGCGTCCGCCCCGTAGATGACGTTCAGGGCGGCGATCTTCTTGCCTCCGCCATCGCTGACGAGCTCCGCATCCTCAGCCAGAAGCGCCTTCAAGGGGCCTGGATCGCCGGTTTCCACGGACTTTCTGAAGACGGAAACAAAGCGGTTCAGATCGGTCTCGCTTGGCGTGAAGCGGTGCGGCGATCGCCGGATTGCGTTGCGCGCTCGCGAGGCCAGCTTCCTGCAGGCTTCCGGCGAGCGCGACAGGGTGCGGCTGATCTCCTCGAAGGAAATATCCCAGAGATCGTGCAGGAAATAAGCTGCTCTTTCGGCGGCCGATAACCTCTCGAGGGTTCGCATGACAGCGAACGAGATATCGAGCGAGCGATCGTCCGCTGTCTCGAACGCGTCTCCGCTCGCCGGTTCCGGAAGCCATTGTCCGACATAGTCGAGATGCCTGTTTTCGGCGGATTTCGCGCGGTCGAGGCAGAGGCGCGTCACAATCGTGGAGAGCAGCCGGGCAGGGTCGTCCACCTGCGACGCGCCATCGAAGCGCAGCCACGCCTCCTGCACGATATCCTCCGCCTCCGAAACGGAGCCGAGATGCCGGTAGGCGAGGCGCAACAGACGCGGGCGATGCGCCATGAAGGCGTCGAGCCTGTCTGATGCGTCATTCGGCGGCATGGGCGAACTCTTCCCGCGTGTTGGATGCGATATAGTCTCGCACGATCGGCTCGCATGTGGCGGCGTGTCCCATGCCGCGCTTGAGGAGCGGATAGAACTGTCCCGCGAGTACGGCGACCGCGAGCCCGATGCGCGCCCGGTCGCCGAAGCGTTTGCGCGCTTCCTCGACTGTTTCCGCCAGATCGGCGGAATTGTCCAGCACGGCGTCGGTGAAGCGTATGGCGAGCGCCGCGTCTTCAGACGCCTCGCCATGGCCGAGCGCCGGCAGGATCGCATCAGGCGACAGGCCGCTTTCTTCCGCCATCGTCATGGCGAGGCGCAGGCACGGCCCGCAATCGGCGCGCATCACGCTGCGAATTTTCGCGGTGTAGAACGCTTCTTTTGAAACGCCGAAATCTCTTTGAAGGAGAGCGCTCGACATGGCGAGCTGGAAACCCGCCGCCGTGCTCGCATCGAGAATTTCGCGCATATAGGATGCATCGTAGTCGTAGTGGTTCGAAAAACGGCTGATTGATTTGTCGAGAAAACGCCGGATCATGACCGGACCTCCTTTTTCCAGGGAAGGGTGAGAAGAAACAGCGGCAATAGTCCGGGAACGACAATGGTCGCCACGTCGCGGGCGCCGGCGAGCGGCGGCGCGCCGTGCACGCCCAGTTCCGCCATGTGCAGGCCGGCGTGCCCGGCGAGAAAAAGAGCAGCCGGCCAGAGCGCGACGCTGTTTTTGAAGTTGAGCGCAGCGATTGCGAGCCCCGCCGCCGCAGCGATGAACGCCAGTCCGATATCGCGAACGAAGTGGATGTTGAGCGGACCGGTATGATCCACTTCCGGTACGATAGAATACCAAAGCTCCGGGGCGGCGAGCATCAGCGCGCCGTTGGCGCCGTGGTAGAGAGCAAGTGCAGCAAGAAGAACACGCATGGCTAAACCTCCATGCCTGTTATGACGAGACAGCACTGCGGAACGTGACGCGGGAGATAAGAATTATATTATTGGGTCGAATGCAAAGACGCCGACGTTCAGACCCACGGTGGGTGGCCGGCGTCCTCAGGTCAAAATGATTTTCTGAAAGCTGGCTGGGGCGGCAGGATTCGAACCTGCGAATGGCGGCACCAAAAGCCGCTGCCTTACCGCTTGGCCACGCCCCAGTATTTGCGCGAGTCTTCGCTCAAGCGCTCTGCATTTATCATCTGATGATGAAATTTCAAGCGCCGGAAATCGACTTTACCGTTCTTCCTGCCTCGCAAGCACCTGCAATTGCATGATCGCCATGACCATCAGCAGCCAGATGGGGTCGACGCGGCGCAGAAAGAAGGTCTCGAGGAATGAAAGAAGAGCCAGAAAGACGATCACCATCATGAAGAGATCGGCGCGCGCCGCATTCGCGGGGTTGCGGCAGGCTTTGACATAGTTGACGGCGGGCATGAGGTAGATGGCCCAGACCATGATTGCGAAGCCGACGACGCCAAGCGTCACGAGCATGTCGACATAATTGCTGTGGCCGTGGACGATGCCGCGAAAATCCCACGCCCATTCGTAGGGTTCTTCAATGCCGGTGACGACCGGTTTTCCCCAGAAGCTGTCATAGCCCGTGCCCAGCCAGAAATTTTGCGAGACATTCTCAAGCCCGTATTTCCAGAGCGTGAAGCGGCCGGTGAAGCTTGGATCGTCGAGGATCGACGCCGTCAGGCCGGCGAGCGCATCCGAGTAGATTGTGCCTATGGTCAGCAGGGCGGCAAGGATGACTGCAAGGGCGGACAGAATGACGGTGAGTTTCGGCAAACCGAAAATCCGTCCGGCAAGCACCACCATGACCGCTATCGGCAACAATCCATTGGTCGTCTTCGAGCCGGTCTTGAGCACGAAGATAAAGGCGAGAAGGGCGACTGCGACCCCGGACAATCGCATCCCCCGGCGATAGATATAGATGCCGAACATGACGAACACGGACATGACGGGTCCGGCGATGTTCTTGTGAGTGAATGAACCGCGCCAGAGGCCGGCGTGCTGTGGTTCGAATGCATCCGCCCCGTGAATGGCGAGGCTCGGAAGAAGCGCAAAGCCCGCGTAATTGATGAAGAGCAGCGTCAGCATGACGGCGGCCAACATCCGCGCGAAGCTCTCCTCGTCCGGAGGAAGCAGGATGACAGCCGAGGCGATCAGCATGCCGATCAGCGTCAATATGACGGAGCGCATTGCGGCTGATGGATCAGGGGCGACTACGATCGACAGTGCAAGCACAAGGTAGATCCCGATCCAGGCAGGCTGGACATAGGCGGCGAGTTTCTTCCTGTCGACCAGGGTGATCAGGCCAATGAACACGATGGAGCCGGCGGCGAGAAAGCCGATCTGGTTCAGCCTGTCTCCCTCGTTCGCCTCGACGTCGAGAATGCTGGTCGGACTGAACGGTCTGAGCGACAGCATGAGCAGGCAGAATGCGACATAGGCAAGGCCCGTCGCGGCAAGGTTCTTCATCCTTGCCGGCGTCAGGGCGGGTCCGGCTGCGTCGCGGCTTTTCCCCGTGTCGTCATAGGTCGCTGACATTTGTCCGCCCGCTAAAGGCCTGGTTCCTGCAGAGCAGGAAAATCATCGCCTTATATGGTTAACGAGGTCTTTCTGTCACGCCGAAAGCGCATCAGCGGTCAGAAGCCTGCCAGCGCGGATTAATCCAGGGCTCAAGATTCGAGCGCGGCAGCATTGGACGGCCGAGAATATGGTCGGACGCCTTTTCGCCGACCATGATCGACGGACCGTTGAGATTGCCGTTGGTGATCTGCGGAAAGATCGAGGAATCGGCGACGCGCAATCCATCGACGCCGATCACCCGGCATTCGGGGTCCACCACGGAGCGCGGATCGTCGGCGCGGCCCATCCGGCAGGTGCCGCAGGGGTGAAAGGCGCTTTCTGCGTGATCGCGGATAAACGCGTCCAGTCCTTCGTCGCTCGTAACGTCGCGGCCGGGGGCCAGTTCAGGGCCGCGATAGGCGTCGAACGCCTCCTGGTCGAAAATCTCGCGGGTAAGGCGGATGCAGTATCTGAAATCCTCCCAGTCGGAGGGATGGCTCATATAGTTGAAACGGATCACCGGCGCGTCGCGCGGATCGGATGATCTCAGAGTGACATTCCCCCGCGATTTCGATCGCATCGGGCCGACATGCGCCTGGAATCCGTGGGCCCTGGCGGGTGACGTGCCGTCGTAGCGAATGGCGACCGGCAGGAAATGGAACTGGATATCGGGATACTTCACGCCGGCCCTGGAGCGCACGAAGGCGCTCGCCTCGAAATGGTTCGACGCGCCGAGGCCGGTTTTGAAAAAGAGCCATTGCACGCCGATCAGGGCTTTGGAAACCAGATTGAGTTTGGAGTAGAGCGTGATCGGCTCAAGGCACTCCTGCTGCACGTAGAGTTCGAGATGATCCTGCAGATTGGCGCCGACGCCCGGCCGGTGCTTGACGACCTCGATGCCTTGATCACGCAACTGGTCGGCCGGGCCGACGCCTGACAACATCAGAAGCTTCGGGGAGTTGAAAGCGGAGGCCGCGACAATGACCTCGCTATCTGCGGCGGCGATCTCTATCTTTCCGCCGCGTTCGATCTCGACGCCAACGGCGCGGCCGTCCCTGAAGATGATGCGACGCGCGAAACACTTGATCAGTTCGACATTGGGACGCTTCAGCGCCGGCTTCAGATAGGCGTTTGCGGCGGACCAGCGCCGTCCGGCGTGGATGGTCTGTTCCATCAGGCCGAAGCCTTCCTGCTTTTCGCCATTGTAGTCGGGCGTGGTCTCGAAGCCCGCCTGCCGTCCGGCTTCGATGAAGCTTCCGAAAAGCGGATTGTTGGCCACGCCGCGACGCACGTGCAGCGGTCCGGAGGCCCCGCGCCAGCCTTCCTGACCGCCCTGGGACGTTTCCATGCGCTGGAAATAGGGCAGCACGTCGGCGTATCCCCAGCCCTGCGCGCCGTCTTCCTCCCAGAAATTGTAATCTTCCGCGTGTCCGCGGACGTATACCATGCCGTTGATCGAGGACGACCCGCCAAGAACCTTGCCGCGCGGCGCAACCAGTCGCCGGCCGCCGAGATTGGGTTCCGGCTCCGTCTGATAACCCCAATCGTAGAGCCCCATGTTCATCGGATAGGACAAAGCGGCGGGCATCTGGATGAACGGGCCGGCGTCGCTGCCGCCAAACTCCAGCACGATTACGCGGTTGCGCGGATCTTCCGACAGGCGGTTCGCCATGGCGGACCCTGCGGACCCGGATCCGATGATGACGAAGTCAGCTTTCAATGCCTGGTTTTCCACCGTTGCTTCCTCACATCAATAGGGGCTGTCGACCGGTCCGGTCGCCACGTATACGCTCTTGATCTGGGTGTAGTGCTCAATCGCCGCCCGCGAATTCTCGCGTCCGACGCCGGACCGTTTGACCCCGCCGAACGGGGCCTCCACCGGCGCCAGATTGTAGGTGTTGATCCAGCAGCTTCCCGCCTGCAACTGCGCGATCACCCGGTGCGCGCGGGGCAGATCGCGCGTGAAGACGCCGGCGGACAGTCCGAACTCAGTGTCGTTGGCGCGGGCGATCGCTTCGTCCTCATCCTCGAAAGCAAGAACGCTCATGACCGGCCCGAAGATCTCTTCGCGTGCGATGCGCATGTCGTCCGTGACATCCGCAAACACTGTCGGTTCGATGAAAAAGCCGCCTTCCATGCCCTGCAGGGACAGCGTGTCGCCACCGGTCACGAGGCGCGCGCCTTCCGATTTGCCGATTTCAATATAACCCGCGACCTTGTCGACCTGCGCCTTGCTGACAAGCGGTCCCATCTGCACGGATTCGTCCATTGGATCGCCGATCCGGATGGCGCGCGTGCGTTCGGTAAGGCGCTCCAGGAAGCGGTCGAGAAGCGGTTTCTGCACGAAGACGCGCGTGCCGTTGGAGCAGACTTGGCCGGAGGAATAGAAATTGCCCAGCATCGCCCCGCCGACCGCGTCCTCGATATCGGCGTCATCGAAAATAATCAGCGGAGATTTGCCGCCAAGCTCCATCGTGACATGCCTGATATCGGCGGCGGCTGTGGCCATCACCTTGCGTCCGGTCGGCACCGAGCCGGTGAGCGACACCTTGTCGACCTTGGCGTGGGTGGCAAGCGCAGCGCCGACGTCGCCGTGTCCCTGCACGACGTTGAAGACGCCTTTCGGCAATCCCGCTTCGTGCAGGATCCTGGCGACTTCAAGGGCGCAAAGCGGCGTGACTTCCGATGGTTTGAAAATCATGGCGTTGCCGCAGGCCAGCGCCGGAGCGGCCTTCCAGCAGGCGATCTGGGTCGGATAGTTCCACGCGCCTATCCCGACGCAGACGCCCAGAGGCTCACGGCGCGTGTAGACGAAATCGCCGCCCAGATCGATATATTCGCCATTGATCGCGGTCGCCTGGGCGCCGAAGAATTCCAGCGCGTCTGCGCCGGAGGCTGCGTCAGCGACCAGCGTTTCCTGCAGCGGCTTGCCCGTATCGAGGGTTTCCAGTTCGGAGAGTTCCCTGTTGCGCTCGCGGATCATGTCCGCGGCGCGGCGCAGAATACGTCCGCGCTCGGCGCCGGTCATGGCCGCCCAGACCTTCTGGCCTGCTTCGGCGGACGCGATCGCGGATTCGATAATCTGCGGCGTCGCCGCGTGCAGACGTGCGACAATTGCGCCCGTCGCCGGATAGACGCTGTCGATCTCGCGTCCCGCGTCAACCTCGACAAATTCTCCGTCGATGAAGTGGGAGGCCGTTGGTTGCGCCTTCATCTCATAGCCGCTTTCGATGTGTGATTTGATTTTTATTGGTTGTTCATTCAATAAAAACCTAGCGCCTTTTGCTTAACGCGACAAGCCCGCACGCGGCTTTCGAAACCGGTTATTGATTGCGCTGATAGAACCATCAAATTTCTTCGGTTGATTCCGCCGGCTATGAGCTTAAGTCTTGGGCACAAAATTCATTCGAAGAGGAATTGCGCGATGATCAGGAAGACGGATTTCTATATTGACGGCCAATGGGTGACTCCGGCTGGAGCCGCGGAGTTGGAGGTCGTCAATCCGGCCACGGAAGAACCGTTCGCCGTCATTTCCCTTGGTGCTGCTGCAGATGTAGACAGCGCGGTCAAAGCTGCGCGGGCGGCGTTCGAGGAGTATCGTGAGACTGACCCCGCCTATCGCCGGTCGCTGATCGAAAAGCTGCTCGACATCATGGTCCGCCGCCAGGACGAAATGGGAGACATCGTTTCCCGGGAAATGGGCGCGCCGATTACGCTGGCGCGCAGTTCGCAGGCCGGGTCCGGGCCGTTCCACGTGGAAGGCTTCCTGAAGGCCTTGTCGGATTTCGAATACGAGAAGGATTTCAACGGATCGGGCGAACGTATCGTTCGCGAGCCCATCGGCGTATGCGGCATGATCACGCCATGGAACTGGCCAGTGAATCAGATGACCCTCAAGGTCGTCCCGGCGTTGGCGGTCGGCTGCACGTGTATCTTGAAGCCCAGCGAAATCTCGCCGCTTTCGGCCATGCTGTTTGCGGAAATGATCGATGAGGCCGGGTTCCCGAAAGGGACATTCAATCTGATCAACGGTGAAGGTCCGGTGGTCGGCGAGGCGATGTCGCGGCATCCGGATATCGACATGATGTCCTTTACCGGGTCGACCCGTGCCGGGACCGCGGTGACGAAGGCGGCGGCCGACACGGTCAAGCGCGTTTCGCTGGAGCTTGGCGGCAAGTCGCCCAACATCGTTTTCGATGATGTCGATCTTTCCGAAACGATCACCAGAGGCGTGAAGTCGTGTTTCAACAATACCGGTCAGTCCTGCAATGCGCCGACGCGCATGCTCGTTCAGCGCGAGATCTATGACAACGCCGTGGAAATCGCGGCGGAGGCGGCGTCGCGCGTCGAAGTCGGCGATCCTGCCAGGGAAGGCGGCCACATCGGACCGTTAGTCAGCGAAATGCAGTTCAACAAGGTGCAGGGCCTGATCCAGGTCGCCATTGACGAAGGCGCGCGTCTTGTCGCCGGAGGCCCTGGTCGTCCGGCGGGGATGAACCGTGGATATTTCGTGCGGCCGACCGTCTTCGCCGATGTCTCGAATGATATGACGATTGCGCGCGAGGAAGTGTTTGGCCCGGTGCTCGCCATGATTCCTTTCGACAAGGAGGATGACGCCGTCGCCATCGCCAATGACACTCCCTATGGGCTTGCCGCCTATGTCCAGACCGCCGACCAGGAGCGCGCCCGCCGTGTGGCGCGGCAACTGCGCGCGGGCATGGTGATGATCAACGGCGCGCAGCGACCCGCGGGCAGCCCGTTCGGCGGCTACAAGCAGTCCGGCAACGGTCGCGAGGGCGGAACCTGGGGCCTCGAGGATTTTACGGAGGTCAAGTCGATCAGCGGATACTGAAGGCCAATGGCGTCGCGGATGCTTGTTTGTTAAAGGTTGAACAATTCTGCGCGACGCCATATATTCCGCCCTATACGGACGATGAGGAGACGAGATCATGACGGCATGCATCACGGGCTGGGCCCATTCGAAATTCGGCAAGCTCGAGGGCGAAACGGTCGAGAGCCTTGTCGTCGACGTCGCGGAACGGGCGATCGCCCATGCGGGGCTGGAAGCTGACGATATCGACGAGATCGTGCTCGGACATTTCAATGCGGGATTCTCCAAACAGGATTTCACGGCGAGCCTGGTTTTGCAGGCCGACGACAGGCTGCGCTTCAAACCGGCGACGCGGATCGAAAACGCCTGCGCGACAGGCTCGGCGGCGATCCATCAGGGGCTGAAGACGATCGAGGCCGGACGCGCGCGCAACGTGCTCGTGGTCGGCGTCGAGCAGATGACAACGACGCCGGGCCCCCAGATCGGCGAGAACCTGCTGAAAGCGTCCTACCTGCCTGAGGATGGCGGTATTCCGGGCGGCTTCGCCGGCGTATTCGGCCAGATCGCCGCCGGCTATTTCCAGAAATATGGCGACCAGTCCGACGCTCTCGCCATGCTTGCCGCCAAGAACCACAAGAATGGCGTTGGCAATCCTTTCGCGCAAATGCGCAAGGACCTCGGCTACGAGTTCTGCCGCACGGAAAGCGACAAAAACCCCTTCGTCGCGGGACCGCTGAAGCGGACGGATTGTTCGCTCGTCTCCGACGGAGCCGCGGCCATCGTGCTGACTGATCTCGAAAGCGCCATGAAGGCGCCACGGGCGGTGATGTTTCGCGCCGCCGAACATGTTCAGGATTTCCTGCCGATGTCGAAGCGCGACATACTGGCCTTTGAAGGTTGCCAACTTGGCTGGCGCAAGGCGCTGGCGCAGGCCGGCGTCGCGCTCGACGATCTCTCGTTCGTCGAGACCCATGATTGCTTCACGATCGCCGAACTGATCGAATATGAGGCGATGGGCCTTGCGAAGCCGGGCGAGGGCGCGGCGGTGGCGATGTCCGGCGAGACGGCGAAGGACGGTCGGCTGCCGGTCAACCCGTCCGGCGGACTGAAGGCCAAGGGACATCCGATCGGCGCGACCGGCGTCTCGATGCATGCGCTGACCGCCATGCAGCTCTGCGGCGAGGCAGGCGACATCCAGGTTCCGGGCGCCGAGCTTGGCGGCGTCTTCAATATGGGTGGCGCTGCCGTCGCCAACTATGTTTCCATCATGGAACGCGTGCGGTAGCCAAGACCGCGTCCTTGAAGTATGCAGGCGCAAGTGGATGTCGGTTGCAGCGGGTATGCCGGCGCGTTCTGATTGCGGAGTGAAGGCATGAGCGTACTTGTGACCGGTGGAGCCGGATATATCGGCAGTCACATGGTCTGGCGGTTGCTTGACGCAGGCGAAGAGGTGACGGTTCTCGACCGTCTGTCAACCGGCCATGACTGGGCCGTGCCGCCGGAAGCCAATCTCGTCGTCGCGGACATTGGAGATCAGGATAGCGTCGAGTCGGTGCTGAAGGAGCGCGGCGTCGATTCCGTGATCCACTTCGCCGGATCGATCATCGTTCCGGAATCCGTCAGCGATCCGTTGGGTTATTACCTGAACAACACGGTGAAATCGCGCGCGCTCCTTGAGGCCTGCGTAAATTGCGGCGTGAAGCATTTCATCTTTTCTTCCACGGCCGCCGTCTACGGAACGCCGGAACACGCGCCGGTTTCCGAAGACGCCGATTTGCATCCAGAATCGCCCTACGGAAACTCCAAATTGATGACGGAACTGATGTTGCGCGACGCCTCGGCCGCGCACGGTTTCAGCTACGCGGTGCTGCGCTACTTCAACGTCGCGGGCGCCGATCCGAAGGGAAGGGCCGGGCAGTCGTCCCGCAACGCAACACACCTGATCAAGATCGCGACTCAGGCGGCGCTTGGAAAACGCGACGGCATGGAGGTGTTCGGGCAGGACTATCCGACGCCGGACGGCACCTGCATCCGCGACTATATTCATGTCTCGGATCTGGTCGAGGCGCATTACCTGGCGCTGGAGCATCTGCGCGCGGGCGGCGGCAATCTTGTCGCCAATTGCGGCTACGGGAAGGGCTACTCGGTGCTGGAGGTAATCGACGCGGTGAAGAAGGTAAGCGGCGTGGACTTCGCAGTCCGCGACGCCGATCGCCGCCCTGGCGATCCCGCTACGATCGTTGCCGATCCGGCGAAAATCAAGGCGCAACTCGGCTGGACGCCGCGCCATGACGATCTTTCCGAAATCGTTCGCGATGCGCTCGACTGGGAACGCTCGCTCGAGAGACGCAATACACAGCAATAGCAATGAAAAGGCCCGCGCGGAGCGGGCCATTCCTGATCGTGACTGTGACGGGGCCGTTATTGCGGCGGGTTCGCCAACTGCACCGAGCAGATCATCCGCGTATGGGCGGAATTCAGCCAGCAATGCGACGGCAGCGGACCACCGGGCACCGGATAGACATAGACCTGCTGAGGCTGGCTTGCGGACGCAGCTGCCGCGCCGATCGCCGCTCCCGTGACCGCCGCCGCGCCGATCGCCGCCCCCGGATAGTACGGATACGGGTGATACGGATACGGGTGGTACGGCGGATAGGGGCCATAGGGATGATACGGCGGGTAGTAGCCGCCGTGATGCGGCGGGGGAGGCGGATAGGGGTGATAGCCGCCATGATGGGGAGGCGGATAGCCGCCGCCATGATAACCGCCATGGAAACCGCCGCCGCCGCCATGGCCGCCGAAGCCGTGACCATGGTCGATGAAGAGCGCTACGTTATCCGCCGATTCCGGCAGCTTGCCGGAAACCATGCGCACGCCGTATTTCAGCGATCCGCCGTCCATTTCGACCGAAGTGAGTTCGACGATCGCCGGCGGCTCTTCGATCTCGCCGAGCACGGAGACTGCGGCGTTCGGCGGATCGGCGGCGAATGTGCCGCCGGATTTTTCCCACAGACCGGCGAAGGTCACGTTGTCGACGTGGCCAACCATGCGATAGGGACGGTCGCTGAAATAGATTGTGGCCGGCGCCATGCCGCCCAGCGTCATCGTTTCTCCGTCGAACGTCATGGAGGCGGCCTGCTGGACATATTCGAACACCGGCGCCGGCAGGGCGTATTGCTGCGTCGGAGCTGAGCTGGCGGCTGGCTCGGCGGCAGTCGTGGCGTCCTGGGCCGAAGCAAGGCCGGGTGACGCCGCCAAGGCTACAACGCCAAGCATGGCGAGTATCTTGTACATGGACATGTCTCCTGATTGCATTAAGTTGATGTTTTCTTCTCGAAATATACGTGTCGAGTGTTGCCAGTTTATTTCAAATCACGGCTCGAACAACTGTAATTTGCGCGCTTGGTTTTCGATTTCTTATTGGCGCCCTGAAACCTCCGGCGCTGCTTGCATTGCCGGCGGCGCGGCGTTAGGGCTGTGTTTAAAATGGATAAAAATGGAGGGCGCGCCATGGCCAATCCTGTGCTGGTCGAGGTGACGAGGGGCGGACGCGTTGAAAGCCGCCACCGCGGCGCCGCGGTTGCAGTGGATGCTGCGGCACAGACCATATTCTCGACGGGCGATACCTCGGCGCCGATGTTTCCGCGTTCTGCGATCAAGGCGATGCAGGCCCTGCCGCTGGTGGAGTCCGGCGCGGCCGACGCTTACGGGTTTGGCGATCGCGAGATCGCGCTCGCCTGTTCGTCGCATTCCGGCCAGCCGGAGCATGTCGCGCTGGCGGACGCCATGCTGAAGGCGGCGGGGCGCGACGTAGAGGCGCTGGAATGCGGCTGTCACTGGCCGTTCAACATGAAGGTCGCGACGAAGCTCGCGGCCACCGGCGCCGAACCCACCGCGCTTCACAACAACTGCTCCGGCAAACATGCCGGCTTTGTCTGCGTCGCCTGCCATCTCGGCTATTCGCCGGCCGGCTACATCAATTACGACCACCCGGTGCAGGGGATGGTGCGGGAGGCTCTGGGCGACCTGACCGGCGCGCATTACGGCGTCGACACCTGCGGAACGGACGGCTGTTCGATCCCGACCTACGCCGTGCCGCTGCCCGCCGTCGCCCATGGCTTTGCGAAGATGACGACCGGAGAGGGCCTGCCGCCGGAGCGGGCGAAGGCTGCGCGGCGCATCGTTGAGGCTTGCATGGCAGAGCCTTTTTACGTCGCCGGCTCCAAACGGGCCTGCACGCGGCTTATGGAGCTTGCCCCCGGCAAGGTCTTCGCCAAGACCGGCGCCGAAGGCGTGTTCTGCGCGGCGCTGCCAGAGCAGGGCGTCGGCGTGGCGGTCAAATGCGATGACGGCGCAACCCGCGCGGCCGAAGCGATGGTCGCCGCCGTTCTCGCGCTTCTTGTCGATGACGACGCTCTGCGCGAGGGCTTGCGGGCGATGTCCGGCCACACGATCAGCAACTGGAACGGTATTGAAACCGGCCATGTGCGCGTGACCCGGGCGCTTTTATAGCTGCGTGTTGCCGAAGACGGTGAGGTGCGGATAGTCTTGCGCGCCGCCGGCGATCATGTCGCGCGTGATCCGCTCCTGCCAGCGATAGCCGACGATCGCGCCGCGCAGCGTGTTCTGGAAGATGTTGTTGGCGATCTGCGTGGCCTCCGCCCCGTCAACCACGGTGACGGCGACGCCAATGAGGCTGTTGCGCACGATGTTGTCCGTGACCGAGACGCCGCGCAGATACGGACCCCAGCCGATGAGCATGCCGAAGCGGGCGATGGTGTCGAGGACGTTGCCGTTGACGCTCGTGTCGGCTTCCGCAGCGATCCCCCAGCCGAAGCCCGGTCCGACCGGATCGTAGGGGCCTTCATTGACGATGTTGCGGATGATGTTGCCGCTGACGACGGCCAGGCGGCCGCCCTGGTTGAAATTGGCGATGGATATGCCGTTCGCCGCGCCGTCGACCAGATTGTTGGCGACGATCGCGCCCTGGAAGGCGAACTCGGAATAGATCGCGGTCTCGCCGCTCGCGAGACACTGATTGGAGACGATCTGCACGCCCGATCCGCTGTTGGAGCGGATGGCGGAAAAGGCGCAGTCGGCGACGTGATTGCCGGTGATCATCACGTTGTCGGCCTGGTAGACGTTGATCCCGTTGCCGTGCTGACCCGTGCCGCCGTCGTCAGCGCGGATGCCGGTGACGCGGTTGCCGGACACGATCGCGCCGTCCGGCCCCGGCCGCCAGCGATGGACGAGCACGCCGCCATTGCCGCAGTTGAAGACCCGGTTGTCGGCGATCCGCACGGCCGAACCGTCGACGCAGTAGATCCCGGCTGACGCCGTGGCCGAGATCGACGTTCCCGTGATCGACCCGCCGCAGGCTTCGAGCGCCACGCCGTGCTTGCGGCTGTCGACGATGGCGCAGCCGGAGATGTCGACGTTGACGGTGTTGACCGCCTCCACAGCGCCGCGGCAGTCGTCCGCCAGGCGATGGCCGGAGGCGTCGAGGGTCAGGCCGGCGAGGCGAATGTCGGAGGCGTTTTCGGCGCGCAGAAAATGATCGCCGCCGCCGTAGATCAGACGGCTGAGGCCGGGCACGCCGCGTAGATGGACGAGCGCCGGCAGCGTGACGTTCGAGACGACGAAATCGCCCGGCGGAATGAACACCGGAACGCCGGCGTCGGACGCCGCGTTGAGTATCTTTTCAAGCGTCGGTCCCTGGTTTTCGAGCGAATCCGGCGTAAGGCCGAGTTCGACGGCGTTGAGCGCGTCCGGGGTCGCCGGCGGGGCCGCGCGGACCGGAGAAACGCCGGCGGCAAAGGCCCCGCCCATGGCCGCAAGAAAGCCGCGCCGGGTGGCGCCCGGGCCACCGGGGAGGATCTTCAATGCCGTGTCGCCTTGCTTGTCAGCCTGCATGAAGTTCACTATCCACAAGGGCTGAGACAAAGACAAGACGGGGCTACGATGAGCGACGACCACAAGGGCGTGATTTTCGACTGGGCCGGGACGGTGATCGATTTCGGCTCCTTCGCGCCGATGGGGGTGTTCGTAAAGCTCTTCGCCGGCCACGATATCGAGGTGACGATCGAGGAGGCGCGCCGGCCGATGGGCATGCCGAAGCGCGACCATATCCGGGCGATGCTGAACGCCTCGCGCGTCGCCTCCGAATGGAGCCGCGTATACGGCAAGCCGGCGACGGAGGACGACGTCGACGAACTCTACCGCGTCTTCGTGCCGATGAACGAGGACGTGGTGGCCGACCACGCCGACCTCGTGCCGGGCGCGGCGGAGGCGATCGCGCTTCTGCGCGACCGGGGATACCGCATCGGCTCGACGACGGGCTACACGCGCTCGATCATCGAGCGCGTCGCGCCGATCGCGGCAGACCAGGGCTTTGCGCCGGACACGATCGTCTGCGCCGACGATCTGCCCTATGGCCGCCCGACGCCGATGGGCATGTACAAGTGCTGCCTCGACCTCGGGATCGCCGATGCGCGCCAACTGATCAAGGTGGACGACACGGAGCCCGGTATCGCCGAGGGCGTCGCCGCCGGCTGCCTGACCGTTGGCGTGCTGCTTTCCGGCAACCACGCCGGCCTGACGGTCGACGAATGGCGATCGCTCGACGCGGCGGCGCTCGACCACATTCGCGGCGAGGCCGGCGCGAAGCTCACCGCGGCGGGCGCCGACCACCTGATCGACACGGTGGCCGACCTGCCCGAACTGCTCGAGACGCTTTAGTCGCGCAGCATCGGATAGGCCTCGACGTGCACCCAGTCGGTCGCCTTGACCGGCATGTGGCAGCCGAGACAGTCTGTCTGGTAGTTGGCAGTGATCGTGGCGTCCGGCGCATCGGCGTTGAACTTCGCCCACCCCCAGCCGTCGCCCCAGAGCGGGCCTTGCGGGCCGTTTTCCCTGGGCGGCTTGATCATCGCGAACCAGCCCTTCAGCGCGCCGAGATGCGACGTCCTGTCGTCGCCGTCGCCTTCGGTGACCCCGTCGCGCAGCTCCTTGATCAGCACCGCGCCTTCCGGAAATTCACCGGTCTGCTGATACGCTATAACCGTTTCGGGCTGGGTGTAGACGACGTTGAACTGCTTCACGCCGGCGTCGTCGAGATGCGCGAACACGCCGAGCACGCTCCAGTCGCGCGCGTAGTTCTCTTTCGTCATGACGATCGAGCCGTCGGGCTGAACCATCGCGTTGGCCGCTCCTTCGGCGGCGACGGGCGCCGCGTGCGCAAGGATGACGGCGGCGGCCGCCATGATTGCCGTTCCCGACAGGTAAAGGGCAGTTTTCATTGAATATTCTCCATGGATGGCGCTTGCCGACTTCCTTGAGGCCTGCGGCGCGCAGGGTCAAGCGATGCAGCGCAGCCTCTTCGAAAAGAGTTAGCAAAGAGAAAACGCACGGGGGGCCGCCCTCCGGCTTTGTTTCGGGATTCCGGCGCTCATGGAGACGCCGAAGGAGATAACTTCTCTGCACCGCGCCGGGCCGCCATCTTTCTGCTCCCAAAACGTGTATCCCTTGCCTATACTCGCCCTGACCGATTCCCTTCCGGAGGCATTCATGGGACTGCTGGCGCGACTTTCCTCCGTCAATCTTTCGATCTGGGTCATCATCGGCGCGCTGTCGGGGATCTTCTGCGGCGTGTTCATTGGCGACTATGCGGCGAACCTGGAGCCGTTCGGCTCGATCTACGTCATGCTCTTGCAGATGTGCGTGTTTCCCTTCGTCGTCTCCTCGCTTCTGCACGGGCTCGGCAGCCTGACGCCGCAAATGGCGCTGCGGCTTCTGAAGTCCGGCCTGCCGGTGTTCCTCATCGGCTGGGCGGTGGTGTTCGCCGGCCTGTGGATTCTCTCGCAGGGGATTCCGGAAGCGCGTCCGCCGGTTCTGGTTCAACCATCCGAAGGCGGCGGACTGGGCGAACTCCTGTCGCTCGTCATCCCCTCGAACCCGTTTTCCGATCTCACGCAGAACTACGTGCCGGCGATCGTCGTCTTTTCGGTCATCTACGGGATCGCCATCCAGCGCATCAAGCAGAAGGACAGTCTGCTGTCCGCGCTCTACACGTTCCGCCAGGCGAGCGTGACGGTGTGGGGCTGGGTGGTGCGCATCGCGCCCTTGGGCGTGTTCGCGCTGTTCGCAGACCTGGCCGGAACGGTGCAAATTCAGCTGCTCGGCGGCCTGTTCCTCTACGCCGTGCTGTTCGTGCTCGGCGCGCTGGCGATGGCCCTTTGGGTGCTGCCGTCTCTCCTGTGCGCGATCGCCCCGATGCGCTATCCGGAACTCATGCGCGACCTGCAGGAGGCGCTGGTCGTCGCCGTTGTCACCTCGCTGCCGATTACCGCCGTGCCGCTGATCATCAAGGTGACGCGCAAGATGGTCGAAGACCGGAAGGTCGAGGATCCGGAAAGCGGGGAGATCATCTCGACCTCGCTCGCCGTCAGCTATCCGATCGGACAACTCGGCAACCTGTTCGTCGCGTTCTTCGTGGTGTTCGCGGCCTATTACGTGCATTCGGCGCTGCCGCCGACGGTCTGGTTCACGCTTCCGGCCGTCACCATCCTCTCCACCGTCGGAACGCCCGTTTCGACGGTCGACGCCGTCTCCTTCATGGCGCACTGGCTGGACCTGCCGGCCGACGTGAAGCTGCTCTATGTGGAGCTGATGACGCTGACGCGCTATCCGCAGGTGCTCGTCTCGGCGATGAGCCTCGCCTTCATCACCATCATCGCGGCCTTTTCCTATTACGGGCTCGCCCGGCTGCACAAGCGACGACTCCTCTTCTCGCTCGGCTCGAGCGCGCTGCTGATGGCTGCGCTGGCGATCGGCGGTCGCGCCGCAGCGCCTTTCCTGACGACCAAGGAGCCCGATCCCTATGTGAGTTTCACGCTGGACGAGGACCTGAAGGGCCGGGTCAAGGCGACGGTTCACAAGGTCACGGACGGCGAAGCGGCCACGGCGCCGGCGCGAAGCGGCGACGCCATGCAGCGCGTGCGCGAGAACGGCGTGCTGCGCGTCGGCTACGGACAGGCGCTCATTCCGTTCAGTTATTTCAACGGCGCGGGCGATCTGGTCGGCTACGACGTGGCGCTCGCCTACCAGCTGGCGGACGGGCTCGGCGTCGACCTGGAGTTCTACCCGATCACCGACTGGGCGCGGCTCGGAACGGCGCTGACGGAAAACCGCTTCGACCTTGCAATCGGCGGCATCTACGTCAGCGACAAGCGCCTGCAGCAGGTGCGCGTGTCGGACACCTATCTCTATACGCCGCTGGCTCTGATCGCGCATGCGGACAAGGCGAAGACCTATCTCGACCTGTCCGACGTCGATACGAAAGGCCTGCGCGTCACCGTTTTCAGGGACACGATCCTCGAAGACCTGGCGCACAAACTGTTTCCCGATGCGACCATAGATGTGGTCGACGACTATACGACGCTGTCGACCAACCCCGGTTTCGACGTCGCGCTGTGGACGCAGCTTCAGGCCGAAGCCTGGGCCGAGGCCAATCCGGGCTATTCGGCGGTCGTGCCCGCCAATCTCGGCAGTCCGCTCGCCATCGCCATTCCGATGCCGCCCGATTCCTCGGATTTCGCCCGCTTCGTCGACGACTGGCTGTCGCTTCAGCGCGGCAACGGCTTCGAAGACGGCCTGAAGCGCTACTGGTTCGACGGCCAGCCGCGCAAGAGCGACGCCCCGCGCTGGAGCATCCTCAACAACGTGATCGGAAAGTAGGCGGCGCCGCCTGCTGGCTTTTGCAATTTTAAGTTTAATGTTCTTGTCTCGCTTTCCTGCCTGATGCATTCTGATTGCGGCGCTGGCGACTCGTCAGTCCGCTTCGATCCCCAGCCGGCCGCAAGGAAGAGAAGGATGCGATGACCGATTTTGCCATTGACCGGCGCGACCTCCTTCTGAACGGCGTTGCAAGCGTCGCGATCCTGGCGCTTGGCGGCCTGGCGCCCGCGATGGCGCAAGCCGGCCCGGACACCCTCGAAAACTACAAGCCCGTCTATTTCGACGCCGCCGAATGGGCCTTCGTCATGGCGGCGACGGATCGCCTCATTCCCGCCGACGGCGAAGGGCCGGGCGCGCTTGCAACACTGGTTCCCCGATTTATCGACCGGCAACTGGCCGGCGATTTCGGCAAGGCCTCGCGCTGGTATATGCAGGGGCCGCACGACCCCGACGCAAGCCCGCTTTTCGGCTTCCAGCTCGCCCAGACGCCCGCCGAAATCTACCGGATCGCCATCCCGGAGGTCGACGCACACTGCCGAACCACTTACGGCGAAACCTTCGCGGCGCTTTCCGACGCCGACAAGGACGCGGTCCTCCACGATCTCGAAACCGGCGAGGTGGACCTGAAGACGGTTCCGGCCGCAGACTTCTTTGCAATGCTGCTCGCCAACACCAAGGAAGGCTATTTCGCCGACCCGCGCTATGGCGGCAACCACGGCATGCAGGCCTGGACCTATATCGGCTTTCCGGGCGCGCGGGCGAGTTTCCGCGAATGGGTGGGCCAGCAGAACACGCCCTATCCGCTGGGGCCGGTGAGCATCGGCGGGGAGCGCGCCTGATGGCGCGGACGCAAAAGAAGGTCGACGCCGTGATTGTCGGCCTCGGCTGGGTCGGCTCGGTGATGGCGATGGAACTGACCGCCGCCGGGCTTGACGTGGTGGCGCTGGAACGCGGACCCGACCGCAAGACCGTGCCGACCTTCGCCTATCCCAAGATCGCCGACGAGCTGCGCTACGCCGTGCGCTATGAACTGATGCAGCGCCCGGCCGACAGCACGGTGACGATCCGGCACAACACGGGACAGACCGCGCTGCCCTACCGGCGCCTCGGCTCCTTCCTGCCGGGGACCGGCGTCGGCGGCGCGGGCGCGCACTGGAACGGCTTGCTGTGGCGGCCGAACGCCGAGGAACTGCGGCTGAAATCCTATATCGACGAGCGGTTCGGCGCCGACATCATTCCGGACGACATGACGATCCAGGATTTCGGCGTCGACTATGACGAGCTCGAACCCTATTTCGACCGCTTCGAGAAGATTGTCGGCGTTTCCGGCAAGGCCGGTAATCTGAACGGCGCGATCATGGACGGCGGCAACCCTTTCGAAGCGCCGCGCGCCAGCGAATATCCGATGCCGCCGCTCGAGCAGACCTATGACGCCGTGCTGTTTGCTGAAGCCGCGCGCAATCTCGGCTATCACCCGTTTCCCAAACCCGCCGCGAACGCATCGCAGGTCTACACCAATCCCTATGGCATGCAGCTGGGACCCTGCAACTATTGCGGCTTCTGCGAGCGCTTCGGCTGCCTGAACTACTCCAAATCCTCGCCGCAGACCTGCGTGCTCGACGCGCTCTACCAGCGGCAGAACTTCGAATACCGGACCAACGCCACCGTGCTGAAGGTGGAGCTTGCGCCGGATGGAAAGACGGCGACCGGCGTAACCTATGCCGACGCGAAGGGCGAGGAGGTGTTCCAGCCGGCGGATCTTGTGATCCTCGCCGCCTTTCAGCTGAACAATGTGCACCTGATGCTGCTTTCCGGCATCGGGCCGCCTTATGACCCTGCGACCGGCGCGGGCGCGGTGGGGCGCAACTACGCCTACCAGATGACGGGCGCGACCTCGCTGTTCTTCAAAAACATCGACTTCAACCCCTTTGTCGGCGCGGGCGCCAACGGCGTGGCCTTCGCCGATCTGGCGCTGAGCCAGATGGACTTTGCGAAGAACGGCTTCATCGGCGGCGGCTACCAGTCGTCGCAGCAGACGAACGGCCAGCCGATCCACCATCTGCCGCTTCCGGACGGAACGCCCGCCTGGGGCGCCGGCTGGAAGAAGGCCGTGGGCGAACATTACGGCCACTCGATGGACATCGTGCTGCAATCGACCAACATGCCCTATCGCGACGCCTATCTGGACCTCGACCCGACCTACAGGGATCCGTTTGGCCGACCCTTGCTGAGGATGACCTTCGACTGGCGCCCGAACGAGCTGAAACAGGCGCAGTTCTTCAAGGAAAAGGCGGCGGAGTTTGGCCGTGAAATGGGCGCGGACGCGTCGTCTTCCTTCTATCCCGACGGGCATTACGACACCCGCGTGTACCAGTCGACCCACACTGTGGGCGGCGCGATCATGGGGACGGATCGACAAACCTCCGCCATCAATCGCTACCTGCAGAGCTGGGACGTGCACAATGTGTTTGCGCCCGGCGCCAACGCGTTTCCGCAGAACTTCGAATACAATCCGACCGGAATGATCGGGGCGCTGACGCTCTGGGCCGCAAGGGCGATCCGCGAGGATTATCTCGCAAACCCCCGGCCACTGATGTGAGGGCGCTGCGATGAGACTGCAGATCCTCATCACGGCGCTTGCCCTGACCGCCGGTTCGGCCTTCGCCGCCGACGAGACGGAAACGGGCGAATACATCGCCCAGCTCGGCGACTGCGCGGCCTGCCACACGGCGCCCGGCGGCGCGCCCTTCGCCGGCGGACTGGCGATCGCCAGCCCGTTCGGGGATATCTACACGACCAACATTACGCCCGATCCGCAATACGGGATCGGCGACTACACGCTGGAGGAATTCGACCGGGCGGTGCGCCGCGGCGTGCGCAAGGACGGCGCGAACCTCTATCCGGCCATGCCCTATACGTCCTACGCCAAGGTGAGCGACGCGGACATGGCGGCGCTCTACGCCTATTTCATGAAGGCGGTGGCGCCGGTGCACAAACCGGCCCCTGCCTCCGACTTGCGCTTTCCCTTCAACATCCGGTTCGGGATGGAAGGCTGGGACATCGTCAACCGCCCGGAGGTGGGCTTCACGCCGCCCTATGACGACGCGCAGCTGAACCGGGGCGCCTATATCGTGGAAGGGCTTGGCCATTGCGGCGCCTGCCACTCGCCCCGCAACCTGATGCAGGCGCAGGAGGGCTACACCGCCGCGAGCGACCGGTTTCTGACCGGCGGCACACTTGGCGTGTGGCCCGTGCCGGACCTGCGCGGGCCTGAGAGCGCGCCGCAGAAATGGAGCGACGCAGAGCTGGTCGAATACCTGACGACGGGGCGCAACGCCTACACCGCGGCGACCGGCGAAATGGCGCTGGTGGTCGAGCGCAGCATGCAGCATGCGACGGAGGCGGACATGGACGCGATCGTCGCCTATCTGAAACATATCGGGCTTCCGGCTGCGGGAAGCGACAAGGCCGCCGCGACAGGCGCGGGCCGCAGCGACGACACCACGGCCATGCTGACGGCGGCGAAACCGGACATGCCGGAGGGCGCGCGGCTTTATCTCGACAATTGCGGGGCGTGCCACACCGTGAGCGGGCAGGGCGCGCCGCGGGTTTTCCCGAATCTCGTCGGCAATTCGCTGGTGCTTTCCGACAATCCGGGCGGTTTCATCGAGGTTATCCTGAAAGGGGCGATGATGCCCAGCACCAGGCGGGCTCCGGCTGCGCTGGCGATGCCCGGCTTCGGCGACCGGCTCTCGGATGACGACGTGGCGGCGCTCGCAAGCTTCATCCGGAGCGCCTGGACGAACGACGCCGATAAAATCGAGGCCGAAACGGTCAAAAAGATCCGCGGACAGCTTTGAGGAGGGCGCCGACGGGGCGGCTTTCGCCGGCTCTGCGGATGGAATCTGGCTTTGTTTCGGGAATTCGGGATTTCGCGGGGTGTCCGGCGTGTTCGGCGGCGGGGTTTCGGCCTCGGTGGGGCAGTCGATCCAGGCCTTGAATGCCTTTTTCCGCCGGGCGCGGGCCTCGTTGCGATAGCGCCGGAGCAGGCGGCCGGGATCTTCCATGCGGCGGGCGGTGCGCGGGTCGACAAGCGCGGTGATGAGGCGCATCACCCGGCGGTCTTCGAGGCGCGTGAGGGTTTCGCCGGCGAGCGCCCGCTTCATCAGCTCCGCGTCGTCGCAATGGTCCGGGTAGGGGGCGTCCAGGTTACGGCCGGCCTCGAAATCGGCGAGCGCGCGTTCGCAGGATTCAAGCCGGGCCTCGGCTTCGGCGAGCGCCAGGGCGCGGAAGCGGCGCTCGTCGCAGGGGATAAAATCAGTGAGCGTCAGGTCGGGTTGGGCAAGGATGATGCGGAGCCACAGGCCGACGCGCGCCGGATCGGGCCGCGCTGTCGCGCCGTGCCGGCGGGCGTTGCCGGAAACAGCGGCCTTGCCGTCCGGCGTTATGGGGCCTGTGCTCCTGGCGGAATTCGCCCGGTTGCGGCGGGCGATGTCGGTTGTCACTGTTCCGTCGGGTCGTGATCGATTTCGGCAGGCGCCGCCGGACGCTTCCTTTGCAGGGCGTTGAAATCGCGCCGGACCTCGCGGCGGCGCCGCTCCAGCGCGACGATCGCCTCGTTGTGGACGGTGACGGAGCGCTCCCAGCTGCGATAGGCCTCGCCCATCAGGTCGACCGGGTCCATGCCGAGCGCGGCGATCTCCTCATGCGCGCCGGCCTGCTTGTCCGGATTGGCCGAGGCCGCGCGTGCCGCCAGATGCTCGCCGGCCGCCTTGGCCGCCTCCTCGTCGAAGGGCTCCGCCTCGAATGTTTCGCTGTCGCCGCCGGCCTCCTTGTGCGCCTTCACGTCCTTTGCCAGTTTCGCGATATGGGCGGCGCGGCGGCTTGTCACGACCGCCTTGCAGATCGCCTGGCGGGTGATGCGGCGCAGGCTCGCCTCGCGCATGCGGCGCTGCTGGAGAAGCTCCCATTCGAGGCCGATCAGGTTTTCCGCGATCACCTGTTCGTAAGGCGAGGCGGGCTCAAGGGCCGCCGCCATGGCGGCGTGGAAGGCGCCGTAGGAACCCGGATCCTCGCCGGTCATCGGCGCGCGTTCGGGCAGGATGGCGAGGAAACTGTCGAGCGCAAATGACGCGGGCGACAGGGTGTGCAGGCTGGAAGCCATGAGCGATGCCTCATCGTGATTGGGGGAGCGGTTTCATAGCACGGATAGCGGGAAAATGCAAGAGTTTGTTCGCTTTTTGTTCTTTTTTGGTATTTGGGGGTCTTTGGTTGGCCAGCGTTCCGGCGGAACTGTAGGTAGGGTGCGTTGCGGACACGGGAGGTGTGGCGTTGACTGATAACTCAATTGGGGATTGAGTGATCTGTCGCCGGAAAACGGATGTGGCGAAGTGGCAAGGTGATAGCTTGTGGACAGATACTTTGATGTATCACCTAAGTAATATCGATACTTATGTGTTCTGGCGAAATTGTATTGAATAATGCGCGAGCAGATCATGGTCACTAACCCAAGCAATCAAAGGCCTCCACCAAATTGGGGGGATGATACCTTTACCAAGTATTTGGGATTTGTCCGAAGTAACCAACACGCTACGTTTGTTCATAATAAACAAGTCGTGAGCGACCTGATATTATTGGATGGACTTTATTTGAAGTTAAATGAGTCGATGAACCCTAGACCAATGGCTCCAATGGGGTTCTTGTTTAGAGCGCATTCTGCGTACAGAATGTCAGCGGCTGCTGTTCTGGCAGGTCAGATATACGAATCCCAAGCACTTCTGAGGCTGAGTTTGGAGCATGGCGCATACGGATCCTTCATTGGAAATGATGTACAGCGCGCTGTTCGTTGGCTTAAGCGCACGGAGAGTGAAAGTTCGCGGAAGGCAGTGCGCAAGGAGTTTACTCACAGAAACATTGTGAACCACCTTCAGACGATTGCGCCGGTTCTCGCGAAACAATACGAGAATCTTTATGAGGGGTTAATCGACTTTGGCGCTCATCCAAATGAGAGTGGATTCTCCCTCAACACCATATTTGAAGAGAACAACGGTAACACATTCATTCGAACTGTTTATCTTCAAGATGATGGGTTGCCGTTAAATTTGGCACTCAAAACTACGGTTCAAGTTGGGATGTGGGTACTACATATTATGCAGCTAATTTATGTGCAGAGGTTCCAATTACTTGGAATAAAGGATGCACTGGAGGAACTGCGAGAACGATACTAATCTCTAATGCGATTGAATTGATTGATGTCAGTTATTCTCAATAAAATAGAAGTTTCCATTCGAAAGAGGCGCTAACGGCCTAAACACCAACTCTAGCTGGTGCTCAGCCTAATCAATTCCCACATCGATTCAGTCGGACAAATTTCAACTCGGTCTCGGTGGCGGAGGTTTTTGATGAGCAGCGTATGGAGACCAGAAAGAAGAAATCGGAACACCGGCCAATCATGGTCAGGGTATTCAAAATCAAACGACATGCGTGTTCCGGAGAGTTGGCAGGACAAACATGGAAACTATTCGATATTTTATGAGCGTCTCGACGTCGCGGTTGAGCAGCAGATTGAAATAGACGGCTTTCGGCTGAGAGTGCTTTATGAAAAGCCGCGCCAAGGCTTCACTTACGGCTGCTCACCCGCTGACTTGGCCAGAATACTCAGGGCGTCTGCGAGCTTGTTGCCCTGCCTGCCTGACATTATCGCTTTTCGACAGCCAACGCGTAAGCAGCGACAACAGAAATCGGTCTGGGGTCGGTTTCTTTATTATGCCAATATCGGGAGACACGAAGGCTCTGCGATTATCCTTGAGGCGCAGGAGTTGGGCTCGCTCCTGAAATGGACAAAACGCATGACGATCGAGGACCGGTCGGAATATGAGCGCCTTGTTTCCGATGGACATGTGTTCGTGGAAACAAAAAGGTCGTTTCAAGCGGAGCTGAATGAAAATGCGGTGAGGAACACCGTGCTCTATCGCACGTTTCTGCACGAACTTGGGCATATGGCTCACCACCATCAGGATGTGCTCGATGAGCGAACCGCTCTCGATCAGGACCGGGAGCTGGCCGAGGAGCTTTTCTTCTCCAAACCGGTTTCCGAACGCGAAGTCTTCGCTCATGCCTTCGCCGAAAAGATTGGCAAGTCTTTGAGACATTCTGGAGCGGCGCCATTCGATCCCGAGCCGTTTCGATGTTCGGGACCATCGCATCTTCAAGCAGGGTCGGGATAAAATGATGTATTTCAGGTGCATGGCTCAGATTGCCGGCGTAACTTTCGCGCTCTCATGCAGCAGCGTCATGGCGCAATCGCTCGCGTATTGCCCGGCGAAATCGGAAGCCGAGGCGCGGACCGTGCTCGGTTTGGGCGACATGCAAGACGTGAATATAGACAGCCTTCTTGCATCACTTGAAGCAGACATGAGCTACGAGAGGAAACATGCGGACAATAAACCGGGCTGCAAAGGCGCCGTGACATTGGAAGAACCAATCAGCTACATGATATTTGCTGGAATGGACCCGACGAACAGATATTTCAGGACTTACCTGGTCGTAGCGGATCAGACAGGTTTGGTGAGATATGTTGATGAACGTCATCAACACGAGCCGCCGAAGTTATTTCCTTAAATGACGCCCATACGCCCCGTCATCGAGCTTGCGCAGTTCTTCGTCATGGCGCTTGCACCGGTCTGGATGTTGGAGGCTGAAACTTCGCAGCCTTAGTGGGTAGTTGCATCGTGGATGCAGGAAACCACGTGGGGAGTCGCCTAACGTCCAATTGACGCTCCGCCGTATGGATTCCGGCTCAAGGCCGGATTGAGGGCGAGGGGAAGTTCCGTCGAAATCAGCGAGTGCACCATGGGAGACAGGTGTCGTGCCGGACAGCCTCTCTCCACCTCATACCGCACTTGATGCGGTATCCATACTGCAGGTCGGCGAATGACAGAGGGCGCGGACACATCTTTCGCGCCGCGGACGCGGCGCCGGCTGCATGGCGGCTCAAGGCCGCCATGAGGGCGGGTGGGTTGTTGGAGGTTAGCAGCTTCAGCAGCGGCGGCCGGGTGGGGCGTTGCCAATGTCATGATGCGCTTTTCAGCTGTCCGCATCCAGCACCAGACTCACTTCGGGAGCACGCGGAATTCCATCTGATGAACCGCGTCAGGCAGCTCCAGGCGGTCGAGGATATAAACCTCGTCAGGCTCGCAATCTTCGATTCTCTGCCAGTTCTCCTTCAGCCAGGCGACGCTGACCACTGATCTGCCTGAAACATGGCTCTCCGGAGGCAAGACCCGGGAAATGAGGCCGGCGTGATAGCCCGTCGCCTGTACCAGAGCCAGGCCGGGATAATATCCGGTGAGGTCTGTCAGCATGAAGGCAAGCGGACCCGGATCGGTCTCGTACCCCGGAAGGCAAAGGACCATGCCCCTGTTCAGCTCTTCCCTGTCGGTTTCGGTCAGTTTTTCCAGCGTGAAACCCTCTCCGGCTTGAGCGACTCGACCCAGTCGTTTGGAGCGCCGTCAAAGTGATCCCGCAACCGGTCGTCCACATGCATTGTATCCCAGACAGCGGCGAAGAGTTGCATGCTTGACGGGCCGCCACAACCGTCCTTTTCTGTTCTCTGCCCGCGCCGCGGACGCGGCGCCGACTGGATGGCGGCTCAAGGCCGCCATGAGGGGGCGGGGGTGGCTGTTTGCTGGGTATTGTTTGCTGGATTGGCTCTATGAGATTCTATTTCGCGGTCTTGTACATTTTCGGAATTCTGGTGGGCGTTTCCTATTTGTATTCCCTACCTTTTCTCGTGCGGGCCGCGCTTTGTATTCCGGCGATTTACAGCGCCTATGTATTGAGAGTGAGATACCTGAAGCATGAGGATCTGTCCTATCCGGCGCAAAGGAAGATCAAGCGTATTCAGGACGCCAGCTTGTCAACGTGGTTGCTCCCGCCTTTGATCCCGGTAATCAGCCTGCTTATGGAAAATGGGCTGATCATTTACAACTCGTGGAACACCGTAAGCTATCTGGACGCGGCGGCCTATGGCGCGCTGCTCGTGTTCGCAGTTCTGCTTTCTCCCATCAGGCCGAACGTGGATAAATAGCCAGAGGTTTTGGTGATCTCGTTTGCGTCCCCTCACGCAACAAAGTGGTCCTGGCTCAAGGCCGGAATGAGGGCGAGGGGGAAGGACTGTCGAAAACAGCGGGCGCACCAAGGGAGGCGGGTGTTGTGTCGGACACCCCCTCTCCACCTCATACCGCACTTGATGCGGTATCCATACTGCCGGCCGGCGAATGACAGAGTGCGCGGGCACATCTTCCGCGCCGCGGACGCGGCGCCGGCTGGATGGCGGATCAAGGCCGCCATGAGGGCGGGGGATGGTTTGTTGGCGGTGGCGGCTTCAGAATTGGCGACCAGGCTAACTGGCGGCGGCGCGTTGATGCGCTTGCAGCCTTTGCTGCAGTTCAAGGCCGCCATGAGGGCGGGGGATGGTTTGTTGGCGGCTGGGAGCTTCAGCATTGGCGGGGCGTTGACGCGCTTACAGCCTGTGCGGCGGCTCAAGGCCGGAATGAGCGCGCGGAAATGTGTGCGCTGCGGAAAGAACTTGTCCCCGAGTGGTGGAACTGAAGAATACAACCGGCTATCAAGGCAGTGAACCATCTCACACGGGGGTAAAAGATGGCGCAAAGGATATTGTCGCGTCTGTTTTTATTGATTGTTCTGACCGCGCCGCTGACGGGTTGCGTCAACTATCTCTATTCCGGCACGCCTGTCGATTTCAGCAGCAACAGCCTGAAGCCGAACGAGGGATTTGTGTTCATGTCGCTCGTCCAGGGGCAGCACTGGAACGTCAACGCGATTTACAGTTTCTATTTCAGAAACGAAGCCGACGGCGGGATCGGCAAAATCACCTACACGCCCGGTCTGCTGGGCAACGAGAAGACAATCAGAAACAAGGCCGCCAACGAAAAGGGCACCGTGAAATCCTACACGCTGCCGGCCGGACAGTATCATTTTTACAAGTTCTCGATCATTCAGGGGCAATATGGCGGCTACCGTGACTGGGAGCCCAGGGAAGAGTTCTCTATTCCCTTTACCGTGAGGCCGGGCAGGGCGACTTACATCGGCGAGATCACGATGTCTCCGGTGATTGGGCGAAGCCTTTTCGGTCTGCCCGTGCTTGCAGGCGGCGTCTTCACCATCTCCAGCAATCCGGGGCGGGACATTCCGCTGTTCACCGAGAAATTTCCCAAGATCAATCCGCAGATCATCGTGCAGGATCCGATGCGGTCTGGCGACGCGCCGCCAGAGATCGTCAGGTTCCGGTAGGACGCGGAACACCCTGAGGCGACGCTTGCGCATGCGCGCGGGTGAGGCGTCATCGTGGCTGGGCTGTCTGGAAGGGGGCGCCAGCCGGAGTTTTGACTGGGGGTTTGGGGACGCTCTCCGGCTGGCTTGAAATCCCGGTGTTGGTGACCGCCGGGCTCATTCCCGCCGCTTGGGAGGGGAGCGGATCGGGAGATGGTGATAAAACGTCAACGCCGCGATTTGGTTCCGGCCTTTTTGAAAAAATGTGAATCCGCGCAGCAGTTTGTCTTCGCGACCGGGAAGGCTACGTTTTGCTTGCGCCCGCCAAAGGCGCGGCGAATGGATTCTGGCTCGAGGCCGGAAGAAGGGAAGGGGCAGAGTTCCACTCCGCTATCAATCTCTTTAGTCTATCCGTTCAGGAAAAGATCTGGGTAATAAACTTCGCTGTCATTTTACTTTATAAGAGACACCACGATGGGCGCCATCATTATTGTTGTGGCTGTTTTCGCAGCATCGTTATTTTTAATATATCCGATGTATAAATCATTTGCGTATGGATTATTGCTTACGGAAAAAGAAAAATTGAATGTATTGAAATTGTTTATTCGCGGAAATTCGGCTTTTTCAAAAATTTCATTCAATACCAACTCGGGCAAAAACCTCTTTTATTTGAAAGATGATGGCGGCGCGAGAATTTTCGTCGACCGTGACAAATCGGAAAACTACAACGAACTGCTCGTCGCGTCTGGAATCAAAACAATTTCAGATGAGACGGACGATGACACAGAAGTGCGAACAGCAGTGGTTACGCTCGATCAGATTTGCCAATTCCTTACGCTGGCAAGCGAAGGCGGTCACAAAGTGAGAGTGAAGCTTACTCGTAAAACCTTCTGAAATGAAAATTGCCGAACGCGGCCCAACTGGGCCGCGCCGACAGGGGTGCATTGTGTTGCACTCACTCAAGACGTCGTTTACTCCGCCGCCTGCTTCCCGTCGATGCTCTCGGCAGACGCCATGCCCGGGGCGGACGACTTGCCGCCGAGCTTGTCGCGCACGCCTTTTTCAATGCGGTCGCCGGTTTTCTTGTCGATGTTGCGCCAGTAGTCGAAGGCGCGCTGAAGCACCTTTTCGCTGACGCCGTCGCAAAGATGGCCGACGACGTTGGAGACGAGCCGCTTGCGCGCGGCTTCGTCCATCACGTCGTTGATCAGCGCGCGGGGCTGGCTGAAATCGTCGTCGTCCTCGCGCAGCGTGTAGGCCTCGCGCACCATCTCGCCGTCGGCATGCCAGAGGCCGGCTTCGCCCGTCATGTCCGGCTGGGCGGCCGGGCCGCCGTAGGAATTCGGCGCATAGACCGGATCGGAGACGTTTTCAGTGCGCATCGCGCCGTCCTTGGAATAGCTGTAGACCGGGCAGCGCGGCTTGTTGACCGGGATCTGCTTGTAGTTGACGCCGAGGCGCGCGCGGTGGGCGTCGGCGTAGGAAAAGCCGCGGGCAAGCAGCATCTTATCGGGCGACAGGCCAATGCCGGGCACCATGTTGTTCGGCTCGAAGGCGGCCTGTTCGATCTCCGTGTGGAAATCGGTCGGGTTGCGGGTGAGCGTCATGCGGCCGACCTCCATCAGCGGATAATCGGCGTGCGGCCAGACCTTGGTGAGGTCGAACGGGTTGATGCGGTAGGTTTTCGCGTCCTCGAACGGCATGATCTGCCATTTCAGCGTCCAGCTCGGATAGTCGCCGTCGCGGATCGCGTTGAAGAGGTCGCGGCGGTGATAGTCGCCGTCGCTGCCGGCGAGCTTGTCGGCCTCGTCCTGGCTGAGATAGGCGTTGCCGTCGCCCTGGTCGGTGTGGAAGTGGAACTTCACCCAGAACTTTTCGCCCTCGGCGTTGACCAGCGAATAGGTGTGGCTCGAATAGCCGTTCATTTCGCGCCAGGACTTCGGAATGCCGCGGTCGCCCATGAGGTAGGTGACCTGGTGGGCGCTTTCCGGCGACAGCGTCCAGAAATCCCACTGCATGTCGTGATCGCGCATGTCGTTGTCGGCGCGCCGCTTCTGGCTGCGGATGAACTGCTGGAACTTGATCGGGTCGCGGATGAAGAAGATCGGCGTGTTGTTGCCGACCATGTCGAAATTGCCGTCCTCGGTGTACATCTTCACCGAAAAGCCGCGCGGGTCGCGCCAGGTGTCGGGGCTGCCGCGCTCGCCGGCGACGGTGGAAAAGCGGATCAGCACGTCCGTCCTGGCGCCCAGCTGGAAGACCTTCGCCTTGGTGTACTGGCTGACGTCCTGCGTGACCTCGAAATGGCCGAAGGCGCCGCCGCCCTTGGCGTGGGGCTGGCGCTCGGGGATGCGCTCGCGGTTGAAATTCGCCATCTGCTCGAGCAGGTAATGGTCGTTCAGCACGATCGGGCCGTCGCGGCCGACGGTCAGCGAATGCTCGTCGCTCTGCACGCGGATACCGACGTCGGTGGTTGTCGGGGGGACGGTCGTCTTCTTCCTGCTCATGATCGGTAACCTCTGCGTGTAGGAAAACTCTGAGCGTGTAACTCCCGGACGGCTGCAATGTTCCAACGGCCGGCGATTTTGCTGCCGGCCGATAAGACCGGCGGGATCGATCTGGTAGATATCTGCGCCGAACTGAAGGTAAGCCTTCGGACGCTGCACTACGCCTTCCAGGACGTGACCGGCATGTCGCCAGCAACCTGGCTGCGGCGAATCCGTCTGAACCGGGTCCACAAAGCACTCCGTAAATCATCGCTCGAGGACACTCTCGTCAAGCAGGTTGCCATAGAAAACGGCTTCTTGCACGCCGGCCATTTCTCCAACCAGTACCAGCGTCTCTTCGGCTGCTTGCCGTAGCAAACCCTGCACGCAACGTAGTGTGCGTCATGAGTTTTTAAGAAGATGCGCTTCGTCGTCAGCCTGATGAATGGTTTCGGTTTGCAGGCTTGTCCGGGCGCCGTGCGTCCCGCTCAGTATGCCCCGAAGAGGGGAGGGCCGCGCGTCTCCGTCTGTGCGCTCAACACGGGTCCTGTCTCGGCCTCTGTGATGAACTGCTCATCGCGGTTCTCGCCACCGAAGGCGACGTTCGTCGTGTGCAGCCCTGTCGGCGGGACGAGGCGGCGCGCCGGGTCTGAGAGTGAATTGTCCGTCATCAGGATCAAGAATCCGACCGGGTTGCTTTTCTTTTTTTCGAAAGCGATCAGACGATCCCGATCTCTATGGGAATCAACGCTCACGCGTCCAGGGTTTGACGGCCGGCGCGTCAGTCGATTTCTCCCGCACATGGGAATCGATCAGGCGCGCAAACGCCCTTCGCGTTATTCCGTTGTGCTTTTTGGAATACCCCAGGCTCGCGACAAAGCTCCAGTGCGCATGCATCATCGAGACGAAAAGAAAGGAAAGCTCTTCGCAAGCGGCTGAATTGAGTTCCGGATGCGCAATGGCCAGTTCCTGCTCAATGACCTGACCGAGTGTTTTGTATGACTCACACAGGCGATCTCTCAGCGTTGTGGAGCCGACGGCGTAGGCGAAAAAGGCGTCATAAACCTCGAGGTTGTCAGGCATGGGATGCTCTTCGGACATGCCGAAGAAGTAATCGAGGAAAAAATCCAGCCTTTCGACCTGACCGAACTTCACGATGCCCGCCACCAGCGAGTCCTGGTAGGCTTTTGCCAGGTGGTCGCAGAGATCGATGATCAATTCGTCCAGGCTTGAATAGTAATACCGAACCAGCTGGCGCGACAGGCCGGCCTCATTTGCGACAGCGTCGAAGGAGAAAGACTGCAATCCCTGCGTTCTCAGCAGTTTGGTCGTCGCAGCCAGTATCCGGTTTTTCTTGTCGCCGGGACCGGCGTTCATCGTCGAATCATTCGCCATGCGCCTGCTCCCTCAATATCCGCGCATGCATCGTCTGCCGTAATATCAATTCCCGCCTCCCCACCAGCGTGAAATATACCGAAGTGAATTTTCCTACTCTTCTGCTCGACGAGACTCCGTCGATCAACACTGAACTGGTTTACTATCACAAGTGACAATTTATACGCGACGCCGCCTTCCGGATATCAGATTTTTGGTCGACGCCAACGCGGATCAATACGCCTTTTCAAATTGAAAACGAACGAGATGCGGAAAAGATCCGCGTAACTTCGCAAACCATTGCAATCTATACTGTATTTTTCACAACGACACTTTGGCTGGCGCCCATTTTTTCATAATGAAAACATGTGCATAGATTGACGTTTCAGCGCCTGCTCCAATACGATTCCCTACGAATCGAAGCTCGCCACATCCGGGAATTTTCGAGCAGAGACTGCAGGCGCGGCGTCGCCATTTTCAGTGACGCGAACACGCCCGTGCGGCGCGATCGTCCGGTCAAGGCGAGCCTCGGCGTCAACTGCCGAAGCAACAAACATGACCACCTGTCGGGGGACCGGGAAATGATCATCAATGCGGGATGCGTGCAAGCAGGCGGAAACTTCCGGGCGATCGCCTGGGCTGGCGTTTCGATCTTCACACTGGCCGCGGCCATAGGCGCGGCGCCGTCGCCGGCGCTGGCCGCCTGTGACGCGACTGCGCCGGCGACGGGCGATACGGTGACCTGCGGCGCCGGATCTCCGAACCCCGAAACCGACCCGATCATCGCGCCGGACGCAAAAGGCGTAACCGTCAATTTCGGGGAAGACGCCGAACTTCGGACCCTGGGCAGTCCCTCCGTCCAGCTCGGCGGCGGCGCCTATATCTACATGCGGCCTGGAAGCCTGATCGCCGATCACAACAGAATAGCCGGTCCGTCGCCGTCGAACGCCACGATTGACCTCGGCGTTACCAGCAACGAAGCGCTGCAAACCGCCATCCACGAGACGACCGCCAAGGTAACGGTCAACAAGGCGAAAATGGCGGATCGGGCCATGAACGCGATCACCGATTTAATTTCAAGTTCGGTGATCGTTCCTCCGCCGCCGGCGTCGGGGGAAGTCGACGGTGCAAACCGCGTCGATGTCGGCGGCGGCAGGATCATCTCTGACGGCGCGGCGGCGATCCGCTCCGCAAGCTACAGCGCGCTCAGCGTTTCGATTTCCGACGGCGGATCTGTCGAGACCATCAGGGCGAACGCGCCCGCCATCCTGCTCGACGGCACAGGTTCGCTCGCCGTTGAACTCGACAACGGCGCCATCGTCACCCATCGCAGAGGCTCTCCCGCTATCAGCGCCGCAAGTGGCGATTCCGCGCTGGACGTGCTGATGTACGACGACGCGCGCGTCCATACCGTCGGAGACAATTCCCCCGCCATCCTGGGCCCGGGCGCCAACAGCGTCTTCAATTTCGAAGCCGACGGATCGGGGGCGACGCAAGGCCGTCCGATGATCGCGACCTACGGCGACAATTCCGCCGGCATTCTCATGCATGGCGCGGGCCGCTCGACGGCGACGGTGCAGTTCGACGACATCAGTTCCAGCAACGGACCGGGTCTGCAGACAAGCGGCGACAACTCGGCGCTCGTCGACATGGATCTCGGCGATACCTCGAGCCTGAACGTCGCCGGCGCGAACACCAGCTTCGGCACACGCGGAAACGGATCGGATGTCTTCGATCTCGCAGTGGGCGACAACAGCGACCTGCTGCTGCTCCTGCAGGAATCCACACTGACATCCGAAGGACACGATTCCACGCTGATCGAGGTGACGCGCGGCTCGTCTTCGATCGTCAACGCAGTCGTCATCGACAGTGCTTTCCAGACCTCCGGCGACGGCTCGGGCGGTCTCGTTTTTCATGTCGACGGCGGAGACACCTCTTCCGACACCTATTTTCTCGGCGACGTGACGATCGAGACCGACGGGAATGATGCGCCTGGCTTCTACATTGAACAGGGATCCGACACATCCAGCCGCACCGTCACCATTGCCGAAAGCATGATCGAAACACGAGGCAACAGCAGCGCCGGCGTCTTCATTGGAGGTCTCGGCGACGGTTCGGCCCTGGAAGCAACCATCACAGATACTTCGATCACGACCGGGGGTGATGATTCATCGGGGCTTTTCGTCGGAGGCGTAGGCGTCTCATCCGCCATATCCGCCAGCGTCTCGAACATCAATATTTCGACGACGGGCGACAATTCGGGCGCATTGACATTCAGCGGCGCGACGAACGACAGCAGCGTGGCCTCTTTCGACATGGCGGACTCCACGCTCGCCACCCAAGGCGACAACTCGGTTGGCTTGCTCGCCGTCCCGCTGTCCGGTTCAACGGGCGGCAGCCAGGGCGTCGTGTCTATTGGCAACCTCTCTATTTCCACGATGGGCGACGGCTCGACCGGCGTCATCATCGGCGACGCCAGCCTCTATGACGGGCCGCTTCCCACCGTGCCCGATACGACCGTCGACTATAATCTGGCCGACGTCACCGTCTCCACAGCAGGCAACGACGCCGACGGCGTCATCGTCTACGGGCTCGGCGCGGGCGGCCCCAATTCGCAAGCCTCCGTCAGTTTCGACAACGTGGTCACCAACACGTCGGGCGACAATTCGCGCGGCATCGTGGTCCACAGCCCTGGCGGTCCGATGATGGCGACATTGGCGTTCGCCGACCTCACCGCGCCATCCGGCTCTGCTCTCAGCACCGAAGGCGACAACGCAACGCTGATCGACGTCGAACTCGGTGACGGGTCCAGCATAAACTTCTCGGCGGAGAACACGAGTTTTGGCACGCTTGGCGACAATTCCGAAGTCGTCAGTCTTCATGTCGGCGATGACAGCGATGTCCTGTTCTTAGCCGAGGGCGCGTCCTTCGCATCGGAGGACGACGACGCCACGCTGGTCGATGTCACGCGCGGCTCGTCGTCCCTTCTTGGAGCCATCATTATTGACAGCACATTCGAAGCCTCCGGCGACGGCTCGGGCGGTCTCGTTTTTCATGTAGACGACGGCGACATATCATCCGACACCTATTTTCTCGGCGCCGTGACAGTCGATACCAACGGAAATGATGCTCCGGCGTTTATGGTCGAACAAGGAGGCTACAGCTCCAGCCGAACCGTTCAGATAGAGGAGAGCAACTTCACCACGAAGGGAACGAACAGCGCGGGCGTTTACATTGGCGCTCTCGGCGACGGATCGGTCAGTGATCTTACAGTGATTGACACGATGATTTCGACCCGGGGTAATGGCTCCGCCGGGTTGTTCTTCGGTGAAGCAGGCAGCTTGTCCGCAGCCACGGTCAGCCTAACCAATGTCGACATTTCCACGAGCGGTGACAGTTCGGATGCCGTGACTATGCTCGGTGTCGTCAATGACGCCGGGGTAGCTTCATTCAGCGTTTTGGACTCCACGCTCGCCACCGAAGGCGACAATTCCGTCGGCTTGCTCGCCGTCCCGTTGTCCGGCTCAACGGGCGGCAGCGTCGGCGTCGTGTCTATTGACAACCTCTCCGTTTCCACGATGGGCGACGGCTCTACCGGCGTCATCATCGGCGACGCCAGCCTCTATGACGGGCCGCTTCCTGTCGTACCCGATACGACAGTCAATTACGATCTGGCCAATGTCACGGTCTCCACAGAGGGCAACGACGCCGACGGCGTCGTCGTCTACGGGCTCGGCGCGGGCGGACCCAACACGGAAGCCTCCGTCAGCTTCGACAACGTGGTGGCGAATACGACAGGCGACAATTCGCGCGGCATCGTGGTCCACAGCCCTGGCGGTTCGATGATGGCGACCTTGTCGTTCGCCGACCTCACAGCGCCATCCGGACCTGCCTTGAGCACCGCAGGCGCCAACGCCACGCTGATCGACGTCGATCTCGGTAACGAGTCCAGCATAAACTTTTCCGCGGAGAATTCGAGTTTCGGCACGGCGGGCGATAACTCCGCTGTCGTCAGTCTGCATGTCGGTGACTCCAGCGATGTCCTTTTCGTCGCCGAGGACGCCTCTTTTACGTCGCAGGGCGACAACGCCACGCTCGTGGAGATCGAGCGCCACTCTTCGTCGATACTGAGAGGTAACTTTACAAACACCACATTGGAAGCTGTGGGCGACGGGTCGGGCGGGATCGTTGTCGAGGTAAATCAAGGCGACCTTTCCAACGATACGTTCTTTCTCGGCGAAGTGACGGTCCATACCCGGGGTGATGACGCGCCCGCATTCCATGTGGGAGAAGGAGGCGATACATCCAGCCGCACAGTGGTCGTTCAGCAGAGTGATATCACGAGCGAAGGCGCCAACAGCGCAGGCGTAAGCATCGGCGGCCTTGGCGACAGTTCGGCCATCGATTCGACGGTAACTGATACGTCTATCTCGACACAGGGCGACAATGCGCCGGGATTCCATTTTGGCGGCGCCGGCAGTTTCTCCGCCGCGTCGGTCAGCCTGATCGATGTCGATATTTCCACGATCGGCGACAACTCAGGCGCGGTAGCCTTGCTTGGCGTGACGAATGAAAGCGCCGTCGCCTCTTTCGACATGGCGGACGCCACGCTCACCACCGAAGGCGATAACGCGGTTGGCCTTCTCGCCATGCCTCTCTTCGGCGCAACGGGCGGCAGCACCGGCGTCGTGTCTCTGGAAAACCTGACCGTCTCGACGCTGGGCGTCGGCTCGACCGGCGTCATCATCGGCGACGCCAGCCTCTACGACGGACCGCTTCCCACCGTGCCCGATACGACAGTCGACTATAATCTGGCCGCTGTCACGGTCTCCACCACAGGCAACGACGCCGACGGCGTCGTCGTCTACGGGCTTGGCGCGGGCGGACCCAATTCGGAAGCCACCGTCGATTTCGAGAATGTGGCAGCGAATACGACGGGCGACAATTCCCGCGGCATTGTGGTGAACGGCCCCGGGACAGTCGTCAGCATCAAGGATCCTGTCGTGACGACAATGGGCGACAATTCGCCGGCTATTGTCGTGCCGGGCACGGACAGCGTCCTCGGTCTTGAGGCCTCCGGAGCAGGACAGACCACCCAGCCCATGATCGCGACTTTCGGCGACAATTCCGCGGGTATCTCCATGCATGGCGCCGGCGACTCCGCGGTGACGATGACGTTCACCGAAATTGCCGCATCTTCGGGTCCGGCCTTCCAGACAAGCGGCGACAATTCAACGCTGATCGATGTCGATCTCGACGGTTCGTCCAGCGGCGTCTTTTTTGCCGACAAAACGAGTTTCGGCACGTTCGGAAACAACTCCGACGTCATCAGTTTCCACATGGGCGACAACAGTAATATGCTGATGTACGTCCAGGACGCGTCTTTCACGTCGGAGGGCGACAACGCCACCCTCGTAACGGGTGAGCGCGGTTCGTCTTCCTTTTGGAACTTCGTCGCAAACAATACGACGTTTCAGACTTTGGGCGACGGGTCTGGCGGGTTCGTCTTTCATGTCGACGGCGGCGATGCGTCATCCGACACCTATTTTCTCGGCGACGTCACGATCGATACCAGCGGCAACGATGCGCCGGCGTTCCACGTCGAAGATGGCGGCTCCGATTCGACACGCACCGTCGATCTCTTCGACAGCAACCTTACGACGCGGGGAAACAACAGCGCCGGTTTGTATATAGGCAGTCTTGGCGCTTTATCGGCCTCCAGCTTTACTGTGAACGCAACGACAATAGCCACACATGGCGACGATTCGCCGGGGCTGTATCATGGCGGGGTGGAGTCGGGCTCAACGTCGCTCGAATTGTCAAACCTCGACATTTCCACCGTAGGCGACAACTCCAACGCGGCGACGCATATCGGCGTCAGGACCGACAACAGCATTGCGGCCCTGGATGCATTGAATTTGACCTTGAGCACCGAGGGGGACAATTCGACCGGTCTGATGATTGTTCCGGTTTCTGCCGGATTGTCGCCTTCAGCGATAAGCGGCAGCACTTTGGTCACCAGTCTGACAAGTGTTTCGGTTTCCACATCGGGCTCGGGATCGGCCGGCGTCATCCTCGGCGACGCAGGCTTTTATGGCGTGTCGCCGTCGACCGCGTCAGGTTCCACCTTCACGCACGATATGGATTTCGTTTCGGTTGAAACCACAGGAGATGACGCCGACGGCGTCGTCATCCACGGGCTCGGCGTCGACGCCACGGACACTTCGTCTACATTGCTGCTGGAAAATGTGGATATCACGACGTCGGGCGACCGATCGCGCGGCATCGTCGTCAATTTCGGCAGCCAGGGCGAAGGCAGTGATTCCCTCACGATCCTGGATGGGATCGAAATCGCGACCACTGGCGACGAAGCCCACAGTCTCGTGCTTGGCGAAGGGCTGGGCACGGAACTCCCCGGCGTGGACATGGACAATACGCTCGCGATTGGCGACGTCTCCGTATCCACGGAAGGCATGAACGCCCACGCCCTCGTCATCGGCGAGAACACCACGCTGACGCTCGATCCCGGCAATCTGGGCGCGACAACGGCCAACAACACCATCGTCAACGGTCTGATCGAGACCTTCGACACTCTGGTCGCCACCGGCGAAGGCGGGCGCGCCGTCCACAATGAGGGCATTCTCTACGGAACCTTCACCGTCGGCGACCCGATCGTCGGCAACCTCTCCAACAACGGCCTGATCGAGAGCGCCGACGGAGCCGTCGGCGTCGCGGTGCAGTACACCGGCGCGACCGACGACATCTTCGAACTGCAGCCGATGGGCGTCGTCATCGGCTCGATCGAGGCGGGCGACGGCGAGGACCGGTTCCTCCTCGGCGGCGAAGGCGAACAGACCTTCGATGTGGCGCTGATTGGAACCCAGTACAACGACTTCGAGATCTTCGGGAAGGAAGACGCCTCGGTCTGGACGCTGACCGGAACCAACGCCGTCGCCGGTCCCTTCACGGTCGCCGGCGGCACGCTGGTCAACAACGCGATGCTGTCAAACATGGCGATGACCGTCGGCCCCGATGGCCGGCTGGAAGGCAATGGCACGGTCGGCGGGCTGGTGATCGACGGAACGGTCGCGCCCGGCAATTCGATCGGCGTGATAAACGTTGCGGGCGACGTCGTCTTCAACGCCGGCTCGGTCTACGAGGTCGAGATCGCGGCGCCCGACCAGGCCGACCTGATCGCGGCAACGGGAACGGCCACCATCAATGGCGGCGCGCTCGACATCGTCGCGCTCGATCCTGAGACAAGCTATGCCGACGGCGAGATCTACCGCATCGTCGAAGCCGAGGCCGGCGTCGTCCGCAACACCGATTTCCTCTACAACCAGCCCTTCTCGCTGATCCGCGCCGATGTGCTTTACGGCGCCGATTATGTCGACCTGATGCTGGTCGCCGACATTCCGTTCACCAGCCTCACCAGCACCTACAACCAGTTCCAGGCGGCGAGCGGACTTCAGAACATGGCGCAGACGGGCGACGCGCTGACGGTGTTCAACGAAATCGTGCAGCTGTCGCTGGCGCCGAATGGCGACGAAGCGGTGCGCCAGGCCTTCGATCTGTCTTCGGGAGAGATCCACGCCTCCGCGCAGCATGTCGTTAACCAGACCTTCTCGCAGTTCAGCCGCCTGCTGCGTCAGCAGGGCGCGGCCGGCGTCATGAACGCCGGGCTCACCGACACGATGACGGCGACGCACGGCTTTGGCAACGGCTCCGCAGGCGACGCGTCTTCGGGGCAGGCCTGGCTTGCGCCGCTCGGCGGCGGCGGATCGATCGACGGCGACGGAAACGCCGCTGCGCTCGACTGGTGGTCGGCCGGTATCGCCGGAGGCTACGAGAACTCGCTGGACGTTGCGCGCGGCGAGGCCTTCGCCGGCTTCGGCCTCGGCTATGCCAGAAGCAGCGCCACGGTGAACGCGCGTCTGTCGTCCATGGAGGCCGACAACTTCCAGATCGGCGTCTACGGCGGATGGGCGAACGGCCCGTGGAGCCTTTCCGGCTCGCTCGCCTATCTCGGCAGCAGCGTGTCGACGACGCGGCAAATCGCCTTCGGCGACATCAACCGCAGGGCCGAGACCGATTACTGGACGAACACGTTCGGCTTCTCCGGCGAGGCCGCCTACGGCTTCGACATCGCCTCCGGCACGACCCTGTCGCCGGTCGCAACGCTTGACGCCGGCTGGTCAGGACATGGCGACTTCTCCGAAACCGGCGCGGGCGCGCTCAACCTGACGGGCCTTTCGGAAAGCTGGACGCAGTTCGACACCGGCCTCGGTCTCGCCCTGCAGCACACGATGCCCACCGGCGCCGGAGACGTGACCTTCGAGGTGCGCGCGCTTTGGGAATACGCCTTCGCCGACGTCGTGCCCGCGCAGACCATGGTGTTCGAGGGCAGCCCGACCGCGTTCTCGGTTCTCGGTCCCGACGCCGGACGCAACCGGTTGCGGCTCGGCGCAGGCGTCGCCGTTCCCGTCAGCGACGGCTTCAAGGTGCGGGCGAACTATGACGGCCTGTTCAATAGTCAGCAGCAGAACCACGTGGCCAGCATCAGCCTGAACCTGGCGTTCTGACGCCAGTTGGGGAAGTATCGCGGGGATCGGTGATAACCGTTGAAATGCACCGAGACCCAGAAATGGACTTACTGCTTGCCGTCCGGGCGCCGGGCGTCTCGCTCAGTATCCTCCGAAGAGGGGAAGGCCGCGCGTCTCCGTCTGTGCGCTCAACACGGTTCCCGTTTCGGCCTCCGTGATGAACAGCTGATCGCGGTTCTCGCCGCCGAAGGCGACGTTCGTCGTGTGCAGCCCTGTCGGCGAGACGAAGCGGCGCGCCGGTTCTCCTCTCGGCGTCATGTGCCAGACCGTTCCCAGGCCGATGTGACAGATGAGAAGACCGCCGTCGCGGTCGATGGCCAGACCATCCGGCCCCTGTCCGCCGGAGAGCTGGATGAAGTTGCCCACCTTGGCGACGCTTCCGTCCGGCATCATCGGGACGCGCCAGATGCAGTTGCCGCGCGTCGCGGCCACGTAAAGGGTCGCGCCGTCGGGCGACAGCACGAGACCGTTCGGGCTCGGTACGTTCGAAAGGATCATTTCCGGCGCGCATCCCGGCCGGACCCGGAAGACGCGACCGGTGGGGTCGTGCAGGCCGGTCATTCCCTGATCGGTGAAGTAGAGGTCGCCGTTGTCGGCGAAGGTCAGGTCGTTGACCGCCTTCAGCCGCTCCAGATGATGACGCTGAAGAAACGGGGCGATCTCCCCCGTGCGCGGATCGAAGACCATGACGCCGTTTCTGTAGTCCGCGATGAAGAGGCGGCCGTCCTGGTGGAAGGCGAGGCCGTTCGGCTCTCCGTCATAGGCAATCATAACCTCGAAACCACGGTTCGGCGTCAACCGGAAAATCCGGCCATAGGCGATATCGACGCACCACAGGTTGCCGTCGCGGTCGAAGGCCGGACCTTCCAGCAGCGAGTGGACGGGCTGGCTTCCCGGCTGGCCGTCGCGCCATTCGGACGGCTCTCCGTGCATCCTCAGATTGTCCGGCAGGCTTGCGAACACGGATGTTTCGGTGGTGGGCGGCGGAGCAAAAAACACGACGTCTTACCTCATTTCACTCAATGGGTCGCCCTCGGCAGCCACAGCGCGATATCCGGCTCGAGGTAGAGCGCCAGGCAAAAGGCGACGATGATCAGCGCATAGGGCATCGACGACCTGCCGATGACGCCCAGCGGCGCGTTGCTGATGGATTGCACGGCGAACAGATTGAGCCCCATCGGCGGCGTCAGCGCGCCCAGCTCGATCAGAAGCACCAGCACCACGCCCATCCAGATCGGGTCGTATCCCATCACCTGGAAGACCGGGAAAAGCACAGGCACCGTCAAGAGCATGATCGACAGCCCGTCGATGAACATGCCGATGACCGCGTAAAGCGCGATCAACAGAAGGAAGAAGGCGAAGGGGCCTATCCCCGCGTCGGCCATGGCCCCGGACAATCCGCGGCTGATGCCCGAGTTGACGATGGCGAAGCTGAGAAACTGGGCGTTGATGGTGATGAACATAACCACGCAACTCGTCACCACCGCATTGCGCAGCGCGGCGACGAGAGCGGCGGCGGAAAGGTCGCGATAGACCAGGCCGAGCAACAGCGCCAACAGGCAACCGAAGGCGGCCGCTTCCGTTGGCGTGACGACGCCCGCATACATGCCGCCGATAACGGCGGCGATGAGGGCTGCGACCGGCAGGCTGTCGACGATCCCGGACCGCCGCTTTCGCTTCAGGTCTTCGGCGTCGGGCGGCGGCGCGAGATCGCGGTTGAGCAACACGCGGATCGCGATATAGACCAGGAACAGGGCGGCGAGCACGAGGCCCGGCACCACGCCCGCCATGAAGACCGACAGAACGGACGTCTGGGTGATCGAGGCGTAGACGATCATCGGGATGCTCGGCGGGATCAGGATGCCGAGGCACCCGCCGCCGGTCAGGGATCCGAGCGTCAGAGCGTCCTTGTAGCCGCGCCGCCGCATTTCAGGCACGGCGACCGTGCCCACCGTCAGGGCGGTGGCGACCGTCGAGCCCGACAGCGCCGAGAAGGCGGCGCAGCCGACGATATTGGTGTGGGCGAGCGCGCCGGGCACGCCGCGCAGCATCACAGCGATGCCGTTGTAGAAGCGCCGCGCCAGGCCGCTGCGCAGGATGATCTCGCCCATCAGGACGAAGAGCGGGATTGCGACGAGCGTAAAGCTTGTGGCCGTGTTCCAGATGATGTCGCCGAAGGTCGGCCACATCCGCGTGCCGGTCGCCATCGTCACGCCGACGATGCCGACGATCCCGATCGCCGATCCGATAAGGACGCCGCCGAACAGGCAGCAGACCATGAGAACGCCATAGACAAGAAGGGCGACTGACCAGTCCATTGATATTTCCTATTGCCCGTGCCCGTAACTGCGACTGAGAAATTCCTCGGCGAAGGACAGGGCAAGGAGCGCGAAGCCGACCGGCATCACGATTTGCGGTATCCACAGGGGCGTAGTGGAAGCAAAAGCCGAACCGGAATTGAATAGCAGGCTGAGCGCCCAGGTCTGATAGCCCGCATAGGCGGAAAAACCGGCAAGCGCGAGACTGGCGAGGCTGGCCGCGGCCAGGGAGAACCGGCGTCCGCGCCGCCCCATGACGCCGAGCCCGAAATCGATCCGCAGCAGGGCGCCGGAGCGGTGGGTGTAGACCAGGCCCGCGAGAATGACGAATGCGAACCCGTAGCCTGAATATTCGTCGGCGATGAGCGTCGAAACGCCGAAAAAGTATCGGCTGACGATTTCGACATTCATCAGGCAGAAGACAAGGACGAGCACGATAATGGCGGCGCCGAGCAGCGCTCCCGCAAGAAGATCCAGCGCCCGGCGAAGGCCGCGCAGCCATAGAGGCAGCGCGGACTCCGTCATTTCGGACCCGGTCGGTTTGGCGGGTTCAGCCACGGTCCCGTCCGTCCTACAGCGCGCAAGCGGCGCTGACCCGGTCCAGAAGCTTGCCGGCGATCTCGCCGTTGGCGTCGGCCCATGCCTGCCATATCGCCCTGGTGCTTTCCTTGGCGGAAGCGAAATCGGCGTCGGCGGGCGTCAGCAGCGTCATGCCTTCGGCCGTGAGCTTGGTTTCGGCTTCGCCGGCCGCCGCGTCGATCGCCGCGCGGAACTTGTCCTGCCAGGCGTTCGCGGTCTCGGTCAGAACGGTCTGAGTTTCGGGCGACAGCGCCCCGAACGCCTTTTCGTTCACCGCGATGAGCTGGTCGGTCATGGTGAAGTTGAGCATGTATCCGTAATCCACCACCTCGTAGAACTTCCAGTCATAGGCCGGGATCACGGCGGTGATCGCGCCGTCGACGACGCCGCGCTGCAAGGCCGGGATCACCTCGGCAGGCGTTATCGCAACGCCGGAAGCGCCCATGAGGTCGAGCATTTCCACCTGCATCTTGTTCCAGGTGCGCACCTTGCGGCCTTTCAGATCGCTGATCTGGTCAACCTTGTCGCGCAGCCAGACCTGCTGCGGCGGCATCGTCCAGCCCGTCAGCGCCCGGACCTTGAACTTGTCCTGCAGGCGCTCGTTGAAGATCGGCAGGGCTTCGTCGATGGCCGTGTAGAACTGGTCCGTCGAGGTGCAGATGAAGGGCAGACCGAACACGGTCAGTTCGGGAACCTCGCCGGCGACGGGGCCGATGGCGAGATCGGCGATCTGGATCTGGTCAGTGGCGAGCGCGCGCAGGATATCCGTGTTCTTGTAGGGTAGCTCGCCCGACGAAAAGACGTCGATGACGAGTTCGCCGTTGGTCGCTTTCGCGACGTCGCTGGCGAATTCCCGGTAGAGTTCCGTCGGCTTGTCATTGGCGCCGAACGGCGTGAACAGAGACCATTTGGTTTCGGCCATAGCCTGGCCGGACAACGCGGAAAAGGCTGCGCCCGCGATCAGCGCGTATTTCCAGAAATTCAATTTCCATTCCTCCCTTGTGAAGTCCCGGTGAGCCGCCGGTTGTTGCTGGCAACACACCGGTCAGCAGGCCTCAGCCTCCCATGTAAACCATCGGGACAGGTCAAACTAAACGATCAATTGATCGATAGTCGATATATTTATCTTTTTGTGCTATGAAGTCAATTCATCGTTTCACCTGTCCGTGGACGGCCGGCAAAAGACTTGCCGTTCCCGGTTACGGTGTTACAAAAAGCCCTCACGGAGAAATTCCTGCCTCGGGCGATCGAAGGGCCGGCTGAAGGCCCGCAGGTGTCGACAATGAAGAACGGCAACAGCGAAACGCAAACCGACAGGCGGCTGGACCTCGCCGCCCGGGCGGCGTGGATGTCCTATGCCCGCAACCGCACGCAGGACCAGATAGCGCAGGAACTGCAGGTCTCGCGCCAGGTCGTCCAGCGCCTGATGGCGCTCGCCCACAAGGCCGGCCTGATCGAATTCCGGCTCAACCACGCTTTGACCGAATGCATAGAGCTGGCGGAGCGGCTGAAGGAGCAGTTCGGCCTGCACTATTGCGAGGTGTCGCCGAGCGAGTCGGGTTCGGTGGAAGACCTGGCGTCCGTCGGCGCTCTCGCCGCCCGTTATCTTGAGACTGTCCTGCAATCGCGGGAATCCATGACGATCGGCGTCGGCAACGGCAAGACGATGCGGCAGGTCTCCGAACATCTCGCGCGCCTCGACAGACCCGATTGCCGCTGCGTTTCAATGATGGGCAATCTCACCCGAAGCGGCAAGGCCAGCAATTACGATGTGGTGACGTGGATCGCCGATCTTCTGGGCGCAGACTGTTATCCGCGACCGATGCCGGTGATCACCGAGACCGAGCAGGAACGCGCGGTGCTTCAGGCGCAGGCGGGCTATGCCCGGCTCAGCGACATCGTCGCGCAGGCCGACCTGTTGATCATGGGCATCGGCTACTGGGGAAGAGGCGGGTCGCTTGTCACGGACGGCTACATCACCGAGGACGAGGCGCGTGAGGCCGTGCGCGCCGGCGCCGTGGGAGAGTTCCTCGGTTTCGCCATCGACGCGAAGGGGCGCGTGATCGACGCCGATTATCACGCGCGCCTGACGTCCTATCTGCCGAAGCCGGACGAGAGCCGGCCGGTCGTCATCGTCGCCTCCGGAGAACTTCGCGCGCCTGCCGTCAAGGCGGCGTTCGCCGGACGCCTCGCCAACAGCCTGATCACCGACGAGAACACCGCGCGGCTTCTCCTGGCGTGACTTACCGCCCAGGTCCTGGAGTCGATTTTCCACACCGCGAGCCATTCGTTGCGGAAGTCCTCGCGCTGCCTGAGGTCTTCGGGCGTGCCTTGGAACACGTCAACCGACCGCGCTGGCCGGCAATGCGGACGAAGTGAGAATTCGCTGCGGCTGCGCAAATGGCTGCTTTGCCGAGAGTTTCCCCGTCTCCTTTGCTTGTGGCCTCAATTACTCCGTTGCCGCGGCCGCGGGAGCTGTTGTTGGCCGAATTGAGGTGTCAGGTGTCTGGGCATTTTGGATGATCAGTCCCACCAAGGCCAGACCGCCGACCGCTGCAAGCATTAATCCCAACGGTGCGAGGCCGATCAATCGCTTGCGCCAGCGTTTGTCTGGCCCAACGAACCCTGCCGCAGCGGCAACCAGCGCCACCGCAAGCGCGGTGATCTGCCATTTGAAGAAAACATCCAACCGTTTGAATCCAGTGTCGATGTTTCTTGGTCCCTCAATGTCGGAAGTCGAAACATAGGAGCCTATCTGGAGTGCGATCCAAAACGCGAGCAAAACCAAGACGACGCGCAGTCCCGACATCGGTCAATCTCCTTGCCGGTAGCTGTCGAGCTTGCCACTATTCGACACATACACAATCGCGCTGGATTTCTCCTGCTTTCCCGGAAAAATTGCATCGCCCCGGAGTGCACCGGCCGATGCGGGTAACAAAGCCATAGCGCATGCTCCCAGCCCAAACGCAATCAGCCTGTGCATTGCACCTCAACCCGCCGATTCAATGATCGCCCGGCCTCATCGGCGTTGCTTGCAATAGGCTCGTCCTCGCCGCGCCCGGCCGCGGTGATCGTTGCCGCGTTCAACCCCAAAGCGGCAAGCGCTTTCGCAACCGATGCCGCCCGGCGTTCGGAAAGGTCGCGGTTATAGTCTTCAGCGCCTTCACTGGAGGAATGGCCAACAATTGTGACCGCGTCTGCGCCATCTGCCCGCAGACCTTCATAAAGATCGGCAAGAACAACGCTGGACGATGGCCGGATAACATCGCTGTCAAAATCAAACTGAATGCCGTGCACGATTGATCCACAGCCCAATTTGGGTGGCTCGGGTGCAAGACAGGATGCCGCCTTGCCCAATGAAGCGCCATTATATGGGCTGAACGGAGCGCCGTTCGTTGATCGCAACCCTTGAATCGAACCATCATCCCTCGCCAGCAAAACAAATTGCGAGGGAATTCCGGCCGCATTCTCACCAAGTGCACGAAGAACATTGCCAGACACCGTGCCGGTCAACATCGACTCGCCGTCATAGCAACCGGTCACCGTCGCACCGTTTTGCTCCAACTCCAGTTTCACCCCGCGGCCTGTCCAGACGCCCTGGAAACCTTCAGATACAGGTGCTTCGTCCTGAACACCCGTGCCAATCAGTTCAGAGAACTCCAGAAAGCTCTTGTCTGTCTGAACGTCGATTCCGCCCTGTAACACGACACGGACCCATTGCACCTTGGGCTGGTTGGCCTCCAATGTCAGCGGAGTCACCTGGTCGTCCTCGGTATGTGTCTCAAGCACACCGGACGCCAGCGGCACGAATGGACCTTCCGGTCCTTCGGATGATCCGGAAACCGTGACATTCTTGAAGAACGTTTGTGAAGGGCTTGGCGTCTCCTGGATACTTGGAACGAAAAATCCCGAGAATTTTGTTGGCGCGGGCAGAGCATAGTGGAAAGCAACACTTTGTTCCGCCGTCGCTGGTTTGCGCATCGCCGCAAATTTGACAGGGTTGCCATCAATCAGTGCGATGGCGTGCTCTGGTCCGACACGCAGAACTTCCGCGTCTTGACCCGGCTCCAACGGCAGCGCGCCTTGCGCGAAGCTCAGCAAATCTGTGCCTGAAGCCGTCTCGGCCATCACTGGGCCGATTGCAAATGTGACAAAAAAGGCTGCCGCCCCCACCGGCGCCAAAAAGGGAATACGCTGCATTGTGGTCCGCCTTGCCAAACTCACTTCAATCAGTGGCAGCGATGAAAGCACATTTCTCAAACGCCCACAAACGTTCCAGCTGATGCACATCCCAGCCAAAGCTCAAATAGCGGACGTTCGTTCTCTGCGCAGCATTGGTGAATATGGGCTCAAAGCAGCCGGCTGCCCCCGCAGGCCAGATCACCCTCCCGGGAGCCAAAGCAGACACTGAAGCTCCACACGCCGTCGGAATTCACACTCCCGAAAACGCGCCTTAGACGGCGAGCCATTCGTTGCGGATGTCCTCGCGCTGGCGGAGGTCGGCGGGGGTGCCTTCGAACACCACTTCGCCGTGCCCCATGACATAGACCCGGTGGGCGATGTCGAGGGCGATGGCGAGCTTCTGTTCGACGAGGAGGATCGCAACGTCGCGCCGTGCGATCTCCTTGACGAGTTCGGCGACGCGCTGGACCATCTGCGGCGACAGGCCTTCGGTCGGTTCGTCGATCATGATCAGATCGGGATCGCCCATCAGGGTGCGGCAGATCGTGAGCATCTGCTGCTCGCCGCCCGACAGCACGCTCGCCTCGACGTCCGCCCGGGTTTTCAGGTTCTCGAACATGTCGAACATGTTTTCCATGGACCAGCGTCCGGCGCCGTCCTTCTGGCGGAACTTCAGCCCCAGGCTGAGGTTCTGGCGGGTCGTGAGGCCCGGAAAGATGTCCCGGTTTTCCGGCACGTAGCCGATGCCCATATTCGCCACTTCATAGGCCTTGGAGCCGGCGATCTCGACGCCCTTGAACCTGACCGAGCCGTGCGGCTCGACCTCGCCCATGATCGCCTTGCAAGTCGTGGAGCGGCCGACGCCATTGCGCCCGAGCAGGGCGACGATCTCGCCTTGCGCGATCTCCATGTTGATGCCCTGCAGGATGTGCGACTTGCCGTAGTAGGCGTGCATGTCTGTAACGGTGAGCATCAGTGTTCGGCCTCCAGGGCGGTTCCGAGATAGGCTTCCTGGACCTTCGGACTGCGGCGGACTTCTTCCGGAACGTCGCTGGCGATGATCTCGCCGTAGACGAGCACGCTGATCCTGTCGGCGAGGCCGAAGACAACGCCCATGTCGTGTTCGACCACCACCAGCGTGCGGCCCTCGGTGACCTTGCGGATCAGCTCGACGATGTAGTCGGTTTCCGAATGGCTCATGCCGGCCGTCGGCTCGTCGAGCATGATCACGTCCGCGCCGCCGGCGATGGTGATGCCGATCTCGAGCGCCCGCTGCTCCGCATAGGACAATAGGCCGGCCATGGTGTCGCGGCGGCCGGTCAGGTTGATCTGTTCGAGGATCTCCTCGGCCCCCTCGGTCAGCGACGGCTGGTTGTGCACGAGGTTCCAGAACGAGTATCCGTAGCCCTGCGGCCACAGGAGCGCGCAGCGGATATTCTCGAACACCGTCATCTTCGCGAAAATGTTGGTGATCTGGAACGACCGGCTGAGACCCATGCGATTGATCTGGTAGGGCGCCTTGCCTCTGAGATCCGCCCCGTGCAGCCGGATGCGGCCGGAGGTGATGGCGAAGCGGCCGGTGATCAGGTTGAACAGGGTGGATTTGCCGGCGCCGTTCGGCCCGATGATGGCGTGCCGCTCGCCGGCCGCGATGCTCAGATCCACGCCGCGAATGATCTCGATCCTGCCGAAACTCTTCGTCACGCCTTCCAGTTCGAGCGCTGGCGCCGTCATGCCGATCCTCCTTCCGGTGTGTTGGCGTCGTTCCAGGCCACCCGCAACGCCGGCGCCGCGCGCCTCGTCAGCGCCAGGGCGACAGCCGTGACCGCGATCGCGACGACCCAGGGCAGAAGGGCGTGGCTGTCGAACGTCATCCAGTAGAGGCTCATTTCCTCGTCGCCCACCGATGCGTGGCGCAGGTGGAAGACCATCTCGATGAGGGCCGCGACGCCCAGCACGCCGATGAAGGCGGGGACGAAGCAGATCAGATAGGGCATGATCAGCCGGCTCGCCTTGCCGAGCCGTATCGCCGGCGCGTGCATCATGATGAGGCCGGCGATGCCGCCGGGAAAGAACATCACGGTCGCCAGGAACAGCAATCCGGCGTAAAAGCCCCACAATTCGGTCTCCAGGCTCAGCACCGTCTGGACAAGGGTGAAGACCACGGTGCCGATGATCGGCCCGAAGAAATGGCCGACGCCGCCGAGGAAGGTGACCAGCAGGATGGTTCCCGACGTGGTGAGATTGAGATTTTCCTCCGTCAGGATCTCGTAGTTGATCGCGAACAGTCCGCCCGCGACGCCGGCGAAGAAGCCGGACACCACGAAGCTGTAGAAGCGCACCCAGCGGGACGAATAGCCGAGGAACTCGGCCCGCTCGGGGTTGTCGCGCACAGCGTTGGCCATGCGCCCCATCGGCGTGCGCGAGAACAGGTACATGAGGATGGCGGAGAGGAGCAGCCAGAAGGCGATCAGGTAGTAGACCTCCCGCTGGTAGAGAAACTCTATGCCGAAGAACGGCATGCCCACCGTGCGGTCCGCCGACACGCCTTCCTCGCCGCCGAAGAAGACGACGATGATCACCGAGCAGGCCGCGACAAGCTCGCCGATGCCGAGCGAGATCATGGCGAAGATCGTTCCGGCGCGGCGGGTCGAGAAGCTGCCCACGATGATGGCCAGCGCCATGCCGCCAAGTCCGCCGAACAGCGGCAGGAAGGGCAGGGGCAGATAGTCGAAGAAACCCGCGACGTTCATGAGATGAACGCAGGCGAACCCGCCGACGCCCATATAGACCGCGTGTCCGAAGCTGAGCATCCCGCCCTGGCCCAGAAGCATGTTGTAGGCCAGCGCGAACACCATCGTGATCGACATCTGGTTCATGATGGTGATGGCGGAGTTCGAAGGAAAGATCACCGGCAGGATGATGAGAAACAGCGCCGCCAGGATCCATGGCAGCTTGCCGATCACCATGCTTCCCGCGCGCATGCGCTGGCTGGGCCGGGTGGGATCCGTTGTGATATCGTCCGTCATACGTCACGCTTTCCGAACAGGCCGCGCGGTCTGAAAATCAGGATCAGGACCATCAGCATATAGGGAAGGATGTCGGCGATCTGCGGCGACGTCACCGTCCACAGGTCGCGCCAGGCGCTGTCCCAGATCGGCTCCGGCTTCGTGAAGCCGATCGCCGTCAGAAGGTCGGCCATCTCGAGATTGTAGGATTTGGCGAACGTCGTGATCCAGCCGATGAGGAGCGATGCGATCAGCGCCCCCCACAGGCTGCCGAGGCCGCCGATGACGATCGTCACGAAAATGATCGATCCAAGCACGAACGCCATTCCGGGAAAGGTGCCGAGAACGGGGCCTGCGATCACGCCCGCGACGCCGGCAAGCGCGGTTCCCGCGCCGAAGACGCCCATGAAGACCAGCGGCACGTTGTGGCCGAGCGCTTCCACGGTTTTGGGGTAGCTGAGCGCCGCCTGGATGATCATTCCGATCCGGGTCCGCGTCAGCACATACAGAAGGCCGAGGAAGATCGCGATCGAAATGAAGATCATGAAGACCTTGTAGGCGGGGATGGAATTGCCGGCGATCGAGAAGGCGGTGAACTGGAGAACCTCCGGTATCCCGTAGGACACCTGGTTCTTGCCCCAGATGAACTGGACGATCTCCTCGATCAGCAGGGCAAGCCCGAAGGTGAAAATCAGCTCCGGCACATGGCCGTACTGGTGAACGCGCCTGAGGCCGTAGCGCTCGACGCCAGCGCCGGCGACGCCGACGATGAGGGGCGCAAGCACCAGGCCGATCCAGAAACCGGTGTACTGGCTTATCTGGTACCCGAAATAGGCGCCCAGCATGTAAAAGCTTGCATGGGCGAAGTTGAGCACGCCCATCATCGAGAAGATCAGCGTCAGGCCGGCCGACAGCATGAACAGCAGCAGCCCTGTCACCAACCCGTCGATGAGGTTGACGAAGATGAGTTCCACGAGGCCTCCCTTCCGGTGGTTGGCTCAGCCGTCCGGC
>BRLC01000014.1 GCA_024343425.1 Rhizobiaceae bacterium MnEN-MB40S
AGCCAGAGCATGATAGCAGCGAGCTTTATAAACCCGAGGAAGTTGGCGGCGAGTTTGTCGTAGCGTGTTGCGATGCGCCGCCACTGCTTGAGCTTTGCGAAGAAACCCTCAATGCCCCAACGGTTCTTGTATGCAATCGTGTCATAGGCGTGCTGGTATTTGCGATGACGGCGCGGCGGGATGACCGGCTCGCCGCCTTGCTCGAGGGTGACGTCATACAGCCGGTCGGCATCATAGACGCGATCAGCGATCACCTGGCCCGCCGCCAGACCGTCGATCAGACCGCAGGCCGGCGCCATATCGTTGGCCAGGGTCGAGTTCGAAGCGGACCGGCAGTCCAAGCGCGTCGACTACGGTGTGAACCTTGGTTCCGAAGCCGCCGCGTGAGCGTCCGAGAGCCTGGGCTTTCGCCCCCCCTCTTAAGCCGCGCGCCAGCGGCTTGAGCTTGTGCCCTGATCACCGTGGCATCGAGCGCCAGCCATTCCATGTCGGGGTCATTGGCCACTGCCTCGAAAATCCGGTCGAATACGCCCATCTCGATCCACCGATAGTAGCGACGCTTGACCGTTTGATAGGGGCCGAAGCGGTCTTCCGGCAGGTCACGCCATCGCGCGCCCGACCGCGCCAGCCACAGGATCGCATTGAAAAAGAGCCGAGCGTCGCTTCGCGGGCCACGCTTGCCTTTGCGCCCGCCGGGTACGAACTCCCGCAGCACCGCCCACTGATCGTTCCGAAGAATCTCGCCTTCCACACCAGCCTCCAAAAGCCAGTGTTGAATCTGATTTGCGGGACTGTGGGAATCCCTAAGTCGTTAAATTGTAACTACAGCCTAGTGATTTGATGCCGTACTGGTCCGCGAGCTGCATGCCTGCTTCGAGCTGTAAAGCAGTTGTTCGATTTCAAACTCCGCACGGCAGCTAAGTCCCCATTGCCGACCTCCGCGGCGAACGCATCAAACGTGGAGGCTGTCCCGAAAGCAGGCGCCGGCTTCCCATCATTTGTGGATATATTCCCGAGACCGCTTTGCCGGTGCTTCAAATTGTCAAAACACTCACTCCACTATTCGGGCAGAGCCCGAATGCGATCATTTCGGCCGAACCACTACACCCGCTCCAGCGCCACTGCGATGCCCTGGCCGACGCCGATGCACATGGTGGCGAGCGCCAGTTTGCCGCCTCGGACGCCGAGTTCGAGCGCGGCCGTGCCGGCGATGCGCGCGCCGGACATGCCGAGCGGGTGGCCGAGCGCGATCGCGCCGCCATTGGCGTTGACGAAATCCGCGTCTTCGGCGATGCCGAGGTCGCGCAGCACGGCGATGCCCTGACTGGCGAAAGCCTCGTTCAGTTCCACAACGTCGAAATCGGTCGGCTTGACGCCCAGCCGTGCGCACAGCTTCTTCGTCGCCGGCGCGGGACCGATGCCCATGATGCGTGGCGGAACGCCGGCGGTCGCCCCGCCGAGAACGCGGGCGATGGGCGTGAGACCGTATTTCTTCACGGCTTCTTCAGAGGCGACGATAAGAGCGGCCGCGCCGTCATTGACGCCGGAAGCGTTGCCGGCCGTGACCGTGCCATCCTTGCGGAAGGGCGTGCCGAGCTTCGCCAGCTGCTCCATCGAGGTTTCGCGCGGATGCTCGTCGCTGTCGACGACAATCGGATCGCCCTTGCGCTGCGGTATCGAGACGGGGGTGATTTCCTTCGCCAGCCGACCATTGGCCTGGGCGGCGGCGGCCTTGGCCTGGGAGCGAAGCGCGAAGGCGTCCTGATCGACGCGCGACACGTTGAAATCAGCGGCGACGTTCTCGCCCGTCTCCGGCATGGAATCGACGCCGTATTGCGCTTTCATAACCGGGTTGACGAAGCGCCAGCCGATGGTCGTGTCGTAGATTTCTGCGTTGCGCGAGAATGCCGTCGACGCCTTGGGCATCACGAAAGGCGCGCGCGACATGGATTCGACGCCGCCGGCGATGATCAGATGCGCCTCGCCGGCCTTGATGGCGCGCGCGGCCGTAATCAGCGCATCCATGCCGGATCCGCACAGCCGGTTGATCGTTGCGCCCGGCACCGATTCCGGCAGTCCTGCAAGCAGCAGGCTCATACGCGCGACGTTGCGATTGTCTTCGCCCGCCTGGTTGGCGCAGCCATAGAGGACTTCGTCGATCGCCTCGAAATCCAGCGAAGGATTGCGTTCTTTAAGGGCCTTCAGCGGAACTGCGCCCAGATCGTCAGCCCGCACGGCAGACAGCGCGCCGCCGAAGCGGCCAATTGGAGTGCGGATATAATCGCAGATATAAGCTTCGCTCATCATGCAGCCTTTTCTTTCTTGCCGGAATGGGCGATCCGGGTGCGTTCTCTCAGATCCCGCAGCGTCTTGAGCTCGAGTTCGGTCGGCGCCGGCGTGACTTCGAGATCGTCGGCGAATTTGACCGTCCAGCCGCAGGTCGCCTGGACCTCGTCGCGGGTAACGCCCGGATGCAGGGAAACGACGGTGAACTCCTTCGTTTCGGGATCCGGCTTCCAGACAGCGAGATCGGTGATCAGCAGCGTCGGCCCGGCTGTCTCGATGCCGAGTTTCCTGCGGGCGTCGCCGCCGTCTCCATGGCCGAAGGAGGTGAAGAAATCGATCTTGTCGACCATGCCCCGCAGCGACTGTTTCATGGTGATATAAACCTGCTGCGAGGAGGTCGCGATTTCAGGCGCGCCGCCGCCGCCAGGCAGGCGGGTCTTCGGGTGATGGTAGTCGCCGATGACGGTCGTGTTGATGTTGCCGAACTTGTCGAGCTGGGCCGCGCCCAGGAAGCCGATGGTGATCCGGCCGCCCTGCAGCCAGTACCGGAACATCTCCGGCACGGAAACGGTGGTGATCGCGGTGTCGCACAGTTCGCCGTCGCCGATCGACAGGGGTAGAACGTCCGGCGCCGTGCCGATCGTGCCGCTTTCATAGATCAGCGTGATGTCCGGCGCGTGGGTGAGACGCGCCACGTTGCAGGCCGCCGACGGCGCCCCGATGCCGACGAAGCAGACGTCGTCGTTCGTCAGCGCGCGCGACGCAGCGATGGTCATCATCTCATCGGGTGTGAAATCGTTCTCGCTCATGCTGCAGTCCTCAGATCCTTGACCCTGTCGGCGAACGCATCCGGGTCCGCGTCAAGGACGTTTTCCTTCATCCATGTCAGGAACGTGTCGCGGTCGGCTGCGATCTTGTCCCACTCGATGTAGCGGGCGTTGTCGCGGTCGTAGTAACCGTGCGTGTAGGACGGATGGGCGCCGCCGGGAACAGTGGAGATCGCCGAAACCGTCCAGTGCGGCAGGATGCAGGTATTCGGATGCTCGTCGAACTCGTCGACCACTTCCTCGACCGTGACGACCGACCGCTTTGCGGCAAGCACGGCTTCCTTCTGGATGCCGATGATGCCTTCGATCAGCACGTTGCCTTTCTTGTCCGCCCGCTGGGCGTGAATGAAGGTGACGTCCGGGCGCACAGACGGGATCGCCGCGAGTTTCTCGCCGGTGAAGGGGCAGATGATCGATTTGATGTTCGGATTGACCTCCGCAAGGCCGGCGCCGCGATAACCGCGGAAGACGGCGCAGGGCAGACCGGCCGCCCCCGCCTCGTATGCATTCGCCATGGCGGCGTGGCTGTGTTCCTCGATCTCGAGCGACTGCGGCCAGTTGTTTTCCACTGCGTCGCGAACCCGACGCAACAGGCCGACGCCCGGATTGCCGACATAGGAAAAGATCATTTTCCTGACCATGCCCATGCCGACCATCTGGTCGTAGACGATATCCGGCGTCATGCGGATAAGCGTCAGGTCCTTGCGGTTCTGACGGATCGCCTCATGGGCCGCCGCATGCGGAATGAGGTGCGTGAAGCCCTCGAATGCGACAGCGTCGCCGTCCTTCAGATTTTCCGCGACCGCGTCGCGGAGTGACATGAAACTCGCCATGGCGCCTCTTTCTAGATATCGAAGAAAACAGTTTCGTTCGGACCCTGCAGGTTGATGTCGAACGTGTAGGTGTTTCCCTCCCGGCCCGCGATCAGGGTCGGCACCCGGACACGGTGTTCGACGCGGGCCAGCACCGGATCTTCCGCATTGGCCTCTTCCTCGTCGCCGAAATACATGCGCGTGTTCAGACCGAGATTGATGCCGCGCGCAACAATCCAGAAGGTGACGTGCGGCGCCTGCATGCGCCCGTCCACGAAGGGAACCCGTCCCGGCTTGATGGTCTCGAAAGTGAAGACGCCGGTTGTCATGTCCGTCGGCTGCCGGCCCCACCCTTTAAAGTTGGGATCGGCGAGACCGCGCGTTTCGGCGGGGCTGTTGTAGAGCCCTTTGTGATCGGCCTGCCAGATTTCCAGAAGAGCGTCCTTCAGCGGCGTGCCGCTGCCGTCGATGACCCTGCCGGTGATGGTGATGCGCTCGCCGAGCGTATCGTCATTGACCATGACCTTGCCGAGGTCCTCGTCATAGACGCCTTCGATGCCGGTGAAGTTCGGCGTGCAGCCGATGTGAACGTAAGGGCCTGCGGTCTGTGACGCGCTTTCCTTCAGCATGTTGAGAGCCTGGGCCATGTCAATTGCCCTCCTTGCGGTTTTCGAACATGGTCGAGCGGCGGCCGCGCAGCACGATGTCGAACTTGAAGGCCCGTGAATCCATGGGGATGGTGTTGTTCATGTCGAGCGGCGCCGTCAACCGGCTGATCGCTTCCGGATCGCCGATCGTGTTGACGATCGGGCAGATCGGGATAAGCGGATCGCCTTCGAAGTACATCTGGGTGATCAGCCGCTGCGCAAAGCCGTGACCGAAGATCGAGAAGTGTATGTGGGCGGGACGCCAGTCGTTGACGCCATTCGGCCAGGGATAGGGACCCGGCTTGATGGTCCGGAAGGCATAGGAGCCGTCGTCATCCGTAATGGTCCGTCCGCAGCCGCCGAAATTGGGATCAAGCGGCGCAAGATAGGTTTCCTTCTTGTGGCGATACCGACCAGCGGCATTGGCCTGCCAGAATTCGACAAGCGCGCCGGAAACGCCCCTGCCCCGCTCGTCCAGCACCCGACCGTGAACGACGATCCGCTCGCCGATCGCGCTTTCGCCCGGCTTGGCGTAGTTGTAGATCAGATCATCATCCATCTCGCCGAGCATATCGTGACCGAACACCGGGCCAGTGATCTCGCTGACCGTGTTCGACAGCGACAGCAGCGCCTTTTGAGGCGACCGCAAAACGCTGGTCTTGTAGTCAGGCGTGAAGGCTTTTGGATGCCAGCTCCTGTCACGGGGGAAAAACGCCCCGGTTTCCGCTAGTGTATTACGCATTATCGACCTCCAAGGTCTGCTGAGTGGTCCATTGGTATTGAATTACCGGTTCCTCATCCCTCAATGCCAATATTCCAATGCTGGCTTGTCTTTTCTTATTTTTGCAGCCGCTCGAGACAACCGTCAAACTTACGATGCGGCTTCCTCGGCGTCCATTTCGTCGAATGTCTTCTTTACGATCTTGATCGCGTGATTGGCGGCGGGCACGCCGGCGTAGACGGCGACATGCAGCATCGCCTCGCGAATGTCTTCGCGCGTCGCGCCCGTATTGGCCGTTGCGCGGACATGCATGGCGACCTCGTCATAGTGTCCGAGCGCCGAAAGCAGCGCAATCGTGACCATGGAGCGTTCCCGCGGAGTCCACTGATCTCGCGACCAGACGTGGCTCCAGGCGGCTTCGACGATCAGTTCCTGGAACGGGGCGTCGAAATCGATCTTCGAGGCTTCGGCGCGGTCGACATGGTCGTCGCCCAGCACGCGCCTGCGCGTGGCCATACCCTCGGAATACCGCTTCGAAACTGGCGGGGTTTGGGTCATCGATCACTCCGTCGTCAATTTGTTCGGGATGTCCTCCGGATCTGCGGCGTCATGGCCGACGCGTTTCGAAAACCGCGCCACACGAACCGGCAACCTCCCTACCGATGACAATTTACATATTTCTTCGGTAATGAATAATGATAAATATCAAACTTTGAATACCGTAAATGATATGAATCAACTCCGACGGATCAAATTGCGCCATCTTGAGACCTTCGTGGAGGTGGCCCGACAGAAAAGCGTGAGCCGCGCCGCCGACGCGCTCAACCTGACTCAGCCTGCCGTGACCCGCACCTTGCGGGAACTGGAGGAGATCTGCGGCAAGCCGCTGGTGGAGAAGGAAGGACGCGGAATCCGGATTTCGCACTACGGCGAAATCTTCCTGCGCTACGCAGGCAGCAGCATCACCGCCGCGCGCAACGGCGTCAACGCGCTGTCCGAACTGAGCCTCGACGACGGACCGCGCATCCGGCTTGGGGCCCTGCCGACTGTCTCGACCACGATCATTCCGCAGGCCGTGTCCCGCTACCTCCGGTCGGGCATGCGCAACCGGCTGAAGGTGGTGACCGGTGAAAATCGGGTGCTGCTCGACCAGTTGCGCAACGGCGAACTCGATCTCGTCATGGGCCGGCTGCCGGCGCCGGAAAACATGCAGGGCCTGGTGTTCGAGCCGCTTTACCGCGACCGCGTGGTCATCGCCGTCGATGCGTCGCATCCGCTCGCCGGAAAACGCCAGATCAGCGTCGACAGCCTCGACGACTTTCCGGTCATCGTGCCGAGCGACAACAGCATCATCCGTCCTTTCGTCGACAGGCTTTTCGTCGAACAGGGCATTTCCGAGCCGCGACAGGCGATCGAATCGGTTTCGGATTCCTTCGGGCGCGCCATGCTGCGCAATTACCAGGCGATCTGGATCATCTCGCGCGGCGTGATCGCGGCCGAAATCGAAAGCGGCGAATTCGTCACCTTGCCGATCGACACGGAAACGACTCTCGGTTCGATCGGCATCAACACCAGGGCCCAGACTGCGCTTGATCCGGCGGGAGAATATTTCGCCGAAGTTCTGCGCCGGATCGTGGCCGAGGCAGGGTTGGGCCGTGAGTGACTATGGCGGCTGCGATATTCTGTCCGAAATTCGACGCGATTGACGCCTTGCGACGTTCACCGATGGTTTTTTAAACTGCTGGCCAACAACAGATTCGTTTCGTACACGGGTGACAGGCATAATCATGAAAATTTGGCGGCGAACAGACAGGCAAACAGGCGCGACAGTCGACCAGCGTGGATTACGAATGATGCTCGTGCTGCTTGGCGTGCTGCTCTTTCAGCCGGCCGTCGCCAGCGCCCAGGCCCAGCAAGGCGTCTCGCAACCCGTCACCGTCGGCGTCTGGATCAACCCGCCTTTCGTCATGAAAAAGGACGACGCCTATACGGGCATGGCGATCCGGCTGTGGGAGATGCTCGCCGAGGAACTGGACCTCGAATACGAGTACAAGGAATACCCGACGGTTCGCAGTCTCGTCGACGCGACGGCTGAAGGCGACAGCGACATCGCCGTCACGAACCTGACGATTACCCGCAACCGCGCCCAACGTGTCGACTTCACGCAGCCCTGGTATGATTCAGGCCTCAGAGTGATGATCGACGGCGACCGGCGCTCCGGTTTTCGCGACATCGTTGCGGGTCTCGCAGACGCCGGATTCCTGCGCGCCTACGCCTGGCTCGTCGGGATCATCATCTTCGCGACGATCTTGCTGACGATATTCGATCGCCGCTTCAATCCGGATTTTCCCAAACGCTGGCGCGACGGCGTCGCTGAGAGTTTCTACACGGTCATGTCGGTTGCGACCTCGGGGCGTCCGCCTTCGCGCAAGAACCTGTTCGGCTGGCTCGGGCGCATGTGGCAGGGCATCTGGCTGATCTGCGGCATCGCCGTCATCGCCTATGTCACCTCCACCGTGACGAGCGTGATGACGACGCTGTCCCTGACGAGCCAGATCAACGGCCTTGCCGATCTGCCCGGCAAGGTGGTCGGCGTGTTCGAGGGAAGCGTCTCGGAAGACTTCATTGACGCCACCGGCATCGAATATGTCTCCTACCCCGGCATCGACAGCGCCGCCAAAGCCCTGCTCGCCGATGATATCGCTGCGATCGTGGGCGACGCCCCGGTGCTCGAATACTATACGGAACAGAACGCGGAAGAGCCCTATCAGGTGGTTGGCAAGATCTTCAATCCCGACAAATACGGTTTCGCCCTGCCGCAAAACAGTCCGCTGACAAAATCGCTCACGCTCTCTCTGCTGACGCTGAAGGAAAACGGCGCCGTGGAGGAACTGCGCTCCGACTATTTCAGTTCCGGGAGATAACCGCTCTTACACGGCCCAGAACTTTGGGCTTTCCCTGAGGCTCCGCCAGCGCTTGCCGGCCTTCTTGTCCGCCGCCTTTGCCTGCTTGCGGTGCCATTTGCGGATCGCGGCGACGCTTTCCTGCAGGTCGTCCCGGTCGGGATACCGCTCGGCGACAAACGTCTCCAGTTCTTCGGCCATCGCTACGTCGTTGAGGTAGCCGAAGATGTCCTGCAGTTTTTTCAGGCGCTTACCGAATTTTGCGGCCTCTTTTTGCGGGAAGAGAGGCGACAGGAAATCGCAGGCGTAGCGCAAAGTTTTGAGGGATTTGCGCATCGCGTGACGCTCCGACACTTTCTGCCGGTCGAACCCCTTTCCTCTCTTGCGAACGTGCTTCCAGGCCTTGTCCAGTTCGCGTGCTGAAAAGACGGCGACGTCAGCGTTCGCATCCGCTGACAGCCCCGTGTCCAGCGCCCGTTCGACGGCCTGCTCGAAAAGCGTGCAGTTCAGCTTGAACCAGGTCCAGCGCCCTTCGGCCAGCGCCTCGCGGACGGCCTGTCGCCGGGTTGCCCGCTCCTGTTCCAGAACCAGAAGCAGCGTCTGGAAGCGGCTGTCGGCGCTGTCGCGCGCCATCACCGGCGTCACGATATCCTCGATCAGCACATCGGCGTCTCTCGCCGCGCCGACGATGCGGCCGAGTTCACGCGCCTCGTCCGAAAGGCGTTCCAACGCGGCGTTGTCGCCGAGCGAGGAAAACAGTTTCAACGTCGTGCGCAGTCGCCGGAGACCGACTCGAAGCTGGTGCGGGACTTCCGAATCCTCCGAACCGCCAAGCAGCGCCCAGTTTCCAAGTATCTGGTTCGCGGCGGAACGGCCGAGGATCTTGATCGCGTCGACCGGCGTCATCTCCGTCGACAGCGCCGGCTTGTCCGCATTGACCGGCCTGGCCGACGCCGTATCCGGCTTGTTCTTTTGCAGAAGGGCGTATCCGCGTTGCGCCTTGCTCATCGTTGCAAGATCAACCGGTTCGCCGTCGAACAGCTTTTCGGTTGCTTCCAGCAGCGCCCGCGAGGGACCGGACTTGAGCTCGAGCTCTATCTCGCTGATGTCTTCCGATTCGCCCGACGCCTCCACGGTTCCATCGTCCATGGCCAGTTCGATGACGGCTTCTCCGTCGCAATCAAGCAGCCAGATCGTTCTGTCGATCAGCGTCTCGAACACCGGATCGAGCGGCTTTGCGTCGACCAGCTTGGCGAACCATTCCTTTTGTTCGGCGTCGCCGATGCGATCGAGTTCGAGCGACGGCCCGCCTACCTCGACTTCCGTTTCGATTGGATTGGACACGCCGTTGACCACGCCGGTTCCGCTCTTGAACGTCTGCAGCCATCCGCCGCCCTTGGCCCGCAAACGCAGCGATGCGCGCTGATTGCGAAGACTGTAGTCGGGCGTGTCGTAGTAGATGGAACGGAGCGACGTTTGCGACGGCTTGACCGCGGCCATGGCGGCGAAAACCGGCTTGCGTCTTACCCTGTCGAGAATGTCGGAGCCGACCTCAAGCTTGATTTCGAGTTCTCGTTGGCCCATTGGAATGTGACAACTTCACAACATTATCGACAGCCATTCGTAGCACCGCATGGTATATGCGGCAAGCACAGTCCGGCGCAGGCGTCGGCGTGGATTTTTCATCACTGGCCGGTTTCGCTAAATTGAGCGGCCTGTGAAGCGGTTCTTTGCTAATCTGCCGCGACCCTATGCGAGGAAAGCCCTTGATCACATTCCAGCAGTTGCGCGAAACGCTGTTCGGCGCGCCTGACATCGCCAGCCTTCCCGAACGCGTCCAGGAGGATGTGGAGCGCAAGGAATGGGCGAACGAGGTGTTTCTCCGGCTGATCCATCTCGCCATCATCATCCTGTTCTGCATGATCTACACGGTCGCGCCGAAAACCTTTCCGGACGGCGCGTTTGCCCCGGCGCCGTACGTTCTCGCGATTTTCCTGGTCCTCTCGGTGACGGGGCTCACATGGTCGCTGTTCCGCTTGCCGCCCGACTGGGCGGCCTATCTGTCGATCCTGTTCGATTTCACGCTGCTTTACGGATTGATGGTGAGTTTCCACATGCAGTATATGCAGCCGCCCTCCTTCATCCTGAAGGCGCCGTCGCTGCTTTACGTGTTCATATTCATCGCCATAAGGGCGCTGCGCTTCCATCCGAAATTCGTCATCGTCGCGGGATTGATCGCAGCGTCAGGCTGGACCTCGATCATCCTTTACGTGACGAATTTCGACACGACCGACAGCATGCTGACGCGCTCATACGTGGAATATCTGACCTCCAACACGATCCTGATCGGCGCCGAAGTCGACAAAATGGTCTCGATCCTCTTCGTAACCGGCATTCTGGCGCTGGCCGTCAACGGCTCCAAGAACCTGCTTATCCGTTCCGTCGCCGAACAGACGGCGGCGAAGGACCTGTCGAAATTCTTTGACACGCGCGTCGCCGAGGGCATTCGCAAGAACAAGATGCAGATGGTCGCCGGCGCCGGCGAGAAACGTCTGGCGACCATCATGAACATCGACATTCGCGGCTTTACGCAACTCGTTGCGGACCGCGACGCCGATCAGGTCATGCAGCTTCTGTCCGCCTATCAATCGCGCGTCATCCCGATCATCCATGAGTTTGGCGGCACGATCGACAAATTCATGGGCGACGGCGTGATGGTGACCTTCGGCATTGGCGATGACGAGGAAAACCCGGCCGCCCGCGCCGTCGCGGCCGCCGAACGCATTCTCGGCGAAGCCTCGCAATGGTCCGAACAGGAAGAGGCGATCCGAGAGTTCGGTCCGATCGCCATCGGCGTTGGTATCGCGACCGGAACCGTGAGCTGGGGCGCCGTCGGTCACGGCGACCGGCTGGAGTTGACGGTGATCGGCGCCAGCGTGAACCTGTCCGCCAAGCTGGAAAAGCTGAACCGAACCTTCTGCAGTTCCTGCATCTGCGACGCGCAAACCTGGAAGAGCGCCGCCGAGCAGGGTTATGACGGCGGACTGACCGGGGCGGAGTTGCGCACGGCCGTGGAAGGCGCCGGCGCAGCGGTCGACATCGTCGTGCTTGGCATGGCGCCCATCGAGGCGGCTTCTGACAAGACTGCGGAAACGATCAAGCGCTGATCATGAAATGAAAAAACCGCCGGATGATCAATCGATCGGGATCAAGAAGCGATGACCACCCGGCGGCTTACCTGCGACGTCGCTTGATGGACGTCTTGTAGGGTCCCCTCTGGACCTGCCAACTGTCTAGCAAACAGTGTGCCAGTTTTGATAATCCTGATTATTATCAATGATTACAGGTAGTTAGATTTTTTACGAATATCGGCGAAATCAGCCATGCGCACAGAATGTTCATTCCGGCCCGGCTTTGATCATTTTTTAGTCAGAGATCGTCTTTGACTAAAGTATAATCTCCCGTCTGGCTTTGTTTCGGGAATCCGGCTTTTCGACCTTTTCGGCGCCACTTCGCCCGCCCGATCTCTATCCTGTCTGGAAGACCTCTTTTAGCATAAAACCGGTTAAAACGCAGCCAAAATGATCCGCTTCCGTTCCGGTCAGTCCGCAACAATCTCCGTGATCCAGCCGTCTTCGCCGGCCATGAGACGGATGATCTCGTCCTCGTGCAGGAAGTCTATGCTGTGGACGACGGTGGCGCCGGCGTCGAGAAAGCAGACATTGTAGTTCGGCGCGACCGGCCCGTAGGCCATGACGCGCGGATCGCCTGAAAACTCCGGCCAGCAGGGATGGTTGGTGGAGCGCGGCGCGGAGAGCGGAATGCCCTCCACGGAGCCGCTCAGCGTGTAGTGGCAGTGGCCGAAGAATATGTGTTTCACGATGTCCGAATAGGCGCGCAGGATCTCCCGCAGTTCCTGCTGCTGGACAATGCCGATCAGGTCGGCGTTGGCGACGTGGATGGTGAGCGGATTGTGATGCATGAACAGCCAGACATCCGCGCCCGCGGCGCGCGCGCCGGCGAGGGTCTCGTTCAACCATTCCTGCCGGCGTTCACAATAGACCCCGGCGTGGGTTCCAGGCTCATTGGTGTCCATGTAGACGAAGAAACCGGCCGGCGTTTCTTCCGTCCACTGGATGAAGCCATTCTCGTCGCGCGGGGTATTGGGAAACACCCTGGCGAAATTGTTCCTGTTGTCGTGGTTGCCGATCATCAGGCGCGGCGCGAGCGCGTCCTTGAGCGTTGTTTTGTCGAGCATGTCGCGCAACCGGATATAGCTCGCCTCCTGACCGTGGTGCGTCAGGTCGCCGGTGATGACGATGCGATCGGCGTCCATATGGTGTTTTTCGACATGCGCGATGCATCTGCCGAAATTATCGACCGGATCGGAATCCAGAATAGTCTCCGAATTGATATGGATGTCCGATATATGTACGAGCTTCATGGATTGGCCTTGCCTTCCTGTATGCGGCGCGGCGTCCTGTTCTGCGGAAAACGGACCCGCGATCCGGCGCGCCGTCTTCAAACGGGACAGCGCAGACATTGTGCGAACAAGGTTACAGGATCAAGACACGATTATTCCGGTCGCCGGGCGACTATTGAACCAGGAAGGTTTCAGCGGGCATAGCCCGTCATTGTGGACCTGAAATCGGCCGGAAGAGGCTCAGGGCTTCAATGTCTCCACGAACCAGGCGGTCGCCATCTCGGCGGCCTTCTCCACTTTCGACTTGTCCGAATACAGCGTCATGTGGCTGGTGTGCGGCAGCACTTCGAGCTTCTTCTTGTTCGTGGGAATCTGGTTGAACGCATTGATCTCGAGATCCCACAGCGTCAGGTCATCGCCTTCCGCGACGATCATCAATGTCGGCGTGTCGTAGATGCGCTTGACGAAGGGACCGACATCGTAATTCAGGAGCAGGTCGACCGATTCCACCGTGCTCTTGTTCTGATACAAGGGAGCTTCCGTTTCCTTGATCTGCATGAAGGTGCGGACCGTCTCGGGGAACGGCCAGGAAGAAACTTCCCTTGACGAGTCTTCCGTCGCATGCGGCAGATAGAGCCGCTCGCCAGGCTTCTCGTAGCGCAGGGCCCGGTCCTTCAGGATCAGATCCCAAAGCGCGCGGTATTCCATCGTTCCGTGAGCGCGACGCATATTCTCGTATCCGTCGACCACCGGAATCTGGCTGACGATCGCCTTGATGCGGGGATCGGTTGCGGCAAGGATCAGCGCGTGGCCGCCTGAATAGGAGATGCCCCAGACGCCGAGCCGGTCCGGATCGACGTTCTCGTGGCGCTCCAGGAAACTCAGCGCATTCTGGTAGTCGCGAATCTGCGCCCAGGGGTCGAGGTGCTGGCGGTTGTCGCCGTCCGATACGCCGAGATTGCGATAATCGAAGATCATGGCGTTGACGCCGGCCTCGGCGAAAGCCTGCGCATAGACCGGCATGACGATCTCGCGGACATAGCACCAGCCGCCGGCGAGCACCACGGTCGGCCGCTTCTCCGTGGGGTGCCCCCGATAGAACCAGGCCCGACAGGTTGTTCTCTCGGACTGGAATTCGACATCGATACGTTCGGTCACTTTACGTTCTCCTTGTGGGCCTGTTCCCTGCCCGGATCAGTTTCCGGTAAATTTCGGCGCGCGCTTTTCGCGGAACGCCGCGACGGCTTCCCTGTGGTCGTCAGACACGTTCGAAAGCGACTCGTAGGCAATGCTCGGATCCATCACGGCGTGCGCGACCTGTTTCAGCGCCAGGTTCGACACGATCTTCGTCCATCGGATCGCCTTTCGCGCTCCCGATGCAAGACGATCCGCGAGCTGGTAGACGTCATCGTCGAGACTGTCTGCGGGAACGGCGCGATTGATAAGCCCCATGCGGGCGGCTTCAGGGGCCGGGATCAGATCGCCTGTCAGCAGATATTCCTTCGCGCGAAGATAGCCGATGAGGTGCGGCCAAAGCACGGCGCCGCCGTCGCCAGCCACGAGGCCGACCGTCACATGCGGGTCACCGATCTTCGCGCGTTCGTCGGCAATGACGACGTCGCAACCAAGCGCTATCGTCCCGCCAAGCCCGATTGCGTGGCCGTTCATGCGGCAAATCAGCGGTTTCTCCAGATCGAGCTGCGAAAAGACAATGCGCTTGGCTTCATAGGCGGTCTGCTCGAACAGACGCGGCGCGTCGATGGCGTCCTGCATCCAGTCCATGTCGCCGCCGGCGCAGAAAGCCCGTCCCGCGCCTGTCAGGACAACAATGTCCGACTCCGGATCGTCGTTGAGATCGACAAAGACCCGCGACAGTTCCGTGTGCATTTGGGCGTTGACGGCGTTCAAACTGTCCGGAAGGTTCAGGATCGCCGTAATCACGCGACCTCTGCGCTCAAACCGGATCGTCTCGTATGCCTCTGTCCAACTCATGCCAACTCCTCCCGAAAATGGCGCTCAGCCCTGTTCAATACGGCAGACCGGCGCGCCGACCTCCAGTTCGCTGCCTTCCCCGGCGATAATGGACAGAAGCGTTCCGTCGCAGGGGGCCTCCACTTCGCTCACGACCTTTTCGGTCTCTACGGCGTAGAGGATATCGCCTTCCTTGAAGCTGTCGCCTTCGGCCTTGTGCCATTCCGTCAGGGTTCCCTCTTCCATGTTCATGGAAAGCTTCGGAAGTTTCAGTACGGCCTTCACTGCCCCGTCTCCTTGATCAGTCTTTGAACTGCGGCCACGACGTCTTCGGGCCCCGGTATCATCGCCTTCTCCAGCGGAGGCGAATAGGCGACGGCCAGATCCGGAGTCGTCACCGGTATGATCGGCGCCCTCAGCGCCGAAAACGCCTTTTCGCAAACGAGCGCCGAGATATGGTTTGCAACGCTGCCGGCCGCGCGGGCCTCGTCCACAACCACCAGACGGCCGGTCTTTCGCACGGAAGCGAGAATGACGTCCTCATCCAGCGGATAGGAAGTGCGCGGATCGACGATCTCGACGGAAACGCCTTCTTCGGCGAGCGCGTCGGCGGCGCGCGTAGCGATTCGCAGCATCGCTCCGACGGCGACGATCGTCACGTCATCGCCCTGCCGCGCCACATGCGCGCTGACCAGCGGAACAGTATGGTCGCCTTCCGGGATATCCCCCATTTCACCGCCACGGCTCGTAGGCTGCAGAAAAAACACCGGATCGTCGGTGCGGATCGCGGTCTTCAAAAGCCCCTTCGCGTCCGCCGAACAGGAGGGCGTCGCCACATAGATCCCTCCCAGAGAGGCCACAGGCGCATGCGGATAGTCGGAGTGCTGACCGGCGTTCGAGCGTCCGCCGCCGCCGGCTGCCATGAAGACCACAGGCAACCGTATCTGGCCGTTCGTCATCAGCCTCAGGCGCGAGGCCTGATTGGCGATCGCATCGAAGGCCGTGTAGATGAAATTCGCATACATAAGGTGACACACGACGCGGTAACCGGCGGCGGCGGTGCCAACCGCCATGCCGCCCATGACCGCTTCCGAAATCGGCGTATCCCGGACACGGTCCGGACCAAACCGATCCAGAAGGCCGCGCGTATCCCCGAATATCGAAGCCCCGACGTCCTCGCCGATCAGGATGACGCGTTCGTCGCGCTCCATTTCCTCAAAGAGAGCATCGTTTATGGCGTGGATCATACGCTTGCGCATCATTCAGCCCCCAGTCGGTGCCGTTCGAGATTGCCGATTTCGGGATAGGGATCGTCTGCAACGGAATCCGCCGCGTCCCTGATCATCCGGCCGATGTCTTCTTCCAGTTCGGCGAATTTGCCCGACGCCATCTCGCCCTGGTCCACAAGCCGGCGCGCATAACGTTCGATCGGATCCTCCCCACGCCAGCGTTCGATTTCTTCGTCTGCCCGATAGGGGGTTTTCAAGAACGCCTGCTCACCCTCGACATGGCCATGTATCCGGTAGGTCAGCGCTTCGATCAGTGTGCCGCCGCCGCCATTCCGGGCCCGGTCCAGAGCGGTTTCGGAAGCTTCCAGAACGGCGTCGAGGTCGTTGCCGTCGATCCGCACGGACGGCACTCCATACGGTTCCGCCCGCCTGTAGATATCGCCTGCGATCACGTTGCTGCTCGGCGAAAACTCGGAAAATCCGTTGTTCTCGCAGACGAGGATCAGCGGCAGTTTCCAGAGCGCCGCAATGTTGAGCGCCTCACCGAGAACGCCCTGAGCCGCTGCTCCGTCGCCGAAGAAACAGACGCCGACGCGATTTTCGCCATCAAGCTGCGCGGCGAGGGCTGCGCCCGTTGCGAGCGCAACGCCGCCGCCGACGATGCCGTTTGCGCCGAGGATGCCCTTCGATACATCGGCGACGTGCATGGACCCGCCGAAGCCGCCGCAAATGCCGGTGCTTCTTCCATAGATTTCAGCGAACATGGCTTTCGGATCGCCGCCCTTGGCGAGGAAATGGCCGTGACCGCGATGGGTGGACGTGATCCAGTCACGATCGTCAAGCCCGGCGCACACACCGGTCGCAACGGCCTCCTGGCCGATATAGAGATGCACCGGCCCCGGGAGCATCCCGGCCTTGAAGTCGCTTGCGAGGCGCTCTTCCGCCTTGCGGATCGTCAGCATCATTCGCAGCAGATCAAGAGACCCCGCCGCGCGCGTGTTGGATATCATGTCAAGCAACCGCTATTGGTTTGCGGAGCGGCGATAATGCGCCGCTCCCGGCTGATCCGCTCAGATCCGCTTCAACAAGTCCTCAAGCCAGTTGGCCTGAACCTTTGCGATCTTTCCGAGGTGATCCGTGTTTGTGTAGAGGCTCATGTGATCGACGCCGCGCACGATAGCGAGTTCCTTGTCCGCGCAGGGTATGGCGTTGTAAATCTCGACTTCGAGATCCGCCGATGTGATGTTGTCCGCCTTGGCGAGCGCCACCATCGCCGGCGTTTCGATAATGCGTTCCGCGTAGGGTTTGACGACATAGCGCAGCAGCAACTCGACCGATTCAACGGTATTCCAGTGCTCGTGCAGCGGCGCTTCGTTCGCCTTGATTCCCATGAATCCGGCATAGACGTGCGGGAAAGGCCAGGAGCTCATTTCCTTGGACGGATCGGATTCCGGCGACATCGCCAGACGCGCGCTCGGCTTTCCCTCGTACCGGCTCTTGCGATCTTCGGCGATGACCTTGAGCAATTCGGCGTAGCGACGCTCGCCATGGCACCGGCGCATCGTCTGGAAGCCGTCGACGACCGGCACCGTCGAGATCGTCCACGCGGCGCGCTGATCGATCGCGTTCAGAATGATGGCGTGGCCGCCCGAGTAGGAAATCCCCCAGTATCCCGAACGCGCGATATCGATTCCGTCCAGCGTTTCAGCGAATGAAAACGCATTCTGATAGTCCTCGATCTGCTCCCACGGATCGAGATGCTGACGCGGCTCGCCGGTGCTTTCACCGAAATTGCGATAGTCGAAATAGAGAGTGGCGCAGCCAATATCGTGGAAGAACTTGGCGTAGTGCGGCATGACGACTTCCTTGGTGTAGCACCATCCGCCAGCCATGACGACGATCGGAACGTCGCCGGACGCATTTTCCGGGCGGATATAAACTCCGCTCAGCGTTTCTCCACCACTCTTGAACTCGACCTTCTGCATTGGAACCTCCCAAAATTTGAATGTCCGGATGATGGGCAAACCAGCCCTGGATGTCAATAGAATTTTGAACCAATATTCGGATATTATTTCGTGTCGGAAACGGGTGATCTGGACGCGCGGACGCCGCCACCGGACAACCAAATCAGCGGTTAAATTTATATATTGAAAACAAATGCCTGGAGCAGGTTACCGCGCTTCCAGACCTTGCTGCAGAAAGCTCCGATAGGTGTCGAAGACATGGCCGGGAAGCGATCGATCCGTCGCCGTCGGCGGCAGATACCGCGCTGCAAAATAATGCCGGGCGGCCATCATGATATAGGCCAGAGCAGGCAGATCCCTCTCCTCGAACCGCAAGAGTTCGCCGTTCGCCTGCGCGCGACGCATCGTGCGGACGTAACTGTCCGCCAGATCGAAAAAATGCCTGCGGTAGGTTTCCGTCGCATAGACAGCAGCGGCCGATTCGATCCTGATATACCACGGCTGATGACGGAGGTAGTCGAAGAAGCCGACAAAGCCGGCGTATTCGCGGTCTATGAAGCGGGTATTGCCCGCGACGAACAGACGAATGTGGGCGACCATCTTCGCCCTGACGTGATTGAGCAGTTCGTCGAATATTTCCTGCTGACTTTCAAAATGACTGTAGAAGGTTCCGACAGCCAGATCGGCCTCATCGACGATCGCCTTGATCGTCGCATCGGCGAAGCCGACATTCCAGACGACCCGCGCCGCCGCCTCCAGCAAGGCCTCCCGGGTCGTCATGGATCGGTTCTCGGCAAGCGGAACGGATGACGGCATGCGCGCCTCGATCGGCTCGTCGAACCCGCGCCTTATGAAACCGATATAGGTGTCTGCGACCCACTCGGGGAAAAGTCCGTTCGTTGCGTCGCCGTCGAAAGGACGCGCCTGCGCGCCCAGTCCCAGGTGCCCATAGGATCCGCCCAGCACCTCGCCGATATCGCGAAAGGCGTCCGTGTTCTGCAGCCGCAACTGACCTTCATCCGCAGCGCGCCGCAAGGCCTTCAGATATCGACCTTCAACACGATCCATATGCTGCGCGTAGCTGGTCGGCGCCGCGCTTTCGGCATCCGTCAGAACGCGGAGAAAATAGGGATGGCGCTTCAGATAACGCGAATAGGCGAGAAACGCCGAGCGCTCCGTATCGAAGAAATTATCGCTGATCACCGTGTGCTTGTTGATCAGCCGAAAGAACCTGGCGCCTTCCACTTTCAGCAGTTCTTCCAGGTAGGCCTGATGGCTCTCGAAATAGGAATACAGGGTCCCTTGTGCGAGACCTGCAGCGGCCGTGACGCGCGAGACCGATGCGTTCACGTAGCCATACTTGGAAACGATCCGCAGTCCGGCGTTGATCAGGGCTTCGCGTCGTTCGCGTTGCTGATCGCCGCGTGATTTCTTCTTCCTAGCCGTTTTCATCAGCCGCCTTGCCGGCCGGAGCAAACTCGGACGCAATCTTTCTAAGCATGTCTTTCCTGACCTTCCCGGCCGCGGTGTATGGCACCTCGGAAACAATCTCCAGTCGTTCCGGAAACTTCTGCCGCGCCAGGCCAGAACGGTCAAGACTTTCCACCAACTCTCCAAAACTCAATGTTTTTCCGGGCTGGAGCACGACGAAAGCGCAGCCGGTCTCTCCAAGACGGGCATGCGGCATGGCCACGACGGCGGCCTCCTTGACCGCGTCCAGCTTGTAGATCTCGTCCTCGATCTCCTTTGGACTGAGATTCTCGCCGCCCCGGATTATCAGATCCTTCTTTCGACCGGTGATCACGAGACATCCTTCTTCAGTCATCATGGCAAGATCGCCGGTGTGAAAATATCCGTCCGAATCGAAGGCCGCGTCGTTGTGTTCGGCGAGCGTGTACCCCAGGCAGACTTCCGGACCTTTCGTGATGATCTCCCCCTCCTCACCCGGCGCAACGTCGTTGCCCTCCAGATCGACGAGCCTGATGTCATGGCCAACAACGAAGCCTTCCGTCGTCGCCGCAAGCCGGGCCCGCTCGCGTTGCGGCACACCCAGCGTCACCGTAGGCGCTTCCGTGCTTCCGTAAACCCTGAACGCGGCGCAGTTTTCCATCGCAGCGTTGGCGCGCTCCACGATTTCCGGCGGCACGGGCGCGCCGCCGCTGGCGAAATAGCGCATGCTCGGCAAATGCCGTCCCTGCGCTTTCGCAAAGCTGGCGAGTTCCTGAAGAAACGGCGTGGCCCCGATGGTGAACGTCACCTGATGCTGGTCAATGAGTTCCGTCGCGCGCCCGACCTCCCAGGCGTCCATCAGAACCGCCTTGGCGCCGAGCGTGATCGGCAACTGAATTCCGTAGAGGTACCCTGTGATGTGGCTCAAAGGAGACGGCATCAGGATCACGTCGTTCCCGCTCATTCCAAGATACCGGATAAAGTTCCCTATTTCTGCGCCGATCGTGTTGTGGCTGTGAAGGACGCCCTTGGCGCGCCCCGTGGTGCCCGACGTATACATGAGGAGCTTGATGGAATTGGCGTCGACGGGCGACCGCTCTTCGCCGGAATCATCACCGTCAAGAAGGTCGTCGAATCGCGTTTCCTCGACAACGCCTTCCGGTCGCACGACAACCGTGCGGAAAGTGTGGCCGAGCTTGTTTCCGATCCGTCTCGCCATGTCGATATAGTCGAAGTTCCGGAAGCGATGGGGAACAAGAAACAGCGCGGAGCCGGCGTCTTCGATAATATGCTTGACCTCCGCCTCACGATAGATCGGAACGATCGGATTACAGACGAAACCGCCGTAGGCGCAAGCCAGGTCGACAAACACGACTTCGCGCCAGTTCGGAAGCTGAAAACTGACGACGTCGCCCGGCCGAAGGCCGAGCTTCTCGAAGGCGGAGCAAAGACGAAGCGAGGCGTCGCGGGTTTCTTTCGCAGTCAGGGTTTCGTCGCCATCGACGAAGAGGATCGTATCCGGATCGCTCGCGCAGAGCGCATCCAGACGCGTTGCAATCGTCTTGCCTTCCCAATTGCCGCTCGACGCCCACATTTCGGCGGGAAGGAGCTCGATGCGCGACTTCCATTTCCTTATGCCCACTCTTTCCTCCTCCGTGAACAACGGGATGAAATTAGCTGTTGTCAGCCGAAAATTCAAACTGAATATTGATTCAAAATTTTAATTGACTATCCGACGTTTTGAGGACAGGGTTATGGCCATTGCGGAGACCCGGGGAGGATGAACGCCAAAACAGCTTTCGGCGTTCAGGTCGGTCGCAAACCGGATGATGGAGCCTGTCTATCCGGGCTTTGGTGAGGAGCATGACCATAGAACTGCCATCGCATATCGACCAGCTTCGCGACACCTTGCGCCGTTTTGCCGAAAGGCACATGCCGCGCCGGGAAGCGGCGCGCTGGGACAAGGAAAACACCTTTCCGCGACACGTCTTCGAGGAGCTGGCGGCCCTCGGGGTCATGGGCAGCACCATTCCGGAAGAATTCGGCGGGACAGGCCGCGACATTCTCGCGACACTCGTCACGATCGAGGAACTGTCGCGTCGCAGCCTCGCCATTTCCGTGCCATACATCATGTGCGCCTGTTACGCCGGCATGAACATTCTCGAATGCGGGTCCGAACGCCAGAAAGCCGACCTTTTACCACGGATAGCCGCCGGCAAGCTGATATTCGCCTATGGCTGGACGGAAGCGGATACGGGAGCCGATCTCGCCAGCGTGAAGACCACGGGCAGGATCGAGGGCGACGAACTCGTTATCAACGGTTCGAAGCGCTTCTGTTCGGGATCCGAAATCTGCGATTACATCTATGCGCTGATCCGCACCGGCGAACAGGGTGAACGCTACAAGAACCTGTCGATCGTTCTCATTCCGCCTGACAGTCCCGGAGTTGAGATTCAGCCCATCGAATCCATGGGCATGAAGGGCGCGCGCACCACCGACGTCAGTTTTACGGATGTCAGGATCCCGCTGGAAAATGTCGTGGGTGAAGAAGACGGTTTCAATCGCGGCTGGGGCATGATCACGTCTTCCGGACTCGACGTCGAAAAGCTGGAAGTCGCCGCGATCGCGCTTGGCATCGCGGAGGCCGCCTGTGACGACGCCTGGGAATACAGCGAGACGCGCAAGCAGTTCGGCGCCACGATCAGCACCTTCCAGTCGATCCGGCACCAGCTCGCGGAAATGAAGACCCAGCTCCACGTTGCACGGCTCGCCACCTATCACGCTGCGCAGCTTTCAGACCGCGCAGTCCCGCGCCGGGTCGAGACGTCCATGACGAAACTCTTCGTGACAGAGGCGGCCAAGAAGGTGGTGCTCGACGCACAGAGCATCTTCGGCGCCTACGGCTATGTCCGCGATTTCGATATCGAGCGAAACGTGCGCGACGTGCTTCTGATGCCCATCATCGGCGGATCGTCCGCCGTACAGCGAAACAACATCGCAAACTGGCTTGGCCTCGCGCGCTAGCCGACTGGAGGTACCTGCGTGTCACAAAACAAAACCTTCGACGTAATTATCCGATGCAATGGCGTCGCGACCGGCAAGATGCGGAACGAGACGAAAATCGACATCGTCGAACCGTTCACCGAAAGCCACGAGCTTGCGTCGGACGAAGGTCCGTTCCACGGCGGCGATTCGACAGCTCCGCCTCCCCTGACCTATTTCGTCGGCGGCTTCGTCACCTGCCTGATGACGCAGATTCGCGCATTCGCCAAACGGTTCAGGATCAAGCTCGACGATCTCACCGTCGACGCCGAATTCTCATGGAAAGGCCTGATCGAACCCGGCAAGCCCTACAAGGCCGCGCCCGTCGGAATAACGATGGACATCGCCATAGACAGCGAGGCGCCAATCGAACAACTCGTGGACCTCATCATCGCCGCCAAGGAAGGCTGCTTTGTCGAAGCCATTATCTCGGACCGGATTCCGGTCGTTCACAGACTGAAGACCCCAACGGGCTGGATCGACTGCTGACCCCAAGAGCAAGGAGCCATCGGCATGCCACGAATCGACGCCATTTCTGAAAGCAGCATGGACGCCGACGCGCGCGAACTCATCGACAACGCGGAAGCGCGCGGCGCGCCTGATCCGCGCATCATGAGCATCTTCGTTCGCAACGAGACCACCGGCCGTCGCTGGGCGCGGTACTGGAACGATCTCCTCTATGAAGGCGTGCTGCCCCATCGCCTGAAGGAACTCTGTCGTATTCACATGTCCGTGGCGCATCGCTGCGGATACTGCTCGACCGTCCGGTCCAGGCAGGCGAAAGAGGAAGGTCTGACGGAGCAACTGCTCTGGGATTCCTACGAATACGAATCGTCGCCTGACCTGACCGATCAGGAAAAGGCCGCGCTGTGGTACGCCGACCAGTTCAAGAAGGGAGAGGACGCGATCGACAGCGACGATGTCTTCGCCAGGCTTCGCAAGCATTTCACGGATGAGGAAATCATCGAACTGGGCCTGTTCTGTGCAGAGGTGGACGGCGTCGGCAAATTCGCGCGCTCGCTTCAGGTCATAAGCTGGAACGAGGCATGCGAGATAAATCCGAATCTGGGAACACACGCAGACAATGGCCGGAACATCAAAGCCTGATGGCCGCGCCAAGCAACAATCGATTGCGCAAAACAATATCGCAGGAGGCGCAAACCATCGAAAACTGACTAGAATATTGGTTCAATATTCGCTATTGTTCGACACATTGGCGGGTCCGGTAGAGGAAATGTTGCATCCTGCGACATGCCGGAACGCCCCCGGAACGATCGGTCGTCGATCGGATCCAACTCAAGGGAGGTAAGCGTGAAATTCATATCTGGAAACCTTGCAGGAATTGCGTCAGTCTCTGCCGTGCTTCTCGCCAGCAGCTGCGCCTATGCGCAGGAATCGATCAACATAACAGTCGTGTCGGGATACCCGCCGACCGCATCCTGGGTCAAAGTCTTCGAAGACTCCTATATTCCGGCAGTAGACAAGAAACTGGCCGAGAAGAACGAATACAAGATCAACTGGAACAAGGGGTTCTCCGGAACCATCGTGAAGCCGCGTGGCGAGCTTGAAGCCGTCAGCAGCGGCATTGCGGACATGGGCATCGTCGTGCCTCCTTTCCACGTCGACAAACTGCCGCTGTTCAACGTGTCTTTCGTAACGCCGTTCGCGACCACGGACCTGCATCTGGTGACGGAGACCGTATCCCGGCTGGCGGAAGACATTCCGGAAATGAAGGCCGAATTCGACAAGATCAACCAGGTCTACCTCGGCAGTTCAGGATCGGTTGACAACTACCAGGTCGTCTGCAAGTCCGCGATCGAGAAACCGGCCGATTTCGAAGGCGTAAAGGTTGTCGGAGCAGGCACGAACCTGCGCTATTTCCAGGGCGTTGGCGCCGTTGGCATCAGCTCCAACCTCGCCGACTACTACAACCAGCTCCAGACAGGCGTCGCCGAATGCGCCTCCGTTTGGGCCGAGGCGGCCGCCGGATTCAAGATGTATGAGGTCGCGCCGTACTACATCAAGGCCGACCAGGGCGCCGTCACCTCCTTTGCCGTTTCCGCGAACAAGCAGTTCTGGGAAGGTCTGCCGGATCCGGTCAAGGACGTGCTGCGGGAAACGGCCGCCGAGTATGGACAGAGCCTCGCCGACTACGTCGTCGACGCGAGCGCCGCGGCCATCGAGACCTACAAGGAAAACGGTGGTACGGTGATCGAGTACACCCAGGAACAGCGCGAGGAGTGGGCGGCTGGTCTTCCCAACATCGCGCAGGAATGGGCGGAACAGACCGAAGCGCAGGGCCAGCCCGGCAACGCGGTCCTGAAGGCTTACATGGACGCGCTGCGGGCTGCCAACCAGCCGATCGCGCGGAACTGGGACACCGAGTAAGGCATGTCGCCGGACGTTGAAATTGAAAATGAAGAACCGCGCCTCGCGCGCGGTTCTCTGGCAGGGCGGCTTCTCGCCATGACCACAGCCGCTTTCAACGCGATCGGGTCTGTCGGAATTTTCCTGCTGATGTGCCTTATCTGCCTCGACGTCATGGGACGCTACTTTTTCAGCACGCCGATCATGGGCGTGACGGAAATTGCGGAGATATCCATTGTCGCGATCGTCTTCGTCCAACTCGCGGACACACTGGCCCACGACCGCATCGCCCGCGCCGATTCGATCGTCAACATGATCCGCGCGTCCCATCCGAAGGTGGGCTCCGGCTTCGATGCGGCGGCGGCGCTCTGCGGCTTCGCGCTCATGGCGCTCATCGTCTACGGCACCGTTCCCAACATGATCAACGACTACACCAACAATTACTATGTCGGCACGGTCGGTCTCTTCACCTTTCCGTCATGGCCCATCAAGGCCTCGATCGCCGTGGGCGCGACATTGGCCGGCGTCCAGCTACTGGCCATGACGCTGAATTCCCTGACCCTTGTGGTCAAAGATCGCAGGCAGCCCCTGTCATGACGCCTATTGAAATCGGCATCGTCTCCGTCAGCGTCATGCTGGTCCTCATCTATTGCGGCATTCACGTGCCGTTCGTGCTGGCGCTGACATCCTTCGTCGGGGTCTGGATGATCCGCGACAACTTCCAGGTCGCGGTCTACATGCTGTCGCAGGCGGCGACGCAGAGCATTTCCGACTACGTCTTTGCCGTCATACCGCTTTTCGTGCTGATGGGCATGCTGGTGAGCGCGGCCGATCTTGGGCGCGACAGCTATTACGTCGCCAACCGTCTTTTGCGAAAACTTCCCGGCGGACTGGGGATCGCCACCGTGGCGGCGAACACGGTCTTCGCCTCCATCACCGGCGTGACCATCGCCTCGGCCGCCGTGTTCTCGCGCATCGCCGTGCCGGAAATGCTGCGCTTCGGATATCACCGGCGATTCGCCGTCGGCACCGTCGCAGGCAGCTCCGTGCTCGGCATGCTGATCCCGCCGAGCATCCTTCTCATCATCTACGCGATCATTGCGGAGCAATCCGTCGGCGCGATGTTTCTGGCCGGCATCGGACCGGGCCTGTTGCTCGCCGTCATGTTCGCGCTCGGCATCGCGCTTGTCGCAATCTTCTTCCCCAAGGCAATGGGTGGAAACGTCAGAGAGATGATCGAGGGCGACAGCAGCCTGACGCTGCGCGAGTTCATCGAGAAGATGGGGCCGACGCTGGTTCTCGTCATTGCGGTTCTCGGCGGCATCTACGGCGGCGTCTTCACGCCGACCGAAGCAGGCGGCGTCGGAGCGGCGCTCGCCCTGGTCGCAGCACTCATCAAGCGGAAGCTGACCTGGCGCTCCCTGTGGAGCATTCTGATCGAGACAGGCTACATCAGCTCCTCGATCCTCTTCATCGTGATTTCTGCGACGATGTATTCGCGAATGCTCGGCATCTCCGGACTGCCGACGCAGATCAGCACCCTGGTGTCTGATCTTGACGCAAGCTACCTCGTCATTCTCGCGATTTTCGTCGGCATCGCGCTGATCCTCGGCACGATCATCGACTCCGTGTCAATCCTGCTGATCACGGTTCCGCTGTTCATCCCGCTGCTGCAACCCTATGACATCAATCTGGTGTGGTTCGGCATCATCGCCATCATGGCGACGGAGATCGGCCTGCTGACACCGCCCTTCGGCATGTCGTGCTACGTCGTGCGCAGTACGCTGACCGACTACAAGGTGTCTCTGGAAGACGTGTTCCTGGGCGCGGCGCCCTTCGCCCTGATCATGCTTCTGGTGACGATCATGCTGATCGCCTACCCGCAGATCGTCCTGTTCTTCGTATATTGAGTGTTGAAATGACCGGCAGACAAAAGGAATGGAAACGCTGTGGCTGGATCGGCCTCGGCGCGATGGGCAGCCCCCTGAGCCGGCGTCTGCTGACGGCCGGCTACGAGCTGCACGGCTGCGATCCGAACCCGGACGCCGTCCGGCGCATCGTCGACGCGGGCGGCCATGCAGCCGGCACGCCAGCGGAGCTGGCTGCAAAGGCGGAGATCTTCTTTTCGATGGTGCCGAACGACGCGGTGCTGGCGGAGATCGTTTCAGGCCGCAACGGGATCGCCGGATCGATCGGTCAAGGCCAGGTCTATGTCGACCTCAGCACCGTCTCGCCGGGCGCGTCCGCCGCGGCGGCGGAGGCCATAGCGAAAACCGGCGCGTCCTATGTGCGCTGTCCGGTTTCCGGCAGCACCGGAAACGCGGAAAACGGAAGCCTGACCCTGCTGATGTCGGGCCCGGAGGCCACCGTCAGGGATGTCGAGGACGTGCTTGCCCGTTTCGGCGAGAACCGGCTCTATTTCGGACCGGGCGAAGAGGCCCGGATCGTCAAGCTGATGATCAACATGATGGTGGGCGTCATGCCGGCGCTGATCGGCGAGGCGCTGGAATTCGGCGTGAGACAGGGGCTCCCGCGAGACGTCGCGGTGGACGCGATCAACAACTCCGTGGCGGCCACGACGCTCAGCCGATACAAGAGCGACATGCTGAAGAGCGGAGACTGGACGCCGATGGCCAACACCAATCTCGTGTCGAAGGACATGGACCTCGCCATGGCGATCGGCAAGGACCAGCATATCCCCCTGCCCTTCACCGCCATGGTGAGGCAATATTACGCGATGCTTCAGGCAGGCGGAAACGGCGGCGACGATTTCTTCCGTGTTTCCACCTGGCCGAACTGGGGAGGCAAGGATGACTGACCAGACGCAAGCGGCGAGACAGGCTGAGGAGCAGCGATGGGCGCTGATGCTCGCCGGCGACAGGGACGGCCTTGGCAACCTCTTCAGCGACGCCCTTCTCTACGCCCATTCGGATTCGTCGATCGACAGCAAGTCCAGCTATCTGAAGGCGCTCGAAGACGGATCGCTCATCTATGATGCGCTCGACTGCCAGGTTTCCGACACGGCTTGCGAAGGCGAGACGACCGTGTTCTTCGGCGTCATGAAGGCCGATGTGCGGCGCAATGGCAATGCGTTGAAACTGAACAGCTCCTATGTGACCGTCTGGGTCTCGACGCCGCAGGGCCAGCAACTGATCGCGCACAAGTCGACGCCCCTGAAGTGACCATGCGGCGGATTCTGGTTTGTGGCGACGGCCTGTCCTGGGGCGTCATTCCCGGAACCCGCTGCGCCGGGCATGGGGAGGCGTTCCGCGCCGTCGCCGCAGAGAAATCGGTTTTCTTCTTCGGCGTGAACACGGTAACAACGGCGAGCCGTGTCGCCGGCATCCACCTGGGCGATGGTCAGCACGCGACGGTGGGCAATGGTCTTGCGCCTTTTGCGCGGGACATGATGGACGGGGAGGCCAGGGAGTGAAGCTCAACCTCGAAAGCAGAAAGGCGCTGGTCACCGGCGCTTCAGGCGGCCTTGGCGAGCATTTCGCAAGGACGCTGGCGGAAGCCGGCGCCGCCGTGGTTTTGACCGCCCGCCGCAAGGACGCGCTCGAAAAAGTTGTCGAGACGATTGCCGCCGCAGGCGGCGACGCTGAGGCGATACGGATGGATGTCGCCGACCCGAGCAGCGTCGCAGGGGCGTTCGAGCGCTTCCAGGAGCCTTTCGACATCATCGTCAACAACGCCGGCGTGTCCGGTTCCGGCGCGGCTATCGACCAGGCGGAAGATGAATTCCAGCGTGTCATCGACACCAATCTGACCGGCGCATTTCGCGTATCGCAGCATGCGGCGCGCGCCATGAAGGCCGCCAACCAGCCGGGCGCGATCGTCAACATCGCTTCGATTGTCGGCCTGCGCGTCGCCGGTCACGTATCCGCCTACGCCGCCTCGAAGGCCGCTCTCATACAGCTTACAAAAGCAACCGCGCTTGAATGGGCCCGTTACCGCATCCGCGTCAATGCGCTGTGCCCGGGCTATATCGAGACGCCGCTGAACTCGGATTTTTTCGCCTCGGAAGCCGGACAGGCGCTCGTCAAACGGATTCCGCAACGCAGGCTCGGGCGGATGGAGGATCTCGATGGACCGCTTCTGCTCTTGTGCTCCGACGCCGGCGCCTACATGACCGGCGCCACACTGGCCGTCGACGGCGGCCATCTCGTATCTTCATTGTAAGCCAGGACAGATCTCATGGATTTCTCGATATCGCCAGAACTCGATCAACTGCGCCAGCGCATCCGGGCGTTCGTGGCGGAGCGGATCCTTCCCTTGGAGGACGACCCGTCTTCCTATGACGACCACGAAAACATCAATCTCGATCTTCTGGACAGCCTGCGCAAGGAAGCAAAATCGGAGGGCCTGTGGTGCCTCCAGCTTCCGCCCGAAGACGGCGGACTGGGCGTCGGCGTCCAGGGGATGGCCGTGTGCTACGAGGAGATGAACCGGTCGATCTTCGGACCCGTCATCTTCAACAGCGCGGCGCCCGACGACGGGAACATGATGGTGCTGTCGAAACTGGGCACGCCTGCACAGAAGGAACGCTGGCTGAAGCCGATCGTGGACGGCGACGTCCGCTCCGCCTTCGCGATGACGGAACCGCACCCGGGCGGCGGATCAGACCCGTCGATGATCAACACCACGGCCGAACTGAACGGCGACGCCTATGTCGTCAAGGGCAGCAAATGGTTCATCACCGGCGGCGCCGAAGCCGCGCACTTCATCCTGATCGCGCGGACCTCCGCCGATCCGCGCCGGGGCCTGAGCGCGTTGATGTTCCACAAGGATCAGCCCGGATGGCGCATCGTCCGTCGCATCCCGATCATGGGCCCTGAAGAACATGGCGGCCATTGTGAACTGGAATTCGACGGACTCGAAATCCACAAGGACAACCTCCTGTTCGAGGAAGGCAGGGGCATGCGCGTCACCCAGACGCGGCTTGGTCCGGCGCGCCTGACCCATTGCATGCGCTGGCTGGGGCTCGCCAAACGCTGCGTGGAAATCGCGCGGGACTACGCCAGCTATCGCGAAGGGTTCGGCGTGCGTCTGGCGGACCGCGAAAGCATCCAGCTCATGCTTGGCGATCTCGCGATGCGGATCGAGACCGGCCGGCTTCTGGTGATGAAGGCGGCCTGGGCGCTCGACCGGGGCGAGAAGGCGCAGGCCGAAGTATCGATGGCCAAGATCCTCGTCGCCAATGTGCTGCACGACGCCGCCGACCGGGCGATCCAGATCAACGGCGCGCGCGGCTATTCCAAGGACACGCGGCTCGAATGGATCTACCGCTACGCCCGCCAGGCCCGACTGGTCGACGGCGCCGACGAGGTCCACAAGATGGTTCTCAATCGTCATCTCAACGACAAGGGCGATGATTTCTGGTCATGGCCGGTGCAATGACGCCATCGATCGGCGTCAACGAAGCGGCGCTCGCCGACTATATCGCGCGGGAACTCGACCTCAAGGGCGCAATGACTGTCACGCCGAATTCGGGCGGCCAGTCCAACCCGACCTTTTTTGTGACAAGCGGCGACCGCAGCCTCGTGTTGCGAAAGCAGCCCGAAGGCCGGCTGCAGAAGGGCGCGCACGCGGTCGACAGGGAGTTCAGGGTGCTTTCTGCGCTCGCGGACACGGACGTTCCCGTACCGCGGCCGCTCGCCTATTGCGACGACCCTTCGGTTCTCGGCACCCCCTTTTATGTGATGGAGCGGATTGACGGCAGGGTTTTTCACGACGCCTCGCTGCCGGATCTTAATCCCGCCGAACGGCGCGGCGTCTATCTGTCCATGGCCGAGGCGATGGCGAAACTGCATGCGGTGCGGCCCGAGAGCATCGGCCTTTCGGACTACGGCAGACCCGGAAACTATTTCGAACGGCAGGTGAGCCGCTGGGGCCGGCAGTGGCGGGAATCAGCGCTGACAGGCATGCCGGAGATAGATCAACTGGAGCGATGGCTGCTCGACAACATGCCGGACGACGACGGCGCCGTGTCGATCGCCCATGGCGATTTTCGCCTCGGCAATCTCATATTCGCCAGGGATTCCACGAGAGTGGCCGGCATCCTTGATTGGGAACTCTCCACACTTGGACATCCGCTGGCCGATCTGGGGTTCTGCTGCATGGCGTGGCGCACCACGCCGGCCGAATATGGCGGCGTAAGAGATCTGGATATGGCCGGGCTTGGCATTCCCACCCGGGCGGAATTCGTCGATGAATACTATCGACACGCCACACTCACTGCCCCGCTCGAACCCTTCCATGAAGCGTTCGCGCTGTTCCGTTTCGCTGTGATCTTCGTCGGCATCGCCGAACGCTCGAAGCAGGGCAACGCCGTGGGCGACCGGGCGGCGGAGCTCGAGCATCTCGCCCCTGCCTTCGCCAGGCGCGGGCTGGAAATAACAGGCTGACGGTTTCTGACTGGATTCCGTATCGAGTTCACGTTTGAATGCGCCCGCCAAGGGATTTCGGAGACGCAGACGCTTGAAACAGGATGTGAACGGGCTCGCCCGGCAAATGCAAGAGGCGCTGGCCCGACAGGACTGGCCACAGGCCTTGAAAGCCTGTGACGGCCTGCTTGCGGCGATGCCTGACCATGCGGCGCTTCACTACAATCGCGCCCTTGTTCTGAGAAAGCTCGGCCGCGACGAGGAGGCTGCCGCAGGTTTTGAAAAGGCGATCGAGCGCGATCACGACAATGCACGCTTCGAACTCGGCTCGATCCGGCTGGAAGCCGGAGACGCAGCAGGGGCGGCGGCGCTTTTTGAACGCTTCCTGGAATATAGCCCGGACGATGCGGACGCCAAGCTCAACCTCGGCAACGCGAAGCTGGCGCTGGGAGAACCGGACGAGGCTCTGCGCCTGTTGTCAGCGGCGCACGCCGTGGCGCCGTCGGACCTGTCGTTGCGCAGTCTCGCCATCGCCTGTCGGGAAACGGGCGACCACGACGCTTGCCGCAGGCTGCTTGGCGAAAGGCAAAAGACGCAGGCCAATGCGGCTGACAACCTGAAGATCCTGACGCAGGGTTCGAAGGGCCGGATTTCTCTTGCTTCCAGGGCGCTTGGATCCTTATGACGATCAGAAGTCTATGCTGAACAGGGCATTGAATCCGTTCTCGACAGCGCCGCCGCCGAACTGGCCCAGATAGTTGATTCCGAACGTCGCGTTGTCGGTAACCTCGATGTCCATGCCGAGTTCGACCAGCGCGGCGTCCCTGGCGATCGGCGGGCCTGCGACCGTGAACATGTCGGACCCTGCGAAGAATTGCCGGGAGACCGGGGTCAGGTCGCCATCGGCGTGACGCCAACCGACCATGCCGTGTATCCCGGCATTGACACCGCCAAGCGTGAAGTCGCCGGAAGCGCGAAGGCCGAGCGTCGTGAAGACCGCCTGCGTCGACTGACCGCCCGCCGCGCCAAGCGCCGCCGCTCCGCCGGTCTCGTTGAAACCGCCCGACTGCAGGTTCACATAGGCAAGGTTGGCAAAGGGCTCGAAGGAGACCGGACCACCGGTCTGCAGGTCATAGCCGAGTTCGCCGAAGACCTGGAACAGGCCGGTGTCCTGATCAGCCTCGTAACGGCCCGAAACGCCCGACACCGTCACGTTTCGCTGCACGTCCATGGCGTTCCACGTATAGGTCGCTCCCGCCCGCAGGGCGAGATTGCCCCACTGGCCGCCGCCATAGGCGCCGATGTACCAGTTGTCTCCCTGGGCCGTGGAGGCGCGGGCGCTGTTGTCGACGCCCAGATAGCTGTAGCCGGCGATGACGCCGAGACGCGCATTGTCGCCCAGGCCGACATCGAAGCCGCTGAACAGACCGCCGCTCGACGTATCGATCGTAGCCGCGTTTCCGTCGCTGTCGATCGACCCCCAGGAACCGAAGGTCTGCCCCCACAAGGCGAAGCGATCGTCGGTCGCCGGCTGCGTTGCTCCATCTTTGCCGTAGGACGCCACCTGAACCGACGACGCCGCGTCCGGAGAAAGGGCCGAGCGCATCCGCGCATACACAGCGTCGCGCACGAAGTGGCTATCCTCGATCAGCGCCGATTTCGCAGAGGCGTATATCTCGCCCGACAACAGGTCGTAGGCGGCGCGGGCGCTGGCGGCGTCCGGCTGCACGGCGATCGCCCGCCACACGGCGTTGCTGTCGGGAAGCGTCGATATGCCACGCGCCGTGGCTCGCTGATTGCGCGTATAGGCAACAGAGGCGAAGTCGACATCGTTGCGCACCAGTTCGAGAGTCACGTCATTGCCGTCGCCGCCCGAATAATCGACATGGTCGTCGAGAAAGATCAGGTTGCCGTCGACCGTGGCGAACTCGCCCGTCACCGCGTCCGCGCCGTCATTGGCGATGATGGTGTAGGGACCGTTGAAAATATCCCAGTCATCCGCGGTCTCCGGTGAAAGCAGAAGTTCCAGAGCGCCGCCCGAAATGTCCACCGTTCCATTGACGACAACCATGTCGAACGCATCCGGCGTCCCATCGATCACAAGCGAGCCGTAGTTGATGTAATCGCCGTTTACCGTCTGTGCGCCGATCCCGTTGCCCGGCGCATGCGCGCCGCCGCTTGCAATCGTCGTGGCTCCAACTGGCCCGGTTCCGCCGAGCGTGGCTCCGGATGCGACCTCGACCTCAGAGCCCAACGCGCCGTTGACGATCAGCATGCCGCCGTCGACATGGGTTGCGCCAAGAAAACCGGAACTGTCGGCGGTCAGAGTCAGCGACGCATCCTCCGATTTCACAAGCATGCCGTCGCCGGCGATCGTTTCGTCAAAGACCGCGTCGTCCACGAGGGCGAAGTCGGCCGTGGCTCCTGTCTCGATATCCAGGTCGCCGCCGACTACCGTCGACATCCGTAGCGTTCCGGCCGATACGGTTGTCTGGCCGACAAAGCTGCTCAAGTCGCCGGCAAGCTCGGTCACGCCGCCGCCTTCCTGCACGAGATCGCCCGTCCCGGCAATGGCGCCGGCATAGGCGTAGACGTCGCTGCGATTGAAGATCAGCGTTGCGTCGCCGGTCATCTCAGTGTCGCCTGTTCCAAGCGCGCCGCCGGTTCCGCCATCGCCGATGGCGAGCGTGGAATTGTCGATGGTGGTTCCGCCGCCGAAGCTGTTGTTCCCTGTCAGCGTTACTTCACCGCCGCCGGTGATCGTGAGCACGCCGTCGCCGGAAATCACGCCCGCATAGGTCAGCGCGTCGGACCGGTCGAACACCAGGCTTCCCTCATTGACGACGTCGCCGACAATCGATCCCGACACGCCGCCGTCGCCGATCCGCGCCTCCGCCCCATCCGCAACGCCGAGGTCGCCGGCAAAGCTGTTGGCGCCGGTCAGAACCTGCACGCCGCCTTCGACGTCGACTCCGCCCTCGCCGGCGATTGTCCCGGAAAAGGTTCCCGACGCATTGGCTATATCCAGATCATTGTCCCCCAGAACGACAGATCCGCTGCCCGACAGCGCCGCGATCCGGCTGTCCCCATCCGCAGCCGAGATATCAAAAGTTCCGTCCACGACGACACCGCTCGACGACGCGATGCTTCCCGAGCCGGACAGCGCCAGAACGCCGGCGTCGATATTCGTCTGCCCGGTGTAGGTGTTCAGTCCGCCAAGCGTAAGCGCGCCCGCTCCCGTCTTCGTCAGGCTACCCTCGCCCGTGACGTTCTGGCTGAAGAAGGTTTCGAAACCGTTGGTGTCGATGACGCCACCGCCCGCCTCCAGGGTGACCGCGCGTGATCCGGAGAGATCGAACGAGGAACCGAGCCGCAGTGCGCCGCCGTCGAATGTGAGAGCGCCGCCCGCATCGCCGAGATTGCCGTCCGACGACACCGAGAGCACGCCGTTGCTGATGATTGTCCCGCCGGAATAGCTGTTGGCGCCCGACAGAATGAGCGTGCCGGCGCCGGTCTTTTCCAGACCGTCGCTTCCTGCAATGACGTTTTCAATCGTCGCTACGTAGGAGGAACTGGCGGCGCCGCCGTCGCCAACCCTGATTTCCACCGGACCGGGATCGCTGGCGTCCGCAACCAGGGTCAGTTCGTCTCCCGTGAGCGTATATCCACCCACGACGAACTGCATGCCGGTCGCCTCGACGGCGCCTTCGCCGTTGTCGACCGTCACGGTCCCGGCGTCGCCGCCGAAGATCGCGAAGCCCGGCTGCGGCGACATCGGTCCGGTGACCGATCCGTCCGCATTCGCCCATACTGGCGTCGTGTTCGACCAGACGCCGTCTCCACCGCCCAGACGCGTCACATCGGCCAGTCCGTTCGCGTTCCAGAATACGAGCGTATAGCTGGCGGTGTTGACGAGGTTGATCTGTTTCTGCGCGTCGAGATACTGGATCGACAGCTCCGAACCGGAAGGCTGGTCTCCGAGAGCCAGACCGCCGTTGACCGTCGTCAGTTCGCCCGTATAGTCGAAGACGCGATAGAGGCCAGGTCCGAACCCTCCGGCGTCGACGACATCCAGCGTGGCGCCTTCCAGCACGAGATCGCCGTCCACGTAAATGCTGTCAGCCGTTCCGGGAACAGAAAAATCCACGCCCGGCGCACCCGCCTCATAGGCGATGTAGCTGTACTGCTCGAGAACCAGCGTTCCGTCCACGTGCAGCGTGCCGATCCCGCTGCTCCCCCCGCCGGGCGAAACCGTTCCGCCGGCCTCGACGGTCGTGGCGCCCACCACGCCAACGCCGCCGAGTGTCGCGCCGTCCTCGACGAGCACATTGCTGACGATCCGCGCATTGGCGCCGTCCGCGCTGCTGTCGCCGACGATCAGCGCGCCTGCCGACACCGTGGTCGGCCCCGTATAGGTGTTGACGCCGTTCAGGGTTAAAGCCCCCACGCCGTCCTTGGTCAGATCGAGCGCGCCTTGCCCGCCATCCTCGATCACTCCCGAAAAGACGGAGTCGCCAAGTCGGGACGTATCGACCGTAAGGATGCTGTCGTCCGCGCCGCCATTGGTGACGACGCCGCTGCCGTTCGAGGTACTGGAGATGCCGCCGACGACGGTGCTGTAGCCGTTCAGCCTGAGCGTGCCGCCAACGCCTCCAAGATCGTTGCTGAATTGCACGTCTACGCCGGACGTCAGGGCGTTATCAGTCTGTACGTCCAGAACGCTGCTCTCGAAAAAGAGCTGACGTCCACCACTGACGGAACCGACCGCCGTCGCGTTCAGCGTGCTTGTTTCGAAAAAACGCTGACTGCCGCCATTAACGGCGTCCACCGCCGATGCGTTCAATGCGCCCGTGTTGTAGAAATCCTGGAACCCGCTGCTGACGGCGCCTGCTGCGGAGGCGTTGAGCACACTTGTGTTGAAGAAATACTGGTTGCCTCCGTTAACAGCTGCAAACGCCGTCGCATTCAGCGCGTTGGCCTCGTTAAAATATTGCTCTCCGCCGCTGAGCGCACCCGCCACCGACGCGTTGAGAGCGCTGCGGTCATAGAAATCCAGCCCGCCGCCGCTGACGGCGTTGGACGCCGAGGCATTGAGCACACTGTCATCACGGAAAAAATGAGACCCTCCGCTGACGGCGTCACTCGCAGAAGCGTTGAGCGCGCTCGAATCGTAGAAGTCGAGACTCCCGCCGCTGACCGCGTCCGCCGCCAACGCATTAAATGCGCTCGTGTCATAAAATTCCTGCTCTCCTCCGCTGACAGCATCGGCGGCGACGGCCTCAAGCGTGCTGGACCCGTAGAAATATTGCGTTCCACCGCTGACGGCGCCGCTGGCAGAGGCCTCAAGCGTACTCGAATTATTAAAAAACTGGGTCCCGCCGCTGACGGCGTCACTCACGGAGGCGTTGAGCGCGCTCGAATCGTAGAAGTCGAGAATCCCGCCGCTGACCGCGTCCGCCGCCAACGCATTAAATGCGCTCGTGTCATAAAATTCCTGCTCTCCTCCGCTGACAGCATCGGCGGCGACGGCCTCAAGCGTGCTGGCCCCGTAGAAATACTGCGATCCACCGCTGACGGCGCCGCTGGCAGAGGCCTCAAGCGTACTCGAATCGTAAAAAAACTGGCTCCCGCCGCTGACGGCGTCGGCCTCGGAAGCATTAAGCGCGCTAAAGTTGTAGAAAAACTGACTTCCCGCGCTTACAGCGTCATCCGTCCCGGCGTTGAGCGAACTCAAATCGTAGAAATATTGCACTCCCCCGCTGATGGCGTCTATGACCGTTGCCTCGAGCCTGCTCAGCCCGTAGAAATTCTGGGTCCCGCCGCTGACTGCATTGGCGGCCGAAGCATTGAGCGCGCTCACGTCGTAGAAAGACTGACTTCCCGCGCTTACGGCATCGCTCGCCGAGGCGTTGAGCGAACTGGCGTCATAGAATTCCTGAATTCCGCCGCCGATTGCTCCGATTGCCGAGGCATTGAGCATGCTGCCGTTCTCGAAATTCTGATACCCACCGCTGACGGCGTTCGCTGCAGAAGCGTTGAGCGTGCTGTCGCCTGCAAAACCCTGAATCCCGCCGCTAACGGCGTTCGCCGCAGAAGCGTTGAGCGTGCTCGTGTCGTCGAATGCTTGTGTTCCGCCACTGAGAGCATTGCCGACCGAAGCGTTGAGCATGCTCGAGTCGTAAAAATTCAGGCGCCCGTTGCTGACAGCATCAGCCGCAGAGGCGTTGAACGTGCTCGTACTAAAGAAAACATGCTCTCCGCCGCTGACGGCATTGGACGCAGTAGCATTGAAAATGCTCGAGTCGTCGAAAACACTGTCCCCGCCGCTGACGGCATTCGCCACTGAGGCGTTGAGTGTGCTCGAATTGTGGAATTCCAAATTTCCGCCGCTGACTGCATTGGCGGCCGAAGCGTTGAGCGTGCTCGTGTCGTAAAAAAACTGGATCTTGTCGCCGACAGCATCAGCCGAAGAGGCGTTGAACGTACTCGAATCATAGAAAGACAAGTCTGAATCTATGAAGGCATTGCTCGCCGATACGTTCAGAACGCTGTTGTCCGAGAAAGTCACAATCCCGAAGGTTACGGCATTGGCTGCAGTCGCATTGAACACACTCGAATTATAGAAGTTCTGCCGTCCGCCCGAAATGGCGTTACCCGCAGACGCGTTGAGAACGCTCGTATTATAGAAATCCTGAATCCCGCCGGTTACGGCGCCAGCCGACGAGGCGTCGAGCTGGCTCGAGTCGTAGAAATTCTGGTCACCGCTGGAGAACGGGCCATTTGTCGTGTCGTTGCCTGTAAAGGTTTGAGCGATGGCAGCTGGAATCGTTGCTACTGGAACCGCAATACTGAACAAGAAATACGGCAGAAGCGACCTTAACTTCTCCGCCGCTGCGTCACGTCTGATGTTCTTGTTCTCAATATGGATTGAAGCACTACTAAAACCCATAATATTCACCATTGCTGCATTCCCTAATTTCGCTACCTAAGGGCGACAGCTAAACAATTTAAGAAGATAATGCAAGAAACCAATGAATATTTTTATACAATAAATTCATAAACTTAAATGTACATGTCTTTTGTTTCATACTACCTATAGTTTAATTTTAATTTTTCTTTGCGGATGAAACAAATATACAAATTTCCAATATTAAAATGGCCTCGATTCAGGGAAAAACAGGAAGATGAAGACTTTCGCGGAACGTCAAATCTTGCAATAAATTTACAATTATCGACGGTCTCAGCCCGCTTACACACCAGGGCCATCATGGAGTTCGCCAGAGCAAACAGACCATCAAGAACGGCGTAGAACGGGTAAAAAAAGTTCTGATTGCAGTCGTTTTGGAAATCACCTGCGACGGGCGCGGAAACCTCTGCGGTAGGCGCCGGACCGCTCGTCGAGCGAATCAAGCAAAGCCTCATGGTCCCGAAACGCGTCTGCGTCCATCCCGGCGAATTCGAGGTCGAGGTTGTCGCGTTTTATCGGCCAGCCCTGCGCCACGGGCGTGCCTGCGGGCAGGGTTCCGGCAAAACACGGATCGGTCCACACCGCCGGGAAATGGACGTGGCCCGATTTCCAGCGGTCGCAGTCGACAACGCCGGAGAATGTGTGAAACGGCAGGTCCGTGCGGTTGGCGGGATGCGTGAACAGCATCGACCAGCCTTCCGGCAGCTCGACAGTCCAGAAATTGTTGAACTTGACGACGAACTGGCCGGACGGCGCGCCTGGAAGGCCCGTCGCCTGTTCCGGCGCGTGGACGCCGATCGGAGAACGGGTCATCCGGCTGCCTGATGAAGGCGCGTCCCAGTTCCAGGAAAATTCGCCATTCTCGACCCTGACATCCGCGGCGAGCGGAAACAGGATCCCGCTCTGCATGGCGTCGACAAAAGGCGGGCACTGCTTGACCGTGCGGACCTCGGCCTCAAGCAGGACGCGGCTGGCCGCAGTCGCCGGCATCGCCTTCAGCCAGTCCGGCAGTGCGCCGGAAGCAAGCGACGGTTTGGGCAGAATGGCTTCGTAACCGGGCAGGCAGGCAAAGCGGATCTTCATGCCCGCTTTCTTGTCATAATCGTATGGGTCACCGCAACAATGATGGTTATGGCGACAAAGATGACGCCGATGGCGTTGATCATCGGAGACAGGCCGAAGCGCATGCGGCTGCCGATTTCCGTCACCAGCGTCCACGACCCGCCGATCGCGAAAAAGGTGGTGTTGTAGTTTTCGATCGACTGCAGGAAGGCGATGACGCAGGCCGTGAGGATCGTCGGCATGAGGAACGGCAGAGTGATGCGCCGGAACACCATGAAGGGAGACGCGCCGAGATCGAGCGCCGCCTCTTCGAGCACCCTATCCTGGCGCTGCAACCGCGCCATGAACATGAGCATGCAATAAGAGGCGATGAAGGAGGACTGGGCCGCCATGGCCGTGAAGAGCCCCGCCTGAACCCCGAAGAAATCGCGCCAGAAGATCATCGTCGTGACGCCGAGAATGATGCCGGGAACAAGCACCGGCGAGACCAGCACCGTGTAGAGCAGCGACGATCCGCGCGAGCGCATCCGGGTCAGGATGAAGGCTCCGGACAGGCCGAGGGGAATTGAGATCACGATCACGCCGGCGGCGATCGTCAGCGAATGCCACAACCCCTGGATCATCCGCTGGTCGTTCGGCAGTTCGCGGAACCAGCGCAGCGTGAAGCCCTGCCAGTCAGTGACCGACGGCGTGGGCGATGCGTTGAAGGCGGCCGCGATCATGAAGAGCAGCGGCAGGAAGATCACTGTGAAGAACACGACGACATAGCCGCCCAGAATGGCGTTGGCCCAGTCCCGTTCGACGCGCGGCTGCGCGCCGGCATGTCCGAAACCGACCGGGTCGTTTTTGGAGGCCGCCACGCTCATCTCGCGATATCCCTGATGCCCACCTTGAAGATCGCCATGGTGGCGAAGATGAAGACGATGCAGGCGACGAGCAGCGCCAGCGAATAGGCCGACCCCTGGTTCCAGGCGTCCGCCTCGAAAAACCGCCGGTAGATGAGCTGGGAGAACCAGTCCGGGTGCAGACCGCGGCCAACGATCTCAGGCACGGCGATCGAGCCCGCCGACAGCATGAAAGTCATGATCGATCCGACGGCAATGCCGGGCTTGGCGTGCGGAATGACGACGCGCGTATGGATCTTCCAGGCCGACGCGCCGAGATCGCGCGCAGCCTCGATCTGGTTTTTGTCCAGCGTATCGATGGTGTTGTAGATCGGGAAAACCATGAACAGCACATAGGCGTAGACCATCACGGTGAAGACGGCGCCGTTGGACGCGACAAAGCGGATGCCCTCGCCGGCGTCGATATCGACAATGCCGATGAAATTGAGGACCGAATTCAGAATGCCGTTTTTCTCCAGGATCATGATCCAGGAGAAGATGCGCAAAAGCTCGTTGATCGCATAGGGAATGACGAGGCCGAGCATCATCAGGGCCAGCCTGTTGCGATTGGTCGTGGTGGCGATCACGAAGGCCACCGGATAGCAGATCAGGAAAGACAGGATCGTCACGCAGAAGGCGTAGAGGAGCGTCATCACGAAGATCTGGAAGTGGATGCCGCTCATGGTGGTGAAGTTCCTGAGCGAATATTCCGCCTTCATGCCGGCCTCGCCGGAAGACAGGTCTTCCTGTGCTTCGAGTTCCCGGATTTGCGCGGTCAGCTCCGCGATCTCGGCTTCCAGCGCCTCGACGTCATCCTGCCCGTCGGCGGCGGCGCTGGCGGAAGGCTGCGGGAGGCCGCCGGCCGACGGGGCCGTGGCCGAAGGCGCGCCAATTGAGGGCGTCCCGATGGACGGCGCGGACAACCCTGTATCCGCATCGGCTGCGTTCTGCGCCTGCTGAACCTGCTGCTCAAGCTGGAACCGTTTCGCGTAGGCCCGATCGATCTCGACTGCGAGCATAGCCGTTTCGCCGCCGCGATCCTGATAGGTGAAGGCCCGGTCAATCATGGTGATCTGCGGCACGACGATCATCAGCAGGATCCAAAGGACCACGAAACCGACGAAGATCGCGGTCAGTCCCTTGCCGTAGGATCGAACGAGATCGCCCATCGGTCAGGCCCGGTCTCTGGCGATGGAGCCCGGCCGCATGATGACCGTGTCGCGATGGCGGAAGGCGAGTTTCATCTCGTCTTCAAAAGCAGTGTTGTCGCCAGTGTTGTGCATGTTGACGTGGATATCGTTCTCGCCGGCGGAGAGATAAAGGTTGATCAGCGCGCCTTCGAGGTCGCGCCGCTGCAGGCGGGCTGACAGGGTGTTCAGTTGCGCCATTTTCTCCGGGTCGCCAGCTTCGCCGTTGAGCAGCCCGATGCGTTCCGGCCGCACCATGACGAGCGCCTCGTCGCCGACCGCAAGGTCGTTGCGGTTGACGCCGTAGAGCGTGCCCTGGCTGGTCTCGACAGCGACTTCATTGCCGACAGCCAAGGTCACCTTGCCCGTAAATACGTTCTGCTCGCCGACAAAGGTGGCGGTGAACGGCGTCTGCGGCCGGTTGTAGATCTCGTCGGCCGTGGCCACCTGCTCGATGCGCCCCTCGTTCATCACCGCGACCCTGTCTGACATGGCCAGCGCCTCGCCCTGGTCGTGGGTGATGTAGATGAAGGTGACGCTCGTCTTGCGCTGGATTTCCTTCAGTTCCGCGCGCATGTGCTGGCGCAGCTTCAGATCGAGCGCGGAGAGCGGCTCGTCAAGCAGCAGAACCGCGGGCTCCACGGCAAGAGCGCGGGCGACCGCGACGCGCTGGCGCTGACCGCCGGACAGCTCCGTCGGCATCTTGTCGGCCTGGCCGTAGAGGGCGACCAGTTCCAGCAGCTCCTCGGCGCGCTTGCGGCGCCTGGCCTTGGGAACGCCGCGCGCTTCGAGACCGAAGGCGACATTCTCCCAGACCGGCATCAGCGGAAACAGGGCGAGGTTCTGGAAAATGAGCGCGGTCGGCCGATGGTTCGGACCGATCCCGTTCATCCTGACGCCGCCGATCGAAATCGCGCCGGCGGTGGGGTCGAGAAATCCCGAAATCATTCTGAGGATGGTCGTCTTGCCGCAACCGGACGGTCCGAGGATCGAGAAGAACTCGCCCGCATTGATCGTCAGATCGGTTTCATGGACGGCGGTGAACCCGTTCGGGTAGGTCATATTTATGCCGTCGAGAAATACGTCCTGTCCACGCATCGTCATCCCCCGTCGAACGGCAGGGCCGCGATCGCCGCGGCCTTGCCTGATGTCATGCGCCCGTTCAGGCGTTGGTGATCTTGTCGACATACTCCTGGATCACCGGCGTGCTCCAGGGCTTGTCCGCCTGCCACCACCAGAGATTGGCGAGATTGTCGGCGTTGTAGACTTCGGTGAACTGCTTCTTGTATTCCTCGCCCGCATGTTCCGCGGCGCCGGCTACAGCGGAGTTGTAACCGGTGTTCTTGGAAAGAAGACCGCCCATTTCCGGCGTGAACATCGCATTGATGAAAGCGTAGCCCTGCTCGACATTCTCGGCGCCGGAAGGCATGCCGATCGAGTCCATCCAGGTAATGCCGCCTTCCTTGGGCATGCGATACTTCCACTTCGCGTCTTCGCGGCTGAGCAGAAGCCCGGTCGTGTCCCAGGTCTGGCCAATGGCGGCGCCGGCCTGCTTGAAGGCGTTGGAGGCTTCCGTCGCATTGTTCCAGAAAGCTGCAATATTGCCCTTGTGCGCAATGATGAAGTCTGCGCAGGCGGAGAAGACGCGGCGCGCGTCGTCTTCCGTCTTGTAGACGTCAAGCATGCGATCGGATTCGAGCTCGCCGATGGAATTGAGATAGAGACCGACGCCGATCAGGCCGGACTTCTGACGGAAAGTGGCCTTGTCGGCGGCTTCCGGCGTCCACATGGCCCCGAAGGACACATCGGCGTCGCTGAGATCGAAGGTAGCGGAGTCGAAGGTGATCGCTTCCGTGCCCCAGTCGAACGGCATCAGGTAGCGCTTGCCGCGATAGGTCGCGCCGAGCGTAACGGAATCGCGCACCATCGAGGGAATGAGATTGTCGGCGTTGACGAGCTTTTCCTCGTCGAGCGGCTGCAGAAGATCGTCCGGATAGTAGTTGTTGCCGTTAGTGACGGACGGGAAGATGACGTCGAAGCCCTTGCCGCCGGCGGCTTTCAGTTTCTGCGTCGCCTCGTCGTTGGAGCCGAAGGTCGAAAGATTGATCTTGATGCCCGTATCCTTTTCGAACAGTTCGATCATGTTCGGCTGGATGTAGTCGCCCCAGGCAAAGACGTTGACCTGGCCGGACGACGCGAGCGCATCATGCGATTTCAGGATGGCGGGCGCGGCGGCGAAGGCCCCGGCTGCGGTGGCGCCTTGCATAAGCCGGCGACGTGAAATGATCATGGCAGATCCCCCAGATGTTGGATGGACACGTTCAGTACGGACGTGCTGTAGCGCTCTTAGGCGCATGCGTTGTCACTTTGATTGCGGATTTACGACAGAACTGTGACAGTTGACAGAGCAGCGATAGCGCAGATGGGGATGGAACGACTTTGAAACTGCATGGGGAAGAAAGAATTGAGAAACTTCAGACGAAGTGGCACGCATTGTCCAACTATCATTTGGCTATCGTGCTTCAATCCAAGTTTCTACATATTCCCACCTCAACAGCAGGCATGTTTGTTGCTGAGTCTTCGCCGTCAATAAAACCAGAATGATACGTTCGGGTGTATCGGCGAGTTTGAAGGTTCACAGTATAGTAGTTTAGCCCGCCAAATGTATTGCATCTGAACTGACCTTCTGGAGACATAAATATGTGTCCGAATCCAACCAACTCAGCAGGTTGATAGCCGTTACGTTCTCCCCAACAGGATACCTCATTATCTTCGATAGGAAGCACATTTGCGAGGTATGCAATTCCTTCCATGGAAAAGCCAAAGGCCTTCCACTTCATTTTCTTGTCAACCGTGATCTTCAATACAAAATGATCGTCGGAAGGAGTTCTAAACGCAGTTCCCTTCCATTCTTTGGTCTTTTCATCCCATCTGACACCGCCCAACGCTTTTGGTAGGCAAATGTAATTTCCAGCATACTTTCCTGAATTATCAAGCTTTGGTCGATTGTTGGATTGAGCACCCGCTGTAGTTATCGCTAGTACGAGTACTATCCCTAAAATTCGCGACATGAGGTGATTTCTCCCAACACATTGCAATAGGGCGAATAAGCATTGTGTAATACTATATTTTACCAAATAATTCAAACTCTTGGAACAATTATAACTTATCCCTGCTGGCGCGGACAGGAAACAACGTTGTGGCTTACGAATGACGGCCAGAAAAAACCCCCGCTCACACGGAACGGGGGCGCTCAGTTGCCGGGCGTCAGGGAGATAACGCCCGGAGGGAACCCTTTGCAGGAACGTCCTTATTCGTCGCAGTTCCACCAGAAGCGGGAGAAGTCGGTGTCCCAGCTCTGCATCGGAACCCAGGCGTAGCCCTGCAGGCACTTGTTGGCCGCGAAGCGCTTCTTCTGGGTCAGCAGGAAGACGTCCGACTGGCGGTCGTAGAGCTTCTGCTGGATTTCCTTGTAGAGCATGTTCTGCTCGGCAATGTCCGTCGTCTGGCGCGACTTGTCGATCAACGCGTCGATCTCGGGATCCATCACCCATTCCATCGACGACCAGGTTCCCTTTGCGCGGGAATGGTACTGGACGTAGAAGACGGAGTCGGGCGACGGGTAGGTCGGGCCGTAGAAGACCTGGGTCGCATTCGGCGTCGTCTCGACGGAGGCGGCGAGTTCGGTGATGCGGTTCCAGGGCTCGGGCTGCAGTTCCACCTCGAAGCCGATCATTTCCAGCGCCGACTTGAACAGCAGGCCGATCTCTTCCTCGAACGCCGTCTTGGCGACGTAGCTGTGAACGATCTTGATCGGTTCGGAGCCTGCGTATTTCGACTTCGCGACCTCTTCCTTGGCCTTTTCGAGGTCGAACTCCGTATCCGGCAGGCTGTCGAGATAGGCGTCGGCGAAGACCGGCGCCAGCGGCCCGTTCAACTGACCGCCCGGATAGATGACGTCGCGGATCGTGTCGTAGTCCATCGCATAGGCGATGGCGCGGCGGATATGCACGTCGTCGGTCGGCGGGGTCTGGTTGTTGAGCTTGATGTAGAAGCCGGTCGCCGTATCGGCGGCGATGATCTTGTAGTTCGGCAGTTTGGAGATCGCCTCATAGGTCTCGTTGCCCTGATACTGCGAGGACATGCCGAGTTCGCCCTTGGTGGCGAGCGCCTTGACGGTCGCCTCGTCCCGGGTGACCACGAAACGCAACTCGTCGATCGGCTTCGCGTTCGGCCAGCCGGCGTGATAGTCGTCATAGCGGCTCAGCATCATCTGTGCGCCGCGCGTCCAGCTGTCGAGCTTGTAGGGCCCGGCGCCGGCGGAATTGTCGCCGAGATATGTTTCGGCCCATTCACCGTCCTGCTCGGCGAGCAGATCCGAATTGACGACGAGGATCAGCGGCGTGTTGGTGAGGAACGGCGAATAGACCTTGTTGAGCGTGATCTCGACCGTCATGTCGTCGATCGCCTTGACGGCGTCGGCTTCGATCAGGTCGGCGAACAGATAGGACGGGCCTTCATTGAGCGCGAGCAGGCGCTTCATCGTGTAGACGACGTCCTTGGCCTCGACCGGGCTGCCGTCCTGGAAGGTCGCGCCCTGCTTCAGCTTGAAGGTGTAGGTCTTGCTGTCGTCGGAGACTTCCCAGCTTTCGGCGAGCTGCGGGACGACCTGACCTTCCGGGCTCACCGTGGTCAGACCGTCATAGAGGTTCACCGCCGCCATGTATTCCGTATAGTCATTGACCTTGGCCGGATCGATGGTGCCGAAAATCTGCACCGTATTGACGACAAGCGACACCTTGTCCTGAGCGACCGCCGGAGCGGTCAGGGCCGTAGACGCCGCAATCGCTGCGGCGCAGGCCAATCCAAGTCGCAGTTTCATCATTTCCGTTCTCCTTTTTTCAGTTTCCGTTTGGCAATTCTTCAAGTGGAACGTAGGTCTGCGCGTAGCCGAAATAGCCGGGACCAACGAGATCGACGCCCGCCTCGGACCGCCACTGCGGATCGCAAGGCAGGCCGATCAACGTCACGGCGAGGCCGAAGCGCAATTGCTCCGTCGTCACCGGCAAGCCGCCATCAGCGTCGAGCGCGCAGATCAGATCCGGCGTGACGGCAAGCATCTCGTCGCGATCGTTGAGCGCGATGAGAAATTCGTTCTGGAAGTGGACCTTGAAGGTGCTGCCCTCATCCTGGTCCATGCCTTTGAGCGTCGCCGTGCCGCGGGCGAACCCGCCCTCGGTGCGCCGTTCGATATCGACGACGCGGCCGGTCATCAGGCGCTTTCCGTCAAGACGCTTGATCAGCGCTTCCGCCGGGTTGCGGCGGCTGGCCTTTTCAGACGCGATCGTCTGGCCGATCTCGCGGATCAGCGACAGCGTGTTGCGGAGAATGCTCTTCTTCACCTCCACGCCGCTCATTGGATAGAGCGCGACCAGGGCCGATCCGCCCATCTGCACGGTCTGCACGCGCGCCAGCCGCTCCGTCCAGACGTTGGAGATGGTGTTGAGAACCGAACTGTTGCCTTTTTCGTCGGCGATCACCATTGGCGTCGCCGACACGTCCTGCATGGTGAAACTGACCATCTGGATTTCCGGAAACGCCCGTCCCATGCCGTCGCCGTCGATCAGCGGCAGGCCTGTCGCAGAAGCAACCGCGAATGGGATCGTGGAATTAAGGCCGCCGGCCTCGACACAAATCAGCGCGTCCGCCTTGCGTCCGAGAAACGCCTCGAGCTGGGCCAGCGCCTCGCGGGCTTCCTGGCCGTTCGGCAGTTTCTCGACCATGACGGTCGGCGCGCCCATCATGCAGACCGGCACGCACAGCGCGTCGTCCGCGACGTCGTCGACGTCGATCACCTGGACCGGCCCATATTCGGCGATGGCCGCCTGCGCCATCAGCTTGCCGATATAGGGATCGCCTCCACCGCCGGTTCCGAGAAACGCGCCGCCTGTGGCGATCGCCTCCATGTCGTCTGCATTGATGAGAAATCCGCTCATGCCGGCATATCCTTCCTGTCTGTTTCCTCCATCGGCCTGTAGGTCAGATGACCCAGTCCGAAGCCGGACGGTCCGACCACCTTCAGCGCTTCCGGAGAGCGAAGAAGCGGATGGCACGGCAGCGCCAGAACGCCGACCCGCTGGCCATATCGCAGCATCTCAGTGGAAATCGCCTCGCCCGTATCGTTGTCGAGAATGACGACGAGGTCCGGCACGATGACCTCGACCACGCCGTTACGGGTGAACACGAGGTACTCGTTCTGGATGTCGATCTGCGCCGTGTCTCCCTGAAAGCCGTCGAAACCGTCCAGTATCGCCTCGCCGCGGACGAAACCGCCCTTGAGGTGACGCTTGAGATCGACGATCTTTCCGGTGAAGACCTGCTTGCCGTGCTCAAAGGCGCAGATCGCCTGCACGGGATCCTCGTGGCGCTTCTGGGCGGCGCGAACTGTGCGTCCGAGCGAAATCGCCTTGGTGTAGGAATCCGGTATGGCGAACCGCTTCACGAAAATGCCGTCCATCGGCGCGCTCGCCAGTGTGGACGAACCGCCCTGCGCCACCACGCAGGCGCGCGCCATCTTTTCGTGCCAAAGCTCCGAAACCGCGTGATCGAAAGTCACGACATTGCCGTGGCAATCGCACATGACGCTGGGCGTGCTGCAATGACCGTAGATGGAGTAGGTCGTCATCTGCATTTCCGGAAAGGCCCGCCCCATGCCGTCGCAGTCGACGACCGGCAGACCGGCGAGCGCCGCGATGATCAGCGGCTCCATGCTGTTCTGTCCGCCGATCTCCTCGCAGGCGATGGCGTCGATCCTGAAGCCGAAGCGCTCCTCGAGGGCGCGCACGCAGCGCAGGCCTTCACGGCCCTCCTTGATGCGCTCATGCGAGACGAGCGGCGCGCCGATGCCGCCGAGCGAAACCACCTTGGCGTCGTCCGGAAGGGCCTGGAGCGGCAGGATCCGCATGGGACGGCCTTCCCGCAGCACCTGTTTGGCGCGCAGCTTGCCGATATAGGGATTGCCGCCGCCGCCCGTGCCGAGAATCGCAGAGCCGATTTCCAGCGCGTCGATGTCCTCTTCGGTGACGACCCGCATTTCGGACTGCCTGCTAAGCATCGAGCCCCCCCATTTCGCCGACCACCTTGACGTGGATGCGCGTGGCGTTTCCGGGAAGATACGCGAGCGGCACGTCTTCGCGTTCGATCGTCTCGATGGTCTCGGCGACAGCGCCTGACTCGACGGCCTTCTTTGTCGCCTCCTCCTCGGCCTGTTTGAGGCAGATGTCGCGGGTCAGGCCGTTTTCCAGCGAGAAGATGCGATCCACCTCGCCGCTGATTTGCGCGATCGCGGCGCCCACCGCATTGGCGACCGCGAAGTTTTCCGGCCGGATGACCTTGAGATCGCCGAGCTGGTCAGGCATCAGGATCGACCCGCCGCCCACGGCAATGACCGGAATGGGCTCCGGAGAAATCCGGCTGCGCTCGACGGCGCGCTCCAGCATTCCGGTCATTGCCGCGCGGGCGCCATCCAGTGTGGCTGTATCGATACCGGCGACTGCGGCGCGATCGCCGAAATCGGCCTCTCCCCGGGCGATTGCGATATCGGTCGCAGTCATCGTGTCGCCGCCGAAAACGAGCGCCTCGCTGGTAATCCGATAGCCGACCGATTGCGGGCCGACGGTGATGTCGCCGTCTGCGTTCCTGCGCACGAGCGAACCGCCGCCGAGGCCGATTGAAAACACATCCGGCATGCGGAAATTCGTCCGCACGCCGCCAATGTCCACGACGGTCGCCGCCTGGCGTGGAAAGCCGTGCTGGAGCGCGCCGACATCTGTGGTGGTGCCGCCGATATCGACGACGATGCCGTCGCGCTCGCCGGTCAGGAACGCCGCGCCACGCATGGAATTGGTCGGGCCCGAGGCGAATGTCAGGACCGGGAAACGGCGCACCATGTCGGCCGCCATCAGCGTGCCGTCGTTCTGGGTTATATAGAAGGGACAGGTGAGACCCGCCGACTTCAGCGCCTCGGCGAAGGCTTCGACGGTGCGGTCGCTGAGCGCCAGCAGGCTGGCGTTCATAATCGCAGCGCTTTCGCGCTCCAGGAGGCCGATGCGGCCGATATCGCTGGAAAGGACGACCGAAACATCGGGGCATTTCTGCAGCAGCCGGTCGCGGGCGGCCGTCTCCATCGCCTGGTTGATCGGGCTGAAGACGGAGCTGATGGCCGCGACCTTGATCTTGCGGGTGTTGATGTCGTCGCCGATCCGGTCGATCTCTTCCTCGTCCAGCGGCGCGATCTCGCGACCGTCGAACTCGTATCCGCCGCGCACCAGATAACCGTGATTGCCGACCGCTTCGCGCAGATCGTCCGGCCAGTCGACCATGGGAGGCAGACACGCCGTCGCCGGCAATCCAAGACGAATGGCTGCGACCGGGTTGATGTGTTTGCGCTCGATGACGGCGTTCGTGAAATGGGTGGTGCCGATCATGACGTTGCCGATTTCGGCGCGATCGGCGCCGGCCTTGCTTATGGCGCCCTCGAGCGCCTCCACCACGCCGCTGGTCACGTCCTGCGTGGTCGACGCCTTGAAGCCCGAAAGCACCTCGCGACCTCGCATGATCACCGCATCCGTATTGGTTCCGCCAACGTCGATCCCTAGTCTAAGCACGCTTCTCTCCTGTATGAGCAACCGGTTCAGGTCACGGCATCGGCAAGATACCGCTGCTGGTCTTCCCGGCTTGTCTTGGGTTTCAAATTGTCTTCCGCATCGCTCATCACCGGAACAGCGGCGATCAGCGCGCGGGTGTATGGGTGTTGCGGATCACCGAACACCGTGCGGGGTTCGCCCGACTCGACGATCTCGCCCTTCAGCATGATGGCGATCTGGCTGCAAAAATTGCGCATCAGCGAAAGGTCATGGGAAATGAACAGGAAGGTCAGGCCGAGTTCGTCGCGCAGCCTGTGCAGGAGGTCGATGACGTTTTTCTGCACCGACACGTCAAGCGCGGACGTCGGCTCGTCGAGCACCAGAATCTCCGGATCGGCGGCAAGCGCTCGCGCGATCGCCACGCGCTGTTTCTGGCCGCCCGACAATTCGTGCGGATATTTCGACGTGAAATGCGTCGGCAGCTCCACCTGCGCCAGCAGCTTTTCGATCCGTTCGTTGAGCGCGCTGCGCCCGGCGCCTGAAAACTGCAGCGGCACGGTGAGCGTCTGCCCGACGGTGCGCTTGGGATTGAGCGACGTGCCCGGGTTCTGGTAGACGATCTGGATCTTGCGGCGGAAGGCGCTGTCGCGACCGGCCTGCGAGACGTCGCGTCCGTCGACGACGACCTGACCGCTGCTCGGCCGGATCAGCCCCATGATCATGCGGGCGACCGTCGTCTTGCCGGAACCGGATTCGCCGGCGAGGCCGAAGATCTCGCCGCGGCGGATATTCAGGGACACGTCGCGCACGGCCGTGTGGCCGGCGCCGCGGGTAAACAGGAACTTCTCCTCGAACACCTTGGTGACGGCCGCGAGTTCAACGACGGTCTCCGCTTCGACCGGCTTCTGATCCACGACCTTCGGGCCGTAGAGCGGCGGGATCGCCGCGATCAATTGCTTCGTGTAGGCCTGCTGCGGCGTCTGGAAGATCGTGGCGAGCGGGCCGTGTTCGACGATCTCGCCCTTGCGCATGACGTAGATGTCGTCGGCCATCTTGCGCACGACGCCGAGATTATGCGTGATCATCAGCAGCGTCAGCCCGTTGTCGGAGACCAGCCGGTTGATCAGTTTCATGATCTCGTCCTGGGTCGTCACGTCGAGGGCGGTGCCAGGTTCGTCGGCGATCAGAAGCTTCGGTTGATGGAGCAGCGCAAGCGCGATGAGAACGCGCTGCCGCATGCCGCCGGAAAGCTGCGAGGGATAGGCGCGGCAGACCCGCTCGGGATCGGCGAGTTGCACCTGGCGCAGCACGGTGTGGATACGCTGGCGGCGATCGGAGGCGTCGGACTTTTCGCCCAGTCGCCGGTCCGCGAAATAGATCACGTCGTCGAGATGCCGGCCGATGCGGAACACCGGATTGAACGAGCTCAAAGGGTCCTGCATGATGATCGAGAAGGCTGTGCCCTTCAGGGCGTCGCGCTTGCTCTGGGGAAGGTTCAGCAGGTCGTCGCCGGCAAAGCGGATCGAACCGCCTTCGACCGTCGCGTTGTCCGGCAGGGTTCCGAGCACGGCCTTGCTGGTCACGGATTTTCCCGACCCCGTCTCGCCGATCAGCGCCACACGGCCGCCTTCGGGCACCTCGAGCGAGACATTCTTCAGAATGTGGCTGCGATAGCCGTAGGTCATGAAGGAGACGTCGAGATCCTTGATCTGAAGCAGCGCGCTCACGACTCAGACCTCCACGTCGAACATGTCGCGCAGGCCGTCGCCCAGCAGATTGAAGCCGAGGGTCGCGTAGAAGATCGCAAAGCCCGGCCCGAGCACGCCCCACCACATTTCCGGCAGGAATTGCCGCCCGTCGGCGACCATGGTGCCGAGATCGGGCGTCGGGGGCTTCACGCCAAGGCCGAGGAAGGAGAGCGTCGCGCCGAACAGGATAACGAAGGCGGCGTCCAGCGTCGTCTTGACGGAAATCACCGAAACGCAATTCGGCAGGATTTCGCGCGTGAGAATGTGCCAGTGACTGGCGCCGGCGAGTCGGGCCGCCTCGATATAGTCTTCCGCGGCGATCGATTTGGAAACGCGGTAGACGAGCCGCGCATGCCATGTCCACCAGAGGAAGGTGATGGCGAGCATCGCGTTGACCAGATTGGGCTCGAGCACATTGCCGATGGCGAGCGCCATGACCAGCGGCGGAATGGCCAGCATCACGTTGGTGAAGCCGGAAATGATCTTCTCGACGGCGCCGCTGAAATAGCCGGCGAGCATGCCGAGCACCGCGCCCACCGGAACAGCGACGCCGAGCACGCCGATCACCAGCAGCAGCGAGACGCGAAAGCCGAAGATGACGCGGGTGAGGATATCGCGGCCGACCTTGTCTGTGCCCATCCAGTGCGCCCAGTCAGGCGCCATATGCCGTGAGCGGAAATCGACCTTTGCCCCGACGTCATCCGGATAGGGCGCGATCAGCGGCGCGAATATGGCGAGCAGGATCACGGAGATAACCATGAGCGCCCCGATGAGCGCCGCCGGATTGCGGCTGAACCTGTACCAGGCCATGTAGCCGGCGCTGAGGGCCTTTGGCTCGCTTTCGGCGACAGCGCTCATACGCCGGCCTCCTTGAAGCGCAGCCGCGGGTCGATGATCATCAGCACAATATCGATGACCAGATTGGCGATCACGAAGAACAGGCCGGAGACGAGCACCACGGCCATGACGGCGTTGAGATCCTTCTGGAGGATCGCCTCGAGCCCGTAGGACGCGAAACCGCCCCAGGAAAACACCATCTCGACGACGAAGGCGTTGCCGATGAGCGACGCGAATTCGAGCCCCATGATCGTCAGCGGCGCAATCGAGGACAGCTTGAGCAGATAGCGGAAGATGATCACGCGTTCCGGCACGCCGAAGGATTTGAGCGTGAGCACATGATCGCGGCGCTGATGCTCGATCATCGCCGAGCGCGTGATGCGCGTGATCTGGCCGATGCCGGCCATTGCGAGCGCAAGCGCCGGAAACGCCAGATGTTTCAGGGCGCTTGCCAGCACGTCCCAGCGTCCGTGGAGGATCGAATCCACGACCAGCAGTCCGGTCGGCCCCGCGGGAATGTCCAGCGAATAGTTGATGCGGCCGATCACCGGCCAGTCGGGCATGAAGCTCGCGGCGACCAATTGCAGCAAGATGGCGAAGAGGAAACTCGGCATGGTGACGCCGACGATCGAGAAAAAGCGGCCGACATTGTCGATCCAGCTGTTTCGGTGGCGCGCCGTCATCACGCCGAGCGGTATCGAGATGACGACGATGAGGAAGACCGTCGCGATGACCAGTTCGAGCGTTGCAGGCAGCAGACTGGCGATTTCGTGGCTCACCTGGCGGCCGGAGATCAGGGATTTTCCGAAATCGCCGCGCACGCCGTGCGTGACGTAATCCATGTATTGCTGAACCAGCGGCTTATCGAGACCCATTTCCTGGCGCATGGCGTCGACCTGCTCCTGGGTGGCGCTGGGGCCGAGCGCGATGCGCGCCGGGTCGCCGGGAACGATCCTTGCAAGCGCGAATATGATGATGGAGAGCACGAGCATCACGCCGGCGAAACCGACGAGGCGTCTGGCAAGCAACAAGATGCGATTCGACAACATGTTGATGTCGGTTCCCCGTTTGCCTGACGGCCCGGTCTTGGTTGCACAGGTCCGCCGTCCTTTCATGATCGACGAAAGGCTCGCAGTTTCACAACCGGTCAAAAGTATAGGTTTTGAAGATATTGGTATAGGTTTCAGGCTGTAAGCGTCATGCGACCCAATTTAACGCGCGGGCGGCGGCGACCGCTTCCGCGCGTCTGCGGCATCCGATCTTGCGGTAGATATTCGACAGGTGAAACTTGACCGTCACCTCCGACAGCCGCATCTGGCGCGCCACGAACTTGTTGGACCCGCCTTCCGCGACCAAGGTCAGAACCCGCTTCTCCTGCCGGGTCAGGCCGGGCATGTCGCGCTGCGACGTCGCGTGGAAATGATCCAGCTTGCGCAGGTAACTGGCTGTTCCGGGCGTCGACAGCACGAAATCCGCTATCCGCCTGTCGTCGCGCAGCCTGTCGATAAGCGACCGCTCCCCGACGAGATGGGTGAGCGCGCCCGAACGCATCGAATCCTCCAGCGCGCGCGTGAACTGTCGTCGCGCACGGGTGAGGCTGCGCTGCGATCGCGCGACATAGGCGTCCCATATCAACAGCACAGCGCGCTGACGCCCGTTCAGATTGGGATTATTCAGAAACGCCTCGATCTGGCGCGCGCGCATGTCCCCGTCCGCGCCTTGATGGATGAGGTTTTTCAGCCAGGCCATCGCAATGCCGATTTCACGGCTGTCATCCAGCCGCGACAGAGCCTCCTCCGCCGACTCCACCCAGGTGCGATTGATCCTGGCCTGCACGGTGTTGAGCAGGTCCGCCGCCTCCTGCCAGCGATTGTGGTTCTGCAGAATATCGATCTGCCGGAAGGTGATGACATCGTGAAACCGATGCGATCGCCATTCCTGGACGCGCCATTTCTCAAGAAACGCGCGCGCCGCCGCGACACCCAACTCGCCGCTGATGGCGAGGCTTCCGTAATATAGCGCCAGTTCGACGATGGTTGGCCACAACTCGCCATAGGCGAACTTGTCGAACTCGCTGTTCAGATAGGCGACGAGCCCTTGCGCGTCGCCCTTCTCATAGGCGGTGATCGCCTTCAAAAGGTCGAGCAGCCGCTGATCTGTCGGAGAATCGAACGTCACCCGCCCGAGCGCGCTTTCAGCCGCATGCACCGCCACGTCGGCGTCCGGCACGGAGCCCCGAATGAGCGCCAGCACGCCGCGATGGAACTCGATGTAGAACACCATGAGGTGCGCGTCGGCGAGCCTGTAATGATAGGCGGCGCGATTGGCGATCTCCTCCGCCGTGCCCAGCTGCTGTTGCTGCATGCACAGCTCCAGCATTGTGTTGTAGATTGCGCCGCGATTGAGATGGTCTTCGAGCGAGAATTCGCCCAGCAGGTCGAACATGCATTGCTGAATACGCTTCGAATAGGCGACGTCTTCATAAAGGCCCATCAACAGGCGAAACGACCTAAACTCCAGTGAATAGCGGTCCGGGCTCGTGACGACGCGTTCAATGTCGATGGCTTCCGGGCCTTTGAATTCTCGCAGGATGTGACGCGCCCTGTTGACGCTGCCTGACTTCAGGGCGTGCATCGCCGAACACAAAACCACAGTCGAGTTTTCGCGGCGGACGTCATCGGGGAAACCGTCCAGAATCCGTCCGCAGGCGTCCTGGCCATGATAATGCATGAAGAAAATACCGCCCTGCTCGCGGAACCATTCAAGCGCGTCTTCCAGCATTCCGGCTTTCAGGGCCGCCAGGATGGCCGGCGCAACCTCTCCCTGCGCGTAAAGCGTCGCCGGCGGTAACGAAACTTGATCGTCCGCGGCCGCATCCAGCAATTGCCTGAAAGCGCGGCGCATGTCCTGCGACGCAAAGCGCGCGCGATCGGTTTCCGCGTCATGCACGATCGCGCCCGGAAAGGCGGCCAAAAGACTGCGAATTCCGGCGTCTGACCGGCAATCCAGGCCGTTTTCCGTCAACGCCATTGCATCCAGCAAATCGCGCTCGGCGCGCGGAATTCGCCGGATCAGATCGGCGGCGATCGTCATTAATGCAGGGTTCATGCAGCGTAGTGTTTAGTGATCGGCCGGAAACGTCAATGACCGGAACCAAGTCCGGCCATGATCGTTTCGGATACTGAGATAATCAGCCCGCCGCAAGCGGACGGGCATAACAAGACTCACGAGGAAATTCAGATGTTACGCAGCTTGCTCAACGCCACAACCGCTCTGACCATCGTCGTCAGCCAGGCGACGACGCCTGCAACGGCTATCGCGGTCACCGGGGCGACGATATTCGCGGCCACGCACGCGAGCGCACAGACGATGGGTGACGCAAAACAGCGGCTGGACCAGGCGCGCCGCAACTTCGAGCGCGCCCGCGCCACCGGAGAAGGCGTGGAAGAAGCCAAGCAGGAGCTCGACGCCGCCCGCGCAGCCATGGCCGGCGCCATCGGCGAGCGTCGGGACAACCGTCGGGAACAGGCGGACAACCGCCAGCAACAGAGACAGAAGCCGCAGGACGCGGCTGAAAATGCGCGGCCGGAGCCGGCGCAGGATGCGCAAGGCGACAAGCGCGCAGCGGAAAATCCGGAAAAACGCCCGCAACGCGCCGAGCGGCCCGAGCGTCCGGAACAGCCTGTCGAACAGGCGGCTCCCACACCCGAGCCGAAGCCGGTAGAAGAAGCCGCTCCGAAGCCGGAGCCCAAGCCCGTAGGGATGGAAACGGCTGCTCCCGAACCAAAGGAAAAACCCGCCACGACGGCTGACCAGCCAAGAAGGAACAACAAGAATGAAGCTGGTCAGCGTCAGCGGGGCGATCAGGATCGCCGGAACGCGGAAACGAACCGCAGCGAACCGCGCGACGCCGTGGCCGAAGAACCGCGTCGCAGACCGCCGGAAAAACGGCAAGCGGCGCCGCGTCCCCAACCGGACGCTCCCAAGCCGAAGCCGATTGCGGAAGCGCCCGTCGAACAGCAGATCGAAGCAGCCGAAGAGCGTCCGGTCGCTGTGGTTCCCGAAAACATCACCGAGCGTCAACGCGATCGCCTGCGCCGGGCCGAGCAGGACAGGCGCGAGGATGCGAAACGCAATCGTGAAGCGCTGATCGGCGCCGCCGCCGCAGGCATAGCCGTCGGCGTGCTGGCCCCTGCTCTCGGCGGACGCGTCGTGGAAGACGAAGGCGACCGTTTCGTCGTGGAGCGCGACGGCCGCTACTATGTTCGCAAGGACGAAAGCGCGCTCTTCCGCCATGACAGCAAGGACGTCGAATACGAACGCATGCGCAACGGCATGACGCGGGAGATCATTACCCGCCGCAACGGCGTTCAGATCATCACGGTGCGCGACCCCGGCGGCTACGTGCTGCGCCGCGTGAAGGTGTTTCCCAATGGCGAGCAGGTGGTCATGTTCGACACCCGCGACGACCGCCAGAGGCCCGTCAATTACGACCGCCAGCTTCCGCCGCTCCAGATCACCATTCCCTACGACCAGTATGTCGTGGAAAGCGGCGGCTACGGCCGTCGCCAGCTGGCCGACGTATGGTCGGCGCCCCCGGTCGCCGAAGTCACCCACGACTACACGCTGCGCGACATTCGCGAGAACGAACGCGTTCGCGCCATGGTTCGTCGTGTCGATCTCGATTCGGTCAACTTCGCCTCCGGGAGCGCCTATGTCGGGCCGTCACAGGTTCCGTATCTCGCCGACATCGCCGGCGGCATGCTCGACGTCATCGATCGCGACCCGAATGCGCTTTTCCTGGTTGAAGGGCACACGGACGCCGTGGGCTCGGACATCTACAATCTCACGCTGTCCGACCGTCGCGCGGAAACCGTGGCGCAGATCCTGGTGGAGGCCTATGACGTGCCGCCGGAAAATCTGGTTATCCAGGGTTATGGCGAGCAGTATCTGAAAATCGATACGCCCTATGACGAATGGCGCAATCGCCGGGTGACGATCCGCAACATCACGCCGTTGCTGGATCGGCGCGCCGGATAATCCCGATCCCGAGGCTTCTACGGACAGGGCGGCCCGGAAACGGACCGCCCTTTTTCATGCCGGCAGCAAGATGATTTGCAAAACCGCACACATATGTGTTTGTGTTGGCTCTGAAGCCGCATCGTAAATTGTCAAGGCGGCCAGCATATTTGTGAGTCCATGTCGTCCATACTGCGATATTTCAGCGACCGGGAACCGGCGCAGCTAACCGAAGGCGAAATCATAATGACGGAGGGCCACCGCTCGGATCGGCTTTTCGTCCTGGCGGAAGGCGCGCTCGAGGTTTACCGGGGCGACGTCTCGATCGCCATGGTCACCGAGCCCGGTTCTGTCTTCGGTGAAATGTCGATCCTGCTGGATGCCGATCACACGGCCAACGTGCGCGCGGCGACCGATGCGAAGGTGCATATCGTCGACGGCGCCAAGAAGTTTATCGAAGACAATCCGTCTTTCCTTCTGCCCATCGCCCATCTCCTGGCCATGCGGCTCAGCAACTCCACCGCCTATCTGGTCGATCTCAAGCGACAGTTTCAGGAATACAAGGACCATTTCGGCATGGTCGACGAAGTGCTTGAATCACTCGCGCATGAGCAGGACGAACAGTTCATGCCAGATGACGAACTTCCAGACGACACATAGTAAAAACCCAGTCCGGAACGTCCTCGGTCCAGTCCTCAGCCGTCGGAAGCGGTTCGCTCAAATTGGCGCGGCGCGTTCCCGATTGGCCGCGCCAATAGACCTGCCACGTTTCCGTATCCAGGAGGATGTAGGACGGCAGGGCGCCCAACTGGTGACCGCCGTTGAAGACGATGGTCTTTCCGATACGATCGATCCAGGATCCTTTTGCAACGAAGGGCGCCTGGTGGACGTGACCGCAGAAGACCAGATCCGGCTGCCAGGTTTCTATCCAGTCATGCAGTTCCTGATCGCCGTAAGAACGCTTTCCGTTCCAGCTTGTCAGTGACCCGGCCGGCGGAGCGTGATGGACCCAGACCCAGCGATCCGGCCGCATTGCCTGCCCCTTGCGAAGTTGCTCCTCGATCAGTTTCTTGCCCGCGTCGCCGTCCCACCACAGGCACATGCTGAAGAGCGTGTCGTCGATCACGATGGAATCGCCGTCGGTGTGGACGTTGTAGAGCCGCATCCTGTCGACCCACCTTGAACACATCTCACCCGCCGCATTGCGCTGGTCGAGGTCATGGTTGCCGGAACAGATCAGGAGCGGCGCCTTTTCACGAATCCGCCGAAAATAATTCTGGACGACCACCGCCTGCGCCTTGCGGTCGATATAGAGCGATATTTCCAGGAAATCGCCGGCCAGAACGACCAGATCCACATGCTCTGCGGCGGAAAGAACGAAGTCGTATTTTTTCAGATTGTAATGCAGATCCGAAACAATAAGACACTTCATGAAAAAAATCCGAACTCGAATGGCAGCAAACTATCGAGGTGAGACGCTTCGGACAAGCGGCGCGGTCAGGAATTCGGAAAAACCAATGATTTCATGGCGCAAATCCACAAGAGTTGAATCGGTTTGCCAGCGGATTGAATCAGTTTGTGAGGTCAACAAGCGTCTTTCCGGTTCCCGCCGGTTGCTGTAGGGAAGATGCATCATGAGGATTCGCGCCGCCATCGCCGCAATGCTGCTCTCTGTCTCGCCAGCGACGGCCAAGACGATCGATGCGGTCGTGGGCGCCACGCTTACCCTTCGTCTCGACGGCATACCCTCCACGGGCTACACATGGCGCCTGATCGACGATCAAAGCAGCGGCCTCGATCATCTTGAATTGAAGGAGCTCGGCTGGGCCCCAGTCGAGGAAGGCAGCGCAAAGGTCGGCGCGCCACAGGTTCTGTCGATCGAGGTCACGCCGCTTTCGCCCGGCGACGCCAAACTCGTCTATGGCTATTTGCGTCCCTGGGAAGACGCACCACCTGCGAAGACGCAAGAATTCGAAATTGCGATAAAAGACAAATGAAGCGGGGCCGGCGCTGTCCGGCCAGCAATCAGGAGGAAAGATGATGAGCAACGACACAATGAAACGGATCGTGCTTGCTTCGCGGCCGGACGGATCACCTACACCGGACAATTTCCGGCTCGAGGAACTGCCGATGCCGGTTCCCGGTCCCGGCGAGATCCTGGTCCGCACCATCTGGCTTTCTCTCGACCCCTATATGCGCGGTCGCATGGACGCCGGCCCTTCCTACGCCGCGCCTGTCGAAATCGGCGCGACCATGGAAGGCGGCTGCGTCGGCCAGGTCATCGAATCCAACAATCCCAATTTCGCGGTTGGCGATTTTGTGGATCATCGCTTCGGCTGGTGCACGCACGGCGTATCCGACGGCAAGGGCCTGCGGAAACTCGATCCGGAGGTCGCGCCGCTTTCGGCCAATCTCGGCGTTCTCGGGATGCCCGGAATGACGGCCTATGCCGGCCTCAACATTCACGGCCGCCCTAAGGAAGGCGAGACGCTGGTCGTGGGCGCTGCGACAGGAGCCGTCGGCACAGTGGTCGGCCAACTCGCCAAGGCGCAGGGGCTGCGCGTCGTGGGCGTGGCCGGCGGACCGGAAAAATGCGCCTTTGCGACCGAGGCTCTGGGCTTCGACGCCTGCCTCGACCACCGCGCGGCAAGCACGCCGCACGACCTGAGGGTGGCGATGGGCGAAGCCTGCCCGGATGGCGTCGACATCTATTTCGAGAATGTCGGGGGCAAGACGCTGGAAGCCGTGCTCCCGCTCATGAACACGTTCGGCCGCATCCCGATCTGCGGCGTGATTTCCTGGTACAACGCCGGCGGCCTGGGCGAAGGCGCTTCGGAAGGACAGAACCATCTGCCCAGAACCTGGCGGGCGATCCTCGTCAAGCGCCTCAGCGTGCGGGGCTTCATCGTGACCGATCACTACGACCAGTTTCCCGAGTTCCTCGATCACGTCGGCCCGATGGTCAGGGACGGCCGCATAAAATACCGGGAAACCATCGCCGAAGGGCTGGAAGCAGCTCCGCAGGCATTGATTTCACTGCTTGAAGGCGGCAACTTCGGCAAGCAGCTTGTTGCCGTCTCCGAAGATCCCACACGGAAGTAACCGCCAGACATGCCGACAGACAAGACGATCCCGCGCGAACGCGGCGCCTATTCAATATTCACGCCCGTGACCCTGCGCTACTCCGATCAGGATCCCAATCAGCACATCAATAATGTCGCGATCACGGCCTATCTGGAATCCGGGCGCGTGGGCTTCATGCACAATCTGTTCGGCGATCGCCTGCCTGACCGCAGGATGGTGCTCGCAAACATGACTGTCGATTATTTGCAGGAGATTCTCTATCCGGACACTGTGGAGGTCGGCGGACGTCTGGCTGCCGTGGGCGGCCGCTCCATCACCAGCCAGTATGCGATCTTCCAGGGCGACAAGTGCTGCGTCGTCTCGCAATCGGTCAACGTGTTCTTCAATCCGGAAACACGCCGGTCCATGGCGGCGCCCGACGACATTCGGCAGTTTCTCGACGATCAGATGGCTGCGCTGACCTGATTTCGCCGCCGGGCGACGGCGCGAGACAACGGATCATCAGTCAGCGTCGTCGCCGGTTTCCGTCGTCTCTTTGTGGCCACACGCCTCCGGTGTCGTATTGATCCAGAAGTCGGCATAGCAGCCTTCCCGCCAGACGCCTTCGTGGCGCTCTCCATTGATATCTTCGTAGTAACCAGGCCCGTGCGGCTTGCCTTCAGCGAATTCTCCCGAGAATAAAGTCCCGTCATACCACGTGAGAACGCCTTCGCCGTGATAGAGATTATTGCTGAATTCGCCTGTGTAGACACTACCAGCGTGGCTGACGAGCACACCTTGGCCATGCGCCATTCCTTTCTGAAAATGTCCGGCATATTGATCGCCGTTTTCAAATGCGAGGAAACCCTCGCCTTCCAGAAAGCCTTCAACGAAGTCGCCTTCATAGAAGTGACCCTCCGCCGAGATATATTTGCCGCGTCCGGTGCGAACCCCCTCCATGAACGCGCCTTCGTAACGATGGCCATCCGGCCATTCCAGGACGCCGTAGCCGTGCCTCTGGCTCGCGAGATACTCACCGCGATAGACAAGGCCGTCCGGCTTTTCATATACGCCGTAACCCTCGCGCTCATTGTCGACATATCGCCCCGTATATCGCGTGCCATCAGGCCCTTCGTAAATGCCGAAACCGTTGCGCGCGCTGTTGGCGAATGAACCGACATAGCGGGATCCGTTCTTGAAACTGAAGACGCCGAACCCCTCGCGTCTCCCGTCGACATACTCACCTTCGTACCGGTTTCCACTCTTCGCCCAGGTGTAGACGCCCCGACCGTTTCTCTTGCCATTGGCATGATCGCCTTCGAAGCGATCGCCGCTTGGCCAGGACTTCACGCCGTGACCGTGATAACGACCGTCGCGAAACCCGCCTTCGTAACGCGCGCCGTCTCCGGGAATCGAAACGCCGTATCCATCCATAACGCCGTTCTTCAGTTGCCCCTCATAGGAGCCTTCGCGCCACTCGCCTTTGAGAAGATACCTGAAGGAAACGCGTCCTGACCCACTGGCCACGCCGTCAATGCAGGATCCCTCATAGCTTATCGTTTCCTGCGCCTGGGGGTGGGAATTCCTGACCAGACACGCTTGTCCTTCGGCCATTTGCATTCTGGATTTCGTGGCGGGATGGTCCCGCTTCAGGCGGCCGATCAGATCGTCGTCGACAAGTCCTGTTTCCGTAAGTTTCCAGTCGCTCTGATAGAGACGGATCGCCTTCGCCAGCGCGTCACGATCGGCGTCCACCTCATCGAGATAGCCGAAATTGAACAATAATCGTCTTGCTTCATCAAATGGACTGTTCGGCGTTTCCCCCGTTAGGGCCGGGACCGTCAGCGCCAGAAGAAGTGTCAGAATGCGGATCATCAACAGGCTCCCCGTCATCGTGGGGAATTAAACGCTCCACCGCCGTGAAAGCAAGCCTGCCTGTTAGCGATCCCGGCCAATGCAGTGACCTGCGACCGCCGTTCCGCGACGCCGCCAATCCGTTTGCTGAATGCCCGGCAGGGATTGCGGTTTGCGATCATTGCCGATCCTGCTCCCCGAACTGGAAGCGCCTGCCGAATACGAATATCTGCCCATCGCTGTCGCACCCTGAATCGCCAGATTTGGTAGCGGTGAACATAGCAATTTCGCCGGGCTGGAATGTGGCAATGTCCACAAATTCAGCATGCGTCGCAAGAATTGAAACTTGCGCAAATTTGACAAACGCATGTTTCAATGATTTGATTTAAACATGCGTTTGAATCATACGATTGAAAAACAGACGAAAAGCCGGATCCGCCACGTCGCGGAAGAGATGTTCGCCACTCACGGCATTGGCGGCGTGACGACGCGCGCGCTCGCCGAAAAAGCCGGCGCCAACACGGCGGCGGTCAACTATCACTTTGGCGGCAAGGACAACCTCGCAACGGAAGTCTTTCGCGATGTCGCTCATCGATCGACGGTCCGTAGGCTGGCGAATCTGGATCGGATCGAGGCAGAAGCGCGCGCAAAGAATGCGCGCCCGGATCTGCGCGCGGTCATCGAATCGTTCGTGGACGCCTATGTAAACGAGGACGACCCGCGGACAGGCCTGCTCCTTGCGCGACTGGTTCTCAAACATCGCGTCGAACCCAACGAATGGACGCGCGCTGTCGTCCGCGACGAACTTGACCGTGTTGCGGAACGCTATGTGGTCGCTCTGGGCAACGCCGCGCCTCAGTTGGGCCCCGCCGAGGTGCACTGGCGCTACCATTTCATGGTCGGCTCCATTTTGATGACTTTGAGCGACGACGGCCCTGAAAGTCGGCTGCAAAGGCTCTCGGGAGGACTTTGCAAACCCGCCGACAAGCGGGTTCTCAGATCGCAGCTTGTCGATTTTCTGACCGGCGCCTTTCTGATCGGAAACCAGGCCGGTCCGGATGATGACGGACATCCCGAACAGGCGGGAGGCTCACCTGTAGACGACTAAATTCAATCTAAGGGAGGAAAGCATGAAAACCATTCTCAAAACCGGCGTGGCGTTTCTGGCGCTCGCCGCCGCATCCGGCTTCGCACATGCGGAGACATTTTCATTCACTGTCGTGGCCGGTCATCCGCCGATCACCAAGGGCGTCGCAAATATCCGCGATTTCTTCATACCGGAAGTCAATCGCCGCCTTGAGGAACAGGGCGAGCATTCCATCGAATGGACGGAGGCCTACGCCGGATCCGTCGCAGACGTCAAAGGCGTGCTGGAAGCCGTCGAGACCGGCATTGCCGAATTCGGTTATGTGCCGCATCTCTTCGAGGGCGACAAGCTGCCTCTCGAGCAGATCACCTACGTGACGCCTTTCGGCACATCGGATCTTCCCGCGCTCCTCAAGGTCATCACCAAGTTGCACGAGGAAATTCCGGAAATGGACGCCGCATGGGCGAAGAACAACCAGAAGCTTCTCGCGCCCGTCGGTATCGACGACTACCAGTTCGTCACAAATTTCGAGATCGAGACGCCGGCCGACATTGAAGGCCACAAGATCGGCACGGGCGGCCTTGCGCTCAACTGGCTGACGGGCAGCGGCGCGACGCCGGTCGCCGGAGCGCTGACGACCTATTACAATTCGATTTCGACCGGCCTTATCGACGGCGCCATCGTCTTCGAATCCGCCATAGCGCCCTACAAGTTCTACGAGGTCGCTCCCTACGTCACGAAAATCGGGTTCGGCGCCAAATACTCGTCCGCCCTCACAATCAACCTGGATGTCTGGAACAGCCTTCCCGACGACGTCAAATCGGTGATCACGGACGTAGCCGCCGAGTATCGCGACAAGACGGCGGAAGCCTACTACACAGCCGGTTCAACCAGCCTCGACAAGGCGTCGGCGGAAGGCGCGAAAATCTCGTCGCTGTCTCCCGAGATGCGAACCGCCTATGCCGACAACATGCCCAATATCGCACGGAACTGGGCGGAAAAGCTCGATTCACAGGGACAACCGGGCAGCAAGACGCTTGAAACGTTCATGCAGCTTTCGAACGAGGCCGGACTGGAGTTCGCCCGCGACTGGACCGCTGAATGACACTGGAAAACGGCGCTGCACCGCCATCGGCGGCGCAGCGCATCCTCACAACCATAGCCCTTGTGCTGGCCATTCTTGGCGGCCTCGGAACGGTCGCCATCATGGCGATGATCAATCTGGACGTCGTTGGTCGCGGCGCCTTTTCAACGCCTTTGCCGGCGACGGCGGAAATTGTCAGCGCCTCCATCGTATCGATTGTCTTCCTGCAATTGCCCTATGCGACGGCCTCCGGCCGCGCCGTGCGATCAGACATGGTGATCGGGCGCATCATGGCGCGCAGTCCACGGGCGGCGCAGATGATGGATGCAATGAACCATCTTGTCGGCACGATCATGCTCGCCGTTCTCCTGCGCTACATCTGGCCCGAAATTGAATCGGCAATTGCGGATCGCGAGACAGTCGGGCTCTACGGCGTCTTCACCCTGCCCCGCTGGCCGTTCGTCCTCGCAGTGCTCGCAGGATGCGTCATGACCTGTGTGGTCTACGCCATGCTGACGATCAACCTGTTCCGGGCGGCGTTTCAACAGGAGCGCCACACATGAGCAACGTCGAAATCGGACTTGCTTCGATCGCCGTGATCCTTGTGCTGATCCAGACCGGGTTGCATGTGGCGATCGCGCTGATGGCGGTCTCCTTTGTCGGCGTTATTCTGGTGAAGGGAAAGTTCGCGATCGCCGGCGCCCTTCTCTCCCAGGCGGCCCTCGACAGCGTCGCCCGGTATTCGTTCGGCGTCATTCCGCTGTTCGTGCTGATGGGCGTTTTAGTCGGAGCATCCGGTCTCGGCCGCGACCTGTTCGACGTCGCCGGACAGTTGTTCCGCAGGTTCCGCGGCGGACTCGGCATTGCAACGGTTTTCGCCAACGCCATTTTCGCCGCCGTCAACGGCACGTCGATCGCATCTGCGTCCGTATTCACAAAGGTCGCCGTTCCCGAACTGATCCGGCAGGGTTACACGCCCCGGTTCTCCGTGGGGGTGGTCGCCGGATCTTCGGTGCTCGGCATGCTGATCCCGCCGTCCCTTCTACTGATCCTGTACGGAATACTCGCGGAAGTCTCGATCGGCGACCTGTTCAAGGCAGGCATTCTTCCTGGCATCGTGCTGGCGGTCCTGTTCAGCGTTGCAATCCTCCTGATGGCGCGTTTCGCATCCGGCTTCACCGGCGTTTCCAACCGTCTGGAAACGGCCCCGCTCGCAACGTCGGAAATGCTGCTGAAATCAGCGCCGGTGGTCGCCCTGATCCTGCTTGTGCTGGGCGGCATCTATGGCGGGTTTTTCACCCCGACCGAGGCCGGCGGCGTCGGCGCGCTTGGCGCATTCCTCGTGGCGCAGTTCAAGGGGAGGCTCGGATGGCGCGAGATCGGACGCATCCTGATCGAAACCGGTCAGGTGACGGCCTCGATCACCTTTCTCATCATCGCAGCCCACATGTACTCGCGCTTGCTCGCGCTGACCGGCCTGCCGAACGCCATGACCGATTTGCTGGCCGCCTGGAACCTCGGCCTGACCGGGATCCTCGTCCTCTACCTGATCGTGATCATACTTCTCGGAACAATCCTCGACAGCGCCTCGATCCTGCTGATACTCCTGCCGCTGATACTGCCAGTGGTGGAGCCGTTCGGGATCAATCTCGTATGGTTCGGGATCATCACGATCATCGCCGTCGAAATCGGACTTTTGACTCCGCCCCTTGGCGTGGCCTGTTTCGTCATCAAATCGAATCTCGACGATGACCGCATCGGCCTCAGCGACATATTCGCCGGCGCTGCCCCGTTTGCGCTGATCATGGTCGCCATGATCGCAATCGTCATGATCGCGCCCTGGCTGGCTCTGGCCCTCATATGAAAGCAAATCACGTGGCAACGAATGTAACACGCACACTGACGGATCTCGGCGACGGCCTTTTCGCCTATGTTCAGGGAGACGGGTCCTGGGGATGGAGCAACAGCGGACTGGTCGTCTCGCAGGGCGAAAGCCTGTTGGTCGACACGCTGTTTACCGGCCGCCTGACCCGCGACATGCTGGACGCCTACCGCCGCGCCGCGCCGGAAGCCGAAACGATCGACATCCTGGTCAACACCCACGCCAATGGCGACCACACCTTCGGCAATGCGCTCGCTGGCGACGCCCGGATCATCGGATCGACGGCCTGTGCGGAGGAAATGGAGGAACGCCCCGCCGAGGTCTTCGCCGAGATGGTGCGCAACTGGCGCAACCACGGCGAAATCGGCGCCTTTCTTCACGAGACAATGGGCGTGCGCTTCGATTTTTCGGACGTGGTTCACCGTCCGCCGACAGAGCTGTTCAACGGCCACAAGTCCCTTCAGGTGGGCGATCGCACGGTCGAACTCGTCGAACTCGGCCCCGCGCATACGCGCGGGGACATCGTGGTTCACATACCGGATGCAAAAACCGTTTTTACCGGCGACATCCTGTTTTCTGGCGGTCATCCCATCATCTGGGCGGGCCCGATCGACAACTGGATCAGGGCCTGCGACCTCATCCTGGACTGGGACGTCGAAACGGTGGTTCCCGGCCACGGACCGGTCGGGACCAAGGCCGAACTGAGGCACATGCGCGACTACCTCATCCATACGCGCACTGAGGCGACGAAACGATACGAAGCGGGAATGACCTGGGAGGACGCCGCATGGGACATCGCCTTCGACCAGTTTGACAGTTGGCTCGACCGCGAACGCGTGGTCGCCAATGTCGCCTCGATTTACCGCGACCTGTCGGAGGGACGGATCGCGCCGCCGCGTCCGGAAATCATGCGGCAGATGTTGAGATACCGGCGCGGCGCGACCTGCCCGCATGACGAGCCATGCTCCTGTGGAGCCCATAGCGGAGGAAAATGATGGCGCTTGAACTGCTGAACAATCCGATTTCAACCTGCTCCCAGAAAACCCGCATGTGTCTGTACGAGAAAGGCGTCGAGTTCACGAACACGAAGATCGACTTTCGCAAGAACGAACAGCTGGCGCCGGACTATCTGAAGCTCAATCCCAACGGCGTGGTGCCGACGCTGCTGCATGACGGGAGGCCCGTCATCGACAGTTCGGTGATCATGGAATATCTGGAAGAGGTGTTTCCCAAACCACCGCTTTCACCCCCCGACGCCTATGGACGGGCAGGCATGCGGGCGTGGATGCGCTATCTGGAGGAAGTGCCGACGGCCGCCATCCGCGTCCCCTCCTTCAACAAGGCGTTCTCCCGGCACTATCGCGATTTCTCCGACGAGGAGATCCAGTCCAACGCGGACGACCGGCCGCTGCGCCGCCATTTCTACAAGGAAATGGGAAAAAACGGATTCACGGACCGCAAGCTGACGGAATCGATCGAGAGGCTCGGCGACACGATCTCGCGCATGGACAAGGCGCTCGCCGACGAGGCCTGGCTCTGCGGAGACCAGTTCACGATCGCAGATATCTGCGTGGTTCCGACTGTCGACCGCATGCGCGATCTCGGCCTCGCCCATGTCTGGGACAACGCGCCGAATTTCAAAAGGTGGTGGGAGGCCGTCCAGCAGCGCCCCTCATTCGCCAGGACATACGTCGCCGGAACGCGCGTATCGGAACTCTATGAAGATCTGAAAGAGACGGCATGAAACTCCTGACGTTCGAACGACCGGGAGCGGAATCGCCCGAAATCGGCGCGATTGCGCATGATGGCCGCATCGCCGTTCTCGACCGTAATCTCCATCCCGCCTTCTCCGACATGCTATCCCTGATCGAAGCCGGCGAGGACGGCCTTGCCTCCGCCGAGGACGCGATCGACGAAGCAGAAAAGATCTATATCAGCCAGGTCCGTTTGCTGGCGCCTGTGCCCTGCCCACGGCAGATGCGCGACGCCCTGACCTTCGAAATGCACCTGCGCCAGGCGCACGCAAACCGGTATCTTTTCGGACAGGCGAAGACGCGCATTTCTCCGGACGACGTCGTCATCCCGCAGGTCTGGTACGATCAGCCGATCTACTACAAGGGCAACCGGTTTTCCGTCTCCGGCCCTGATGACGAGATCCTTTGGCCTTTCGGCGAAACAAAACTGGACTACGAACTCGAACTGGGAATCATCATCGGAAAGCAAGGATCCGACATCACCGAAGAGGACGCCATGGACCACGTGTTCGGCTTTCTGATCTTCAACGATTTCAGCGCCCGGGACCATCAGATCGCCGAAATGCAAGGCGGGCTTGGACCATCCAAAGGCAAGGATTTCCGGACCGCCAATGCGATGGGACCGTGGCTCGTCACGCGCGACGAGATCGGCGATGGCGACAATCTCACCATGGTCGCCCGCATCAATGGCGAGGAATGGTCCCGAGGCAATTCGTCCACAATGCACCACTCCTTTGCCAGGATCATCGCACATGTCTCGCGCGATGAGACGCTTTATCCGGGAGAATTCATCGGTTCGGGAACCGTCGGCGGCGGATGCGGCCTTGAGCTCGGCCGTTTCCTCAATCCCGGCGACGTGGTGGAACTCGAAATCGAAGGCTTGGGAATCCTTAGAAACCGGATCGGGCCAAAACGGGGCTGAACACACCGCGACTCCCTTGCGGCCCGATACGCGGCCACTATAGTCGGCCTGCTTCCAACTTCAGGCGGGTATTTCCAAAATGGCGAAGTTCATCCATCTTGTCGTTTTTGTATTAACTCATTGAAATTCAAATAACCTATTGCGATTCAATGCCTTTTGCGCAAAATTCTTCCCACGATCTGCTACACGCGGGAAGGATAGATGACAAAAATCAGAGGCATGCAAAAGCGCTCTAATGGGCGCTATTACGCTCGAAAGAGAATCCCCGACGAATTGCGGATTTACTTCAATGGACAGCGTGAGTTTACAAAGGCGCTAGGAGCGACCAAACGTGAAGCAAACGCTCAATTGCCAATAGTGATGGCAGATTTCGAACGGCAGATTGCAGAGGCCCGCCGTATTTCACAGGGCGACAGTATCACCCGCATAACCGGCGCGCCCGCCCAATACCAGCTTACCGACAATCAGATTGCGAGCGCCAATTATCTACGGCAACTCGAACTGGATATGAAAGTCAGAAACACTGGCAAGGGTTACGACCTGACCCGGATGATGATGCAACGCGCCGACAAGCTGAAAAGAATTGCTTCCGGGCGCGCGAGTAATTTGGAAATCCTCGACGACTATCTCATTTCAAGTGCCGTCGAACAGTATCGAGATCGTGGCAATCACAATCACAGTCCGGGGACTCCGGAGTGGCGTAAGCTTGCGATGCTGATCGCCTCATCATATCTCGAAACATTTGCCCGGATTGATGAGCGCGACGACGCGAACTTCGGCGGCAAACCCTCACACCCGGCGATCGATACTAACCTGGATATCAACCAGCCCGTTTCGATCAAGCAGACTTTTGAAGCCTACCTGGACATGCACGCTAAGTCCGGGCGGGGCGAAGGTGCGCGGCGTCGATGGACGTCGATATTCAATGATCTAGTCAAGCATCTAGGCCATGACGATGCAAACCGGATCACAAAGAAAGATATAATGGATTGGCGAGACGCCAAGGTAAATGAAGGGCTGGCGAAGGTCACGATCAAAAACAGCTACCTTGGAAGCGTCAAGGCAGTATTACGTTGGGCCGCTGCAAACGATCGGATCAAAACCAATCCCGCGCAAGACGTTGAGTTAAAGGCCCCTCGCCCGCAAGCTGTTCGTGAGAAAGGTTTTCGCGATGACGAGGCGCTGGCGATCCTGAAAACTGCGAAGTCTTATGTACCAGCCCGGAAGGAAAGCCCGAAGATCACCGCCGCCAAGAGATGGATACCGATCCTATGCGCACACACTGGCGCGCGCGTTGGCGAGATTGCACAATTGCGGAAGCAAGACATATTCGAACAGCAGGGTATCCATGCCATCCGGATCACGCCGGAGGCCGGCACTGTAAAGGCCGGTGGCTATCGTAACGTCCCACTGCACCGACAACTAATCGATGAAGGCTTCCTTGAATTTGTTGAACAGTCCGAAGATGGATATCTGTTTATCCGTCCGAAGCCCGGTAAGAGCCCGCTCACCGCAAGCCGATCGACACAGAACCGCCTACGGGAATGGCTTAACAATTCTGACCTAATCCCGGACGGGATCACACAACCCAATCATGCATGGCGGCACCGCTTCAAAACGGTGGGCTGGGAAGTCGGCGCAGAAAGTCGAGTCATTGACGCGATTCAAGGGCATGCCGCTCGCACTAGCGGTGAAGCCTATGGCGACGTGACGCTGAAAGCCCGGTATCGCGAGATTAAGAAGATGCCGTCATATGATCTCTAGATATTTGTCATAAATAGAAGACCGACAGAAGATGAACTACTATTCTATGCATCTATCCGGCGTTTGACTGTCGCCTAGGCTATTATATCAGCTTGGGAGACTTCCGGCACGCTCGTCGAGGAATTTACGAAGAACCTTCTCAACGCTGTGTTCACTTTTGCCGAAGTAACCCTCAAGTACTTCGTGTAGCCCGCAGATAAAGAGGGTGGCTTGCAATAGGTTCTCACCGTATTCATGCAGCTCATCAAGCGTGACGGTGTAGCTAGCGAGCATGGTTTGATCTTCCGGCGTCCGCTTTTTGACAGAGATTGTTTTTGGATCTGAATTCTCGTTGATCTCGATAAAACCATGGCAGAGTGCATGACGGAAATCAGACACAGTTTCCGCGTCGTTCAGAACGTTGTCTATGGTATCACCCACCACGGCGCTCCACCCGGGGTGCTCTGAGAAGAATTTCCTGATCAAGGATATTCTGCGAGAAAAGGCGAATGGGCGTTTAATTTTTTCTTCAGATGGGTAGTCGCGCAAGATTATGTCGATTGATCTATCGACGCCCCGCTCTAATTGGCCCCATATTATGACGATGCCGCCGATCTTGTGATAAACCTCATCGAGGAAGTCAGGAGAGTTCATGGCAGATACCAAATAAGGACAAAGACCAGGAAAAGGGTGACGTGGTTCTGAGGCGGATGTTGAAGACACCTCCGAAGCAACAAGTTAACGACTCTTCAACCGAATCGAGCGATCAAGAGAAACCGGGCGACACTCCGGCTAAGAAACGCCGCCCGGAAGGGAAATAGCCTGTAGCTATCGGCCCTTTTTACGCTTTACGGTTTCGACGATGGCTGTAGCCTTCCGGCGTTCAGCAACCTTGACCGGGATAAACTTCCCAGTCTTGGCATCGCGGCCCCGCTTGTGGGTCTTAGACATTTTTCAGTTTCCTTCTAACGTCTAGGCGTGCGGTAGGGCCGCACTCCCTGAGGCACCCCATATGCCTCAAGGCTTCAAAGACATTGAGGGGGCGAATCAGAGACCGGGCAGGAGACTACTATTTCTTGCACTGATTTTGGAGTCTGCGCGCTTTCTTCTAATGCGTGTGCGGCGTCGTCAATCCATCAATAGGCAAGCTTGCCGTTGATGCGAGACTGTATATCGTCATGGTGCTCTGTGTCTTATGACCTAACTCCCTGCATTATAAGCAGAATCTGCGCTTTCTATTTCGATAACAAATTTAGGTATATATTCCTAAATAGTATTGCTTCGGCGTCAACTTCATGAGACAATATACCAAATTGGTATATTGGAAGCGCGTCAAACTTGTCCTTTCTCGATTCTATCAAGCGTGTCCTGCGCGGCACGGAAGTTAAGTCCGCAACTCTGACGGACCCTTACGCTATGGAAGTGTTCGGAGCGGTCCCGACTATTGCAGGTCCGTCAATCAATGCTGCGACCGCCATCAACGTCCCCGCCGTCTATAGTGCAATCGCTCTTATCTCCGGGGCGATCGGTTCGCTTCCCGCCAAGGTGTTTGACGCGCCGCCAAATGGCGGGAAGCGGACCGCCAAAGATCATCCGTCTTACCGCCTGGCCCATGACGAGGCTAACGACTGGACTAGTGCAGGCGAGTTGCGATCGGCGCTGACAATCGACGCGCTGCTCTATGGACAGGGGTTCGCATACGTCAATCGTGTCGAAGGCAGACCGATAGAAATCCTACGGCTTGACCCGCGATCGATCACCGTCAAATTCGACGAACAGACCGGTGAGCCGTTTTATGTACAACACACCAAAGACAACGGCGAGCGCGTCTACAGCTTCCGCGACATCCTGCATATCCAATCGCCGCTAGGCGTCTCACCGATCACCGCTGGTCGTGAAGCAATCGCCATTTCGGCGGTTCTCGAAAAGCACGCCAGCAAGTTCTTTGGTGGCGGCGCACGTCCGAGCGCAGTCTTCTGGAGTGAAGAAAAGACGCCCGACAATGAGAACGGCGCGCGCACCATCACAAACATCATGTCGGACTACAAAAAGACGTTTGGCAGTGATGGCCCACCGCGCCCGCTAATCCTGCCCGGTGGTTATCGCTATCAAGCGACCACCATGAACAGCACAGATGCGCAATTCCTCGAAAACCGACGTTTTCAGATTGAAGAAATCGCCCGCGTGTTTCGCGTCCCGACGCCAATGCTTTTCGATCTTGAACGGGCGACGTGGAGCAACTCCGAAGAGATGTTTCAGCAGTTTCTAACCCTGACCCTCCGCCCATGGTTGGACGCCTGGGAATGGGCTTATGAGCGATGCTTGCTCACACCGGAGGAACGCGCCGGAGGCTACTACGTCGAGTTTGTCATCGACGATCTTCTAACCGCCGACGCCACCACCCGCGCCACCGTATACGGCCAATATCGAGCCATGGGTTCAATGACGGCGAACGAGGTTCGCGGCGGTCTCAATCTGCCCGCCATGGAGGGTGCCGACACCCTCGACAATCCAAACATCACACCCGGAACTTCGGAGGCCGCGCAATGAAGCATGTGGCATTCCTGGGCGATGGCGAACACACCTTTGATCTGACCTTCCAGATGATCAAGGAATTGGAGACACAAACCGGCGTCGGCATTGGTGGTCTGTTTCACCGCGTTCGGTCGTTTTCGTTTCACGCCACGGACCTTTCCGAGACCATCCGACTGGCATTGATCGGCGGCGGAATGACACCAGCCGACGCCTTCAAGCTTGTCCAGACCTACGTCGAACCACGCCCGCTATCCGAGACCCTGCCGATCGTCCTGTCGATCCTCGAAACCGTTTGGTTCGGATCGACCGGCGAAACCGACGAGGACAGCGACACAAAGGAAACCCCGAATGGAAAATGACAAGCTGGAAATCAAAGCTGCCGTCTCGATTGACGATACCGGAACTGTGACCGGCATCGCGTGGCCGTGGTCACCCGACAGCACTGGTGACGTTATCGAGAAAGGCGCTTTCAGCTTTGCAAACACCCTACCGATGGTGATGGAACATGACCAAAGGCGGGTTGTCGGCGTTTGGGAAACCTTCGCCGAAACTGACGAGGGGCTTGAAGTGAAAGGCCGCTTGTTCGTGGAAGGTATTAAACCCGCCAACGATGCTCACCGGCAATTGAAGGCCGGTAAGATCGGTGGGCTTTCTATCGGCTTCCGTCACAACGGCTTTGAACCGCGCGCTGAAGGTGGCCGCGTCTTCAAGTCAATCACCGTCAATGAAGTGTCTTTGTGCCGCCGCCCGGTTCACCCAGGCGCGCGAGTCACGATCGTAAAATCTCACAAGGAAAATCAGACTATGGAAAATGAAGAACTCGAACCGGAAACCAAGGCAAATCCGGTGGTCGAAAAGAAAGACCTCGACGTTATCAAGGCGGAGATCAACGCCCGCCTCGATAAAATCGAGGCAAAGGCGAACCGACCGGTTGCAGCAAACAACAACCATCCTGTCGCCGCCAATGACAACAATGAAACCAAGGCGTTTACGACCTTCATTCGCAACGGCGACACCAGTGAAGTGAAGTCGCTTGGTTATGCTTCACCCTCGACTGGCGGCGTTCTGGCGCCAGAGCAGGTGTCGGCAACTATCATTGAGAAGGTCGCTGAATTCTCACCGGTTCGTTCGCTGGCGCAGACAATCACCATGTCCGGCGCACTGCTTCAGCTTCCCCGTCTCGTGAATGAGGTGGCACCTGAAGAAGTCACCGAAACCGAGGAACGCCCGGAAAGCGAACCGACCTTTGAACAGATCGATCTGAAACCTTTCGAAATGGCTGTGGTTGTCCCTGTCACACGCATTCTTCTTGAAGACGCCCAGATCGATCTCTCCGCCTATCTGAGCGGCCATATTGCCCGCCGTTTCGGTCAGAAGGAAGCAAGCTGGTTCGTGAACGGCAACGGCACGTCTCAGGCAGAGGGTGTGCTTGTTTCGGATGAGGTCGGCGAACATGAAGCCGACCTGACCGCCGACGATCTGATTGATTTGTTCTACAGCATCAAGACCGCCTATTCCGCAAACGGCTCCTGGCTGATGAACAGATCGACCATGGCGACCGTCCGGAAATTGAAGGACACCGACGGCTCCTATCTATGGCAACCGTCCATCGCGGTAGGCGCACCGCCAACGCTCATTGGTCGTCCGGTATTCGAAAGCGTCGATATGCCCAATGCGACGGCGGAAAACTCACCAATCGTCTTTGGTGACTTCGCCACTGGCTACGCTGTCGCTGATCGCGTCGGCTTTCAAATCATCCGCGACGAATTGACCGGAGCTGACAACGGCATTGTCAAACTTCGCGCGCGCCGTCGCGTCGGTGGTCGTGTCGTTCTGGGTGAAGCCCTAACCAAACTCACTCTCCCTGAAGCTGATCCAGAATAAGCTTCGGTGAGTGGTTGCCGCCCGCACTGGTGAACGGGCGGCAACCGTCATCAAGGATTCCAGATATGCAGCCTTTAAGATCCGAAATCGTGGTCGAACACAACGGAACCGTTGTGCATCTTCGCCCGTCGCTTCGCGCTGCATATTTGCTCGAAGAAAAGCATAAAAGTTTCGGACGCCTGGTCGAAGGCGTCCAGACACTCAACATCACGGTTATCGAGGATATCCTTGATGTCACCAGCGACCACAATCCAGACGCCCGCCGACTTCTCATCGGCAAGGTGACAGACAACGGCGTCCGCGATCTACAGCATCTTTTGCTGCCACTCTTTGACGTTATCGCCACCTGCTACGGGGTCGATGGCGACCCTAAGGATGAAACACCTGAACAGTCCGCCAAGAAACGGGAACGCCCAGGCAAATCGTTCTCAATGCGCCGGATGCTCGATGAGGCATACACGATCGCCACCGCATGGCTGGGCTGGTCACCAAACGAAGCTCTCGACAGCACGCCAGCCCAGATCGCGATGTCATGGGAAGCATATGTGAAGCGTCACAATGCGATGACCGGTCAGGGCGACCAGAACAGCAATGCGACCGAATTCGACCCTCGCGATCTTCCGACCGATGAGGAAGTCAGGGAAGGCATCGCAAGGCTTAGAGCAATGTCGGGGCGCGCATGACCAGGCCACCCCGCATTTGCCAATCCTGCAACACGATCGTTCCCCACGGCGAGCGCTGCGAATGTCAGCAAAAACACGATCGTATGCGCAAGGCCAGACACGATCGTAACCGACCGAACTCATCCCGGCGCGGATACAACGGCGCATGGGAAAAGGCGCGCAAGGCGTATCTCGAACAGCATCCCGATTGTGTCATCTGCGGCGCACCCGCAACCACCGTTGACCATATCATCGCGCATAAGGGCGATATGGCTTTGTTCTGGTCAAAGCAGAATTGGCAGTCGCTTTGCGCGCACTGTCACAACAGTACCAAGCAGCGCCAGGAAAGGGCCAAACAATGACCCCTGCACAGGCGCGCGAAATCGATCGACAGGAATTTGAGGCCGCATGCAAGGCTATCAGGGAGCGCGCATTCAATCGCCTCGACCTCGCTATTCAACAGCGCCAGCCAGAACACTCCGCAACCACTCGCAAGAAAGCCAAGGCGCGGACGTTAACCCATGAAGGTAAAACGCTTCCTTTGGCCGAATGGTCGCAGCTTACAGGAATAAGCGTCCCCACGCTCAATTACCGGTTACGCCAAGGATTCCCCGTCGAGGAAGTTCTTGACCCAATGCACCGGAACAACCCCGCCCGCCAAGGGAAAGTCCCACAAGCCGGCGAGCCGTTGAAATGCGGCCCACGCGCAACGAAACTGACCTACCAAGGCCAAACCCACACGGTCGCAAAATGGGCGGAAATCACCGGATTGAAGCCCTCAACAATCTGGCACCGCATCCGCAAAGACTTACCCATTGATGAGGTTCTGAATTCCCGGATCAACTCAGGCCCAACGGCGGCGAAATTATACTCGTACAACGGCAAGTCCATGACGCTGAAAGAATGGGCAAAGCAAACCGGCGTCAACTATCACACGCTCAGAACGCGCATGCAGACAGGTCTCACACTTCCGGAAGCAATCGAATTTGCAGGCCGCCCAGGCAGACCGAGCGCCAAACCCAATTCAAGGAAGAACACCCATGACGACTGACCCTTTCGATTCATACAATCCCGGTCTGGATTCTCCCCTGACCAGCGCATTGAACGTGACGCCAGACGACGAAAACGACCTGCCGGTCATTCCGCGCGGATTCCACTGTCAGGGCGGAGCGATCAAGGTGACGACAATGAATGACGAGACCGTCACTTTTGACGTCGGCGCGGACAATGGCGCTCTGATCCCCATGCGCATCAAGCGTGTCTGGGCAACCGACACAACGGCTACGAACATTTTCATCGTCTGGTGACCAGGTGGGGGGGTGGGTTTGAATTCGGGCGCGTTATCTGGGACCGGCGCGGGAGGGTTCGCGCAAGAGACAACGAATTTGGAGTTTTGATCTAATGGCACTCGTATCAACCGACTTGGCGAAAGCGCATCTCAATATCATCGGCAACCATGATGACGAGTTGATCGAGCTTTACATCAATGCCGCCGAAAACTGGTTGTCCGACTACATAGGTCCGGTAACAACATCGGAAGACGAACCGGTTCCATCAGTGTTGCTGATCGGTTCCGACGACATCAAACTGGCCGTCCTGATGTTGACCGCTCATTACTATGAGAACCGCGAATCCGCATCACACGTCGCGCTGCAAATGGCACCTTTCGGCGTTCTTTCGATCGCCAATAAGTATCGCGAGAACTGGTTTGGAGAGCCTGATGCCGTCGAGGAATGACAACGGGCTCGCCTCGACCCTCGCCGCCATGGATAGGGTTAAGCAGACGGCAAAGGAAGCCGCCATGCAGCGTCTTATCAAAGGCGCGGAGGATACCGCCGACTTGCAGCGCCAGCTTGTTGCTGTCGATGACGGAGACCTACGGGATTCGATCGCCGTCACACTGCCCGGTCAATCTACTCCTGCATATTCTCAACCCGGTGGCTCAACTGTCGCCGGTGAGAACCAGGTTCTCGTCACTGCCGGTAACTCGGATGTCCGCTATCCACACCACGTCGAGCACGGCACAATAAAGGCCCAAGCCAAGCCGTTCTTCTTTGTTGCCTATCGCTTGCTCGCGGACAAAACGAAGCGCGCCACCGCTAGCGCCTTCACCCGCGCTGCCAAGAAAGCTTGGAACCAGAAATCATGATCGAGCCAGCACTTGCCTTGCGCTCGGTAATTCGTGCGCATTTGGTTTCCGATGAGGACATTACGGATCTTGTTCCCGCCGATGATATCCGCGCCGGTTCAACACGTCCGGAGAACTTCCCGACGATCATTCTTGCAGGTGAAAACATCCTCAATCGCGGACGCGCCGCCGCCGGTCAGTATGTCGCGACCGTGTTTCTCGACATCCACATTTGGGCGGTCGAGGACGGTTTGGATAAAGCCCAGACCATAGGTGCCGCTGTCGCCAAGAGACTGATCGACTGTCCGGAAACGGACGGTTTCGAGATCGATGAATTCAAGCACAACCGCACGGTCTGGATGCGCGATCCCGATCCTGGCCATGGACACGGCGTGCTTTCCTATGAGGCAACAATCAGGTGGACCATATGACCCGCATTGGACAATTCGACAGGGTAATCGAGATCAAGCGATCGGAAGAAACAGTGACGGATTCCGGTGGCGTGACTAGTACCTGGTCCACAGTCTCTAGCCTTCGCACCATGGTGGTCAAAAAGCTTTCCGATGAAATCCTTGAGGCATACGGCGAGGCCGACAACTCAAAGATCACACTGCGGACACGCTACACGGGCGATATCTCGCTCAAAGATCAGATTGTTCTCGACGGCATCGAATACAACATCCGGGAGATTATCGAAATCGGACGGCGGCGCGGTCTGGAAATCCACTGCGAGGTTATCCAGTGAAGCCTGTCGCAATCTTCCTGTTTGAGTTGTCTGGCAAGTCCGCCGAACCATTCGCCGCGGCGGGCTGGGATTGCTATTGCGTTGATATCGCGCACCCAGGTAATCGCAGCGAAGGCAACATCCACTACGTGAAGGCCGACGCCCGATCGTGGAAGCCTACCAAAGACATGGTGTTGCGTTGCCGGTTCTTTGCCGCCTTTCCGCCGTGCGATCATCTGGCCGTGTCGGGCGCACGCTGGTTCAAGGGAAAGGGCCTACGTTGCCTGTCCGGATCGATCGAACTGTTTTCAGTCGCCGCCGAATGGGCTGAATTCTTCGAAGCACCATACCTGATCGAGAATCCCGTCAGCACCATTTCGACCTACTGGCGGAAACCAGATCACACCTTCGATCCGTGGCAATATACCGGCTACGCGGCGAACGACAATTATTCGAAAAAGACGTGCCTTTGGACCGGTGGTGGATTCGTCATGCCGGAACCTTGCCCGACGTGCAACACGATCGACACCCGCCGAATTGTCGATGCTGCAAAGACCGATCGCGCGAATGTCCGATCGGTAACTGCGACAGGCTTCATACGCGCCGCCTTCGAGGCGAATTTCGGAAAGGCGGCGGCATGAAGGGGCGCAAACCCACGCTATCGCCTGACCGGAATCCATTGACGAAAGCACCAGCTACCCCGTCATGGATGAGCGCAGACGCCCGCGCCGAATGGAAACGAATTATGCCGCGCCTTATTGGTGATCGGATCATCACGCGGGCCGACCTGGCCGGCGTCGAGAATTATTGTGTTGCGACTGGTCGCGTCCGCGAGATCGAACGCATCTTCCGGGATAAGGGATTTCAGAAACAGCTTTTCGCGCCGCTCGATAAGTCGATGCAGACAGCGCGCCAGCTTGCCGCCGAGTATGGATTGACGCCCGTTTCCCGTAGTCGCGTTGCCACCGGCGACGATAACGACGACGACGACAATCCTCTGGCCGTGTGATGGCAAAGAGTACGTTTCCAGAATGGGTTTTCGACAACAGCCCGATCGATGATCCGTTTGGCTACGGCGCTAGGGCGGTCAAATTCATCCGATTTCTGAAACATCCGGCAAGCACCGCACCTGGCCACGCCTTTCAGCTTTACGACTGGCAGGAAAGGATTGTCCGGCGCATTCATGGCCCTCGCCACCAGGACGGGCGGCGCATTGTCGAGACCGTTTTCATGATGCTGCCCAGAGGCTCCAGAAAGACCAGTCTCGCCGCCGCACTGTCTCTTTTACATACGATCGGTTTCGAGCGCGTAAGAGGTGGTCAGGCGCTCTTTGCCGCCAATGACAGAGAACAAGCTGGCATCGGCTTCAAAGAAGCGGCCAACATCATTCGGATGGATAAGCGTCTCACCAGCGCCACCAAAATCTATGACGCGTTCAACAGCGCCAAAAAGATCGTGCACAAGGCTGATGGCGCGGAACTACAGGCCATCTCATCCGATGGCCGATCGCAGCACGGCAAAACGCCCTCATTCGTGTTTGTCGATGAGATTCATGTCTGGCAAGGTCGCGACCTCTGGGAAGCGCTGAAATCCGCCATGGTGAAGGTCAGCAACACATTGATGATCATCGCCACGACTGCCGGTCGCGGTTCCGAGAATCTTGGATTTGAACAATACGACTACGCGCGGCGCGTTGCTCTTGGCGAGATCGACAATCCCGCCTTCCTGCCGATCATCTTTGAAGCTGGTCCGGATGACGATTGGCAGGACGAAACCCTATGGCATCGCGTGAATCCCGGACTGAAGGACGGGTTTCCAAACCTCAACGCGTTGCGAACCGCCGCCAAGGAAGCTGAACACCGTCCGGCAGAACGTGCCGCGTTCCAGCAATTCAATCTGAATCTCTGGCAAGCACACTCTCGGAATCCGCTTTTCGACATGGCGGTCTATGACGCCGGCAAGGTCGAATTGGACCTTTCCGACATGGAAGAACTGCCCTGCTATCTCGGCGTCGATTTGTCCCGTAGTGGCGACCTGACAGCGGTTGTTGCAGCATGGCTACACGATGACGGCAGGGTGACGGTCTATCCCTGGTTCTTTCTCCCAGGTGACGATCTGAAGGGCAGATCAGAACGCGATGGCGTGCCTTATGAGCAATGGCGCGATGAGGGGCTTGTCCAGGTGATTGAAGGTCCGGTTATCGAACCGGAGATTGTCGAGGATCACATTCGCGAGCAGTGCGCACGGTTCAATGTCCGGGAAATCGTGTTTGATCCATACGACGCCGGGCGCATGATGCAACATCTCCACGATGACGGCTTACCCGCTGTAGAGATGCGCCAGAACATCACGACCATGGGACCGGCGATCGCAGACCTCGAGCGTGTCGTGAACGGCCATGCAATTCGCCATGACGGCCACCCCGTATTGAGGCACCACTTTGATACCGTGGTTGTGAGTTATAACGACACCGGCTTGCCGCGTCTTCATAAGGGCCGTCAGGTCGATCGGATTGACGGCGCAATCGCCGCCGCAATGGCGATTTCAAGGTCGGTAACTTCCGATAGCGCACCATCCATTCACGAACGCGATCCCGACGAATACGCGGCGGCGATGGACGCCGCCTGGGGCGAGTAAGGAAATAGACCATGGCAGATGATGGCCAACAGCTTTTACTGACCTTCGAAGCGAAATTCGAGCGCTACATGCGCAACTTCGAAAAGGCGCAACAGCAGACAGACCGCCGTTTTCGGGCGATGGAAAAGCGCGCCCAGACTGCCGGAAAGAAGATGGAATCGACGCTAGGAGGGAGCGTCAAAAACATCAACGCTATGATTGGCAAGATCGGCGTCGGCGCGCTTGGCGTCGGTAGTCTGGTCGGCTTCACCAGGCAGATCGGAGACGTGATCTCCGAACTTTCGGAAATGGGAAAAATCATCGATCGCGTCGGTCTGTCCGCTGAAGCTTTCCAGACGCTCGAATACGGGTTCTCACTCGCCGGCGTCTCACAGTCGCAGTTTGTGACCGGCATGGAGCAATTCGTCAAACGCATCGGTGAGGCTTCCATGGAGACCGGAAGGCTCTATGAAATCCTCCAAGCTAATGGTGTCGCCATCCGCGATCAGAACGGCGAAATCCGATCGACGGAAGACTTACTTCGCACCTACGCAAATTTGATCGCCAATGCTAGGTCTGAGCAAGAGCAAATGATCCTCGCAACCGAAGCTTTCGGTCGTGGCGGCGCATCATTCGTCAACGCTCTGAAGAACGGCGAAAAGGGTCTCCGCGACATGGAGAAGGCCACCGCCGACGCTGGCGGGACGATCAGCGCCGAGTTGATCGCGAAGGCCGAGGAGCTCGACGATGCATGGGCGGCGACGTGGCGAAGATTCGGCATCAACGCCAAGAGCGGCATCATGACGGCTGTGTCTGCCTTAGACACCCTCGACGAGAAACTCGCGGCGCTCGGCAACAGCGATTTCTTCAAGCGGTTCGCCGACATGATTGGCGCGGGCGGCGCGGTTTTCGTTCCTGGCCATGGCGTTTTCCAAGAGGGCGATGAGCTTCCGGAAGGTTATGAGCGCGACCCTGAGAATCCCAGCGAATGGCGATCGACAACCACCAGCCCAGAGCAAACTACGCCGCCGACTGAACTGGCACCAATCACGGTCTTGCCGACGAGCGGTGACAGCAAATCAGGCTCCAAGAACGAGGCGGCGAAAAAGGCGCTCGACCTTGCCGAGGCGTATGATGAGCTTATCGAAGGCGGTCAGAGGTTCATTGCAGAACAGACCATGGAGCAACAGGCGGTAGGTCAGACGGCCACCCAAGCCGCCAAGCTGAAATACGAATTCGATTTGCTTCAGGGTGCGCAGCGGGCCGGAATTGAATTGAGCCCGCAACAGCGCGACGAACTATCCAGCCTTGCTCAAAGCATGGCGGAAGTGGAAGCCGCCGCGCAACGTGCAGCGCAAAGCCAAGAACAGCTTCAACAGGCCAGCGACTTCCTGAAAGGCGGCATCGCGTCGTTTTTCTCAGACATTATTTCTGGTTCCGCAACGGCCGAGGACGCTCTGAAGAGACTAGTTGACACTCTCCTGGAGGCGGCGTTGCAAAGCGCGCTCTTGGGTTCCGGACCTTTGGGTTTTCTGGCCGGTGACTCCGGCGGCATCATCGGTTCGCTTTTCTCCGGCATCGGCCTTGCCGACGGTGGCCTTGTTCGGGGACCAGGCACCAGCACGTCAGATTCGATACCCGCACGTCTGTCGAACGGCGAATACGTTGTGAACGCCGCCGCCACCAGAAAACATCGACAGCTTTTGGAGGCGGTCAATTCCGGAAAGGGTTTCGCGACTGGTAGGCTGGTCGGCACCGACGCCGCACAATCGGTCCAAAATTTCCAGATCAGCGCGCCGATCAAGGTCGAGGGCTCTGCCGGCACGCCGGAACAAAATGAAGATCTTGCCAAGCGTATGCGACGCGAACTTGAAGGCACCATGCGCGGCGTGATTTGCGACGAGATTCGCCAGCAGATGAGGCCCGGCGGGCAATTTGGCCGGAGATAAAAACGCCGATCCTCAAAGAGAGAAAAGATTGCGAAAAGCAAAGGGACCGGCGGCATGGGTTGTGCTGATTAGTAACCTAATCATGCCGACTAGGATAATTATCCTATATACCATATTGGTATGCAAACTGTGCTGAAAATGAAAACCCGCCGGGCTGCCCTCCCGGCGGGTTTGTATATTATGCGTATACGAGAAAAGTAAGTTAGCGGCTTACCAACGCATGATCTTTATATAAAGAGGTTTTCAGTCAAAAACAAGAAAAACATGAAAGTTTTTCATGTTTGTTTGCGCCGGTCAGATAAGCTCATACTCGCTCCCTTCGGTCGCTCCCTGCGCGGCCTTTCAGGCCTTGCCCGCGCCTTCGGCGCGGAGTGTTATCAATCCTTGTTCCGGGACTGTGTTTTGTCAGTTTCAAGCAAGCTCACCAGTATCTTTGTTCTCTTTATGTTCACTCATCTTAGGTTTCTATCCCCCGGTATCAGAACTTAATAATGTACAACGTCTTTCGACGTGTAATTAAGGGAAAAGCATAAAGCTGAACCGTTCTGATACCGGGGGATAGGAATCTCTCATCTTGAGGAGAACACAACTTCGATGGCTGGCCTTAGCAGGGCCGATCGTCGGTAGACACCTTAGCGGGATACGGGCCATCTTAATCCGGGCGCTTTCGCGCCACTGTCACGGGTTTCCAGCAAGCTGGAAGCATGCGACCGGGCCGTTGTGTGTTTCCGTGACCGGAGTCGCATAGACAGTTGTCATGGCTGACATTGCTGCCTTTTGAATTTTGGGTTTTGCCGGTCTGGTTGTCGGTCTCGTATTCCGATTTCCGCCAGAGATCAGGGGCAGGCCACGGAGCTAATCCCGTGTTATTGCAATGATGGGCCTTCTAAACGCTGATTACAAGAGGCTTTTCGCAATAAATTCAAGCACTTTGTTAATTTAGCTTATTCTTTTAGCTCGATTAACAGCTCACAAAAAGCGCCTGCCTATGTCCCGGCCCACCTGAAAGAGAAGCCGCAAGTTTCGAGCACAGACAGCGCCACAGACGCGCATGAGGTTTCAGAGTCGCAAGACATCCGCCAATCAGAATGCGCGCCAGTGGCCATCTATGGGCGATTTAGCGAAATAGCGAACGAATACCGTGCGGATATCAATCTGGTTGCATCCCGCAACTGGGCAAAATTGCATCCGGATGCAGATTCCTATGTAGAGCCATCGACCGGGCGCTATATGCATAATGGGCAATCACCCTGATTTTTGTCCTGATCCGATAGAGGAAGTCACCGCTGACTTACTCTAAGTAATTGAAATAATTAGATAATAACTGTTGACAGGATGAATCCAAATCAGCGAGAACTACCATCGTCAACACAACCCGAAAGGAACGACAATGGAACTATCACAGAAAACCAAAAGACTAATCGAGGCTGGCAGCGAACATTACATCCCGACCGGCAAATACGACCTGCTGATCGACATGCTTGTCGGAAACATCACCGACGACCAGAGGCGCGAGACCATAGCGGATGCCATGAAGCTCGAACTTGGCGAGCGCCTGAACATATGGCCGGCGTCGATCAAGGAACCTACTGACGAAGAATTGGCCTCGGCCACGGCGGAGGGTAATGCTCATCTGGCAGAGATTGCAGCCGATCCTAACATCACGGTCGATCCGGAAACCGGAATACCGTCAACGCAGCCCGACGAAACGCCGGAAGAAATTGAGGCGGCCATGAAGAAATTTCGCCAACACCAAAATCTCTCGTATGTACACGATAAACTAAATGGGCGGATCGAGGAAAACACGGACGTTGATGACCTGCTGGAGGTTATTGCGGATGATCCAAGCATAACCGCCGACATCGCGATCGGCACCGCTTGAAATCAGATTTCTAACGCTCATATCCAGAACCGCGCCGCAACACTCCGCCGCGCAACGCAACGCGCCTCAGCGCTTCGCAGTGTAACGCAGTGCAACGAAAACCGTGGCCAGCCCACCGCCGGCCACGGTTTTCTGTTGTGGTTTGACAAAAACGCTCTCTTGCTAGCCTAATAAGCGTCTTGCAGAGTGATGAAGGTCGGATGCAATGTCGGAATTAAAGAAAGAATGTCCAGTTTGTCAGAAAGAAAACCGGATCATTACACCGTCCGATGATGACCTGCCGAACAAGAGTTCTATTCATTGCTCACAGTGTGGTTCGCCGCTTTTCGATTCACGAGAAGAGCTTGCCGCTTATGCTTCAAGAGTAGCGGCGCGACGAAAAAGCCCCGATTAGTTTTCCACGTTTAGCTACAACGAAGCCATTTAAACCATGACCGAGACTCAGCCACGGGTTTTCTGTTTCCAAAGAGCCTACAGGATATCCTTTCGTCGCGTTTTCCACATATAATATCACGCAATATTTTCCCAATATTGCTACACAGGAAAAAATTTAGATTCAAATTATCGTATAATAATCAAATGGTTAAAGGAAATAAATCAAAATTCATCCATCTCACCGACGTCCACGTGGTCGGCGAAGGCAAGACCATGTACGGCTCCGACCCGGCGAAACGGCTTGCCGGTGCTGTCGAAAGCATCAACGCCGAACACGCCGACGCGGAATTTGCGGTTATCGGCGGCGACCTGACCCACTGGGGCGGGACGGAAGAGTATGAGGCCGTGAAAAAGGCGGTGTCAGGCCTCAAGATCCCGCTCATTCTGATGGTCGGCAATCACGACGCCGTGCCGGAGCTACGACGCCATTTTTCCGACGCCTTCGATGACGGCAATGGTTTCGTCCAGGGCGTTTGGCGGACCGACGCCGGCAAGTGCCTGTTCCTCCAGACACTGCAGGAAGGCGTGCACTCCGGGCACTATTGCGAGAAACGTCAGGCTTGGCTGAAGGCGCAACTGGACGCCGATGACAACCCGGTCTTCCTCTTCATGCATCATCCACCCTTCGAAGTCGGCATCGTAGGAATGGACGGCAGCCGCATGCTCGACAGCGAAGCGCTCTGGTCGATCCTCGAGCCGCATCGCGCGCGGATCCGGCATCTGTTCTTCGGCCACATCCACCGACCGATTTTCGGAAGCTGGCGCGGCGTTCCGGTCTCCTGCATGCGCAGCACCAACCAGCAGCTTGCGCTCGATCTGCGCGACGAAACCGAAAATCCCGACATCAGGCGGGTTCCCGGCAACATGGAGGAACCCGCCTATGGCGTTGTGCTCGCCGACCGCGACACGGTGATCGTCCATATGCACGAATACCGCCGTCGCACGCCGGAATTCCTTTTCATTCCGCCGGCCGACCAACGCGAGGGGCGCGGCTACGCGCATGACATGAAACTGGAAGGCTTCGAGGGCTGACGCGCGCGGTTGCATCCCCTTGTCCGATCATCTTATGTAGGTCGACGGAACGATCCGCATCGAGGAGTCGGTTCGTTCGCTGGGGAGGCTAATGAGCGACAGACCTGTCAGGATCGGCGGCGCGAGCGGCTTTTGGGGCGATGCGGCGCTGGCGACGCGCCAACTGCTCGACAACGGTCGCGTCGACTTCATCGTCTACGACTATCTGGCGGAAATCACCATGTCGATCCTGGCGCGGGCGCGCGCGAAGGATGCGGCGCTCGGCTACGCGACAGATTTCGTTTCGGCAGCCGTTGCGCCCAATCTGGAGCGCATCGCTGAACAAGGCGTGAAGATCGTCTCGAACGCCGGCGGACTCAACCCGCGCGCCTGCGCGGCGGCGCTGGAAAAGGCGATCGACGCCGCCGGCATCGCCCTGAAGGTCGCCTGGGTGGCGGGCGACGATCTGACGGATCGCGCCGAGAGCCTGTCCGGCTCAAACATCGTCGAAATCGACACGAAGGCCTCCTTCCCCGATCCGCGTCGCATTGCAAGCGTCAACGCCTATGCGGGCGCTCTTGCGATCGCCGAAGCGTTGAATATGGGAGCCGACATCGTGGTGACCGGGCGCTGCGTCGATTCCGCCGTCACGCTCGGCGTGTGCCTTCATGCGCATGGATGGAAAGCCGGTTCCTATGACTTGCTGGCGGCTGGCAGCCTGGCCGGGCACATCATCGAGTGCGGCCCGCAGGCGACCGGCGGCAATTTCACGGACTGGGAGCTCTGCGCCGATACGATAGAGACGATCGGCTATCCCATCGTCGAGGTCGAGCCTGACGGGCAGTTTTCCGTGTCCAAACCGGAAGGCAGCGGCGGTCTTGTGTCGACCGGCACAGTGGCCGAACAGATCCTCTACGAGATCGGCGATCCGCAGGCCTACAAACTGCCGGACGTGACATGCGATTTCAGCGAAGTCCGGCTCGAACAGGCGGGAGACGACATTGTCGCGGTCACGGGCGCCAAGGGAGCGCCGCCGCCGGACACACTGAAAGTCTGCGCCACCTGGATGGACGGTTACCGGGGCGGCCATCTCTTCAGCTTTACCGGTTTCGACGCCGACAGAAAGGCCAAGCGCTTCGCCGACGCCGCCGTCAACCGGGCGGGCAATATTCTTCGCAGCGCCAACCTTCCGGATTACACGGAAACCAGCGTCGAGGTGATCGGCGCCGAAAGCCAGTATGGTGGGCACGCCCGCGCGCAGGAGTGGCGCGAGGTCTGTGTCAAGCTTGCCGCCCGCCATGCGGACGAAAAGGCGGTCGCGCTGCTGTTCCGCGAAGCCGTTGGCCTCGGCCTGTCAGCGCCGCCGGGCCTGAGCGGGTTCGCAGGCACGCGCCCCCGCCCCTCGCCGGTCGTCAGGCTTTATTCATTCCTTTTGCCGCGCGACGACATAGCGTTGACCGTCACTCTGGGCGACGCGACGCGAATAGTCAGGCACGCGCCCACGACCAGCCCCGCCCCGATGGTCAGGCCGACCGCGCCGATTACCAAAGGCGAGGCAACACAGATGACGACGCTTCGCCTGATCGATGTCGCCCTGGCGCGCAGCGGAGACAAGGGCGACAAGGCGAATATCGGCGTGATCGCTCGAGACCCGGACGTGCTGCGCTATCTTTGGGAGCAACTGACGGAGGACTTCGTCGCCGACAGGTTCGCGCATTTTCTTGAAGGCCGGGTTGAACGGTTCTATCTGCCGGGTCTCAACGCCATCAATTTCCTTCTGCATGATTGCCTTGGCGGCGGAGGAGTCGCCAGCCTGAGAAACGACCCGCAGGCCAAGGCCTACGCCCAAATTCTGCTCGCAGCGCCGATTCACGTTCCGAATGAACTGGCGTTGCGTCTTGAAAGGCGTCAGGATCGCAAACCAGCACATCAACCGGATTAGGCACATGCCCGTCTATCGCTCCATGCTCGACGTCCAGTCTGAAAGTTTTGCGGAAAATCGCGCTGCGATGCTCGGTCTTGTCGGGACGCTGCGGGATCTGGAAAACCGCGCCGCAGCCAAGTCCGAGGAGCGCCGGCCGCGCTTTGAGGAGCGCGGACAATTGACGCCGCGGGAACGGCTCTCGCAATTGCTCGATCCGGGCATGCCCTATCTCGCACTCTACAACATGGCCGGCTATCTGGCCGACAATGGCGACCCGGAGACCAGCGTGCCCGGCGCCAGCATGATCACCGGCATCGGCTTCGTCAGCGGCGTACGCTGCCTGGTCTTTGTGGACGACAGCGGCATCAACGCCGGCGCATCGACCCCGAGATCGGTCGACAAGGCGCTCGGCTGCCTGGACATCGCCCTCAAGCAGAAACTGCCTTTCATTCATCTCGTGGAAAGCGCCGGCGCCAATCTCATGGACTATACGGTGGAGCTTTGGGCGCATGGCGGCGGCATGTTTCACGGCCTTGCGAAACTGTCGGCCGCGGGCGTTCCGGTCATTACCGTATTGCATGGCCCGTCGACGGCCGGCGGAGCCTACCAGCCGGGCATGAGCGACTATGTGATCGGCGTGCGCAAGAACGGCATGGCGGCGCTTGCCGGCGCCGCGCTCGTCCAGGCGGCGACGGGCGAAGAATCAGACGACCAGACGCTTGGCGGCGCGGAAATGCACGCATCCGTCAGCGGGCTGGTGGAGTATCTGGCCGAGGACGACGCCCACGGCATTGCGATCGCCCGCGACATCGTCGCCCGCCTCGACTGGAACAAGGACTGCGCCGCGCCGCCCGCCCGCGCTTTTGCGGAGCCGGTGTCGTCGGCGGACGAAATTGCGGGACTTGCGCCCGTCGACTATCGGCGCCCCTACGACATGCGCGAACTTGCCGCCAGGCTGGTGGACGGCTCCAATTTCAGCGATTTCAAGCCGGATTACGGCGTCTCTACCGTCTGCCTGCAGGCCGATGTCTTTGGCCATCCCTGCGGAATTCTCGGCAACAACGGGCCAATCGATCCGCAAGGCGCGACAAAGGCCGCGCAATTCATGCAATTGTGCGACCAGGCCGACATTCCGCTGGTCTTTCTGTCGAACACCACCGGTTACATGGTCGGCGCGGAGTATGAGCACGCCGGCATGATCAAGCACGGGTCCAAGATGATCCAGGCCGTATCCAATGTGCGCGTTCCGAAGATCACCTTCTATGTCGGCGCAAGCTTCGGCGCCGGGAACTACGGCATGTGCGGCTACGCCTACGCGCCGGATTTCCTGTTTTCCTGGCCGAACGCGAAAACCGGCGTGATGGGCGGCGAACAGGCGGCTTTGACGATGGAACAGGTCATGACCCGATCTGCGGCGCGGCGTGGCAAGACGCTCGACCCGGCGACGCTGAAAGCACAGCGCGACAAGATCGTCGGTCTGTTCGACGGACAATCGGACGCCTTCTATACCTCCGGCCACATGCTGGACCATGGCGTTATCGACCCGCGCGACACGCGCAAGGTGCTGGGCTTCACGCTGGAAACCTGCCGGGAAGCGCGGCGGCGACGGCTCCATCCGAACAGTTTCGGTGTGGCGAGGATGTAAGGAGAACTCCATGTTGCAGGAATCCGGCGGTCTGGAACTGGTCCATGAGGACCATTGGCTGACGATCCGCTTCAACCGCCCTGAAAAACGCAATGCGTTGTCGTCGGACACGGTGACGGCCCTGACCTCCGTCCTCGATCAGGCGCGCGACGACAGCACGATCCGCGGCATCACCTTCCGCGGAAATGGCGGGGTCTTCAGTTCCGGCGGCGATTTGAAAGGTTTCATGGAGGCGGAGGAATCCGCTGACCCGGTGGCGACGATCCGCGACGCGAGCCGCGACGCCGGCGAACTCTTCGCGCTGATCGACGGCATGCCCCAGGTGGTCGTCATGCTTGTTGAAGGCGCCGCCATGGCCGGAGGGCTCGGACTGTTATGCGCCGGAGACATCGTCATCACCACCCGAGACGCTCAGTTTTCCCTGACCGAAACAACGCTCGGCATTCCGCCGGCGCAGATTGCGCCCTATGTGGTGCGGCGGCTTGGGCTGCGGACCGCCAGACGCATCATGCTGACGGCGACGCGGTTCGACGGCGACGATGCACTGAAGCTGGGGCTCGCCAACGAGGTTGTCGACACCGCCGACGAACTCACCGAAAAGGAAAGGGAAATCCGCAAGGCGGTTCTCAGATGCGGCCCGGAGGCGAACGCGGCGACCAAGGAAATTCTCCTGAGCGTCGGGGAGATGGACACCGATGAACTGATCGACCTTGCGGCCGATCGCTTCGCCAGTTGCATGACCAGTCAGGAAGGTCGCGAGGGCATCGCCGCGTTCCTTGGCAAGCGAAAGCCGGACTGGGCGCGATGACGCGAACCTTCGACACGCTTCTCGTCGCCAATCGGGGCGAGATCGCGCTCCGCATCATGCGCACGGCGAGGCGTATGGGGCTTGAGACAATCGCTGTCCACGCGCCGGCCGACAGCGCCGCGCCGCATGTCAAATTCGCCGACAGGGCGGTCGCTCTGAAAGGATCGGCTGTGGCCGAGTCTTATCTTTCCATCGAACAGATTATCGCGGCAGCGCTTGAATCGAATGCTGAGGCCATTCACCCAGGATACGGTTTTCTTTCGGAAAATCCGGATTTCGCGAAAGCCTGCAGGGACGCAGGCCTGATCTTCGTGGGGCCGGGCGAACACGCCATCCGAACCATGGGAAGCAAGGCTGCGGCCAAGGCGCTGGCGGAACAGGCGGGCATCCCGTGCATTCCCGGCTTCAAGCGCGGGGATCAGAGCGACGACGCCTTTGTCAAGGCTGCGGGAGAGATCGGCTTTCCGCTGATGATCAAGGCGTCAGCCGGCGGCGGCGGGCGCGGCATGCGCCTGGTCAGGGACGCTGACGGCCTGAAGGGCGAACTCGATCTTGCGCGCACGGAGGCGCGCGCGGCGTTCGGTTCGGACGAACTGATCCTCGAGCGGGCGCTGGAGAACGCGCGCCATGTCGAGATCCAGATCCTCGCCGATGCGCACGGGCATTGCATCCATCTGGGCGAACGCGACTGCTCGGTCCAGCGGCGGCACCAGAAGGTTCTGGAAGAAGCCCCCTGCCCGGCTTTGACAGACGATCTGCGCCAACGCATGGGCAAGGCCGCCGTGGACGCCGCCCGGGCGGTCAACTACGTCGGCGCCGGAACCGTGGAGTTTCTGCTGACGGACAGCGGCGACTTCTTTTTCCTCGAAATGAACACGCGGCTGCAAGTCGAACATCCGGTGACCGAGATGGTCACCGGCCTCGACATCGTGGAATGGCAGATCCGGATCGCGCGCGGCGAAACGCTCGATCTCCGCCAGGAGGATATCGGCTTTAATGGGCATGCGATCGAGGCGCGGCTCTGCGCCGAGGACGACGCCTTCATGCCGTCCACCGGTCCGATCCACTTGTGGCGGCCGCCGGAAGGCGATGGCGTGCGGGTCGATTCAGGCGTCGAGACCGGCTCGGACATCTCGCCGTTCTACGATTCCATGATCGCCAAGATCATCGCCCACGGGCCGGACCGGGAGAGCGCCCGGCAGGCGCTCGTATCAGCGCTCAACCGGACGATCCTCTTCGGTCCGCAAACCAACAAGGCGTTTCTGAAGACCCTGCTGACCTCCGACGCCTTTGCGTCAGGCCAGGCGACAACGGATTTGGTCGGACTGTTGTCTTTCGAACCTGTGGAGGCCGATCCGGACGCCACGGCGATCGCCGCCGTTCTCGTCTATCTCGACCGGCGCAGGGAAGCCCATGAAAAGGCCGTTTCGGTTTCTCCCGCCCTGCTCGACTGGTCGAGTTCGCCGCTGCTTCCCGTTCGCATAGGCCTGGCGGAGGCGCCGGAGCTGCGCCTCACCGCCAGAGGCAATGGCTGCTACGCGATTGAAATGGCCGACGCGACGAAGACAGTGCAGACCGATCCGTCGGACCCGATGCTGTTCGTCGTCGACGGCAAGCGCCTGCGCCTCGACGCGGCGTTGATCGAAGGTGACGCCGTCTATGTCTCACTGAAGAGCCGGGAACTACGCTTTCGACGTCTCGATGGATTGCAGTCGGGCTCACAGGACGGCGCTGAAGCCGGCCTTCTGCGCGCGCCGATGCACGGCGTCGTGACGGAGATTGGCGTTTCAGTTGGCGACGCCGTGACGAAAGGCCAGCGGCTCGGCGTCGTGGAAGCCATGAAGATGCAGCACGAAATCGTCGCGCCCGTCGACGGGATCGTCGCGGCGATCGGCGCGGAGGCCGGTCGCCAGATCGCCAGTGGCGCGATGCTTTTCGAGATCAGTACAAGCTGAGCCGGCGAGGAGGCAGAGACATGCAGCAAGCCACAGACTTTCTTGAGGAATCCAGAGCCCTCGACGCTCTTGTCGCGCCGCTCGGCGCGGAGCAGTTGAAGACTGTTACGCAGTTCAAGGACTGGACGATCGAGGACGTGATCGGACATCTGCACATGTTCAATCACGGCGCTTTGCTGACATTGAGGGACCGGGCGGCGTTCGGCGCCTTCATGGGCCCGATCGCCAAGGCTTTCCAGCAAGGCAAGTCCCTGCGACAGCTTCAGTATGACTGGCTGGGGGACACGACCGGTCCGCGCCTCGCGGCTTCATGGCGCGAGGGTTTCGAAGAACTGGCGGAGGCCTATTCGACAGCGGACCCAAAGGCCCGTCTCGCCTGGGCGGGACCGGACATGAGCGCGCGCTCCTGCATCACCGCGCGCCAGATGGAGACTTGGGCGCATGGCCAGGAAGTGTTCGATGTACTCAGCGAAGAACGGGTCGACACCGACCGGATCAGGAACATCGCCCATCTGGGCGTGACCACCTTCGGCTGGACGTTCGCCAATCGCGGAAAACCGGTTCCAGATCCCGCGCCGTTCGTTTCACTGACTGCGCCATCGGGCGCGACATGGGAATGGAACGAACCGCAGGAAAACAACCGCGTCTCGGGACCGGCGACCGGCTTTTGCCAGGTGGTGACCCAGACTCGCAATGTTGCCGATACGCAGATCGAGACGGTCGGACCGGCCGCCGAATACTGGATGCAGAACGCGCAATGTTTCGCCGGCCCGGTGGAGGCGCCGCCGGCGCCGGGAACGCGCTTTCGCGTGAAGTAACTGCGCTACGCAGTTTCAAGCCAGGCCGCGACTTCCGGCGAAAAAACGTAGTCGTCGAAAGCTTCGACCGGAACACCACCTTCGACAAGCGCCCTTGCGCAGCCGACGTAATCCAGCGGCGCGGGATCGGCGATATCCTCCGCGTTCGAGGCGAATGACAGCGTGCCAAGGACATTGTCGCCGAAACCGTGCTGTGTGCGCCAGTCGGCGCCGGCCTGCATGATCAGCCGCGTCATGGCGGCGTCTCCCTGAAAAACGGCGTGGTTCAAGGCCGTCGCATGCCACCCGGCCTTGACCTCTCGCGGCCAGCCGACCGCCAGCATCGTGCGGACAGCGTCGATCGCGCCGATGCCCGCAAGCTGCGGAAGCATCTGCAGTTGCGGCTGAGACAGGCGCGACACCATATCGGGATGATCGGCAAGAATGGAACGGGCCGCCGCCTCATCGCCGCGCGTGCAGGCGGCGACAAAGCGCTCTTCGTCGGTCGGGCTTTCCTCGACGCCAAGACCCCGGAGCAAGGAGACGACATCCTCGCGGCCATGAAGCATGGCCCAGCGAAAGACGCTGACGCCTTCGCGGTTTTCGGCGCGGGCATCGGCGCCCGCCTCAATCAGCAGCTTTATGTGATCCAGAGAACGTCCGCGCATGATCGCATGGTGCAGCCAGATATGCTCGTTCGGGTCGCCGCCATGATCGATGAGGAGTTTCAGCGCCTCCAGCCTGTCGTAGTCCAGCGCGCGCCCTACCGAGTTGGTTCCGGGAACCGTCGCGCCCGCCTCAAGAAGCAGTCGCGTGCAGGAGAGATCGCCTGTCTCCATGGAATGATAGAGGGATTCGTTGTCATCCGGATCGGCGCCCGCGTCGAGCAGCAGCTTCGTCATGCCTGCATGGTGGGTGACGCCGGCGGCTCCGTATAGCGGCGAAAGCGAACTGTCCTTGTGTTGCGGATCGGACCACCGGCCGTTGACGTCCGCGCCGTGTTTGAGGAGCAAACGGGCCGATGCGAGGAGATCGTCTTCACGATCGTTGTCGAGAATGAGTTTCGAATGCGCGACGGCGACCAGCGGCGGCATGGCGAGAGGACCGCCCGTCTTCAGAGCAAAATCCGGATCGCGCTCAAGAATGTCACGCAGAACCGGAACATCGCCGAGGACGCACGCGACCCATGGATCGCCGGCAAACAGATCCGGCTCTTCTTCCATCAAGCGCATGGCGAGCCGGCGGCGGGCGGCGTTGCCTTCCAGCACAAGCCGCAACCAGTTCGCCAGCCTTTCGGCGCGATCACCGCGCTTCCACTCGACATACCGCTTCAACTGCGGCCAGGACGGGAACCCGTATTCACGGGCAATGACCGATTGGGCATTGTGAAGCCGCATCACCTTCGCGGTTGGCGCAACGCCGCCTCGCAAGGACGGCAACGCCTCGACAAAGCGGGCGATCGCTTCGGGGGTTTCAGCCCTGGCCGCTTTCAGCAGCTGCTTCGACTGCTTCTTGAGATGGTAAATATCCGGAGATGCGGGAAGGGTTTTCATGATGCCTCCATGTGCACAGGACCGAGACCCGCAACCGGCTGCACCTGGGGCAGACGAATGTCATGAATGATCGAGCAGGCTGAACCTTTTCCGCGGGTCCGGAGGCATCTCGCTGGGCCAAGCGCACTCTATTCGCTGCGGCGACGCGTGACAAGATGGAATTGAAAGTTAGGAAAATGCAATTAAATCAATATCTTGAGATGCGATACTGAATCAAGATATTGATAACACAGAGCTTTTACGAAATCTGGCTTTGTTTCGGGAATCGACCGTTTCGCGTGTTTGGCTTTGTTTCGGGAATCTGATTTTCAGGCGTTCGCTGATTCATCTTTCGCCACGCAGACGCGTGGCTGCTGGATGCCGGATCAAGTCCGGCAGGAGGGTTGGTGGTGGCGGGTGTTTCACAATCTGGCTTTGTTTCGGGAATCCGGGTGTTCAGGCGTCAGGGGCCCGGTCGCTCGCGGGTTTCGCTGCACGTCTTATAGCACAAATCGCTGGAAATTTCAGCAGGAGAATTCGTATCGCCCTGTCCGTGTTCGGGACAGGGCGCGTATTCAGGCAGGGATCAGAAGAACGCCTGCAAGCCGGTCTGGGCGCGGCCGAGGATCAGTGCATGGACGTCGTGCGCGCCTTCATAGGTGTTGACGGTTTCCAGATTGCACATGTGGCGCATGACCTGGAATTCCTCGGATATGCCGTTGCCGCCGTGCATGTCGCGCGCCATGCGGGCGATCTCCAGAGCCTTGCCGCAATTGTTGCGCTTGACGATCGAGATCATCTCCGGCGCGGCCTGGGCCTCGTCCATCAACCGGCCGACGCGCAGCGCGCCCTGAAGACCGAGAGAGATCTCGGTCTGCATGTCTGCGAGCTTCTTCTGGAAGAGCTGGGTCTGCGCAAGCGGACGACCGAACTGCTTCCGGTCGAGACCGTACTGACGCGCCGCATGCCAGCAGAATTCGCCGGCGCCGAGCGCGCCCCAGGCAATGCCGTAGCGCGCGCGATTGAGGCAGCCGAACGGGCCCTTCAGGCCTTCGACATTGGGGAGAAGCGCGTCTTCAGACACCTCGACATTGTCGAGCACGATCTCGCCTGTGATCGAAGCCCGGAGCGACAGCTTACCTTCGATCTTGGGCGCCGACAGGCCCTTCATGCCCTTTTCGAGCACGAACCCGCGGATCTTGCCGTCATGCGCCTCGGACTTCGCCCAGACGACGAAGACATCGGCGATCGGCGAGTTGGAAATCCACATCTTGGCGCCGGACAGGCTGTAGCCGCCGTCGATCTTCTTTGCACGGGTCTTCATGCCGCCCGGATCGGATCCGGCGTCGGGCTCCGTCAGACCGAAACAGCCGATGGACGTGCCCGCGGCAAGGCCTGGCAGATATTTCTTGCGCTGTTCTTCCGAGCCATAGGCGTAGATCGGATACATCACGAGCGACGACTGAACCGACATCATCGAGCGGTAGCCGGAATCGACGCGCTCGACTTCGCGGGCGACCAGGCCGTAGGACACGTAGCCTGCGCCGATGCCGCCATAAGCTTCCGGAATGGTGACGCCGAGCAGCCCCATCTCGCCCATTTCGGCGAAGATACCGGGATCGGTCTTCTCTTCGCGATAGGCTTCGATCACGCGCGGCTGGAGCTTTTCCTGCGCATAGGCGTGCGCGGATTCGCGGATCATCCGTTCGTCGTCGGTAAGCTGGTCGTCCAGACGAAACGGATCGGACCAGTTGAAGGAACCGAGCGACGGGCTGTCCTTCTGTTTCAACTGAATATTCATGGGGGATCTCCCTTACGCAGGTCTTGTCACAAAATACCGCGAGACGCCCTGAAACACTATCCACAATACGCAGAGCAGTGCTTGCCGGCTGCAAAATTACTTTCGCATCACGTGGCGGAATTCATCTGGACGTATCTGCACCGCATTCCCCGGAAAGTAAACCGGGACTGCGCACAAACGACAAGACGCGATCAGATGGCGGCCTGGCGCATCTTGTCGATATAGACCGAACGCAGGCGCGTAGCGACCGGCCCGGGCTTGCCGTCGCCGATCGGTTTGCCGTCGATTTCCACGGCGGGCAAGACGAAACCGGACGCCGAGGTTGAAAACGCCTCGACGGCGCTTTCGGCTTCCTCGACACTGAACGGGCGCTCCTCGATCTTCATCTGCAGGTCCCGCGCGCATTCGAGGACAGCCTGCCGGGTGATGCCGCTGAGGATGAGGCTTGAAATATCCCTCGTAACGATCGTCCCGTCGGACGTCACGATATAGGCGTTATTGGACGAGCCTTCCGTCACGAAACCGTCGCGCACCAGCCAGGCGTCATCTGCGCCTTTCGCCTTCGCCTCCATCTTGGCGAGCGACGGATAGAGCAGCTGCACGGTCTTGATGTCGCAACGGCTCCAGCGCTTGTCTTCGATGGTGATGACCTTCTGGCCCCTGGCGGCGAGCGCGCTTTCCATCAGCGGCTTCTTCTGCGTGAACAGCACCACAGTTGGCGGCGTGTCTTCGGGAGGAAACACGAAATCCCTGTCCGCGGCGCCGCGCGTGACCTGGAGATAAATCATGCCTTCGTCGATATCGTTGCGCTCAATGAGTTCGCGATGGATGGCGAGCAGGTCCTCGTCGCTCAGGTCGAGGCGCATATCCAGTTCGCCGAGCGAGCGGCGCAACCGCTTGCAGTGTCCGCCGAAATCGATGAGCTTGCCGTCAAGAACCGAGGTGACCTCATAGACGCCGTCGGCGAACAGAAAGCCGCGATCGAAAACCGAGACCTTCGCCTGATCTTCCGGCACATAGTCGCCGTTGACGTAGACTGTACGCATTCTTCAACCCCATAATTCCGGTTCGGACGGGCAGACGCCGCCATCTCTGTACACAAGTGGATGATCACGATCTTCAGCGAGCAAAAGGGGGCCGTCCAGATCGACGATGTCGACGCCCTGGGCCACAAGAACGGCCGGCGCCATGGCGAGCGACGAACCGACCATGCATCCCACCATGATCGCGTAGCCGGCGGCCAGCGCCTCTTCCTTCAAAAGCAGGGCTTCGGTGAGGCCGCCTGTCTTGTCGAGCTTGATGTTGACCATGTCGTATTTGCCGACGAGCGACGGCAGGCTGGAGCGATCGTGGCAGCTTTCATCGGCGCAGACCGGCAGAATGCGGTCGAGTTCCAGCAGCGCATCGTCTTTGCCCGCCGGCAGCGGCTGCTCGACCATGCGCACGCCAAGGCGCAGCAGTTCCGGCGCAAGGCTGCGATAGGTCTCGACGCTCCAGCCCTCATTGGCGTCGACAATGATGGCTGTTTCCGGCGCCCCTTCCCGGACGGCTTTGATGCGATCGATATCGCCCTCTCCCCCGAGCTTGATCTTGAGCAGCGGGCGATGCGCATTCTTGCGCGCCTTTTCCCGCATCACGTCGGGCGCTTCCAGCGACAGGGTGAAGGCGGTCGTCACGGGCTCGGGCGGCGTCAGGCCGGCGAGTTCGTAGACGCGTTTACCGGATTGTTTCGCCTCAAGATCCCACAAGGCGCAATCAAGGGCGTTGCGGGCCGCGCCTACCGGCAGCAACGACTGCAACTCGGCGCGCGCAGCGCCCGCCTCGATGTCCGGCTGAAGCGCCTTGATGGCCGCGATAACGCCGCCCACCGTCTCGTCATAGCGCGCATAGGGCACGCATTCGCCGAAACCTGTATGACCGTCTTCCGTGATCGAAACCGTAATCACGTTCGCCTGATCGCGCGATCCACGCGAAATGGTGAACGTCTCCGCAAGGCGAAATACGGTTTCCTCGACCCCAAGACTGCGTATGGTCATGCCAGGGCGTCCGCGAGCTTGCCCGCTCCCTGCCGGAATGGATCGACGGTCGGAAGCTGCATTCTCTGCTCCACTTCGGCGATATAGGCGGCCGCCTTCTCGTCATCCATGGCCGATGTATTGAGCGATACGCCGATCACCTTGCAATCCGGATTGACGATCCTGGCCATCTGAAGCGCCACGTCTTGCAGCGTCTCCAGGCTCGGGAGCGTGTAGTCCGGCAAGCCGCGCATATGCGGCCGGAAGGGCTCGTCGCACAGGATCAGCGCATCGGGCTGTCCGCCATGGATGAGCGCCAGCGTAACGCCGGAATAGGATGCGTGGAACAGGCTCCCCTGCCCCTCGATCAGATCCCAGTGATCGGGATCGTTGTCCGGCGTGAGGTATTCGATCGAACCGGCCATGAAATCCGCAATCACCGCGTCGAGCGGCACGCCGTCGCCGGTGATCAGGATACCTGTCTGGCCGGTCGCGCGGAACGTGGCCTTCATGCCGCGTTCGTGCATCGCCTTTTCCATGGACAGGGCGGTGTACATCTTGCCGACCGAGCAATCGGTGCCGACGGCGAGGCATCTCTTGCCCGTGCGTTTCTTGCCATTGGCGATCGGATATTTGACCGAGGGCAGACGAACGTCATGCAGCTTGCGCCCCTGGCTTGCCGCCAGTTGCGCCAGTTCCGGCTCGTCGCGCAGCAGATTGTGCAGGCCCGAGGCCAGATCCATGCCGGCTTCCAGCGCCTCCTTCAGGACTGTTTTCCAGCTTTCGGAAATAACGCCGCCGCGGTTGGCGACGCCGATCACCAAGGTGCGCGCGCCCCTGGCCTTGGCCTCCTCGATCGTCAGATCGGGAATTTTCAGGTTCGCGTTGCAGCCTTCCAGCCGCAATTGTCCGACGGCGAGTTCCGGTCGCCAGTCCTTGATGCCCTGTGCAACCTTGGCCGCCAGTGAATCGGGCGCATCGCCCAGGAACAGTAGATAGGGGGTATCAAGCAATGCAGGCTCCGATGTTAGAAATCAGTATGAATCGGCGCCAGCATTGCATCTTTCCCCGACAAGGCAAGAGCGATTTTTTGCAATGCATCAAACGTAGCGATTGACGACATTCTCCAGATATTCCTGCCGGCCGGATTTCGGCTGCGGATTGACGTCCGACTGCTCCACGTAAGAGGCGATGTCTTCGAGCGAATAATCGCCGTTCAGCATCTTCTGCGCCTCCTCGCCCTGCCAGCCGGAGTAGCGGTCGGCGACAAAGCCGGACAGGACGCCGTCCTCGATCATTTTCGCAGCGGCCTTAAGGCCGCGCGCGCAACAGTCCATGCCGCCGATATGAGCGATCAGAAGATCATCCGGTTCGATCGACTGACGCCGCAGCTTGGCGTCGAAATTGGTGCCGCCGGTCGTGAAGCCGCCGGCCTGCAGGATATGGTAATAGGCGACCGCCATTTCCGGGACGTTGTTCGGGAACTGGTCGGTGTCCCAGCCGGACTGGTAGTCGTTGCGGTTCATGTCGATCGATCCGAGCAGACCGAGGGCGGCGGCCGTCGCAAGTTCATGCTCGAAGGAATGGCCGGCAAGGATCGCGTGGCCCTGCTCGATATTCATCTTGACCTCGCCTTCCAGGCCGTAACGCTTCAGGAAGCCGTAGACGGTTGACACGTCGAAATCGTACTGGTGCTTGGTCGGCTCCTGCGGCTTCGGCTCGACGAGGATTTCGCCCTTGAAGCCGATCTTGTGCTTGTACTCGACCACCATGTTGAGGAAGCGTCCCATCTGGTCGAGTTCCTGGCCGATATTGGTGTTGAGCAGCGTCTCGTATCCCTCGCGACCGCCCCAAAGCACGTAATTCTCGCCTCCGAGCCGGTGGGTAACGTCCATGCAGGTCTTCACCGTCGCCGCTCCGAAGGCGAAGACATCCGGATCGGGATTGGTGGCGGCGCCCGCCATGTAGCGCTTGTGAGAGAACAGGTTGGCCGTACCCCAGAGAAGCTTGACGCCGGTCTCCGCCTGCTTTTCCTCGAAATAATCGGCGATGGCGTTCAGATTGCTGGTGTTTTCCGCGAAACTGTCGCCTTCCGGGCGGACATCCGCATCGTGAAAACAGTAGAAAGGCGAACGCAGCAACGTGAACATGTCAAAGGCGACATCCGCCTTCTGTCTCGCCAGATCCAGCGTGTCTCCGAACCAGGGCCGATCGAAGGTCTGGCCGCCGAACGGGTCGAGGCCCGGCCAGACGAAATTGTGCCAGTAGCAGACGGCGAAGCGCAGATGGTCTTCCATGCGCTTGCCCATGACGATCTCGTCCGGATTGTAGTAGCGGAACGCCAACGGGTTCGTGCTGTCTGCCCCTTCATAGGAAACAGGATCAATATCTCCAAAATAGCGCGTGCTCATTCTCATATACTCCGCAATGCCGGGTAGGTTTTTCGATAGGTCTGATAGGCTTCGCCGAACGCGTCGGTAAGCGCGCGCTCCGGTTCGATCGTGTGTTCCACGGCCGGCATGGCGCAGGTCGCCGCGGGATCGGCGCCTTCGGCTGCGAGCATGCCGAGACGCGCCGCGCCAAACGCCGCGCCCACTTCGCCGGCTGCCGGAACGTCGATCGGCACGTCGAGCAAAGTCGCCACCGTCTTCAGCCAGTAGTCCGATCGCGAACCGCCGCCGCTGGCGATCAGCCTGTCGATGCGGGTGCCGGCCGCGGCAAGCGCCTCGATGCAGTCGCGGAAGGCGAAGGCGACGCCCTGCAGGATCGCAGCGGTGATGGCCGGCCGGTCGGTTCCATGCGAAATGCCGGTCAGCGCGCCGCGGATATGCGCATCGTTGTGGGGCGTGCGCTCGCCGGAAAGATAGGGCAGGAAAATCGCGGCAGGTCCGCGCAGGTCGCCGCCCAGTTCGCTCGTCAACTCGCTGGCCGACTTGCCGGTGACGCCGGAAAACCAGTTGAGCGTATCAGTGGCGGACAGGATGACGCCCATCTGGTGCCAGCTTGCCGGAACGGCGTGGCAAAAGGTGTGGACTGCGCTTTCGGCGTTCGGCCGATAGGCGCTGTTCGCCGCGAACACGACGCCGGAGGTGCCGAGCGACAGGAAGGCGGAGCCCTCCTGGAGAATGCCCATGCCGATTGCGGTCGCCGCATTGTCTCCGGCGCCGCCGGCGACTGTGACGGGATGCGAAAGGCCCCATTCGGAAGCCAGTTCGGAACGCAGCATGCCGCTCGCATCTGATCCTTCGACGAGACGCGGCATCTGGCCTGCGTCCATGAAAGAGGCCTCCAGCAGAGCATCGGACCATTTTCGCGCGCTGACGTCGAGCCAGCTTGTGCCCGCCGCATCGGACATTTCCGAAACATGCTCGCCGGTGAGCCACAGGCGCATATAATCCTTTGGAAGGAGAACCTTCGCGGTCTTGTCGAATATCTCAGGCTCGTTGTTGCGGACCCAGACAAGCTTGGGCGCAGTAAAGCCTGGAAAGACGATATTGCCGGAAATCTCGCGAAAGCGCGGATCAGCGTCGAGTTCTGCGGCTTCCCTGTAGCTGCGCGTGTCGTTCCACAGGATGCAGGGGCGCAGAACATTGTCGCTTTCGTCAAGCAGCGTGGCGCCATGCATCTGCCCGGACAAACCGATGCCGCGGACGGCGGAAAAGGCGTCCGGATGGGCGCTGCGCAACTCCGCCACGGCCTTTTTCGTGGCCTCGATCCAGTGCGCGGGATCCTGCTCCGACCAGCCCGAGGCCGGTCGCGAAACGTCCAGCGGAGCGGTCGCCGATCCTGCGATCGACTGGTCCGCGCCAATCAGCAGCGCCTTGACACCGGACGTGCCCAGATCAAATCCCAGATACATGCTTCCTCCAATAGATTTAACGCCACGCCGCCGTCAGGCGGCGAGCGCGCCAGGACCAGGCTGAGCGCCGGGCGGACATTTTCCAGCGATGATCATGCCAAGCACCTCGTCCTTGGTGACGTCCGTGGTTTTGGCATAGCCCACGAACTGGCCGTTTTTCATGACGGCGACACGGTCGGCGAGGTCGAAAACGTCGTGAATGTCGTGGCTGATCAGGAAAATGCCGATGCCTTCAGCCTTCAACTGCAGGATAAGATCGGCGACCTGCGCCGTCTCCTCCGGCCCAAGCGCCGCGGTCGGCTCGTCCATGATCAGGATGCGCGCATTGAACAGGATCGCGCGGGCGATCGCCACGGACTGCCGCTGGCCGCCCGACAGCGCCTTGACCGGCTCTTTGAAACGCTGGAAACGCGGATTGAGCCGGCCCATGACCTCGCGCGCCCTGGCCTCCATCGCCACGTCGTCGAGCGTGCCCCAGGCGGTCATCAGTTCGCGCCCGAGATAGAGATTGGCCGCGGTGTCGACATTGTCGGCGAGCGCCAGGGTCTGATAGATCGTCTCGATGCCGTAGGCCTTGGCGTCGCGCGGATTGTTGATCGTCGCGGGCTTGCCATCGATGGAAATCGTGCCGCCGTCGCGCTGATAGGCGCCGGAAAGAATCTTGATCAGGGTCGATTTACCGGCGCCGTTGTGGCCGAGCAGGCCGACGACCTCGCCCGGGAAGAGATCGACAGTCGCATCGTCGACGGCGTGAATGCCGCCGAAGGAGATGCTGACATTGTTCATTTCAACGAGGGCTGTTGCTGAGGTCTGCGTATTCATTGTCAGATCTCCCGAATTCAATGACGCGTCTTGCGGTAGAGGGAATCGAGCCAGACCGCGATGACGAGTACAATGCCGACAACGATGTTCTGCAGCGGCGTATCGAGCCCCATCAGCACCATGCCCGACTGCAGCGACTGCATGACGACCGCGCCGATCATCGCGCCGGCGATCGTGCCGACGCCGCCGGCAAGCGATGTTCCGCCAATGACCGCCGCGGCAATCGTCAGGAGTTCGTCCAGCGTGCCTTGCGCATTGGTCGCTGCATTGAGGCGCGCCGTGGAAATCGCCGCAGCGATAGCGCACAGCACGCCCATGATGATGAAGATTTTCATCGTGACCCAGCGCGTGTTGATACCTGCGAGATCGGCCGCTTCCGGGTTTCCGCCGAGCGCGAACACGTAGCGTCCGAAGCGCGTTCGCGTGGCGATGAAGGTCATGACGATGCCGACGGCAATGGCGATCAGCACCGGAATGGCGAGGCCGTGGGCGATGAAAACTTCCGACGCCTCGATGTCGAGATTGTTGTCGCGGATGTAGCGTCGGACGATGCCCACCGGCCAGTAGTAGCTGTTGACCACCCAGACGGCGCCGAGCACGATGAGGCATCCGACGCCGGCCAAAAATCCTTCGGCCCAGAGCGGGCGAAGCGGAAACTGGAAGCGCTGCCGCTGCCGGCGGGCGTTGGCGATGAGCGCGATGATGGCGGCGCAGGCGACAAGCCCGATGATCCAGCTCGCCATCGCCCCGATGGAGCCGGCCGGCCCGCCGCCGATCAGCCTGAATGTGGAATCCATCGGCGCGACAGTGCGTCCCGACGTCACCCACCATGCCGCGCCGCGCCAAACGAGCAGACCGCCAAGGGTGACGATAAAGGCGGGAACGCCGAGATAGGCGATCACGTAGCCATGCAGCGCGCCGATGAGCCCGCCGACGACGACGCCGACCAGAACCGCGATCACCCAGGTGAACGGATTGTCGAAACCGATATATTGCGGGAGTATTTCAGCCTGCGTGACGGCCATGATCATGCCCACGAAGCCGAGAATGGAGCCGACCGAAAGGTCGATGTTGCGGGTGACGATCACCAGCACCATGCCGGTCGCCATAACCGCGACCGAAGCTGTTTGAACCGACAGGTTCCACAGGTTGCGGGGCGTGAGAAACAGCCCGCCCGAAAATACGTCGAACAGGATCCAGATCAGGAGCAATGCGCCGATCATGCCCAGCATGCGGGTGTCGAGTTCGGTCGCCTTGAAGAAACGGCCAACCGGCGACAATTCGGCTGCGCGCGGCCCGTCGCCTGCAGAAGCCCGCGTTGGAGTGCTGTTTGACATGGCCGGTCCCTCCCGACTGATTATTCTACTATAAAGCGCGCCTTACAGAAACGCAGCGACCGTTGGAGGTCGCGGCGCACTCTTCCCGCAAGGGGAACGGTTTTAGTTGCAGGCGTCAACCATGCCGGCCTTCACGCCTTGGCAGACGACGTCCTTGGCGACCCATCCGGCGTCGATGACGACGTCGAGATTGTCCTTGGTGATCGGAACCGGAGCGAGGAAGACCGCGGTCATTTCCACGCCGCCCGGTCCGCCGGACCAGCTCTGGGATCCCGGAATATCGGACATCGCCTTGCCGTCAGCCAGCATGGAGGCGATCGCGGCGGCGTTCTTGCCGAGCTCGCGAGCGTCCTTCCAGACCGATACAGTCTGCGTTCCGAGGGCGACGCGGTTGAGAGCGGCGTGATCGCCGTCCTGACCGGACACCGGCACCGAGCCGTCCATGCCCTGTGCCGCCAGCGCTGCGACCACACCGCCGGCGGTGCCGTCGTTGGAGGCGACGACCGCATCGACATTATTGTCGTTGGCCGTTAGGATCTGCTCCATGTTCTTCTGCGCGTTTTCAGGCTTCCAGCCGTCGGTATAGGCTTCGCCGACATTGACCACCTTGCCGGCGTCGATGGCGTCCTTCAGGACTTCCATCTGGCCCGAGAAGAGGAAATCGGCGTTCGGGTCGGCGGACGAGCCCTTGATGAAGGCGTAGTTGCCCTCCGGCTGAGCGGCGAAGACGGCGCGCGCCTGCATGCGTCCGACTTCCTTGTTGTCGAAGGTGATGTAGAACGCTTCCGGATTTTCGATGAGACGGTCGTAGCCGACCACCGGAATGCCTTCGGCCGCGGCCTTTTCGACCGCCGGACCGATGGCGCTTGCGTCCTGAGCGAGAATGATCAGGGCGTCTGCGCCCTGGGCGATCAGCGACTCGACGTCCGTCAACTGCTTTGCGGCCGACGACTGCGCGTCCGCCGAAATATAGGTGTCGCCGGCGGCTTCGATCGCGCCCTTCATGGCGGCTTCGTCGGTCTTCCAGCGTTCTTCCTGGAAGTTCGACCAGGACACGCCGATGGTCTTGCCTTCCGCCAGCGCGCTACCCGCAGCCGACACGGCAAAAACTGCACCCATGAGTGCAGCGGTCAAGATTTTCATAACTGTAACCTCCCGATGAGTAGGCATCGCCCGACAAGCCGGGCAATGTCAGCACATGCTGATGAGCCATTTAATTCGAGGCTCGAAAAAAATAGTGACTTATTCCAAAAGCTGTGTCAACATCAAAAATCAACCGAGCTAAGTTATTGCAACGAAGCATTTTTTTCGCACCGCAGCATAATTTGGCAGGCAATGGGAGGACAGGGAGACAGTGGTCGATTTTGGACGATCAGACGATGTTCGCAAGAGCAATCGCCGACGGATTCTGAGCGTGCTCAGACATCATGCGAAGGTCTCTCGCAAACATATCAGCCAGGAGACCGGGCTGAGCGCATCGACCGTTTCGGCAATCACTTCGGAACTGCTCGACGAGGCGGTGATCGTCAGCCTCCAGGGCGGAGAAGACGGCGCCCTCCGACGTGGGCGCCCCCAGGTTCGACTCTCCCTCAACCCGAATGCGGCGCTCGTCGCCTCGGCTGTCCAGCAGCTCGACCGGATTGCAGTGACCGTCTGCGACTACACCGGAAAAACGGTTGCGGAAATCGACCGTCCGTTCAAGGCGCGGGAAGCCGGGCCAGAAGAATTTCCCCGGATGCTGATCGAGACCATTTCCGACGCCTTGACCACACTTCCCCCCGGCGCCGGACAACTGGAGCGCATTGAACTTGGCGTCCAGGGCATCACCGATGTCGAGGGCACGGCGATGTTGTGGTCTCCTATCACGCGCTACCGCAATATCGGCATGAAGGAGGCGCTTGAAGACGCCTTCGGGGTTCCGGCGCGGGTGTCCAACGACTGCTGCATGATTGCGCTTGCGCTGCACTGGCGCGACCCGGAGCGGTTTGCAGACAATTTCGCCGCGGTTCTGCTCTCCCACGGCATCGGCATGGGCCTGATGCTGAACGGCGAGTTGGTGACCGGCATTCGCTCGTCCGCAACGGAGTTCGGACATTTGTCGCACATGCCGCGCGGCGCGTTGTGCCGATGCGGACGCTCCGGCTGCATCGAGGCCTACGCAGGCGACTACGCGATTTATCGCAGAGCCACCAGAGCAGGCCCGGAATCGGCCCCGCGCAACGATATCGCGCAGGCCGAGATGTCCGGGATCATGGAGGCTGCGAAGAACGGCGATGCGGATTCGATCGCCGCGTTCGCGGAAGCCGGCGAGGCGCTGGGAACAGGACTGGCCAACATGTTCGCCCTCGTCGACCCCTTCCCTGTCGCGCTTGTCGGCCCCGGCACCCGGGCCTTCGGATTCATCGAGGGTTCGCTGCGCCGGGCTATCGGCGACATCAATCCATATGTTTCAGGCTCCGGTATCGAAATTTCCTGCTTTCCCGACGAGAAGCCTCTGATCATGGAAGGCTGCACGATCACGGCCCTGCTGGAACTCGACGAGGAAATCGCCCGGTCAACGGCGCCGCACCAGAAGGTCTTCACCGATGCGGTATAATCGCTTCCTTCCCCTGTCTTGTGTCGCAGCAATCGCAATCGCCGGCGCGGCGGGCGCGGCCGACCCGTGGTCTGAAAACGCGGTTTCCCGGCATATCGATCAGCGCGATTACACCGGCCCCCTGGATGCGGCTCGCCTTGGGGAGTTGATAGACGCCGGCGAGGCGCTTTTCATCGCCAAGTACACCACCGGCGATGGCGCCGGGCGGCCGCTGGCCACGCAGGCGATCATACCCACAAAGCGCAAGCGTCCCGTCGAGCAGGCCTTTCAGCGTATGCAGGGCATGGACGCGAACGCCTGCTCGTCCTGCCACAACGACCCTGTCACCGGCGGCGCGGGCGACTTTTCGGTCAACGTGTTCGTCTCGGAAGGCTTCGGCAACGCCGATTTCGATTCCGTCGATCCGCAATTCTCCAACGAGCGCAATACCAACCATCTGATGGGCGCGGGGCTTGTGGAATTGCTGGCCCGCGAAATGAGCGCCGATCTGCAGAACCAGCGCAACCAGGCCATCCGCACGGCGAAATCAGACGGCGTCGAACAGAGCGTGCGTCTCGTATCGAAGGGCGTGGATTTCGGCGTTTTGACGATCCATCCCGACGGCATCGTCGACCTGACCGGCCTGGACGGGATCGACACGGATCTGGTGATCCGTCCGTTCAGCCAGAAAGGCGTGATGACGTCGTTGCGCCAGTTCACGATCAACGCGCTGAACGACCACCACGGCATGCAGGCCGACGAGCGCTTTGGCGCGCGCTGGACCGGCGAAGCCGATTTCGACGGGGACGGCCACGATCGCGAAATCACGGCCGGCGACGTCTCGGCTCTCGTGGCCTGGCAGGCGAGCCGTCCGCCGCCGGTGACGCGGGCGCCCGAAAATGCAGATTGGCGGGCGCTTGCGGGCGAAGGCCGCGCGCGGTTTGACGAATTCGGATGCGCCGAATGTCACCGGCCGGCGCTGCCGCTGGAGAGCCTCGCCTTTTCCGATCCCGGCCCGCTCGATGCGGCCGGCACGCTGCGCCTCGGCGAGGGAGGCGAAGGCGCCGTGTACGATCTGGCCGTGCTTGACTGGGCGAAGACACTGCCGAGGGATGATGAGGGCCGCGTACTCGTGCCGCTTTTCGGCGACCTCAAGCGCCACAAGATCGCCGACCGGCAGGTCGCCGCGCTGGGCAACGAGCTGCTCGCCCAGCGTTTCGTCGAACGCGACATCTTCATGACCAGCGAATTATGGGGCATCGCCTCCACCGCGCCCTATGGCCATCGCGGCGACCTGACGACGCTCAACGAGGTGATCCTCGCCCATGGCGGCGAGGCACGAGATAGCCGCGACCGCTATGCGAACGCCAATGAGGATGATCGCCGGGCGCTGATCGCCTTTCTCAAAACGATGGAGATACCAGAATGAGACGTCTCCTTCTCATCGTTTCCGGCGTTATCTCATCCGCAATTGCGGCAGGCGCGCAGGACGTGACCGCGGACGATCTGGCGATGGACATACCCGCCATGCAGGAAGTGGCGGCTAGCGCCGGTATCGATCACCAATATCTTGGCCCCTGGGAGTTCTTCGTCGGCGGCGGCGCGGCCTCTTTTGACTGCAACGGTGACCGGTTTCCCGACCTCATGCTCGCCGGCGGCGCAAGCGAGACGCAGCTTTTCGTCAACAAAAGCGAGGCCGGCGGCGCACTGAAATTCGAAAAACGCGCAATCGACGTCAATCCGTCCGATCTGGAAAAGGTCACCGGCCTCTACCCCATCGATATCGACAATGACGGCTTTCGCGACGTCGTCGTCCTGAAGGTCGGTCGCAACATTGTGCTCAAGGGCGGCCCGGACTGCTCGTTCACCAACGCCAGCCGCGAATTCGCCTTCGACGGCGGCCGCGCCTGGTCGACCGCCTTCGCCGCAACCTTCGAGGACGGGGAGATGTTTCCGACGCTCGCGATCGGCAATTATGTCGACCGGTCGGCGCCCGGATCGCCCTGGGGCACCTGCCACGACAACCAGTTGATGCGGCCGCAGGGTTTGGACAAACCCGACTACGGCGCGCCGGAGGCGCTGACGCCGGGCTACTGCGCGCTGTCCATGCTCTTCACCGACTGGGACCACAGCGGCCATCCGGACCTGCGCGTGAGCAACGACCGGCAATATTATCGTGACGGCGGCGAGGAGCAGATGTGGCGCATAGACGCCGGCAAGGCCCCGCGCCTCTATCGCCGCTCCGACGGCTGGCGGCGCATGACCATCTGGGGCATGGGCATCGCGGAAGGCGACATCGACGCCGACGGCTTTCCGGAATATGCGCTGACCTCCATGGGCGACACCAAGCTGCAGACGCTGGATCTGGACGCCGATGAAGGCCGCCCCGTCTACCGAGACATCGCCTTCGAGCGCGGCGCGACGGCGCACCGCCCCTACACGGGCGATGACCTGAAACCTTCAACCGGCTGGCATTCGGAATTCGCCGATTTCAACAATGACGGACGGCTCGACCTGTTCATCGCAAAGGGCAATGTCGAGCGGATGCCGGAATTCGCCGCCTATGATCCCGACAATCTGCTGCTTGGTCAGTTCGACGGATCCTTTGTCGAGGTCGGCCACCGGGCGGGCGTCGATCTCGACCGGCGCGGCCGGGGCGCAGTGGTGACAGATTTCAACATGGACGGCATGCTGGACCTGCTCGTCGTCAATCGCGGCGGTCCGGCGAGCCTGTTCCGCAACCGCGGCGGCCGCGCCGGCGGCGGCGCGCGGCCGATGGGCAACTGGCTGGAGATCGAACTGCAGCAGAAAGGCGCGAACCGCAACGCGGTCGGCGCGACGATCCTCGTCAAGTCAGGCAACGAGACCCGGGTGCGCAAGGTTCAGGTCGGCGGCGGCCACGCCTCCGGCCATTCGGGTTTCATCCATGTCGGCACGGGCGTCGCGGAACGCGCCAATATCCGCATCCAGTGGCCGGACGGGGAATGGAGCCCCTCATACCGGGTCTTCGCCAACAATTTCGTGGTGATCCGCAAGGGCGACGACGCCGCGCAGTACTGGTATCCGTAGCGGCGCGGAATTTTTTGCCGGGCGCAACTCTGACGACGGCTTCCAGCCCATCTTTCCAATTCGTGGGCATGCGTCGAGTGTCGCCCGGGAACTGATATATGCTACATTGTCGTATGCAACCCGTAGAGAGGAAGCTCGATGTCTCCGAAAGTCGAAGCAACGATCAAGAATGGATTAATAGGTCTGGTTGGCGGCGTTGTTGGAGCATATCTTGTTCGATTCATCGGTGGCGGCGAGGGGTACAGTGTGATGGCGTGGCTGCCAATTGCGGGTCTGATAGGCGGGGCCGTCGGCGGCTACCTGAAAGCCTCGACAAAATAGACAAGCCAGAAGCCGGCGCAGCCTTGTCCGCATTCCGGACCTCGGATGGGCGCGCCCTGTTCGCAATCGTTTCGTGGACCTGATTGCGCCGCGGCTTTCCTAATCCGCGGAAAGCTCGTCGAAATCCTGCCTTTCGAGCACCCACGACACGATGAATCCGATTACCAGGCCCCAGAAGGGAGCGCCGATCGAAAGGATCGGGACATTGGCGACCGTGACAAGAAAGGTGACTGTCGCGCCGTGGGAAAACGCCCCTTTGAAGGAGACGAGGAAGGATCGCTCGAGGATGCGCAAAAGCGCAAGCCCGGCAAGCGCGGCAAGGAAGGCCACGGGCGTCGCCAGCATGAAGCGCGTAAAGACCGGAGCGAACACGCCGAACACCAGCGCCAGCAGCGCCACCATGACGCCGGCCACATAGTGCTTGTCCTTGTCTGCGCCGCTGGCGAGGATGGCGTTGACAGGCCCTGTCAGGCACGTCGAGACGGAACCGACGGTCGCCGCGATCAGGGAGCCGACGCCGCACGCCGCCGTGACCATGTTGATGGGTGGCTTGTGCCCCGACTGCTCGAGCACGGCGAAGCCTTGCGCATTCTGGGCCGCCAGTACGGTTATGGCGAGCGGCACTGCGAGTTCGACAATCGCGCCCCAGGAAAATTCCGGGCGGTAAAGATTGGGACCCGCCAGGACGGGCGCCGCCGATTCACTCAATTCGAACGCGCCCGACAGGGCAATGGCGATTACGCCTACTATGAGCGCGCCAATCAATGGCGGCATGACCCTTCCGAGCGGCCGGACGGCCGAAAGCAGAAAAAAGACCGCCGTCATGGGCGCAGCAACAATGAACCCGTCGCGGATCGCAAAAATGAGATTGAGGCCGAACTGGAGAAACACCCCGGCGACCATCGCCATTACGATCGGCATGGGCAGAAGAGCCATGCATTTGCGCATCCAGCCGCTCAGGCCGAGGGCCAGCATGAGTACGCCTGTGACGTAGTAGGCGCCGATTGCTTGCGCAAACTCGAAATGCTCAAGCGCCTGGCCGACCAGAACAGTGCCTGGAATGGTCCAGAAAAAGACCAGCGGCTGACGATAGACGAGACAAAAGGCCAGCGAGATCAGCCCATTGATGAAAAAACACCCGAAAATCCAGGAGGCGATATCGGCTTCGGCAAGGCCGCCGACGGCTCCCGCCGTCAAAATGATCGCCACCGGCGCGGAAGCGGCGAAAAGAAATGCAACCACCGCATTGACGATATTTCCCCCGCGAACGCCAGCGAGCAGACCAGGAAGATCAAGTGTCAGGAAGGGCGGGCGTTCGAGCCGCATGGGTCGCCTCTGGGATGACAGCAATACGAGCGAAAAGCTTATTTCATGGAGGAACTGCGGCCGCAACCCGACAGCAACCGGTCGATGAGGTCGACCGACCGGTCCGTGTAATCGCGATCAAGCGGTTTGCCGGTGAGCAGGCGATAGAAAAGCGGCGCATAGAGGAAATCGAGCACCTGTTCGACATTTGCTTCGCCGCCGATCTCCCCGCGCTCGACCGCTGCCGCCAGAATGTCCCTGCCGATCGCCCGGCTGCCTTCGATGATCTGTCCGCGAAACGCCTTCGACAATTCGCTTTCGGTATCGGCGGAGGCCATAGTCGACACGATCTGACGCCCTCTGTTCGTCGAAAAAACAGCGACGACATCCGCCATATGCGCTTTCAGCGCGGACTCGAGCGAAGCAGCTTCGACCGATTCCGGATCCCGAAAGCTGGTGCGCGAAATCAGCGCCGCCATCGCCAGTTCCTGGGCGTTCGCCCAATAGCGATAGATCGTCGGCTTGCCGACGCCTGCTTCCGCAGCGACCGCTTCGACTGTGAGACGCCCGGGACCGCGCTCCATCAGCATGCAATAGGCCGCGTCAAGAATCGCTCTTCTCGCCCCCTCGTCACGCGGCCGACCGGGCTTTCGCTTGCGATGTCCACTGTCTTGACTCATTATGATACGGAACGTAACGTAATAAGAAGTTTTGTCAAGGAGAGCGCCAATGCCTGCGATCAAAGCCACACGCGTCTGCCCCTATCTGGTCGTCAAGGATTGCAATGACGCCCTCGCCTTCTACCGGGAAGCCTTCGGGGCGGTGGAAACCTACCGACTGAACGACCCTGTCGACGGCCGTATCGGCCATGCCGAGATCACGATCGGAGAAACCTGTCTGATGCTCGCCGACGAGTATCCGGATTTCGGCGCGCTCAGCCCCGACAGCATCGGCGGATCACCGGTCAAGATGCATCTGGAGGTGGATGACGCCGAGGCGTTTCTCGAACGTGCGGTCGCCGCCGGCGCGACGGTTCTGCGCCCGCTCCGCGACGAATTCTTTGGACACCGCACCGGCCTGGTTGCTGATCCCTTCGGCTACAGCTGGTTCATCGCTTCGAAGATCGAAGACGTCAGCTCCGAGGAGGCGCAGAAACGCTGGAACGAGACGGTGAGTCGATGACGCCGATCATGCTCTCGGCCGGCGAAGGCCGACGCTATGCGATGGGCAAGCTGACGGCCGTTTTCAAAGCGGACGAGGAGGAAACCGGATGCCGCTACAGCGCCTCGGAATGGTGGATGGAGCCGGGCTTTGAAGGCGTGGGTCCACACAGCCACGTCGAGAATGACGAAATCTTTCTCGTCATCGAGGGTGCGCCGGAAATCCTTGTTGGCGACGCCTGGCGCGCATTGGGAAAAGGCGCGTTCGTGCGTATTCCAGCCAACATCATGCACGATTTCCGCAACCGCTCCGACAAAAAGGCGGCGCTGTTCAATTTCTTCATTCCAGGTGGCTTCGAGCGGTCAATGCCGCAGATTGTCAAATGGTTTGAAGAACAGGCATAGTGGACGGCTATTTCAGAACGCGTTGGATAGCCTCACGGAGCCCGCGCCGAAACAGGCGATCACGTCCTTCGAAACTTGAGCCGGAACCCCTGAACCGGCTGTCCGGCAGACCTGAATCAGACAAGTCCGCCTTCGAGCCGAATGCGAGCTTCATCATCCGACTGCGCGAAAGATCATATCGCGTCAGATCCTCGTCATCGACGAAGCGCCTGGCGTCCTCGTCAGATTCCAGCGAAGGCAAGGGTCGGCGCGTCACCGTCCGTCTCACATTCATAGTATCGGACTTCCTTCCTGCGCAGGTAGCGGGCGCTGATCGGCCGGACAAGCGACAGACTTCCGAAACGGCTCATGCGGAACACGACGAAGATCGGCTGGCCGGATATGCTGTACCCGATCGCCTTGAACCTTGGTTCGCGGTTCCGATCGTCAGGATCGTCAAATACCGTCAATTCTCCGACGAAAACCGATTCAATTTCAGCTCTCGTCAAACCGTGCCTGGCGCAGACGGGCCAGTTGCCCCGGTCCCAGTCAAATCCGTCTACCTTCATCAATCCGCTTCAGAATATAAAAAAAGAATTTCAACAAGTGCATGCAATATGGCGCGCCGAACTATCACCAGTCCGGCTTTTAAACAACTCCAAACATTTGGGGTTCCGTGCGCTCTATCCGACGCCAAGCGTCACGCAGGCACTGCATGGCCATGCGCGGGATTTACCTGGACGCTTGAGGCTTGCCTCATCCTGTCAGGTAAGTTCGACGCTCAGAGACCGTCCGACAGCAGACGCCGCCTTGACGAGCGTATCGAGCTGAACCTTGTCGTTTTCGGGATCAAGCAAACGGGAAAGCTGGCTGGCGCTCGTCTTCATGCGCCGGGCCATCTCGGACTTGGTTATTTTCTGCTGTCGCATCTCGCGTTCGATCTGAAACGCGATAGACCGCTTGATCGCAACAGCGTTCACTTCGTCAAACAGGCCGTCTTGCTTCAGAAATTCATCAAACGTACTTCCGATGTGAGGATTGGTTTCACTCATGTCCAAGAACCTCCTTCATACGTTGAACGGCAGTCTTCAGATCCTTGTCCGGCGTCTTCCGGGTCTTTTTAATAAACCCATGCAGCAGCACCATTCGACGTCCGACAATCACAAAGAATATACGTGCTATGCGGCGATCCGAAATACTGGAACGCACCTCATATAAACCCCGCACGCCCTGCATCGGCGAACATTTCGGTTTTCCAACCGGCCATTCAAACTCAAGGGTGGCGATATCTTCGCCGATTGCCTTTCGATCCTGCTTTTCCAGTTCGAGAAGCCAGTTCCGGACTGGTTCATTCCCGGAAAGAGACCGATAGAACATCGCCTGCAGGGTTTTTCTCTGCAAACCTACCAAATTTTTTTAACCTTATAAAGTATACCTTATACGGTAATATCAAAAAAGTACAAAACGCAGCTACATTCAAAACGCTGACCCTAGCAGGCGATTCCGGCAATGCAAAACCCGCGATTACTCCACCACGGCGGTCGCCTCGATCTCGACCTTGGCGCGGTCTTCGATGAGGGCCGTCACCTGGACCACGGCCATCGCCGGGAAATTGCGGCCCATGACGCGCCGGTAGGCTTGTCCCAGCTCCTTCTGGCGCGCGACGTAGGCGCGCTTGTCGGTGATGTACCAGGTCAGGCGGACGATATGCTCCGGTCCCGCGCCGTCCACTGCGAGAATGTCGATGATGTTCTGCAGGGTCTGCTCGCACTGGCCGATAAAATCGTCAGTCTCGAACTCCTGGTCGCCGTTCCAGCCGATCTGTCCGCCGGTCACGATGATACGGCCCGACGCTGATATGCCGTTGGAATATCCCCTGGCCGGCTTCCAGCCTTCCGGTTGAAGGAACTTCATGATCCCATACTCTTCATTTGCGATTCCTCCTCAAGGCTCTCAGCCGCAGCCTGTTCACACGCCGAGATAACGGTCGCGCATGTCGTCGGACAGGGCAGACGGCTCTCCGGTCCACACGCTCTTTCCCCGCTCCAGAATGGTGCAGCGATCGACGACCTTCAGCAGTTCCTTCAACGTCTTGTCGACGATGAGGATCGACTGCCCCTCAGCTTTCAGCATGCTTATCGCGGCCCAGATCTCCTGGCGTATCACCGGCGCCAGTCCCTCTGTCGCCTCGTCCAGGATCAGCAAAGCCGGGTTCGTCATCAGCGCCCGTCCAACCGCCAGCATCTGCTGTTCTCCGCCGGAAAGCGTGTTGGACATCTGGTTGCGGCGTTCGGCGAGCCGCGGGAAGAGCCGGTTGACCCTGTCGAGCGTCCACGGCCCGGGCGTCGCGGCCACCAGCAGGTTTTCCATGACGCTCAGATTGCCGAAGCAGCGCCGCCCTTCAGGCACGAGCCCGATGCCGAGACGCGCCACCCTGTGCGGTTTCAGCCCTTCGAGATCGGCGCCACGAAACCGCACTGCGCCAGAGCGGCATGGCGTCAGCCTGCAAAGCGAGCGTATCGTCGTGGTCTTGCCCATGCCGTTGCGGCCCATCAGCGCGACGACTTCACCTTCGTCCATGGTGAAATCGACGCCGAACAGAGCTTGCGAACGGCCATAGAACGTTTCAAGCCCGGAGATCTCGAGAAGCATCAGTCTTCCTCCCCGAGATAGGCTTCGCGGACTTGCGCATTGTTGCGGATCTCTTCGACGGAGCCGGTGGCGATGACGTTTCCGTAGACGAGAACGGAAATCCTGTCAGCCAGCGAGAACACCGCCTCCATGTCGTGCTCGATCAGCAGGATCGGAACCTTGTGCCGCAGGGCGTCGAGGAAGGAGGTGAGCTGCTTCGAACCTTCCGGGCCCATGCCCGCCATCGGCTCGTCGAGAAGCAGGAGTTTTGGGCGCAGGGCCAGAGCCATCGCCATTTCAAGCTGCCGGCGCTCGCCGTGGGAAAGTTCCGCGGCGATAATGTCCGCGCGATCAGAGAGTCCGACTTCTTCCAGAACTGCGCGCGCGGCGTCCATCAGCCGCCGGTCTTTCATCACCGGGCGGAAAAAACGGAAGCTCGATCCGTCGACCGCCTGAACCGCCAGCATGACATTGCGCAGCGCGGAAAATTCGGGCGCGATGGACGAGACCTGGAAGGTCCGGCCGAGCCCGCACTGCGCCCGTTCGGCCACGGAAAGCGGCGCAAGATCGCGCCCGAGAAACCGTATCGTTCCGGAATCCGGACGCAGCAGCCCGGAGATCTGCTGGATCAGGGTCGACTTGCCGGCGCCGTTGGGTCCGATCAGCGCGTGAATCTCTCCGTCGCGCACATCGAGACTGACATTGTCGGTCGCCTTCAGCGCGCCGAACTGCTTGTTGAGGCCGTCTATCCGGAGAACCGCGTCAGCCATGGCGCGCCCTCCCGGCGATGAGGCCGATCAGGCCGCCGCGGGCAAACAGCACAACGCAGAGCAGGACGAGGCCCAGGAAAAGCTGCCAGTGTTCGGTGACGCCTCCCAGATAGAACTCGAAGACAATGAAAAGCGCCGCGCCCGCCACGGGTCCGAAAAGTCGCCCAACGCCGCCGAGGATCACGAACACCATGATCTCCCCGGACATGTGCCAGGACAGGGACGACGGACTGACGAAGCGATTGAGATCGGCGTAGAGCGCGCCTGCGAGCCCGGTGATCGCAGCCGATATGACAAAGGCGACCAGACGGATCCTGAACGGCGCGATGCCGGTCGAGGCCAGCCGCACCTCGTTCTGCCGCGCCACCTGCAAGGCCGCGCCGAACCGGGAATCACGGATCAGCATAGAAAGGACCAGGCAGACGATCAGGACCGCGTAGCAGATGAGAAAGAAACTCATCGGGTTCATTGTGTTCAGGCTGGGAAACGTGTTGCGGACGTAGATGGAGAGGCCGTCCTCCCCGCCATAGGCCGGCCATGAAATCGCGAAGTAGTAGATCATCTGCGCGAAGGCGAGTGTGATCATGATGAAATAGACGCCGGACGTCCTGAGCGCGATCGATCCGATGGCGAGCGCAAGCAATGCGCACACGACAAGAGCGACAGGCCAGATGACGAGCATCTGGTTGGTTCCTTCGATCGTAAACGGCCAGGTCATCAGCGGTTCATAGTTGAAGGCGTGCTGGGAGAGTATTCCGGCCACATATCCGCCCACGCCAAAAAAGGCGGCGTGACCGAAAGACACCATCCCTCCGAAGCCGAGCGCGATGTTGAGCCCGACGCCTGCAAGAGCCAGTATGGCGACGCGCGTAGCGAGGCTTACATAGAAAGGCTCGTCCATCTGCAAAGCGATGTAGGGCGCCGCCAGCAAAGCCAGGAGAAGGACTGCGTTGAATATGGATTCGCGGCTTATCATGGACTTCACGCGCGCGCCGCAAACAGGCCCTGAGGCCGAAGCGCCAGGATCAGCGCCATCAATATATAGATCGCCATTGAGGCGAGCGCTGAGCCGACCGAATTCGCCTGTGAGGGCGGCATGAACAACTCGAAAAACTCCGGCAGCAGGAAGCGTCCCATCGTATCGACGACGCCCACGAGGATAGACCCGATCAGCGCGCCCTTGATCGACCCAATGCCGCCGATCACGATTACCACGAAGGCGAGGATCAGGACCGGTTCTCCCATGCCGACCTGCACGGACTGCAACGCGCCGACCATGGCCCCGGCGAACCCGGCGAGCGCCGCGCCAAGCGCAAAGACAACCGTATAGAGATTGCGGATATCGACCCCAAGGGCCGCGATCATTTCGCGGTCGGACTCGCCTGCCCGAATGCGCATGCCGAGCCTGGTTCGGGAAATCAGAAGGTAAAGACCGAAGGCGATCGCCAGTCCGACGATGATGATGGCCAGACGGTACACCGGATACTGGCTGCCGCCCGGCAGCGCGACGGCGCCCTGCAGGACTTTTGGAATATCGAGATAGAGCGGGAAGGACCCGAAAACCCAGCGCGTGCCTTCCGAAAAGATCAGGATCAGCGCGAAAGTCGCCAGCACCTGGTCCAGATGGTCGCGATCGTAGAGACGCCTGACAACGGCGATTTCAATGATGGCGCCGGCAGCCGCAGCGCCCGCAAGGCTCGCGACCAGACCAAGCCAGAAGGAGCCGGTCGCCGCCGCTACCGTGGCGCAGAAAAACGCACCGATCATGTAGAGCGATCCGTGCGCCAGATTGATCAGCCCCATGACGCCGAAGACCAGCGTCAGCCCCGCCGCCATGAGAAACAGCATGACTCCGAACTGGACACCGTTGAGCAGTTGCTCTGTCAGCAGCGCAAGATCCATTGGACGATCAGTCTTTTAGAGATGGATGGGCATGCGGGCCCGGCTACCGGGCCCACAACGGCGTCAATTACATCTTGCAGTCTTTCGCATAGGCGTCTGTATGGTTCTCCAGGCCCATGCCGATGATCTTGTTGGTCAGCACGTCGCCTTCCTTGACGACTTCGCGGACATAGATGTCCTGGATCGGATGGTTGTTGTTGGCGAACTCGAAATCGCCGCGAACACTGTCGAAATCAGCTTCCTTGAGGGCTGCGCGGAATGCGTCCATATCCTTCACGTCCGCCTTGTTCATGGCGGACAGGATGAGATTGGCCGTGTCGAAGCCCTGGCTGGCGTAAAGCGACGGCAGGCGGCCATATTCCTTCTGGAATTCCTCGACGAACTGCTTGTTGGCCGGATTGTCGATATCCTTGGACCACTGCGACGTATTCTTGACGCCGAGAGCGGCGTCGCCGACGGCGCCGAGAATGCCCTGATCGAAGGAGAAAGCTGGTCCCAGAACCGGTTTGTCCACGCCTGACTGGGCGTATTGCTTCATGAAGGCGATGCCCATGCCGCCCGGCAGGAAGAAATAGACGCTGTCGGCGTCGGAAGCGCGGATTTGCGCGATTTCAGCAGCGTAGTCGGTCTGGCCTAGCTTGGTGTAGACCTCGTCAGCGACGTCGCCCTCGTAGAAGCGCTTGTAGCCGGTCAATGCGTCCTTGCCGGCCGGATAGTTCGGAGCGAGAATGAAGCTCTTGGCATAGCCGGCGGTGTTGGCGTAGGCGCCCATGGCCTCATGCAGATTGTCGTTCTGCCAGGCGGCGTTGAAATAGTTCGGGTTGCAGCCGGCGCCGGCAAGCTGCGACGGACCTGCGTTCGGAGAAATGTAGATCACGTCCTGCGCAACCGCGCCCGGTACGACGGCCATCGCCAGGTTTGACCAGATGATGCCGGTCAGAATATCGACCTTGTCGGCCTGGATCATCTTGTCGGCGAGTTGAACGGCGAGTTCCGGCTTTCGGGCGTCGTCTTCCACGATCACTTCCAGATCGTCGTTGCCGGCGAGTTTGGCGGCCAGCATGAAGCCGTCGCGCACATCGACGCCAAGACCGGCGCCGCCGCCGGACAAGGTGGTGATCATGCCGACCTTGACGGGTTCGGCCGTGGCTACGGCCACGCTCGCTACGCTCATGGAAAGCCCGATCAGGCTTGCAGCTATCAGTTTCTTCATGACAGTTCCTCTCTTATTTTGGCTATGTGTTGGCGTCTTTCAGGCGGAAACGCTGAATCTTGCCGGTTTGCGTCTTAGGCAATTCCTTGATGAACCGAATGGAGCGCGGATATTTGTAGGGCGCAATGGTCGCCTTGACATGATCCTGCAGCCGTTTGGCCGTATCTTCGTTTTCCAGAATCCCCTCCACCAGAACGATATGCGCCTCGACGATCTGCCCACGCTCCTCGTCGGGAACGCCGATCACGCCGCATTCGGCGACATCGACATGCGCAAGCAGAGCCGCCTCAACTTCCGGCCCGGCTATGTTGTAGCCCGATGAAATGATCATGTCATCGGATCGCGCGAGAAAATGAAACATTCCCTCCTCGTCCTGCATGAAGGAATCGCCGGTCAGGTTCCAGCCTTCGCGCACATACTCGGTCTGGCGCCGGTCGGCGAGATATCGACAACCGGTTGGTCCGCGCACGGCGAGACGTCCAGGCGCGCCGCGCGGCGCCTGGTTCATGTCATCATCGACGATTTTCGCCTGGTAACCGGTGACAGGCCATCCGGTCGATCCGGCCATCGAGTGACCGAGGCGATTGGAAATGAAGATATGCAGCATTTCGGTTGCGCCGATGCCGTCCAGAAGCGGCTTGCCGGTTTTCTCCATCCATGCGTCGTAGACGGGCGGCGGCAGCGTCTCGCCGGCTGAAACCGCGCAACGCAGCGACGACAGGTCCGCGCCTTCTTCCATGGCGGCGAGCATCGCCCGATAGGCGGTAGGCGCGGTAAAGCAGATCGTCGCCTTGTAGGTCTGGATGATCTCGATCATGTTCGGCGGCGTGGCGGATTCCAGCAGGGTTGCGGCGGCGCCAAAACGCAAGGGAAAGATCGCCAGACCGCCGAGGCCGAAGGTGAAGGCGAGCGGCGGCGATCCGACGAAGACATCTTCGGGCGTGACCCCCAGCACCTCTTTCGCGTAACCGTCGGCGATGATGAGCAGGTCGCGATGAAAATGCATCGTCGCCTTGGGCTCGCCGGTCGTGCCGGATGTAAAGCCAAGCAGCGCAACGTCGTCCCGGCCCGTTTTGACCGCTTCGAAACGCACGGGCTTGTTGAGGGCGATGCGGTCGAGCTCGGCGTCGTGATTGGCGGTTCCGTCGAAGCCCACGACCTTGGCGAGGTGCTTGCTGTCCTTGGCGCACAGCACGAGTTCGTCCATCAGGCGCGTATCGCAGAGCGCCAGTCCGATCTCGGCCTTGTCGACAATTTTCGCAAGCTCGGAAGCCCGCAGCATTGGCATCGTGTTGACGACGACGGCGCCCGCCTTGGTCGCCGCAAGCCAGCAGGCGACCATCGCCGGATTGTTGGCCGAGCGGATCAGCACCCGGTTGCCGGGCTTGACGCCATAATCCTCGACCAGCGCATGGGCGATGCGGTTCGTCCAGTCGGCGAGCTCCTTGTAGGTCCGCCTGCGGCCGTTTCCGATGAGAGCGGTGTGATCGCCGAACCCCTGCTCGACCATGCGGTCGGTCATCTCGACGCCGGCATTCAGATATTCAGGATAGGGAAAATCATCGAGAAGCAGGTCCGGCCACTCATCGAAAGGCGGCAGATTGTCTCTTGCGAACGTGTCCAGATGCGCAGAGGGACCGAGTTGAATGTCGCTCATGATGCGGCTCCTGTAGCGGCTTGCAGCGCCTGTCGGGCGATAATGACTTTCTGGACGTCGGACGCGCCCTCATAAATGCGCAGAGCGCGTATCTCGCGATAGAGGCTCTCGGTGATATGCCCCTTGCGCACGCCGTCGCCGCCGTGGATCTGCACGGCCTTGTCGATGACCGATTGCGCCTTGTCCGTGGCGTAGAGCTTGGCCATCGCCGCCTCGCGCGTGATGCGCGGCGCGCCCTCGTCGCGTGTCCATGCAGCGCGGTAGATGAGCAGGGCCGCAGCGTCTATGTCGAGCGCCATGTCGGCGATATGGCCCTGGACCATCTGCAACTCTGACAGCGGCGCGCCAAAGAGTTCGCGGTTGGCGGCGCGCGCCAGCGTCTCGTCGAGGGCCCGCCTGGCAAAGCCGAGGGCTGCGGCGCCGACCGTGGAGCGAAAGACGTCGAGAACGGTCATGGCGATGCGGAACCCCTCGCCCGGCCGGCCGATCATTGCGGAAGCAGGCAAACGGCAATCGACAAACTCCAGACGCGCCAGCGGATGCGGCGCAATCACTTCCAGGCGTTCGGCGACATTCAGACCCGGCGTGTCGGCGGGAACCAAGAAGGCGCTGACGCCGCGAGCGCCCTCGCCTTCGCCGGTGCGCGCGAAAACCGTGTAGACGTCGGCGATGCCGCCGTTCGAAATCCAGGTCTTTTCGCCGTTCAAAACATAGTCGTCGCCGTCCCTGACTGCCGAAAGCTCCATATTGGCGACGTCGGACCCCGATCGCGGCTCGGACAGCGCAAAGGCGGAGATTGCGTCGCCGGCGCGCGTCCGCGGCAGCCATGCGCGTTTCTGCTCATTGGTTCCGAACAGCGAAATCGCGCCGGTCCCGAGACCCTGCATGGCTACGACGAAATCGGCGAGACCGTCGTGACGCGCCATGATTTCGCGCATCAGGCAGATGGTGCGCACATCGAAGCCGGAATTCTCATCATCCGGATCGATCGCGGTGTGCTTGAGAAAGCCGGCGTCGCCGATCAGCTTCACCAGCCCGCGGCAGGCCGCGTCGGTGTCGGAATGATCGATCGTGACGAGCGCGTTGGCCGCCCATTGATCAAGTTCATCATGAAAGGCCGCATGGCGGCTTTCGAAGAAGGGCCAGTCGAGGAAGGTGCGATCGGCCATCAGTCGCCCTCGAAGACCGGTTTTTCCTTGGCCACGAAGGCGTCGTAGGCGCGCTTGAAATCGGCCGTCTGCATGCAGATCGCCTGGGCCTGGGCTTCCGCCTCGATCGCCTCGTCGATGGACATCGACCATTCCTGTTTCAGCATGGTCTTGGTCATCATGTGACCGAAGGTCGGCCCGGCTGCGAGTTTCTGCGCAAGCGTGACGGCTTCGGCTTCCAGTTCGCCTGCCTCAACGACGCGGTTGAAGAAGCCCCAGCGTTCGCCTTCTTCCGCCGACATGCTGCGGCCCGTGTAGAGCAGCTCTGACGCGCGCCCCTGGCCGATGATGCGCGGCAGGATCGCGCAGGCGCCCATGTCGCAGCCGGCAAGCCCGACACGAGTGAAGAGGAAGGCGGTCTTCGCCTCCGGCGAGGCCAGCCGCATATCCGAAGACATTGCGATGATTGCGCCTGCGCCGACGCAAACGCCGTCAACCGCGGCGATCACCGGCTTGCCGCATCCGATCATCGCCTTGACGAGATCGCCGGTCATCCGGGTGAAGGCCAGAAGCTCCTTCATGCTCATCGAAATCAGCGGACCGATGATGTCGTGCACATCGCCGCCTGAGCAGAAATTGCCGCCATTCGAGCCGAAAACGACCGCGTCCACGTCGTCCGCATAGACGAGCGCGCGAAAACAGTCGCGCAGTTCCGCGTAGCTGTCGAAGGTCAGCGGGTTCTTGCGATCTGGCCTGTCGAGCGTGACGATGGCGACCGTTCCGTCCATCCTCCAGTTGAAATGCTCAGGCGCGAACGAAGCCATCGATGTCATATGACCTTTCTCCCATTGATCGAAACATCCCCCAGCAGGGCAAGCAGTCGGGCGGCGTCCTCGTCATCGAGCGAGCCCAGCATGGAATTGACCCAGCCTTCGTGAACCTCGGCCATCTCTGCGAAGGATTTCCGCCCGTCCTCGGTCAATCGGACCTGCATGGCGCGCCGGTCTCCCTCGACCGGGATCCGCACGACCAGGCCGTCCTGAACCAGCCGCTCGATAATGCCGGTCACATTGCCGTTCGACACCATCAGCGCCTCGGAGAGCTCGGACATCTTCATGCCCTCGCCCTTTCGATAGAGCGCAGCAAGCACGTCGAACCGCGGCAGGGTGGTGGCGAACTCCACGCGCAATCGCTCGCGGATTTCGCTCTCGATGCGCCGCGACAGTTTCAGCAGACGGATCCAGATGCGCAGCCTCTGCTTTGCATCCAAATCCGCGACCGGCGCCGGTTCCAGTTCCAGGTTCATATAGCGCCGCCGGACAATACGATGGCCTGACCGTTGACGGACTCGGAATTGGGACCGCAAAGCCACAAGACGGTCTGCGCGACTTCAGCCGGCTGGATGAAGCGGCCCGACGCCGTGCCTTGCAGGATGGCGTTCGCCGCCTCTTCGCGGCTCATCCCGGTCTTCTCGCGTATATTGGACAGCGTGCGCTCCAGCATCGGCGTTTGCGTATAGCCGGGACAGATGGCGTTGACCGTGATCCCCGACTTCGCAAGCTCGATCGACATCGACTTGGTCAGGCCGACGACGCCATGCTTGGCGGCTGTGTAGGCCGCGGTATAGGCGGAGCCCCGCAGGCCAGCGATGGAAGCGATCGGGATCATGCGGCCCCAGCCCTTCTCCTGCATGTCGGACAGCGCCGCCTTCAGTGTCAGGAACACGCCGGTCAGGTTGACATCGATCATCCGTTTCCAGGCGTCGAGGTCGAGCTTTGCGAATGAATGGCTTTCAGCCGCGCCCGCATTGGCGACGACGATGTCGGCGGGACCGGAATGGTCGCGCATCTTTGCGAAGGCGGCGTCGACGGACGCCGGATCGGTGACATCGCATTCAACGGTGGAAATCAATGCGGTCTTTTCGGCGACCTCCGCCAACGCCTCCTTGCGACGTCCGCTGATCGTGACCTGCGCGCCTGCTTCAGCAAGCGCCAGGGCCACCGCCGCGCCGACGCCTGTTCCGCCGCCGGTCACCAATGCATGTTTTCCGGAAAGATCGCTCATGGTCACACCTTCATCGTCAGGGTCTCGCCGCGCTCGGCAAGACGGGCCATCTGGTCGCGGCCGGCAAGATAGGGCGACGGCCACGCGGTTTCGCCATCCTTCAACGCGACGGCGGCATGCAGGGTCCAGTAGGGATCGGCCAGGTGCGGCCGGGCGAGACAGACAAGGTCCGCGCGACCAGCCATCAGGATCGAATTCACATGATCGGGTTCGTAGATGTTGCCGACAGCCATCGTCGCCATGCCGGCTTCGTTGCGGATGCGATCGGAAAACGGCGTCTGGAACATGCGGCCATAGACCGGTTTTGCGAGGATCGACGTCTGCCCTGCAGAGACGTCGCATATATCCACGCCGGCCTCGTCGAGCATGCGCGCGATCTCGACCGCCTCGTCAGGGGTGACGCCGCCTTCGCCGACCCAGTCATTGGCGGAAATGCGGACGGAAATCGGCTTGCCTTCCGGCCAGACGGCGCGGATGGCGCGATACACTTCCAGCGGATAGCGCATGCGGTTTTCAAGGCTGCCGCCATAGTCGTCATCGCGCCGGTTGGTCAGCGGCGTAATGAAGGCCGACAGCAGATAGCCGTGGGCGGCGTGTATTTCCAGCATGTCGAAGCCGCACCGCTGCGCCATTTCGGCTGAGGCCACAAACTGGTCGCGCACCATGTCCATATCCGCCCGGCTCATCGGCTTCGGCGTCTGGTTGCGGTCGGACCAGGCGACGTCCGACGGCGCGAACAGGTCCCAGTTGCCGTCGAGCAACGGCGCGTCGATTTCCTCCCAGCCAAGCTGGGTCGAGCCCTTGGCGCCGGAATGGCCAAGCTGGACGCAGACCTTCGCATCGGTCTCGGCGTGCACGAAATCGACGATGCGCTTCCACATCGCTTCATGTTCCGGAGCATAGAGGCCGGGACAGCCGGGCGTGATGCGTCCCTCAGGACTGACGCAGGTCATCTCGGTATAGACAAGGCCCGCTCCGCCCTTGGCTCTTTCACCGTAATGGACCAGGTGCCAGTCTGTCGGGCAGCCGTCGACCGCCTTGTATTGCGCCATGGGCGAGACCACGACCCGGTTTTTAAGCGACAGGTCGCGCAGGCGATACGGCGCGAACATGGGCGCACGGTGACTGTTGCTGCCCGCCTGTTGCTGAAACCAGCCTTCTGCGCGACGCATCCATTCGGGATCGCGCATGCGCAGGTTCTCGTGGCTGATCCGCTGCGAGCGCGTCAGCAGCGAATAGTTGAACTGCACCGGATCGAGATGCAGGTAGCGCTCGACATTCTCGAACCATTCGGTGGAGTTGCGCGCCGCCGACTGGAGCCGCAACACTTCGACGCGACGCTCGTCCTCGTAGCGATCAAAGGCCATCTGCATCGACTGCTCGCTGTCGAGATAGCCGGCGAGCGCGATGGCGCTTTCCATGGCGAGCTTGCTGCCGGAACCGATCGAAAAATGAGCGGTCGCGGCGGCGTCGCCCAACAGCACGATGTTTTCGTGCGACCAGCGTTCGCACAGCACGCGCGGGAAGTTGATCCAGGCCGAACCGCGCACATGATTGGCGTTCGACATGAGACCGTGGCCGTCGAGATAATCTGCAAAGATCCGCTCGCAAGCCGTGACGGACTCTTCCTTCGACATGGCGCCGAAACCGAATTTCTCCCAGGTCTCCTCGCGACACTCCACGATGAATGTCGCGGTGTCGTCATCGAACTGGTAGGCGTGCGCCCAGACCCAGCCATGCTCCGTTTCCTCGAAGATGAAGGTAAAGGCGTCGTCGAATTTCTGATGCGTGCCGAGCCAGACGAACTTGCATTCGCGAACGTCGATATCCGGTTTGAACGCGGCTTCGTAGCGGCTGCGCGTCTTCGAATTCAGCCCGTCCGACGCGACGACGAGGTCATAGTCGGCGGCAAGTTTTTCGATGTCGTCCACTTCCGTCTCGAAGCGCAGCTCGATGCCCAGTTCGCGCGCTCTGGCCTGCAGGATCAGAAGCAGTTGCTTGCGGCCGATGCCGCAGAAACCGTGACCGGTGGACAGTTCACGGACGCCGCGATAGTGGACGGCGATGTCGTCCCAATAAGCGAAATGCTTGCGGATCTCCGCCGCGCTAACGGCGTCATTGGCCTCAAGATTGTCGAGGGTCTCGTCGGAAAGAACAACGCCCCAGCCGAAGGTGTCGTCAGGACGGTTCCGCTCGATGACGACGATGTCGTGACCGGGATCGCGCAGCTTCATGCTGATCGCGAAATACAGACCGCCCGGCCCTCCTCCAAGACATGCGATACGCATTGAGCCCTTCCCCGTGTGTTCGGCTGCTCCCGTGGGACAGCTCTTGTCCACCCAAGACAGGCTGCCACCGATCCAAATTTATTTCAAGCTTAAAATTTTTAGGCTGCGTGAAATGACGGCGCACACGAGGCGCTGCGTCAGAGCGTTACTTTTGAACCAATGCCGTCGGAAAGAGCCTGCTCGTAAATCCAGGCGGCGGCTGCAAGATCCTGCGCGACGATTCCGAGCGATCTGTAGAGCGTGATTTCGCTTTCGGTGCGCCTGCCCTCGACCTTTCCGGAAAGGACTTCTCCGATCTCGCCGCGAATATGATCTTCTCCGATCAGTCCCTTCTCGATCGCCTCCATCACTTCGCCCGCCGCCGTCAGGGTCGAATCCCGATAGTCCACGAACAGCGCGGAGCGGGCGACGAGTTCCGGATGGATTTCGCGCATGGAAGGGATGGACGAACCGACAATATTGAGATGCGTCGACGTCTTGACCCAGTCTGTCGCGATGAAAGGCTCCGCCGACGCGGTGACCGTGCAGACCACATCGGCTTCGCCAATCGCCCTTTCGAAATCGGAACCCGGAACGAATGAGGCGTTCGCATGCCTCAGACTGGCGCGATGGGCGAGCGCTTCGGCCTTGCCGAAATCGCGACCGGCGATGTGCACGACGTCAAATTCGCGGACGGCCAGCATGGCGTCGATATGGTGGTCGGCCTGCTCGCCCGTTCCGATAATCGCCAGGACCGAGACCTTTTCTCTCGCCAGGGCTTGGGTGGCGACAGCACTCGCCGCCGCGGTGCGCACGGCGGTCAGGAGGTCAGCGTTCATCATGGCGACCGCGCCGCCATACTCGCTGTCAAACAGCACCATGGCGCCCTGGTGAGAGGAATATCCGTATTTGGGATTTTCGGGATAAAGACTGAGCATCTTCATTCCGAAATACCGCTTGCCGCCTTCGCTCTCCGTCAGCATCGCCCCCGGCATGACGCCCATCCTGTTTGGAGCGCCGACATCGATCGTAAACCGGCGAGGAATGTTCACTTTGCCGTCGGAGACATCGATCATGACCTTTTGGACCACGTCGATCGCTGTCTTCATTGAAAACAGCTTGTCCACGTCCTCATTCGACAGAACTATCATCGTTCGCGCATCTCGCCCTTGCCCCAAACGGCCCCGTCCTCGATGAGACCCAGCCGTTCCTCCAGCAGGGCGGTGTAGTCCGCCGGACGCACAACATATGGGAAATGACCGCCGTGGAGAAAACGATAGGATACAGCAGGTCCGGCGAATGCGCGAACCCCGTCGCGAATGGGCGGCGGAATAAGCGGATCGTCATCCGCTTCAATCGTGCAGATGCGATCGGCGGGCAATTCGGAGCGCGGCAGAGGCGGCGCATACTTGATCGCCATGAGACGCGACCTCAGATTGGGCTCGGGAATACCACCGTTGACGTCTTCCATCAGCATGCCGATCAGGGGGGCGAGCGACGGATCGGCCTCGACCGATTTGGACATGCCGTCCGAGAAACCCTTGCGGATGAGTTCGATCGGCGTATTGGCGAGATCAAGCGCATAGGGCGGGGCCTGAACGGCGAATTCCGTCGACGACAATGTGTTGGCGGCAAAAATGCTCTCGCAACGCTGCGGCCTGGTCGCCGCGAAATATTGCACGAAATAGCCGCCAAGGGAGGAGCCGAGAATATGCGCGCTGGCGAAGCCCGCATTGTCCATGAGGGTCTCGAGATCGGACGACCATTCCTCGATATCGTGACTGTCGGGATAGGTGAGCGCCAGGATTTGCACCCGATCTTTCAAGGCTTCGATCTGCTGCCAGAAAATCTCCGCCTTGCCGAGCGTGCCCGGAATGAGAACAAGCGCCGGACCGCTGTCTCCAACCCTTATGGCGCCCCACCGGCGCGGCCCGAACGTTGTCTGCTCAACCGGGTTCGCTGCAAGAAAGGCGTTGCGGGATTCGATGAAAGGATTGGTCATAGTTCGAGATCCTCGACAACCGGCCAGTAATTGCGTTCCCTTTTCGTATAGGGAATGATTGTGAAATCAGGCGTAATTGAACCGGGCGTTGCAACATAGATAACCTCAGACGCGATCGGCGAAAACCCTGCGTAGAAATGCTGCGATGATTTCACCACAACCATGTGACAGGCCGCGAGGTCGACGCCCATAGCCGTGAAGGCTTCCGGATGGAAAGTCTGGGTGCGAATATCATTGACGATGAGATCGACACCATTGCTCCTGAGCCAAACGGCATTGCCGATGGGCGACGGCGTGGGTCCAAAACGCTGCTGGACATCGTCGCGGATCGCCATGACCTTCGCCCTGATGTCCACGGGATCGCCCGACATCGGGCTGCATTTGCCGCCTAGCCGGAGATCCAGTTCGGCGCCCACGCCCGCTTCCCGGCATATGCGCACGACGATCGGATCCCAGAACAGGCCCATGGCGACGTCCGTCAGACCGCGACGAATGACTTCCGCCAGCATGAACGTCGCGTCGCTGGAGGCGCCGCCGCCCGGATTGTCCGCGGTGTCCGCAAGCACCACCGGTCCTTTGAGCTTCTGCGCCTGGTCGAGCGCCTCATGCAGATCGGGGTAGTCCCGCTTGAGCTCCCACCGCATGTCGAAGAGTTTGCGGCCGAATGTCTCGGCCGTGCGCTGCGCCAGCCCCGCATTCCCGTCTGTGATGGCGACCATGCGCGTTCCGACGCGCGGACTGTCGCCCCACGGAAACCCGTGGGCGAGCGACAGAGACAGGACGCCGTCCTTGCCTTCCGCCGCCTTCATCGCGTCGACGAATCCGCGCATGGGTTCGCGCGGCGTGTGATAGGCGCCGATCATGCGGCAATCGAAATCCGCCATGACCGGTTTCGTGGCGCCTTCAGCCGCTGAAACAGCGAGCGCGAAAAGCTCTTCGGCGCGCTCCGGGATGTCCGTATGGGGATATTCCTTGAAGCAGACGAGGAGATTGGCGTTTTCCAGCATTGCCTCCGTCAGGTGACAATGCGGGTCGAGTTCGGCGCCGATGATGGTCTTCTCGCCGCAAATCTGGCGCGCGCGCGTGATGATGTCGCCCTCGCAATCATCATAACCGTCGGCGATCATCGCGCCGTGCATGCCGAACAGGACGACATCGACCTCGCCCGCATCCTTCAGGTTCTGCAGCAATTCATCCCGCAATTCCTCATAGACCGGCTTGACGGTCGGCCCGCCCGGCTGGGCGTAGGCGTAGAGGCCTTCTATCACTTCGTGACCTGCGGCCTCCGCCATGCGACGCCAGATGTGAAGCGGCGCGCTGAACGGCTCGGCCTGTTTCGCCGTCGCGTCGCCATGGGCGATCATGCCTTCTTCGAAACTGATCATTCCTGTGGGCAGAGGCGCAAAGGAGTTGGTCTCCGTTGCAATGCCTCCAATGAATACTTTCATGCTGGCTGCTCCTGAATGCGCAGATGGGATGAGCGAGGTGTCTCTCGCTTCAGATGGACAGGTGTTTCACTCGCCTGCCGCGGAAATCCGGCTAAGGCGCGTGAGAACATCGGCGATCACGTGAATCACGATAAAGGCGAACGCTATGGGGATGGCCGCGGTGAAAAACACCATCGGCACGCCCAGCATCTCGGCTTCCCGGCCGAGCGTGCGCGCCAGAAACCCCTTTGCGATATTCATGCCGCGACCGAAGAAGGAATAGTATAGGATCGGCGCAACGAAGATGAAAACGCCAGCGGCGCGAACCAGAGCGAGGGCGAAGCCACGCCCGCCATCGCGTTTGACCATGTCGGGAAACAGCGTCGGATCCTGTTTCAAGCGAAACGCCGCTGACGCGCCGAGAAGGCCGGCCCAGACCATTGCATAGCGGGCCGTTTCCTCGGTCCAGATCGGCGGGGCGTCGAAAATGTACCGGGCGATCACCTGGAACCCCGCAGAGGCGACCATGACGACAATCGCCAGAGCCGCCCCAATCAGGGCAACGCCATTCAATGTCGACGATATCCTGTCGACGATTTCCGCCGCTGAGCGCATCGCCCGGTTCCCGACTGTGCTTACTTCGTCTTTGCTTTGACCCAGGCGTCGATCTGCTCGGCCGTGAGCTGGCCTTTCTTGTAGACCGCTTCCGACGCCTTGATGAATTCATCGCGGGCTTCATCGCTGAGTTCCACGACTTCAACGCCGGCTTCGCGCAGCTTTCCGAGAATGCCGGAACGGCCGCTCAGCCAATCGCGGTTGGCCTTGTCGGCGGCCTTGACGGCATCATCGACGGTCGCGCGCTCTTCATCGGTGAGGCCTTCGTACCAGTCTTCCGATGCAATCACGATGCGAACCGATTGCGAGATATTGGCGTCGGTGAAGTGCTTGATGAAGTCCGTGTGGCCAAACATCAGCGGCACGAAGGGCGGATTGAGGTAGCCGTCGGCGACTCCCGTCTGAAGGGCGTTCGGCACCTCGGCCCAGCTGACGACGGTTCCCGTCGATCCCCAGGATTCGAACAGGTCGATCTGGGTTTCGTCGAGCGCGCGCATGCGCAGGTCTCCGAGATCGGCCATCGTGTTGACCGGATGCTTGGTGTTGAAGATGCCGGTGCCGACGCCGACGCTGTCGACAGCCAGAACCCTGACGCCCTTCGGCGTGGTGCCCTCGTTGATCTTCGCCAGCATGCCGCCGTCGTAAAGCGCGGTGTCGACTTGGGCCATATCAGTGAAGAAGTAAGGCAGATAAAGACCGAAAATCAGGCTATCGAGCCCGCCGGCCGACTTGACCGGCGCCATCGCGACCTCGACAAGCCCCTGCGAGACCTGATCAAGCAGTTCGTCATCGCCGCCAAGCGCGCCGCGCTGATATTCTTCAGCTTCCATACCGTGTTCGTTGAGATATTTCACGAACGTATTGGCCCAGACATAGCTGCCGGACTGTTCCAGATCGGGCGGGCTGTCCAGCGCCACCTTGACCGTATCCGCAGCCATTGCCTGACCGACCGTCAAGGCCAGCCCGAACAGGGCCGACGTTGCGAGAGATGCATATTTCATTTCCATTCTCCTATGTTTTGACAGACTCGCCCTTCGGGCGTCAGCCTCCTCCCACCAAACCCATGGCGCGCGGCAGCGCCAGGCTGATCTCAGGCACGGCGACAAGCAGCGCCAGAACTCCAATTTCCACCACAACGAAAGGCAGCACCGCTCTCGCAAGAGCCCAGTAATTGACCTTGCTGACTGCCGACACGACGAGCAGACAACCGCCAAGCGGCGGCGACACCAGCCCGATACAAAGATTGAAGCAGATAACAATTCCCAGGTGAACGGGATCGACGCCCTGGGCAAGGGCCACCGGCGCCATGAGCGGCACGAGCAAAGCCAGCGCCACTGGTATGTCCAGCACCATGCCGGCCAGAATAAAGACCACGTTCATCGCGATCATGTATTCCAGCGGACCAAGCCCGAGATCGGCGACCATCGCCGAAATGGCTTCCGGAACCCGCTCCAGCGCGGCCAGATGACCGAGCGCGGCGACCGCTGTCAGGATCATGAAGATCGACCCGGTGAGAATGGCGGTCCGCTTCAAGCTTTCGATGATCCCTTCCACTGTCAGGCCGGTATAGAATTGTCCGGCGGCAAGAGCCGCGACCACCGCCACCGCGGCGGCTTCTGTCGGCGTCATCCAGCCGAGAACGATCCCGCCCACGATGATGAGCGGCAGGCAGATCGCAGGAAGCGACACCAGGAACGTCCGCAGAAGCGCCGGCGTCTCGCCCTTGGCCGCCCGCGGATGATCCTGTTTCCAGGCGAACCAGGCGTTGACGGCGAAGAGCGCCGCGGCAAGCACAAGACCGGGAACGATGCCTGCGATGAACAGCGCCGAGACCGATGTTTCCATCAATGCGCCATAGAAGATCAGAATAATCGAGGGCGGAACAATCGGGCCGATGATCGCCGAAGCCGCGGTGATTGCACCGGCATAGGTCTTCGTGTAGCCGCGTTCCTCCATGGCGGGGACCAGCGTGTTCGAAAGGGCCGCCGCGTCGGCGACGGCCGACCCTGAAATACCGGCGAAAAAGACGCTCGTCAGAATGTTGACGTGCCCCAGCCCGCCGCGCAACCGTCCGACAAGGGCCATGGACAGATCGATAAGCGCCCGCGTCACGCCCGCCCGGTTCATGATTTCCCCCGCCAGGATGAAGAGCGGCATCGCCATCAGCGCGAAGACATCGATTTTGGAAAAGATCTGCTGCGGCAGGATCGCAAGATAGCGGCTGTTGTCCGTGGCGAAAAACGCCAAAACACTTGCTGCGCCAATGACATAAGCGAGCGCAAGGCCGGACAGAAGCATGATGACAGCGACGACCGGCGCGACCCAAATCATGCCGCACGCTCCAGGCGCTCGGGTGAGAGCGTGTGAGCCGACATGCCCTGCGACGTCAGACCTGCCGGAATATCTTCGCCCATGACCAGCGCGGCGGCAAATTGCGACAGACCCGGCGCCGACTGAATGCCGTAGCCGCCCTGCCCCGCGAGCCAGAAGAAACCCCTGCCATCCGGCTCAAACCCGCAAACCGGCTCGCCGTCCGCCACGAAACTGCGCAGTCCGGCCCAACTGTTGTGGATACGCCGGATCTCGATATTGAAGGCATGCTGGATCCGGTCGACGCAAATCGCAACGTCCAGTTCTTCCGGCTGCACATCGCAGGGCTCGATCGGCGTCGCGTCGGCCGGCGAAATCAGGAACCGGCCGGCTTCGGGCTTGAGATAGAACTCTTCGTCGATATCGACCACCATTGGCCATGCATGGGCGTCCGTTTCCGCCGGCGCGTCGACGACCATTGCCGTGCGTCTTTTCGGGACGATGCCAATCGGCTCTACGCCGGCAAGCGCCGCTACCTCATCCACCCAGGCCCCGGCCGCGTTCACGACGATATCGGCGAAAAACGTTCCGGCTCCTGTTTCAAGCGTCCACTGTCCGTCGTGGCTGAGGCCCTTCAGACCCGCGTTGCAGACGAGATCGCCGCCCCGGCTTCGAAAACCCCGAAGATAGCCCTGATGCAGAGCGTTGACGTCGATGTCGCGCGCTTCGGACTCCATCATCGCCGCGGCGATGTAGTCTTCACGCAACAAGGGCCAGAGCGTCAGCGCTTCCGCGCGTTCGACGGGCCTCACACTGCCGCTTGCGGACTGATTGCGGCAGGCCTCGTCGAGCCTTGCCTGTTGATCCTGCCGCGCGACAAAGAGCACGCCTCGGGGCGTCAACAGATCGGCGCCGGTAAAACCCTCAGGCGGATTTTCGTAGAAGGAACGGGAAAAACGGGTCAGCGCCTGTATGGAAGGCGGTCCATAGGTTTCTGAAAACAACGCCGCCGAGCGGCCGGTCGTGTGGTAGCCCGACTGGCTTTCGCGCTCCAGAACCAGCACGCGCGCCGTTTTCGCCAGTTCATAGGCGATCGAGGCGCCGGCGATACCCGCGCCGACAACCGCTATGTCAAATTTCGCTTCCACTCGCGAACCCACGCCACGCTTCCCCAGTTTTTTGTTCGATCCTAGCTCGATTTTCCTATATGGCAAGAAAATTTTCCAATGCGAAAATCTGGACCTTTCCCGTGCGTCGCGCTACAGAGAATTCATCCGGCGCATGGAGGCAATCATAGAGGCCGACACACGACAACGCCGCGCCCAAATGGGCGAAAGGCTCAGACAGATACGGCACAGCCAGGGCATGACGCTTGCCGACGTCGCCCGCCAGTCCGGACTTGCAATATCGACCGTATCAAAGGTTGAGCGCGGTGTCATGGCGCTGACCTATGACCGGTTCAGCCAGCTTGCGGATGGTCTCGGCGTCGATATCGCCGAACTCTTCACCGATGAGGGAGAGCGTTTTGCGCCGGGTGGATTGTCCGTCGCCCGCAAGGGAGATTATCGCCTCCACGAGACTGACAATTACCGCTACGAAATGCTTTTTCCGGAAGTGTGGCGCAAGGCGATGACGCCGATCATGGGCAGCGTCAAGCCACATGAGAAAACCCGCATCGACCGTTTCGTCACCCATCCGGGTCAGGAATTTCTGCTGGTTCTCGACGGCCGCGTCACCGTCCATCTGGAAGGCATGGATCCGATCACCCTGGAAGAGGGAGACAGCATCTATTTCGACAGCAATCGCGGCCATCTCTATGCATCAGCCCTCGACCGCGAGTCGCGCATCCTGGTCGTCTGCACCGAACTGGCGGAAGTTGACCCTCAAGCGCTTCCCGGAGACTTGAAGGGCAACTGAAGCGAACGCCCGCCTATGTCTCCACATGCCGGCGGAAATTGTCGAGGATCGCCTGCCATCCGTCCCGTTGCATTTGCAGCGGGTTCTGTGTCTCGGCGTCGAATACGGTCGTCACGACCGTGGCGTCGCCAACCTGTTTAAAGGTCGTGCGCACCTTGCGCCCGTCCGGCATTTCAAAGGCGAGCGTCTTGCCGACCTCGACCTCCTGGTAAACAGCCTCGAAATCAAAGCCAAAGCTCCCGTCCTTCGCTTCCATGCGCGCCTTGTAGTTGCCGCCGACCCGCACATCGGCTTCAGCGCTTGGACACCACCAGTCGTCGGACGCAAAATTCCACTGCGTGATGTCCGCGGGAGTGGTGTAGGACCGCCAGACGCGTTCCACGGGCGCGGCAATCGTGGTCTCGATGGTGATCTGCTGGTTGCTCATAGTCATTCACTCCTCCCGAAAATCACATGCGTCGGCGTGTCCGCTCGACCCGTTGAAACGACTAGGCCGTATTGATTGCAGACCAGACTTTTGCGGGCGTCGCCGGCAGGGCGATATCATCGACGCCGAGGTGATTCAGGGCGTCGAGAATGGCCGAAATGATCACCGGCGTGGCGCCCACTGTTCCGGATTCCCCTGCGCCTTTGGCGCCCAACGGATTGGTTTCAGTGGCGGTGTTCAGCGCTTCGAAATGGATCGGCGGCATGTCCGAGGCGCGCGGCATTGCGTAATCCATGAAGCTTCCCGTCACCGCCTGTCCGCTGTCGTCATAGACGAAGTTTTCCATCAGGGCCTGACCGAGACCCTGCGCAATACCGCCGACAAGCTGGCCTTCGAGCAGCATCGGATTGATGACCGTGCCGACATCGTCCACCGTGACGATCCGGGCAATCGTGGTGACGCCTGTCTCCGGATCGATCTCCACTTCCGCGACCTGACAACCGTTCGGGAAGGTGAAGCCCTCAAGTTTGAAATCGCCGCTGCCGGAAAGCCCCAAACCCAGTTCCGGAGGCAGGATCGGCGCGAAGGACATCGCCGCGACCTTCTGGATCGTCATCGTGCGGTCGGTGCCGGCCACCGTCAACGCGCCGTCCTCGAATACAATGTCGGCCGCGCTTGCCTCCATGAGGTGGCCGGCGATGGCCCGGGCCTTCTCGATCACGCGATCCGCGGCCATTTTCAGCGAGCCGCCGCCATTGATCATCGATCTCGACGCCACGGTGCCGCGTCCGAAGCTGACGGCGTCCGTATCGCCCTGAACGACGCGTATGCTCTCGAATGGAACGCCAAGCCATTGCGACACCATTTGCGAATAGACGGTTTCGTGCCCCTGTCCATGGCTGAACGTTCCCGCAAGCACCGTCACGCCGCCGCCGGAATCAAACCGGATCTCCATGCTTTCGTTCATAAGACCGGCGTTTTCCATGTGCAGGGCAATTCCGATGCCGCGAAATTTGCCGTTGCCCTTGGACTGGGCCTTTCGGGCTTCGAAGCCGCTCCAGTCGGCCGCCTCCATCGCCCTGTCCAGAATGGCAGGGTAGTCGCCGCTGTCGATCAGATAGACGAGCGGCGTCTGGTAGGGCATGTCTTCGCCCGTCAACATGTTGAGCCGGCGCAGTTCGATCCTGTCGCGCCCGGTTTCGCGAGCCGCCTTGTCGAGCAACCTTTCAATAAGAAACGCTGCTTCCGGTCGTCCCGCTCCGCGATAGGGATGCGTTGGCGAGGTGTTGGTGTAGACAGCTCTGGAAAGGACGTGAGCCACAGGCACGCGATAGCACCCGGTCGCAAGCGTCGCAGCGAAAAGCGGCGATACCCCGCCTCCCGGCGCAAGAAATGCGCCGGCGTTGTAATCGCAGTTCACTTTTAAAGCCTTGATGCGGCCCGCTGCATCAAGAGCCAGCGCGGCTTGCACACGCTGGTCGCGCCCATGAAAATCCGAGATCAGGGACTCTGAGCGATCCGGATGCCATTTAATGGTGGCCCGAAGTTTTCTGGCCGCCCAGGCAATCGCGATGTCTTCCGGGTAGACGCCGCCTTTCATGCCGAAGCCGCCGCCAACGTCTCGAGCGACGACATGGACATCGTTCTGGGCAAGGCCGATCGCGGACGCTATTTCATTGCGAATTGTGTGCGGCGATTGCGTCGACGTGTAAACCGTCAGCCTGCCGTCGCGCGGGTCGAACGACGCCATTGTGCCGCGCATCTCGAGCGAATTCGCCGACAGACGATTGTTGTGCAATTCGAGCGTCGTGACATGAGCGGCTGCGCCCACCGCCCTTTCGGTCGCATCCGCGTCGCCGAGAGCAATTTCGAAGGCCACATTATCCGGAGCGTCCGGCCACAGCTCCGGAGCATCACCGGCGATCGCATCTGCCGTCGAGACGACGGAAGGCAATTCCTCATAATCGAGTTCGACGAGTTCTGCGGCGTCCCTGGCGGCCATTTTGCTGTCTGCGATGACAATAGCGACCGGCATGCCGACATAGAGAAGTTTGCCTGTGCTCAGGACGGGAAATTCTCGGGTCGCGACCTTGCTGTGAACCCCGGGAATAAGAGTGTGGCAGGAAATGCCGCCGAGCTTGTCGGATTGACAATCCGCGCCAGTCAAAACCGCAACGACTCCATCTGCCCCGCAGGCGGCGTCTGTGTCCACCGCCTGCAATACGCCGTGCGCCACCGGCGACCTGACGACAAAGGCGTGCAGCGCCCTTTGATCGATGATGTCCTCGACATAGGCGCCATTGCCCGTCAGGAAGCGCGCGTCCTCCTTGCGCGTTACGGATTGTCCGATTCCGAATTTCATTATTTTCTCGCATTCACTGTCTTGTTTGACGAGCAGCAACGCCCTTTCGATCAGGACACCGCATCATCACTTAGATGGTTTTAGCGCATGATATTGATCTGGGAATATCTTGCCACCAGCATTGTGCAAAACGTCTGTGGTTTGTTGCACGCAAATCCGTTGAAGGAGGTCTGCCGGGCTGACGGAAGACATGAACAGGTTTTAACGTAACGGACAGGCGTCGTTCATCTGCTCACCCCATCTGTATTTCAGAAAGAGGAGACCAGAACAATGAATTATGGAAACGAAATGATCCCGCCAGGTTTCGACAGCCTGAACCAGTTGATCGCGCCGCGCAGATACACAGAAAGCCAATGGAGAAAGTGGATGCGAACTTTCTTCCACGCCCAGCGGATCGTCAACCAGCGCCACCGCAGACACTGAAACTAGCGCCTGATCCGCTCGGAACGCGGATCATAAAGCGGCTCAAAGCTTGGCTTTGCGACGAAGGATCTTCCCGCCACCTCGATCCGGTAGTCCGAAGCCAGCATGCTTTCGAGGCTCTCGCCGTCGCGCGCCGGCACATAACCAAGGCCGACGGCCGCGCCGAGCGTGTGGCCGTAGCCGGCCGAGGAGAGATAGCCGACAGCCTCGCCGTCGCGAAAGATCGGTTCGGCGTGGTAAAGCAGCGGCTGCGGGTCGTCGAGCAGGAACTGCAGAAGTCGTCGAGAGGCGCCGACTTCGTGTTTCGCAAGAACGGCCTGCCGGCCGATGAACGGTCCGAAATCGCCATCGGCCTTCCCGGTCTTGACCGCAAAACCCAGGCCGGCGTCGATGACATGATCCTCGTCCGTGATGTCATGGCCGAAATGGCGATAGGCCTTTTCAAGCCGACAGGTTTCCAAGGCATGCATGCCGGCGAGCCGGAGCCCCTCGTCCTTTCCCGCCTCCAACACCGCGTCGAAGACATGGCGCGCCATGTCGGCCGGCACATAGAGCTCCCACCCCAGTTCGCCGACATAGGTGATGCGATGGGCGCGGCCGTGCGCCATGCCCAGTTCGATCGTTTGCGCCGAGCCAAAGGGAAAGGCCTCGCTGGCAAGATCAGCGGATGTGATCTTTCCAAGGATCCGGCGCGCATTCGGTCCCATGAGCCCTAGAACAGCCTCGCCGCCGGTGACGTTGACGGCGATGCAGCGCGCGTCTTGAGGAATGTGGCGCTTCAGCCAGGCGAAGTCGCGCGTCACGGTGGCTGCTCCGGTAACGACGAGAAACCTGTTTTGCGCCATGCGCGTCACCGTCAGGTCGGCCTCGATTCCGCCGCGCTCGTTCAGCCATTGCGTATAGACGATCCGGCCGGGAGCGACGTCGACATCGTTTGCACAGATGCGCTGAAGCACATCGACGCTGTCCGGTCCCTCGACGTGAAACTTGCCGAAAGCCGACAGGTCAAACAATCCGGCGGTTTCCCTGACGGCGCGATGTTCCCGCGCCACGCAATCGAACCAGGGCTGCCTCTTCCAGCCGAAACTGTATTCGACGCCTTGCCCCGCCGAGCCACCGTCAAAGAAATGCGGCCGTTCCCAGCCGGCTGTCTCTCCGAACCGGGCGCCGTGTTGCGCCATCCGTTCATGGAAAGGCGTGTGGCGCACGTTCCGCGAGGTCTGGTACTGCCGATGTGGATAATGATCCGCGTAGAGCAGCCCGAGGGTTTCGCTGACCCGCTCCTTCAGATAAGCGCCATTGCCCTGGACGGGCTCCATTCGACGGATATCCACATCCGACAGATCGAAAGGCGGCGCGCCTCCGACGATCCATTCAGCCAGCGCCTTTCCTGCTCCTCCGGCCGACTGGATGCCGACGGAATTGAAACCCGCTGCGACGTAGAAATTCTCGACCTCGGGCGACGGTCCGAGCAGATAGCGATCATCCGGGGTGAAACTCTCCGGTCCGTTGAAGAAGGTCTGTATTCCGGCTGTTTCCAGTTGGGGGAACCGGTTGATGGCTTTGGCCAGGATCGGTTCGAAATGGTCGAAATCCTCGGGCAACTGGTCGAAGCAGAAATCCTCGGGGATTCCATCCATGCCCCAGGGTTTGGCCACGGGCTCGAAGGCGCCAAGCAGGATCTTTCCGGCGTCTTCCTTGTAGTAGGCGCATTCGTCCGGCACCCGCAGCACGGGCAGATTGCCCGGAAGATCCGCAATCGGTTCGGTGACGATGTAGAAATGCTCGCAGGCGTGCAGCGGAACGTTGACGCCGGCCATCCGGCCGACTTGCCGGCCCCACATGCCTGCGCAGTTCACGATGATCTCGGCGTCGACTTCGCCGCGGTTCGTGCGCACGCCCGTCGCGCGGCCGTCGCGAACGAAGATTTCCTCCACCTTTGTCAGTTCGTGGATCTCGACGCCCTTCTGGCGCGCGCCCTTGGCGAGGGCCATGGCGATATTGGCAGGGTCCGCCTGTCCGTCCAGCGGAATATGCAGACCGCCCACCACGCCGTCCGTATTGAGCCACGGATACATTTCGCCGCATTGCGCGGTGCTGAGAACATCGACCTCGACGCCGTGCACCTTCGCCATGGAGGCGTTGCGCAGCAGTTCCTCCATTCTGTGGGCGCTCAGCGCCACGGCGATCGAGCCATTGCGCCTGAACCCCGTCGCAATGCCGGTTTCCGCCTCCAGCGAACCGTAGAGCTCCTGGCTGTATTTCGCGAGCCGCGTCATGTTCAGCGTGGCGCGCAGCTGCGCGATCAGACCGGCTGCGTGCCAGGTCGTCCCGCTGGTCAGGCGCTGGCGTTCCAGCAGCACGACGTCCCGCCATCCGAGATGCGCGAGGTGATAGGCGACGGAGCATCCGACGACCCCTCCCCCGATGATGACAACACGGCAATGTCGGGGGAGCTCGGTCAAATGCGCTTCTCCTATGCGTATCGCAATTGATACCAGCTTGATACCAGATTACGCCAGTGATCACCAAATGGCAAAGCGGAGCTTTCAGGCTCCGATTCAGGCCGGAAAGTCTAGTTTTCCTGCGCTGATTGACATTTCCGCAATCTGACTCCAGTCTTCCACCGCCAATCATGGGAGGAATATTGGTCGTACTATAGGACCAGTTCCGCCGATTTACACAACCAACCGGAACGACGACGCCATGCGCAATTCCCTGTTCCATGTCGAACGCATGGAAATGACGACGCTGCAAACCCAGATCCGCGAGATGCTGGTCTCCGCCATGCTGTCCGGGCAGCTCCCGGTCGGCGCGCCGATACCCTCCACGCGCTCCATGGCGAAACGCCTCCACGTGTCGCGCAACACCGTGATGCTGGCCTATCAGGCGCTGGCCTCCGACGGATATCTGGTGGCGCGGGAACGCTCCGGTTTCTACGTGTCGCCCGATATTCACGACGGCGCCGTGTCGGGTATGAAACCAGCCGCCAATCCATCGAAAAAGACGCCGACGACGGACTGGGCTGCGCGGTTCCGGGTCCATCCGAGCGATCAGGCGAACATCGTCAAGCCGTCCAACTGGCATGACTACCCCTATCCGTTCATCTACGGACAGGCTGACGCCGCGCTGTTTCCGATCGCCGCCTGGCGCGACTGCATGCGGCAGTCGATGGGGCGCAAGTGGCTGGACGCCTGGACCAACGACCATTTCGCCGAAGACGACCGGATGCTGATCGAGCAGATACGTCAGCGCATCCTGACCCGGCGCGGAATCTTTGCCGAGCCGGATGAAATCCTGTTGACCCTGGGCGCGCAGAACGCGCTCTATATCCTCTCCAGCCTGCTGGTGAAGCAGGGCACGAAAGTGGCGATTGAAAATCCGGGCTATCCGGATATCCGCAACATTTTCAGCCTGAGAACGGACGCCATAAATCCGGTTCCGGTCGACAGCGAAGGCATTGTCGTGGGCGAAGAACTGGCCGGCTCGGAGCTCGTCTTCGTCACGCCAAGCCATCAATACCCGACCAATGTGACGATGTCGCTGGAGCGCCGCAAGCAACTCCTCGCCTGGGCCGAGGAAGCGGACAGCCTTATCATCGAAGACGACTACGAATCGGAGACCAACTACGAAGGCGAACCGACGCCGGCGCTGAAATCGCTCGATGGCGCACAGCGCGTTCTTTATGTGGGAAGCCTTTCGAAATCGCTGATGCCGGGTCTGCGGATGGGCTTCATGGTTGCGCCGGCGCCGCTTATTCGCGAAGCCCGCGCCCTGCGACGGCTGATGTTGCGCCACCCACCGGGCAACAATCAGGGCGTGGTCGCGCTGTTTCTCGCCCTTGGCCACCACGACACGCTGATCGGGCGGCTTCACCGCAGCTACCGCAACCGTTGGATGGCCATGGGTAAGGCGCTTGACGCCTGGTTTCCCGGCTGGGCGGAAGCCCCCTGTTTCGGCGGCACGTCCTACTGGGTCAAGGGCCCCGAATGGCTCGACAGCACCGAACTGGCGGCCAGAGCGCTGGAGGACGGCGTCATTATCGAGCCGGGCGACATCTATTTCAGCGAGCCGGATACGCACCGCAACTATTTCCGTCTCGGATTTTCATCCATTTCGGAAGAACGCATCGAGCCCGGAATCGAACGCCTCGCTCAAATCGTGAAGGCGATGCGGCAGGACCAGTAGAGCCAGTTTACCGCCGCTGGCGCAGATCATTGGACCCAACTGGTTCTAAGCATCAACCGGTCAAAGCACCTATCAGTCAATCAGGCGGGAAACCTTCGCCAGGGATCAAAGAGAGGAAACAAGCGATGAAGATGACAACCGAAGAGGCATTCGTGAAGGTGCTGCAGATGCACGGGATCGAACATTCGTTCGGGATCATCGGTTCCGCCATGATGCCCATATCGGACCTTTTTCCGCAGGCGGGCATCACCTTCTGGGACTGCGCGCATGAAGGCAATGCGGGGATTATCTGCGACGGCTACACGAGAGCGACCGGCAAGATGGCGATGGCCGTCGCCCAGAACGGCCCCGGCATCACCAATTTCGTCACGCCGATCAAGACCGCCTACTGGAACCATACGCCGATGCTGCTGGTGACGCCGCAGGCGGCCAACAAGACCATCGGCCAGGGCGGTTTCCAGGAAGTCGAGCAGATGGCGCTGTTCCGCGACATGGTCTGCTATCAGGAAGAGGTGCGCGACCCCTCGCGCATGGCGGAGGTGCTGAACCGCGTTATTCTGAAAGCCTGGCGCGGCTCCGCCCCGGCGCAGATCAACGTGCCGCGCGATTACTGGACCCAGGTCATCGACATCGAACTGCCGCAGATCGTCAGGCTGGAGCGTCCGGCCGGCGGCGAGGATGCGATCGCCGAAGCCGCCGCCCTGCTCTCCGACGCTGAATTTCCGGTCATCCTGTCAGGCGCCGGCGTGGTCATCGGCGGCGCCATCGACGCCTGCAAAGCGCTGGCGGAGCGGCTCGACGCGCCGGTCGCCAGCGGCTACCAGCATAATGACAGCTTTCCGGGAAGCCATCCGCTCGCCTGCGGGCCGCTCGGCTACAATGGATCGCGCGCGGCGATGGAACTTATTTCGAAGGCCGACGTGGTGCTGGCGCTTGGCACCCGCCTCAATCCGTTCTCGACGCTGCCCGGCTACGGCATCGACTACTGGCCGAAAGACGCGAAAATCATTCAGGTCGACATCAACGCCGACCGCATCGGACTGACCAAGAAGGTGACCGTCGGCATTTGCGGCGACGCAAAGCAGGTTGCCCAAAGGATCCTCGAGAAATTGACGCCAGCAGCCGGAGACAAGGGACGCGAGGATCGGAAGGCCCTTATCCATCAGACCAAATCGGCCTGGCTCCAGACGCTGAGCGGCATGGACCACGAAGAGGACGATCCGGGAACCGTGTGGAACGAGGAAGCGCGCAATCGCGAACCCGACCGCATGTCGCCGCGCATGGCCTGGCGGGCGATCCAGGCGGGTCTTCCCAAGGACGCGATCATTTCCAGCGACATCGGCAACAATTGCGCCATCGGCAACGCCTATCCGACATTCGAGGAAGGCCGTAAATATCTGGCGCCCGGCCTGTTCGGTCCCTGCGGATATGGCTTTCCGGCTATTCTCGGAGCGAAGATCGGCTGTCCGGATACGCCTGTCGTCGGATTTGCAGGCGACGGCGCGTTCGGCATCTCCATGAGCGAAATGACCTCCTGCGGCCGCGAAGAATGGCCGGCGATCACCATGGTGGTCTTCCGGAACTACCAGTGGGGCGCCGAGAAACGGAACACGACGCTGTGGTTCGACAACAACTTCGTCGGCACGGAGCTCGATCCGCATCTTTCCTACGCGAAGGTCGCAGAGGGCTGTGGCCTGAAGGGCGTAACGGCGCGCACCCAGGAGGAACTGACTTCAGCTCTCGCGCAATCCTGCAAGGACCAGGCCGATGGCGTGACGACCTTCATTGAAGTGATCCTCAACCAGGAACTCGGCGAGCCGTTCCGGCGCGACGCGATGAAGAAGCCGGTGGAGGTCGCAGGCATCGACCCGGCCGATATGCGTCCGCAAGCAGGCGCCTAGGTTCAGAACCTGATCGGCGTGTAGATGTTCGTGGCGATCAGCGCCGCGAACAGGATCGCGAAGGAAAAGACGACCCACGCAGCAGCGACAGGCAGGGATAGCGATCGCATCTGCATTCCTCCATGCATCCCATGGGCGCCATGCGCCGCATGCTCCATGTCTCCGGAGCGCCCGTCGCCTGCGCCATGATGGTGCGCATGCGCGCCATGGTCATGGTGCATCGACGTCTCCGGTGAACTGTGCCCAAGTTTCGGCGCAGGCCCGTCGGCGCCCGGCAATGTCATGCATCCGTGTTTGAGATGGCTCGCCACCAGCCAGTAGTTGATCGGATAGGCGATAAAGCCGCCGACGACGCTAGCCAGACTCATCCGGAACCAGAAGGACGCCGCGCCGGGATGGCGCGACTCCGGCCAATAGTCCGCAAGGATCACCATGACCGGGATCATCCCTGCCATCACGAAGTTCATCGATACAGTCTCGGCGAACACGGTCTTCCGGACCGCCAGCATGTAGTCGCCCTGATACATTCCGAGCATCATCAGCGCCTGAAATATGAAAAGGCCGAAGATGAAACCGGCGGCATATTCGGCGACGGCGTCCCAGCCGTTGGCCAGTTCGAACAGCGAGAGGATGAGAGCCGCAATCAGGATGCCTGTCGCATCGCCGGCCAGGCAATGCATCTCGCTGTTGACGGCCTGCTTCCAGACCGGTTTGGTGAATTGATCGTGCCCGCCGACAAAGGGCCGACGGCAGGTCACCAGATAGAAGAACAAACCGAAGACGCCGGTATAGGCCGTCACCAAAATCCAGGCAGCGCGCTGAACCCAGCTTGTGACGCCATTGCTGACGGAGTCCCAGATAACGAATGCAAGGCTGAGTCCCGTCATCACAAACCATACGGTCATTGCGCCGTCGAGCATAATCGAAGTCCCCAAACTGTCCGCGACGAAAAGAAATCTAACGGGATGGTTGAGGCCCTGGCAATCACAAACTGCAACCGCGCGATTGAGCGATGTGGGCGCCAGTTGCCTTCGACCAAAGGATTAGGCAACCCGACACGCCTGTATTCAAAGGACTATTTCCCTGGCGCTTCCGGACTGGCGCCAAGCAGGAGTCAGGGCTGGCACTACCTTTGGCGTGATCTATTGCGGCCTAATGGCATAGGCGCGGTTGAGTTGATGAATACTGGACGTCGAGCCGTTTTCGCGGAATATTGCGATGCGATGACGGCGCTCAATCTTGCGCCTTCACTGTTTGAAGAAACCGGATCAACCGGTCGCCTCCATAACAATCAAAGGGGAATAAAATGTCCTTCAAGACGAAACTCGCCGCGATCGCCGCCGGAGCGATGATATCGGCCACCGCTTCCATTCCAGCCGTCCTGGCGATGGATGAAATCACTGTCGCATACTTCCTTGAATGGCCGACGGCCAACCAGGTCGCCCAGATGAAGGGAACCTATGACGATGAAATGGGCGTCAAGGTGAACTGGCGCGCCTTCGGAAACGGCAACGAGATGACCCAGGCGATGGTCTCCGGCGACGTCCAGATCGCCTACAGCCAGGGCTTCGTTCCATTCGTCGTCGGCGTAAGCACCGGCGCGCCGCTCAAGCTGGTCGGCATCGCAGTCACCTACGCCGAGAACGACAACTGCATCGTGCGCGACGATGCGGGCATCACCAAGGACAACGCAAAGGACCTTGAAGGCAAGAAAGTGGCGACGCCGATCGGCAACGTCACGCACTACAAGTTGCTGAAAACCCTCGATCACCTCGGCGTCGACGTCAACAACGTCAATCTGGTGCAGATGAACCCGCCGGACGGCGCAGTTGCTCTTGCGCGCGGCGATGTCGTCATGGCCTGCGGCTTTGGCGGCGCGTTGACCCGCATGCGTGAATTCGGCAAGCCGCTGATGACCGGCGCCGAGCAGGAAGCCGTCGGCATCAACACGTTCGACATCATCACGGTCACCAACGAGTTCGCAACCGAGCATCCCGACCTCGTCGAAAAGTTCCTCGACGTGACCGAAAAGGCGAACGAGGCCTACAAGGCCAATCCGGACGAAGCGCTGCCGGTCATTTCGCAGGCCTCCGGCATGGATATGCAGGCGACCAAGGACATGATCGCCAACTTCGGCTTCCCGACCGCTGAAGACCAGAAGAGCACAAACTGGATGGGCGGCGGCGTTCAGGAAATGACCAAGGGCGTCGCCGACGTCATGGTCGCAGCCGGCGGCATGGACGCAGCGCTCGACAGCTACGAACAGTTCATCGATCCGAACTATCTGCCCTGATCGACGGGCAGCGACACGGGAGCCGTTTCACGGCTCCCCTTTATCTTTTCAGAACCGGTCAGGAGCAAGCGATGTCCGGTATTACGATCGATGGCGTGTCCATGGTCTTTACGCTGACCGGGGGTGGCGAAGTCCACGCCCTGCAGGACGTAAACCTGGATATTCGCGAAGGCGAACTCGTTTCCGTGCTCGGTCCGTCAGGATGCGGCAAAACGACGTTGCTGAACATCATCGCCGGTTTTCTGGCGCCAACCGCCGGCGAAGTCCGGCTGAACGGCAAAGTCGTGCGGGGACCAGGCTCCGAACGCGGCATGGTCTTCCAGCAGGGCGCGCTGTTTGAGTGGCTTACGGTCGCCGACAATGTCGCGTTTGGTCCGAACATGGCGGGCAAGCCGCGGGCCGAGACACGCGACAGGGTGGAGCATCTTCTGGCGACGGTCGGCCTTGCCGATTTCGGCAAGAAGCCGGTCTATCAACTGTCCGGCGGCATGCAGCAGCGCGTGGCGCTGGCCCGTTGCCTTGCAAACGATCCGGACGTCATCCTGATGGATGAGCCGCTCGGCGCCCTCGACGCCCTGACGCGCGAGAAGATGCAGGGTCTCGTGCTGAAGCTCTGGAAAGAGACCGGCAAGACCATCATTCTGATCACCCATTCGGTCGAGGAGGCGCTTTTCCTCGGTGAGAAACTGATCGTGATGGCGCCGCGGCCCGGACGCATCGAAAAAATCTATGACCTGCCATTCGCAGACGAGGGCATGACGAAAAGCCCGCGCGACATCAAGGCGGGGTCCGAATTCGTGGCCAGGCGCGAGGAAATCCTGTCCATGATCTGGGAAATGGAGGAGGAGATCATGGGACAGGCGACAGGATAGAGACATGTCAGAAAAGAAAGAACCTTCCGACATCGCCATCTGGCTGGGCCTTGCCGACAACGCATTTACCCGACAGAAGACGGCCAAGTTCGGCGACGCAAGCGCGATCAATTCCGGCCGATTCTACAGCATTATCATTGTTTTCGGCCTCGGCGCTCTCTGGGTGCTGACCTCGATCGCCGGCGTCATCGAGCCGTTCTACTGGCCGACCATCAGCGGCACCTGGAACCGGATCTACCTGCTGGTCACCGAAGGCTTTCGCGGCGTTCCGTTGTGGGAGCATGTCGGCATCAGCGTCTTCCGTGTGCTGTCCGGCGTCTTCTTCGGCGCCCTTGTCGGAATTCCGCTGGGCTTCGCCATGGGCCTTTCCTCGGTGGCGCGCGGCTTGTTCGATCCGGTCGTCGAATTCATGCGCCCCATTCCGCCGCTTGCGCTTATTCCACTGATCATTCTGTGGTTCGGCATCGACGAGACGGCGAAGATCTTCCTGTTGTTCCTGGCGTCATTGTTCATCATGACCATCGCGGCGCGCTCCGGCGTTTCCAGCGTGCGGATATCGAAAGTTCACGCCGCCTACTCGCTCGGCGCATCCAAGGCGCAGATACTGCGACATGTGATCCTGCCCAATGCGTTGCCCGAGATCTTCACGGGCCTGCGCACGTCCATGGGCGTGTGCTGGGGCACGGTCGTCGCCGCAGAACTCGTCGCCGCCGACCGGGGCGTGGGTTCGATGATCATGATCGCCAAGAACTTCCTGCAGACCGACACAGTCGTCATCGGCATCATCATCATCGGCATTATCGGTTACATCATCGAGATCCTGATGCGTTACCTCGAGCGCTGGCTGATCCCCTGGAAAGGCAAGGGTTGACGAGATTCAGCCGGACGCCAGTTCCCGGCGCGCCATCATGTGCGCGCGCGCCATGTTCACAGCATCAACGCACAGGAGTTTGTCGCCGAGGAAATACCGCACGGCGAAGGAGCGGTCGTCCATGCCGCCGTCCAGTTCCGCCCTGTCATAGCCCTGATTGAGCCCGGCGATCTGCAATTTGACGTCATACTGATCCGACCAGAACCAGGGAACGGGATCGTAGTCTGGTTGCTCGGATAGCATCGCCATGGCCGCGTGCTTGCCCTGATCGATGGCGTTCTGAACGCTTTCGAGCCGGATGTGGCGGCCATAGCGCTTTGAAAAGAAGCACGCGCAATCACCCGCTGCGTAAACGTCTACGGCGGATGTCCGGCATTGGCCGTCGACAGTGACGCCATTGTCGACATCTACGCCCGCCTGCTCGGCAAGGTCTGTCACGGGAAGCGCCCCGACGGCCACGAGAACCAGATCCGCCGGAACAGCATCGCCATTCTCCAGCCGAACCGCCTCGACGTGATCCCCGCCCTCCAAAGCGGCGAGCCGTGTCTGCGTCTTTATTACAACGCCCATTTCCGTATGCAGGGCATGGAAGAAGGCGGAGAGATCCGGGCTCACGACGCGTTGCATGATCCGGTCCGCGCCTTCGAGAACCGTCACCGGATTGCCGCGTGCGCGCAATGCCGAGGCCACCTCCAGTCCGATATATCCGCCGCCGATGATGACAACCCGCATATCCGGTTTCAGGATCCCGGAAATCCGGTCCACATCCTTGATATTGCGGAGCGTAAAGACGCCTTCCAGATCCGTCCCCGGCAGGCTTATGTCGCGCGCCTTCGTTCCCGTGGCCAGAAGCAGCTTCGAATAGGCGATGGTCTCGCCGCTTTCAAGCGTCACCGTGTGTTCAGCCGGATCGATTGACGCGACCGGCGACGACAGTTTGAGCTCGATGCCGGACTTCTCGTAGTAGTCGTCGGCCTTGAGAAACAGGCGCGAAGCTTCCAGCTCGCCCTTGAGATAGGCTTTGGAAAGCGGTGGTCTCTGATACGGCGGATGAGCTTCGTCGCCGATAAGTATGATCCTGCCCTCGAACCCCTGCTGCCGCAGGGTTTCAGCCGCCTTCTGGCCGCACTGACCTGCGCCAACAATGACGATCGGGTTGTCGTTCATGGTTATGTTCCGCTCAGAATGCAGTGAATGTCATTGTGGTCAGCGAACGGGCGATGCCGCTTATGTCCAACACGTTGTCATGGATGTATTTGCCGATATCCTCGCCTTTCGGAACGTAGATCTTCATCAGGAGATCGAACTCCCCGGATGTGGAGTAAAGCTCCGAAATGATCTCGCGCTCATAGAGCGCGTCGGCTACGGCGTAGGCCTTGCCCGGATGGCATTGCAGTTGCACGAAAACACAGTTCATCTCTGACCCTCGCAATTCGGTAGACCGTGTATCACACCGGGCGCAGATCGTTGCAAGTCGCGCGCGTGGAATTTTGTCGCAATGCAGGTTAACGCGCATTCGCGTCAGGCGCGCCGCAAACGTGCATTTGTGCGACGATTTGTGTATGACGCGTCAATAGCCATGCTGCGACAGAAAACGGGAGCCGCGCGCCGCCATGCTGATGCACCAGATTTCGGATTGGGACGACGCATACGCCAACGCGCCCCACATTCCCGGCGCACAGGATTATCCCGCGTCCTGGACGCTCAAGGCCCGCAAATTCCGCGACGCGTTGGCGCGCGACGGCAGGGCTGAAAACGGCCTCGCCTACGGGTCTGGAGAACGCAACCGGCTGGATCTCTTTCATCCGGCAGGACAGTCGCGCGGCCTCGTCGTCTTCGTTCACGGCGGCTACTGGAAGGCGTTCGACAACGCATCCTGGTCGCATCTCGCCCAGGGCGCGCTGGAACAGGGCTACAGCGTCGCCATGCCCAGCTATACGCTGTGCCCGGACATTCGTATAGCCGGCATCACAGCCGAGATCGGAAAGGCGATCGCCTTCGCCGCCTTACGCGTTGCGGGACCGATACGGCTGACAGGTCACTCCGCGGGCGGCCACCTCGTCTCGCGCATGGTCTGCAAGAACACGCCGCTCGACGGCGATGTCGTCGCACGCATCGAACGCGTTGTCTCTATCAGCGGCGTGCATGATCTGAGGCCGCTCATGCATACGGAAATGAACGACACCCTGAAGATCGATCGCCGGGAAGCGCTGACGGAAAGCCCCGCCCTGCTGGAGCCGATCACCGGCACGCAGCTCGTTTGCTGGGTGGGCGGCGGCGAACGCCAGGAATTCCTACGTCAAAACGCATTGCTCGCAAATATCTGGAATGGTCTGGGCGCCGCCACGGCAAGCGTTGAAGAACCGGACCGGCACCACTTCAATGTGATTGACGGCCTTCAGGATCCGGCCCATCCGCTGACCTGTACGGTGTGCGGTTAGCGGCTCCCTCGCTGTCTTTCGGCCCCTCCTCATCATCATCCAGGATGCGATAGGCGGCGCCTTCCAGGTCGTCGTACTGACCGCTTTTGATCGACCACAGAAACGCGATCAATCCCAGCGCGCCAAGAAACAGGGCGATCGGGATGAGGAACAGGAGGCCTGTCAAACTCGAACTCCTGCGCTTGACGCCGTCGCAACCTCCCGCTCAGCAGGCTCGACAGACTTTTGCGCGCCCGCCAGACGACCGGAGCCAAGGCGCAGGCGCAGCGAATTAAGGATGACGACGATAGAGGAGGACGACATCGCGATCGCGGCGACCAGCGGGCTGGCGTATCCCAGAACCGCCGTCGGTATGGCGATCAGATTGTAGAGGATCGCGAGGGCGAAGTTCTGCCGAATGAGACTGCCCGCGCGCACCGAGGTGTCGAGTGCAATCGCGACAGCGTCGAGGCCGCTATGCAGGAATACGAAGTCGGCGGCGTTGCGCCCGACATCGGCGGCGGTCGCCGGCGCCATGGAGACATGCGCGCGGCTAAGCGCCGGGGCGTCGTTCAGTCCATCGCCGACCATCAGCACCTTGCGGCCTTCGCTTGCGAGCGCTGCAATACGATCCTGCTTGCCGGAGGGCAACACCCCGGCGCGGAAGGTCGCCACGCCCAGCAACCGGGCGAGCCTTTCGACAGCGCCAAGCCGGTCGCCCGACAATATCTCGACATCGATCCCGCGGTTTTTCAGCGTCGCAATGGTTTCGGCCGCCGCAGGACGCAGCCGGTCCTCGAACAGGAAAACGGCGAGAAACTGTCCGTCGATCCCGAGCACAGTTTGGGTCGTCGACGTCGCGGCTCGCTCGTCCTCGCCTTCCTCCAGCACCCATTCGGCGCGCCCGAGACGATATGTCCGGCCGTCAACCACGCATTCGACGCCCTTGCCCGGCGCCTCGCGCAGCCCTGTAAGCCTCTCTTCCAAATTTTCGCTTTGTGGCGCAGCGCCAGCCAGAGCACGGGCCAGCGGATGCCGCGAATGCCGGCCAATAGCTGCGGCAATGGCGAGACTATGCGGATCGACGTCCTGCGCATTGACCAGAACCGGCTCGCCCATCGTCAGGGTGCCTGTCTTGTCAAAAACGGCCATGTCCGCCTCGGCCATGCGTTCCATGGCGGACCCGTCCTTGACCATGATTCCGTTATCGAACAGGCGTCCCGCAGCGACCACCTGGACCACGGGAACGGCCAGGCCAAGCGCACAGGGGCAGGTGATGATCAGCACCGCGATGGCGATATACAGCGCGTGGCCGAAGTCCCGGGAGATAACCATCCAGCCGACAAAAGCGAGGAGCGCCGCGAGATGGACGGCGGGCGCATAGAGTTCTGCGGCCCGGTCTGCGATACGGCGATAACGCGCCTTTCCGCCCTCGGCGGCCTCCATCAGGCGAACCATCTCTGCGAGGAAGGAATCGCCAGCCGGGGCCGTCGCCTCGACTGTCAGCGGGCCGGTAAGATTGAGCGTTCCCGCCTGGATGAGGGAACCAGGTGAAATGCGCAGCGGCGCGCTTTCCCCGGACACAAGCGAGGCGTCCATGTCGCTCTCGCCCACAATCACCCGGCCGTCGACCGGGACACGATCTCCAGCGGCCAGCAGGACATGCATGCCAGGCTCGATCGCTTCGGTCTCGACGAAGGTTCGACCGCCGTCTTCGTTGAGTATGGAAGCACCGCCGGGCGCGAGCTTGCGAAGACCGGCGACCGCGTTGCGCGCCTGTTCGCGCATGACATGATCCAGTGTGCGCCCGATCAGCAGGAAGAACATCAGCGTCACGGACGCGTCGAAATAGACGCGCTCGCCCGAATGCATCGTCTCGTAAAGGCTCATCGCAAAGGCGAGGATCACGGCCAGCGTGATCGGAACGTCCATGTTGAGCCTGCCCTTGCGCAACGCCGCAAAGGCCGAGCGATAGAAAACCTGTCCTGAATAGGCCAGCGCCGGGATGGCGATCAGCGCGGATATCCAGTGAAACATATCGCGCGTCGCCGCATCGGCGCCCGACCAGACCGAGACGGACAACAGCATGATGTTGGCGGCTGCAAATCCGGCGACAGCCAGCGATCTCAGGAGGACGCCGAGCGTCTTGTCTCTTTTGTCAGCCGAGAAGTTGAAAATATGCGCTTCATAGCCAAGGTCTTGCAGCGCATTGACGATGTCAGAGGGCGCGCCGTCTTCACGCCAAATAACCCGCACGCGCTTGGTGGAGAGATTGACCCGCGCTTCTTCCACCAGAGGAAGCTTGTTCAGACCCGTTTCGACCGTCCTTATGCACCCGCCGCAATGAACGCCGGGCAGAGCAAGATCGAGCTGCATCAGACCGTCGCCCGCCGGCCTGCTGACCGCGCGCAATTCGCCGTCGGAATAGCCCGCCGCGCGCATCGTCTCAAGGTCCACGGAGGCTTCGCTTCCGGCGGCGCAGCAGCTCATTTGTCTGCGCCCGGATGACGGATAATGAAGCGCCGGGTTTCGCTGTACAGAACTGAATCGCCATCCTTCACGCTGATGCGGGCGAGCCATTGGCCCGTCGCGATGGCGCTTTGCGATTCAAACCGGCCGCGGCTCTGGGGCAAAAGACGGACCTCGCGGTCCTGGAGCTCGCTGGCTGGCCGCTGAAACAGGACCACGACTTCGTCAGCCTCGATCGGCGCGCCCGACGCATCGTCAAGCGTGTAGACAATGGTCTCGCCGTCAACGTCCAGATCGGACACCCAACCGCGCTTGTGCAACGCCTTTGTCGCCTCGACATCCTCGTCGAAGTGCTGGCTGGCGACATAGGTGTTGTGAACGATGAGACCGCTCCAGCTGTGGCTCGCGAAATAGGCCATCGTCAGATTGACGCCAATCACCACTGCAAAGAAAGCAACAATGATCCCGAGCATGTGCCGACCGGTAAATTCGGCCGGGCGAAAGATACTGTTGAACAGGCTCATCGCCTTTGCTCCGGTGCGTTGAACACGGCGTTGTACCGATCGTACTCTCCGCTTGCCTTGTCTTCGGCGATGAAATGGAAGGACTGCCGGTCCCCCGTAACTTCGCCAAGCGGCTGGCGGACATAAACCTTCAGCGTCCTTAGCCTATCAGGTTCAACGGGAATCGCGAAGGACGTTCCTTCCGGCTGATCGATATCGTTGATCCTCATTGTCGCGCCTGGCAACCCGTCGAGCGACAGGAAGATGACGCGTGGCTCAGGGATCATGTTGAGCAGCTTGACGGTGTAGCCATTGCGAATGTCGCCGTCAGACAGTGTGACGAATTGCGGATTGCGATCATGGAGAACATTGACCTCCAGCCGGTCGCGCGCAAGCAGCGCATAGAGCAGCGCCAAACCGACCAGCGCCCACACGCCGAGGTAAAGCAACGTGCGAAAGCGGAAGATGATGCGCCAGTTGAAATGGGTGACCCTGTCGCTGAAACCGCCATCGGCGTTGCGGACCTGCGTGGGATCGATATCCGTCGTTCCGCCATTCGTGGCGACCGCCATGTTGTTTTCGTAGTCCGACAGCGTGGCGTAGGAAATCAGACCGCGCTCGCGGCCGAGCTTGTCCATGACATTGTCGCAGGCGTCAATGCACAGCGCGCAGGTGATGCATTCGAGTTGCTGGCCGTCGCGTATGTCGATGCCCATGGGACAGACGACGACGCAGGCGTTGCAGTCGACGCAGTCGCCGACGACCTTTCCCTCGGCCTTCGCTTTCTTGGCGTGACGCGAGCGCGGTTCGCCGCGCCAGTCATTATAGGTGACGACAAGCGATTTCTCGTCGAGCATCGCCGCCTGGATGCGCGGCCAGGGGCACATATAGGTGCAGACCTGCTCCCGCATGAGCCCGCCGAGCGAATAGGTCGTCACCGTCAGCACCGCGATGGTGATGTAGGCGACGGGCGCGGCCGCGCCTGTCAGGACTTGCATCAGCAGGGTGGGAGCATCGGCGAAGTAGAAAATCCAGGCGCCGCCGGTGGCGACTGCTATCAACAGCCAGATCGCGTGTTTGGAGGCGCGCTTGAACAGCTTTCCGACCGACCAAGCGGCGTTGTCCAGCTTGATGCGCTGATTTCGGTCGCCCTCGATCGCCCTTTCCACGACAAGAAAGAGATCGACCCACACCGTTTGCGGACAGGTGTAGCCGCACCAGGCGCGGCCGACGGCCGATGTGACGAGGAACAATCCGAACCCGGCCATGACAAGCAAGCCTGCGACGAAGAAAAACTCCTGCGGCCAGATTTCTATGAAGAAGAAATAGAAGCGCCGGTTGGCGATGTCGACGAGCACGGCCTGATCCGGGGCGTATGGACCACGGTCCCAGCGAAGCCAGGGCGTCAGATAATAGATCCCCAGGGTCAGGATCATAACGATCCACTTGAAATTGCGAAACCGTCCTTGCGCCCTTTTCGGGAAAATCTTCTTGCGCGCTTCGTAGAGCGGCTTGCGCGCCCAGGCGGCGTTGACCGCTTCCGCGTCGAATTGTTCTACATCGGCTGGTCGAGTGGTCGTGTCACTCATCATTCATTCCTGTCACGCAAACCGGCGGCCCTTCATATGAGAGCCGCCACTTTGGCGTCATGACATTTGAAGCTTGTCTGCGCCTTGACGCCGATCAAATGCGGCTCGCCAGCAGAGGTCTTCCCGGCGCGGAAAAGGCCTCGCCGCTACTGGCCGCCGCCGAGCGAATGGACGAAGACGGCAAGCTGCTTTGCAGTGGATTCACCCAAGCGCCCCAACCATGCCGGCATGACGCCATGCTGCGGTTTTCCGATCTGTTTCGCGATATCGGCTTCCGTTCCGGCGTAGAGCCATATCTGGTCGGCAAGATTGGGAGCGCCCTGTTCGATATCGCCCTGCGCGTTCTCGCCGTGACAGGCAGCGCAATTGTCGAGATAGACCTGCTTTCCGGGCTCCACCAGATCGGGATTGGAGGGCTCGCCGGTCAAGCTGACGACATAGGCCGAGACTTCGCGAATCTGTTGCGAATCGAGGATATCCCCAAAGGCCGGCATTTCCGAAAAATGCGTGTCGTCGTCTCCGTCGAAACGAACGCCATGGGCGACGGTCTGATAGATCTGATTGATGTCGCCGCCCCAGATCCAGCTGTCGTCGTTCAGGTTCGGATAGCCGGGCGCTCCTTGCGCGCCGGAGCCATGACACTGCACGCAGTTGATCTTGAAGGCCGCCGAACCGCCCGCCACGGCGAATTGACGCAGTTCCTGGTCGGCGAGGATATTTTCGAGAGACTCCTCCTCGATCCGCTTGTCGTAGACTTCCTGTATTTTTTCAGCCTTCGCCATTTCATCGGCCACGCTGGCGCGGCTCGAATATCCAAGGATTCCTGTCGTGGCGGAATTGATCAGCGGCCAGGCCGGATAGAGGATGGTGTAGCCGATCGCCCAGACGATGGTGGCGTAGAAGAAATACAGCCACCAGCGCGGAAGCGGATTGTTAAGCTCGGTGATGCCGTCCCACTCATGCCCCGTCGTCTCGACGCCGCTGATTTCGTCAATGTGTTTTTCCGACATCATCGTCTTCCCTGTCGTTCTCGTCCGGAGATTCATCGTCCTTCAACGGAATCTCGGCTATCTTGTCCGCTTCTTTCCTGCTGCCGGGCCGGAAGGTGTAGATAATCACCCCCACAAAAACCAGGAACAGGAAGAGAAGCCCCCAACTGTCTGCGAATGTTCGCATCGACTGGTAATCCATGACGGTCTCCTAGCGATATCCGGAGGTTGGATCGTAGGTGGAGAAATCAACCAGCGTGCCGAGCATCTGCAGATAGGCGACCAGCGCGTCCATTTCCGTCAGCCGGCCAGGATTGCCATCGAAATCCGCGATTACCGCTTTCGGGTAGCGCTCCTCCACGCCGGCGGTATCGGCGTCCGGATTGGCCTGAGCCATGAGATCGGCGTAGGCGTTTTCAAGCATCTCGTCCGTGTAGGGAACACCGACAATCCTGTTGGTTCTCAGATGACCTTCGATGTCCCGAATCTCCAGTTCTTTATCCAGCAGGAAGCTGTAGCTCGGCATGATGGATTCCGGCACCACAGAGCGCGGCTCGATCAGATGCTGTACATGCCACTCGTTGGAATAGCGGGCGCCGACGCGCGCAAGGTCCGGACCTGTGCGCTTCGAGCCCCACTGGAAGGGATGGTCGTACATCGATTCCGCAGCCAGCGAATAAGGTCCGTAGCGTTCGACCTCGTCGCGAAACGGTCGGATCATCTGGCTGTGGCAGACATAACACCCCTCCCGCACATAGATGTCGCGACCGGTGAGTTCCAGTGGCGAATAGGGCCGCATGCCTTCCACCTTTTCGATGGTGTTCTGCAGGTAGAACAGAGGCGCGATTTCGACGATTCCGCCGATCGTAACCACAAGAAGCGAGCAGACCAGCAGCAGCGTTGCGTTGGTTTCGAGAATTTTGTGCTTGTCGAGAAAGGATGACATTGTTCAGACCCCTCAAACCGGTTGCGCGACCGGCTGGCTGCCGGGAATGGGTGTTTCCTGACGCTGGCGGCCAAGGATTGTCATGGCGACGTTGTAGGCCATGACGATCCCGCCAGCGAGATAGAGCAAGCCTCCGAGCGTACGCACGATGTAGTAGGGCTTCATGGCCGCCACCGTTTCAGCGAAGGAATAGACGAGGAAACCCTGGCTGTCGTATTCGCGCCACATCAGACCCTGCTGGATGCCGGCGACCCACATGACGGCCGCGTAGATGACAATGCCGAGCGTGGCGAGCCAGAAGTGCCAGTTGACCATTCTGAGTGAATACAGCCGTTCGCGACGCCACAGTTTCGGAACCAGGAAGTAGACGGCGCCGAAGGAGATCATGCCAACCCATCCGAGCGCGCCAGAATGCACATGACCAATCGTCCAGTCCGTGTAGTGGCTGAGGCTGTTGACGGCCTTGATGGACATCATCGGTCCCTCGAAGGTGGACATGCCGTAGAAGGCGACGGCGATCACCATCATGCGGATGATCGGGTCCGTGCGGATCTTGTCCCAGGCGCCGGACAGCGTCATCAGACCGTTGATCATGCCGCCCCAGCTTGGCATCCACAACATGATGGAGAACACCATGCCGAGCGTCTGGGCCCAGTCGGGCAGCGCCGTATAGTGCAGGTGGTGCGGCCCCGCCCAGATGTAGAGGAAGATCAGAGCCCAGAAGTGGATGATCGACAGGCGGTAGGAATAGACAGGACGGTTGGCCTGCTTCGGGATGAAGTAATACATCATGCCGAGGAATCCCGCGGTGAGGAAGAAGCCCACGGCGTTATGGCCGTACCACCATTGCGTCAGCGCGTCCTGAACGCCCGAAAAGAGCGAATAACTTTTAACGCCCAGGAGCGACACAGGCACAGAAAGATTGTTCACCACATGCAGCATGGCGATGGTGACGATAAAGGACAGGTAGAACCAGTTCGCCACATAAATATGCGGCTCCTTGCGTTTCAGGATCGTCCCGAGGAACACGAGGAGATAGGCCACCCACACAATCGTCAGCCACAGATCGACATACCATTCCGGCTCCGCATATTCGCGCCCCTCTGTGATGCCGAGCAGATAGCCGGTCGCCGCCATGACGATGAAGAGCTGATAGCCCCAGAATACAAACCACGCGAGATTGCCGCCGAAAAGCCGTGCGCGGGTGGTTCTCTGGACCACGTAGAAGGAGGTTGCAATCAGCGCATTTCCGCCGAAGGCGAAGATGACGGCCGAGGTATGCAGGGGACGAACCCGACCGAAGTTGAACCATGGCTCGATATTGAGATCCGGGAAGGCGAGTTGAGCCGCCGCCACGACACCGACCAGAAACCCGACAACACCCCAGAAAACCGTAGCTATCGTTCCAAAACGGATAACGCCGTCCATATATCCGGAGCGATCCTGAGCGATGACGGCGACGCCGTCCTCGGTGAATATCGTCATGCGCAGAAGCACCACAACCGTACACAGGAGCACAAAGAACAACACCCACATATGGGCGGCGAACAGGCTGTCCTGCGCAAAAGCCGCGCCCAGCAGCGCCAGGAACGCCCCCACGGCTATGATGATGGTTTCCGTTGCGAAGTTCATGTCCGTCCCCTGTCAGCATATCAGTGCCCGGCAGCGCTATAAGCCTCCGGTAACGCCGGTCTTACCCTTCCAACGACGCGCTGCATTGATCCTGATCAAAGCGCGCCATCTCCCGGCGGGGCAGATTCGTGTCGTGGCAAATTTTAAACCATTCTAAACTCCTCGCCAAATACGCGCGCCTGGCAAGGGTTCCACTGGTGATTGACGGGGAGAACGGTGCAGCGGATGAGCGCTCTAGAATTTTTGGCGAAAGGAGCGAAAAAACTGGAGGCCTCGGAGGGCGACCCTGCCATTGCGCTTGCCATGGTTCATGATCTGCAGATGGAGCTGTGCGACGTTCTCGAATCGATCGCAGATCTGCTTCCAGACCGGCACGACAGGCGACTATGCGCGGAACTGTCGCGAGCTCTTGTTCCGATGATCATTCGACTGCACCGCTTCGAGGAAGATGTGCTGTTTTCAACCGCTTTGCATCGATCCTCAGCAGCCGAGTCAGTTTCCCGGGTGATCAAACGGTTTCGCGGGGAGCACAGTGAAGATGAATTCCGTATGGAGGAACTGTCGGAATTGCTGTGCGAACTCGGCCGCGAACGACAACCGGAGAATCCGGAAGCCGCTGGTTACCTGCTGCGCAGCGTTTTCGAGGCGGTCCGCCGGCATTGCGCCTATGAAAGGGAATATCTTTCGAGTTTGCTCGAGGACCTTTAAGACGTGGCCTCGCAAATCGACGCCGGAAGACATCGATGGACACCCATCAGATCCACACTGGATAAATGTCTCTTCTCCACTGAAACAGATCTATACTCAGGACGACTGGTCTCTGGGAAGCTGATCATCTGGGTCGTGGACTTCGACAGAATCAACACTTGTCAGATTTGCAGGGTAAGTAGCCAAGTTTATTCCACCTGCATGGCGGAGCGAAGGAAAGAGCAAACCGCGCATTCCGGATGAGATGACGCCGTGCGCTATCTTCCAAGAAGGCGGTATCTTCTTGTCGATTCGGGCAAGCTTCCGCCATTGGCGCTTTACCATCGGCAGAAGAAGTTCGCGCAGCCGTTCAATCGACCTGAGCGCGCCAGGCCAACCGTTCCATGTCCGGCACCGTGATGTGGCGATTGTTGACGATCTGGATAACGCCGTCCTTGCGCAGTTTGGTCAACTGGCGGCTAACGGTTTCGATTGTCAGACCCAGAAAATCGGCGATATCGGCGCGGGTCAGAGGCAGGTCGAAGGTCAATTCCTCGTCTACGCCGGCGCCTGGTTCGACGTGTGTGGCGATCATGTAGAGGAAATTCGCCACCTTCTCGGCCGCCGTCTTGCGGCCGAGCGTGAGCATCCATTCGCGCGCCTCGTCAAGCTCGGCCAGCGCCTGCTCATGCAGCTTGTGTTCGAGTTCCGGCGTTTCCCTGATCATCTTGTCGACGATGGACCGCGAAAAGCTGCACAGCTTGACGTCGGTCGTGGCCTCGGCCGTGGTCTGGCTAGACGCGCGGAAAGGCCGCCCGAGAAAATCAGGGGCGAATTGCAATCCGACGATCTGCTGGCGGCCGTCGGGCAGCATCTTGGTCAGCTTGACCACGCCTGACAGGATGTTGTTGTAGCTGGAGACATTCTCCGAATCCGACATGAGTTCAACGCCCGCCTCCACGGATTTGCGGACGGAATTTTTCGATAGATACGTGAGTTGATCCACTGAAAGCGATCCGCATACACCCTTGTGTCTGGCCTCGCAGGCTTCGCACAAAACGGGAATATTTGAATTGTGGATGTCTTTACGCTGTCCACTCATGACGACTGCCGCTATCCCTCACAGCCGGCCTCCCGATCGCATCGTTTCGCGATTTCTGTTGGGCCGGCATATTCATTCATTCTAATTTGCAGCTTCCCGGCGTCAAATTCAAAAACAATCGTGACGGCAAATTGCCACAAGGCAGGCTTGCCGATCCTAAACTTGATCGGAATCAAAGCCTGACAGCCGATAATCCGTCATTAACGCGCCGACGACAACTCCGTCGCACAGGGTTCGGCAAATGCATACAGAGATACCGAAACGCTTCGCAGGCATGGCGCCACGCTATACGAGCTATCCGACAGCGCCGCATTTTCACTCGGGAGTCGACGAGGCCGTCCACGTGCGTTGGCTCTCCGAACTCGCGCCTGACACATCGCTTTCGCTGTATGTCCATATCCCCTATTGCGACCGTCTGTGCTGGTTTTGCGGCTGCGCCACCAAACAGACAAACCGCTACGATCCGGTGCGCAAATATCTCCAGGTCCTCAAGCGGGAAATCGCCTTCATCGCCTCGAAGCTTGATGGCAGGGGGCGTGTGTCGCGCCTGCATTTCGGCGGCGGATCGCCCACCATGCTGACGCCGGAAGACCTCGTCGATCTCTGCCGGGATCTGCGCTCGCATTTCAGTTTCGAGCCCGACGCTGAAATCTGCGTGGAGATCGATCCCACGGACATGACGCCGGAGAAGTGCGACGCAATGGCCGAGATCGGCCTGACGCGCGCCAGCCTCGGCGTGCAGGATTTCGATCCGGAGATCCAGAAGACGATCAATCGCATACAGACTTTCGAAGAGACTGCTGAGGTTGTTTCCGCGTTGCGCGCCCGTGGCGTGAATTCGCTCAATCTCGATCTGCTTTACGGCCTGCCGCTCCAGACACTCGAAACGGTTCAAACAAGCGTGGAGCTCGCCGTATCACTGGAGCCCGACCGGCTGGCGTTGTTCGGCTACGCGCATGTCCCGTGGATCCGCAAGCATCAGACGATGATCGACGAAAACCTGTTGCCGGAACAAAAGCAACGTCTCGACCAGGCGTCGCTCGCATCCCGCCTGCTGCAGGATGCGGGATATCAGGCGATCGGCATCGACCATTTCGCAAGACCCGACGACGCCTTGGCGGTCGCGGCGCGCGAAGGCGAACTCAAGCGGAATTTTCAGGGCTATACGAATGACGAAGCGACCGCCCTTCTGGGTCTCGGCGCATCGTCCATCAGCCAGTTGCCGCAGGGCTATGCGCAAAACAGCCCGGCGACCGCCGACTACATACGGCGGGTCGATGATACCGGCCTCGCCACTGTGCGCGGGTTTGAACTGTCGGCGGAAGACAGGGCAAGGTCCTGGGTCATCGAACGGCTGATGTGCGATTTCGGCTTCGACGAGACGGCGCTGAAGGCCAGGTTCGGCGCGTTGTCATTGCCGATTTTCAGGCAAGCGGCGGAACTCGCCGCATCGGAGGGTGCGATCTTCAGGTTCGAGGATGGCCAGTATCAGATCACTAGCGAGGGTCGCCCTTTCACCCGAATGATCGCCACGCAGTTCGACAGCTATTTCGGCAAGGGCCCTGCACGGCACTCAGTCGCGGTCTGATCCTCGGCGCTTGCCAAGTTTCGCCTTCTGGAGGACCATGCCTTCGGGAGGGACGATATGGACCACTTCGACTACGTCATCGTCGGCGGAGGGTCGGCTGGCTCTGTGCTTGCAGCGCGTCTGAGCGAAGACCCGGGAACCACGGTTTGCCTCCTGGAGGCCGGCGGCGACTGCAAAAGCATTCTGGTTCGCGCGCCGGCCGGGCTGGCCGTCATGGCGCCAAGCAAGCCGTTCAGGATCAACAATTGGGCCTTCATGACAGAACCGCAGCCGGGTCTCGGCAATCGCCGCGGCTACCAGCCGCGCGGCAAGGGACTGGGCGGAAGCAGCAGCATCAATGCGATGCTCTACATTCGCGGCCATCCATCCGATTACGACGCCTGGGCGTCAGGCGGCTGCGAAGGCTGGTCTTTCGCGGACGTGCTGCCCTATTTCAAGATTTCGGAAGGCAATCATCGCGGAGCCGACGACCTGCACGGCGCTGACGGACCGTTGCAGGTCTGCGACCAGCCGTCGCCAAGGCCTGTCACGCAAGCCTTCATCGAGGCCGGACGCCAGCGCCAGATCCCCTACAATGATGACTTTAACGGACCGACACAGGAAGGCGTCGGCTATTATCAGGTCACGCAATTCAGCGATGGGGACAAAAAAGGGGAACGATGTTCGGCCGCCAACGCCTATCTCGATCCGGCGCTGACGCGATCCAATCTGGAGGTTCTGACCAGATCGATGGCGACGGAAATCGTGATCGAGGACGGCAGGGCGACCGGCGTGCGATACCAAAGGCGCGGGCAAGAAACGCAAATCCGGGCCGATCGTGAGGTCATTCTGTGCGGCGGCGCTTTCCAGTCACCACAGTTGCTGATGCTCTCGGGCATAGGCCCGGCTGAAGAACTCGTACGTCACGGCATAAGAATTCGGCGTGATCTGCCGGGAGTGGGCCAAAACCTGCAGGACCACATCAATTTCCCGATGATTTCCCGCAGCGCCTCCACGGACTTGTTCGGCTATTCCCTGGCTGGAGCGATCAAACTGGTGTCGGAAGCCATGAAGTGGCGAAAAACCGGCACGGGCATGGTCACTTCGCCGCTCGCCGAAGGCGGCGCATTTCTCAAGAGCGATGCCGGTCTCGACCGCCCCGATGTCCAGCTCCACTTCGTGATCGGCATCGTCGACTGGCACGCCAGAAAATTCCATACGGGACACGGGTACAGTTGCGATGTTTGCGTTTTGCGGCCGAAGTCCCGCGGGACCGTGACGTTGCGGGATGGAGATCCATACTCCGCGCCGCGCATCGACCCGCGTTTTCTTTCTGAAGAGGCCGATATGGAAGCGCTTGTCGCCGGCGCCCGCCAGGCGATCGCCATCTGCGAGGCCCCCGCCCTCGCCGCTTTTCGCAAGAGCGACCTCTATCCGTTCAGCAACCTCTCGAACGAAGCCCTGCGAGAATCGATCCGGCTGCACGCCGATACGATCTACCACCCCGTGGGCACCTGCCGCATGGGAACGGACGAGACGGCTATCGTCGATCCTCAATTGAAAGTGCACGGTGTTGGAAATCTGCGCGTGGTCGACGCGTCCGTCATGCCGACGATAATCGGCGGCAATACGAATGCGCCGACGATCATGATCGCCGAAAAAGCGGCCGACATGATTGCCTCGGGAAAATGATCAAATGCGTGGCAGTTGCAAAACCTGCTTCACAGTTTCGCCAGTAAACCGCTTCGCCTCGTCTCTCCCCGCCCTGGCGTGGGCGAGCGTGACGTCCGCTACGATCTGCGCGCGAAATCCCTTGTATCCGTTCTTGTCGCACAGCGGCATTACCTGCGCCAGCGTTTCATCCAACCGGTCGAAGCGGCCCTCCAGGCACAGCATTTCAACCCGAGCCGCCATCAACCAGGCTCTGAACGCATCGATGTTCTTCTGTTCGGCAATCGCAAGCGATGTTTTCAGCGTGTTGCGCGCATCGACGAAATTGTCGGCATTGGCGTAGGCGCGGATAAGCGGCGCTGCGGAGAATGCGCAAAGAACCTCCAGACCGGCGTCCTTGCTGCGATTGAAGGCGCCGCTCAACCAGGTGATCGCCTCTTCGGCTTCGCCTTTCGCCAGATGTAAGAGTCCTTTCGAAACGGCTGAGAAACTGGCGTCGTAGCTTGTTCCGGTTTCCTCCGCGATTTCCAGAACAATCGCAATTTCCTCTTCTGCCCGCCGGAATTCGCCGAGGGCGACAAGTGCGTTCGCCCGCGTTGCAAGCCCGAGCACGGAAACGGAGCCGTTGGTGCTTGGCGACGCTCCCCGAAATTCCTCAAGAAACAGATTGCGATAGCGACCCGTGATATCGACAGCCCGCTGGAAATCGCCAGCGAACCAGTAAGCCTGCCCGAGGCCGAAGGCCGCATAAGCCGAATGCAGCCTGTCATCGGCGGAATTTGATTGCTCCAGCGCGTCGCGCCCCGCCCGGATCGCCTCATCTGTTCCCGAGAGGACAGTGAGCAAAATCGTCCTGTCGACCATGGCGTGCATTCGTGAACTGTGGTCGCCCACCTGCAGACTCAGTTCCTCGATTTCCTCGGCCACGTCGAGGATGCGGCGAAAATCTGCAGACGGCACCATCGCCACCCGTTTCCTGCGACGGATCTCGATGCCGAGCCGAGCCGCAGTCTCGCTTTCCTTTTCTTTCGCAAGGCAAGACAGGGCGGAATTGAAATTGTAGATCGCGCTGTCGAACGCCGCGCGATCAATTGCGATGTTGCCGCTGTCGAGATAGCCGCGAGCGGCGGTCATCCATTGTTCGCCGAGTTCCGCGTGTATGGCCAGTGTCTGGAGGAGGCCCGGATCGCGACCGGGATCAAGCTGGCCGATCGCCTCGACAACATCGCGATGAATGCGGCGACGGCGCATGCGCGGCATGCCGTTATAGGCTACCTGCTGAATCAGCGCATGCTTGAAACGGCAGGTCTTCTCATTCTGACGATAGAGCACGCCATTTTCGATCAAAGTCCCGATCAACGCGTCAGCATCCTTCGCGCCGTCCCCGAGCATGGCGATAAACAGCTCAAGCGGCAATGTATTGCCAATCACCGCCGCCAATTGAACGGCCTTGCGCTCTTCCGGCGACAGAGCGTCGAGCCGCTGTGCAATCAGCGAATGGACGGATGTCGGCAATTGCAGCGAAGTCAATTCCAGTTTTTCGTCGGACAGACCGACGTAGCGATCAATGACCCCTTTCTTGCGGAAATGCAGGCTGAGTTCCTCGATGAACAGCGGCGTTCTGTCACCGAATTTCTTGATGATTTTCTCGAGCGTCGGGCTTTGCGCGAAATCGCCCAGGATATTCTCCAGAAACCGGTTGGTCGATTTCTCGTCGAGAGGCAGGAGATTGATCTTCTCCACCTTCTCGCCTCCAAACGCGAGGGTGTCGCGCGAGAGGATGAGAAAAAGCGCCCGGTTTCCGCGCCAATGTTCGAGCATGTATTCAAGGAACTGCCGAGTGCCCTGATCTGACCAGTGAATGTCCTCGAAAAGAACGACCAGCGGCGACGCCGCTGACAGTTTTCCCAGCACCGAGCTCAGGCTGCTCAAGACATAGGAAGCCTTTTTCTCGGAGCCGAGCTCCATCCATTTCTGATCCGCGACGATAAGCCCGAATACCGACAGCAAGGCGCTGCAGTGCATCGGATCGTCAGCGAACTCCGTCTCAAGAGCCTCATGCAGAATGCCGGTTGCTTCAGAGAGGCTGCTGCGGGCGTTTATGCCGAGAATGCGCCCGAGTTCGTTGATGACCGGCAGAAAGGCGACATGTCGGTCAAGCGAGCTGGAAGTAAAATCCAGCGTCGTGTGCGGACCAAGAGTGCGCTGGTCGAGAAATTCGTGCACCAGACGGGACTTGCCAACACCCGCCTCGCCCTGGATTGCTATCCAACTGTCTGCGCCGTCGCGAACAAGGTCCCAGGCTGCGTTGATCCGCGCGAGTTCATCTTCCCGACCGACAAAGGCGGAAAGGCCGAGACTTGTCCGATGATCCCAGCGTGAGACCGTCTCGTCGCGCGAGGTCACTTCGTAGATCCCGGTTGCGTCCTTGACGCCTTTGAGGTCCTTTTCACCGAGCGCGATCGTATTGAAAAGATTGCCAATAATCTCCTGTACGGTCCCGGAGATCGCAACCGTGTTCGGACGCGCGGATTCCTCGATACGTTTGGCGACATGGACGGTGGAGCCCGCTACTGCAAGTTCCTCGACATTGGAATGATGAATGGTGCCAACCAGCACTTCGCCGACATGGATGCCGATCCTGAGATCAACCCGTTCCGACCCGAGTTCGCTCATGTTTTTCAAGACCGCCAACCCGGCATGCACCGCTTTCAGCACGTGCTCTTCATCAGCTTTGGGGAGACCAAAGAAGGCGATAGCGCCGTCTCCGGTATTGCGCGTCAAGGCGCCGAAGGACTCGCATACCTCCATGATCAGCCGGATCACCGGAGTGGTCTTTTCGAACGCTTCCTCCGGATCCAGGTCATAGATGAGTTCGGTTGACTGGACGATGTCGGCGAAAAGCACCGAACAGAAACGGCGTTCCGTCGGCTCCATATTGACCGGAATCTTTCCGTCAGAGATGGCCATGGCGCCCACCAGGCGATCGGCGGACCGGCGGAAGGCCGTCCGCGTGCGCCTTCGACAAGAACTCAGGCCAACGATTTGCGATCTGACCCACAATCATCTCCAAGTTCGTGATTGTGACCGAACAGACTTCACTTTCGGCATCCCGCAATTTCCAATGGCACGCAATTCAATCGGGATGCGCGTGATCGCCTCCGTAATTTCAACTTACATACGGTATCTCTCAAAATCTACAGACCAGCGATTGCCGTGGCGCGATATGCAGCCTGTAATTGGCTATATTTGCGATTATCTACAAATGCTTAGGTTTGTCATCACCGCGTCAATAGACATTAATACAATAAAGGAATACAATTACTTCATCCACTTGAAATAATTTCGCGTTTATTCAAACAACGCAATCGACAGGGGGACGTCATGGCCGAGGCAACACACCACAAACATCCGCTGAAACTGGAGGATGTTCAGACCATCATCGGACGCCTCATGATTGACGAGAGTTTTCGCAGCAAGTTTCACAGCGATCTCGACGGAACGCTTGCCTCTCTTGGTCTTCACGCCCCTGACGACCCCAAGAAAGACAGCGACGCCTATGATCTGATGAAGAAGATCCAGGGCATTCTGAAGGACACGGGCGAGCGCAAGACCGAAGACATCATGAAGGATCTCCGAACGGCCTATCTCGCTTCCAGCGACGGGGTGATCCGCCCGAGATGCATGTAACGCAGGCCCGATGTCCAGGCCTTCGCCAGGCGCCAGGGTATCGCTTGTCTCGCTGCCGTTTTCGTCGCTACAGCATCCCAGTCTGGGGCTTAGCCTTCTGGCGACGCGTTTGCGGGAAGACGGCTACAACTGCGGTATTGAGTATTTCAGCTTCGATTTCGCCAAAACGATTGGCCTCGACAGCTATGCTCTTCTGACCGACGAGAAATTCTACCAGTCTTTCCTTGGCGAGTGGATATTCTCGTCGCTCGTCTTTCCGCGGTCGGACGAATCGGACTTCGCCTATTTCAACGACGTCCTGTCGCACTATGCCGGATCACTCGAATATCTTGTCCTGATGGGCGACGCGATCCGGGCGCGTCAGGCGGCAAGCGACTTCATCGACCGGTGCGTCGACCGGATCGCAAGCCAGAACCCGGCGATCATCGGAATCTCGACCTCCTTTCAGCAGACAGCCGCATCGCTGGCCTTCGCGCGCCGGATCAGAAGCATGTTGAAAGATTGCTGGCTTGTCTTCGGCGGCGCCAATTGCGAGAGCGAACTCGGGCGCAATCTTCTCAGGAACCACCCGGAAATCGATGCCGTCTGCCTCGGTGAGGGAGACGAGGCGTTTCCGGAACTCGTACGGCGGATTTTTTCCGAAGAACCATTCGTCGAACTTGACGGCGTCGTAACGCGCCAAGACGCGCCTGACGCGTCGCTGTCGCAGCCGCGACTCGTCACCGATCTCGATACGTTGCCTATCCCTGATTTTTCGGATTTCTACGAACAGCACGGTCAAATCAGCGAACTCCGCGAGATCAGCCCTGCCGTTCCCACGGTCGAGACCTCACGCGGCTGCTGGTGGGGAGCAAAACACCATTGCACCTTCTGCGGCCTCAACGGACTTTCCATGGCGTTCAGGAGAAAATCCGCCGATCGTGTGTTTCACGAGTTCAATTTCCTCGCCGACCGATACGGACCGGATTTCGTGGTTGTCGACAATATTCTCGACCACCGGTTCTTCGACGAACTGCTGCCGCGGTTCGCGGAGGACGATCGCGAGTTTCTCATGCATTTCGAGGTAAAGGCCAATCTCACCTGGGATCAGGTCAGCGCCTTGTCACGAACCGGCATCCGCAAAATCCAGCCGGGGATCGAAAGCCTGAGCACGGATGTGCTGAAATCGATGCGCAAGGGCACGACCCGGATCCGCAATATCCAGATACTGAAACTCTGCGCCGAGGCCGGGGTCTATGTCGACTGGAGCCATCTCTACGGCTTCCCCGGAGAAAGAGCAGAGCATTACGCGGCGATTGTCGACGTCATTCCGCATCTGAGACACCTGCAGGCCCCTGCCGGCTGCAACAGGGTGCGCGCAGACCGCTTCAGCCCGTATTTCAATGATCCTGAAGCATTCGGCATCGAAATCCGACCAAACAGCGCCTACCCCTATATTTATTCAGGAGATGGCGTTTGCGTCGACGATTACGCCTACCACTACGACATCGTGAACCCGATCCAGGACGCAGCCCTTGATCAGGCGGTCGGAGCGATGAAGACAGCGATCGCCGATTGGCAATCCGAACAGGAAACCAGCCTGCTATACTTCGCCGACGAAACGCAATCCCGCGTCATTGACGAAAGGCGCGGCGATGTAGTGGTTCACGCGCTTGACCCGCTTGAAACCGCGATCCTCGCCGCCTGTCCCAGCATCAGCTCATTCGAGAAGATCGCCAAATCCGCCAACGTGAACATGGATGATGAGGACTATCGCAATGCGGTCGCATCGCTTTCCGACCGGGGCCTGCTGATCGTGGAAGGCAATGCTGTCCTGTGCCTCGTATTGCGCACGCCGGGCTTCAGGACGGCGCCGAACTGGGACGAAATCAGGACGCGGTCCGTCACCCCCTACTCGGCCTTTGCCGAGGCGCATTCCTGATCCCATGAAAAAGGGGGCCGAAGCCCCCTTTGACAACAATCAAGAAAAACGGTCTGGCTTACATGCCGCCGGTGATCTTGTCCGTATAGGCGCCTTCCGGCTTCTTGGTGATCACAGGATCGGAACCGCCTGACAGCAGCGAGTTGACCGTGCGCTCATAGTCAGCAGGATCAAGCGAACCATCGGAACCGGCGGTCAGCTTGGCGATTTCGCCCATCATCCGCTTCTGGTGCTTTTCGGTCTGGGCGCCGGTCTCGTCGAATTCGAGAACGATTTCGGCGGCTTCGTCCGGATGCTCCTCGGCGTATTTCCAGCCTTTCATCGAAGCATCGACAAAACGCTTGAACATGTCGACCTTCGCCGCGTCGTCGAGATCGGCTTCCATGACGTAGAGGCCGTCTTCCAGCGTCGCCACGCCCTGATCCTCGTATTTGAAGGTGATCAGGTCTTCAGGAGCGATGCCGGCGTCGATGACCTGCCAGTACTCGTTGTAGGTCATGGTCGAGATGCAGTCGGCCTGCTTCTGCAGCAGCGGATCAACGTTGAAGCCCTGCTTCAGGACCGTCACGCCGCCATCGGAACCGTCGGTCGGAATACCAAGCTGGCTCATCCAGGAGAGGAACGGATATTCGTTGCCGAAGAACCAGACGCCGAGCGTACGGCCCGGAAAGTCTTCCGGCGACTCGATGCCGGTTTCCTTCAGGCAGGTCAGCATCATGCCTGACTTCTTGAAAGGCTGGGCGATGTTGACGAGCGGAACACCCTTTTCGCGCGATGCGAGAGCAGACGGCATCCAGTCGACGATAACATCGGCGCCGCCGCCGGCGATCACCTGGGCAGGCGCAATGTCCGGACCGCCCGGCTTGATCGTGACGTTAAGGTCGGCTTCGTCATAATAGCCCTTCTCCTTGGCGACGTAGTAGCCTGCGAATTGCGCCTGCGTCACCCATTTCAGCTGCAGGGTCAGATCGTCCGCGGCGAGCGCCGATCCGGCGGCAAGGCTCATGGCGAGCCCCATTGTGGTTGAAATCAGTTTTTTCATTTTCTCAGTTCTCCTTTGGTGGTTTCTCAGTTTCTGTAGGACGGGTGCCAGAAGGTCACAGCCCTCTCGAGCAGCGCGATGAGCCCGTATGAGAGGGAACCGGCAAGAGCCGCTACAAAAATCTCCGCCCAGACCATGTCGATGTTCATCCGGCCGACTTCGGTCGAAATGCGGAATCCCATACCGACAATCGGGGTTCCGAAAAACTCGGCCACGATCGCTCCGATCAGCGCCAGGGTCGAGTTGATCTTGAGGGCATTAAATATAAAAGGCATTGCTGCTGGCAAGCGCAATTTCAACAGTGTTTGCCAGTAGTTGGCTGCGTAGGTCCGCATGAGGTCGCGCTCCATGGCGTTGCTTGCCTCAAGCCCGGCGACGGTATTCACCAACATCGGAAAGAAGGTCATGACGACGACAACGGCGGCTTTCGACGGCCAGTCGAACCCGAACCACATGACCATGATCGGCGCAATGCCGACGATCGGCAGCGCTGCGACAAGATTGCCCACGGGCAAGAGACCCTTGCGCAGGAATGGCACCCTGTCGACGATGATCGCCGTGGCGAAGCCGAAACCGCACCCCATGACGTAACCGGCAAGCACCGCTTTCAGGAAGGTCTGGTAGAAATCGGCCCACAATATATCGGTGGACGCAGTGATCCTCGCCCAGATGACCGACGGCGCAGGCAGAAGCACGCCGGGTATCTCGAACCCCTTGGCGAGGCCTTCCCAGATGACGATCAGCGTCACGCCGAAAAGAAGCGGTATCAGCAGGTTGACGGCGCGCGCGGCAATCACATTCTTGGGAGAAAGCTCCGCCAGTCTCGTATTGATGAACCAGGCGACCATCCAGAAGAGCGCTACGCTGATGATGACGGAATAGTTCATCGCGCCATACCCATATTGCGCATGACGATCCGCGAGACGATGTCGACAGCCCACACCAGAATGGCGGCGAGCACAGCGGCGCCGATAAGCGCGGTCCAGATCTGAATCGTCTGACCGTAATAGGAGCCGGTCAGCAGCCGCGCGCCGAGCCCTGCGACGGCGCCTGTCGGCAATTCGCCGACAATGGCGCCGACCAGGCTGATTGCGACCGCTATTTTCATGGACGTAAACAGGAAGGGCACCGCAGAAGGCCAGCGCAGCTTGAAGAAGACTTGCGCCTGTGTCGCGTTGTAGGTGCGCATCAGATCCATGTGCATCGTATCAGGCGAACGCAGCCCCTTCACCATTCCCACCGCCACGGGAAAGAAAGACAGATAGGTCGAGATCATCGCCTTCGGCAACAACCCCGAAATGCCGATCGCATTGAGGACGACAATAATCATCGGCGCGATGGCGAGGATGGGCACTGTCTGGCTTGTGATGATCCATGGCATCAGGCTCTTGTCGAGAACCCTGGAATGAACGATTGCAACGGCAAGCCCGATGCCCAGCAGCGTGCCCATCAAGAACCCGAGCAAGGTGGACGATAGCGTCACCCAGCCATGATAGACGAGGCTGCGCTTCGAGGTAATCTTCTTGTTGACCGTCGTGTCCCACAGTTCCGTGGCGACCTGGTGAGGCGCGGGAAGCACAGGTCGCTCCTGGGCCATGGTCTTCGCGACCAGATCGCGAGTCGAGATTTCCGTGCCCGCGCGCGCCGCCTGATCAAGCTCGAACTTCGAGTTCAACAGCACTGCGAAACCGTACCAGAGCATCAGGATGACCAGCACGACGACGCCGATCGGCAGAACCCGATCCAGGAAAAAGCCCGACACCCCTTGCCTTTCCGTCATCAGCTTTCCGCCGGCTCCCGATCATCATAGGAGTGCCCCAGCCGCAGCCCTTCGCGCACACGATGGGCGATTTCCAGGAATTTCGGCGTTTCGCGAATCTCGAGCGGCCGGTCAACGCCGAGATCGCAATCGATGATCTCGTGAATACGTCCCGGTCGTGGGCTCATGACCACGATTTTCGTGGACAGAAACACAGCCTCGGGGATCGAGTGCGTGACGAAGACGACAGTCTTTTTTGTCTGTGCCCAAAGCTTGAGGAGCTGTTCGTTGAGATGGTCGCGCACGATCTCGTCCAGCGCGCCGAAAGGCTCGTCCATCAGCAGCATGTCGGGATCGAAGGACAGCGCGCGAGCAATCGACGCCCGCTGCTGCATGCCGCCTGAAAGCTGCCACGGGAACTTCTTCTCGAAACCGGACAGGTTCACCAGTTCGAGATTGCGTTCGATACGCGCTTTTCGTTCGGACCTTGCAACGCCCATGACTTCCAGCGGCAAGGAGATATTGCCGCTGATTGTGCGCCAGGGATAGAGAGCGGCCGCCTGAAACACATATCCATAGGCGCGTGCAAGACGCGCTTCCTCAGGCGTAACGCCATTGACCAGAATCGTGCCGCCTGTCGGCTGTTCAAGATCGGCGATGACCCTGAGCAAGGTCGTCTTGCCGCAGCCGGAAGGTCCGATCAACGAGACGAACTCGCCATTGTCGATCGTCAAATCAATGTTGGAGAGCGCATGGACCGGCCCGTCATTCGTTTCGAATGTCAGGTTCAGCCCCTTCGCTTCGATCACCGCGTTCATAAACGCCATCCTGCAGCGATATCAGCCTGCATGCAATCAGACCCCGCTCGGAGGAATGCCGGTCCGCTCGACCGGACGCGGCGCAACCAGTTCCTTCCAGGTCGACAGCGCCTTGTTGACGGCCTGGAAAGGCTCGCGCTTCACGAATTTGCCGTGACCTTCCTCGGTGCGGACCTCGCCGTCATATACTGCGACTTTACCGCGCGTCAGCGTAAAGCGCGGCAGTCCCTTGACATGCTTGCCTTCAAAGACGTTGTAGTCGATCGCCGACTGCTGGCTTCCAGCGGATATCGTCTTTTCCTTGTTCGGATCCAGGACCACGATATCCGCGTCGGCGCCGACCATGATCGCGCCCTTCTGCGGGTACATGTTGAGGATCTTGGCGATATTGGTCGATGTGACGGCGACGAACTCGTTCGGCGTCAGCCGCCCGGTGTTGACGCCGTAGGTCCATAGCATCGGAAGACGATCCTCGAGGCCGCCGGTTCCGTTCGGGATCTTCGTAAAATCTCCGACGCCGTACCGCTTCTGATCCGTGGTGAAGGCGCAATGGTCTGTCGCCACGACCTGCAGGGAACCGGCCTGCAGACCGGCCCACAGCGAATCCTGGTGTTTCTTGTTGCGGAAAGGCGGGCTCATCACCCGGCGGGCGGAGTGATCCCAGTCCTTGTCGAAATACTCGCTCTCGTCGAGCGTAAGATGCTGGATCAGCGGCTCGCCATAGACGCGAATGCCATTCTGGCGGGCGCGCCGGATCGCCTCGTGCGACTGTTCGCAGGACGTGTGCACGATATAGACGGGAACGCCGGCCATATCAGCGATCATGATGGCGCGGTTGGTGGCCTCGCCTTCGACTTCCGCCGGACGCGAATAGGCGTGGCCTTCCGGTCCGTTATTTCCTTCTGCCAGCAGTTTCTGCTGCATGGTGGCGACGACATCGCCGTTTTCCGCATGGACAAGCGGCAGGGCGCCAAGTTCGGCGCATCGCGAGAACGACGCGAACATCTCATCGTCATTGACCATCAACGCGCCCTTGTAGGCCATGAAATGCTTGAACGTGTTGATGCCCTTGTCCCGGACGACGGCCTCCATCTCGTTGAAGACCTGTTCGCCCCACCAGGTGATCGCCATGTGGAAGGAATAGTCGCAATTTGCGCGCTGCGACTTGTTGTCCCAACGGGTGATCGCTTCGAGCAGAGACTGGCCGGGATCGGGCAGGCAGAAATCGACGACCATGGTCGTTCCCCCCGCCAAGGCGGCGCGTGTTCCACTCTCGAAATCGTCGGATGAATAGGTCCCCATGAAGGGCATTTCGAGATGCACATGCGGGTCGATGCCTCCCGGCATCACGTAGCAGCCCGACGCGTCGAGGGTTTCGTCACCGCTCAGGTCCGGTCCGATTTCGACAATCTTGCCGCCTTCGATCTTGACGTCGGATTTGTACGTCAGATCGGCGGTGACTATCGTCCCGTTCTTGATGACTGTACTCATGATGGATGATCCTTGTCTGGTAATCTGTTGTGTTCGCAAAAATGAGCGCCGCGACGCCTACTCCACGATTTCGGCGGTTTCGACAACGGCGTGGAACAGCACGTCGGTTCCGGCCCGCGCCCATTCGGGTGAGATTTCCTCGTCCTCGTTGTGGCTGAGACCGTCGACACAGGGGCACATGACCATGGAGGTCGGCGCGACGCGATTGATCCAGCAGGCGTCATGCCCGGCGCCCGAAACAATATCCCTGTGGGAATATCCCAGTCGCTCCGCCGCGTCTCTGACCGCCTTGACGCAGTTTTCGTCAAAGGTCACCGGATCGAAATGGCCGGTGGCCTCGATTTCGATTTCCAGGCCCAAATCCTTCGCGATGGCCGGCGCTTCAGCCTCAAGCCGCGCCTTCATTCCATCGAGAATTTCCAGATCAGGCGATCGGAAGTCGATGGTGAAAACCACCTTGCCCGGGATGACGTTGCGCGAATTGGGAAAGACGTCGCAATGACCGATCGCGCCGACAGCGTTCGGTTGATAGCTCATCGCGATCTCGTGCACGAGTTCGGTGATGCGCGCCATGCCGAGCCCGGCGTTGCGCCGCATCGGCATCGGCGTCGAGCCGGTATGCGCGTCCTTGCCTGTCAGCGTCACCTGCAGCCACCACAAACCCTGGCCATGCGTGACAACCCCGATATCCTTGTTCTCGGCTTCGAGGATAGGCCCCTGTTCGATATGCAGTTCAAAGAAAGCGTGCATCTTGCGGGCGCCGGTCTCTTCCTCGCCGAGCCAGCCGATGCGTTTCAGTTCGTCGCCGAAATTCTTGCCTTCGTGATCCTGGCGGGCGTAGGCCCAGTCCTGTTCATGCATGCCGGCGAATACGCCGGAGGCAAGCATCGCAGGCGCAAAGCGCGTGCCTTCCTCGTTCGTCCAGTTGGTGACGACGATCGGATGCTTCGTCTTGATGTTGAGGTCATTGAGGGTCCGGACGACTTCCAGCGCTCCGAGAACGCCCAGAACGCCGTCATACTTGCCGCCTGTCGGCTGGGTGTCGAGATGACTTCCGACATAGACCGGAAGCGCGTCGGGATCGGCGCCCTCGCGGCGGAAGAACATCGTGCCCATCTGGTCGACGCCCATGGTCATGCCGGCGTCCTCGCACCATTTCTGGAACAGCTTGCGGCCTTCGGCGTCTTCGTCGGTCAGCGTCTGGCGGTTGTTGCCGCCACGCACGCCCGGACCGATTTTCGCCATTTCCATAAGAGAATCCCAGAGACGGTCTCCGTCGATTCTCATATTGCTCGTCAATGTCATGGAGCGTCTCCTGGATGTTCTTTTAGTCGAGTGCTTTGAGGACGCCGCCAAGCGTGTCGATGATGAAATCGATATCGGATTTCTCGACGATCAGGGGCGGCGAAAGCGCAATGATGTCGCCGGTGGTGCGGATCAGCAGTCCCTTGTCGTAGGCGTCGAGGAAAGCCTGGAAAGCGCGGCGCGTCGGCTCTCCTGCAATCGGCTCCAGCTCAACCGCGCCGACAATCCCGATGTTTCGGATATCGATGACATGCGGCAGGCCTTTGAGCGAATGCAGCCCGTCTTCGAAATACCCGGCAAGTTCGGCGCCGCGCGTGAGCAGCCCCTCTTCCTGATAGGTTTCCATCGTTGCGATACCGGCCGCCGACGCCATCGGATTGCCGGAATAGGTGTAGCCGTGGAAGAACTCGATGACGTGCTCCGGACCAGTCATGAACGCGTCATGGATCTCGTTCTTCACGAACACGGCGCCCATTGGAATGACGCCGTTGGTCAGACCCTTGGCCGTGATCATGATATCGGGCACAACGCCGAAATAATCCGCGGCGAACGGCGCGCCCAGACGGCCATAGCCCGTGATTACCTCGTCGAAAATCAGCAATATGCCGTGCTTGTCGCAAATCTCGCGCAGCTTCTGCAGGTAGCTTTTGGGAGGGACGAGCACGCCGGTCGATCCTGCGACGGGCTCGACAATGACGGCGGCGATGGTCGAGGCGTCATGCAGTCCGATGATCCTCTCCAGTTCATTGGCCAGTTCTGCGCCGTGTTCCGGAATCCCTCTTGTAAAGGCGTTGCGCTGCAGGTCATGCGTGTGGGGCAGATGATCGACCCCGGTCAGGAGCGTGCCGAACATCTTGCGATTCGGGACGATGCCGCCAACCGAAATGCCGCCGAAATTAACGCCATGATAGCCGCGTTCGCGCCCGATCAGCCGGAAACGCGATCCGTCGCCCTTCGCGCGATGATAGGCGATCGCCGTCTTGAGCGCTGTCTCGACCGATTCGGAACCGGAGTTCGTGAACATCACGTGGTCTAGCCCGGTCGGAGACATGGCGACGAGTTTCGACGCGAGCTCGAAGGCTTTGGGATGGCCCATCTGGAACGCCGGAGCATAGTCCAGCTCTCCCGCCTGCTGGCGAATCGCTTCGACGATTTTCGGGCGATTGTGACCGGCGTTGACGCACCAGAGACCCGACGTCGCATCCATAACCTGACGGCCATCGGACGTCGTGTAGTGCATCCTGTCGGCGCTCACGAACATGCGCGGGTTCTTTTTGAACTGCCGATTTGCGGTGAACGGCATCCAAAAGGCTTCTAGATTGTTTGTGGCTGAAATATTCATGGATCCAACCTCGATTATAGGCAGAGGGCTCTGCCTTTTTTACAGTGAATCGGCCCGCTTCCCGTCGTTAAACGAAAAAACTTGACTGATTGGTCAAAATGTAGGCTAGAAGAGCGTGTAAAGACGGTCAAGGGCTTTGTTGAACAAGCGAAGCACAACTGTGTTTTGGGCGTTCCCGGCACGTCGTATTCGCGCCGTTTCGGGTTTCGAGGGGGAGACTGGAAGCCGGCCTGAAGCGCCGCCGCCACGGGAATGAATGACACAGACAAAAACAAAGACAACCCGAATTCAGGAAATTAATCGCGGCATAATCCTGGACGCTGCGCTTGAAGTATTTTCAGCCTACGGTTTCCGCGGGACGACCATCGACCAGATCGCCGAAAAAGCGGGCATGTCGAAGCCCAACCTGCTCTACTACTTTCCACGCAAGGAAGACATCTACGTCAACGTGCTGGAAAAAACGCTCGACGACTGGCTGACGCCGTTCCGTCATATCGACGCGAAGGGCGATCCGCTGGACGAACTGGCGAAATATATCATCGCCAAGCTGAAACTGTCAGAATCCCGGCCCGAAAGTTCACGGGTGTTCGCCAATGAAATCCTGCACGGCGCGCCGGCGATCGGCGACTTCCTGCAAACGCATCTCCGACAGATCGTCGATCGCAAGATCGCCGTCATACGCACATGGATCGATGAAGGCAGACTTGCTCCCGTCGATCCACATCATCTTATTTTCATGATCTGGGCCACGACCCAGCACTACGCCGATTTCAAGGTGCAGATCGGCGCGGTTGTGCCTGACAGGGTTGAGGACGAGGATTTCTACGAAGAGACCGCCGCCGCGATCATCACCATTCTTTTCAATGGGATCAGACCGCGTCAGGATTACTGAAACCGGCAGTCTCATTACACAACTTTAATTTGAACAATTGCGGTGCGATTTCCACCTGTATCCTGTCACGCCAAACAGGAGGACAGGACAATGTTGAAATCCTTTGCAGACAGCAGAATTCGCCGAAACACACGTGAAATACAGGGCATACTTTCAAAGTCGCCTCGCCTTTCGGAACGCGACGTCTCCCGCCTGCGACAACTCGACTCGAACTTTCACTTCTGGAAGCGGCTCACCTGAGCGGACGCCACTTCGGCCCGCTTGGCTCAATCAATCAATGCAGGAGATTCTACGATGTACATAACACTCGAAAAAAGCCGCCATGGCGAAAACAATGGGCAAGGAAAGCCTGCTTCTCCGAGACCGGCTGAACGGCCTTCAAAAGAGTCGCACTATCTCGACAAGCTCGAGAGGATCGACCATTTCCGCAAGCGGCTCTCATGGTGACGCCAACAGGCCACGGCGTCTCAAAAGATTGCGGCGACCTGCAAGACACGCAATTAAAGATCCGGAGCAAATGCAATCACCAGAAGTCCAGCGAGGATGACAATTGCTCCGGCCAGGATCGGGAGATTCGCCCAGCCATGACCGAGCATCCCTTCATACAGGATAACGAACACAGGCGTCATCAAGCCGTAGGTCAGAACCTTTGACGCCGGCAACCGGACGGACGCGAACTGAATCAGGAAGAACGTGACCGCTGTGGTCATAGTCGCCAGATAGACGATGCCGATCCAGGCGACCAGCGGAAGCGCAATCCAGTCGGTCGTAAAGACCTCGCCAAATCCGTAAGCGAATATCACCAGAAACGTCGCCGCAGTGGTCCAGAAGGTCGAAAGCAGGATGGGTTCGCCGCGATTGAACTTTTTGACCAGAGGCGCATAGGCGGCGTGGCACATACAGCCAAAAAGAAACAGCAATTCAACATAGCCGATATCGAAGGTCAGGATGGCCTCCAATTTGCCGCCAAATATCACCCAAATCGAACCACAAGCCGCAACCAGGATCGAGGCGAGAACAATCGGACGCGTGGTCTGACGCAGGAAAAGATAACCAAAGCCCGTGCTCATCAACGGCGTCAGGGTAAAGATCGCGCCGGTTACAAGCGGGCTGGCCGTCTTCAGCGCCACAAACATTGTGACGAAATAAACAGACATCAGACCGCCAAGGACAAAGAAGCGCCAGCCCGCCTTTTTCGGCAACGACAAACGGCGCAAACCAAGCAGAACGATCACGGCCATGACAACCGTACCCAACAGGAACCGCATCGCATTCAGGGCCACGGGATCGACATAGGGCGCAGCAAGCGAACCGAGCGAGAAGGACCAAGCGACAAGAGCCGCGAACAGCACCATCGCCGCATGGCCGAGCAGCTTCTGCCGGCCTACCGCGAGTTCGTTGGCGGCGAAGGTTTGCGCGCTGCCCGTCTTCAAGATCGATCTACTCCCCGCCTCCAAGATGCTGTTTCCAGCTCAGACCCATTAGACGGCGGCCGACTGACCGGCAAGTCTGAAAACAATAGCCAGTTTCAGAGCCGGCAATCGACTCTACTCGAAAACAATCGACGGCGCGCCGACCTCGCTTGTTCCGGTAAGGGAATCCCTGATCTTTTCAGCAATCCGTCTATAGGCTTCGGCATGCGGACCGTCGGGCGCCGAAACAACGACCGGTTCGCCGGAATCGGAACTGACGCGGATATCCATGTGGAGAGGCACTTCGCCGAGGAACGGCACGCCGATTTTCTGCGCTTCTTCCCGCGCGCCGCCGTGACCGAAGATATCCGATCGCTCTCCGCAGGACGGACATATGAAGTAGCTCATGTTCTCCACAAGACCGAGAACGGGCACGTCCACCTTGCGGAACATGTTGAGCCCCTTGCGCGCGTCCAGGAGGGCGAGATCCTGAGGCGTGGATACAATGACGGCCCCAGCCATGGGAACTTTCTGAGCCATGGTCAGTTGCGCATCGCCGGTGCCTGGCGGCATGTCGACGACCATGATATCCAGTTCGCCCCAGTCCACTTCTCTCAGCATCTGCGTCAGAGCGGACACGACCATCGGTCCGCGCCAGATCATCGGCGTCTCCTCTTCGACGAGAAAACCCATCGACATGACCTTCAGACCGTAGGCCTGTTTCGGCGGGAGCTTTTCCTTGCCAGCGGGCGTTAGACGCCCCGTCGCTTTAAGCAGCCGCGGCACCGAGGGACCATAGATGTCGGCGTCAAGCACGCCAACCCGCAAACCCAGCGACTGCAGTCCGAGCGCAATATTGACGGCGGTGGTCGACTTGCCGACGCCGCCCTTGCCGGAAGCAACGGCAATGATGTGGTCTACACCCGGAACGCCGGGTTTCGCCGCTGACGGCTGCGGTTGCGCCGCAGACGTTTGAGGCTGCGGGGACGGCGATCCGCCCTTGCGCTCTGCGGTAAGCGCGACCATCGCCGATTCCACCCCGTCGATCGAGGTCACCGCCTTTTCGGCCGCCAGACGCATGGGCTCCAGAGATGCGGCCATGTCGGAGGGAACGTTGATCGAGAAGAATACCTTGCCGTCGGCGATCAGAATATCGGAAACGAGCCCCTTCGAAACAATATCGCCGCCGATGGAAGCATGTCCGACTTCCCTCAGTCGCGCCAGAACCTGATCACGGGTCACGCTGGTCATTTGTCACTATCCTTCTTGCTCGGGCTTTGTCTTCGCAATAGTGCACTTGGCTCTGGGGCACAATGCCGCCAGGTCGGTCGAACACTCCTGCGGAACGCAGTACACCGCGACAAGCCCCAAAGTTCTTCGGATAAAGGGACAACAGCCCATTGGCTTTTGCATCCGTTTTTTCTATAGGTCTCCGCTGACAATACCCAGAACAAGGATATGAGCGTGTCTGCCACATTCGACAAGGTTGCCGACATCATCGCCGAGACCAGCGAGATCGATCGGGACACCATTACACCGGAGAGCCACACGATTGACGATCTTGGAATAGACAGCCTGGACTTTCTCGATATCGTATTCGCCATCGACAAGGAATTCGGCATCAAGATTCCACTTGAAAAGTGGACGCAGGAAGTCAATGACGGCAAGGTCGGCACTGAAGAATATTTCGTCCTGAAGAATCTCTGCGCCAAGATTGACGAGTTGCGCGCGGCAAAAGCCTGACGGTTGATTGTAGCCGTCAGAACCGGATCATAGGCGGCGCCAGGCACAGCGAATGTATCTCGAATATTTCCAGATGATCGATCGGGTGACGATGGTAGACGTCGCCGCCGGCAAGCTTGCGGCGTGCTCCACCACGCCTGCACAGAGCCCGGTATTCGAAGGTCATTTCCCGGGAATGCCGCTTGTGCCCGGAGTTCTTCTGATCGAGACCATGGCGCAGGCCAGCGGCATGCTGGTGCTGGCGACCAACAATTTCGCCGCGATGCCGTTTTTGATGTCTGTCGACGGCGCCAAGCTGCGAACGTTCGTCGAGCCGCAGACGGAACTGGAAATCGAAGCCGTCCTCGAGCATGAAGGCTCGGGATACGTCGTCACGAAAGCGAAGATCGCAAGCGGCGGGAAGCGCATATGTGACGCGCAGTTGAAACTGCGCACAGTCGATTTCGACAACAACCCACATCTTGATATAGCAAGCCTCGCCGGCGTCGTACGGGATCGTGCGGCGGAAATCGGTTTGATGGCGGCAATGCAGGACAAGCGGTGAACAGCGGGACTGGACCATGACCAAAGCCGAAAACGACGTTGTCATCACCGGAATAGGAATAGTCAGTTCACTTGGCGTGGGCAGGCAGGCTCACCTGTCCGTGCTGACAACCGGCGACACAGTGGAGCCGGTTCTCGATACCGAGAGTTTCGCGCCGTACCCGGTGCACCCTCTGCCCGAGATCAACTGGTCGGATCAGATCCCGCGGCGCGGCGACCAGCGGCAAATGGAAAACTGGCAGAGGATCGGCGTCTTCACAGCCGGACTGGCGCTTGACGACGCCGGACTGAAGGAGGACCTCGAAGCCTGTTCGACAATGGATATGGTGGTGGCCGCCGGCGGAGGCGAACGCGACATCTCCGTCGACACGATGATCGTCAATGAGGCCGCCAAGCGAAACGATCGCGACATGGTGCTCAATGAAAAGCTGACGACCGAGTTGCGGCCAACGCTGTTTCTGGCGCAATTGTCGAACCTTCTCGCCGGCAATATCTCAATCGTCCACAAGGTGACCGGATCCTCGCGGACATTCATGGGCGAAGAAAGCGCCGGCATCTCGGCCGTCGCCACACTGTTTGAACGCATCCGCGCGGGCCAGACGTCCCATGCGCTGGTCGGCGGGGCCTACAACGCGCAGCGGCCCGACATGCACCTGGTGTACGAAGGCATGCAGACGCTCGAACAGGGGGCCTGGCGTCCCCTGTGGGAGCGCTCAGGCGACACCGGCGGAATTGTCACCGGCTCGGCGTCCGCCTTTCTCGTGATGGAGTCACGTGCTCACGCAGAAGCGCGCGGCGCAACCATCCATGCCCGCATCGACGCTGTGGAGGGCGATCGCGGCAAACGCGACGAAGGCCGGATGGAACGCCGTCTCGAACGGATGGCCGACATCATCAAGGCGCCTGACAGTCCCGACACGCTCGTCATGTCCGGCGCTTCCGGCGCACATGATCTGACGGAGCGCGAAAAGGCCTTTCTGGAGAGCCACTACGGATCCGGACTTCTGCGCGGCTATTCGGGCGTAATAGGCCACAGCATGGAAGCCCAGTTCCCGATCGGGATCGCTCTGGCGGCCACGGCGCTCGGTTCGCAAGGCCGCTTTGGGCGGTTCGATCCGGTTTCGGAAGGCGTAATGGCCAAGGCCGCCCGGCGGGCGGTTGTCACATCGGTGGGTTTCTATCACGGCGAAGGTCTTGCCGGTCTCGCAGCCGACCTCTAAATCTGGACTTAATTTGCCCCTAATAGCGGGCGCATTGTCAGCGGAGACGGTCATGACCGCCAGCAAATACAGAGATCATCTGAACCGTCCGATCATAGCCGTGACCGGCATGGGCATTGTCACGTCCCTCGGACGCGGCAAGCAGGACAACTGGAAGGCCCTTACCGACGGCGTCTCCGGGATACACGAAATAACGCGGTTTCCAACCGAAGGCCTTTCGACGCGCATCAGCGGCACGGTCGATTTCATGGATACCCCGAACTACGCCAGCGAAATTTCCTTCGCCATGGCCGATTCCGCGACACGCGAAGCGCTCGACGAAGCTGGTATTGTGGGAGAATTCGGCGGCCCGCTATTCCTGGCCGCGCCTCCCGTCGAATATGAATGGGATCACAGGTTCCGCTTGGCCGACGAATATGGTTTCGCAGACGAAACCGACAACGCCTACGACATTTTCCTGAAGGCCATGCGGGCGCGTCCGCACAAGGACCTGACCCGCTCGGCCCTCTTTGGCGCCATCGCCGAGCGCTTGGCCGAAGTCTACGGCACGCGCGGCCTGCCCGTGACTCTTTCGACAGCTTGCGCATCCGGCGCGACGGCGATCCAGCTCGGCGTCGACGCGATCCGCCAGAGACGCACGGACAAGGCGTTGACGGTTGCGACCGACGGATCGGTCAATGTCGAGGCGCTGGTCAGGTTCTCGCTGCTTTCGGCCCTGTCCACGCAGAACGACATTCCGGAAAAGGCTTCAAAACCCTTCACCAAGGATCGCGACGGCTTCGTCATCGCCGAGGGCGGCGCCGCCCTTGTGCTGGAATCGCTGGAAGCCGCAGAGGCGCGCGGCGCGAATGTTTTGGGCATCGTCCAAGGATACGGGGAAAAAGCCGACCATTTTCACAGGACCCGCTCCTCACCTGACGGCGGTCCGGCGATCGCCACCGTCCAGGCAGCCTTGTCGGACGCGGGCATCGATGAATCCGGCATAGACTATATCAACGCCCATGGCACCTCGACGCCCGAGAACGACAAGATGGAATATCTGTCGCTGTCGACCGTCTTCGGCGACCATCTGCCAAACATTCCGGTTTCCTCCAACAAGTCGATGATTGGCCATACATTGACCGCAGCCGGCGCCGTTGAAGCGATCTTCTCGCTGATGACTATCAGAACCGGAACGCTGCCGCCGACCATCAATTACGAAAATCCGGATCCCGCCATCGAACTCGACGTTGTTCCGAATGTGAAGCGCGAAAAAGCGGTGAACACCGTCCTTTCCAACTCGTTTGGCTTCGGCGGACAAAATGCATGCCTTGTCATGGCGGCTGAACCGGCCTAAACGCGGTTCCTGACGAAGCCAATACCGAATAGCCGGGGAAACGCCGCCTTATGCGCGCATTGCAGCTTATTGACGATCGCAAACTGGAACTGACCGACATTGCTCCGCCGGACGAACCCGGTCCTGGAGAAGTCACGCTCAGGGTCGCCGCCGTGGCGCTCAATCACATCGATGTATGGGGATGGCGCGGCATGGCGTTCGCCAAACGCAAGCTTCCGCTGGTCATCGGCGCGGAAGCCTCCGGCACCGTCGAGGCGATCGGCCCTGGAGTCTCGAATGTACTGCCCGGGCAACTCGTCTCGATATACGGCGCGCGCACCTGTGGCCTCTGCAAACACTGTCGTGAAGGCCGGGACAATTTGTGCGAACACGTGGCAGGCGTACACGGGTTTCATCTCGACGGCTTCGCCCAGGAAAAAATCAACGTTCTGGCGCGGCAACTCGTGCCTGCGCCGCCCGGGGTCAACGGGGTAGCCGCGGCGCTCGCGCCCGTTACGTTCGGCACCGTCGAACACATGCTTTTTGATAACGCCAAACTGCAGCCCGGCGAAACCATTCTGGTTCACGCCGGCGGTTCCGGCATTGGCTCCGCCGCAATCCAGCTTGCAAAAAAGACGGGATGCACCGTCATCACGACCGTGGGCTCGGACGACAAGGTGGAAAAAGCGCGGGAACTCGGCGCCGACCATGTCATCAATTACCGCGAAGACCGGTTCGAGGGAGCGGTTCGCAAGCTCACCAAGAAGAAGGGCGTGGACGTGGTCTTCGAACATGTCGGCGCGGACACCTGGGCCGGCTCGATGCTATGCATGAAACGCGGCGGACGGCTTGTGACGTGCGGCTCCACATCGGGCGTGTCGACGCAGGTCAATCTCATGCAGCTTTTCCAGCAGCAGCTGAGATTTATCGGATCCTTCGGCTGCCGAATAGAAAATCTCGCCGACGCCATGGAAAAGATGGCCCGCGGCATAGTTCATCCCGTAATTGACACGGAAGTGGAGCCCGAGGACATCGACACCGCGCTCGCAAGAATGGAAAGCCGGCAGGTGTTCGGGAAAATCATCTTGAGAATGGATAAAGACGCGTGAATCCAACACTCAGACAATCGATTGTCACTCTTATAAAAATACAGGAGTGGCTGGTCGCGCAGTTGGTGTTCGCGACACTTGCGGTTTTGAAGAAACTGCCCGCTCGCAAGGCAATCCGTTTTACAGACTATATGGCGCGCAAGATCGGCCCGCTGACACACCGGCACAAGCTCGCCCTGCAAAACCTGGAACTCGCATTTCCCGAAAAATCGGAAGAGGAACGCGAGGCGATCGCGCTTGATATGTGGGGGAACATGGCTCGTCTGATGGCGGAGTATATTCTCATTGACAAGCTGATCGACAGCGGCATCGACACCGGTCAGGGCGGCCTCATCGAAGTCGAGGGCATCGATCGTTTTCTCGATCTCGTTGAACGTCCGCGTCCGTTTATCGTGTTTACCGCGCATACAGGCAATTTCGAACTGCTGCCGGCGATTGCGGCCAGATACGGCCTGAACGTCACCGCCCTGTTCCGTCCGCCAAACAACCGATACATCGCCAACAAGTTGCTGGCCGCCCGGCGCACACATATGGGCAACCTTGTGCCGTCGCGGGCAGGCGCCGCCTGGAATCTCGCTGGCGTTCTGGACGAAAAACGAGGCGTTGGACTGCTCGTCGACCAGAAGTTCCGAAAAGGCCCGACCGTGCAATTCTTCGGACGCGACGTGATCGCCAATCCGCTTCTGGCCAAGCTGGCGCGTCACTTCGACTGCGAGGTCTTTCCGGCCCGATGCATCCGGATTGAGAATGATCGCTTCCGTCTCGAGATTGAGGAACCGATCACCATGCCGAAGGACAGCGATGGAAATGTCGATATCCAGGCGGCGTCGCAGATCGTAAACGACAAGGTCGAGAGCTGGATCAGGGAATATCCCGGACAGTGGATGTGGTTCCACGATCGCTGGGGCGACCCGAGAGGATTTCGTCTGGACCCACAGCAAATTGCGCGCGCCAAGAAATATTTCGAGAAGAACGGGCAGTGGCCGGTGCATGTGCGTCGCCGCAAACCCGGCCAGCCCCTCCCGGCCCGCCTGCGAAATGCGCGCAGGCAGGGCGGTCACGGTCGCAAAAAAACGTCTATTGAGTGATGATGATCCGCGTGTTGTCGAAACCTTCACGCTCAACAAGCGAGAAGAGCGTGGCGGCGTTTTTCGGATCAAGTCTTACACATCCGTGTGACGCCGGGCGTCCAAGGCGACTGATCTCGTTCGTTCCGTGCACTGCGTAACCGCCACGGAAGAAGATTGCGTAGGGCATTGGCGCGTTGTTGTATTTGCGGGACTTGTGATACTTCGACAGCCATTTCGGGCTGTATGATCCGGTCGGCGTGCGGTAGGAACCTCGCCCTGTCGATACTTTCCAGCGGTACTTGACCTGCCCCCTGTGTGTAACGACCATTTCCTGCCTGGAAAGATCCACCTGAGCCATCAGCGTTGTTGCTCCGGCGATGGCTGTTTGAAACGGCACGATAGCCAATCCGGCGACGATAGCCAGCACATATCTGAACATTTGCAGTCCCCCTGCTCCTTGATCAGTGTTCACCATTCGACATGCGATCAGATACGCATATCATCGAGACCTTTTCTTATAGTTGCACCCATTTATAGTGATAGATAACAACCTATACCAAATAAAGGTAACGGCATTCTTTCTAAAGCCGGTAAACTATTCGAAATGTGGCATATGTCACAATTTCGGGGTTCGGCTGTCAGGCGAGCATTTCGCACAAGGCCGGAAGCGCCGCGACAAGGAACAGCACAGAGCAGCTCCAGCCGAAGAGCATCAACGCACGGTCGAGATCGTCGACAACGACGGCGGCGCGTCCCTTCGCATTCAGATAGGGCTCCATCACGGGCGTCTTCCCGTAGCTGCGCGGACCGGACAGAGCGACGCCCAGCGCGCCGGCCATGGCGGCTTCCGGCCAACCGGCGTTCGGAGAACGATGCAGTCCGGCGTCGCGCAGAACAGCGCCAGCGGCCCTGCGCGCTGCCTTTGATCCGAGGCGCATTGCCGTCGAGAGAACGAGGAAAGCAGCCGACAACCGCGCCGGAATCCAGTTCGCGACATCATCCAGCCGGGCGGCGGCCCGTCCGAAATGCAAATGTCGTTCGTCCTTGTGGCCGATCATCGAATCCGCCGTGTTGAGCATCTTGTAGGCGAGAAGTCCCGGAAGACCGAGGATCAGATACCAGAAAGCCGGGGCCACCACGCCGTCCGAAAAATTCTCGGAAAGGCTTTCTATGGCGGCCCGACCGATTGCCGGTGCATCGAGCCCTTCGGGATCGCGCCCGACAATGTGCGAAACCGCGCGTCTGGCTTCATCCAATCCGGCGGATTGCAGGGCGTTTGCGACCCTTCCGACATGCTCCGAAAGGCTTTTCTGGGCAAGAAAGATGGAGACGGCAACAATTTCCAGAATGACGCCGGCAATGCCGAGGCTATAGAATATGGCCGTAAGCACCAGGCCAACAAAGGCGCTTGCGACAAGCAAAATTACGATCGCGAAAACGCCGTGCCTCCAACGCGTTTCTGCACTGTCATCTTTGTCGTTCAGATCGGAGTCGCAACGATCGATCGCCTTGCCGAACAGGACTACCGGATGCGGCAATCGCTTCCAGAGCCAGTCCGGATCGCCGATCAGGCGATCAAGCACCAAAGCAAGCGCAAGGATGAGGAAGCGGGTAGCCATGTCGCAGTCAAATCCCCGGAGCTTCTGTCAGAGCGGATTGCAGGCGGGCGCGCGCCGCCTCGTCACGCGGAAGCCCGATCCGCAACCAGTCCGGTTCATAGTCGAACTTGCGAACAAGGATATGACGTTTGCAGAGGCTTTCGAATAGCTGGCCCGCCCGATCATGCCGAACGAGCGAGAACAGATCCGTGCCTCCGATAACTTCCAGTCCGCACGCTCCGAGAACGTCTCCAAGATTTTCCCGAAGTTCCTTGATGTCAGATCGATTCCTGCGGACGAACTCGTCGTCGTTATAGACGGCGGCGGCGGTCGCCAATGCCGGTCCGGACACCGCCCACGGTCCTAAAGCTTCCCGGAAACGCTCAAGCATCGGCTGCTGCGCAATGACGAATCCGAGCCTGAGGCCGGCAAGACCGAAGAACTTGCCGAACGACCTCAGCACGAGAATACCGTCGGCAATCGACGCGTGGGAAGCCATGCTCAGCTCCGGCGTCAGATCGCAGAAGGCTTCGTCCACGATCAGACAACCGTCGCGTCGGGCAAGGTCCGAGGCCAAGGCTTCAAGCTGCGTCGGACAATACGTGCGCCCATCCGGATTGTTCGGATTGACCACCACGACGAAACGCTCGTCCCCGGAAAGCTCGTCCAGAGACGGCGCAACCGTTACCGGATTGCCGCAACGGACAAAGCTGCGCTCGTATTCCGCGTAGGTTGGCCCGAGTATGGCGACCTTGCCCTGTCCCAGAAGCCCTAGGCGCTGGATAACGCTCTGCGACCCGGGCGCCGCCAACGGCGTCTTGCCTGGCGGAAGACCGAAATATCGGGCTGCGCTGCTGCAGGCTTCATGCATGAGATCGTCATCAGGAAGCCGGTTCCACACATCGGGCGAAATCGCGGGCAGCGGCGCCGGAACCGGATTGACGCCGGTCGACAGGTCCAGCCAGTCCGATGGAGCGCCGCCATAAAGCCGGGAGGCTGCAAAAAGCCCGCCGCCATGCTCGACAGTCGCGGCTTTCATGGCGTCTCCGCCATGTCGATAACGTGCATGAATGATCCCGCAACACTGCCGCGCTGCAACCCGCATCGACCGAGATCCGCGCCAAGCGCGTCCGTCGTCTCAAACAGGCGGCAGTCTTCGGCTTCCGAAACGATCGACGCGTAGTGGAATTCATGGGCAGTCATCGGATTATCGAAAAAATCCGACAGCGGTTTGATACGGCGGTAGCCGAGATGCAGCCTGCGTTCTGCAAAACTGGTGACAAGCGGCAGAAGCCCGAGCATGGCGTGGCTTTCACCCTCTGCATCGATCATTGCGTCACCGAGCGCCATATAGCCTCCGCACTCTCCGTAGACTTTTCGACCCTGTGTCGCCGACCGGCGGACGCCTTCACGAAACCGGCCGGCGGCGGCAAGGCGTCCCGCGTGCAGTTCCGGATAGCCACCCGGAAGAAAAATCGCGTCGGCTGCTTCATCCGGGGCCTCGTCAGCGAGCGGAGAAAAGAACACGATTTCGGCGCCCTGCCTGCGCCAACCGTCAAGGATGTGGGCGTAGGTAAAGGCAAAGGCCTCGTCGCGCGCGATGGCGAGGCGCTGACCTGGCGGCGGCAGGCGGTCGGTCGCCGTTTCCGACGGCGACGCGCCGAGACTTCCACTCGCAGCACGCAACGCTTTCAGGTCGCAATTTGCGTGCACCAAATCGGCCGCATGCTCGATGAAGGTTTCGAGCGAAGCATGTTCGCCGGCCTGCACCAGGCCAAGATGCCTCTCAGGCAATTCGAGCTTCACATCCCTTGGGATAACTCCGAACACATCCATGCCGATGTCTTCGAGCGCCTGTCTCAGCATCGCTTCGTGCCTGGGACTTGCGACATTGTTGAGGATCACGCCGCTTATCATCACTTCAGCGCGATGCTGTGCGAAACCATCGACAAGCGCCGCGATCGAATGAGACATTCGACCGCAATCGACCACGAAGACGACCGGCAAACGCAATAGTGCGGCAAGGTCGCCGGCCGAGCCGCTGCCGTCGGCGGCTCCGTCGAAAAGCCCCATCATGGCTTCGATGACCAGCAATCTGCCCTTGGCGACCGCCGCGCCTGCCTGCGCCTCCAGCAAGTCGCGACGCATCGCCCATGCATCGTAGTTGAGGCATGGCTCGCCGCTGGCCGCCGCATGGAACGCAGGATCGATGTAATCCGGTCCGGCCTTGCCCGGCGCAATTGAAACGCCATCGCGTTTCAGGGCCCGGAGCAAGCCAAGCGTAAACGTCGTCTTGCCGGAACCCGACATGGGGGCGGCGATAAGAAGCCCGGCCATCAGGTCGCGCCTTCACCGAGCCACTTCATCATATCGCGGAAGCCGACAACCGCGCCGACCACGACGACGGCAGGCGGCGAAAGTCCGGCGAGCGCAATGTCTTCTTTCGCCCGCGCCAGCGTGGTTTCGACGACCTGTTGCTGCGCGGTCGTCGCATTGCAAACAACGGCGACCTTTTCGTCCCTGGGACGACCTGCCGCTATCAGGTGGTTCACGATTGGCCCGATATGTTTCATGGCCATGTACATAACGATGACCGGAGAACCTTTGGCGACGCTTTCCCAATCGATCCTGTCCGGAACGACCCCGCTGGAATCATGTCCCGTCAGGAAAGTCACGGCGTGATTGATTTCGCGATGCGTCACCGGAATGCCCGCATAGGCGAGACCGCCAATCCCGGCCGTGACGCCCGGAATGATGCGAAACGGAATGTCGTGTCTGACGAGCGTCAGAACTTCCTCTCCGCCGCGCCCGAACACAAAAGGATCGCCGCCCTTCAGACGGAGCACCTTCTTGCCCTGCCCGGCAAGCTCCACCAGACGCAGCGAAATGTCAGCCTGTTTGGCGGACGGCTTGCCGCCGCGCTTGCCTGCGTATTCCAGGGTCGCATCGGAACGCGCGAGCCTGAGACAATCGGCATTGACGAGAGCATCATAGACAATGACGTCGGCCTGCCGGATAGCGTTGACCGCATGCATCGTCAGCAAACCCGGATCACCGGGACCCGCGCCGGCCAGCCAGACAGTTCCCGCTTCCATGACGGGAAGATGCGGCAGCCATTCATCCATTGCAGTCTCCGTCTACCTGCACCTTTCCCACCATCGCAGCGTAACCTATAAGGCCACTATGAAACGCGCATTGGCGGACAATGACAATAGCGTCGATGACGGCCCTCCTTTCAAACACGGCCGGGCGACGGGTGCGTGCGCAAAAGCCGCCGGCAAGGCAGCGCTCGACCTGCATTCGAGCCGCAGTCAGGTCGATATCCAGCGCCTGTCGGAAATCGCCATCAACGCCGAATTGATTCAAAGTCTGAAGGACAGGAATCAGAACGCCAACTCTGCCAAACAAGCCCTTGAAATCACGCGTCAAAACAAAATTGACCTTGCAGCGCCTGTTGCCGTGATGGCGCGAGAAACCGCGCTTGCGAGCCTGCGCGGCGCATCCATCGACGTCGATGTGCTCGTTGTCGACAGGGAAGGAAAAATCCTTGCCCGAACGCCCTAGAACGATCTTGATTCTTGGCGGAACGCGCGAGGCGACCCTCCTGACCGAGCGGCTTTGCCAAAGAGAGGAATTGCGGGTTATCTCGTCATTGGCAGGGCGCACTATGCAGCCGCTGACCGGCGCCGGTGAATGGCGCATCGGCGGCTTCGGCGGGGTCGAAGGATTGGCGACGTTTCTCCGAGATGAAGGCGTTGACCTACTCATCGATGCAACGCATCCATTTGCCGAAACCATGTCGCTGCACGCCGCAGAAGCAGCGAGCCGCACTGGCATTTCTCTGTTCACACTTCTGCGCCCGGCATGGGAGCGTCGAACCGACGATCGATGGATCGAAGTCAGCGGGCTTGACGAGGCCGCGCTAGCCGTCCCTGAAGACGCGCGCGCTTTCCTGGCGTTGGGCGGCCAGCACATCGGCGCATTCGCAGAGCGGACCGACGCGCATTTCATCGTGCGTATGGTGGATCGACCGAGGCAAGCTCCGCCGCTTGCCTCTTGCGAGTTGATCATCGGACGCCCTGGCGAGACAGTCGCGGATGAGGTCGAACTCTTCAGATCGCGATCGGTGACGTGCGTCGTTTCACGGAACTCAGGCGGCGGATCATACGAAAAGATCCAGGCTGCGCGCGAACTCGGAATTCCGGTCATCATGATTGTGCGCCCCGCCCCGCCGCCGGGTCCGACATACGCAACGATTGATGCGTTGCTGGCCGCCATCGATTAGGCTCTCAGCTTCTTCTTGCCTGCATTGCGCAGCACGTGGGTGAAGTCCTGATCGTAAAGCGACGAATCGCGGAACTGCGCCTTGCCCAGAACCGGGCCCACCATGATCAACGCCGTGCGCGTCAGTTTCGCCTTTCGCACCTGCGCCTTCATCTCCGCGAGCGTGGTGCGGATATACAGTTCGTCCGGCCAGGTCGCCCGATAGGCGACCACCACCGGGCAGTCCTCGCCATAATGCGGCGCCAGCGCTTCGCGGACGTAATCCATGTTACGGATGGAAAGATGGATCGCCAGCGTCGCGCCGGACTGGCCGAGGATTTCCAGGGTCTCTCTCTCAGGCATGGAGGACGCTTTCATGCCGGTGCGCGTGAGGATGACCGTCTGGGCGATTTCCGGCAGGGTCAGCTCGGTTTTCAGTTTTGCAGCGACACCGGCGAACGCCGGCACGCCCGGCACGACCTCATAATCGATATCAAGGTCATCGAGGCGACGCATCTGTTCGGCAATCGCTCCGTAGATGGAGGGATCTCCGGAATGCACGCGAGCGACGTCCTGACCTTGCGCATGGGCTTGCGCGATCTCCTCGATGATCTGGTCAAGGTGCATCGGCGCCGTATCCATGACCTTCGCTTCCGGCGGAGCCGCCGAAACGATCTCCGCCGGAACCAGGGAACCGGCGTAGAGACAGACCGTACAGCGCTCGACAAGCCGCAGGCCGCGAACGGTGATGAGATCCGGCGCGCCCGGACCCGCTCCGATGAAATAGACGGTCATGACGCGGCCGCTTTCGGTTTGAGGATACTGTCGGGCTTCGCCGCATAGCCGCGCGGCGTGTAGACCCACGAGCGACCGTCGCCCGTCTCGACAGTGCGGCTCATCGAGGAGCCGACGATGACGACGGTCAGCATATCGACATCATCGACATCAAGATCGGCCAGCGGTGCGACGCGCACCGTTTCACCAATGCGTCCGAGATTGGTGGCAAGCACCACCGGTGTGTCGGCGGGACGGGCCTTGAGCAATTCGTCCCGCGCCCAGGCGAGTTGCGTCCGGCGGCGCTTCGAGACCGGATTGTAAAAGGCGATCACGAAATCGGCCTCGCCCGCGGCCATGACGCGCCGTTTGATCGATTCCCAGGGCGTGAGCAGATCGGATAGCGAAATCGTGCAGAAATCATGGCCCAGCGGCGCGCCGATGCGGGCTGCGGCCGCCTGCAGCGCCGAAATTCCCGGCGAGACATCGACAGCGATGCGTCGTGCCGCATCGCTCAATCCCTCGCCGGTATCCAGGAGTTCGAACACCAGGGTCGCCATTGCATAGATGCCCGCATCTCCCGAACACACAAGAGAGACCGAGTTTCCCGCGCCGGCCAGTTCCATCGCATGGCGCACCCGCGGCTCTTCCTTGCCGAGATCGAAATCGTGACGTTGCTTGCCCTCGGCAAGCCGGCCGAGCAGATCGAGATAGAGCGAATAGCCGACGAGATCGGTGGACTGTTCGATCATATGCGAGACTTCCGGCGAGCGCCATTCAGCGGAGCCGGGTCCGATGCCAACGACGAACAACTGGCCGCGCGCGCGTCCACGCATGGCTGGCAGGACGGGTCGCGGCGAACGGGCGATCGCGCATGTCGCGCGCTGCGATTTGACTTTCGGCGCAATGAGCTCGGCCTCGGAGCCGGCAGCCGCCAATGCCGCGCCTTCCGCCACGCCATGACACCCGACCTCCCGGAACACGGTTTCGGACGGATTTTCGAGCCGACCGGCTTCGGCTTCCAGTTCCATCGCTGTAAAAAACCGGGCGGGCGCATTGAAATGCCGTGCAGCAGCCAGGATGGCGGCCTCATCGGCCTTGAGGTCTATCGAGTAGACGCCCGAAACAGCCGCGGGAGACAAATTGTTTGCCGCAAGCTGTCGCTCGACCAGCGCAATGACTTCCGCGGCCTCCGCGCCCCGCTCGCAGCCAACGCCAATGCACAGGGTCGCTGGCGCATAGACGAGTTCCAGCGTTTCCGGTTCAATGATCGTATCGCTGACAGTCAGCCGAACAGCCGCGTCATTTTCGAAGGGAATTTTCGATTGCGCCAGCCATTCCGCCTCGCCGATGAGCCTGGCGGATCGGCCAGCCACAAGCTCGGCCATGATGCCTCTGGCCTTCTGCGGATTGACTAGACGATATCCTTCTGGCGGCGCGTCGAGCGCAACGCCGAACCTGAGGTCACCGGCAGTCGTCACGGCTGCATGACCATCAAGAATTGCAGCGGCGCGCCTTGCCAGATCGTTCGCTCCATGATGGCCACCGAGCAGGGGAACCACACTGCGCCCGTCCTCGGACAGGCTCACAACGGGCGGCTCGCTGTACTTGTCCGAAAAAACAGGCGCGAGGATGCGGATCAGCGCCCCCGACGCCATGAAGGCGATGATCGGCCGGCCGGTCTCGAAGAGATCCCTGATATGCTTCGCAGTGTCATCGAAGCGCACATCCGCATCGGCCACACGGTTCGCTGGTCCGTGTAATTCTCCGCCAAATTCCTCCGCGAGCTTGCGGGCGGACCCGATGCTTGTCTCGTTCAACAGGATGATCGCTGGTGACACATCAACGGGCATCGGCGTGCTCCCTGCCGGCCATCGGCCATGAGGCAACCCAGTCTTCCGCGCCCTTGTAAATCAGGATCATCGAAAAATAGGGCGCATCCGCATTCATGTCGGAAAGCGGCAGAATGCGCTGCTCTCCGAGAGAAATACGCTCCAGATAACCGGCGCGAGCGACCAGATTCAGACTCTCAAGCAAGCTCTTTATACGATTGAAATGTCGACCGATTTTAATAATGACAACTGCGTCGGACATGGTCAGGCGCGTGGCGATCTCTTCGTCCGGAAGGGTGCCCGGCACGACCGTCAGGATATCGTTGCGCGCCGCAAGCGGCCGACCGAGTGCGGCTGCTCCCGCCATCATGGACGAAACTCCAGGCACCACCTCGCAGGGATAGCGCTGCGCCAGCCGCTCATAGAGATACATGAAGGAGCCGTAGAAAAACGGATCGCCTTCGCACAGGACGGCGACATCCCTGCCCTCATCCAGATGGACGGACAGGTCGCGCGCCGCCTCGTCATAGACGGCCTTTGCGGGAAAACGCTCTGTGCGCATCGGCACGATGATCGGATATTCGATCCGGTCTTCCCGAATGTATTGACTGACGATGCTTCGCGCGAAACTTGGTCCCGTATCGGGTTGCGGATAGGCGACGACCGGAGCCGCGCCCAGGACGCGATGCGCCTTGAGCGTCAGAAGCTCCGGATCGCCCGGACCGATGCCGAGACCGTAAAGCGTGCCTGTCATTCGCTCTCCAGCGGCTTGTCGACGGCCCATTGCGTGACCGGCATCAGCGGTTTCCAGCCGGAAAATCCGCCGATCTTTTCAAGGCGTGATACGGCGATCCTTCGCATCATCCCGCCATGGGTGCGATGCAGGTCTGCAAGACGGGTTTCGCCCTCGATCGTCACGACATTGGCGACCAGCCGCCCGCCCGGTTTCAGAGCTTCCCAGCAGTTTTCGAACACGCCTTCATCCGTGACGCCGCCACCTATGAAGATCGCATCCGGTCGATCCAGATCCTTCAGCGCGGTCGGGGCTTCGCCAGTGAATACCTTTATCCGCGGTGTTCCAAGGGCGGCGGCGTTGTCGGCGATCATGCGAACGCGCTCGCGTTTTGCCTCAACGGCGAACGCCTTTGCTCCACGGGCGGCGCGCATCCACTCGATGGCGATCGAACCGCAACCGGCGCCGACATCCCAAAGCAAGGCCATAGGACACGGCTTCAGCGCAGCAAGGGTCGCCGCGCGCACTTCCGATTTCGTCAGTTGACCGTCATGGATAAAGGCCTCGTCGGACAGACCCGGCACAGCCGGATAAAGAGCAGCGCCTTCGCTGGCGACGCACTCGACGCCGAGCACATTGAAATCGGCGAATTTCGGATTGTCCGGATCATACGGTCCGACCTCGTCGGCGATGAGTTTCACTGTCCGCTCGCGATTGCCGCCCATGTGTTCCAGCACGGTCATCACCGAACGGCCATAGCCGCGCGCAACCAGAATATCCGCCACTTCATGGATCGTGCGCGCAACGGAAGTCAGCGACACGATGCGGTTTTCCGGCAGGATATGAGGATGGACGCCAACCACGGCGCGTCCATGCAAGGAAATGCAGGCGGCGTCGGAAAGCGACCAGCCCAGCCTTGCCGCGGCCAGCGAGAAGCCGGACGGCGAAGGGATGACCTGCATTTCCTCAGCCGCCAGCTTGCGCCGCATCGTCGCGCCAATGCCGAAATGCATCGGGTCTCCGGTTGCGAGGATAGTGACCGGGCGGCCGCGACGCTCTTCGAGAAACTTGAGCGTCGGACCGACGCCCATCGTCCACGGGACGATCTCGGCTTCGCTCAGTCCTAGCGTCGCAAGATCGAGATTTTCAAGCACGCGTTCCGGCGCCACTAGCGTTTCAGCCTGCTTGACCAGTTCGATGGCCTGCGGGGTCAGCGTTGCAATTCCGTCGTCGCCAATCCCCACGATGGTCAACCACGGCTTCAATGTCTGTGTCATGTTCAAGTCTTCAGCCCTCCGGCGACAGCATTGACGATACTTGCGGCCATGGCGCTGCCGCCACGCCTCCCTCTGACGACCACGTGGGGTATGGCGCCTGCGTCAGCAATCAGAGATTCCTTGGATTCCGCAGCGCCTACGAACCCGACAGGCGCTGCGACAATGAGCGCCGGCGGCGGCAAACCGCGATCCAGCAGCTCAAGCAAATGAAAGAGGGCCGTCGGCGCATTTCCGATGGCGACGATGCTGCCCGGCAACCGGTCGCTGAGCGTTTCGATTGCCGCGGCGGATCGGGTCGTTCCCCGATCGGAAGCCAATTGCTTCGCCGCCGCCGATCCGACATTGCAGAGCAATTCGGTTTCGTTCGGCAGCAGCCTGCGCGTGACGCCGTGTCGGACCATTTCGACATCGCAGATGATCGCGCATCCGTTGTCGAGCGCCGCGCGACCCGCCTCAGCGGCGTCAGCCGACATGACCAGATCATCGACGATATCGACCATGCCGCAGGCATGAATCACTCTTATAGCAATCTCGTCCAAACTACCGGGAAACCTCGATAAATCCGCCTCACGCCGGATCGTGGCGAAGCTTTCGCGATAGATCGCCTGCGGATCGCGGATGTAGTCCATCGCGGCTTCCACCATTACTTGCCCCGCTCCATCGACTTCGGTCCATGCGGATGATCCGCATGGGGATAGGGATGGTGGTGATGATCATGATGATGGTCGTGATCGTGGTCGTGATGGTGGTGATGATGTCCGTGACTGTGGCCATGATCATGCGCATGGTCATGGTTGTGCAGCGGCGTGAAGGGAAGGCCATGCTTGCGGCAGAAGTCTTCATCACGGCATGACGCATCGCAGTCGCCCTCGCAGGGACAATTCTCAAGTCCACCGCCGATTCCCTCGACGTGATGGTGATGGCTTTCCTGAGCGGCCCCCACCTCCGCCTCGAAACCGAGCACCTGTTCGCGGTATTTGCACATCTGGCAGTTCATCACCGCCTGCCCTGCCCGTGTTTCCTCGACACGATCCTCGAACGTATCAAGCACGAGTTGATGATCGTTGAGATAGTCCGCCTTGACGAAATCGATCTCCGGATGATCGGCGGCGACAACATCTGTGTAGCTGTAGATCCGCTTCACGAGAACGCCTGTGAAGAGGAAATAGGGAAATACGACAATGCGCCGGTAACCGAGCTTTGCGGCGTGGCGCAATCCAGGCTCCACCAGGGGAAAGGTCACGCCGGAATAGCAGGTTTCGCCCCAACCGAAGCCCATGCCTTCCCAGAGCATGCGCATGACTTTCGCGACGTTGGAGTTGGCGTCGGGATCGGAAGCGCCGCGACCGACGACCATCAGCAGCGTCTGGTGAAGAGGGATCGATTCCTTCTCTTCGTCGGCGGCCTCGATCGCTTCCCGGATCCGTTCGCCGGCTGCCCGGATCATCTTCAGATCAACGCCGAGTTCGCGGCCGTAATCGATCTGTATATCGTGGTGCGCCGCCTGATAGGTATTGAGCACCGATGGAATGTCGTTCTTTGCGTGACCGGCCGCAAACAACATGCCTGGCACGGCCAGGACGCGCGTGACGCCCTGCTCGCGCAGGCGATCAAGACCCGAATGAATCACCGGATTGCAGAATTCGAGATAACCATATTCTACCGGCGTGCTCTCATAACGCGCCTTCAGTCCCTCGGCGACCTTGGCGAATTCACGCGCAGCGTTCTGGTTGCGACTGCCGTGGCCGCAGACCATGATGCCGATTTTTTCCTGTTTCACGCCGCGGCCTCTTCCGCGCCGTCCGCTTCGGCTTCGGCATCGGATTCGTCTTCAGACTTCTTTTTCTTGCCAGCCTTGTGAGCAAGGGCCGCGATGGCGGCGGCGCCCAGAGCCGCTGCAAGGCCGATCCAGTGCGAATGCCCGGCGACCTCGCCCAAATGTCCCATATGAGCGAAGGCGGGCACTGGCGATGCAAGAAAAATTGTTGCGGCGAATGTGCGTGTCATCGAAGGTCTCCAGGCGGCGTTGGTTCGTGCACGAAACGCCTCGACGGCTCAAACCGCCGCGCCGGTCTGGACAGCTCCGGAATTGTCCCCCGATATGGGTCGGCCTCACCGGAATTTCTCGCAGCCCGATCGCATCGGACGCCGTCACACGCTGTCGACCTTTGTAGGCTGCGTGACCCATTGCGTCAAACATAAAGGCGGCGTTCACCACCCCATCCACGACACGGCGGAAGCGTCACGGCTGATCAGAATTCGATGCCGACCTGCGCCTTCACTCCGGAACGGAACGGATGCTTGATCACTTCCATTTCGGTTACAAGATCGGCAAAATCGATCAGATCATCCTTGGCGTTGCGCCCGGTGATGATGACGTGCTTCATCGGCGGCTTCAAGCTGAGAACGTCCAGCACTTCTTCGAGCGGCAAATAGTCATAGCGCAACACGATGTTCAGTTCGTCGCACAGCACCATGTCGTGCTCGTCGTCGAGGATCATCTGCTTCGCCTTTTCCCAGGCCTGGCGCGCCGCCGCGATGTCACGCTGCCGATCCTGAGTTTCCCATGTGAAGCCCTCGCCCATCGTCGCAAGCGTCACCTGGTCAGGGAAGGCTTCCAGAACCTTGCGCTCGCCGGTTCCCCATTTGCCCTTCACGAATTGCACGACGCCCACCTTCATGCCATTGCCGATTGCCCTGAACACCATGCCGAAGGCGGCCGTGGACTTGCCCTTGCCCTTGCCCGTGTGAACGATCGTCAGCCCCTTCTCCACGGTCTTGGTGGCGATTATCTTGTCCCGGGCGGCCTTTTTCTTCCGCATCTTTTCGGCGTGACGGGCGTCGAGTTCTTCCTCAGTCATCGCTTTCAGCTTGTCCGATTTGTCAGCCATGGGCGTTTTCCCGTTCCTTCATGCCGATGATTTCCTCCAGCGCAAATTGTGCCGAGTTCGAACGCGGTGTCCAGAGCTTGCGTTCTATCGCCTCCAGCAATCTGTCGGTTATTTCACGGAAAGCGGCGTCATTGTTTGTCTCCATGAAGTCGCGCACAGCCTCGTCCGAAATAAAGGCGTCGTAGACTGCATCGAAATGATGGTCACGGACCGCTCCTGTGGTCGCCGCGAAGGCAAACATGTAGTCGACCGTCGCCGCAATCTCGAATGCGCCCTTGTAGCCGTGCCGCATGACCCCCGCGATCCATTTCGGGTTGACGACACGGGCGCGCACCACGCGACCGATCTCGTCTTCCAGCGTCCGGATCACGGGTCGTTCCGGGCGAGAATGGTCGTTGTGATAGACCGTCGGACGCGCGCCGGTAACGGACTTCACCGCCGTCGTCATGCCGCCTTCGAACTGATAGTAGTCGTCGCTGTCGAGCAAGTCGTGTTCGCGATTGTCCTGATTCTGGATGACTGCCTCGATCGTGCCCAGCCGGCGGTCCAGCGCCTTTCGGTCCCCCTCGCCTTCAACGCCGGCGCCATAGGCGTAGCTGCCCCAGACCTTGTAAGCTTCGGCAAGATCTTCGTCCGACTGCCAGCCCCTTTCGTCGATCAACGCCTGCAGTCCAGCGCCGTAGGCGCCCGGTTTCGAACCGAAGACGCGGAAGCCGGATTTGCGAAGCGCCTCAGCCGGACTTACTCCTGCCTGTTCCAGGGATGCCCGTTCCGCCGTCATGCGCGCCGCGACCGGATTGTCGCCGGTATCTTCCTCCAGCGCGCCTACGGCGCGGATCGCCTGGTCGAACAGGGCGATCTGATCCGGGAAGGCGTCGCGAAAGAAGCCGGAGATGCGCAAGGTCACATCAACGCGCGGTCGGCCAAGTTTGGCGATCGGCATGATCTCGTATCCGGTCACGCGGCGCGAAGCGCTGTCCCAGACCGGTTTGACGCCAATCAGCGCCAGGGCCTGTGCAATGTCGTCGCCACCGGTGCGCATGTTCGACGTGCCCCAGGCGGTGAGACCGAAGGATGTCGGCCATTCTCCATTGTCCTGCGTATAGCGCGTTATCAGCATTTCGGCTGATTTGCGACCAAGTTCCCAGGCGGTTTCCGTCGGCACGCTTCGGCTGTCCACGGAATAGAAATTGCGACCTGTGGGCAATACTTCCGGTTTGCCTCGCGTCGGCGCGCCAGATGGTCCCGGGTCCACGAAACGCCCGGACAGCGCTTTTAAAAACCCCTGTATCTCCGCAGCTCCGCAAGCGCGCACCGAAGGTTCTACCGCATCTTTGACGCCACGCAGCACCGCCTGCGTAGCGACCCACGCCGAGGGACAGGAATGGGAACCGGAGACGAGGTCGGTCGCGAGCAGTTCGATCCGTTCCACCGTGTCTCCATGCGTGCGCCACGAATCATTAGCTTGTTGCGCGAGAACATCCGGGCGCAGCCCTTCCCAGGCCGCGCCCATCGGACAATCGAGCGGGTCGAAGTCGAGGCCCAGATCTTCCGCAATTGCTCGTTGGAGGCTTGCGTCGGCGCCTTCCCCCGCGCCTCTCGGAACCCGCACAAGAGCGGTGACGAGATCATCTAGCAGCCGTCCTTCCGGAGATTTTCCGAAGATGTGCAGACCATCCCTGATCTGCATTTCCTTGAGATCGCACAGATAGGCGTCCAGTTTTTCGAGCGCCGTATCATCACTGTCGCCGCCCACGATGCCTACGTCCAAATCGAGACCGATATCGCGGACAAGATCGAGAATACGGGATTTCAGGAGCTTCAGGCGACGCGGATCGCTGCCTGAAGCCTCGTAATATTCGTCGACAAGCGCCTCCAGATCCTTCAGCGCGCCATAGGACTCGGCGCGTGTAAGCGGCGGCGTCAGGTGATCAATGATAACGGCGGCCGTGCGCCGCTTCGCCTGCGTGCCTTCGCCGGGATCGTTGACGATAAAAGGATAGACATGCGGCGTCGGACCAAGCAACGCATCCGGCCAGCACTCGGCCGACAGCGCCAGCGCCTTTCCCGGCAACCATTCAAGGTTTCCGTGCTTACCCATATGCGCGACGATATCCGCGCCAAAACTCTGACGTAGCCAGGCGTAGAATGCGATATAGCCGTGTGGAGGAACAAGATCCGGAGAATGATAGGTCTCTTTCGGATCGACATTATATCCGCGCGCCGGCTGTATGCCGACCACCGTCTCGCCAAGGCGCATCAGAGGAAGAGCAAAACTACCTTCGCGGTAGAATGGATCGTCCTCGGGGCCGCCCCAGCGGTCGACGACTTCCCGCCGGATCTTGTCTGGCAGCGCGCCAAAGAATCGACGATAGGTCTCAAGGGACAGCGTCTCGCGGATTTCGCGCGCATCGACCGCCGCATTGGTGGGCCCGGCCATCAGCAGGTTCATCAGCGCATTGCCGTCCGCGGGAATCACGTCAACGCTATAGCCTGCTTCTCGCATGGCGTTCAGAACTTCGACCGTTCCGGCCGGCGTATCAAGCCCGACGCCGTTGCCGAGTCGACCGTCCCTGTTGGGGTAATTGGCGAGAATGAGCGCGACACGGCGGTCCTGCGGCTGTTTGCGGCGGAGCTGCGCCCAACTGGCGGCAAGACGGGCCGCGAATACGACGCGATCGGCAACCGGTTCGTGCGTGACGATGTTGGTCTCGACCGCCTCGTCCCATGTACCGGCTGATTTGAAAGAAATGGCGCGGGACAGAATCCGACCATCGACTTCGGGCAACGCCACATTCATCGCCAGATCACGCGCCGTAAGCCCCTGTGCAGAGCCTTGCCAATTTTCAAACGTCGATCCGGACAGGATAACCTGGAGAACCGGCGCGCCGGTAGACTCCAGCACGGTCGGGCGCCTGTCTCCGCCCGGCGACGAGACGGCGAAGCCCGTGGCGTTGATGACGATTTCGGGCGGCGCGGCTTCAAATAGAGCGCTGACCGTCGCCGCGCAAACCGGATCCTTGAGGCTGCCGACGTAAATCGGCATTGGCTGGAGGCCTTGTTCCTGCAGCGCCTCGATCAGAGTTTCGACGGGCTTCGTCTGTCCCCCTTGCACCAGCGCCCGGTAGAAGCATATCGCCGCGACAGCCTTCTTCGATCCGGTTTCGATGATGTCGTCGGCATGACGGATGTTTCGCCCCGGCCACCAGAGACCGGCTTTCAGCAGTGGAACCGCAGGTCCCGGCTTTTCTTCTCCAGTCAGCAAAGCTTTGGCGAAATCCAGAAAGCGGCCGGCGTTTTCGATCCCGCCCTCGACCAGATAGGACCAAAGAGCATCTGCATCTGCTCGAGGCACAGTTCCATAGTCCAGCAGGCCGGGATCCGGCTTGTCGTCGCCTGGCAGCACCGCCAGCGCAATGCCGCGTTCGAAACACAGCGCATGAAGAGACTGCAGCGCGTAGGAAAAATAACTTGCGCCGCCGAGCGCACGCACAACGATTAACCGCGCATGGCCGGCAGTCTTCTCCAGATAGGCGTCGACCGACATCGGATGCCTGAGTTGCATCAGGCTGGCAAGGCGAAGTCGCGGCGCATCATCACCACGCATTTTTCGCGCTTCGGCGAGGCTGGCCAGTTCGGTATCGGCGGCGGACAGAACGATCATCTCGGCTGGCGACTGGGCGAGATCAATCGCCTCCTCGCCATCCGCAATCGATCCTTTCTGCGCGACCAGAAGGTGCATGTCTAAGCCTGCGCTGCTGTTCCCGCCGCGCGTGCGATCGCATCCGATATTGCCGTTCGATCCATGTCGTGCAGTCCAATCACGACGAGACGAGAGTTTTTCGCCTCACCCGGTTTCCATGGGCGATCGTAGTACCGGTCCATGCGCGCGCCGACGCACTGAATGACCTGTCGCATGGCCTTGCCCGGCACCGAGACGAAGCCCTTGACCCGAAGTATGTCGTGATCCGAGATAATGGACTCCAGCATGCGCGCAAATCCGTCCGGATCCGGGAGATCGCCGAATTCGACTACGAAGCTTTCGAATTCATCATGGTCGTGATCGTGGTCTGCACCATTCTCATGCTCGATTTCGTGATGCGATTTGCGCTTGGATATCTCGTCCTCGGTCGCCGAACCGAGACCCAGCAGCACATCGTTCGCCACCTCTCCATTGCGCGATACGATCATCGCCGTCTTGCGGCTGGCGCGCCCTGCGACTTCGACGCGCACCGCCTCTATGCCGGTTTCGTCCAGGAGGTCAGCCTTGTTGAGCACGATCAAATCCGCAGCAGTCAACTGGTCCTCGAACAGTTCTTCCAGCGGGCTCTCATGATCAAGCGATTCATCGGCTTGCCGCTGCGCGTCCACCCGGTCATGGTCATCGGCGAACCGACCTGCCGACACGGCCGCGCTGTCGACAACGGTCACAACGCCGTCGACCGTCACCCGCGTCTTGATGCCCGGCCAGTTGAATGCTGCGACCAGCGGCTGAGGCAGCGCGAGACCCGAAGTCTCGATAACGATATGATCGGGCCTTTCCTCGCGTTCGAGCAGCTTTTCCATGGCCGGAATGAAATCGTCGGCGACCGTGCAGCAGATGCAGCCATTGTTGAGTTCCACAATGTCGTCATCACTGCAATTCTCGACGCCGCACCCTTTCAGCACTTCGCCATCAACCCCGAGATCGCCGAACTCGTTGATGATCAGCGCAATCCGCCGGCCGTTCGCGGCGGTCAGCATATTGCGGATCATCGTCGTCTTTCCGGCTCCCAGAAAACCGGTAATCACCGTCGCGGGAATTTTTTCGCCGTGCATAGCGCTCAACCCTTCAGTTTCATGGGAAGCCCGGCCGCGACGAGATAAACTTCGTCGACCACCTCCCCCAGTTTTTGGTGCAGTCGTCCGGCATGATCCCGAAACTCCCGAGCCATGCGGTTTTCAGGCACGATGCCCATGCCGACTTCGTTGGAAACCAGGATGATGAGGCCCGGCAAGCTTGTCACACGCTCCGCCAGCTCTTCGCATCGCGCCTCGACGTCCCACTCTTCCAGCATCAGATTTGTGATCCAGAGCGTCAGGCAGTCCACAAGGATCGCCTTGTCTGCGGCCGCTTCTCGAACAAGCAATTCCGCCAGCTGCAATGGCTCTTCCAGCGTCGTCCAGTCCGAGCCGCGACGCGCGCGGTGATGGTCGATGCGCGCCGCCATCTCTTCGTCTTCGCCAGGGCGCGCCGTCGCGAAATAAACAGCGCCAAGTCCGGACTCTTCCGCCATTCTCTCAGCAAAGCGCGACTTGCCTGATCGGGCGCCGCCGAGGACCAAAACCGACCCTGGCCCTTTTGTCACGCTCCTTCTTCCAGCCTGTCTATGGCAGCCCCCATAAGCAGACCCAAAACGACCCAGAAAAACGCAGTCGTTGCAAGCGTCGCCACGGCGAACTCGGCGGCGAGCAGAGCAGGCACATCGCTGGTTATGATGTCGGGCTGGGGAGCGCCGTATATGTGCGGCACGGCGAGCACCACGACGCCCGCGATCTTGGCCCATATCTCGGATCGCGCGACCAGCAAGTACAAACCGGCCGCCGACAGAATGACCGTGGAGACCCACCAGACCTGTCGATCGGCGAGGTCTGCGGCGGGGAAACCGGGAAGTTCAGGCGGAAGTCCGAGCGCCGGGAGAAACTGGAATGTCAGCCATCCTGCAGCGCCCCACAAGACGCCTGTCTTCACCGTTATGGGGATTCCCGTCAGCAAGACAGCAGCCAACAGAATCAAGCCGTATCCCGCTCCGACAACGAGATTCGCAAGTATCGTCCCCCCAAGCCGATCGAGGCCAAACAGGGTTCCGCTATCCTCACCCTCGTGCGCAAGCGCCCTCGATACGGGATTCAGAAGTTCAGCCAGCGCAAAAAACGATGCTCCACGCGGCGCAAAACTTTGCTCGGCATCGCCCTCGCCGACATTTTCGAATTCTTCGGCGTGCAGGATGAGCGGCGTGACTTTGATTTCCTGTGCGACGCTCATGAAAACGCCAGCGATCAGCCCTGCCACCAAGGCGGCAAGAAGATAGCGCACCATCATTTCAGCTTCTCCTTAGTGGCAAGGAAAGCCGTATGCGTGGCGAGCGTCGTGAGCTGTGTCGTGCAGGACCGCCGAATTGGCGAAACCCGCTCCAAAAATGAAAAATGCGCCCACAATCAAAGCCGTTACGGCTATCGTGACGCACTGTCCCGCGGCGCCAATTGTGTGCGTCTTGATCGTCCTGTTAGCCATTGCAACCTCCGTGACTGGCTCGTATTCCCAATTTGCGGGCGCATTGCCCGTCACGAATGGCAGGTCTCCTGGCTCACGGATCGGCAGCGATTGGCTGCCTGGCTCTCCCTCGCCTTCCCGAATTCGGCGGCGCCAAACGGACGATTCGCAGACGAATAGAGGCGTCCGTCGGTTCATGGCGCCGCCACTTCAGTGGCTTTCCATTCGTGTAAGGCGCGCCGCGCATCACACAAACGGCCGGGATCGCCTTTCCGCTCTACAGTCGCGGGGTCGGCTGCGATTAAAGCGCCCTGTTTGGGTCCGCCCGTCACATTCCCTCTTGATCCCTTCCGGCTACGCCTTTCGGGACCATTCGTAATTTATCATTATTGCGCCAGGCGACCTGCTGTCAATCAAGTACCCCGAAGAGAAGGGAATTCGGTCAGACAGCGAAGGGGATATCTACCCGGTCCGAACCATAGCTGATGCGGTTGCGACCTTCGCGTTTCGATTTGTAGGCGAGCATATCAGCTTCCTGCATCGCGTCGTTGAGGTCCCCATCCTTGCCGACATGCGTGGCGCCGATGCTTATCGTCAGCTTCATTTCGATGTCTTCGTGCCGGAAAACATGCCGCTCGACTTCGTGACGCAGGCGCTGGGCGACGTGCCAGCACTCTCTCGCGTTGCTGCGATTAAGAGCGATGGCGAATTCCTCGCCTCCAAGACGTCCAATAATGTCGTCCGGGCGAAGATTCTCTCGAAACAGATCAGCCATCTGAATCAGCACCGCGTCGCCAGCCTCGTGTCCATAGGTGTCGTTGACACGCTTGAAATGGTCGATGTCAAGCACCATCAGGCTTGCGTTGTCTCCCAAACCCTCTCGCGTTACTCTTCCTTCCTGCAACAGGTCGATAAAGGCGCGGCGATTGAAGAGACCCGTCAGCGGATCTGTTCTGGAGAGCTTCCTGAAATATTCCACAGCAAGGTCGGCTCTCGCCTGCAGGAAAACCATGTAGAGAACAAAGGGAATAGCGACGACGACAGTGAACCGCAAGGTGAGCAGGCTATCCGCAATCTGCGCCGCGCCGCGCAACTCGCTGGCGAAGAAAACCGTATTGATCATCTGGGTAAAGACGATGATCGCCACCATGAGGATAAGCGATCTCGACAGAATCAGGCCTCTGCGGTTGCGTACGATATTACCGAAAGAAAGGTTCATGTCGGGCAAAGAATCACGGTCAATACCCGAAGCAAAGCGAGAGACAGAGTTGGACGAGGGTTTCGTGACCACGATTTGCTTTACCAGTTTCTTTGGGTGCGCACAGCTCTCAGCAAAAAAACAACTTACCCGATCTGTCATACACGAACCAGTCGGCCCGGATATAGTGGAACACGCACATTATATCAATTAGATTAAAATGATTTACATCTCGTGATTTAAACGCCTACAGCCTCTTTGGCCAAACAATTTGGCGTGTTCATCAATCGCTCCGCTCAAATCCCGGGAAGTCCTTCGAAACAAGCTTTTCCAAACGTGCAGCGATGGCATCCAGCGCCCCATCAACCATAGCGCTATAATTGACCCCGGATTGTGACAGTCCCAACCGGGCAAGATAACCCTGTCTGAAGGCGTCGTTTGCGAACAGTCCGTGAAGGTAGGTTCCGAAGACCCGTCCGTCCCGGGAGACTGCGCCGTCCGGCTGGCCGTCGATCGTCGAAAATGGCCGCATGCAATCGGGTCCGGAGCTGCGTCCGAGATGGATTTCGTAACCGGTCATATCCGCATCGATAATCCGGCACCGGGCGTGCCTGTTGCGCACGGCTTTGGATTTCTCCATCGTGGTTTCGATATCGAGAAGGCCAAGTCCCTCGACGCTTGCCGCCGCACCCTCGATCCCGTCGGGATCACGCACCATGCAACCCAGCATCTGGTAGCCGCCGCATATGCCTGCGACGTGACCGCCGCGCCGGACGTGGGCGGCGAGATCCCGGTCCCAGCCATTTCTTCGGAACGCAGCAAGATCGGCGATGGTCGACTTGGACCCTGGAATAATCACAAGGCCTGCTTCTCCGGGGATGGGATCGCCGGATCTGATGTAGCGGACTTCGACTTCCGGTTCGGCGCTCAGCGGATCAAGGTCATCGAAATTGGCTATTCTGTCGAGAACCGGGACGGCCACAATCAAAGCGCCGTCGCCGGCGCCAACCAGCCGTTCGAGAACGACAGAATCTTCCGGCGGAAGCCGGCCGGCTTCAGGAAGCCAGGGAATAACGCCGAAACACGGCCAGCCCGTGTGCCGGCTGATCGCTGTGACCCCGTCATCGAATAACGATACGTCGCCCCGGAATTTGTTGATCAGATAACCGGCGACCATGCGCCGATCCTCTTCCGGAAGAATGGCGTGCGTGCCGACGAGGGATGCAATCACGCCGCCTCTGTCGATGTCGCCGACCAGAACCACCGGAACGCCGGCGCGGGTCGCAAAACCCATATTGGCGATATCATTTGCGCGCAGATTGATCTCCGCCGCCGAACCGGCTCCCTCGACGATAACAATGTCGGCGTCAGAGCGAATCGCATCCCAACTCTCGAACACCGCTTCGAGCAATTGTCGACGGGTTTCCTGATAGTCCCGGGCGCGAGCCCTGCCCCAGACCTTGCCCTGCACGACGATTTGCGACCCCGTTTCAGATTCCGGCTTGAGCAGCACCGGGTTCATGTGAACCGACGCCGGCGTTCTGCAGGCGAGCGCCTGAAGCCACTGTGCGCGGCCGATCTCGCCGCCATCATCTGCGACCGCCGCATTGTTTGACATGTTCTGAGGTTTGAAGGGCCGCACGCGCAGGCCGCGATTTGCTGCCAGGCGGCAAAGGCCGGCGACCAGCACCGTCTTTCCGACGTCAGAACCCGTCCCCTGAAGCATGATGGCCCGTGTCATGCCTTGTGCGTATCATCATCGCCGCGACAGGCAAGAAGAATGTCGATCTCTAAAGAAGAAACCGCGCCAAGGCGACAACCCTGCGCGGTCTGGCTCCATCATCTGGAGGTTATTTGCGCCCCGGTACGCACTACCTGATCCGGAGCGTTTGGCGTTCCCGCCACGCGTTCCTTTCTAGGCCAATAACGTTACCGTAAGGTTATCAGGACCTTAATCAAAAATGAATCATTCGACTTTTTTCGACTTGGCGGTTCGCGCCACGGCTTGGAATTGTGCGATCGCATAAACCAACGCTCGGCGTTCGGCAGTGCAGACACGTGTCTTTTGCGACGTCGACCTGATTGGCGGGGATAAAGAATTACTTCGATGAATATCGATGCAGTCCTAATCGTGACATAAAAAACCTTCAGGATCACTTGAAAAGAGAATTATATATACAAATTACATTCGCACATCTGGAGGAAATCATGAATAAATTGAAATTTATGTTGTGTCTTTTTCTGGTGTTGCTGACCGGAAATGCGATGTCACAGGACATGCGCATGGAAACTGTACATTTTGCAGCCGGAACGACGGGCACATCCATCGACGGCCAGATCAAAGGCTACGAATCCGTGCTCTACGTTGTCGACGCCGCCGCCGGACAGACAATGTCGGTGCGAATGGACACCAGCAATGGCGCCAACTATTTCAATATATTCGAACCGGGAAAGCAGCCGGGAGATGCAGCGATGTTCATCGGTTCGACAAGCGGCGACGACTACTCCGGACAGCTTGCTGCAAGCGGCGATTATTCTATCCTTGTCTACATGATGCGCAGCGCAGCCCGCCGCGACGAGGTTGCGCGCTATTCGCTGGAGATCACCATCGACGGAAACGCCGCACAGGCGCCCATTCGAGACCCTGACTATGCGGACGGCCTGTCGGGCGGACCGGACTTCTGGGAGGTCACCAACGTTCCAGCCAATGACACTCTGAATGTCAGGGCCGGTCCGGGCACAGGCGCCGAGGTCATCGGAGAATTGCAAAACGGCGACCCTGCGCGCAATCTTGGATGCCGCATGGTCGACAGCGCAAAGTGGTGCCAGATCGAGGCCGGCTTCGACCAGAAATTTACCGGCTGGGTAAACGGACGCTATCTCAGGGAAGGCGCTGCTCCGGGCGCAGCCAATGCGCAGTCGAGCGGCGCCGTGCCATGTTCGACAACTTCCGGACAGCCGACGCGGCAATGCCCTTTTCGCGCCTCACGCGGTCCGAACGGAAACGCGACCGTATGGATCGACATCGGTTCGGGCGCCGAACGCTACATCGAGTTCCGGGACGGCAACCCGATCTATACCGATCCGGGCCTTGACATAACCTATGAGCGCTTGGGCGACCTTTATCTTCTGCGCATCGGCGGCGTCGAGCGCTATGAAATTCCCGACGCTGTCATCTATGGCGGCTGAAATCCGGATCGCTGCGAGGAGGCAAGCAATGACTGACCGACTGACACGAAGAACGCTGGTTATCGGAGCCGCTGCAGGTATCGGCGTCATCACCACGGGCATCGGGCTCGCCCGGCAGGTGATCAAGGAAATACACGAACTGGAACCCGGCGAATATGTCTGGCAGCCGGAGCTGTCGCCAGAGGGACCGGTCGCAGTCGTCGTGTCGCTGGACGACCAGCGCGTTCATGTTTACCGGAACGGCGTGCGCATCGCGGTCTCGACATGTTCTACGGGAAAGTCGGGTCATGAAACGCCGACAGGTGTCTTCACGATCCTGCAGAAGGACAAACATCACCACTCTTCCACCTACAACAACGCGCCAATGCCGAACATGAACCGGCTGACCTGGAAGGGGATAGCCCTGCACGCCGGAAAGCTGCCGGGTTACCCTGCCTCCCACGGCTGCGTGCGCCTGCCGATGCAGTTTTCGGAAAAGCTGTTCTCGATTACCCATATCGGAACGCCTGTCATCATCGCCAGCGGCCACACCGATCCGAGGGAAGTCGTGCATCCGGGCATGATTTTAAGCGATACGGCCGAGCGTCAGTTCGAAGAAGCAGTAGCCGCCCTCGAGGATCGCGAGGTGCCGGGCTTCAACCACGAAGACAACCCGACAGCGCCCGTCACCATCCTGGTTTCAAGCTCGGACAGCAACATCATCGTCATGAAAAACGGTCACATCGTCGCTGAGAGCAAGGCGACGATCTCGGATCCCATGCGACCGCTCGGTAACCACGTGTATGTTCTGGCCGGCGCACATGACGGGTCCGGAGGACTGCAGTGGCATTCCATCAGCCACGGCGACGTCGCCGAGGACCTCGCAACGGCGGACACGGGCGCGATTGACCGCATCCGTGCGGACACCAACGTCGTTCAGGCAATACGCGACAACTGGCATCCCGGAACAACACTCATTACCGTCGATGCGCCGGCGCATCCGGATACGAGGAGCAATCGCGATTTCGTCGTCGTGACGACGGAACTGGACGGCGAAAAGGCCTGAGACCGACGCTTCTGTCAAAAGCGACAGATCGCTATTCTGCAGCGTCCGCCACTTTCAGGCCTTCAACCCGAGCCGCGCAATATTTGAACTCCGGTATTTTACCGAAGGGATCAAGTTGCGGATTGGTGAGCCGGTTCGCGGGACTTTCATTAAAGCAGAACGGCATGAAGACCATGCCGTCTGCGACCTCCCGGTCTGCTCGCAGGACCGCTTCGACAGCGCCGCGCCTTGTCAGCACTGAAATCATCTGACCGGGCGTGAGCCCCTGCCTGTCGATTTCATAAGGGTTCATCGCAGCGATTCCCTGCGGCTCCAATTCGTCCAGAACGCTGGCGCGGCGCGTCATGGCGCCTGTATGCCAATGCTCGAGCAGCCGACCTGTCGTCAGCACCAACGGATATTCCTCATCGGGAACCTCGTCCGGCGCGCGCAGATCTGCCGGAACGATTGAGCCGCGCCTGTCTTTTGTCGGGAAGCCGGTTGCGAAAATAATCTCGTTACCCGGTTTGTCAGGCGCATCGGCTGGGTATGTGACAGCGTCTTCCCGCTCGATGCGATCCCACGAAATATTGTTCAGGGACGGCATCACGGACGCCATCTCAGTGTAAACTTCCGAGACGTGGGAGTAAGTCCAGTCGAGACCTATGCCCCTGGCGATCGCCACGATCAACTCCCAGTCCTGGCGCGCTTCGCCGGGCAAGTCCAGCGCCGGACGGCCAATCTGAACCTGGCGGTTCGTATTGGTGAACGTGCCGAGTTTTTCAGCGTGCGCCGAAGCCGGCAGCACGACATCGGCGTGCCAAGCCGTTTCGGTCAGAAATATGTCCTGCACCACCAGGTGAGCGAGTTTCGCTAACGCTGCGCGCGCATGGATCTGGTCCGGGTCGGACATTGCGGGGTTTTCGCCCATGACGTACATGCCGCGAATCTCGCCGTCGTGGATCGCGTCCATGATCTCAACCACGGTAAGTCCGCGGGCGGGATCGAGCGGGCGACCCCAAAAGTCTTCGAATTCATTGCGAATATCCGGCGTCTCGACCGATCTGTAGTCCGGGTAGAACATCGGAATGAGACCAGCGTCGGACGCTCCCTGCACATTGTTCTGGCCGCGCAAGGGATGAAGTCCGGTTCCGGGACGTCCGACGTGGCCGGTCGTCAGGGCCATGGCGATAAGGCAACGTGAATTGTCCGTGCCGTGCGTGTGCTGGGAAATACCCATTCCCCAGAAAATGATCGACCGTTCCGACGTCGCGTAGGTGCGCGCGACGGTCCGCAATGTTTCGGCGTCGACGCCGCAGACCTCGGCCATAGCCTCCGGAGAAAAGTCCCTGACCTTCTCCTTCAGCGCCTCGAAACCGGAAACGTTGGCCTGGATATATTGCTCGTCATAAAGCTTTTCCTCCACGATCACATGGAGAAAGGCGTTGAGCATCGCGACATCGCTGCCCGGCTTGAATTGCAGCGCGTGGGTGGCGTGACGCATCAGATCCTGACGGCGCGGATCCAGGACGATCAGGGTCTTTCCCAGCTTCGCCGCCTGCTTGAAATAGGTGGCGGCGACCGGATGGTTCGTGGTCGGCCTCGCGCCAATCACGATTATGCAGTCGGCGATCATCGCGTCGGTAAACGGCGCGGAAACGGCGCCTGAACCGACGCCCTCCATCAAGGCCGCCACGGACGATGCATGGCATAGCCGCGTGCAATGATCGACATTGTTGGTGCCGAAACCCTCGCGAATGAGTTTCTGGAAAAGATAGGCTTCCTCGTTAGAGCCCTTCGCCGATCCAAAACCGGCAATCGCCTTGCCGCCGTCCGCCTGATGAACCGATTTCAGTCCGGACGCCGCCTTTTCCAGCGCCTCTTCCCAGGTGGCCGGCCGAAACACCTCCATCGGATCGACAAAACGCAGATCCATGTCACCTGCCTTGGGCGCGTCTTCACGCCGGATCAACGGCGTTGTCAGGCGATCAGGCGAATGCACATAGTCAAAGCCGAACCGCCCCTTGACGCACAAACGGTTTTCGTTCGCAGGTCCGTTGCGGCCATCGACCTGCACGATCGTGTTGTCTTTCACCGCGACCCTGGTCTGGCATCCGACCCCGCAGAAGGGACAAACGCTGTCCACCACCCTGTCGAAATCCTGAATGGCGCGTGTTCGATGATCTTCGCTCATCAGCGTCTTTTCAAACAGGGCTCCGGTCGGGCAGGCCTGCACGCATTCGCCGCAGGTTACGCATGTGGACTTTCCCATGGGATCGCGAATATCGAATACGGGAATGGCGTGATTGCCGCGCCCGCCCATGCCGATCACGTCATTGACCTGAACCTCACGGCAGGCGCGCACACAGGCGTTGCAGGCGATGCAGGCGTCGAGATTGACGGCGATCGCCGGATTGCTGTGGTCGATGCCTCGCGCTGCTTCCCCGGTCTCGAATTTCGATTCGAAACGATCCGAGCCGGCGATGTCCATGGACGTGGCCCATCGCCAGAATTCAGACTGGTTGTCGGGCGTCTCATCGCGCGGCCGCATATCGCTCGCCAGCAACTCGAAAACCATGCGACGGGATTTGTCAGCCCGTTCGGTGTCCGTCCGCACGACCATGCCGTCCGCAGGCTTGCGAATGCAGGAAGCCGCAAGAACCCTCTCGCCCTCGATATCAACCATGCACGCACGGCAGTTGCCGTCCGAACGATAACCGGGCTTGTCGACATGGCACAGATGGGGGATGCGCGTCCCTTCGCGCCTGGCCACCTCCCAAATGCTTTCTTCAGGAGAAGCTTCGACCGTCTTGCCGTCCAGGGTGAATTTGATCGTTGTCATCACTGTTTCCCGACGCTCATTCTAAAGGTCATTCCGGAAGAAGGTCAAAAGGTGATTGACCGGATTAGGCGCCGCCTGTCCAAGCCCGCATATGGAGGCGTCTCTCATCACCGCTTCGAGATCTCGAATAGCCTGTTCGTCGAGCGGGCCGTCTTTTTCGAGCAATGCAATCATCTTTTCCGTGCCGGATCTGCACGGCGTGCATTGGCCGCAGCTCTCATGCTTGAAGAATTTAAGAAGGTTGAGCGCCGCGTCCTTGACACTGTCCGTCTCGGACAGGACGACGACCGCATGCGAGCCCACAAAACTTCCAAGTTCAGCCAGCTTACCGCCGAAATCGAGTGGAATATCGTCCATATGCGCCGGCAGAATGCCGCCAGACGCGCCACCCGGCAGATAGGCCTTGAAGACATGCCCGTCCGCCATGCCGCCGCAGTATTCGTCGATCAATTCGCGAATGGTGACGCCGGCTGGCGCGAGTTTTACTCCAGGCTCCTTGACCCGGCCTGAAACGGACCACGAGCGTGGGCCGGGATGACCTTCCTTGCCCTTTGCGGCGAACCATTCCGCCCCGTTCTCGACGATATCGCGAATCCACCACAGCGTTTCGACATTGTGATTGAGCGTCGGCTTTCCGAAAAGCCCGACTTCCGCAATATAGGGCGGACGATGGCGCGGCAGCCCGCGCTTGCCCTCGATGCTTTCGATCATCGCGCTTTCCTCGCCACAGATATAGGCGCCAGCGCCGCGGCGAAGCTCGATATAGCCCGGGTCGACAAGCCCGGCGGATTCCAGGGCGGCGATCTCCTGATGCAGGATTTCCAGCACTGCCGGATACTCGTCGCGCATGTAGAAATAGATGCGTTCTGCGTCGACCGCATGGGCGGCGATCAAGGCGCCCTCCAGCGTGCGGTGCGGATCGCTTTCGAGAAGGAAGCGGTCCTTGAAGGTTCCAGGTTCGCCTTCATCGCCATTGATCGTCATCAGCCGCGGTCCGGCGTAGGAGCGTACGAAGCCCCATTTCCTGCCTGCCGGGAAACCTGCGCCGCCGAGACCGCGCAGTCCCGCATCCGAAAGCATGTCGATCAGCGCGTCGGTCGCAATTTCGCCGCCACGGACCTTCTCCAGGCACTCGTAGCCACCATATTCCTGATACGCGAAAAGCCCGATATAGTCGGGCGTCAGGACATCGAAGCCGCCTTCATCGGCCAGCTTGGCGATGTCGTTTGCGCTTGCATGATCGAGTTCGCGGTCGCCAAGCCGGGCCGCCGGCGCCGTTGCGCAACGCCCCATGCAAGGTGCGCGTACAACGCGGACCAGAGACGGGTTCATCCGGGTTTCCAGTTCGGAAATCAATGCTTCCGCCCCGCCCATCATGCAGGACAGGCTGTCGCAAACCCGCACGGTTAGTGGAGGAGGCGACGCCTCGCCTTCCTTGACGACGTCGAAATGGTCGTAGAAGGAAGCGACTTCATACACTTCAGCCTGCGGCAGTTTCATGAGCTCGGACAACGCGCGCAGATGCGCAGCCGACAGACATCCATAGGTGTCCTGGATAACGTGAAGGTACTCAATCAGCAGGTCGCGTCGAAGCGTTCGTCCATCGAGAAGGGCGCGAACATCGTCCACGGCCGCGTCGTCGAGCGGGCGCCCTTTCGGCCCCCGATCCTTGCGCCGCCTCATATCCTGCCGACTCATGGCTTCCTCCAACTCCCATACATTCTGGAATGCTTATAAAACTCATGCCAATACGTAAACCGGCCCGAATGCGGCAATCCGACGTCGCACACTTGCGATCAGCCCGAATTGGGCTGGGCGTCGCGCTGGCAAAACGTATGGCGCGAAGCCTTTGAATGTATCCGGGAGTCTTTTTCGGGACATAAATATACGGTACGCTTTAACAGTTTCCGGCGACACAGAAAGCAGTCAACATAACTGCGGACAAAAGCGATTGCGCGCGTGTGTGGCTGAACAGGAGAATATGAAAGTGAAATTGCTCTGTGCGCTGCTGTTCGTCATTGCTGCGACCATCGCGCCGTCGCGCTCGCTGCTGGCTTCGGAATGCGGCGAGATCAGTATTGCGCGGATGCATTGGCAATCGGCCGCGCTGCTTGCTGAAATCGACAAGCTTATCCTGACGGAAGGCTATGGCTGCCCTGTCACGCTTGTGCCAGGAGACACAATCCCGACATTTCAATCGATGAATGAACGGGGCGCGCCGGATGTCGCGCCGGAACTGTGGATCAATTCGATACGCGAGCAACTCGACAAGGCAGTTGACGAACAGCGCCTTTTCTATGGCGCCAAGGCGCTGGCCGATGGCGGAATTGAAGGATGGTGGATTCCGCATTACGTAGCGTTAACCCATCCGCACATCACTAATGTCGCGGAAGCGCTCAAACATCCCGAGATTTTTATTGACCCGGAAGATCCTGAGAAAGGCGCGGTGCACAATTGCCCGCCGGACTGGAGTTGCAGCATTTCGACCCGAAACCTGTTCAAAGCGTTTGAAGCAGAAAAAAAGGGATTCAGGCTGGTGGAAGCCAGCTCCGCAGAAGAGTTGCGAAAGTCAATCATAGACGCATTTGAAGGCAGGAAGGGTTGGCTTGGGTATTACTGGGCTCCGACAGCTCTGCTCGGTCGATACGACATGGTCCGATTGAGTTTTGGCGCGCCGTACAACAAGACCGAATGGGACAGTTGCACGGCTGTGGCGGATTGCGAAGACCCGAAGCCGAACGGCTGGCCTTCCGCGCTTGCCTATACGGTTGTCACCAAGAAAATGCGGGACGCTTCGCCACGCGCATTTGACTATCTTTCGCGCCGTTCTTGGCACAACAGCACAATCAATCGGTTGCTGGCCTGGATGGAGGAAAACGACGCCACGCCAGAGCAGGCCGCTCGTCACTTTCTCGAAGAGGACGACGAGATCTGGATGCGCTGGGTGACGCTTGACGCCGCGAACAAGATTGGCGGCGCATTGGACGACTGAAACCGGCAACGGGCCAGTTGTGGACCCAAACGGTGACTTGACGTTCGAATCCATCATTGCACACATATAAAGACATGTTTATATGGGCAAATAGATTAATGGTGGGCCGACATGACCAGCAATCCCCTCGCAGACCTGATTGCCAAAAAAGGCGTTCTCCTCGCCGACGGCGCAACCGGCACCAATCTGTTCGCAGTCGGACTGGAGGCGGGTGAAGCCCCGGAACTCTGGAACGAAAGCAACACGGACAAGATCGTCGCTCTGCATCAAGGCTTCGTCGACGCCGGCTCGGATATCATCCTGACCAACAGTTTCGGCGGAACCCGGCATCGGCTCAAGCTTCACCATGCCCAGGATCGCGTCTTCGAACTCAACCGCAAAGCGGCCGAAATCGCCCGCGGCGTCGCGGATGCGGCTGATCGAAAGGTCATCGTCGCCGGCTCGGTGGGGCCGACGGGAGAACTGCTGGTCCCGCTCGGCGCCTTGACCTATGACGATGCGGTAGAGGCTTTTGTCGAGCAGATAGAAGGTCTGAAGGCGGGCGGCGTCGATGTCATATGGATCGAGACCATGTCGGCGCCTGACGAAATCAAAGCCGCCGCAGAGGCCTCAGTCAAATGTGACATGCCCTATCTGTATACGGGCTCTTTCGACACGGCTGGCAAAACGATGATGGGACTGCACCCCAAGGACATTCACGGGGTGACGAACGACGTCGGACAAACGCCAGTCGCCGTTGGCGCGAATTGCGGCGTCGGAGCGCCTGATATATTGGCGTCGCTGCTGGAAATCAGCGGCTCCAATCAAGATGTTGCTGTCGTGGTCAAGGGCAATTGTGGAATTCCAGAATTTCGCGGATCGGAGATACATTACTCCGGCACGCCCGAGCTGATGGCGAAATATACGCACCTCGCAATTGACGCCGGCGCTACAATCATTGGCGGTTGCTGCGGCACGACCTGCTCGCATCTCAAGGCGATGCGCACGGCAATAGACAGCCATGTCAAGGGACCAAGGCCTACATTCTCTGATATCGTCGAAAAAATCGGACCACTTCGCAACAAGGCCGCCTCAGAAGGAGACGATCAGCCGCGCCGCGAACGCAGAGGCCGCCGCAGACAGTAATTGCCGTTTGCAAAGCGATTGTCGCGCTTTAACACATCTGCGAACCCAAACCGGAACAGTTCGGGTTCACATGATTTATGGGAATTACGGACTGGCTGGCCGCGGACCATCGCCGCCCTGACACCAACCGATACAGGAGATGGCGACCACGCCCGCTGCAGCGCCGAGTGCTATAACAGCGGTGTTGTTTACCCCGCCGCCATTCGGATTTTCCTGGAGGAAGGTCGATGACCCGGAATCCAAAGTCGCTGTTGCAAATTCGGCTTCAGTGATTTGAACGCAGATCGATCCATCCTTGCCTTCCGGCTGCAGGATGCTGATTTCCGAATTCTCCGCAACGGCCAGTTTGCAATCTGATCCGATCTGCACCTGCGCCTTGCCGCCCGGCCCAACATTGATCTGGGACCCCGCCGTGATCTGCGTTCCGGCTTTTCCGTCAATGAATCCGGTCTTGCCCGAGTACATGACGCTTCCCGACGAATCGGAGATCTCCCCGATAACCGGATATGACCGCCCAGCAGATTTGGAAGATATACATGTACAATCAAGCGTCTGTGCTGCGCTGAAAGAACCTGAAGCCAGCAAAGCCACGCCGACGGCAATAGGTCTCAGAATAGACATATTAAAACCTCTTGTTGAGTTATTCGAATAATACAATGGCCCTGCAGATTCACAACCTAATATTGTAGTTCCGAAAATGTTATTTCTCGGTATTGCTCATCCGCAACAGTTGTTTTGCCGGCATAATGATGGGAGGTTGTCTGGAGCCGACGATCCGTGAGTGAGCCTTAGCATATAAGATACAGAGGGTTAAGATACTATTTTGTCGAATTTTAAAGCGCCGCCATATGGAAGCGGAGCTGTGGATCCACATAGCGGTATTCAGCGCCGACCGGACAAGCATTGCGTGCAGAACACCCGGCAAGCATGCAGCTTGCACTGCCCTCGTCGCTGGCAAGATAAGATCGGCAAGGCTCGATGGAAAATCCATCTGTGGATATGGCGCCGGCAGGACAGGCGCTCATGCAGGGCTTCTCGCGGCAGCCGTCGCAGGGATGCGGTAGATTTTGCCTTTCAGGCACGGAAAGAGTTTGGCGAAAAGCCAGCGCCGCGCGATACCCGTGCCAGAGACCGAACTCCGGATGAACGAGGATGCCGAGCGGAGACGGTCGCAGTCCTTCAATCTCCGAAATCCAGCGCTGAAACGGCCACCAGGGCTTTTCAAACGGGTAAAGCGCCTGACATCCGAACTGATGGGCGACCGGTTCGATCACATTCCGTGTCCAGCGATCGAGCGGGTCTGGTCCTGGCGACCGCCCGAGATAATCGCTGAAGCACGGCCACAGCGTCGACCCCGCATGACCGACCAGAAGAAGAGTTCCGGCGATATCGCCATCATCAAGCTCAGGAAGCGTTTCGGAGGCGACGAGCCCGCCGCGCAGCATCAACCCGACATCTCGCAACCGGCGATTCAGTTCGCCGTAGACATCGCCGATCAAGGCTCGGTCTTTCCGTCTGGCGTTGTCCGCCAGACTTCCTTGTGAATCAGATCGGCCACGATCGCCCTGCCGTCAACGGGCTTCCTTCACGTGAAGGCGTCGGGCATCGACTCCTTCTTGTGCGCTATAAACGCCTTCAGCCCGTCATCGACGCCAGGATCGAGATCCGGCGGCTGGTAGGATTGCAGCCACTGCCTGCATGCTTCGTTGGCCCGCGTTTCAATGCGTTTTTCGCCTTCGATCTGCCACTGTTCGAAGGAATTGTTGTCGGTCAGCGCGGATGCGTAAAATGCCGTCTCGAAGTTCGCCTGGGTATGAGCACAGCCAAGATAATGGCTTCCCGGACCGACTTCGCGGATTGCGTCGAGCGCCTGGGCGTTTTCGGACAGGTCCACGCCGGCGGCGAATTTCTGCATCATGCCGAGCTGATCCTGGTCGATCATGAACTTCTCATAGGAAGACACCAGCCCTCCTTCGAGCCATCCGGCGGAATGCAGCGCGAAATTCGTTCCAGCCAGCAAGGTCATGTTCAGTGTCGCTGCGCTTTCATGCGCGGCCTGGGCGTCGGGAACTTTCGATCCACAAAGCGATCCTCCGGTGCGGAACGGAAGGCCGGTGCGACGCGCAAGCTGCGCTGCCCCATAGGACACGAGAGACGGCTCCGGCGTCCCGAAGGTCGGCGCTCCTGACTGCATGGAGATGGATGCAGCAAATGTGCCGAACACGACAGGCGCGCCTGGACGTATCAGTTGCGTGAACGCTGCGCCCGCCAGCACCTCGACGAGAATCTGCGTCAAGGTTCCGGCAACGGTCACCGGACTCATAGCCCCGGCGAGAATGAAGGGCGAAATGATGCAGGCCTGGTTGTTGCGCGCATAGACCTTGGCCGCGCCCAGCATGGTCTCGTCGAAAACCATAGGCGAATTGGCGTTGATCAGGTTGATGAGAACACAGTTTTCGTCGACGAAACTCTCGCCGAACAGGATCTTGCACATCGCGACGCTGTCTTCGGCGCGCTCAGGCGCCGTCACCGAGCCCATGAACGGTTTGTCCGAGTATCGGATATGCGAATAGACCATGTCGAGGTGACGCTTGTTCACCGGAATATCGACCGGCTCGCAAACCGTTCCGCCCGAATGATGCATGGACGGCGCCATGTAGGCGAGTTTCACGAAATTCTGGAAGTCCTCGATCGTGGCGTAACGACGGTTTCCTTCAAGGTCGCGAACAAATGGCGGCCCATAGACCGGTGCAAAGACCGTTGCATCGCCCCCGATCTGCACCGAACGCTCCGGGTTGCGGGCAAACTGCGTAAAGACCGGCGGCGCGGTTTTCAGAAGGGAACGGCAGAGCCCTTTCGGGAAATGCACCCTTTCACCGCGAATGTCGGCGCCCGCGTCGCGCCAAAGTTCCAGCGCTTCCGCGTCGTCACGGAATTCGACGCCGATCTCTTCCAAAACCATGTCGGCGTTATTTTCAATGAGCGCCAGGCCTTCTTCATCCAGCACCTCGTAGGTTCGGATGTTCCGCCTGATAAATGGCCTCTGCAAACCGGGACCTCCGCCGCCTCGCGAAGCCCTGCGAGCCGCGGCTCCGCCACGCGCCCGGCGTTTCGCCGGCTGACCGACCGCACTTTCCGTTTCCATCCCGTCTCACCTTTCATCCGGCGTCTTCACCCGGCTACTCCGACAACCGATATGCTACCTCAGGGCCTTTTTAGTGCGTTTTCTGACAGCGCCAAGCAATGACGCGAAACGGACACCCGCAAAAGCGCTGCCTCCACAGACAGGTCAAAGACGCGCGCGCCGTCGTTTTTCAATAAATTACACGTCGTTTTTGAAGAGACGAATTTCAAAAATTTGCATCATTCTCATTGATGAAGCCGCCAATTGCGGATTCTGCGAATACCGGATTTGTCACAGATATTGACGTCAATCCCGGTAGCACACGCATAGCGCAGCTCATTTCGGATTAACTGCCATGACCGATGACGATATCATCCTTTCCGAACTGCCAGACGATGAGCTCGTGCAGCAGATGCACGATGATCTTTATGACGGCCTGAAGGAAGAGATCGAGGAAGCCACGCAGATTCTGCTCGAACGCGGATGGGCGCCCTACGACGTTCTGACCAAGGCCCTCGTTGAAGGCATGCGGATTGTCGGAGAGGACTTTCGCGACGGCATCCTGTTCGTGCCGGAAGTTCTGCTGTCCGCCAATGCGATGAAGGCGGGAATGTCGATCCTGCGTCCCTTGCTGGCCGAAACCGGCGCGCCGAAACTCGGCAAGATGGTGATCGGAACGGTCAAGGGAGACATTCACGACATCGGCAAGAACCTCGTCGGCATGATGATGGAAGGCGCCGGCTTCGACGTGGTTGACATCGGCATCAACAATCCGGTTGAGAACTATCTGCAGGCGATCGAGGATCATGAGCCCGACATTCTGGGAATGTCCGCTCTCCTGACGACGACCATGCCCTACATGAAGGTCGTTATCGACACGCTGAAGGAAAAAGGACTGCGCGATCAGCATATCGTGCTCGTCGGCGGCGCGCCGCTCAATGAGGAATTCGGCATGGCTGTTGGCGCTGACGCCTATTGCCGTGACGCGGCCGTAACGGTCGAAACAGCCAAAGACCTCTTGAAGCGCAAGCACAACCAACTCGCCGGGGCGCGCTGACAGCCCCTCCAGTTTGCCGCAACCATTTTTGACGCGCCATCAGCGTGATAGAGTGGATGTATGAAGGTCACGGCCGCAAAATTACGGAATGCAAGTCCAGTGCGCGTCATCGGATGCGGAGCGCTGGCGCGCGAAATCCTCGACGTCTGCCGCGTCAACGGGCTCGACCACGTTGACCTGATTTGCTTGCCGGCAATCTGGCACAATCGGCCGGAACTGATCGCGCCCGGTGTTCGAAAGAGCATCGCCGAAGCGCGCGAAGCCGGTTTTGAACGCATATTCGTGGCCTATGCTGAGTGCGGCACCCAGGGCGAACTCGACAAGGTCTGTCTCGAAGAAGGCGTCGGGCGGATCGAAGGCCCCCACTGCTTCTCCTTCTTCGCCGGCAACGACGCCTTTACCGCAACGGAAGACGACATAACGTCCTTTTTCCTGACTGACTTCCTGGCGCGCCAATTCGAAGCCTTCGTTGTCGAGCCGCTCGGGCTCGACCGGCATCCCGAATTGCGGGACATGTATTTCGGCAACTACCGCAAACTCGTTTACCTGTCGCAAAAGGAAGATACGGATCTTCAGGAGCGCGCCAGACAGGCCGCGGACTTTCTCGGACTGGCTTATGAGTATCGGCTGACGGGATATGGCGACCTGACGAAAGCCCTGCAGTCGGCTTGACACCGGCCTTCCCCGGGCGCAAACCATCTTGCCAACGGGATCGACAATTCCCACATAGTGTGCTCCGGCCTCCCGTCGCCGGATATTTGACGCAATTGCAGTGCAGTCGGGTGTTAGCAAAATTGCAATAGGCCTCGCCTAATGTATCGGTTCAAATAGCAGGAACGAACGAAACGGTGAGCGACACTACAGCCGACAAGATTGCCTCCGAACACGCCGACGACGCGCAGGAGCATACGGAAAGCCTGTCCAGCCTGTTGCAGCGCCTGGCGGATACCGCCGGAGAGCGAATTACTCTGAAGGAACTGGCGACGGCTCTCGACGAACGCTCGTTCGGCGCCTTTCTCCTCGTTTTTGCACTGCCGAACCTTATTCCCCTACCGCCAGGCGCAACGCTGATCCTTGGCCTGCCGCTGATTTTCATATCCTGGCAGATCGTGGCCGGTCGACAGAAGATATGGCTGCCGCGACGGCTCGCCAACTATTCCCTCGACAAAAAGGCGCTGGTCGCCATGGTCACCAAGGTCGACCCGTGGTTGCGCCGGATGGAAGCCTGGGTGAGGCCACGCCACTGGCCCCTGAAAAATCACCGTTCAGAACGGTTGTTCGGCATCTATATCCTCGTTCTGGCGATCGTGGTCTTGATTCCGATCCCTTTCTGCAACTGGCTTCCCGCGTTCGCGATCGCCATCATTGGCCTTGCCCACACGGAACAGGACGGCAATTGCCTTGGCGTCGGCGTCGTCGTTGGGGTCATGTCGATAGCAGTGCTTTTTCTCATGACGGTTTTGACGACAGTGGTCTTCGCCAGCCTGCTTTAGGCGACCGTGAATCCATGCCTTCCGACACCGGTTTCGCGCCTTAAGACAGCCGCGTCGTTTTTGGTGCGTTCAGCGTCGTCGTGCAGCCAGCTTGGCGATCGGAATCTCATCATTTTAAGCCGTGCGGACATGGATCGGGAGCGGGTCATGGCGGATCTGACAATTGTTTACTGGCGTGACATCCCGGCGCAAATTATCGTGAAAAAAGGCAGGCAAAGCGCCAAACGGGAGCTTTCGCTGCGATTCACGGAAGCGATCGACATGTGCGCGATGCGCAGCGGCGCTCATGAGACGGACGACTACCTGGCGCAATGGCGACGAGGTGAGCCGAAACCCGTGAGCGATGATCTGGACGCCGAAGCAGACAAGGCGGCGGCCCATATCGAGGAAACATACACCAAACAACGGCTGAAAGATCTCGTCGAGGCCGGCGGAAAGGCGGAACCAGAATGACAAAGGTCATCAACATGAAACCGGCGCGACCCGTCCGGATTGCGGCCTCCATCGAGGTCGCCCCCAAGCAGGCGATCGAATCCGCCGACCTGCCGGGCCTGTTCCCGGAGGGCGCCCGGGTTTACATCACTGATATCGGAACGGATTCGAGCGAAACGCTGGTCAAGGCCGCCAAACGTGTCCGCGATCTCGGCTACGAACCGGTTCCGCATTTTGCGTCTCGCCGCCTCACAACCCGGGAAGCGCTGGAAACACGCATCCGGATGATGGCCGAGGAAGCAGGCGTGAAGAACGTGCTCGTGATTGGCGGCGGCCTCGAGAGGCAGGCCGGCGACTTTTCCTCCACCATGGAAGTCCTTGAAACCGGTTTTTTCGACAAATACGACGTCGACAGGATCGGCGTCGCCGGTCACCCTGAAGGCAGCCCCGACTTTACCGAAGAGGTCGCTCTGCAGGCGCTGCGCCTGAAAAAGTCCTTTGCGGAGCGTTCGGATGCTTCGATGCGCATCGTGACGCAATTCGGTTTCGACGCGGCAAAATTCATTGCATGGGCCGATGGCCTGAAGGCAAACGAAATAGACCTTCCCGTGCATCTGGGCGTGGCCGGTCCCGCGAAGATCACCACTTTAATCAAATACGCGGCCATGTGCGGCGTCGGCAATTCCATCGGCTTTCTGAAAAAGAACGCCATGTCGCTGACAGCGCTTGCGACATCACATTCGCCCGAAACCGTTGTCGGCCCGATCGAAGACCACGTCCTGAGCGGCGCCTCCACACCGATCCGCCAGATCCACGTTTTCGCTTTCGGGGGCTTGAAAAAGACATCCGAATGGCTGGTTGAGCGCGGAAGCTGGCAAACCGGGATCTCGGCTGATCTCTCCTTGTCTTCCGTCCAGAATTGAGGATTGCCCCATGGCACGCACAATCGTTGCTTCCGCGACAAAGGAAATCGTTATCGGTTTCGACCAGCCGTTCTGCGTCATCGGTGAACGCATCAATCCGACAGGCCGCAAGAAGCTGGCCGCCGAGATGGTTGAAGGCAATTTCGAAACAGTAAAGGCCGATGCGCTGGCCCAGGTCGCGTCAGGCGCAACAATGCTGGATGTCAACGCCGGCGTGACAGCGGTGGACCCCAATGCGACTGAGCCCGCCCTGATGGTGCAGACGCTTGAGATCGTCCAGAACCTTGTCGACGTTCCCTTGTCGATCGACTCCTCCGTGACCGCCGCTATCAAGGCCGGTCTTGAAGTCGCCAAGGGCCGTCCGCTCATCAACTCGGTGACGGGTGAAGAAGAAAAGCTCGAAGCGATCCTGCCGCTTGTGAAGAAATACGATGTGCCGGTCGTCGCCATATCCAATGACGAGACCGGTATTTCCGAAGATCCCGACGTCCGCTTTGCTGTCGCCAAAAAAATCGTCGAGCGCGCGGCCGATTACGGCATCAAACCCGAAGACATCGTTGTCGATCCCCTTGTCATGCCGATCGGCGCGATGGGAACGGCCGGCCAGCAGGTGTTCCGGCTTGTGCGTCGCCTGCGCGAGGAACTTGGCGTCAACACGACATGCGGCCTGTCCAATATTTCCTTCGGCCTGCCGCACAGGCACGCAATCAACGCCGCCTTTATTCCAATGGTCATCGCTTCGGGCATGACATCGGCGATCATGAATCCATGCCGTCCCCAGGAGATGGAGATGGTTCACGGCGCCAACGTGCTGAATTCAACCGACCCGAACTGCCAGTTCTGGATCCGGACCTATCGCGAAAAGCCCGCTCTTTCCGCCATTGCCCCGTCCGCTGCTGGCGGCGAGGCTACCGCGCAGGCTGCGCCCGGAGGACGGCGCCGCGGAGGACGGCGCGCGCGCGCCTGACAAGCAAGGACGCCTGACGCATGGACCAGACCACCAACACAAAGCACCCTCTGGTCCTGTTTATGCCTTCCGGCAAACGCGGCCGCTTTCCCGCAGGAACAAACCTGCTGGAGGCGGCTCGCGAACTCGGGGTCTATGTGGAAAGCGTGTGCGGTGGGCGCGGCATCTGTGGCCGCTGCCAGATCGACGTGCAGGAAGGCCGCTTCGCCAAGCATGGCGTCACCTCGAGCGCCGACCATATTTCCGCATTTTCAGCCAAGGAACAAAACTACGCAAGCAAACGCGATCTGAAGCCCGGGAGACGGCTGTCGTGCTCCGCGCGTGTAGAAGGCGATCTCGTCATTGACGTGCCCCAGGAAGGACTGGCCCACGCGCAGGTCGTCCGAAAGGACACCGACGGGCGCGTCATCGAACGCAATCCGGCAATACAGATGTGCTATGTCGAGGTGAACGAACCGGACATGCACAAGCCGCTTGGAGATCTCGACCGGCTGACCCAGGCGTTGGAAGAGGATTGGGGCTTCGCCGATATCCTTGTCGACCACCACATCCTGCCGAAAGTCCAGTCGATACTGCGAGCCGGAAACTGGGCGGTGACGGCGGTTATTCATCGCGATTTGGAAACGTCTCGCCCCAGCCTGATCGCCCTCTTTCCGGGACTGAAAAACGAAGCCTACGGCATTGCCTGCGATATCGGCTCGACCACGATCGCGATGCATCTGACATCGCTGCTGTCCGGCGCGGTTATCGCGTCCTCCGGCGCGTCCAACCCGCAGATCCGCTTCGGCGAAGACCTGATGAGCCGCGTCTCCTATGTGATGATGAATCCGGATGGCCGGGAAGCGATGACCCGAGCCGTCCGCGAGGCAATCGTCGGGCTGATCGACAAAGTCGCCACGGAAGCAGGCATAGACCGCATGGATATCTTCGATGCGGTGTTCGTCGGAAATCCGATCATGCACCACCTGTTCCTGGGCATCGACCCGACGGAACTCGGCGGAGCACCATTCGCGCTGGCTGTTTCAGGAGCTATTCACTGCCGCGCGGACGACCTCGATCTCGGGCTTAACACCGGATCCCGCGTCTACCTGCTGCCGTGCATCGCCGGCCATGTCGGCGCGGATGCGGCCGCCGCCACCTTGTGCGAAGGTCCGCACCGACAGGACGAAATGATGCTGCTTGTCGATGTCGGAACCAATGCGGAGATCGTTCTCGGCAATCGCAACCGGGTCGTCGCGGCGTCCTCGCCGACCGGGCCGGCGTTTGAGGGCGCAGAGATTTCATGCGGTCAGCGCGCAGCGCCAGGCGCAATCGAAAGAGTGCGCATCGACCCAGCGACGCTGGAGCCGCGCGTCCGTGTCATCGGCATTGACCACTGGTCGGACGAACCGGAATTCGCCGAACGCGTGAAGGAAACGAAAGTCACGGGCGTCTGCGGCTCAGGGATCATGGAAGTGGTGGCGGAGATGTTTCTGGCGGGCGTCATCTCTGGAGACGGCGTTGTTGACGGATCGCTTGCCGCTCGTTCGCCGCGGATCGTCCAGAATGGCCGCACCTGGTCCTATGTCCTGTGGGACGGGGACACCAGGCTGGCGATCACCCAGAACGACATTCGCGCAATTCAGCTCGCCAAAGCAGCCCTTTACGCCGGCACGAAACTGCTGATGGAAAAACAGAATACAGACCATGTGGACTGTATCAGGCTTGCGGGCGCCTTCGGATCGCTGATCGATCCGAAGCACGCAATGATCCTTGGGCTTATTCCCGATTGCGATCTCGATCGGGTCGCCGCCGTCGGCAATGCGGCGGGCACGGGCGCCCGAATGGCTTTGCTCAATCGGGATTATCGCCGTGAAATCGAGCAGACGGTTCGCAAGATCGAGAAAATCGAAACAGCTCTGGAGCCGAAATTCCAGGACCATTTCGTACACGCCATGGCGCTGCCCAACAAGGTGGATCCCTTCGTCAGGCTCGGCGGCAGCGTCCAGCTTCCTGCACGCGTCGCCTCGCCGGACGCCAGCGCCGGCTCAGGCCGCAGACGCCGCAGTCGCGCTGTGCGCGAACGTTGACTCTGCGAAGAATCCGGTTTCCGCCTGCATCTCGAATGTCGCGCGAATATGTTCGGCAACGGCGCACACCGGTGGATCGACCTCCGCGCCAACCATCATCGCCAGCATGTAGTCGCCAATTGGCGGCAATCCGTCCTCTTCTCCGAGGATCACCATGTCATCGCCCACAAAAGACTTCGGCAGCGGCGCTATTGCAAGATCGGAAAGAATCGCCGCACGTTGTCCCGCTGTATGGGCGCTCATGTAGGCGACCCGGAAATCACGTTTGATAGTCTGAAGACCCTCGACTGCGCCAGCCCGCCATGCGCAGCCCTCCTCCCACAAGGATACAGGAAGCGGACATTGCAGATGAGCCGCGCCACCCTTCGCTCCCGCCCAGACGAGTTGTTCCGTCAGTACGATCTCGGAACCCGGCGGCGTCTTGCCCTTCTGGCAGGTCAGCAGCGTGATATCGAGACGCTTTTCCTCGAAACGCTTGATCAGGTTCGAACTCTGGTCGATGACCACGTCAACCGCAATCGAAGGATGGGTTTTCGCGAAGCGCTTCAGCACCAGAGGCAAAATGCGTTCGCCGACGTCGTCGGGCGAACCGAAACGCACGACACCGGAAATTTCCGGCGTGACGAATTGTGACACGGCTTCCCGGTTCAGAGCCAGCAGACGTCGTGCATAATTCAGCAGCATGGTTCCGTCCGTCGTAAGACTGACGGAGCGCGCATCGCGGAAGAACATCGGACGGCCAAGTGTCTCTTCAAGTTTTTTTATCTGCATGGACACTGCGGAAGGCGTGCGGAAAACGATAGACGCCGCCGTCGAGAAACTCCCTGTATCCGCTATGGCCACGAAGGTGCGGAGCACGTCGAGTTCAAGCATGGGCATTGGCTGGTTCAGCGGAGCATTCAGTTTGATGTTCAATTTTTCTGATCCAAATCTTAACTCTAATTCGTTTGATTGAACCAAAGAAACCCACCATAGTCAATATCAAAGGTCGCGACCTTCCTGAAACCACCGGTCTTGAGCATCGGAGCAAACAGTGAAGGAACCTTATGATGAGCAACAGATACTATGATTCGAATTCACCCTTTGCCGACGTCTTTATCGAAGTCGGTCAGGGACACGTGCTGTCCGATCTGATTTTCAGCGGCGTTAATTTTCTCGTCGACGCCTACAACAGAGTCCGCCAAAGGCGCGAAGAAGCCCGATTGAGGCGCGACACCCTGAAGGCGGTTTCGGAACTGAGTCCGGAACTTCGACGGGACATTGGCTGGCCCGCGCGTTTTGAGAATCAGATGGCGCGGCGGCGGCGATAAAGCGACATGCGCGCCGCCCGGATCCGCCTGATAAGCAGGCTGGCGCATGTCCGCACGCGCCGGCCTGTTTTCTGCAGCGATGGTTCGCATTGCGCAGTGCGTAATGCATCGAAAAAGCTGCATAATTCCTGAACTCTGGAAGAGTTTTAACTTCACAGCCATTTGCGACTATGACAATGTTCGTGCTTTGAAAGGAAGATGAGGCGTCCTGAACGCCGGTCCCGGGAAAAGGGCCAGAACATTCAGGGTCGACCAGTCCTCACCCTCCTGATCTGTGGATTGCACGGGCCGAAGCCCGAACCATGTCGCGAGGGTTGATGGCAACTCACATAGAAGCGCATTCCGTAAAACGCACTATCGTGTTTTACGTCATACCCGATTTCTCGATGATTGCATTCGCAACCGCGATCGAGCCGCTGCGGATCGCCAATCGCATGCTCGGTTATGACTCCTATCGCTGGCGCGTGGCGTCCATCGATGCAAGGCCTGTACGCGCTTCAAATGGCGTGGAGGTGGCGGCCAACACCTCCCTGGAAGACGAACGTCGCTCCTTGACCGGAGAGAATCGACCGTCGATGGTCTTCGTGTGTTCCGGCATAAACGCCGATTCGTTCTCTCAGAAATCAGTCCAGGCCTGGCTCCGCGAAGTGCACAATCGCAATATCGCCGTCGGCGGCCTTTGCACAGGCGCCTATATTTTGGCGGCGGCGGGCCTTCTGTCCGGAAAGCGCTGCGCTATACACTGGGAAGATCTGCCGGGCTTCGCCGAAAAATATCCCCGCGCCGACGTCTATGCCGACCTGTTCGAGGTAGACGACAATATCTACACCTGTGCGGGTGGGACCGCGGCGCTCGACATGATGCTGAACCTGATCGGCGAAGACCATGACGACAATCTCGTCAACAGGGTTTGCGAACAGGCGCTGACCGACCGCGTGCGCAGCCCCCACGACAGACAGCGCCTGCCTTTGCGGGCGCGTCTTGGCGTCCAGAATTCGAAGGTCCTTTCGATTATCGAACTGATGGAAGCAAACCTGTCGGAGCCGCTCTCGCTGCTCGAAATCGCCGATTTCGCAGGATTGTCGAGACGCCAGATCGAACGGCTTTTCAGGCAGGAGATGGGGCGTTCCCCTGCCCGCTACTATCTGGAAATCAGGCTCGACCGCGCCCGCCACCTGCTGGTTCAGTCATCGATGCCGGTTGTCGAGGTCGCCGTCGCTTGCGGTTTTGTTTCGGCGTCGCATTTCTCAAAATGCTACCGCGAACTCTATGGCCGCTCCCCGCAACAGGAACGCGCCGATCGCAAGCAATTGCTGACGTCCGTGGCCTGACGCTTTCCTCAGGCCCTCAGCGCTTCGTTGTCCGGATCGAACGGGCTTTCAGCGACCACGACCGCATCATACATGTCACCAAGAATACGGATGCTGACGGTATTTCCGGACTCTGCCTGTTCCGGCCGCACCATAGCGAGCGCAAGGGATTTTCCGCACCGCCAACCGTAGGAACCATGGGTCGCGCGACCAATCAGCGCGCCGTCCTTGTAGATCGCCTCATTGCCTCGAGCGTCGACGTCCGTGACGCCCTGCACTTCCAGCGTGACAAAGTTCCAGTCGAGCCCGTCCTCACGCTTGCGCACGACCGCTTCGCGGCCAATGAATTCCCCCTTGTTCGGCTTGATGAAGCGATCGAGGCCAGATTCGTAGGCATTGTACTCGATCGACAGTTCACGCGGGATCAGGCGATAGGATTTTTCGATCGCCATCGCCGTCATCGCGCGAATTCCGAACGGCTTGATCCCGTATTCGGCTCCGGCCTCCATAATCAGGTCGAAGATGGTGTTTTGCTGTTCGATCGGGTGGTGCAGTTCCCAGCCAAGCTCGCCGACGAAATTGACCCGGAGAGCCTGTGCAGTCGCCGGACCTATGTTCACCTGCTTTCCCGAAAGCCAGGGGAAGTCTGCGTTTTCGAGACTGGCGCTCGTCACCTTTTGCAGGACCTTCCTGGACTGCGGCCCGGCCAACACAAGCACGCCAAGCCTCTCGGTGATGGCGTTCAGACGCACGGACCCATCCGCAGGCGCAAGCTTGCGCAGATAATCATGATCATGCGCCTCGAAGGCCCCTGCGGACACCAGGTAGAAGCGCCCGGGCGCCCATTCATAGACCGTAAATTCGGAGCGCACGCCGCCCTGTTTCGTCAACAGATGCGCAAGCGCGATCCGGCCCCGTTTCTTCGGGATGGAATTGGCGAGAATGGAATCCAGCCATTCACGTGCTCCAGGTCCAGAGACTTCCATTTTCGCAAAAGCCGACATGTCCAGAAGGCCGACTTTCTCATGAACGTTGCGAATTTCCTGGCCGACGTGCTCGAAGTAGTTCGAGCGGCGGAAAGACCAGATTTCCTTGACATTGCCGTCGGCGTTCGGCTCCGGATGATTGTGATTGGTCAGCACGTCAGGCTTGACGATGTCATCGACCTTGATGGCGTAGCCTTCCGGCGCGAACCAGTTCGGCCGCTCCCAGCCATAGACGGATCCGAATACCGCGCCGAGTTCCTTCATGCGATCGTAGCAGGGCGCCCTCTTCAGCGGCCGCGCGGCGCCGCGCTCTTCGTCGGGATAGTGCGGCGTGAACACATTGGCGTAGGCTTCCTCGTTCTTCTCGCGCAGATATCCTTCTGTGGCGTAAGGTCCGAAACGGCGCGGATCGACGCCCATCATGTCGATGGTCGGCTCGCCTTCGACGATCCATTCCGCAAGCTGCCACCCGGCGCCGCCGGCGGCCGTCACGCCGAAGGAATGCCCTTCGTTGAGCCAGAAATTCCTGCGGCCCGGCGCCGGTCCAATGATCGGGGAACCATCCGGCGTGTAGGCGATCGCGCCGTTATAAACTTTCTTGATTCCGACTTCGCCGAAATAGGGAACCCGCTCGATGGCGGTTTCGATGTGAGGCATCAACCGTTCGATGTCTTCCTGGAACAATTCGTACTCGGAATCGTCCGTCGGACCGTCGACATAGCAGCATGGCGCTCCCTTCTCGTATGGCCCGAGAAGAAGACCACCGGCCTCCTCGCGCATGTACCAGGAGGAATCCGACTCGCGCAGAACACAAAGCTCCGCGCCGCCTTCGGAACGAAACTTTCTGATCTCCGGATGCGCCTCGGTGACGATGTACTGATGCTCCACGGGAATGACTGGAACATCCAACCCGACCATGGCACCGGTTTTGCGGGCGAAGTTGCCGGTGCACGAAATGACGTGTTCGCAGGCGATGTCGCCCTTGTCCGTTTTCACGACCCAGCTGTCGTCATCCTGCTGTTCGATGGCTGTGACGACGGTGTTTCTGTAAATGGTCGCTCCCCGGTCGCGCGCGCCCTTGGCGAGGGCCTGAGTCAGATCGGCCGGCTGGATATAGCCGTCTTCAGGATGGACAATCGCACCCAGAAGCCCCTCCACATTGACGTAGGGCCACTTGGCGGCAATCTCTTCCGGCGTCATGCGTTCGACGGCGATATTCAGCGTTTCGGCGACGCCCATATAGTATTCATACTCGTCGAGGCGATCCTTCGTCCGCGCGAGACGCACGTTCGTCACCTTGCGGAAGCCGGTGTCCATACCGGTCTCCTCCGCCAGTTCCTGATAGAAGCGGACGGAATATTTGTGAACCTGCCCGACCGAGTAGCTCATGTTGAAGAGCGGCAATAGACCCGCGGCGTGCCAGGTTGACCCCGATGTCAATTCCTTCCGTTCGAGAAGGACCACATCGTCCCAGCCTTTCTTCGCCAGGTGATACAGAGTCGAAACGCCGACCACGCCACCGCCAATGACAACTGCTCGCGCTTTGTCTTTCATGTCCACGCCCTTCCAGGGGCCACTCGGGCCGGTTTGTTAGATTGCGGATCAACTATGCCGCTGAGCACAACTGTGCTACCGCCTGTTTGCGACATGCAAAAAACGGCCGGCGACCTGCGATGAACAGGCGCACGAAAGTTGCGGGGTCCACGCCGCAATTTACCTTTGCTTGGTGAAACCCTGCTATTTACTCGCCCGAATTGCCTTTCAAATTTTGATGGACACCATGTTGGAATCACCAGGAACCGGGACAGCCAATAGCGGCTTGTTTTCATCAGTACTGACCAGCCCGCAATTGTGGCTTGTGATATTCCTGTGCCTGCTGGCGGCGATGCTCAGCTACCCGGTCTTCCTGATGATCGGCCCCATGTACTGGGACACATTTATCTATCTGGACGCTGCGGGACGCATCGCTCAGGGGCAAACGCCGATTGTGGATTTTTTCGCCCCGGTCGGGCCGCTCGGCTACTATCTCTTCGCCCTGTTCGAGTGGCTTTTTCCGAAGGGTAATCCGCTGCTTATCGCAGACTGGTGCATTCTCGTTGTCGCCGCTCCCGCGATGTCGCTGGTCCTCGTGGATATCGGGTCACGCTCACGCGCCGTTGCATGGTTGCTGCTGGCGGGTTTCATGATTTTCGCAGCGCTGCCCTTCAATGTCTTCGGATTCTACCCCTATCCGGGCGTAGAGGGTTTCGGCATATACAATCGTCAGAGCGCGCTTCTGATGTATCTCCTGACGGCTGCGGTTTTCTTCGTCGACAACAGATCGATCCGTCTTGCCCTGTTCATTATACTGACGCTTGCGCTGTTTCTGACAAAGATCACGGGCTTTATCAGCGGCGGCCTGGTTCTCGCTTTCGCCTTCGCTTGCGGCTTGATAAGAGTGCGCACGGCGATCATGACGGCAATCGTATTTCTGGCGGTTCTGGGCGTCTGGCAGCTGTATGACGGAACGATCGGATACTACATCCAGGATATCCTGGCGCTGACCACACGGAACGAAGGCGTCCTCCTGCCCCGTTTTCTTACCGCGACCTCGCATTTCACCGGCATCGTCATCGCCGGCGGCCTACTCGGACTCTATCTGATCATTTGCGATATGAAGGATGGCGCGGGGCGGTTCGTCACGCAGATGACGGGTTCGTCAATTGATGATTCAGCCTTCGCCATTCATCGTGACTGGCTTTGGCTGGGCGTCCTGCTCTTCGCCGGACTGTTTTTCGAGACCCAGAACACAGGCAGCCATGCATTCATCATCATTCTTCCCGGCGTACTCAAGATCTGGCTAAACAACCGGCGCCGGCAGCACGCCTCTACCCCTGTGCTTGTTCTTTTGATCGCCTTCATGTGCGTTCCGATTGTCGGCAGCCTGCTCCACAAGGCTATCCGAACCACGGCTGTTTCCCTCATGGGTGACAACTATGCGCTCGAAAACCGCAATCTCGGCACGATCGGCCAGATCATCGTAAAAGACGTGTCATACGAACGCGCCGAGAGATTGAAAAAACACTATGAGGAAAACGTTCCGGTGACCCGGCGACTGTCCGAGGAGGGAGAAATGCCATCCTTCCTTCTCTATTCAGAACCCGGTTTCCAGGCGATGTGGCTGATGATGCACGACGAACTCATCGACGCAATCGAGGCCTATGAACGGGAGAACAATGTCACTTTCGACACGATATTCACGCTTGATTTCACCAACATCGTGCCCTTTGTGATGAACCGCAAAGCGCCTGAACACGTCGCCATCGGCGCTGATCCCTTCCGCGCTATCCCGCCGCTTGACGAACAGACCACACAGGCGGTCCGGGACACGGACCTGATACTCTCACCGAAATGTCCGGTGACGCCGGCGATCCTGCTGCTAGAGCAAATCTACCGCCCGGCGCTGGATGAGCATCGGAAGATTGAACTGACTGGCTGTTTTGACGCTTATGTTCTCAATACAAACGCGCCGGCGCAATAGAACCGGCCCGCCGCTCAAAGTCCGCGGCGTTACTTCACCTGGCTCGCGACGAAATCGCGCACGATAGCAATGATGCCGCGTCCAAGCAGCGAGTCCAGCGCCGAAACGAAAGTGTCAATGTGTTCCTTCCCGCAAATCAGAGGCGGCTCAAGGCGAATGACATTGCGATTGTATTCGGTGAAGGCGACAAGCACATCGTAATCGCGTAGCAAGAGCGCGCCAACGAAGCCGGAAAGCGACCCTTTCAGCTTTTCGTCCAGTACAGAGACCACGGGACGCAACACAGCTGGAAGCGTCTGGCTGAAATCCTGAAACTCAAGCCCTACCATCAGTCCCTGACCGCGAACGTCCTTGATGATTTTCGGATACTTGCCTTGCAGGCGCTGCAGTTCGGAAAGGAGATAGGCGCCTTGTTCGGCGGAATTGTCTATCAGCCCCTCGTCGTACAGCACGTTAAGGCCTTCGATTGCTGTAATGCACGCTTCGCCAATACCGCCGAAAGTGGCGGGTCCGTGAATCAGAGCCGTGCCGGGCTTTCCATAGGCTTTCATATAGACATCGCGCCGGGCGATCATCGCTCCCATCGCGGTCTTGCCTGCGCCGAGTGATTTTGCAAGCGCCGTCACGTCCGGAACCACTCCGGCGTGTTCGAATGCATAGAAGCGCCCGGTCCGACCAACCCCGCATTGCACCTCGTCGGCGACCCACAGAACGCCATGCTTGTCGCACAGCCGTCGCAGTTCCTGCCAGAAAGCCGGCTCGGCGCCGACGATGCCGCCGCCGCCCTGAACCGTTTCAAGAACAATCACTCCAATCTGGGGATCGGCTTCGAAGGCGTTTGTGATGGAATCGATATCGCCGAAAGGCACGCGGACCGTGTTTTCGACCAGACGGAACTGCCCGCGATAGAGCGGCGAGTCTGTCAGAGACAGCACGCCTTTCGTTTTGCCGTGGAATGAATTCTCCGCATAGACCACCTTGTGTCGTCCAGGTCCTGCCGCGCGTTCGGCCACCTTGACAGCGGCTTCCATGGCTTCCGAACCGCTGGAGCCCAGAAAGACCATGTCCAGGCTGCCGGGCGAGATCTCGGCAAGATTTTTTGCGAGCGCTGCAGCATATTGCGACATGAAAGCGATGGCTATTTCGTGGCGCTTTTCATCCTGAAAACGCTTGCGGGCTTCGAGTACCCGTGGGTGGTTGTGCCCAAGCGCGAGCGAACCGAATCCACCAAAGAAATCCAGGATTTTTCGGCCATTCTGATCGGTGTAGTACATGCCCTCAGCCGTCTCGACCTTTATCCTGTTAAAGCCGAGCAGCTTCATGAAATGCAACTGTCCGGGATTGAGATGGTCCCGGAAAAGCGTGGTCATTTGTTCAATGCCCAGCGCCTTGGCGTCTTCGACGCCCAGAAGAGAAGGTTTGGTTGTTCTGACGCTCATGGTTCGATCGCTCCAGATTTTTCGTGTCGCGTCCGGATGGTCACGGCCTCAATCAACGTGACCGTCGTCGCCGGCATCGTGTTGCGGAATGACCGTCGCCGACACTTCGCGGCCCGACTGGGCCACAAGAATAGTGCCCACACAGATCAGGGTGATGCCGGCAATCCGCCAACCGCCCAGAGTTTCGTGAAACACGAAGAAGGCGAACAGCACCACGATGACATAGGCGAGGCTCAAAAACGGATAGGCGAATGACAACTCCACCTTGGTAAGGACGTAGATATGCGTCGCCATGGAGACGACAAACGAGACAAGCGCAAAGAACACCCAGGGATTGAAGGCGATCTGCAGAATTCTGACAATCGGATTTCCGGCGAATATATCCAGTTCGCCCAACGAGTTGGCGCCTTGCTTGAGCAGCAATTGTGCACCCGCGTTGGTCAGGACGGTGAAAAGAATAAATGGTATGTAATTCATAACGAGATCCCGTTTCTGAGTTCCTGCCACAAATACAAGTAGAATAGGTGAAGCAAGAGGGTTAACGCTTGTTTGCGTTTGCGAGTGGCCGTGTCATTGCTGCGGCATTTCGGTCAGTTCTGCTTCTCCAGCGTCATGGCGGTGCGTCTCCAGAAATCCGACATCAGGGCTGGATCCCTGGCGTTTTCGAGGTGGCGCCAATTCGGAAAGGACCCGGCGAATACGTCCGCCGGCATGCGCCCGTCCTTGTAGGGGTTGACCGCCCCGCCGGCCTCCATGACGATACGATCGAGCGCGTCCAGCAATTTCTCCGTCGGTTTGCCCCGATTGGCGAAATCGAGCGTGAGCGTAAAACCCGGTCGCGGAAACGACAAAAGCCCCGGTGATTTTTCGCCGCCGAACCGCTTGAGAACAGTCAGGAATGAAGCGTGGCCATGCGCTTGAGCGCATTCCAGCAGCCTGATTGTTGTCTGCCTGCCCGCCATTTCCGGATAAACGCTCTGGTGCTGGTGAAGCCCCCGCGGCCCGTACAGCCGGTTCCAGTGACCCAGCGCGTCGAGCGGGTAGAAATAACTCCGCCACGGGACGTCCCGGACGCTCGACCCCGCCTTTTCCTTGCGGAAATACATTGCGTTGAAGACGCGCATACTCATCGAGTTCACAAGGCTGATCGGTGGCGTAAACGGCACGGAAAGCCGTGAATGGCTGCGGGGCGCAGCGGCCTGCCCCTTGTCCTCCGTGTGATCTCCACCCAGTAGCAGGCCGCGGCCAAAATCGCCGCCACGCGCCGACTGGTCAATCCAGGCGACAGCGTATTCATGGTCGCGATCAAAGCTTTCGAAAGCGTCGAAATAGCCGTCGATGGATGAAAATCGCAACGTGTGTTGACGGATATCCGGCCCGGGCGTCCGAACCAGTCGAATGACGGCGTCCGTAATCAGTCCGGTAAGACCCATCCCGCCTATCGTCGCCGCGAAGAACTCGCTGTTTTGCCGCCTGTCGCACTGTATCGTTCCGAGATCGCTTCGCATCAATCGGAAGGATTGCACCCAGTTTCCAAAGACGCCGCGTCGATGATGGTTTTTGCCATGCACGTCATTGGCGATAGCGCCGCCGACAGTCACATATTGCGTTCCCGGAGTTACTGGCGGGAAGAAACCGCGTGGAATGGCGTAGGCGAGGATATCAGACAGCAAAACGCCAGCCTGACAATGCAGATCGCCTGTCTCATGGTCGAAATCGATGATCCCATCCAGACTGCGGCAATCGACGAGTGTCCCTGTGTCATTGTGGCAACTGTCGCCGTAGGAGCGGCCGTTGCCGAATGGAAGAAAACCGCCGGTTTTCTGACCATCGATCACATTGATGGAAGCAGCGTCGACGCCGGCGCGCTCCCGAAGCCGCAACCGGCCCCAGCTTTCATAACTCATGTGGGAAAGGCCACCGCCAACGCCATCAGCAGCACCCCGGTTGCGGTGACGAGTTGGCTGCGCCAGTCGCGAATGATAAAGACGACGGGATCATCATGCATCTGCTCCCTGCGCGCCAGCATCCATATTCTGAGCAGCATGTAGAGGATAAGCGGGCACAGTGGCCACAGGAAAAGGGGCGACTGATAAATCTCCCGGGTCTCTTCACTGTGAATATACAGGGCGAGGACGAGGGCGGCTGCAAAGGCGGAGGAAATCCCGGCCTGTCCGATCATCTCGAAATCAACGGCGTAATACCCGCGACCGACTTTTTTCGATCCTTCCGATGAATCGAGTTCCTGAAGTTCGACATAGCGTTTGACGAGAGCGAGCGACAGGAAAAAGAATATCGAGAAAGCCAGCAGCCAGAACGAGAGGCTGGCCCCGACGGCGGCTGCGCCGGCGATGATCCGCAGCGTGAACAGACCGGCCAACGTGAACACATCCACAAGTAGTTTCTTCTTGAGAAAGAAGGAGTAGACGGTCGTGGCTCCCAGATAGGCGGCGAGCACCAGCAAGAAAACCGGCGGCAGGAGCAAGCCGACAGCCAGGGAAGCGAGGAGAAGGCCGCCTGCCAGCATGACGGCGGTTGGGATAGCAATCTGGCCACTCGCGATGGGGCGAAAACGCTTTGTGCTGTGACGTCTGTCGTTCTGCAGATCGGCGAGATCATTGAGGATGTAAACGCTGCTCGCTGCAAAGCTGAAAGAGAAGAAACCGATAATGCCGTCCAGCGCATAGAGAAGCTCGAAATATTCGTGCTGGAGAACAATCGGAACGAACAGCAGAGTATTCTTCAGCCATTGATGGACACGCATGGCTTTGACCGCAGTGCGGAACGCATTGCCGTATTCTACGAGAACCTCCGCCTGCGAAATGTTCTTATGCCATCGGCCAACCGAGCCGTGCGGACGCACAAGATAGACTTTGTGGGCCGCATCAAAAACCGGAATGTCATCGTGGCTGTCGCCAAGATAATCGAAGCCCTGCTCGCCAAAATGCTCAACCAGAAGATCTCGTTTGCGCAGTGAAGTCAGGTTTATCGCTTCAGTCGTATGGAACACGCCATCGAATATGCCCAGATGGTCCGCAACGCCTCTGGCGACTCGCTCCGGGGCGCCGGTCACGAGGAGGATATGACGCCCCCTGGACTTCTCCGCTTTCAGCCAATCGAGGATTTCCGGCCGAAAGGGCCACTGCGCCGGGTCGGTGTTTGCGCGCCTGCTGACCTCGCATTTCAGCGTGGCCTTTCCGTCCAATAACCAACGAATGACGCTGAAGATCATGAATGGGTTGCGGAGCAACAGCCGCAATACGCTTTCCCACAGAGTATCGGTCGCGACGAGTGTTCCATCGAGATCAACGCACAGCGGTTTGTCTTGGGTAATTTCCGACACAACAGTCATTTAAAAAACCAAACAGCTTCAAACACGCCTCGATTGTGGCGCCCCATCTACTAACCGTAGATAAACTTGTTTGAAACAAGCCTCCCCCGCCGTCGGCAAGTTGCGAAACTGGTTATCAACTACTTGCTATAAACATCATCAATAGATCCTACAACTCCCGTTGTATACGCTGTTTTAGATTAAATTTCGACGTCAACGGTTAAATACTGCAGCTTCTGCTTGTCTTCCCGACGCCTCAACGCACGAGTATCATGCTCAGAAACCAGCGCCCGGCTTCGCCAGATAGGCCTTTTCCTCCGGCGTCGAAACACGCCCCAAAATTGCATTTCTATGCGGGAATCGGCCGTACTGTTCGATGACCTCCCGGTGCGCAAGGGCGTATTTCAGTAAATTTGCGTCATTCAAGGTTTCAACAAGCGCGACGCTGCGATGTTGATCTTCGATGTTCTCCGAGTGCTCGAACGGAAGATAAACGAACAGCCTTCGCTTTTCAGACGTCTGCAAATCAAAACCCTTCTCTATCATCAGCCTTGCCTCTCTGAGAGCCAGGGCGTCCGTTGCAAAGGCATGTGGGCTGTTTCTGAATATATTGCGAGGAAACTGGTCGAAAACGATGATCAGGGCAAGAATGGCTTCCGGCGTCTCACGCCACTCCGGCGGAACGTGGGCAGACAGCGCCAGATGCGCGCCCATAAAGCGGTCCCTGATGGTGCGATCGACCTCTTCGTTCTTCTCGAACCAGTTCCGTTCTTCCAGTTCATCGAACCAGAATGTCGTCACCTCGCGCGGCGCCACAAGTTTCACCATTCAAACCTCCCGCATTGATCCATATGCCCTGGCGCAGGTCTTTACGGCCTCAAAAGTACGCCATCAAGCCGAATCAGTTCGAATCAAATTTCGTCGCACCAAAGTTCAAGACGACCGCGAAATGTTCAATCGACTAAACCTTAACCATATGAAATATATGCATAAAAAAAAGGCTGCTATAATTGCAGCCCTAGTCTAGGGAGGAAATTGAAACTGCATACACACCAACTACATTAAAAAGTGTACGCAAAATACGACGTTATGCAACCATGCACGCAACTTATAATGTGGATTGGACTTCGAATATAAACATCTTCGTTTGCTCAAAGATGGTAAGTCTAAACAAAAAACTGTTCTTGAAAATGCTACCTAGTCATCGATTTCCCTATCCAGAATGACCAGAACATCTCCGTCTTTTACCTGACTTCCCTCAGATACCGTAACTTCAGCCACAGTCCCGTCACCCGGCGCCTCCAGGGTCATCTCCATCTTCATCGCTTCCATCACGATAATCGGAGCGCCCAACTGCACCTCATCGCCTTTTGCAACGGTGATCTGCTTGATCACGCCAGGCATGGGAGCGACAAGCCTGTCGCCTGGCGCCTGGACATCATCGTCCGTCGACGCATCCGCGGGAATCTGGAATGTCTGGGTCCGGCCGCCCATAAAAACGGACACCGAACCCTTTTCCCGAACACAGTGAAGATTGACCTGGCGGTTCCCAAACCCTGCCCGGAAACGCCCGTCATCGGCGTTGAAAAGCATGAACTCCAGTCCAGCGCTGCTCGCTCGATCCGACCTGTCAATTGCAGCTGACCAGCGAGCGTGCGAATGCCGGTACAGCGTAACGGCGAAATCGACGTCGTCGGCGACAAGGTGAACGATCCGCTTCGCCGCCGTCCAGTGGGACCAGGGGCCAATCGTCACAAAGGGGTCGTTGCCGCCCGGCGCGTATCCGACGCCGACAACCGATAGCGCCGCAAGCGCCAGCATTTCGTCAGAGACCGGATCAGAGGCCGAGAGCGATGCAATTTCACGATCGATAAGGCCGGTGTCCACGCCACCCTGCGCAAATTCCGGGTTGCGGCACAGACGCCACAAAAACTCGAGATTTGTCGTCGCGCCGGCAATCTCTGTCCTGGCAAGCGCTGCCGCGAGGCGACTGAGAGCAATGTTCCTGTTTGGACCGTGGACGATCAACTTGGCGATCATCGGATCATAAAACGGCGTGATCTCGTCGCCGGCCCTGACGCCGGAATCGACACGCGCCGGCGCACCGGGAAATGCAAGATGCTGCAGAACGCCCGTCGCAGGAAGAAACCCCTTTGGCACATCCTCCGCATAGATCCGGGCCTCGAAAGCCCAGCCGGAAATTTCCAGTTCCCCCTGGCTCAAAGGCAAAGCTTCACCGGCGGCGACCCGCAACTGCCATTCAACAAGGTCGAGCCCGGTGATCATCTCGGTCACCGGATGCTCAACCTGGAGCCTTGTGTTCATCTCCATGAAGTAGAAGCGGTCGGGGTGCAGTCCATCGCTGGCGTCGACAATGAACTCGACCGTTCCCGCGCCGCTGTAGCCGATTGCTCTGGCCGCCTGAACCGCCGCTTCGCCCATGGCCGCGCGCATCTCGGCAGTCATCCCGGGGGCTGGCGCCTCTTCTATGACTTTCTGGTGCCGGCGCTGCAGCGAGCAATCACGCTCGAACAGATAGACGTGGTTTCCATGATCGTCGCCGAAAACCTGCACCTCGATATGGCGCGGCGTGGCGACGAATTTCTCGACCAGCACCCGCCCGTCGCCGAAGGAAGCCTCCGCTTCGCGTTTCGCGGCTGACAAGGCGTCGCCGAATTTCGACGGGTCGGTGACAAACCGCATTCCCTTTCCGCCGCCGCCGGCGCGCGCCTTGATCAGCACCGGATAGCCTATTTCGTTCGCCTTGCCGGCCAGCACCACCAGTTCCTGGGCCTCGCCGTGATAGCCGGGAACCACCGGCACGCCGGATTTCTCCATCAGCGCCTTGGCGGCGTCCTTCAGCCCCATCGCCCGAATGGCGTCAGCCGACGGGCCGATGAAAACGAGCCCTGCGCGTTCAACCGCATCCACGAAATCCGGGTTTTCGGAAAGAAACCCATAGCCCGGGTGTATTGCTTCCGCGCCGACTTCGTGCGCGGCCTCAATGATGCGATCGCCGAGCAGGTAGCTTTCAGAAGCGGCTGCGGTTCCGATGCGAACGGCCTCGTCCGCCATCGCGACATGCAGGGAAGCTGCGTCGGCGTCCGAATAGACGGCGACGGTCGCAATGCCCATCTCCCTCGCCGTCCGCATGATCCTGCAGGCGATCTCTCCGCGATTGGCGACAAGTATCTTGGAGAACATGACCGCTCCTACATCCTGAACACGCCGAAGCGTGTTTCTTCGATCGCCCGGTTTCGCGTCACCGACAATGACAGACCAAGCACGTCGCGCGAACGGCACGGATCGATTATTCCATCATCCCAAAGTCGCGCCGATGCGTAGAGAGGATGTCCCTGATGTTCGAACTGCTCAATAATCGGTCGTCGGAATTCGGCCTCATCTTCGGCGCTCCAGTCGCCGCCGCCACGCTCAATGCCGTCTCGGCGCAAGGTGGCGAGAACGCCGGCGGCCTGCTCGCCGCCCATCACGGATATGCGGCTGTTCGGCCATGTCCACAGAAAACGCGGATCATAGGCGCGGCCGCACATGCCGTAATTGCCGGCGCCGAAGGATCCGCCGACGATCATGGTGATCTTCGGCGTCGATGTCGTCGCAACCGCTGTCACCAGCTTCGCGCCGTCCTTGGCGATGCCGCCGGACTCGTATTTCTGACCGACCATGAAGCCGGTGATATTCTGGAGAAACACCAGCGGAATGCCGCGCTGGGAGCAGAGCTCCACGAAATGCGCGCCTTTCAGCGCCGATTCCGAAAACAGCACTCCGTTGTTGCCGATAATGCCGGTCAGTATACCGTGAATATGGGCAAAGCCGCAGACCAAGGTCGCGCCGTAACGCGCCTTGAACTCATCGAAGCGCGAGCCGTCGACGATCCGGGCGATGACCTCGCGAATATCGTACGGCGTCTTCATGTCCGACGGAACAATGCCGGCGATTTCCGCGGGGTCGTAAAGCGGATCTTCCGGCGCCTGGCCGGTCATCTCCGGCTTGCCGCCAGCGCCGAGATTGGCGATAGCCCGGCGGGCAAGCGCCAGCGCGTGCGCGTCGTCCAGGGCCAGATGGTCGGCTACGCCGGACAATCTCGTATGAACGTCGCCGCCGCCGAGATCCTCCGCTGAAACGACCTCTCCAGTCGCTGCCTTCACCAAAGGCGGTCCGGCGAGAAAGATCGTCCCCTGATTGCGGACGATGATCGTCTCGTCGGACATCGCCGGAACATAGGCCCCACCCGCCGTGCAGGATCCCATCACGACGGCGATCTGCGCAATGCCGCGCGCCGACATATTGGCCTGGTTGAAGAAAATCCGGCCGAAATGCTCGCGGTCAGGAAACACTTCGTCCTGGTTCGGCAAATTGGCGCCGCCGCTGTCGACGAGATAGATGCAGGGCAGCCGGTTCTCGAGAGCAATCTCCTGCGCCCGCAAATGCTTCTTGACGGTCATCGGATAGTAGGTGCCGCCCTTCACGGTCGCATCGTTGCAGACAACCATTGCATCCCGACCAGACACGCGGCCGATCCCGGCGATGAGACCGGCTGAAGAGATTTGTTCCCCGTACATGTCCCACGCCGCGAACTGTCCGATTTCCAGGAACGGCGAACCGCTGTCGAGAAGCCGTCGAACCCTCTCCCGCGGCAAAAGCTTGCCGCGGGAGACATGACGATCCCGCGACTGGTCGCTTCCGCCTTTTTCGATGCGCGCCGCGATATCGCGCATATCGTCCGTCAGCGCCTTCATCCGGGCGCTGTTGGTCCGGAACAGGGTCGAGGACGGGATAATCTGTGACTTGATCTCGGACATGGCTTTCCCGGTCAGGCGGTTTCGGCGAACATTTCGCGACCGATCAGCATGCGTCTGATTTCCGACGTTCCAGCGCCGATCTCATAGAGCTTGGCGTCGCGCAGCAGACGGCCCGTTGGATATTCGTTGATATATCCGTTGCCGCCGAGCGTCTGGATGGCCTCGAGCGCAACCTGCGTCGCCTTTTCCGCCGCGTAGAGAATGCAGCCGGCCGCGTCTTTTCGCGTCGTCTCGCCGCGATCGCAGGCGCTCGCCACGGCGTAGACATAGGCGCGGCAGGCATTCATGGTCGTATACATGTCAGCAAGCTTGCCCTGCATCAACTGGAACGCGCCAATCGGCGTGTCGAACTGCCGCCGTTCGTGCACATAGGGCATGACGACGTCCATGGCGGCGGCCATGATGCCGACCGGACCACCGGCCAGAACGACGCGCTCGTAATCCAGCCCGGACATCAGTATGCGGACGCCCTGTCCGACTTCGCCCAGAACATTCTCATACGGCACCTCGCAATCCTCGAACACCAGTTCGCAGGTGTTGGAGCCGCGCATGCCCAGCTTGTCGAGTTTCTGGGCCGTGGAAAATCCGCTCATCGATTTTTCGATCAGAAAAGCCGTGATGCCCTTCGGACCAGCGTCCATGTCGGTCTTGGCGTAGACAACCAGTGTGTCCGCGTCCGGACCATTGGTGATCCACATTTTGTTGCCGTTGAGGACGAAGCGGTCGTTTCGCGCCTCCGCGCGCAGTTTCATCGAAACCACATCCGATCCGGCGCCGGGCTCGGACATCGCCAGGGCGCCGACATTTTCACCGCTGCACAGCGCAGGCAGATAGCGTTCCTTCTGCTCTTTCGTGCCCCAGCGATTGATCTGGTTGACACACAGATTGGAGTGGGCGCCGTAGGACAGTCCGACCGAGGCGGACGCACGAGAAATCTCCTCCATCGCTACGGTATGCGCCAGATATCCCATTCCCGTGCCGCCGTAATCCAGATCAGCCGTCATGCCGAGGAGACCGAGAGATCCGAGTTCGGTCCACAGTTCCATCGGAAACTGGTTGCTCCTGTCGATTTCGGCCGCCTGCGGAGCAATCTTCTCCTGTGCGAAACGATGAACGGTGTCGCGAAGAAGATCAATCTCCTCGCCCAATCCGAACGCCATCCCCGTCGTAAACATCGCCTAAACCTCCTTCAGTCCGACTGTGCCGGATATCATTCCCACGTAAAGCGCCTCGATTTCGCTGAGCGACAATCGGCCGCTGTTCCGATACCAGTTGGTGACGCCGGTCAGCATGGCGATCAGCGCCATGGTCGTCACGCGCGGATCGGAAATCTGAAAAGTTCCGTCCGCCACACCGCGTTCGAGGATGTCCTGCAAACCTTTTTCATAGCGCTTGCGAAGAGCTTCGATGTCGCGAAAATTCTGTTCCTCTAGATTGCGGAGCTCCATGTAGGAGATAAAGACCTCCTCGCCGCATTGCGTGTGATAGCGAAGATGAAACCGCACAAACGCGACCAGGGCGTCTCCGGCCGGAAGTCCTTCCACCCGTTCCGCCTCCCACGCCGCTAACAGACGCTCCATATGGGAAACGAGCAGATCTCGAAGCAAATGCTGCTTGGTCGGGAAATGATTGTAGATAGCGCCGGCCTGCAAATCGATCTGCCGGGCAATCTGCCGCATGGACACCGCCGCATAGCCGTGTCGCGCAAACAGAAGAAGCGCAGCCTGCCGCACCTTGTCGGCAGTTTCCGTTCCAACCGATCCTACCTTGCGCGCCATCAGACCATCCAGACGCACCACAATCGCACGATGCGCATTTAAATAAATGAACGTTTGTTCAATTAATAGCGAGCCGGCTTGCGCAGGTCAACCCCTCCCAACATCCATTCCGCTATGACAGCCAACGCTTGCGCCGCTTGTAATGCTTGACGTCGCGGAAGGACTTTCGGCCTTCTCCGCCAACGCCGAGGTAAAATTCCTTCACGTCCTCATTCTCGCGCAGCTCATCCGCCTTTCCGTCGAGAACAATCCGTCCGGATTCCAGGATATAGCCGTAGGTGGCGTATTTAAGCGCGATATTGGTGTTCTGCTCGGCGAGCAAAAACGAGACGCCTTCGTTGCTATTCAAGCTCTTGACGATCTCGAAAATCTCCTCGACCAGTTGCGGCGCAAGTCCCATCGACGGCTCATCGAGCAGGATGGTTGAAGGCCGAGACATCAGCGCCCGGCCGATGGCGCACATCTGTTGCTCGCCGCCCGAGGTGTAACCAGCCAGCGATTTGCGGCGCTCTTTCAGCCGTGGAAAATAGGTATAGACCATCTCCAGATCGTCCTGGATCTTGGCTCTGCCGTCGCTACGGGTATAGGCGCCGGTCATGAGGTTTTCCTCGATCGTCAGATGGCCGAAGCAATGGCGGCCTTCCATCACCTGAATACATCCCCGTTTTACGAGGTCCGACGGCGACAGTTCCTGTATCTCGTTTCCCTCGAACTGAATATCGCCCTTCGTCACTTCGCCGCGCTCAGCCTTGAGCAGGTTCGATACGGCCTTGAGCGTCGTCGTCTTGCCGGCGCCGTTTGCGCCGAGGATAGCCACGATGCCGCCGCGCGGCACGGTCAGGGAAACACCCTTCAGCACCAGGACCACGTGATTGTAGATGACCTCGATATTGTTGATTCTGAGGATCGGCGCTGTGTCGTCGACTTTCTGAAGCATGGCCTTGCGAGTCCCGCATTGTGTCCGGTAGCGGCCGGCGATTTCTCGCCGGCCGCGGTGTCAGGGGCTGCTAGTTGCAGCGCTCTTCTATGTTGTTTTCCTGCGCGTAAGCCGAAGAGTCCTCGGCAATCAGCGGATCGACGATATCGCGATCAGCCGAAATCCAGTCGGTGATGACCTTCCACTCACCGGCGCTCGCATCCCATTGCTGGATCTTGCCGACGCCTGATCCGCCGTGGTTTTCACAGGACACCGCGAATTCCGGACCGAATTCCGGAAGACCGAGTTCCGTCATTTTGGCCGCAGTGATCTCCAGGGCCTCCATGCCATCGCGCATCATCGAAGCGTCGATCTGCTTGGTGTCGTGGATCTCCTGGGCCTTCTTGGCGGCCTCGACGGCGAGAAGCGCAGCATACATGCCGCGATTGTAGAGGACTTCCTTCGTATGGGTTCCGTCACCGGCCGACTTGCCAGCGTCGTAGACATATTTCTGAAGATCCGCGTAGATCGGATAGTCGCCGCCTGGGTTGGCGAGAGCCAGCGCCTTGTAACCGTTGGCGCCGTCGCCGGCAGGCTCGACGTCGTTCTCGGATCCCGACCACCAGATTCCGATGAAGCGATCCATCGGGAAACGGATATTGGCGGCTTCCTGGACGGCGACCGAGTTCATCACGCCCCAGCCCCACATCAAAACATAGTCAGGACGTTCGCGGCGAATCTGCAGCCACTGCGATTTCTGCTCCTGCCCCGGATGATCGACCGGGATCAGCATCAGCTCGAAACCGTGCTTCTTGGAAAGCTCCTCAAGGGTGCGGATCGGCTCCTTGCCGTAGGCGGAGTTGTGATAGACGAGCGCGATTTTCTTGCCGCTGAGATCGCCGCCTTCCTGATCCATGATGTGCTTGACGGCGATCGATGCGCCGTCCCAATAGGTGGCCGGATAATTGAACACCCATTTGAACACCTTGCCGTTGGCGGCAGAGGTGCGGCCATAGCCCATGGAGTGCACCGGAATGCCGTCCGCGGTCGCCTTGGGGATGAGCTGGTAGGTGATGCCCGTGGACAACGGCTGATAGATCAGAGCGCCTTCGCCCTTGGTGGATTCATAGCATTCCACGCCCTTTTCCGTGTTGTAGCCGGTTTCGCACTCAACGAGGCGAATCTTTTCGCCGTTGATGCCGCCGTCGCGTTCATTGATCAGCGTCAGGTAGTCGGCGTAGCCGTCGGCGAAGGGGATGCCGTTGGGCGCGTAGGGGCCGGTTCGGTAGCTGAGCGCCGGGAAAACCAGATCGGCCATCGCCGGCGGGGCACTGACCAGGGCGGCAAGCACACCGGCCATGGCGATTTTTGTCAATTTCATGTCTCTCCTCCTGGGGTTTACAGACATTTCGCTATTCCCTTCCTCCCGAAAGGAATTCATTCGGCGCGCGCCCCTAATAGGGAAACGGCCACAAACGCAGTTTCTCCTTGGTCAATCGCCAGAGCTGCGCCAGCCCGTGCGGCTCCACGATCAGGAAAAATATGATGAGTCCGCCGATCAGCATGATCTGAAGATGAGCGGCCACGTCCGTTGGCCAGCCGAATTGGTTGACCATGATGTTCTTGAAAAGCACCGGCAGAAGCACCAGGAATCCGGCTCCAAGGAAGGAGCCCAGAATCGAGCCCAGACCGCCAATGATCACCATGAAGAGCGCAAGAAACGATTTGTCGATGCCGAAGGCCTCGGTGACTTCCGCCGCGCCCAGGTAGACCGAGAAGAAAAGCGCTCCGGCCATGCCGATATAGAAGGACGATACAGCGAAAGCGGACAGCTTCGCCCTCAGCGGCGACACGCCAATGATTTCGGCTGCTATATCCATGTCCCTGATCGCCATCCAGGAACGTCCCATGCGGCCGCGCGTCAGGTTGCGCGCCACCCAGGCGAACACGAAAACGATTGCCAGACAGAACAGATAGGTCGCCCAGGGCAATGAGTTCGGACCTGTCACCGCGATTCCGAGGATGGTTCGTTCAGGCGCCGTGATCTGCCCGGACGCCGAGTAGTTGTAGAACCATGGAAACTTGTTGAAGACCCATATCAGGAAGAACTGCGCCGCAAGCGTCGCCACCGCGAGATAGAATCCCTTGATGCGTAGCGACGGCAGACCGAACAATATTCCGACGCCGGCGGTCACGAAGCCAGAAAGCACGACCACGATGAACATGTTGAGGTCGGGAAACGCCGTCATGATCTTGTAGCATGCAAACGCCCCGACGGCCATGAAACCACCCGTGCCAAGCGACACCTGGCCGCAATAGCCCGTGAGGATGTTCAACCCCAGCGCCGCCAGCGCCCACACAAGGAAGGGCACCAGAACCGCCTTGTTCCAGTAGTCGTTGATGAAGAAGGGAACGACGGCGAAGGCAAGCACCATCACTGTCCAGAACAGCCAGCGTTCCGACCGGATTGGAAAGGTCTGCTCGTCGGCCCGGTAGGTGGTCTTGAAGTCGCCTGCTTCACGATAGAGCATTGTTCCCTCCCGCTATATCCGCTCGATGATCCGGTCGCCAAACAGGCCCTGCGGTCTGAACAGCAGGAAGGCGAGCGCCACGACATAAGCGAACCAGTTCTCGATGGCGCCACCCACCATCGGCCCAATATAGGCTTCGGCAAGCTTCTCGCCGACGCCAATGATCAGACCACCGACGATTGCGCCCGGTATGGAGGTAAAGCCTCCGAGGATCAGCACCGGCAGAGCCTTGAGCGCAATCAGCGACAATGAGAACTGCACGCCGGATTTCGAGCCCCACATGATGCCCGCGACCAGCGCCACGAACCCGGCGATCGACCAGACGATCACCCAGATCTTGCGCAGGGAAATGCCGACGGACAGAGCCGCCTGATGGTCGTCGGCGACGGCGCGCAGCGCCCTGCCGGTCGCGGTGTACTGGCTGAACAGCGAAAGAGCCGTCACAAGGATCACCGCAATGATGGTCGCGCTGATGTCCAGCTTGTCGATATACATGCCCCAGTAGTCGGCGTCTTCCGGCGCCCACGTGCGCGTCACGTCCTCCCACCAGAAGGACCCGCCGGACGGCAGCCCGACATCGAGGGTCTTGACGTCAGACCCCCACATCAGGTCGCCGAAGCCTTCCAGGAAATAGGCAAGCCCGATCGTCGCCATGAACAGAATGATCGGCTCCTGGTTGATCAAATGATTGAGAACGAATTTTTCGAGAAGCCAGGCAAGCGCGATCATCACGACCAGGGTCAGAAGGATCGCGAGAAAGGTCGGCAATCCCGGTCCCCAGTCATGGATGTCCGTGCCGAAGATCGCATTGATGAGATGGGAAAACGGAACCTGTCCAGTCTGCAGGCCGACCAGCGTCAACGCCGCGAAGAGCGCCATGACGCCCTGTGCGAAATTGAAGATGCCGGAGGCCTTGAAAATCAGAACAAAACCAAGAGCGACGAGGGAATACATGATCCCGGCCATCAGGCCGTTGATGAAGATCTCGATGAAATTCAGGAATTGCGTGCTCACCTGACTGCTCCTCCTGTCTGGCGCCGGTCAATCATGGCTGACCCCGAGATAGGCGTCGATGACATCCTGGTGGTTGCGCACCTCGTCCGGTGTTCCGTCGCCGATCTTCCGGCCGTAATCGAGCACCACGACCCGGTCGGACAGATCCATGACCACGCCCATATCGTGCTCGATCAGGGCGATGGTCGTGCCGAATTGCTGGTTCACGTCGAGGATGTATCGGCTCATGTCCTCCTTTTCCTCGAGGTTCATGCCGGCCATCGGCTCGTCGAGAAGAAGAAGCGACGGCTCAGCTGCCAGCGCGCGTCCGAGTTCGACCCGTTTTTGCAGGCCATAGGGCAGCCGCCCGACCGGGGTCTTTCGAATATGCTCGATTTCCAGAAAATCGATAATGCGTTCGACAATCTCGCGGTTCTCAATTTCCTCTGTTTCCGCCGGTCCGCGCCACAGGGCCTGCCAGAGCATATTGCGCTTCATCAGCGTAATGCGCCCGGTCATGATGTTGTCGAGCACGCTCATGCCGTGAAACAGCGCAATGTTCTGGAAGGTGCGGGCAATGCCGTGATTGGCGGCCTCGTGCGGGCGCATGCGGCTGCGCTTCTGGCCACGAAAGGTGATCGTGCCCTTTTGCGGGTGATAAAAGCCGTTGATGACGTTGAGCATCGAGGTTTTGCCAGCGCCGTTCGGGCCGATAATCGCGCGAATCTCGCCCTTCAGGATGTCGAAGGATATGTCGGTGATCGCCTTTACGCCGCCGAATGACAGCGAGATATTGTCGACGACCAGCAGCGGATCGCCTTGTTTGATCCCGTCATCAGGCCGCATGAACCGGAATTCCTGCGTCGGGTGAACATGAACGTTCATTCCGCAGCCTCCTTCGCAAAGCTGGGTGCGTGTTCCTTCATTTCGCGGATCTCCACGGTCGCGGCGATCTTGCCTTTTCGGCCGTCCTCGAAGACGACTTCCGTCTCGACATGCTTGGAGGTCGAGCCGTCGTAAAGCGCCTCGATCAACGGCTCGTAACGTTCCGATATGAAAGAGCGCCGCACCTTCTGGGTCCGGGTGAGCTCGCCGTCATCGGCGTCGAGTTCCTTGTGAAGCACGAGGAAGCGATGGATCTGCGAACCGGCCATCATTTCCTCGGCGGCCAATTCGCGATTCACCTGATCCACATGCTCCTCCATCATCCGGTAGACCTCCGGATGAGCGGCGAGTTCCTGATAGGACCCGTAGGAGATATTGTTGCGCTCCGCCCAGCTCGCGACGGACGTCAGGTCGATATTCAGGAAAACCGTGCAATAGGGGCGACCGTCGCCAAAGGCTACGGCTTCCTTGATGTTCGGGAAGAATTTCAGCTTGTTCTCGATATATTTCGGCGCAAACAGATTGCCGTTGGCGAGCTTGCCGACATCCTTGGCCCGGTCGATGATCTTGAGGTGGCCTTCCTGATCGAAAAAGCCCGCGTCGCCGGTATGGACCCAGCCCTCTTCCGTCTTGGTCGTGCGGGTCGCCTCGTCATTCTTGTAGTAACCGAGGAACACGCCTGGCGAGCGATACAGCACTTCTCCGGAGGCATCGTCGATGCGAATCTCGACATCCGGCGACGGCCTGCCAACGGTGTCGGCGCGGATCTCGCCATCGGGTTGGGCGGTTATGTAAACGGATGCTTCCGTCTGCCCGTAGAGCTGCTTCAGGTTCAGCCCAAGCGCACGATAGAAACGAAAGATTTCCGGACCGATTGCTTCACCGGCGGTATAGCCGACCTTCAGGCGGCTGAACCCCATGCGGTTTTTCAGCGGACCATATACAAGAATTTCTCCGATCCAGTACTTTATCCGGTCCGCCAGCCCCACGGGCTCGCCGTTCAGGATCGGTTCGCCGACCTTGCGCGCATGCGCCATGAAACTGTCGAACATCCGCTTCTTGGGCTTACCGGCGTCCTCCATGCGCACCATGATCTGTGTCAGCAGGATCTCGAAAACGCGCGGCGGGGCAAAGAAGTAAGTCGGCGCGATCTCCCGCCGGTCTTCCGTCACGGTATCGGGACTTTCCGGGCAGCAAACGCAATATCCGGCTGTGTAGGCCTGGGCGTAGGAAAAAATATGATCGCCGACCCAGGCAAGCGGAAGATAGGCGATCGTCTGCTCATGCTCATCCAGATGATCGAACGCGTTTCCGTTAAGCGCGGAAATCACCAGATTGTCGAAAGAAAGCATCACGCCCTTCGGCCGTCCGGTCGTGCCTGATGTGTAAAGCATGACCGCGAGTTCCGTCCCCTCTCCCTGGTCGATCGCCTCCAACCAGTCGGCGTCGCCGGAGGATTTGAAAATCTCCCCGCCGCGGGCCTGAATGGAATCGATGGAAAACAGATGCTCCTGGTCGTAGTCGCGCATGCCGCGAACTTCGTCGTAAAGGACGCGCTGCAGCGAAGTAAGCTTGTCCTGCATCGTTAGAACTTTGTCGACCTGCTCCTGATCCTGACAGATCGCCATGACGACTTCGGCGTGTTCGAGGACATAGACCATCTCCTCGGCGACTGAATCGGCATAGACAGGCACCGGCACGCCGCCAATCGCCTGTATCGCGCAGAAGGACCAGTAAAGGCGCGGCCGGTTGGAGCCGACAATAGCGACCTTGTCGCCTTTTTTCAGGCCGAGCTCGCGCAGCCCCAGCGAGAACGCCCTGATCTCCTCAAAAAGTTCGGCCCAGCTCCAGCTTTGCCAGATGCCGTAGCTTTTATGGCGCATCGCCGTGCGATCGGCGTAACGCTCTGCATTCAGCACAAGATATTGCGGAAAGGTAACCGGCTTCCGGCCGGCCTTTTGGCCCGACTTTGGCATTACCCCAGATTCTCCTCCCAGTCCGGCCGACTCCTCAATCGACCGATGAAGCTTATAGCTTCAACAGACGCTCAACGATTAATTGAACGCTCGTTTATTTATTCATATTCCCCGAATCTTGCAAGCAGACTTTGGTTGAATGCCCACAGATTCATTTTTGTGGAGGCAGGCTATGGAATTTGACCAAGCCTGTAAATTGGAATTTGTAAGGCAACTTGAAACGGCCTTCAGTCAGCCAATCTGTCCACTGGACCATTGATCGATCGGCGATAGAGAAAAACAAATGACGAAAATCCTGCGAAGCATCATCTACCTTATCGTGATTGCGGTTGTGCTCTACGCAGCGGCGGCAGGCTTCATGTACGCGACACAGCGCGACCATGTCTTCGTCCCTTCCGGCGTGTTGGCCGATCCGGTCGACGAAGGCCTTCAAGGGGTGATCGTCGAGGATGTGACAATGGCGGACGGCGTTGTGGTGACGGTGTGGCGCGCAGAGCCTGCACGACACGACCTGCCGACGGTTCTCTACTTCCAGGGCAACGGGGGCAACATTTCAACCCGTGCGCCGCGTTTCCGACAAATCATGGAAAGCGGGCTTGGTTTCTACGCGCCCGCCTATCGCGGCTATCCCGGCAGCGGAGGGTCGCCCTCGGAAAAAATGTTTATTTCCGACGCGCTTCATCATTTCGACCGCGCGGACGCCATCTCTTCGGGTGTCGTTCTGCACGGCGAATCCCTCGGCACAGGAGTGGCCACTGCGGTGGCCGCTGAAAGGGACGCGGAAGCGCTCATCCTTGAGGCGCCGTTCACGGCGACGGTCGACATCGCCGCCGACGCCTATCCCTGGCTTCCGGTCTCGTTTCTCATGAGGGACCAGTTCCGAAGCAGGGACCGTATTATCGATGTGATGGAGCCTGTACTCATCCTGCACGGGACGGATGACAGAGTGGTTCCGTTTTCTCATGGCGAAGCGCTGTTCGCTCGTGCAAATGACCCGAAAGAGTTTGTTGCATTCGATGAGGCCGGACATACGTATTTGTGGAGACTTGGATTGCGCGACCAGATGCTGGAATTTCTCACAGAACACGATCTGATTGAAAGGTCGAACCTGCCTGCCGGGGATAGTTGACGTCGAGCGATGGAATGTCATGTGCGCCAAGCATGTATTGCCGACCAACCGCCCCGTTAATCCTGCGGTTGGATCCATCTATTTGCAACTTGAAGAAAAGTCGGTCCGGATGGTAGGTCTTTCGGACCTTTTCGTATCGTCGAGCTCCCATGCGCTTTGCCTTCATCACACTTCTGATTGCTTTGTTGGCCGCCGTTCTTATCGCGATTGTTGTGGTGCCGCCGGGAGACTTGCGCCGTTTCCAGAACCGGGTTGAAGTGATTGTCGCAAATGTCCGGGCCCGGATTGAATCAGCCGGGGGCGGCGATGCGGTCACTGCTTCCAGTGAGGCCAAAATCGAACCTGCTGCACAAAAGACAGGATTGAGCAGACCCGCGAGCCAGGCGTCGCGGACCACGCAAACAACGCGCACCACTGCGTCCCGCGTCGCCCCGGAAAATCCTGCGGAAATTCGGGTTGGCCAACCGATCGGCGCCTGGGATTACAGTTGCACGGACGAACCTGCATCCGCCAGACAGTGCAGCATCAGCCAGAGCGTAACGGAAGGCGCCAACGGTTCGCTTGCCTTTGCCTGGACGATTACCGCCGATCCGGAAGGCAATATGAGCGCGGTATGGCGAACCCGCACCGGCGTGAAGGTCAGCCGCGGCATCATCATCGAAGCGGGAACTCCGAAACCCATTGTCCTGCCTTTTGAGGATTGCACGCCCCGCTTTTGCCTGTCCCGCGCCAACCTGGCTCCCGATTTCGTGACGACGCTGAAATCGGCGACGACGGCCAGCGCAACGATCACATCGGTCAATGGCGCGCCGATGACGTTCCAGATCGACACGGACGGTCTTGCCGACGGTTTGACGCTGCTGCAATAGCAGCGCATTCATCGAGTTACGGCAGCTAGCCCTCGCAGGGCAGACTTGGCCGAACCCCTGGCGGTGGATTCCGGGATTGCGCCGCTCTTCCCGCACGTTCGAGGACGCAACCGAAACCTAAAGTATTCGACTAAATTTTTATTTAATTTATACTTACATAATTTCACCATATTGACGTTTAAATTTAACTGGTATTTGCGAATTCTATAGAACTGAAATAAATGTGCGCCGACATTATTCTGCCGGGGCGCGTGTATGTACATGTTTCTGATCACTGCAATCGCGATTGCAACCTATTTGCTGGTTCTTACCGCTGCACTGCATATCCTTGCGCGCCTTGGCCCTTCGGGTGGACGTATCCTCGACGCGCTCTCCAAGGCGCCCGCGCTCGATGGCGTGATCGTCGCCTATCAGATTCTGCCGCTTGCCGCCGGCGCGATCCTTGGCGGTTGGGCCGGACTGGCCGGCGCGCTTGCCGGTTGCCTGATCGCCTATTTCGTGTGGGTGATCGCGCACGAATACCACCATCGAGAGATCATCAGAAACAGGCCGCGTATTGTCACAACTTTGAATCGCATCGTCGGCAGCAGCTTCCGTCAGCAGACCGCGCTTTGGACGACGACGCTTGCTTTTCCGGCTTTCTGGCTGATCCGCCTTGCCGAAATCGTCGTTTATCCGGTGCTTGTCTGGGGCATCAATCTGCCGCCTTACAAATCCGGTGACTGGGTGGCGATCAGCCGGCACAAGTTCGAGGGTCTGGTGGGGCACGATCGCCTGTGGTGTCTTTACTGCGATTGGATGACGGGGGTCTATTCTCTCGGCGCGGAAATGCTGCGAAATCTGGAATCCTTCTGGTGCCCGATCAAATTTCAGTCGGGTTCGAAATGCGCCAACTGCAAGCTCGATTTTCCCGATATCGAAAAGGGTTGGATACCGCATGACGGATCAATGGAGGATGTCGTGGGTCTGCTGGAGAAAAAATACGGGAATGCAGAATCAAACCGTTGGTTTGGTCATGAGGACCGGAAAGAGAACGAAAAGGCCGTTCGCGAGCTCGCAAACCCAAAAGAAAAAGTGATCTCGTAACCTGGAGGACTGGAAAAGGCGCCCGAAAACGGACGCCAGTTCCTGGATGAGCGTCATCCAAGTTTTAACGCATGGACAGTGCGATGCGGCACAGTTCAACGGTTGTGGTATCGTGCCGCCCTGGGTACTGAACAACGCTGTGACAGCGTTTGCGCAGTTTTATGCGGTCGCCATGACTCATGGAGGCGACCGAGGCTGCGACCGATTGCGCGCCTCCACCGGAACCACCGCTTCCTCCGGCGCCGGATCCTGTTCCCGAGCCGGTTCCGGTTCCAGCGCCGCCAACGCCGACGCCGACGCCTACCCCGGCGCTTGCATCACCGGCGCCAACACCTGCGCCTACGCCCGCGCCAACACCCGAAGAGCCTACGCCTGCGGCTGCGCCAACTCCGGCGCTCGCATCACCCACGCCTACCCCAACGCCAGCGCCAACGCCTGCACCAGAAGAACCGACGCCCGCGCCAACGCCGGCGCTGGCTCCAACGCCACCCACGCCGACGCCTGCGCCTACACCGGCGCCAACTTGAGCGAGCGCGGGTCCGGACACAGCACACAATGTGACGATTGCGACTGCGGACAGCATGCGTTTGATGTATTCTCCACTAGTAATCATGCTTTTCTCCTTCCAGTTTCATATCAATCTCAGATATTCATATAAAAAAGTATTTTTTTATTATTGCATGAAAGTATTAATACCTCAAAAAATCATTTGTATCTCTCGATTCACAAAAGATCGATTGATTACTTGATATAACGAAACGGAAGCCGGAAAAGTTGCAAAAGTAAAAATTTTTCTTTCTAAATAGTTGTAACTTCGAACAAAAGTTCTCCAGATGCCCACTACAACACCGTCGCGCGTAATTCGCCGGGGTCTGTTCATTTGCAGCTATGAATACGCCACATTCCTGTGGTAGCTTTGGCTGGAAAGCGCGTCCTGTGCTGTTGCAATGAAAACAGCGATTCTCGGACGATGGAAACAAAGCGCCCATGAACAGGCTCGTCATAAGCGAAATCTTTGCACGCCTTAATGAGAAGGGCGAGGATACTGTCCGCCTTGAAATGGACGGCGGCTTGTACAACGAGCAATTGGAACGTCTGGCTATAAAATGGTTGGCGAGAGCGCAGGCTGTACGGCGGAAACAGCAACTTCAGCCGGTTCCACTTCCCCGCGCCTGATTTTCTCAACGATCCAGACTGGGCGCCTCAAAGTTCAAGCAGCGCACCCGCGCCGTGTCACGTCGACGAAGGGCGAATGCGCGCATTTGATATCTGTTTGTTCAAACCGCCAGCTTGCCGGATTAACTGGCTGGCGTCTCTTTACCGGCAGCCATCGCCATGAAGACGTAGGCCCATCCGGAGGAAATCAGATTGATCCCGGCCAGCAATCCGATCGCCCAGGCGGCGGAACCCGGCAATTCGAGAAAGATCAATACGCCGACGACCAGCGCCAGTATTCCGGCGACCAGCACCCAGCCCCAACCGCTGTTGGGGCGCAGTCGAAATCCCATCGCGATTTCAAGCACGCCCTGCACGATGAACATCGCCGAAAGCAGGATCGTCAGCGTCAAGATGCCGGCCAGCGGCAGGAAAGCCAGCCACGCGCCAACAACGATATAGAGAATGCCGACGAGCAGATTGAAGAAAAACGCGCTCCACTTGGCCGTCGAAAAAGCATGAACAACCTGCACGACGCCGCCAATCAGGAACAGCCAGCCCAGGAACGTCTTGGCGACGATCGTTCCCAGAAACGGAAAGATGATTGCCAGAATGCCGAGTATGATCAGGCATACGCCGAGCACCGTGAACCACGTCTTGTGTTTCGCGATGGTCTCCCGAACGCCGGAAGCTGCAGTCATTGGATTATCGGTCATTTCCCTATCCCCCTATAAGGCCAGGGACGACATGCCCCCGACTCGAAGTCGCTTGCGCGCGCATGGCTGGCGCAGATGTTGAACCGGATGGAGAATTTGTCAAGTAAGAAGCATAGTTAACTTCGGCCGCACTCAATCTTTGATAGATGATTTATAGAAATACTAACTTATAGAATGCAGGCAAATGCATCCCGCTTCAGATCGTCGACAATCGAAGCAAGCGGCGACAGTCGGTGCTGCTTTGCGGCGGTGAACGATACATGGCCGTCGTGTTCATCCTTGTGGCGAAGACAGTGACGCTCTACCAGTAGACGGTAGCCGTCCAGACCAGGGTTTCTCCCTGGGCTCCGCAACCGGAGAACCAGTATGTCAGAACGCAAGGAATATCCATCCGCCACGGCAACCATTCAGGCAGAGAATGAACGCGTTCGCGTCACGCGCTGGACGTTTCCGCCCAACACGGCGACGGGCTGGCATACCCACGGCCATGATTACGTCGTGGTACCGACGATGAGCGGCAAACTTCTGCTTGTTTCTCCGGATGGTGCGGAGAACACGTACGATATGGTCGCCGGCGAATCCTATTTCCGCAAGGCCGGCGTCGAGCACAACGTCGTCAATCCCGGTCCGGGAACGGTCGAGTTCGTCGAAACCGAACTGCTCGAATAGCGTCAGCCCGGCGGCGCGAGAAATCGGCTGGTGATGCTCAGGCGCTGAAATCCTTGCCGAACTGATCGCGCAGAAGGTTCTTCTGAACCTTGCCCATGGTGTTTCGCGGAAGTTCCGGGACGATGTGAATGCGTTTCGGTTGCTTGAAGCGGGCGATCTTGTCGTGGATCGCTTCCAGAATGTCCGTCTCTTCGACTGCCGCCCCCTTTTGCGGGACGACAGCGGCTACCACCGCCTCGCCGAAATCGGGATGCGGCACGCCGATAACGGCGGATTCCAGCACGCCTTGCTGTTCGTCGAGCAGAAGCTCGACTTCCTTCGGATAGATATTGTAGCCGCCTGATATAATCAGATCCCTGGCGCGTCCGACGATATGCACGTAGCCGTCCTCATCGATCAGTGCGAGATCGCCGGTGATGAAGAAGCCGTCGTCGCGGAATTCCTCCTTCGTCTTTTCAGGCATCCGCCAGTAGCCCTTGAAGACGTTCGGCCCTTTCACCTCGATAACGCCGATATCGCCTTGCGGCAGTTCCTCGGCAGTTTCAGGGTCACAGATGCGGAGACTGACGCCCGGCAGCGGGAAGCCGACGGTTCCCGCCCGGCGCTCGCCGTCATAGGGATTGGAGGTGTTCATGTTCGTCTCGGTCATGCCGTAACGCTCGAGGATGCGATGGCCCGTCCGCTCCTCGAAGGCGACATGGGTTTCAGCAAGCAGCGGCGCGCTTCCGGACGTAAATAGCCGCATATGACTGACGAGGTCCTGCGTGAAGCACGGGTCGTCCAGCAGCCGGGTGTAGAAGGTCGGCACCCCCATCATCGACGTCGCTTGCGGCAGGTTTTCGATCACTGCGTCGATCTGGAAACCGGGCAGCCAGATCATCGCGCCGCCGGCAAGCGTCAAAGTGTTCGCCGCGACGAAAAGGCCGTGCGTGTGAAAAATCGGCAAGGCGTGCAGGAGGATATCGTCCCCGGTAAAGCGCCAGGCGTCCACAAGCGAGACAGCGTTGGAAAGCAGATTGTCGTGCGTGAGCATCGCGCCCTTGGAACGCCCGGTGGTGCCGGACGTGTAGAGGAATGCGGCGAGGTCGTCAGGACCGCGATCGACGGTCGGGAAAGACGTGGGCTGGTCCTTCGCCAGATCCGTCAGCGAGCCCGATCCATCGCCTGCGAGCGTCTTCAGTGCGGCTCCGGCCGCCGCCGCGATGGACGCCAGGGCGTCGACGGACGCCGGATCGCAAACGACCAGTTTCGGTCCGGCGTTTTCGACAAAATATTCTATCTCGGAAGGCGTATAAGCGGTATTCAGCGGCAGGAATACCGCGCCCGCCTGCACCGACGCGATATAAAGCGCGAGCGCTTCCGGCGACTTGGCGATCTGCACTGCGACCCGGTCGCCGGGCTCCACGCCGCAGGAACGCAATGCATGGGCCGTGCGCGCCGCCATCGCCAGAAAATCCGAGTAGGTAATGCTCGCCCCGTCGGGTTTGAAGATATACGTCCGGCTGCTGCCCCGGTGCTGTTCGAACAAAGCGTCGTAGAGGGCATTAGGCATTCTCGGAACTCCGTTGTGTCTTTCGCGCCGGACGGTCGCGCAGCAAGGCTCTGATCGGCCGGGCGACGATCACTTGATTATTCTGGGCATAGGCTTCGTGATTGTCCTCGACCGTGTTCAGGTCATACAGATAGTTGACCATGACGCCACTCGATGCGGCCAGTCCTTTCTGCGACAGGTCGCCCTGCGGATTGATCCGCTCGAGCCGGGCGCCGTTGCCGAGATGGAAGCGCGCAACCGGATCAGCGGGTCGCCCGTCCGGCCGCTTGGCAAGGCAGACATATTCTGCGGCCAAGCGCGTCAGCGCGGTCGAATATTCAGAAAGTTTCCCGCCGTCCCCTGCCTCGAGAATGGCGAGGATCTCATCGTGATCGGCGCGCGCCTCATCAGCTTCCAACGCCGCCTGCCCGCGAAGCCAGTCGTTGAAGCCCGGAACCGGCGACAGGGTGACGAAAGTTTTGAGATTCGGCAGGCTTTGCTGCAGGTCCGTCGCCACCTGCTTGATCAGGAAATTGCCGAAGGAGACGCCGGCGAGCCCCTTTTGGCAGTTGGATATGGAATAAAAAACCGCCGCAGTCGCCTCGTCCTCGTCGACGTGCTTCCGGTCTTCGCTCAGCACATCCTGGATCGAGCCCGGAATGCCGGTCGCAAGCGCCACCTCGACGAAGATCAGCGGCTCGTCGGGCATCGACGGGTGGAAGAAGGCGAAGCAGCGCCGGTCTTCCGGGGCCAGCCGGCGGCGCAGGTCTTCCCAGTCGTCAATCGCGTGAACAGCCTCATATTCGATGATCTTCTCGAGAATATTCGCCGGCGTCATCCAGTCGATGTGCCGGAGGACGAGAAATCCCCTGTTGAACCATGAAACGAACAGATGGTCGAAATCGATATCGGCCCGCCGGAATTCGGGATTTTCCTTCAAGAGCGACAAGAGGTCGGCGCGCATGCGCACAAGTTGGCCGGTAGCGCCGGGCGCGCGATTGACCCGCCGAAGCAGTTCCTGTCGTTTTGGCTCGGCTTCTTCCAGCAATATTGCAAGATCCGCGCTGTCCCTGCTGTCGCCATAGCTGGCGGCGGCCGCAGCCACCTTGTCGGTGTCGACGTCGTATTCCTCGACAAGCAGGGCAAAGAAACGCTTCCTGGCTTCGTCGTCGAGTTCCGCGTAACGGTCGAGGATGGCGCCGGCCAGGCGTGTCCCGGAAGATTCTCCGCTTTCTGACAGGAGAGCCTTGCACAATTCCTCAATCGACCGGCTGTCGCGGCTGACGAAACGCCGCTGCCCGCGCTCGAAGACCGAGGACAGAAGATCTGCAAGGAAGTTCGAACGTGTCACAGGGCAGGTCCCATCAGCGCCGTCGGCAACCAGGTAACGATTCCCGGAAAGATACACAGGATAACGATCGCAAGCACCATGCACATGACATAGGGCAGCGAACCGCGCAGGATAGTCTGGAGACGGATATCCGGGGCAATGCCGTTGATGACGTAGAGATTGAGCCCGACCGGCGGCGTGATCAGGCCGATCTCCATGTTGATGGTGAGGATCACGGCGAACCAGTAGGGATCGAAACCGGCCTGCAGGATGATCGGCAGCAGGATCGGCGCCGTCATCAGGATCACGGCCACAGGCGGCAGGAAAAAGCCTGCGACCAGCAGGAAGGCGTTGATCATCGCCATCAGCACCCAGCGATTGACGTCGAGCATCGAGATCCACTCGGCGATGGACTGGGTGACGAACGTCAGCGACAGGGTGAAGGCGAACAGTTCGGACGCCGCGATGATCATCATGATCATCACCGATTCCTTGGCCGTGTCCCGGAACATGGAGATAATGGGCTTTGCCCGGAACATCCGGTAGATCACCACCACCAGAACGAGACAAAACAGAGCGCCGACGCCGGCCGCCTCGGACGGCGTCGCCACGCCGCCGTAGAGCACATAGAGGATGCCGGCGATGATCGCCAGGAAGGGCAACACGCGGGGCAGAACCTCGAATTTCTGCTTCCAGGAATAGCGGTCGGCCATGCTCTTGAGCGACAGGCCCTGCCGCCAGCAGGAATAGATCGACCAGAGCATGAACAGCCCGGTCAACAGGAGGCCCGGCAGGATGCCGGCGATGAACAGCCGCCCGATCGACGTCTCCGTAGCGATGCCATAGACGATCATGGTGATCGACGGAGGAATCAGGATGCCGAGCGTTCCGCCCGCGGCGATCGAACCCGTGGCGATTTCCGGCGGATAACCCCGCTGCCGCATCTCCGGGATGCCCATCTTGCCGATCGCCGCGCAGGTCGCCGGCGACGAGCCGGACAGCGCAGCGAAGATGGAACAGGCGCCGAGATTGGACAGGACGAGGCCGCCCGGAACGCGGTTCAGCCAGCGGTCCAGCGCTTCATACAGGTCCTTGCCAGCCGGACTGGACGCAACCGCCGCCCCCATCAGGATGAACATCGGGATCGAGACGAGGGTGAAGGAATTCAGCCCTGCGAAAAAGGTTTCGCCCAGTATGTCGAGCGAACTCGGTCCTTCCGTAAACAGCAGGGCAGCCACCGATACGGCGCCCAGAGCGAATGCGATGGGCATGCCGCTGGCGAAAAGCGCCATGAGCGCGATAAAAATGTATAGTCCGATCTCGAGGGGGCTCATCCGCTGAACGCCTCCGATTGCGTCGGTTCGAGCGGCTTCATGATCTGGACGACGTACTGCAAGCAGGTCATGATCATTCCGAGCGGCAGGGGGAGCAGCGGAATCCAGAGCGGAATCTTCCAGACGGTTTCCGTGGTCCAGCCCTTCGAAAAGGCCTCGTACCAGAAATGCCCGCTCGTCCACGCCACCAGAGCGCAGAAGGCCAGCGCTATCAGCGACGCGACGATGTTCATGAGGCGCGCAGGCCTGCGCGCCAGCGCGTTCGGCAGCAGGTCGACGCCGACATGTCCATGCAGAAGCAGCACATAAGGCGCTCCGATGAAGGTCGAGGCGATGATCGAATAGATCACGAATTCGGTCTGCCAGATGGTGGAGTGGCCGAGCACGTAGCGCACGAAGACCATTTCGGACACGACGATGACCGCCGCGGCAAGCAGGACCATTGATACGAGACCGCACAGTCGCGATGCAGCCTCGACGGCGCGAATGAAAATGTTCATGGCTTTTCCGGAAACGCCGGACGCCCTGCGTGAGGCGCCCGGCGACGTTGGAGGATCAGTCTACCGCGAGGGCTTTTTCGATCAGTTCCTGACCGCCGTCGACATTGGCGAATTCCTTGTAGGAAGTCTCCTTGGCGATGGCGAGCCACTGCTCGTAGTCTTCCGGAGACATTTCGGTGATCTCGACCCCGGCGTGCTTGAACGTGTCGACCATCCGGGCGTCCAGATCACGCGCCTGGCTGTCGAAATATTCTTCAGCTTTCTCACCAGCGGCGAGCACCGCGGCCTTCTGCTCGTCATTGAGTTTGTTCCAGGTATCCTTGGAGACGAGCAGCGGCTCGTACATGAACCAGAGCGCGTTTTCTCCCGGCGCCGTCAGACACTTCACCTGTTCGAACAGCCGGTAGGAGACAAACGATCCCGATGAGGTGTTCGCGGCGTCGAGCACCCCCGTCTGCATGCCCGTATAGATCTCGGAAGACGGCATGGAGGCGATCGAGGCGCCTGCTCCGACGAGCATCTGTTCAAACGCCGGTCCGGCGGCGCGCGTCACCTGCCCGGAGATGCTTTCAGGCGAGGTGATGCAGTTGCTTTTCGAAGCGAAGGCGCCGCTCAACCAGGCGTCCGCTATCACCATTGCGCCGTTTTCCTCGATCAGCGCCTTGATGTCGTCCATGAACGGAGAATCGTTGAGCCGCTTCGCCCTGTCATGGTTGCGCACCAGACCGGGCATCAGCGTGACGGAAAACTGCGGCACGCGGCCGGAAGCATAGTCCAGCGGGAACGACGTGAAGTCGAGTTGTCCCTTGGTCAGGGCGCCCCACTGTTCGCGGGCCTTGTAGAGCGACTGGCCCGGATAGACCTGCACCTTCAGGCCGACGTCGGCGGCCTCGATTTCCTTGGCGAGGATCTGCACCATCTCGTCGCGCGCATCGCCCTTGCCTCCCGGGAACTGATGCGACGCCTTCAGGGTCATGTCCTGTGCGACCGCGCTTAGTGACACGGACATAAGAATGGCGCCGGCGAGACCGGCGGTAAAAATTTTCATGATTTCCTCCCTTGGCGCCGGGGCGCCGTGTTGATCATCGTGATCAATTGACGATCGGATGACAACACCAATTGCATGCATTGTCAATATTCTTGTATACAAGATACGGATTGTAGAATGCTTGCAGCAGAAATAGTGTCTGGACATGACGGAACGAACAGCAGACAGGATTCGCGAGGAACTGGAACAGGCCATCATCGGCGGGGCATTCGCCGACGGTGAACGGCTGGACGAAGTCTCGTTGTCGGAACAGTTCAACGTGTCGCGCACGCCGGTGCGCGAGGCTCTTCACGCCCTCTCGGCGTCCGGCCTGGTCGAACAGCTTCCACGTCGCGGAGCCTTCGTGCGCTATCCGAGTTTCCGGCGCACGATCGAGATGTTCGAGGTCATGGCGGAACTGGAAGGCATGTGCGGACGTCTCGCCGCCCGCCGGATCACCGACAGCGGCATTGTCGCCATCGAAAAGGCGATGCAGGGATGCGAAGCGGCGCAACTGGCCGGAGACACCGACCAGTATTACCGGGAGAATGAAACGTTCCATCATCTGATCTACACTGCGAGCGGCAACACCTTTCTGAGCGGCGAGGCTTCGAAACTGCATCGGCGCCTGAGGCCTTTTCGACGGCTTCAGCTCCGCGTGCGCAATCGCATGCGGCAATCCCTGAACGAACATCGCGAAATCGTTGAAGCCATCCGTTCCGGAGACGCCGACCTCACCGGTCGCCTGATGCACGACCACGTCGCCATCCAGGGCGAGAAGTTCAACGATCTGATGGCCAGTTACGACGAGGCCAGAGCGGGATAACTATTCCTTTCCATCTTCTACCCTGACGAATGTCCCGGTCCCGTAGGCGTTGAGAAAATCGAGCGTGACGGCGCGCGCCTGCTTGCCGTCCGGCACAGTGAAGGTGACGCCGACCGTCCTTCCGCCGTCGTCGCCATGCGTCAGGAACGTGAAATTGAAGACATCCCGATCCCAATGTGTCAGCGGAAACGGACCCAGACCATTGCCGAGACGGATGGCGAGGCCGTCGCCGTCTTCCGCAATCTGCAGATCGCCGAAATAGGCGTTGGCGTATTGGCCAGCATAGGCGGAGGCGGAAAGTCCCGGCGACACTGCATCCGGCGGCGTCGAAAAATCGTACCCGGCTTCGGCGTCCAGCATCTGCTGAAACAGGCCTTCGAACAGGGGCAGCCAGTCGCGCTGGGGCTCGCCGCGAAGCAGGATGTCGAAGAAAGTGTTGGTCACGGCTTCCGGCAGGCCTGTCGGAAAGGCGTTGGCGAGCACGATGATTCCCACTTCCTCGCCGGGCAGGAAGGATACGACCGAGCGCGCGCCGGTGAAGAAGGCGCCGGAATGGGAAAGCCGGATCAGGCCGTTCGTGTCGTAATTGACGATCCAGCCGAGGCCGTAGAACTCCGCTCGGCCGTCTTCATGACTGGTTCCGCTGGTGATCTGCGGGCGGAACGTCTCGCCAAGGGCGTCCCCGTCGATGATCTGCCGGCCCTCGAAGCTGCCCTTGTTGATCAAAAGGGTCAGCCACTTCGCCATGTCCCGTGCGCTGGAACTGACCCCGCCCGCAGGCGCCTGGGCGTCGGGATTGCGGTCATATCTGGCGAGCGCCTCTCCGTTCTCTATTGCATGGATCGAGGCGCGGTTTTCGGCCGCCAGATAGTCGGCGTGGCGCGCGCTGCTCGCCGTCATGCCAAGCGGTTCGAAGACGCGAGCGTCGACGAGATCTTCCCACGACGTATTCAGCGTCCGGGCCGCCGCGACGCCGGCCTCGGTAAACAGGAAATTCGTATAGGCGTATTGCGAGCGAAAGCTGCTCGAGGGTTCGAGGAAACGCAGACGGTATAGGATTTCCTCGCGATCGTAGCCGAGGTCCTCAAGCAGATCGCCGGCGTGATCGGGCATGCCGCTCCTGTGTGACAGTAGATCCCGGATCGTGACCTGGCTCGACACCCACGGCTGGATCAGGCGGAAACCGGGGTCGAGATCGGCGATCCGGCTATCCCACGCCACTTCGCCCGTTCCCACGACCGAGGCGATCGCCGACGAGGTGAGCGGCTTGGAAACCGACGCGATCTGGAAGACGGTGTCGGGATCGACCGGCGCCTCTTCCCCGACCTTGCGGACGCCGAACCCCTTGAGATAGACGACCTCATCGCCGACGACCACGGCGACGGCGACGCCCGGCACTTCCGTCTGCTCCATGGCGTCGTTGACGATGGCGTCCAGCCTCGGCAGGGCCGCCTTGACGGATTGCGCGGTTATCTCCGCCGCATGGGTTGATGTGAAGGGAAATACCGTCGCGACGGCTATGCCGATTGCCGCCAATGTCCTTGAGATCATGTCGCCCACCCCTGTCCGGATCGCCGGGAAAGACGATCCTTCCGGCGGTTCACTCTTATCCGAATCCGGGCGCTTGAACAAATTTTCAACGTCCGGGTTCCTCGAAAACGAAAGCGCCTGAACAAACGTCAGCGCAGCGCCGACAGCACCGCGTCCGTCGACGCCGCCGCCCCGAAGACGCCGCCCTTGAGCCCGATCTGCTCCATCATCCGCTCATGAACGGACGCGAAGCCCGCCGCGCTGGCGTCCGAAACCGTCAGGCAATCGAAACCGCGGTCCAGCGCCTCCTGCACGGTCTGGTGCACGCAGCAATCGCTTGTGACGCCACAGACGACCAGATTGGCGACGCCTTTGGCGCGCAGGCGGCTGTCAATGTCCGTGGAGACGAAGGTTCCGTAGGACGGTTTGTCGAGAACGGTTTCGCCTGCAACCGGCGCAACCTCCGGCATGATTTCCCAGCCGGGTTCGCCGCGGATCAGGTAGCGGCCGTGCGGCCCTGCGTCGCCGACGGCCGGCTGGTCGCCGCCCCTTCCCTTCCACAGGCGATTGGGCGGGGCGTCCGAAAGATCCGCCGCGTAGCCTTCCCGCGTATGGATGACGGCGAAGCCGCCAGCGCGCGCCGCTGCAAGCAGCCGCGCCGCGTTGCCGAGACCAGACGCAAGCGCCGTGACATCCAGCCCCTGCGCGTCCATGAACCCGCCCGGACGGCAGAAATCGCCCTGCATGTCGATGAAGAGGAAGGCGGTCTTTTCAGCCGACAGGGCGCCTGCAAGCGGAAACGGATAGGGTTGAGACTCAACGGATTTCATCAGGCAGGACCTTCGTCATACACAGGTGCGCCCCTCAACGCCGCGTCCATCTGGGCGGCTCGCCGGTGAGATCCTCCACCGTCTCGTTGACTTCGCGCGTCAGGTTGCTCAGTCGCCGGTAGTGATGATCGGTGGGGCGCAGATTGCACATCAGCCACTGCAGCGCGTGGAAAAACTCCGCCGAGGCTTCGACGAGCCTGCGCTCCTCCGCAGCCCGGAGTTCGGAATGGCGTTTGTGTCTTGGCATGGCGCGGCTCCTCGCATGATGTTTCAACGATGTGCCGCATGACTGAACTCGTACCGGATTCGCCGCTTTCGGGAAATCGCCTACGGGTTGTGTTTTGCCGCTGATCAGACCTAAAGTCTGGTTTCTGTCCCATGGTAAAAGCGCCGATTATTATGCAAATTATTGACAAGACCGACGCTGCAATGCGCCCCGCTTCGTTATCAGGCTTTCTCGCCCTGGCATGCTGCCTGCTTATCCTGGCGGGCTGCAGCACAAGCGGTGTGTCCACGACCTATTACGACGTGCCCGGGGTGACCACCGGGCAGATTTTACAACAGGCGGAACGGCGTTCAAAATACGCCTTCAGCGTAACGACAAAAATGACGCCGGTAATAGGGACTGCGAGTTCCGCCAAGTCGTGCCGCGTGTCGTACGCAAGAATCAAGACCGATATCGAAGTCGATCTGCCGCGGTGGACTGAACTTGGCAAGGCCGACCCTGAGACCCGCAGAACTTTTCGTCAGTTCAGCAGATATTCTGAATGGTACACACAACAACGCATCGATATTTATGAACGGCATCGAAGAAACATCATAAGGGACATTGAAGCCATCAAACCTCAGCCCAGTTGCGATCTCACGATGAAAAAGGCCAAGATGATCTTTAAAGAGGGATGGCGAAAACACGAGCAGGAGCAACGCGCCTTTGAACGAAAGGAAGACGCGCAGTTTGAAAAGCGACTTGCATCCATGTGAAACAGAACGGCGGAACACATGTGCGGACGCTTCATAACAACCGGAACCTGGGCGGAGTATCGGCGATACCTGAACATCCTGCCGGCGGAGGTCGACGCCCGCAACGGGCCGGAGCCCAACTACAATGTCGCGCCGACGTCCGAGCTGGAAATCATTGTTCGCGACGGTGACGACAACGTCATTGCGCCTGTCGTGTGGGGACTGATCCCGCTCTGGGCCAAGGACAGCAAGATCAGGGCGCAGATCAATGCGCGCGGCGAGACCGTCGCCGAAAAGCCGTTCTTCCGGACGGCGTTCGAGCACCGCCGCTGCCTTATCCCTGCGACCGGCTATTACGAATGGCGCACAGAGAACAAGGTCAAGCAGCCCTATCTGATCCACCTGCCCGGCGACGCGCCGACCTTCGAGCCTTTCGCCTTCGCCGGCGTCAGCGCCTACAACAAGGCGCTCGACACGACGACCTTCGCGATCGTCACGCTGGACGCCGACAGGTCCGTGACCGAGATCCACAACCGCATGCCGGTGATCCTGAAACCGGATGCTCTGGAAGCGTGGATGGACCCGGCGACCGGCAAGGACGACGCGCTGGACCTGCTCCAGCAAAATCGCGGACCGGACCTGGCCTATTACGCAGTCGACAAGGCGGTCGGCAATGTCCGCAACAAACAGCCGGAACTGATCGAACCGGCGGCCGACGGCGAGAGCTGAAGCCTGGTAATTTCTTTTATTAAATAATATCAATATCTTAATTTATTTGGCTTTGTTTCGGGAATTCAGGATTTCCACGCCCGGGAGCGATCTGGCTTCGTTTCGGTAAATCGGGTTTTCACCGTCCAGTAGCCATCTGGCTTTGTTTCGGTAAATAGGGTTTTCATCGCTCAGCGGGCATTTGGCTTGGTTTCGGGAATCGCGCTCATTCACGCATTCAGCGCCTTGGCGCTGCGTAACCTCTCATCACCACATGGTAGCACAAATTGCGATGAAATGCATCAATGTTCTATATATGTTCCGGAGGCTTAACTGCAAAGAATAAAACTTGCCCACAATAGCATTATACTTTGATATATATTTAAAACACTCAGAAAAGTAATCGTAGTACTTCGTATACTAGGGCGAGGAATTTGGCACGGCCAATCCGGTCAGGAAGCGCATAAGTCTGTTTTAGTTATATAAAGCGGCAAATTTATGTGATCAATTCTATTTTGTACAACTTAAAGATGTTTAATTGTTGATGTTGGTGTAAATTTAGTAAATTATATTCAAAGCATTGGGAGGAAAAACAGTGTTTAGAGAACTGGTGTTTGCTTTCGTCGCCCTGGGAACGACCCACGCGTACGCCTTTATGGAAGATAGCTTTAACAAAGAATTTATTGATAAGCGTCTTTGGCAAACTGACGACGTTAGAGATCCCGATAACCAAATTGAATTCTCAAAACACAGTAGATGTGGTCCCAAATCAATTCGGGTCACACTCCACCCCGGCGACCCGAGCAATAATTGCGATGAAGGAAAATGCGAACGTGTCGAAATTCGCAATCATCGTGATTTGAGACAATCATTCTTCAGCGAAGAGTCTGAATGGTATGGTTTCAGTTTCAAGGTAGGAGGCTACACCGGATTTTTTAAGAAAATTCCTCGTGTTGTTGTCGGGCAATGGAAGCAACCATACGATGACAATCCTGTATTAGCACAACGCTATTCGGACGGATTTTTCAGAATCACCACTCAAGACGGTCCGGTGAGGGTAACAATTGCATCTCAACGATTGACACCTGACGACCTCCAGAAAGTCCAATCGTTATTCTCGCAACTCGATCGAACCAATAAGAGCCATGTCGCCACCTTAACCAGCATTACTGAAGCATCCCGATTGCGAAAAAAAGTACATACATTGGATACTGATAATAAGAATCTCTTTAATTCAGAAACAGAAAAGTTTCTAGCTGACGCAGTCCGCCAACTCGATTTAGAAATCCCGACGGTTATGTTGAAAGACGACAACAGTATAGATTGGGATTTGATCGGTGAGATAGATGGTTACGAGGATTTGACCGAATACTTCGGCACATCGAACATTGATTTTTCGGGGACTGAAAAACTACCTGATCCTGCCAAGAAATGGGTAGATATGACCTATCGTATTTTACCCGGTCGAAGCGACTATGATGACGTCAATGGCCCTTCAAGAAGTGGTGAATTTGAAATATGGGCAAATGGCAAGCAAATCGTGACAGCGAAAGGCGATTTCGGGTACCCGGGAGAAGTCGGAAAGAAGCCCGACAACCCAACGGTGTATTTTAAGTTTGGTGTATATCGAGATCCCTATTTCGCCAAAACCTATATGAGGTTTGACGATTATAAGCACGGTCAGAGCCGTTCCTCAGTGCAACCGGATTGCCCTCCATTTTAGAAAAACGCCACAACAGGCCTGAGGAGCTAGGATGAATGCTCTGCTAGTACAAACCTTGAACGATAGGCCGCATGAAATTAAAAGTAACGGATATTCCGGCTGCGAGCATAAGCTATAGGATTTTATTATGTATGTCTATCAAAGTGATAACAGCTAAAGATATGAATTCTTTGCAATTATTTAAAGAAACCTCACTGTATGTCAGAAAAAGATTCGCTCTTTGGATGAGTTGATCACGCATCCAATTTGATTTCTATCCAGTTTCTTCGACGATACCGATCCGGTCAAACGCCTGACATCATGAAATACGATTACTGGAACGAATACTATGTGGAAGCTTCTCGCGGCGACCTGCCAAGTGTCTTCGTTATTCCACATCCGTTTGTCGACATCGGCGCGATGAGTCTTCCGAACTATTTCGACCACTGTATTGAATGGGAAGACATACCAGAACAACATCCCTTCCGCGTCCAGTTTACAAAGGATCAATGGGATTTCGATATCTATGCAAAGCAGCAAGGAACTCCCGTCGCCTGGAAGGAAGTTGCTGACCGCTGCGGCTTCAGAAGCATCGCCGAGACCTACCACGCCGTTCTGTCTCAGGCGATTACACTCAAGAATGAGCTTCGATTGCCGGAGCTGGCGAAAAAACTCTATTCCATTGTGCAACGCGATGGCTTGCTCATGCCCGAACCGGACGCATTCCCCGCCATTTTGGAGAAACCGTTGGGTGAGTTATTCGAGGCGCTCGGCAAGGATCAGATTATCATAGAGAGCCAGACCCAGCAGGAAACGAGAGAGGCTCGAACCGCCGACCTGAAAGCACCGGATCGAACGGTCTGGCAAGTTGGCGGACCTACTCCGAACTACCTTTATCCAAAAGACATGTCGGTCGTTGTCGTTTCTCTGTGGGAGTCGCATCATTCCATGATCTGCCTGAATGAAGCGAACGCTGGCCGCGTCAACCCTTCGAGATGGTTTGAAGGCTTCTGGGCAACTAAACATACCGGTCCTGATTGGTGGCAGGAACAACCTTGGCAGGATATTGTGAGGGACAACCGCAATCAGGCGCTGCTCTAGCACCCAATTCACCCGACACTTCTGTTCTTCACGCCAGCGCCGGACGGATTGGTTTCATGTCTGTTACCGTTACCAGTCGCCCGTTGTACCGGCCTTCAAGAGCGTCAAAAAGACATCGGGAGTTCTTCTGAAATGCGAGCGTTATTCTTTCCGCAGTGGCGTCAACATCCTGGAGTTCCCGCTTCTTGTAGAGAAATCCCGTTCGTAGCGTGAAGGGATTCCAACTGTTTCCGGCCATTAAGTGAAAAGTCTGGCGCGGCTGTCTCATAATCATGTCATTCCATTTGCCGGAATCGTCTGTCAGGCTCGCGACACTGGAAATGCCGAAAACGTTTTTGGTGCGCGTAACTTTAAAGTAAAAGGCTTTGAATTTTGGATAGTACAGGATGTCGAGTTCATCCACGTACCGGGACACATCGTCTCTGATCATTTCAGCGCTATAGGCTTGATTTGCGGGATCCCAACCCGGTTCCGGAAAAACCGTATGCTCCCGAAAACCTTCCGCCGCACAGATTTCGGAGACACTTGAAACGACTTTAAGAAACAGCTTTTTGGTTGGTCTTACGTTCAGCCAAACCCAATTTCCGTCAGCGCCTGCGGCCTAACACAGTGACATGGACCTTTAATTTTACGCGCATTCGAATTCAGCAAGCACATCTTCGAACCCGCACGTATCGCAGCTTCCGATGACCGACGTCCAAGAAAAGAGATCCGCCTCCCGGCCGATCAACTCGTCGATTGGATAATCGAAGTTATCACTTGAAAACTCGAAACGCACGGTAAGCTGAAATTTCTCTGCGCGACACCGGTTGCAATTGCAAAGCGCCGGCGCGGCGCCGTCTTCGGTCAATCCATGATACGTTGATACGGGACCTCCAACGGCCACAGGGTCGTAGCCATGCTTGTCGGTGTCGAGCAGCAGGGTTTTCCCATTACAACTCGTGCATTGGGCATGAAGCGGGCTGATGAACACCATTCCATAGTTCGGCGCATAATAGTCGTAGCCGTGCAAGAAAAAACTCTCGTTCCCGCAGGAACAGCGAAGCAACCAGAACGTGTTGATGTTGTCGCCGGCGTGACCATCGATAGGTATATCGGGAGCAGGAATCGCAACCGCCTGGAATTGCTCGATACACTTCGGAGGATGCGTTTCGTAATAAGCGACCTGCTCATCAAAAGTCATGATTCAATTTCCCAGGTTTTCGACTATCAAATTCACATCGCCAATGAAACAGTTTTACGAGAAACTGGCCAGAGACATAAGTTACACCAAAGCAGCAATTCATCTTTATCGACTCGTCAATACTCCGGCGATATTCGCTTCATATTGTCCGTTCTCTTCAACCGCGTCTGTCGACATCGTTTCTCGGCGCAGGCGGCCGCGTTGCTTGGGACCGGTCTTGCAACCGTCGCCCTGTCGTCGCCTGGCGTTTGTGGCCATCGCCCGGCACGCTGGAGCTCGCGCACGATCTGAATCACAGCTGGCCCGAAAAGCACCAGGCGGCAACGAAAGATTTCGTTGGCGGCGCCGGGTCTGAACCGTTCCTGACGACTGCGAAGCTTTAAAATCGGATGATATCCACAGCGGAATCAACTCCCGATCGATTGATTCAGCGCAACCGGCCTATAAGACTCTCACGCCGGAACCGCCGCGCTTTGCGGGCGTTCATTGTGCCGGGAGGTCAAGGTCTGAAATCGACCGTCGCCGGGCTTCGCCCACGATCAGGACAACAGGATCGATTGAATGTACGGAATGCAAACTCTTCTCACATGGGCCGAATCCTGGAATCGCCTGAGCTCCGCCTATGTGAATTTGGGGCTGGCCTCTCACGAAGTCATCTGGCGCAGAAGCGTCAAGCTGGCGAACGGTTCACTGACGCCGGTGGAATTGACCAGAATGGTCTTCGAAAAACCCTCGGCCTTCGCCAAGGCGGCTGAACGCGCCGCCGCCGCCGCAACCCGGCAAGACCCGCTCCTTGTGGCCGAGGCGCTGGTCCAACCTATCGGGGCCGCGGCGCGGAAAAACGCCATGCGGCTCAGGCGCGGCTAAACGGAAAGACAAGCATTGTCCGGAAACTGCAGTCATCGGCGTTCAGAGTAGCGACGACGATTTTTTCGCGTCAAAGCAGCGTCGATCCATTCCGTAGCCGGAAAATCATTTTCGGCGCGGTGATTGTCATACGCACTTCAAGTGTTGTTGCGATAGACATTGCTGTAGCGCCTCTCGTTTTCGGTATTGTGGCGCGGCAAGGGTGGCTCGCTTCGCGCCTGCGGGCCACCCTTACTTTCATATTCTTCATGATCGTATGCGGCCTGCGGCGCCAGTCGGCGTCCCGTTAGTGGCTCGGATTGCGCTGCAGCTCCATGGAATAGGTGAAACTGTCGCCGGGATGCCAGTTATACGAGGCGATCAGCGTGCCTTTGCGGGACGAATAGCGTCGCAACAGGCGAAGCGCCACGGCGCGAGGCTCCCGGCCCAGCGCATTGGCGATCGCCTTTGTCATCGGTTCGGCGCCGATTTCCTGGGAGGCGTTCGTGATCGTCTCGCCGGAGCGTTCCTCAAGCAGCGCGTAAAGCGGTCCGACGCAGTCCGGAATGTCCGGTTCGATCGCGGCAAGCCGGTCGGGTATGTAGGAATGCGTGACGCAGATCGGCTCGCCGTTCTTGTGGGTCCGGCGCACGCTCTTGATTTCGAGCCATTGCGACCCGGCCTCGCCGCCGACCGCGGTCGCGATCTTCGCAGGCAGACGTATCTTCCTGATCGCGCGGATATCGAGGTGCGTGTCGAGCGCATACTGGAACAGGTCCGCCAGCGACCGGACCTGATGGACGAAATTGCGATGCGGCTCCGTGGCGATGATTTCGCTGCCGGAGCCCTGTCTGCGCGCGAGCATGCCCTGATCGACGAGGCGGCGCAGCGCCTCGCGCACCGTGTAGCGGCTGACGTTGAACTCGTCGCAGAACTCCACCTCCGTCGGCAGGTTGCTGCCGATCGGATAGGCGCCCGAGCTGATACGTTCACGCAGCATCGCATAGATCTGCTGGTAGCGCGGGCGGTCCGGCCCGCCCGTATCGATGTCCTGAATGACCATCTGTTCCATATCCGTCACTGCCCCGGAAACCCAAACCCGTCGCTTACAACGGTTAGAGGAAATCCGTCCGTTCGTCTGCCCCGCTCCACAAGCAATCAGTGGAGAACGCGCTTCAGGCTGCGCGGGATTCGCCGAAATGGGCGTAAATCTCGCTGCTCTCCATCAGGTCAGCGTATTTCTGACCCATGTCGAACAGGTTGGCGTTGTGGGGTTCAATGGCCCTGTCGCCCACGCAATCGGTCACCACGATCGTCCCGAAATTGCTGCTGACGGAATCGATCACCGTCGCGCGGACGCATCCCGAGGTGGTGCAGCCCGTGACCAGCGTGGTGTCGACGCCGCGAAATGTCAGCCAGGCGGCGAGCTCGCTGCCGAAGAAGGCAGACGCCTGGCGCTTGCACAGGATGAGTTCGCCCGGTCGCGGCGTCAGTTCCGGCACGATCTGCGACAATTCGCTGTCCGGCGTCAGCTTCAGAAGACTGGGCACCTTGCGCGAAAACGCGCCGGCGTCCGATCCATCTTCCTGGTAGACCACGCGCGTATGGACGATCGGCCACTCCTTCTTGCGCGCGAAAGCCAAGAGATCCACCGTCTTTTCGATGGCCGGCGGGATATTGCCGCCGCCGAAATGTTTCGCGTCCGTGAAGCCGATGACGAAATCGACAATGATCAGCGCCGGGCTCTTGCCCATGCCCACCGCATTGCCGAAGCCCTGGTTGCGATAAATTTCCTTTTCGTCGGCCATGCGATCACTCCGATCTGTTCAGGCGGCTTCGCCTCCCGCCGGTGGAAACATGCCGGCGCGCTGCAGCATGCCGGGCGGACTGACGCCGAGCGTTGCGCCGAGCCAGTGCGCGGTATCTATCAACGCCTCCGCGTCCACGCCGGTTTCGACGCCCATCCGGTCGAGCATGTAGACGAGGTCCTCGGTGGGGATATTGCCGGTCGCCGCCGGCGCAAACGGACACCCGCCGACGCCGCCGATGGATGAATCGATGCGGGCAACGCCGGATTCGATGGCGGCCACCACATTGGCGAGCCCGGTGTTGCGGGTGTTGTGCAGGTGGCATCGCAGCGGAATGCCGCCGGTTTCGCGGGCGACAGCGGAAAATTTGGCCTTGATGTCGCTCGGCGCCGCGACGCCGATCGTGTCGGCGAGCGCAATCTCGAAAGGTTTGAGTTCGGCAAGCCTGGCGGCGATCTCCGTGACCCGCTCAACCGACACCTCGCCCTCGAACGGACAGCCGAAGGCGGCGCCGATCGTGACGCCCATGCGAACTCCGCTGTCATGCGCCATCGCCGCGATGCGGGCGATATCGGCCATCGTATCGTCGACGGCGACGCCCTGGTTGCGGCGGTTGAAGGTCTCGGTGGCGACGACGACGCAATTGACGTCCTCGAGGCCCGAAAGCCGCGCCCGCTCGAAGCCGCGTTCGTTGAGAACGAGGCCGATATAGCGCGTATCGGAGCGTTTTTTGAGACCCTGGGCGACCTCGCCCGCATCGGCCATCTGCGGCACGCGCTTCGGATTGACGAAACTGGTGACCTCGAACGCCCTGACGCCGGCCTCGGTCGCGCGGTCGATCAGCTCGAGCTTGGTTTGCGTCGACAGCAGGGTTTTCTCGTTCTGGATGCCGTCGCGTGGCGATACTTCGATGATGTCGACCCTGGTCGTCATGATGTCTCCGCCGCTGTGCGAGAATGCCTTTGGCTTCTCTTTGTATGGACAAATTATAGGTCGAGCGCCCTTGACAGGCAACATGGATTGGCCCCGAGTTACTGATTGGTAACCAAAAAATGAGATTATCCGACGTGCTGGCGGCTCTGCGCCGCGATTTGATTTCGAACGTCGAGGGTACGGGAGTCGGTCAAGGATGTATGCTGCTGAACGGCAGGCCCCCGGAACGGAAGCGGATTTGTCAAAAGATATCGACAAGCTGAGACGCAAGCTGGAAAAACGCAATGCGCGCATCGACCACCTGGAAAGGCTGGTCGAGCGGCAAATGACGCTGCTCGATCGCTACGACCGGACTGCCGGCCGGCTGAAGAGCCGGGCCGAGGGTAGCGCGCTTCCGATGCGCGAGTTGTCTTCGCTCGACTACGAGCGCCTGATCGGGCTGCTTGACCGCGCCGTCGCCCGCGCCGAGCAACTGACCGGCGACAAGCAGAAGCTGCAGTCGAGCCTCGACCATACGCTGGGCCTGCTGGACCGGGCGTTGAGCGCGCAGGAACGCATGTCGAAGGCCGCCTCTACGCCCTCAACAGACCGCGATATCGACGCCACGGTTTCCAAATATGACGCCATGCTCGATCGATCGCTGGCGGCGCTCGAAGCCGCGCACAAGGCGAACCACAGCCAGAAGCAGGAGATCGAGCAGCGCGATCGCTATCTGAACCAGACGCTGGACGCCCTGCAAAAGGCAATCAGGATGCAGGAAACGATGTCGGACCGACTGGCCTCCGCATCCGGATCGACCGCTACGAAAACCGATGACGGCGCGGCCGATGCGACGATTGCGCGTTACGACGCCATGCTTGAACGGTCGCTCGCGGCCCTTGAAGCCGCGCGGCGGGAAAACGGCGGCTGGAAGCAGGAAATCGAGCAGCGCGACCGGTTCCTGAACCAGACGCTGGAGGCCCTGCAGAATGCAATCAGGATGCAGGAGGATCTGTCGCAGCGATATATCTCCGCCCTGCAGTCGCAAGGCGGCGCCGTGAAAACGGATGTCGAGACCGGCGACGTCGATGCGACGATCGCCCGCTACGACACCGTGCTGGAGCAGTCGCTTGCAGCGCTCGAAAAAGCCAATCAGTCCAATCAGGACCGAAAGAAGGAGATCGACCAGCGGGACCGGCTCCTGAGCCGAACGCTGGACGCGCTCCAGAACCTCATCGAGCAGGAAGGCGCGGCGCCGAAGGAACGCGGCGTGTTTTCCCGTTTGTTCGGCTAGGCCGGCGAAGCGCCGTCAGTCGACAGCGTTGCTTTTCCTGATCTCCTCGAAATAGGCGAGAGACTCCTCGAGATCGAGGATGTCGCTGTAGCGGCGGCCGATGTCTCTGAGATTGTCGCGGTGCGGCCCCTCGTCCATGTCGGCGACGCAGGGTTCGGGAACCATCACCCGGAAGCCGTAGGAAAAGGCGTCGATGACGCTGGCGCGGATGCAGCCGGACGTGGTGCAGCCGGTGACGAAGACGGTGTCGACCCGTTCCTTGATGAAGAGCTGGACGACGGCTGTCTGGAAGAAGACCGAAGGTCCCGTCTTGCAGAACACCGTGTCGTAGGACGCGTCGTAGGTGCGCGGCTCGAACTCCGTGCCCGGCTTGCCGTGATGGAATTCGTTGACCACCGTCGGCACCTTCCAGTAGGGCGCGTCGCGCGCGCTGGAATAAGCGGTGTAAACATTGGCGACCGGCGCGTTCGCCGCCCGCGCGGCCTTCAGCAGCGTCGCCGTCGCTTCGACGGCGGATCCGATCATCGGGCTCTTGCCGAGCGGAAAACCGGGATCGGTGAAGGCGGTCTGGAAATCGACGACGACGACGCCGGGCTTCTTGCCGAAACCGACCCTGGCGTCGGGCTGATACCCGAACGTTTCGTATGCATCCGTCATTGCGCTGTCCTTTCGTCGACGGTCAGCGACACGTCGAACCGGTCCTGGAAGATTTCCTTCAGACGGTCGAAACAGACGCCGACGCGCACGACATGGAAATCCCTGAAATCGATGATGGTGCTGGAGCGCCCTTCGGCGTTGGCGTATTTGCTGAGGCCATGGTCGAGATGCGCATCGGCGGCCTGGCGAACCCGATCCTCGATATCCGTATAGCGGTATTTCGAGCCGGCGAGCGACGTGTTGGCCGATGAACCGAAGACGGGCTGTCCACGCTCGATCGATTGCCGGGCGACCTCGTTATGCACCAGGCCGGCGTTCAGCAGCATGTCGAGCGTGCCGGCCTTGGAGGAGTTGGCGAGCACGAAGGGCGCCACCCGGGCGAAGATCGGGTGATCCTCGCGGAAGGGAGCGACCACCGAGAACGGCAGCCGGTCCTCCTCGATGACGCTTTTGACCATGGCGTGCCGGTCGTCATCCATGATGTGGACTTCGCCGGAAAGCCCCCAGTTGCCGAACATGCCGGACGGCTTGTCGTAGGAGCGGTTCTTCGCGGTGAAGATCCGCTTGACGCCTTCTTCGCCGGACGCGACGATGGCGTAGGCGACGTCGAGCGGGATGATCGCCACCCCGCCGGCGTAGAGCGTGTCGAGCACCGACGACACCTCGCCGGCGAGTTGCGCCGGAGAGATAGGATCGTCAGTGCGGGACATTTCTCTCGCCGTCTGCTCCATCACGTCATTCGGCGGCCTGCGCCGTCTTTTCGCGCTTCATCCATTTCTGGAAGATGGGCGCGCGCGGCGGATCGAGATGCGTTTCGGCGCGGCACCGCGCTTTCAGATCCTCGATGCTGCCGCCGCGATCGAACATCGGCAGTTCGCCGCGGTCGGCCTCCATGCGTTCGCGCAGGCGCCTGGTTTCGCCCTCGTCGAGGGAGAAATCGTCGCGCAGCACCACGCCGTAGCGTCGCGCTCCTTCGACGGTGACCAGACCGCGCCGGGCGTCCATCGCGACCTTGGAGGCCTCGCGCTTCAGCGGGTCGCCCCAGCCGCCGCCGCCCCAGGTGTTGAAGAAGAGCGTGTCGCCGGGCTCGACCTTCACCTTGTCGCATTTCGACGGGAGATGCTCCTTCGAGCCGTCCTTGCGGGCAAGGAGCTTGGTGGAGCGCGCGCCCGGCGTGCCGCCGTTGACGCCCCACGGATAGGTGAGCCAGCGGTCGTCGTGGATCGAGATTTCGCCGGGTTCGAGGAACTGGTAACCCAGCGACACGCCGTTGCCGCCGCGGTGCAGACCGGCCCCGCCGGAATCCGGAATGGTCTCGTAGGTGACGATCCGAAGCGGGAAGTAAGCTTCCAGGAACTCGTTCGGCACGTTCATGAAGGCGGGCCACAGCGAGTGTCCGTCCGGACCGTCGCCAACCGGACGACCGGGAATTCCGCCGAAGCCGATCTGGTAAAGCTGGTACCACTCGCCTTCGGAATTGTAGCCCGAATACATGAAGTGCGGGCTGTCGGAGAAGCCGGCGGCGTTCAGCGCGTCCGGCGCTCCCTGGCCGAGCAGACCGCCCATGATGTCGAAGATGCGTCCGAGCATGTGGGTTCGGCAGGACAGCGCCGCCGGTCGCACCGGCTTGAGGATCGTGCCGCGCGGGATGCGGACCTCGACAAGCGGATAGAAGCCGTCATTGAACAGGATCTGCGGGTCGAACAGGTTGATCGTGAAGGCGCCGAGGAACATCTTGAACATCTCCTCGTTCAGGAGAAAGTTCACCGAACTCACCGACTGCGGATCGGTGCCCTCGAAGTCGAAGATCGCCACGTCGCCTTCGCGCCACAGGCTGCAGGCCACCTTGTAGGGACCCATGCCGATGCCGTCGTCGTCGATATAGTCTTCGAAATAGAACTTGTTCGAGGATTCCGGAATCACCATGTGGATGATCGCCTTCATCGCCTGGAAGTTACGGTCGAGCATGTCTTCCATCGCGGAGTAGAAGGTATCGTCGCCGAAACGGTCGCAGATCTCGTGCACGCGGCGTTCGGCGAGCCTGAGGGCCGCGACGATGGCGTTGAAGTCCGACTTGTTCCACTCTTCCGTGCGCGTGTTGCGCAGGCACATGTTCAGGACTTCCTGGTTGACCTCGCCGCGATGGTAGATCTTCACCGGAGGGATCTGGATGCCTTCCTCGAAGATCATGTGCGCATCGGTCGGCAGACTGCCTGGCACCCGGCCTCCAACGTCCGTCAGGTGGCCGAACATCGCCGCCCATGCGACGTGTCTGCCTTCCCGGAAGATCGGCTTCATCGTCAGCCAGTCATTGAGATGGCTGACCGCCCCGTTACAGGAATACGGGTCGTTGGTCAGGAAGATGTCGCCATCCTCGATTACCCCGTCATAGCCTTCCGTGAAGCCGTGGATGAAGGAGCCGAACTGGCCGACGACCATCTTGCCCGCCGAATTGGCGATCATGGGAAAGGCGTCGTGCTGTTCGCGGATGCCCGGCGACATGGCGGTGCGGAACAAGACAGCGTCCATTTCCGTTCGCGCGTTGCGCAGGGCGTTCTCGATGATGTCGAGGGTTATCGGTTCGACATCGACCCTGTTGAAGGGGGTGTCGTTTTTCTGAATGATCTTGGCCGGCATGGCGTTGTTCCCTTGCAGGTTTGATTCAGTTCACGGGGCGGATCAGCAGGCTGCCGACGGCGTCGACCTCCGCATAGTGATCCGGCAGGATGAGGGTAGTGGAATCCATCTCCGTCACGATGGCGGGTCCGTTGATGCGGTCACCCGTTCTCAACTTTTCGCGGTCGTAGATGGCGGCCTTCCGATCTTCCCCGTCACAGAACACCGTAGTCTCGGCGGTTTTCGCCCGGGACGGATCGCCGCCGCCCGTTTCGAGCTTGCGCGCCGTCACCATGGTTTCCTTGCCCTGAACCACGGCCCTGAGATTGACCAGTTCGTGCGGCTGGTCGAGGTTGAAGGTGAACATCTGGTGATGCATGTCGTCAAAGTGCTTCGTGACGCCCTTCAGGCCCTCGCGGTCGAAATGTTCCGGCGTCACCGGAACCGAGAGCGAGGTGCCCTGGCCGGCGTAACGCAGGTCGATTTCGTAAGCCACGGTCTGATCGTGACGCTCGACGCCTTCGCCCTCGAGGCTCTTGGCGGCCTGGCTCGCCAGTTCCTCCAGTTCGTCCCGGATTGTCCGGTCGCTGGTGTTTTCCACCCGCACAACGAGCGTGCGCGAGGCTTCGTCGCGCAGACGGGTTGTCGCGTCGCCGGAGGCGCAAAGCACGCCTGGACCGGGAGGCACGATAACCGGCCACGATCCCATGAGTTTGGCGAGCGCATTGGCGTGCAGCGGTCCTGCGCCGCCAAAGGCCACAAGCGCAAAGTTGCGCGGGTCGTAGCCCTGCTCGACGGAAACAAGCCGGAGCGCGCCGAACATGTTCTCGTTGACGATGTCGTAAATGCCTTCAGCCGCCTTCTTCACCGGCAGGCCGAGCGCATCGGCGTCGGTCCCGACAGCTTTTTCAGCCAGCGAGTCGTCCATCGCCATGTCGCCGCCGAGACGAGCCGCGGCCGGCAAGTAGCCGAGAACGATATTGGCGTCGGTCACGGTCGGCTCCACGCCGCCGCGGCCATAGGCGGCCGGCCCCGGATCGGCGCCGGCGGATTTCGGACCGACGCGGAGCGCCTTGGTGAGTTCGGGCACATAGGCGACCGAACCGCCGCCAGCGCCTACAGTCCGCACATCGATGGAGGGCGCGCGCACCGTCACGTCGGCGACGCGCGTCTCGCGCCGCGTCTGGGCGACGCCGTTCTGGATCAGCGCCACGTCCGTCGAGGTGCCGCCCATATCGAAGGTCAGCAGATCTTCGTAGCCGGACTGTTTGGCGATCCAGATGGCGCCCGATACCCCGCCGGCCGGACCCGACATCAGCAGGTTGACCGGCGCCGACTTGGCCGCGTCTGCGGACGACAAGCCGCCGTCGGAACGCAGGATCTGGAGGCGAACGCCGTTCATGCGGCGATCGAGTTCGCCATGCAGGTTCTCGACATATTTGGCGACGACCGGGCGGATATAGGAATTGACGACGGTCGTTTCCGTCCGCTCGTATTCGTACATTTCCGGCATGACTTCCGATGAAATGGACACCGGAATGCCTGGCAGCACGGACTGGGCCACATCACGCACCATGCGCTCGTGTACGCCGTTGGTGTAGGCGTTGTAGAGGCTGACGGTCAGGGCCTGGATGTCTCCGTCCTTCAGAACCTGAAGATCGCGCCGCAACTGGTCCTCGTCCAGCGGTTCGACCACAGTTCCGTCGGCTGCGATGCGTTCATTCGCCTCGATGGTGAGTTCCAGCGGGGCGAGCGGATCAGACTTGTTATAGATGACCCAGCCGCCGAGACCGCCCGGCACAAACGACCGGGCGATCTGCAGCACCTGCCGGTAACCACGGGTAGTTACCAGTCCAACCAGCGCGCCTGATCCGGTCAGAACGGTGTTGGTGGCGACGGTGGTTCCATGCATCACATAGTTGATTTCGGTGGGATCGATGCCGGCCTGGCTACAGATCCGCTCAATGCCGTTGAGAACGCCGATCGAGGAGTCCTTGGGCGTCGAAGACACCTTGGCCACGTGTGTTTCGCCCGAACGTTCGTCGATGAGCATGAGGTCGGTGAACGTTCCGCCCACGTCCACGCCAAGGCGATAGCCCTCGCCGATGCGCGGAACATTCCTCCGGGCCGCAATCTGCGTCGCCGGCGGCGTTTCGTCGCCATCCATGAACGCTTCCATGCGGCGCAGCCGCGCTTCCAGTTCGGCGATCCGCTGTTCGTACTTGCGAACCGAGTCGTCAGAATTACTCATGTAACGCCTTTCCACTTGCTTGCTTTTGTCCTGGCGCGCCTGCCGCAGCAGATCGCCAACCCTCTCCCTGACCTTGCTGCCGATCCGCTTGAGACCGGCGAGGCCAGACGAAAAATCCGGATTTCGTTGGTCGTCACTGGAAATAGGACCTCCTCCGGCTTACCGCGCGCCAATACAAATCCCCTCTTGGTTTGCACCCTTATGACTTTGAATAGCACATCAAACGAAGTGATTTGTCCAGACCAATTGTTTGATAAAATTCTCTGTGCTAACGTTTGCCTGTCCAGGGGAACAAGGAGAACATCAATGACTGCATGCAAGGGAATGTGCATTTCGGCATTCGTGGCGCTCGCCGCAACCGCGAGTTTTGCTGGCGCTGTGAACGCTCAGGACGCCAAGGCGTTGCTCGAAGAGGCAAGCAAACTGCCCACGTTCGAAGCGCCCGGCGAGGCTTTCGACGCCAAGGCCTGCATGGCCGACAAGAAGGTCTACGTCATACCACTGACAAGCGAAAATCCGTTCAACGTCGAGATCGCAAAGGCCCAGAAGGAAGCCGCCGACGCGATCGGATTCGAACTCACCGTGTCTGAAAACCAGCTCAACCTGGACCAGTGGGTCCAGGCCGTGAAGCAGGCTGTCTCGGAAGGCTATGACGTCATCGACATCCAGGGCGGGATCCCGCCGGAAGCGATCGGCCCTCAGCTCGCCGAAGCCCGCGACGCCGGCGTGAAGATCGTCGCGACCCATCTCTACGACGTCACGCAGACGCCGAGCGAACTCGTCGACGGCAACTTCGCCATGGACTACACCAAGGCCGGACAGCTGATGGCCGCCTGGGCCATGGAAAAGACCGGCGGCAAGGTCAATGCGGTGATCATCGGTTCGGATGAGATCATTCCGACCGGACCATTCGTGAAGGCGATCCAGGACTATCTCGACGCCAATTGTCCTGACTGCAAGCACAAATACGTCAACGTTCCGGTTGTCGAATGGGGCAGCCAGATCCAGCCGGAAGTCCAGTCGGCCCTGGTCGCGGATCCGGGCATCAACTACATCCTGCCGATCTACGATTCGATGTCGGGTTTCGTCGTTCCGGCGCTCACCCTGTCCAATCGCGAGGACGTGCGCATCGCCAGCTACAACGGCACGCCGTTCATTCTCGACATGATCCGCGACGGCGATCTGGTGGAGATGGATGTGGGCGAAAGCCTTGCTTGGGTTGGCTGGTCCAGCATCGACGGCACCATGCGCCTGCTCTGCGACAAGGGTGAAATCACCCAGCTGAACACGCCACTCTACCTGTTCGACGACAGCAATGTCGAGACAGCGGGCGTTCCGGCCACCTATGGCGGCTATGGCGACGGCGAGATCAGCGGCTTCAAGACGTTGTGGGGCCTGGAATAGAACCCGCAACAGGCTGGACCGATGCAGAAGACACCAGCGCTGCAGATTACAAATCTGAGCAAGCATTTCGGAGGCGCCGTCGCACTTGACGGCGTTTCCCTCTCCGTTTCGCGCGGGGAAGTGCACGGACTTCTGGGGCAGAATGGTTCCGGCAAGTCGACGCTGATCAAGATCCTTTCAGGATTTCTGGCGCCGCAGCCAGGCGCCAGGCTTGTGCTTTACGACAGGGAAATTCCCCTGCCGCTGACGCCCGGCCAGTTCCGCGAACTGGGCATGGCGTTCGTCCATCAGCATCTTGGACTGATACCGTCGCTTTCGGTGACGGAGAATATTTGCCTCAGCGATTTCGCGACGCAAAACCGCTGGCGGATCGACTGGCGCGGCGAGACACAGCGAATCCGCAGAATTCTGACGGACTATGAACTGGCGATCGATCCCACGACGAAGATCCAGGATCTGCCGCAGGTCGATCGCTGCCTCGTCGCCATTGTCCGCGCGATGGAGGAAGTGCGCTTCGCCCAGGAGGCCCATGGCGGCGAAGGGATCCTGGTGCTTGACGAGCCGACGCCGTTCCTTCCGCGCATCGGCGTTGAAAAATTGTTCAATCTTGTCAGACAGTTGGTGAAGAAAGACGCCTCGGTGATCTTTGTCAGCCACGACGTCGACGAAATCATGGAAATCACCGATCGCGCGACCGTCCTTCGCGACGGCCGGGTTGCCGGCGTCATCGAGACCGACCGCACATCACCGGAAGACTTCATCGAACTCATCATCGGCAAACGCGTCACCGCCTATCAGGCGACGCACCGGAAAAAACCGGCGGATCGCAGCGCTGTCATTGTCAGCGATCTTTCCGGCGCCACCTGCCGCAACGTGTCCTTCGATCTTTCCGGTGGCGAGGTGCTCGGCCTGACCGGTCTGATCGGCTCCGGTTTCGACGAAATTCCGTCGCTGATCTATGGCGCCCGCACGGCGCTCGACGGCATGCTGTCGATTGACGGCAAAGAGACCACGCTGCGCGAAATGAATCCGGAAAAGGCGATTGGCCTCGGCATGGCGTTCCTGCCGGCCGACCGCATCGGCGCCAGCGGCGCCGGCACGCTGCCGATCAGCGACAACATGACGCTGCCGTCGATGGCGAATTTCGCGCGCAAGCTCGGTCTCGACCGGCTGGGCATGCGGCAATGGGCGCAGGAAACCGGGGCCGCGCACGACGTCAGGCCCAACAATCCGGATCTCAATCTGGAAAATCTGAGCGGCGGCAACCAGCAGAAGGTGTTGCTGGCCAAGTGGCTGGAGCTCAAGCCGCGGCTTCTTCTGCTCGACGAACCCACGCAAGGCGTCGACGTCGGCGCCCGCCAGCAGGTCTTTGCAGCGATCGATCAGGCCGCCAGGGAGGGCGCCTCAATCGTCTGCGCCAGCACCGACGCCGAGCAGCTCGCGCAGATCTGCGATCGCGTCATCGTCTTTGCCCAGGGACGGCCTGTGATCGAACTCACAGGAGAGCGGGTGACCAAGGAGGAGATTGTTTTTCAATGTTATTCCGCCCTGTCTGTCGATCAGACGGCGCTGGTCGAGTAAAGCGCAAGGAACCCTTTCATTGGACGCTCACAACAACGATCCCATCTCCCAATACGAAGCCCGGCTGGCGGAACTCGAATCGAAAGTCCTTCGACTGCAGGAAGAACGGTCGAAATCAACGCCGGCGCCCGCCGTGCCGAAGAAATTTCTCGAGCGCTATGCGATTATCGGCATATGGATTCTGCTGATCGCCCTGTTCGCCTTCATCGACAGCGGAATTTATGATTCTTCGCGGTTCTTCAGCTGGACCAATTTTTCGACGATTTTCGGCACGCAAGGCGTTCTGATCGTCCTGACGCTCGGCCTGCTCCTGCCTCTGACAGCCGGCGATTTCGACCTGTCGATCGCCGCCAACATGACACTGTCATCGCTGGTGGTGGCGATCCTGATCAGCCAGGGCTCGCCGACGCTCGTCGCCGTCGTCCTCGGACTTCTCGTCGGCGCAGCGATCGGGGCCGCCAATGCGTTCTTTATCGTCTTTTTCCGCATTCATTCGCTGATCGTAACCCTTGGCATGGCGACTTTCGTCATCGGCATTTCGAAATGTATCAGCGGATCGCGCACCATCTCGATCTTCGGCGCCAATCCTACCCTTATCGGCTGGGTCAACCAGACGCGCCTGTTCGAGGTGTCCATGTCGTTCTGGTACGCGCTGATCCTGTGCGCGATCATCTGGTATTTCCTCGAATACACGACGCCGGGGCGCAGGCTGCTCTTCGTTGGCCGGGCGCGCGAAGTGGCGCGCCTCGCCGGCATTCGCGTTGACTCTGTGCGCGCGCTGGCGCTCATCTGTTCGGGCGCCATTGCGGCGGTCGCAGGCGTTCTCGCCGTGGGACTGAACGGCTCGGCTGATCCGAGTTCCCGCATCGGCCTGCTGTTGCCGGCTTTCGCGGCGGCCTTCCTCGGCGCCACCAGCATCGTGCCTGGACGGTTCAATCCGGTCGGCTCGCTGATCGGCGTGCTGCTGCTTGCGACCGGAATTTCCGGCCTGCAGATCTTCGGGATACCGAATTTCGTTCAGGACCTTTTCTATGGCGGCGGCCTGATCCTGGCGGTCGCGGCGTCGCAGCTCGTGCGCCGGCGCCAGCCGATGGAATTCGGCAGCTAGCATGACGGGAGCCTCAAACCATGACAGGTCGCTGGCATGTCATGCGCGTCACCATACCGCCGGGCGAGGATCCGGCTCTGGCGGCCAATACGCTTCGCCGGGTCGAGGCCTGGCTTGCGACGCATCACAGGCCAGTCGCGCTGTTTTCACCGTCCGGAAAACCGCGCAGCCGACACGTCTGTTTCGCAGCGCCGGCCGAGCAGGCGGAAAAGGCCCTGGCCTTCCGAGTGTTCTGCCGGGAACTCGGTCTGGAGGGCCGGATCGTTCAGTGGAGGATCGACGCCTGAGCCGCCATTCGGCGCCGGCGTCGGACATATCCGGATAGGGAGGAGCCATGCCGGTCGCGCGCATCAACGGTCACAACATGTATTACGAGGTCCATGGCGAGGGGCCGCCCGCCATCTGCATGGGCGGCTGGGGCACCTATTGCCACGGCCAGCACCATCACCTCGCCCGCAGCCTCAAGGACAATTATCAGGTCGCGATCTTCGATCACCGCGGCATCGGCCAGTCGGATGACGATCCTTCCGTCGCCCCCGGCATGCAGCTCTACGCCGGAGACGTCGCCGGACTGCTCGACCATCTCGGCTGGAGCGACGTGCACGTCGTCGGCCTTGTCGGCATGGGCGCCTGTATCGGCCAGGAACTGGCGATTGCCCGGCCGGACCTGGTGCGCTCCATGGTCAATATGGGCACCTGGGCGAAGCCGGACGCGCTCTTTCGCCACCAGATGGAAATGCTGCGCGACGTCCACCGCGAGATGGGATGGGAGGCTTTCCAGAAGCTGGTTTGCCTGTGGTCCTTCGACGAGGACTACTATCTCGCCAATCATGACCGTATTCTCGGGCCGGAGGGGCCGTGGCGCGAACTGCGCGACCGATTCGAGGCCCATGACAGGCTCATTCAGTCGTGCCTTTCGCACGACGTGACGGACCGGCTCGGACAGATTTCAGCGCCCTGCCTCATCGTCCATTGCCCGCTCGACACCGTCACCGGACCGCGGCTGACGAAACCGATCGAGGCGATGATACCGAATGCGCGCGGCTACGTGCTCGAAGGAGCCGCCCATGTGGTGGCGGGCCCGGAGATGCGCAAACGCTTTTCCGATGTTCTGGGTGAATTCCTCAACGAAACTGACAATGCAATGGAGGTGGCGACACGATGAGTGCGAGTTTGACAGGCAAGGCGCGGAAAGCGACCGGATCCGGCCCGCTTTCCGGAATCCGGGCAATCGAGGTCGGCCAGCTTCTGGCCGGTCCCTTCGTCGGTAGCCGGCTTGCCGATTTCGGCGCCGAGGTCATCAAGGTCGAGCCGCCGGTCAAGGGCGATCCGATGCGCGACTGGGGTCACCACCGCTATAACGGCCACGGCCTGTGGTGGCCGACGCTGGCGCGCAACAAGAAATCGGTGACGGCCAACCTGCGCGATCCGCGCGGCCGCGACCTGTTGCGGCGGCTTGCCGCCGAGGCGGACGCCATGGTCGAGAATTTCAAGCCCGGAACACTGGAGAAATGGGATCTCGGGCCGGACGAACTGCACAAGGAAAACCCCGGGCTGGTGATCGCCCGCGTCTCCGGCTTCGGCCAGACGGGCCCCTATTCGGAACGGCCGGGATTCGCCAGCGTCGGCGAGGCGATGGGCGGGATCCGCTACATCAACGGTTTTCCCGACCAGCCACAGCCGCGTTTCGGAATCTCGCTCGGCGACACGCTCACGGCGCTTTTTGCATTCGAGGGCCTTCTGATGGCGCTCTACTGGCGCGACGCCGGCGGCGGCGGCAAAGGCCAGGTCGTCGACGCAGCGATCGTTGAGAGCTGCTTCTCGATGCTTGAAAGCACCCTGCCCGAATATGACAAATGCGGCGTCGTCCGCAAACCGTCCGGAACGGGTCTGCCCAATGTGGCGCCGTCGAACATCTATCCGACCAACGACGGCGGCTATATCGTGATCGCCGCCAATGTGGACCCGATGTTCCGCCGGCTTTGCGCCGCGATGGGCCAGCCTGAACTGGCCGAGGATCCGCGCTTTTCCACGCATCTGGCGCGCGGCGACCACGTCGAACTGCTCGACGGCATGATCGGCGAATGGACGAGCACATTGTCGCCGAAAGACCTCGGCGCAATTCTCGACGAGCACGGCGTCGTCTACGGACCGATCAATTCGATCGCCGAAATCGCCGAGGACCCGCATTTCAAGGCGCGCGATATGATCTTGCGTGTCGAGGACGAGCGCTTCGGAGACATCGCCGTTCCCGGCATCGCTCCGAAGCTTTCCGAGACGCCTTGCGAGGTCAACTGGCTCGGCCGCGACGAGCCGGGCAAGGACAACGAGGCGATCTATGGCGAACTGCTGGGGCTCGACACAAAGGCCCTGTCAGAGCTGACCGAGGAAGGCGTTATCTAGCCTTCGCCAGCTTTTCCTCGAAAGCCCATATTTCGGGGAAGCCCATGAGTTCGTTGAACCGGGAGAAGTCGTAGAGCTCGACGGCGTCGGTGGTTTCACCGTTGGCCTTCAGATCTCCATAGGCTTTCTCGAGCGCGGCGCCCATCGAGAGAAAGCCGATCGCGGGGTGGATGCCGATCGCATAACCCAACGCCTTCAGCCGGTCTTCGGACAGGGTCGGGGTCATGCCGCCATTGACCATGTTGGCGAACAGCGGCGCATCGATCGCCTCGGCGACACGCTTCATCTCGTCTTCGCTTTCCGGCGATTCGACAAAAACCACATCCGCGCCTGCCTTCGCGAAGGCCTGGCCGCGTCTGATCGCCTCGTCCAGCCCGTAGCCGGTGCGGGCGTCCGTCCGGGCGATGATCAGGAAATCATCGCTTTGCCGGCTCTCGACAGCCGTCTCGATCTTGAGCAGCATGTCGTCCAGCGCGATCACGCGACGATTGGGCGTGTGCCCGCACTTCTTCGGAAACTCCTGATCTTCGATCTGGATGGCGCTGACACCTGCGCGTTCGTAACCGCGAACGGTGTGACGGACATTGAGCGGGCCGCCGTAACCGGTGTCGGCGTCGGCGATGACAGGCGTCTTCGTCCGCTCGACGATGCAGGCGATACGGTCGATCATATCGGTGTAGGTCGCAAGCCCCGCATCGGGCAGGCCGAGATAGGAGGCCACGGTTCCGTAGCCGGTCACGTAGAGCGCCTTGAAGCCCATCGAATCGGCGATGAGCGCCGAAATCAGTTCAAATACGCCGGGTGCGGTGACGAACTCACCCGATTGCAAAGCTCTCCTGAGGGCAGGATCGGCCATTGAGGACATTTCTCCAGTTTGATGTATTGCATGACAGGACGCCCGCCGCCCCACCGGCGGCTACGTCGAATTTGCCCGTACCTGCCACGGCGATGAGCTATTTGTCCAGACCAATTTTATGAAATTGGAAATCCACCTGGTTTGCAACCATGAGGACTTTCCATCTCTGATGGGAAACGGGCCTGTCTATGCCGGATAGAACGCCAGCCATTGGCGCTCCAACCCGGTTTTTCACGCGGATATCTTCGTCTTCTCGAAATAGTCGAGAATCTCGTCCTCGCCGACGACGTCACCGTATTTGGCGTCCATGTCGAACAGATTGGCCTCGTGGGGAGAGGCATGCCGGTCACCCACCGCTTCGCGCGCGATGATTGGAATGAAACCGTGGGAGCAGCAGTCGACGCAGGTCGCCCGGACACAGCCGCTTGTGGTGACGCCTGTGTGAATTAACGTGTCGACGCCGAGCGTCGCCAGCGTCGATGCCAGCGACGTGCCGAAGAAGGCGCTGGGATACTGTTTCGAGATCACGATCTCGTTGTCGGCGACGTCCAGCCCTTCCGGCCAGGCGCCCATGGGGTTGCCTGCAATGAAGTTCCGCAGCGGCCTGGCCTTCTGGAAGAACCGCCCGCCATCGCAGCCACCAGCCTGATAGACGACATTGGTCAGGATGACCGGCACGCCGCATTCGCGCGCCTTGTCGCGTATCCTGAGCGCCGATTTGAGCGTGTCCTCCACGCCGGCGTAAAGCTCGCACTCCGGTTCGAAGTAGGCTTGTACGAAATCGATCATGATCAGCGCGGGTCTGACGCCGAAACCGATCCGGTTGTCATAGGCCCGCTTGTAGTTGTCGAGAAGGTTTTCGCTGGTGCTCATCCGATTTTTTCCTGTTCTTCGGCCAGTGCATGCAATTTATCGATGCCAATCGACATCCAGGGCTGATCCGCTCTCCGCCGCGCCTCGAAAGCCTCAATGGCGTCTCCGTCCTCGGCGAGGATCATGCCGACCTCGTCAAGACCCAGAAGCAGCAATCTCTTGAGGTTCGGTTCGATGTCGAAACCGATCTCGCGTTCTGACGCTAGGCGGATCGACTGGGCCTCCAGATCGATCTCAATCTCTTCCGCCGCCTCGGCGGCTTTCTCCACCGCCGCCATGTCGTCTCCGCCAAGGCGGATCGGCAGAACGCCGTTCTTGAAGCAATTGGCGAAAAAGATCTCGCCGAAGCTGCGCGCGATCACGCAACGAATCCCGAGATCGGCGATGGTCCAGACCGCCTGTTCGCGGCTGGAGCCCGTGCCGAAACTCTCGCCGGTCACCAGGATCTTCGCCGTGTCGTATGGCGACGTGTCGAGCACGAAAGGCTCGGGCCCGTTGCGGCGTTCGCTGAAAGCGTGGCGGCCAAGGCCCTCGCGATCCAAAAGCAGCAGGAAGCGCGCGGGGAAGATGACATCGGTGTCGATCGCGTTTTCCAGAAGCGGCGCGGCGACGCTTTTGACTGTGGTGAACTTTTCCATGGTCACAACAGCTCCCGCACGTCGGTGATCTTTCCGGTCACGGCGGCGGCTGCGGCCATCGGCGGGCTCATCAGGTGAGTGCGCCCGCCCTTGCCCTGGCGACCTTCGAAATTGCGGTTGGAGGTTGAGGCGCAGCGCTCGCCCTCTGTCAGCCGGTCGTCGTTCATCGCAACGCACATCGAACATCCCGCGTCTCGCCATTCGAAGCCGGCGGACAGGAATATCTCGTGCAGGCCCTCGCGCTCCGCGGCGATCTTGACGGCGGCCGATCCGGGCACCGCGATCGCCTTGACGCTGTCCGCCACCTTCCTGCCGGAAAGCACCTTCGCAGCTGCCCGCAGGTCTTCCAGGCGGCCATTGGTGCAGGATCCGACGAAAACGCGGTCGACTGCGATGTCGCGAATTGCCGTTCCAGGCTCCAGCCCCATATAGGCAAGGCTCTTGCGAATCCTCGATTTGCTGTTCTGATCGGGCTCCCGTTCCGGATCGGGCACGTAACCGGTGACGGCGCATGTGTGCTCCGGGGTCGTTCCCCAGGAGACCTGCGGGGCCAGATCAGCGGTATTGAACGTCACCTCGCGATCGAAAACCGCGTCCGCGTCGCTGTGCAGACCGGACCATGCTTCCATGGCCTGCTTCCAGGCTTCGCCTGACGGCGCCAGCGGACGGCCTTCGAGAAACGCGAAGGTCTTGTCGTCCGGCGCCACGATGCCGACCCGGCTGCCGGCTTCAATCGACATGTTGCAAAGCGTCATGCGCGCCGCCATCGACAGCTCGCGCACGGTGGACCCGGCGTATTCCAGGGCGTATCCCACGCCGCCGCCGGTGCCGATTTCCGCGATGAGGGCCAGAATGACGTCCTTGACGGTCACGCCGTCCGGCAACCCGCCCTCCAGATTGACCCGCATCGTCTTCTGCTTGCGCTGGCGAAGCGTTTGCGTCGCGAAGATGCTGGTGCATTCGCTGGCGCCGATGCCGAAGGCGATGCATCCGAAGGCGCCATGGGTGCAGGTGTGACTGTCTCCACACACAAGAACGACGCCAGGCAAGGTAAATCCCAATTCCGGGCCGATGACGTGAACGATGCCATGCCGTTCGCCATCCATCGGCATATAGGCGATGCCGTGTTTCGCGGCGTTTTCCTTGAGGCGTTCGACCTGTGAAAACGCCAGGCCTTCCGCGAACGGCCTGTCGCCGCGCAAGGTCGGCACGGCGTGGTCGGCGACGGCGATGTGCGCCTCCGGACAGCGGACCTTCCGTCCATCCTGGTCTAGGGCTGCAAAAGCCTGCGGGCTCGATACTTCCTGCACCAGGTGGCGATCGACATAGATCAGGTGCTCGCCATTGCCGCGGTCAGCGACCACGTGGCTGTCCCAGATCTTGTCATAAAGCGTTTGCGCGACCATTACCGATACTCCAACCTCACGGCATGTATGCGCCGCCATTGACCCAAAGCACCTGGCCGGTCATGTAGGCGCTGTCGGATCCAAGCAGAAAGCGGATCGGCCCGACGATGTCTTCCGGCTCGGCGACGCGCGCGAGCGGAATGACGCTGACATATTTTTCGAGATCGACTTCGATTTCGGCGGTTTCATCGGAGATGCCCGTGCCGCCGTGCGAGAACGCCGTGTCGACAAAGCCGGGCGCCACGGTGTTGACCCGCACCTTCGGCGACCATTCGAGCGCCAGCGTATTGGCCAGCGCCATCAGGCCGGCTTTGGCCGACGCATAGGAAACAAAGCCGGGGCGAATGTAGCGGCCAAGGCCGGAGGCGATCATGACGACGCTGCCGCCATCGGACATCAAAGGCATGATGGCCTTCGCAGACAGGAAGGCGCCGCGCAGGTTTCCGGAAACAACATTGTCGAAATAGTCCGTTGGCGTGTCGGCCACGGAATGGATCGAGGGATTGTAGCCGGCCAAATGGACATATCCGTCAACTGACGGCCAATGGTCGGCGAGTTCACGCGCAGCGGTGTTGATCGCCTCCTCCGACAGCACATCGATCTCGATCGTCCGCGTCGTGGGGCGATGGCGTTCGATCGATGCCGGAAGGTCGAGAACGACGACATCGTCCCCTGCTTCCGTCAGCGCCGCGACGAGGGCGCGCCCGATGCCCCCTGCCCCGCCAAGGATCGCGATCCGGCGGCTCATCGCACGCGCCTCCAATGCGGAAACTCGAATGTCTTGCGAGACGCTTGCATCTTTGTCATCTCAAATCTTTCCCGAAGGACCATCGCCCGAACCGCCACTATTTCAGGCCGAAACATACTTCTTTTCGAACTCCCAGATATCCGGAAAACCGATCAGTTCATTGAACTGCTGGAAATCGTAGAGGTCGATCCCCTTGCTGGTTTCCCCGTTCCGGTAAAGATCCGCATAGGCGTTTTTCAGCGCCGCCCCCATGGACAGGAACCCGATCGCGGGATGGATGGCGACCGCGAAACCGAGAGACTGCAATGTGTTCGCAGACAACAAGGGCGTCCGGCCGCCATTGACGATATTGGCCATCAGCGGCGCGTCGATTTCATCCGCGATGCGTTGCATTTCTTCCTCGGACTCGGGTGATTCCACGAACACGATGTCGGCGCCGGCCTTCGCGAAGGCCTTGCCGCGTTTGATCGCCTCGTCGAGACCGAGCCCCGTTCGCGCATCCGTTCTGGCGATAATCAGGAAGTCGTCGCTCCGCCTGCTGTCGATGGCGACCTCGATCTTGCGGATCATGTCCTCCAGCGGCACGACCCGTCGGTTCGGCGTGTGGCCGCACTTCTTCGGAAACTCCTGATCCTCGAGCTGGATTGCGGTGACGCCGGAATTTTCATAGCCGCGCACCGTGTGACGGACGTTCAAAAGACCGCCATATCCGGTGTCGGCGTCCGCGATGACCGGCGTTTTCGTGCGGCCCGCAATGCTTGCGACACGGTCGATCATGTCTGAGTAAGTAGCGATGCCGGCGTCCGGAAGCCCGAGATAGGAGGCAACCGTCCCGTAGCCGGTAATGTAAAGCGCCTTGAAGCCGACCTCGTCGGCGATCAGCGCCGAAATCATTTCAAAGACGCCGGGCGCCAGGATCAGGTCCCCGGAACGGATTGCATTTTTCAGAGCTGGATCGGCCATGGAATTCACTCGTTTCTTTCTGGCGTCGCGTCAGTGGCTGGAAAGGAGGCGACCAAATGGCTGGAACCGGTCCTGCAGGCCGACGGCCCGCAGCATCGACCAGAAGGTCGCCTGATTGGAGGTGACGACCGGCACGCCCAGTTCAGCCTCGAGGCTTTCGACCAGAGGCAGGGTCGGAAAATCGGTGCAGGTGACAAGAAGCGCGTCACTGCCCGGAACAAAGGCCGCCCTCGCGTGGTCTGCGACGGCGTCGAGCGGCGTCTTCGCGATGCGCGGGTACTCGCTGGGCCCGCCGGCGCCAATGCCGAGCCCGATCAGCCGCAGCACCTCGAAGCCGTGGGCTTCCAGAAATTCGGTTTCATGGGCGTTCAGGGCGTCGGCATAGGGGGTTGCGACGGAAAGCTTGACCACGCCGAGCGTTTTCAAGGCGTCCACGATCGCAGCCGACGTCGTGACGCATTGTCGACCGGTGCGTTCGCTCAGCCTGGCGGGCATCGACTGCGCAGGCGTTATCATGGAGCCGGCCGTGCAGGCATAGGCGATCGCATCGGCGCCGCACTGGGCAAGCATGCCGATCGCCGCATCGAGGTCGGCGTAGAGCGCGGCTTCGCCGGCTTCAGTATGCGTATCGGAGTGCAGTTTCATCCTGTGGGTGTGGTATGTCACACCGTCTGGAACCATGCGCGCCCACTCCGCCTCGTTGACGGTGTTCGTCGGCGGAACGATGAGCCCGAGTTTGGCCCGGCTGGAATAGGTGGACTGGTGTTTTGCTTTCATTGCCAGATAATCTATAGTTGATAATGACGAATTGGCAAAGGCGAGATGTATTTGTCCGTATCAATTTTATCTTTGCAGTCTCGCAGCCACTGCCGTATCAGTCATCGAATTCGGTGGCCGGTTTCGGCGCATTAAAGAGCTATAGTTGCGAACAGGAGCGATTCCGGATCTTCAGAGGAAGATCGCCATGGAGCAGTCACTCAAATGGAGCAGTCACTGAAGAAGAACAATCCGAGCGAAGATAGCCAGATGAGCGACGATTCGTCCGGTCCCCGCTATTCCCGGATCCAGAAGGAGTTGGTCGGCCGCATCGCAGATGGCGTCTATCCCGTCGGAAGGCTTATTCCGACCGAAGCCGAACTGGCTCAGGAATTCGACACCAGCCGCTTCACCATCCGCGAGGCGTTGCGCTGCATGACGGAAGACGGCTATGTCGAACGCCGTCAGGGAATGGGCACGCGGGTGATCTCGGCCAAACCGCTGTCCGGCTACTATCAGTCGTTCGAATCGCTGCAGGAACTGTTCCAGATAGCGCTGGACACCTATCTCGTCGTTCTTGGCAACAGGACCGTCACGCTCGACGCAAAGCTCGCCGAGCGGGTTGGCGGACAGGAAGGGGAACAGTGGATCCGTGTCGACGGCATACGCTGGACCGAACCCGGCGGCCGACCGATTTGCTATATCCAGAGCTTCATCCCGGAGCGCTTTGAAGCGGTGATCCCTGAACTGGCGACCTACCAGGGGCCCTTCTTCGATATTCTCGAAGGATATTCGCGCGAAACGATCAAGGAAACGCAGCAGGAAATACGGGCGGAAGCCATGCCGCCGGAAATCGCCGCGTCGCTGGGACTTCCGGCAGAATCGCGCTCACTTCAGATCCTGAGGCGCTACATTACGGATTCCGGCGTATTGATCGCCTCCTTCAACTGGCACCCGGCCGACCAGATGACCTATCGGATGCGTATCAGGCGCGGCCGGCAGTCTGCTTAGCCGCTTCGGCGATCAAACAAATATCGGCCGGAAACCGCTGACATCGTTTCCTTCAACCCGCATGCCATGGCCGCCGCGCAAATGCGCAGGCATGAGGAGCGCGCCGTCTCCTGCGCATCGTTCCGCCAGTTGCTGGCGGAGTTCGCCGGCCTGCAAAGCGTCGTGGCAAAAAGCGCTGCTCCAATGGGGTCTGAATATCTGGACCGGGGAATGAAACGCATCGCCGCAGAACAGCGCATGGCCGCCGTCGCCGCAATTCAGATCCAGCCCGATCTGACCCGGGGAATGGCCGTGGAGCGGAATGATTTCCAGACCTGACGTCAGTTCGAAACCGTCGTCGACCTCTTCGACAAGGCCCGCTTCCAAAACCGGCAGGACGCTGTCCGCATAGCAACCATGATTGTGCTTGCCGGGTTCACGGCCTTCCAGATCACGCCAATGATCCAGTTCGGCACGGCCCATGACGTAGCGCGCGTTGGGAAATGTCGGCGCCCAACGGCCGTTCTCAAGTTTGGTGTTCCAGCCGACATGGTCTGCATGCAGATGCGTGCACATCACGATATCGACGTCCTCTGGCGCCAATCCGGCCGCCGCAAGGCGCGTCAAATAACCGGTGTCGCGTCTTTGATCCCAGTCCTGCCGGCGCGCGCGCGGTTTGTGCTCGCCGACGCAGGTGTCGATGAGCACCGTCAGTCCACCGATATTGAGCACGAAGCTGTGCAGGCTCAACAGGATGCTGCCTGTCTTGAAATCCACGTGATCGGGAGCGAGCAATGCGGATTCACCGGCGAGTTCCGCCGGATCACGGCCGGGCAGCAGGAAGTCGAACGGAAGAACAAAGGGATCGAAGTCGACAATCTTGCTCACGATGGCCGGGCCGAGCTTGAACATGGCGCCTCACATTATGGACGGTCGTTCGACATGCGGTGATCGCGCCGCCGCCGCGGCGGTCTCTGCATCAAGAGCGTCGTCCCACAGACGGGCGATGAACCGCGCGCCGGTGACGCCATTGGACGCGTCCGAACACAGCCAGCCAATCCCGCGACGCATGATCGCCGGCGATAGAAGGTTGCCGTCCGCGCCTTTCTTTGCGGGTCCGGGAGGCAGCAAATCCGTGTCGGCCGCTCCGCCAGGCAGATAGACATTGACGTCGACGCCCGTGTCTTCAAGGTCTTGCGCCCAGACCCGCGACGCCGCTTCCAGCGCCGCCTTTGACGGTCCGTAAGGCGAATAGCCGCGTCGGACCATCGTCTGGTCGGACGTCGAGACGTTGATGATCTTGCCGAAACCATTCGCGATCATTGTCGGCGCAACCGCGCGCGCCATGTTGAAGGCTCCATTGACATTGATATCCATGATCGCTTTCCAGGATTGCGGATCGGCGTCCCAGAATTTGGTTGGTTTCGTGTTGAATGTCTCGCTGACGAGGCGCATGCCGCGGCCGGCGTTGTTCACCAGCACGTCAATGCGCCCGAAACGCGCAATCGTCGCGGCGGCGACGCTTTCGGCGGCTTGTGGATCCGTCACGTCCGCGGCCAAGGCCAGCGTCCGATCGGCCGGCATGAGCGCTGCTGTCTCATCCAGCGCAGCAGAACCGGCGGATCCGGTGACGACGAGGTTCGCTCCGGCTTCCGAGAGTTCCAGAGCCATCTCCTTTCCGAGCCCACGCGAGCCCCCCGTCATGATGACAACGCGGCCGTCGAGAGAAGAATGATGATAGTTCATTGGCGGATCCGTTCAGCTCAACGACACCGCCTTGCGGCGCGGACGTGTGGAAAGGATGTGTCCCGACATCGCGGATTCGGCCCATTCCGGATCGCGCGCCCGCAGGGCTGCGACGATGTCGCGGTGCTGGTTGTTGGAGCGCGCGATGTTGACCCGCTGCTCCCAGACGAACTGCTTGATCAATTCAAGCGGCAGCGAAATCGCCTGCGCGCTCAACGACTGCATCTGTATCGACCGGGTGGCTCCGACGATTGTCGTGTGAAAGCGTGTGTTCAGGTCGGCAAACAGCCGAACCTGAGCCGGATCAGCGGTGTCTCCGATTTCGTCAATCCGTTCGACGATGCGCTCCAGTTCGGCGATCTCGGCCTCGGTGATCAGTTCGGCCGCGATGCGTGAGGCGTAACTTTCAAGCCTGGCCCTGATATTGAAGACGATCTTGAGCTCCTGATAGGAGAAGTCGGCGACATAGCGGTGCCTGTTGTCGGCGCGGGCCAGCCCCTCGGCGACGAGACGGCGCAGCGCTTCTCGGACCGGCGTACGGCTGGTCCCTGTCATCTGGGCGAGCGCTTCCTCCGGAAGGTGCGATCCGCCGGGCAAGGCGCCGCTCAGGATCGCATGGCGTATTCCCTGGTAGGCCCGCTCCGCCGGCTTCTCGATCGCTTCGAGCTGGAGTTCACCTGCAAGAATTTCTGCGTCGGCGACGCCGGAACGGCCATTTCCACTGAACATGCTCAACCTTTCGGGGGGATGTGTTCCTGATGATGGTCGAGATACCATGTAGCGATGTCCTCCCGTTTGGCAAACCAGACGCCATCGAACTGCTTGGCATAGCGAATAAAGTCACGAAGCGCCCGTATGCGAAACGGCTGCCCGATGACATGCGGGTGCAGGCCGATGTTCATGAAACGCCCGCTCGTCTCGCTTTCCGCATAGAGCCAGTCGAACTGTTCCTTGAACATCTGGAAGCCGGTGTCCACCGTCAAACCCTGACGCAGGAAACTGAAATCATTCACTTCGGAGGTATAGGAAATCGACACCATCGGACGCCCCGACCGGGTCTCCACCAGGTACGGCTGATCGTCGTTGAGAAGATCGGTGATAAAAAGCAGCCCCTCTTCGGCCAGAATGTCGATCGTGTTGAGCGTGGAGCGCAAGGAACTCGACAACCAGCCTCTGGCCTTCTTGCCGACCGCCTGTTCGTAGACGTCCAGCGTGCGGCGGATGACATCCCGTTCGGCCGCCTCATCGAACATGTAGTCCGTCAAAAGTTCATCCTGCACATAATTGTGGGCGACGATTTCCCAATCCCGCTCCAGCGCGGCGTCAATGACTTCAGGGCGCTCGAGCGCCATTTTCGCGTTCATCGTGCAGCTCGCCGTGACCCCTTCGGCGTCGAGGACGTCGAACATCCGCCAGACGCCGACCCGCTGCCCGTATTCACGCCAGGTGAAATTCGGATTGTCGTAGACATTGCCCGGCAGATTGCCGCCGACAATACCCGGTCCGCCCGGATAATAGGGCTTGTCGGACTCCTGCACCGGATCCCAGTATTCGAAATTGATGGTCAGAAAAATCGCCAGACGCTGGCCATTCGGCCAACGCAGGGGATTTCGTTTGGACATCGGCACATAGTCGTAGTGCATGAGGGATACGCGCTCCGGCTCAATGATGGGACAGCAGCGACCCGAAGCCTTGAATCTTGTCTTCGATGCCGTTCATGCGCAGCGCATGCCAGTAGGTCGCCGTATTGATCGCGATGACCGGTTTGTCGAGCCAGAACTCCGCGATTGCTCCCACCCGCGCCATGGCGAGGTTGGTTCCCGCCTGGATGATGGCCTCGACGGATGGATCATTGACCTCGATGATCGCGTCGCGCAGCGTCTGTTCGCTTTCATGGGCGATCAGCATCGGGCTTTTGCATTTCAGTCCCTTCACGGTCACCACTTCGTAGCCGCAATCGGTGAAGAACTTGCGGACCTGTTCGTCGCCGATGGGCATGTAGGGCGTGATGACCGCGATGCGCTTGACGCCGCCCATCTTCGCCAGAGCCGCCTGGCAGGCGTCGGAGCCCATGGCGACCGGCATGCCCGCCCTCTCCTCGACCTGGGCCTTCAGCGTGTCGGCTCGTTCCTTTCCGTCCCAGAAGGTTTCCGCGGACATGCCCATGATCATTGCGCCCGGCGAACAGGTTTTCACCGCATCGATGGCGTTCATTGTCTCTGCGCGAATGCGCATCACGAGCTCGTTGAAATCCTCGTCCGAATGGACCGGGTCGTCCGGAATGATGATGCGCGAAAAGTGATTGGTCACACCGACGGGGCGCATATCATCGAATTCGGGCTGAACGGACGTGTTGGTCGACGGGGCAATGACGCCGAATTTCATTCGGTAACCGAGACTATCAGTCATGATACTTATCCTTGGCAGTTGTAATTATTCGACTTTTTCGAGATCGCGCAGAGACTGGAGCATCGACGATTTCATCAGATACTCCTTGTGCCGGGCCGGATCGGCGGCAATCGCCCGCAAATCGTCATGGTAGGCCCGGCGTGCTTCCGGATCGTTTTCGGCCATGATCTGCCTGTTGCGCAGTGATTGGGACTGGACCGTGTCGATCGCCACCTTGCGGCGCTGCCGTTCATAGCGACCGAGACTTTCCAGAGGCGCGCCGCGCCACACGAGCACCAGCTTTTCAGTCAGGTTGACGGCGTCGTGAATGCCGCCGTTCATGCCCATGCCGCCCAGCGGATTGTTGAGATGCGCGGCGTCGCCGGTCAGAAAAATCCGACCCTTGACGTAGGATTTCGCGACGCGCTGGTGCACCCGATAGGCGGTCGAGTGAACGACGTCGTAACGGCCAGGCTTGGGGCAAAGTTTCTGGAGGCGCATCTCCATGTTGTCGGGCGCCTTGATCTCTTCGTCCGTAAGGTTCGGATCGGTCGGCAAAAGGACGCGCCACAGCGAAGGCGTCCTCAGAAGAACCGCCCATTCGTCCGGATCCGTAAGATAGGCGATGGGCGCCAGATCCGGGATTGCCTCGCCGAAGTCGAACTCCGTCGACATCGACAGGAAGATTTCCGGAATGGTCAATCCCTCGAATTCAATGTCGAGCGACTTGCGGACATTGCTGTGCGCCCCGTCGGCGGCGACCAGGTAGCGCGCGCGCATCTCCCCGATGGAACCATCCGGATTGCGCACCGTCAGAACAACGCCGTCGTCAGTCTGCGAAACGGACTGGCCCTCCAGCCCGTATTGCAGATCGATCAAATCGGAGTCTTCGATCAGTTCGCGCAGGTGCTCGGACAGCTTCCACTGCTCGCATTGCAGCCGATAGGGATGATTGGTCTCATCCTTCAGATGTCCGAGATCGAATTCCGCGACGACGCCCTCTGCGCGATCGCGAAACTGCCATTTCGGACAGATCAATCCGCGCGCGATGAGCTTTTCGGAAATGCCGAAGCGGTCGAGCATGTCTAGGGTCGGAGGATGGAAAGTGGACGCGCGCAGATCCTTTGGCAGCTCTTCGTGAGCGTCGATGACCGTGACGGGAATGCCTGCTTCGCCGAGGCAGGCCGCCGTCACCAGACCGACCGGACCTGCGCCCACAACCAAGACCCGTTCCGCACCGTCCGACATTTCCATTTGCCTCCGCATATACACTTGACAACTTTTATGATGCTCAGCATTGTGTACAAAAGGTCAGGACAAATCAACTCTTGATTTTTTGAAATGCATATCAAATCAAGGGTGTTTTGACCGGCGGTCAGAATGCCTGAAAACGCGAGAAATTGGCTCGACAGAAGAGAATGACCGACTGTTGCGGGAATTTTAGGTGTTGCCCACGGATGCAGGGACTGCGAGCCGCGAACTGGCGACCTGTCCGTTTTCCCTTTGCGCAAGGCGAAGAAATGGCGATATTTGTGTACAAACATCGCTCGATTATCGCGGGATGTGACTGATGCTTCTGATCCAACAACTCGTGAACAGCATCATGCTCGGCAGCGTTTATGTCACGGTGGCAGTCGCCTTCACCCTGACGATCGGCATTCTCAACTTCCTCAATTTCACCATTCCGACACTGTTCATGCTCGCCGGCATGATGGGGTGGGCGCTGTCTTATTATGGTCTGCCGTTCGGACTGTCCGGACCTATGCCCTGGCCCCTGGCGCTTGCCGTGGGCGTCGTGCTGGCCATTCTGGCCTCGCTGCTGGTCGAGCGGTTCACCTTCCGGTATCTGAAGACGCGCTACGGCGACTCCACCGAGCACGCCATTCCGCTGGTGAGTTCGCTCGGATTTCTGCTCATTCTCGAAAACCTGGTCCGGATCGGATACGGAACCGAGGAGCGCCGGTTTGTCGGACCGGACGCTGACCTCACGCTCAATGTCGGCGGCCTGTTCATTCGCGTTCCGCAGTTGATCAGCCTGTTCGTCACCGTTCTGATCGTGATTTTCCTGACAATGCTGATCCGGCGCACGCGGATTGGTCGCGGACTGAGGGCGATTGCCGAGAACCCCGATGCGGCCAATATTCTTGGCGTGGACACCAAGCGCGTCGTCCCTGTGGTCTTCATGCTGACAGGGCTTCTCTGCGGCCTGGCGGGCGCCCTTTTCGCGGTGAACTACGGCGAGGTCTCGCCGCTGATGGGCGAGGATATCGGCACGAAGGCGATCGCGGGAATGGTGATCGGCGGCCTTGGTTCGATCTGGGGCGCGGTCATCGGAGGACTGATTGTCGGCGTTCTCGAACTGATGACCGTCCACTTCTTCGGCGCGGACACCGTTCAGGTGGTTGTCTGGGGCGCGCTTCTTCTGACACTCATCGCCTATCCGAGCGGACTGCTCGGCCATAACGCCATCGGCAAGGGGAAACTCTGACATGAGCGGCTACATGTCGGGAATCCTGGCGATTCTCGCCATAAACATCATCTTCGCCTACGGGATATATCTCTCCGTCGCGACCGGACAGCTCAATCTCGGCGGCGCGGGTTTCCAGGCCGTTGGCGCCTATGCCGCAGCCTATCTTTCGGCGACCTATGGTTTTCCCGTTTTTCTGACGCTGTTGTCCGGGCTTCTGCTCTCCGGCGTATTCGGTTTCGCCATCGCATTGCCGATCCTGAGGACCCGCGGCGTCTATCTTGTCCTGGCGACTTTCGCCTTCGCCGAGGTGATCGCCGGCGCCTTGCTGAATTCCGATACTTTCGGCGGCGCGATGGGCATATCCGTTCCCGGATACGTCGAATGGTATGTGCCGGTCATCATCGCCGCGGTCGTCACCCTGTTCGTGTTTTACATCATGTCGACGCGCTTCGGCCTGAACATGCGCGCAATCCATGACGATGAAGAAGTGTCCGACCTGATGGGCGTCCCGATCCGCAAGGTGAAGGTCATCGCCTTTTCGATGGGAGCGGCGCTGGCGGGCCTTGCCGGCGGCCTCTACGCGCATACGTTCACATTCGTGGAAGTTCAGAGCTTCAACGCAATTCTCTCCATTTACGTGCTGCTCTACGTTCTGCTTGGAGGCACACAGACCGCCTGGGGGCCGCTGGCGGGCGCCACCTTCTTTACCCTGCTTCCCGAGGTATTGCGGGATTTGCTGCCGGCCACAAAGACCTTCCTCGTCGGCCTTGTCGGCGATGCAGAAAATGTCGCGCCGCCGGACGAATCCTGGCGCTTCGTCATCCTGGGCGTCCTGACGGTTCTGATGATGGTGTTTCGCCCTGAAGGCCTCATCACCAGACCGATGCTCGCTCATTTGAGGTTGCGCAGGCCGAGCGCACCCAACGCTTCCGGGGAGGCGCTTGAATGAGCACCGCTGCGCGTCCCCTGCTATCCGTGAACGCCGTCAGCAAAAGCTTTGGCGGGCTGCAGGTGATCTCGGATGTCAGCTTCGACGTCGAGAGCGGATCCCGGATTGCGCTGATCGGACCGAACGGGGCCGGAAAGACGACGATCTTCAACCTCATATCCGGCGTCTATACGCCCGACAGCGGCTCCATCAGCTTCGACGGCGCGGACATTACCGCCGTGCCGTCGCGCAAGCGGATCGGTCTCGGCCTCGCCAGAAGTTTCCAGAATATCAGGCTTATGCCGCACCTGTCGGTCGTCGAGAACATCATGCTTGGCCAGCAGTCGCATGCGTCCGATCTGAGCGATATGGCGCTGCCGCTGTTTCGCCGGTCGCGCTCGCGCCGGGAAGCCGAGGACCTGCTCGCCAGCATGGGACTGGGCACCTTTCCCGGCGACGTCGTGGCGACGTTGCCCTATGGCATCCGCAAGAAGATCGAGGTCGTTCGGGCGCTGGCGGCGAAGCCCAAATTGCTGATGCTCGACGAACCGGCCGCCGGCCTCAACCCGGCGGAAACGGCGAGCCTGCGCGATTTCCTCATCACCATCTCGGAGACCGGCACGACCATTCTGATCGTGGAGCACGACATGGGGCTGGTGCGCAGCCTCTGCGAGGACGCAGTTGTCCTCAACTTCGGCAGCAAGATCTACGAGGGCTCCACCAAATACGTACAGGACGATTCGCTGGTGCTGGAAGCCTATCTGGGTTCGCGTCACGTCAAGGATCACGTTGTCGCCGGAGGCGCAGATGCTTGAGGTCGAAGCCCTCAACGTTACCTATGGACGGACGCGTGCAGTCCAGTCGCTCGATATGACAGTTGGCGACAACGAAGTCGTCACGGTTCTTGGCTCCAATGGCGCCGGAAAGACATCGCTTTTGCGGGCCCTGCAAGGCGCGGTCGGCACAAGCGGCGGCCGCATCGTGTTCGACGGCAAGAACATAACTGCGAAATCACCGGCGGCAAGGGTGAAAGCCGGCATGGTTCTTGTTCCCGAAGGCCGGCAGATATTCGTTTCGATGACCGTGAACGAAAACCTGCTGATGGGCGCCTATCTGCGCCGTGACGATAATATCGAGAGGGATCTGACGGAAATCTACGACCGGTTTCCCAATCTCGCCGAAAGACGTCACATGAGCGCAAAGACGCTTTCAGGCGGCGAGCAGCAGATGCTCGCCATCGGTCGCGCGCTGGTTGGGAGACCGCGGCTGATCATGCTTGACGAGCCCTCTCTCGGCCTGTCGCCGCTCTACGTCGACCGGCTGTTCAATCTTCTTGGCGAACTCAACAAGGACGGGATCGCCATCCTGCTTGTCGAGCAGAACACCAGCATGGCGCTGGACATCGCGTCGCGCGGATATGTTCTGGAGCTCGGCAGGAAAGTACTCGAGGACCGGGCGGAGGCCCTCGCAACAAACACGGCGCTGACCGAAGCCTATCTGGGAGGCAGTGACGGCGACGGATCAGCGCGTGTGCTCGATGAGCAACCATAAACAATGCAGAAAAGGAACTTCCAGATGAGAAAGAGAACAGCAGGCATCCTCGCCGCTGCCGCGGCTATCGCCCTCTGCGCCAGCGCGTCATGGGCGCAGGAAACCATCAAGATCGGCAATATCGTCGCAACCGCAGGCGTCCTCAAAAGCGCCGCCGAGCCGACGGTCGTCGCAGTCGACATCGCCGTAGACGAAATCAACGCCGCCGGCGGCATCAATGGCAAGCCAATCGAACTGATCCGCTACGATACGGGATCCGACCCAAAGCAGGCTGCAGTCGCCGCCCGCTCTCTGGCGCAGGACGACAAGGTGCTGGCCATCGTCGGACCGTTCTCGTCCGGCGAAGCTTCCGTGGCGCTGAACGACGCCGAGCGCCTCAAGGTTCTTATGATGCCGACGTCGTCCTCGGCGCCGGGCCTGACCGATGGCAAGCGCTACGGCTGGCGCCTGTCGGAAGACGAGTTCAAGCAGTTCGGTCGTCTGCTTGCCGCCATGAAGAAAGCCGGCATCAAGATGGACACCGCGGAAATCGTCTATATTTCGGAGGAAGTCGTCTCCAACGCCGCCGGCACCAAGCTCTATCCGGCGCTGCTGGAACAGGCCGGCATCAAGCATGGCGATCCGATCCCGGTCCAGTACAAGAGCTTCGACCTCTCCGCCCAGGTGGCGAAGATCCTGCAAAGCAACCCGGACATCGTTGCAGTCGCCGCCCTGCCCGGATCTGCTTCCAAGCTGATCGCTGAACTGGATCGCCAGAACTATCAGGGCCGCGTTATCGGTTCGCAGATCTTCTCCGATCCCAATGTCGTCGAACTCTTCGGTCCCGCCGGCGACCGCACGCTGATGATGGCCGGTTTCTGGAAAGGAAGAACCCCGGAAAGCCAGGCCTTCAACGACAAGTTCGTCGAACTCGCCAATGAGCGCGGCATCCCGAAAGCCGGCGCTCACCATTCCGACGCACAGGCCTACGACACCGTCTACCTCATCAAGCAGCTTATGGAAGCGGCCGGAACCACCGGCGATCCGGACAAGCTGCAGGAAGAGCGCGAAGCGCTGGCCGACGGCATGAAGGGCATCCGCTTCAGCGGAATCCTCGCCGACGATATCTGCTTCGACGGCAACGACGCGGAACTCGCCGGTTACGTCATCGAAATCAAGGACGGTGAGTGGACGAAGTTCGACGAAGCGCCTGCCGACAAGTGCGACTGACGGCAGTCGAAACAGAACCGCCCCTGCACGGGGCGGTTTTCCTCATGCTATGATCAGGTTTTAGCGGAGAAACGCCATGGCTTTGAAACCGGTCAAACCCGCCTTTGAAGCACTGGTGTCCGCTTTTTCGTTTCTGGTTCCGGTGACCGCCGTTGTCTGGGTTTTGTCCGTTCCCCAGAGAATGGGGTTTCTGATCTACCCCGAACAGGTCGCGGCCTTCATGCTGGGCGCCGCCCTGTTTGTCGTTTTCGCCCGGGACATGAGCGAGAAACGCCCGGCGCGGCAATTGCTCGATTCGGCTCTGGCCATCGCCTCGATGGGGCTCGGCATATATGTCTACATTCGCTTTCCCGTCCTGACGGAAGACGTCTACCAGTATCCGACCGAAGGCCTCATTCTCGGCATCCTCGTCACCATTCTGGTGCTTGAAGGCCTGCGAAGGGTCGTCGGCTGGACGCTTGTCGTCATTACCTTCCTGATGCTACTCTATGCGCTCTACGGCGACTACGTGCCGGGCCCGTTGCGCGGACGCGGCATGGAATTCGGCGACGTGATGCGGTTCGTCGGCGCCGACAGCGGAGGAACATGGGGACCGGCGCTGCAGATCGCCGCTTTCGTCGTTGTCATCTTCGTCCTGTTCGGCGGCTTGCTGCTGGCGATCGGCGGCGGCGAATTCTTCACCCAGGCGGCCATGCGCGTAGCCGGCAGAGGCCCCGGGAACACGGCCAAGGTCGCGGTCGTCGCATCGGGTCTTTTCGGCTCCATCTCCGGCAGCGCCGTCTCCAACGTGATGTCGACGGGCGTGATGACCATCCCCATGATGAAGCGGTCGGGCTTCAAACCTGCCCAGGCCGGTGCGATCGAGGCTGTCGCCTCGACGGGCGGACAGCTCGCGCCGCCGGTGATGGGAGCAGCGGCCTTCCTGATGGCCGAACTACTGCAGATGCCCTACCGGTCGATCCTCCTCGCCGCCATCATACCGGCGATCATCTATTATCTGTCCATTTACGCGCAGATCGACTTCATCGCGCGTCGCGACAAGCACGGCGCCGCGGACTGGCTGGACCGGGAATCGATGCGGTCCGTCCTGGCGAAGGGCTGGCTGCCCCTGATCGCGATTGTCGTTCTGATCGGAAGCATCTTCACCTGGAACAAGCGGGCCGAAGTGGCGGCGATCTGGTCCATTGCCGTCATCGTTATCGTATCCGGCAGCCTCTGGCTCGCAGGCAGGGGAAGACCGAAGCTCAGCCCGCGCGAGATCGCCGCCAACGTCACGAAGACCGGCGGCCAGATTTGCGACATCCTGCTGATTTGCGCCGCGGCCGGGATGATAATTGGCCTGTTGTCCGCGACCGGCCTCGGATTTTCCCTGTCCTTCTTTCTGATCGGTTTTGGCGGAAAGAGCCTCTTCGGGCTGCTGGTGATAACGGGGCTTGTCGGGATCGTGCTGGGCCTTGGTCTGCCAACCACGGGCGTGTACCTGCTGCTGGCGTCCATGGCCGCACCGGCGCTGGTGCAACTTGGCATCGAACCGCTCTCCGCGCACATGTTCGTCTTCTATTACGGAATGCTGTCGATGATCACGCCGCCGATCGCGCTCGCCGCCTTCGCCGCGGCCTCGATTGCAGGCGCGCCGCAACTACAGACCGGCGTGCAGGCGCTGCGTTTCGGATGGGTCGCCTATCTCCTGCCCTTCCTTTTCGTCTACAAGCCCGGCTTGCTGATGGAAGGCCACTGGTACGAGATCGCTTATGTCTTCATCAGTTCGCTGACGGCGCTGCTGCTGGTGTGCGGCGGCATGGTCGGCCACGCGCTCACGCCGCTGCGCTGGCCCATGCGGGCGCTCTGGATTATCGTGGGGCTGCTGATCATAGCGCCGTTGCGGCAGATCGGCCCGGCCTTTCTGGAATTCTCCGTCTCCGGCCTGGGCCTGGCGATCCTCGCCATCTACTTTATTCAGACCCGCACGGTCGCCGAGGCGGCCCGGGGCGAGAAAGTGGCGACAGCTTCGGACACTTGAAAAAACCGGGGTTGTAGCCCCGGTTTTCAACGTCTGTCTGAACTGGTGTTCAGGCTATTGTTCGAGCCCCTTTTCCTTGAAGAACGCGATTGCGCCCGGATGATAGGGAATGTCGGCCTTCTTGCCGATCGTCTCCGGATTGAAGCCATTCCACAGCGGACCGGTTTTCTTCAGATCATCGGCGCCTTCGTAGACGGCCCTGGTGACCGTCTTGATTGTCTCATCATCGACATTCGCGTTCGCGAACAGCAGATAGTCGTAGGCGAACACCCGCGTCGGCTCGTCGAGGCCGGGAAGGTCCTCATTGGCTTCCACCTCATACAGGTAGGCGCCGGGCAGAAATTCCTGGACTTTCGCCAGCGCTTCTGCCGACACGGGCAGAAACTGGATATCGCCGAGCGACGCCTCGAGGTCGAATGTGGCCTGGGATCCCAGCGCCGCGATAGACACGTCGATGCGCTTGTCCTTGAAGGCTTCATACTGCTGCGGGAAATTGGCGATCGGAACGCTTTCCACGTCGTCATAGGTCAGTCCGCCGGAGGCAAGCGCCGCCTGCACCACGAAATCTCCCAGCGAGTTTTCCTTGTACCGCGGCACCTTGTGGCCCTTGATGTCGGCATAGCTCTTGATGCCGCTGGATTCCGCAGCGACCAGAGCCGCGTAGAAAGGCATCATGGTGGCGACGAGCCTCAGGTTCTCCGCCGGTTCGCTGGACATGCCGGTGCCCGTGACGGCGTAGTAGGTTTGGGGATAGTTGGCGATCGCCAGCTCCACCTTGCCTGAATCCAGGAGCGGAATGTACTGTGAAGTATTGGCGCTGACCTGCGGAATGACCTGGAGATCGGTGTTCAGCGAGATCACCTGCGAAAGCGCGGTGCCAATCTGGCCGGTCGCCCCGCCCTTGGTTGTTCCCAGTCCGAGCGTCTGTGCCGAAACCGGCGCGGCCGCAAAAGCGGCGACTGCAGCGACCACTGCTGCGCCGAGAAGCTTGCGGCTGAAAGATGGTCTGTATGTCATCGTTGTTCCTTCCTCTTTCCCGATATCGGCACTTTGTGCCTCAGGCGTTATACTCCATAAGAGTAACCCACATGAGGCAAGTTTGTCATGACAAATTTTTCATCGTGCTGAATTGCATTCATCCCCTGAATTCTGGCGTTTAAGAGGTGTTTGACTGTGCCGATATGTCGGATTTCACTTTAAACGACGCCAATTTCACGCATAATGTACTAACAAATCCAGGGAGGCTACCAGCTTGAACAAACCTGTCGAGAACACCGGGGAGACGCAAGGCGTGCTCGCCGCCGAGGCCTATCTGCAGGCGCTGACGAAAGGCGGCGTGGATTCGCTCTACGCGGTGGCTGGAACCGATTTTCCCTCGGTCGTGGAAGCTTATGAGCGCGCGCCCATGACAGGCGCAGAGCTCCCGAAGGCGTTCACCGTGCCGCATGAGAACCTTGCCGTCGCCATGGCGCACGGCGACGCGCTGCGCAGCAATCGACCGCAGGCGGCGATGGTGCATGTCAGCGTCGGCACGGCGAACATGGTTTGCGGGGCATTGAACGCCATTCGCGACGGCGTGCCGCTGCTTTTGAGCGCCGGCCGGACGCCCCTGACCGAGGATGGTCCCGAGGGGACGCGGACCCGGTTCATCCACTGGGCCCAGGAGATGTTCGACCAGGGCGGCATGATCCGCGAAGCCGTGAAATGGGATTTCGAACTGCGCCATCCCGAGCAGGTCGAGGATGTCGCCATACGGGCGCTCGACATTGCATCGACGCCACCGGCGGGCCCTGTCTATCTGTCCCTGCCCCGCGAATTGCTGGCGGCGCGCGTCGCGCCTGACCGTCCCGACCGGGCCCGCAGCCGGGTCTCCGCCGCCGCTCCCGACAGCGAGGCGATCGCACGGCTCGCCGATGCGATCCGCAAGGCCGACTATCCGGTGATCGTTACGAGCAACGCGGGACGCGAACCGGCGGCCGCCGCCCTGCTCGACGACCTGGCGCGCGCCTGGGCGCTGCCGGTTGTGCAATTCAATCCCCGCTCGGTCAATCTGCCTTTCGATCATCCCATGGCTCTCGGCTTCGACACGAAGGATCTCTTGGGGTCGGCCGATCTTCTGCTGTCGATCGCCTGCGACGTGCCGTGGATACCGAGGGTAACCCGGCCGAAGCCTCAAGGCGTCCTCTGGGAGATCGATCACGACCCGCTGTTTTCGCGCTATCCGCTCCGCAGCTTTCCGGCAGCGGACTCTATCACGTCCGGTCCGGCCGCCGCGCTCCAGGCCCTGTCGGAGGCCCTCGGCCAGCCGGGACCGGACGATCAGCCCCGAATCGAGAAGAGGCGCCGTCTCGTCGCCCGGGAACGCGAGAAACGCCTGTCGCCCGACAAGCTGGACATGGACCGCCTGACCGCGGAATCGGCAAGCGCAATCCTTGCAGCCCACCTGCCGCAAGACGCGATCGTCGTCAACGAGTACTCGTTCAAAACGGAGCTTGCGCGTTTCGAGCGGCCGGGCCAGTTCTACGGTTTCACGCCAGCGGGCGGGCTCGGCTTCGGTTTCGGCGCGGCATTGGGAATTCAGGCGGCGCAGGCGCGAGATGAGCGGGCTCCCGGACCGGTCGTCGCCATGCTCGGCGACGGCGCCTACATGTTCAACAATCCGGTCGCCTGCCATTGGGCGTCAGCGGCCCACAGGCTGCCGGTGCTGACCGTCATTTTCAACAATGGTCGATGGGGCGCCGTCCGCAATTCGACGCTTGCCATGTACCCGCAGGGCGCCGCCGCCGCGGCCGACGGAATGTTCCTCGCCGACCTCTCGCCGAGCCCGGACTACGCCGCAATCTGCCGCGCCCACGGCGGACACGCCGAAACAGTGGGCGCAGTCGCGGATTTGCCCGCCGCGCTGGACCGCGCGCTGGCTGCTGTAAGCGGGGGAACGCAGGCGCTTATTGATTTGCGGATCGTTGGTTAGCGCGCGGGGAGAGCGGCATTGGGGGCCGCCAACGCCTTTTTGTCGCGTATGCCTAGCGATTTTATATTTTGATAGGCATGACCCCACTCGGCAGCATCGCAATGAGCGCGTATACCGATCTGGCGCGGCTCCAGAAGAACGACGCACTGTCCGGCCTCGAGGACAAACCGCCCATAAAGCACCACGGCGAGAAGTGCGGGAACTTCGATCAACTGTTACAATAGGCAGAGCACTGTGTTGGCCAGGACATCATGACCGAAAATTCGATTTACCAAATCGTTCAGGAAAAGCTTGTCGGTCACGGAGTGAAGAAGTCCAATGATGGTTCGCTGGTTTTGAGCGACAAAAAGCTATTCGGAATGTTCGTCGATCTGGAGCGTTCCAAAAGGACGGCTGATTTTGACAACGTAATATCAGTAGCAAACACAATCGAAAATTATCTGACTACAATCGGCAAATTACACCTTATGGCGTTTGTTTACATGTACTTGAAATTTTCCGACTTCACCCCGAAACGAAGAAAAGCAGATGAAGTTCAACCTGATGGAACTGTAAAAAAAACTTGTATCTATAGGCGGGTTGTGTCGGACGAAGAAATGCTCATCGGTCTCTGGGCCTCGGTGAAATATGATCAACTGGGTGAACGGTTTCTCCGAATAGTGTACGCCAGCTAGCGCCTCAAATCCGCGCCGTTTCCCATATCGTCACCGTCACCGACGCCGGTTCACATAGGCGACGGTCTCGTAGACGAACTGGACGCGCACGTTCCAGTCGTTCTTGCCCCGGATCACGGGGATAACGACTGCGGGGTAGATTGATGGCATCGTATCGACGAGGGTCTGATAGTCCGTGTCCACCATGCTCCGGTCAGCGGCCATTGCGACGATGGATCGGAAATTTCCGGCTGTTTTCTCGCAGCGCAAGGCGACGCGTTTGAAGCGATTGAGCTTTCCCGAAGTGGGCGGGAACGTCGCGCCGGTTTGATTTGTAAGGGATGGCGGCGACAGCCCCGGCCTTTCGCGCAACCTCATAATAGGCATTGCTGTCATAGCCTTGTCGGCGACGATGGCCCGGTGCTTGATCTCAGGGCCATTTTCCATGAGATCCGCAAACTGCTGGCTGTCAGAGGCTTCGCCGCCAGTCGACTCAAAGCCAAGCGGCAGGCCAAGGCGATCTGCTTTCAGATGGATTTTGGCGCTGAATCCACTACGCGAACGTCCGAGGGCTTGGCCTTCCTGCCCCCTTTGGCGCCTGCCGCAAAACCTTGGGCGCGCAGACGGCGCTGTCGAACATGGCGATGTGATGCCCGCCATCATCCAGTCCCGTTCGCTCATCTTAGCACCCATTGCCGAGCTCCAAAGTGTGTCGGCAACCCTTGAACTCAATTGCGGAATCCGAAACCCTTAACCTAAACAGTCTAATCTCAACTCAAACAGTCGCTTAAGCCAGACACTTTCCTGGACGTCACCTAGACGCCCGAAACTGCTTTAGCCGGGTCGGCGCAATTTATTTGACAGACTAACCGGACTATTCGGTCGTCAACCTTGGATAGGTTTGGCTTCGGAGAGTCCGGGCGTCACGTATCTTTTTTGGCACTGCGTCTGAATTCTGACGTATTGCGTTTTGATAAGTCGGGCATCCGGTCGCCACAGACGAAACATTGTGTTGACACCAGTGCAGCGCGGCTCGAAGAGCTCAGCCCAAAAGGACTATGAATTGCAGTATGCAACAACTGTGCTTTGGTTGATATGCCTATTCACAGTTGTAGGATGTCAAAGTCAGGACCCGGCAAATATTGACCTCGCTGTTCCGGCGTCATCGACTGTTGAGGAAATTTACATTGCAACAACTCGAGCAAGGTCCGAGGACGCAATCGAAATCTTTTCAGGTGAACGCGGACGCGGCGTCGACCACGCAATTGTGGATGTATCCATTCCGCCGGTCCACAAGACTGGAAGTCTGGAAAGGCCACGTTTTGGCGCACCTTCCCCCTCCTTGCACATTACTCTGGCGGACAGCAGCTATGTAGACAGCGACGAGCAATTCGTGAATTCAGTTAACGCTGAGCTGGACAGTAGACCGTTGAAGGAACGCGACATCCTTCTGTTTGTGCACGGTTACAACAACGGTTTCAGTGACAGTGTTCTCCGCTATGCTCAGTTCGCACACGACTCGCAATTCAATGGTGTCCGGGTACTGTTCACCTGGGCGTCGAGAGGAAGCGCGCTTGCATATTTTTATGATCGCGAGAGCGCAACGATCGCTCGCGATGGCCTTGAAGACACACTGAAAGTACTCGCGAAAACAAAGGTCAGAAAAATACACATACTGGCCCATTCCATGGGAAACTGGGTCGCTATGGAGAGTTTACGTCAGCTCCAAATCGAGGGTGACGCCACACTAAACGGCAAGATCGGAGAAATCGTACTCGCATCTCCAGACATCGACGTAGATGTTTTCAAGTCTCAGATGTCTCGCCTTGGACGCCCCGCCAAGCCATACAATCTGCTTATTTCCACAGACGATCGAGCTCTTATTGTCTCTCAAAGATTGTCCGGCAACCTGCCTCGACTTGGCAATTATACTGAAGACAATGAAATCTCTGATCTTGGCATTATCGTTTATAATATAACCGACGTGCAATCAGATGATGCTCTCAGACACGGCAAGTTCGCAAGCGCACCAGAAATAGTGCAGCTTCTCGGTAGCAGACTTAGCGAGGGAAACAAACTTGCTGAAAACAATGTTCGTTTTTCAGACCGGCTTCAAAAACTGGGAGACAATATCGTAGGCGTCGTTGCGGCTACAGGTGAAATTGTTGTTTACACACCACAGACCGTTCTGGTCCATCCTGATCAGATAATAACAGCGCCCGTTGAGGTGTTAGAGGATACAATCAAACAGATCGAGTTAAACACTGATAAACGACAATCGTACTGATGACCGCCGGCTCCTGACGTAACGCCCAGCGCCAGGAACCATCAGAATTGTCCCGCCTTATGTGTATGGAACGGCGGTTATGCCGTAGTGAAGATTTTGCCTTTCTCCTTTCTATTCCGGTTTGATTTGCAGTGGTGTTTTTGAAACGGAAGGTTTCGTTTCCGGTTTCGGCGATATGGCGGTGGCGGGTGAGCCGGTCGAGCAAAGCGGTGGGCTTTTTCCTGTACCAGCACATTGACGAGTTCGACGGTAGAGAAGAAACGAACGCGCTTGCGGTGATGTTCGGTGGCCTGGATGCCGAGCGCGGTTGCAAGATGGGCCTTCCCGGTTCCGGGACCACCGAGAAAGACGGCGTTGTGAGCCTGCTCGACGAACTCGCAGTAATGGAGCTGACGCACGAGCGCCTCGTTGACTTCGATGCTGGCAAAGTCGAAGCCGTTCAGGTCCCACTAGGCGGGAAAGCGCGCCGCCTTGTGCTGACAGGCCACCGACCTGACTTCCAGCTCAACATTCGATGCTGATCGGCAGCATCCTCAACGGTCACGACTGGACGCTGAATCCACATGTTTCGGACGGCGGCAAAAACCAGCTCTGAGACAAAAAATCCCACGTGGGACGTGGGACGTGGGACGTCCCAAAACCGTCCCATGTTCACGGTCTGTTTCGTGAGTGAACCCGCTAACTATCTGATTTTATTGGTGGGTGAGCAGGGAATTCGAACCCTGGACCCGCTGATTGAGCGTTTATATTTACTTCAATATAAACAACAGTTTACACCATTTTCCCGCAAGATTGCCGCTTCCAGCAAGCAGGATATCACACGTCTTGTGGCAGGTCCTTCAGGGCCGCTTGCGCAATCTTTCGCATGTCAATTACTTTCGACGTTCCGAGCTCGCCGTTGTGACTGCGATCGACAATTGCCTTAAGTGCAGCAACGAGGTGTTCAATACGGTCCTGACTGATCGAGGAAACCGATTTCGTGTTGACGTTGTTGCCGGTCAGAGGTTCATCCATTCCCGATTGGTATCATTTCCGCCCATCGTCGCGCCTCCAGCACTTCGGGCCGGATCTGACGAAGGCTAGTGTTCAGCACGCACCTTTGTTCTGGACGAAGTCGCCTTTATGGACTTTTGCGGATCCGCCGCTTTCTCGGCAGCCTCCCGTTCCAGTCTCAAGGCTCGCAGTTTCGTGTTCTTCTTCTCCCGCGCCTTTGCTTCCGCCTCCATGATGGCGCGGGCGGTGTGATCGGTTGCTTCCGCTTTGCTGCGTCTGTCAGGTTTGAAGAGATTGTTCTTATCCACGGTCATGACGCTTTTCTTTAGAGTGATGTTTCAGCCCCTAGCGGGCACGCGACTTTTTGCCGGGAATGATACCTTCGCGCTGGGCCTGCTTTCGTGCGAGTTTGCGCTGCCTGCGAATTCCTTCGGCCTTTCGCCGCGCACGTTTCTCGGAGGGCTTTTCATAGGCTCTGCGCCGGCGCAGTTCCCGAAACATGCCTTCTCGCTGCATTTTCCTTTTCAGGACACGCAGCGCCTGCTCGCCGTCGTTGTCACGAACGATGACCTCCAAATTCGGCGCTTTCTCCCTTGCGGGCGTTATTTGCTTACCTTGATGCGTGAAGCGTTCAGCCAGCCTTCTTCTGCGGATTCTGGTGAGCGCTGGCCAGCCATGGGCTGGATCGAAATCCTCGCTTCGATGTCAGACGCCAGAACACGGCGGTCGAATTTTTCGTTTTCAAAGCGGACCTTGTACTGGAATTCGCCCCAGTCGCTGACAGGCAGGACACTCACGATCCGGCAAAGGCTCTGAACCGATCTTACGCCTGCAAAATTCGCTCGTAGGTTTACCTGGTCTCCAGCCTTGTAATGCTGTTGTTGCATGGAAGCCTCCTGGTGAGGTGAATAGAAATTCTGAAGCCGAAATGAAAAAGGCGGGTTTGACCCCGCCTTCCCATTGCGCCGCGCGCTACACCAATTCGCTGCCTGCCTGCCAGTACATCCGTGACTCGACAGGCGCGCAAAGGTGTTGCGTCTATTAGGCGGCGCTAAGCTGATCAGCCGACGACTTGCCGGTCCTGCGATCGTCAACAACTTCGAAGTTGACCTTCTGCCCCTCAACGAGGCTCGACATTCCTGCGCGTTCGATCGCCGTGGCGTGAACGAAGACGTCTTTTCCGCCATCCACGGGTTCAATGAAACCGAAGCCTTTTGCGGAGTTGAACCATTTAACTGTGCCTGTAGCCATTGCGCTTATCCTTTATGATGCAATTGCTTCGTATGCTCGCGAATGGTGGTCAAACACATTGCGAACGATGATTCGAGATCAAGGTAAAAGAGACGAAAGCAAGCGCGGTAAACGCGGGCCAGAGTCAAAATCGGCCGTAAAATCGATAAACTCTATATGGGACTTAACTGTGTTTGAAACAAGGCCTGTGGCTAAATGATTTCGCCTCCACTTCCGCGGCGGCGTCCGACGCGCCCATCAGAAACACCCCAGGGAGCTGACCATTTGCCGCTCGCTTTTCCAAGCACAACAGCGAAACGAGCAACGCGCGATAGTCCTGGCTGTTCTTGCGATAGGCATTGTATTGCCGAATAATTTACGGGTACAATCTGGCCGGGAGCGCCACGATTTACCAACCATTTTCAGTTCATCTTTATTTTCGGGACAAGACAATCGGCAAAGCAATTGATTTTCTGAACGGTGGCGGAGAGATGGGGGCTCTGATCCGGGCCTTCGACTGGTCCGCAACACCTGTCGGACCTCCTGACGCCTGGCCGCAGAGCTTGCGGCTGACAGTCAGACTGATGCTCAACAGCCAGCATCCGATGTTCATCTGGTGGGGCCCGGACCTTATCCAGTTCTATAACGACGGTTATCGAAAAACCATGGGCCCGGAAATGCATCCCTCGGCCTTGGGAGCAAAAGGCCGAGAGAGCTGGGCGGAAATATGGGACATCATTGGTCCCCAGATCGACTATGTCATGGCAGGGAAAGGCGCCACCTGGAATGAAAACCAGATGGTCCCTATCAAGAGGCACGGCGGCGTGCAGGAAGTCTGGTGGACCTATGGATACTCGCCGATCGATCTTGACGGCGCAGTAGGCGGCGTTCTGGTCGTCTGCACAGACGTAACGAGGCAACATCTCTACGCCGAAGAGCTCAGGAACCGATCAGAACTTATGGCGCGGCAGTTCGAGCACGCACCGGGTTTCATAGCGGTGCTGCGCGGTCCGGATCACGTCTTTGAGATGGCCAATGCAGCCTACCGCAAGCTCATCGGCGACCGCAGTGTAGTTGGCAAGCCTGTTGTCGACGCGCTTCCGGAGATCCAGAAGCAGAATTTCGTCAACTTGCTGAACGAAGTCAGAGCAACCGGCAAGCCGTACGTAGGTCGGAGAATCCCTGCGTCTCTGGTATCCGACGGATCGGAACGCACACACTACCTGGACATTATCTATCAGCCCATCTTCGAACCCGACGGCACGATTAGCGGCATTTTCGTCGAGGGGCAGGATGTCACGGATCACGTAAAAATCGAGAAACAACTCACCGTCAAAAACAAGGAGCTTGCACACCGGGTTCGCAATGCGCTCACGATGGTTGGCGCCGTCGCCAACCAGTCGCTCTCAAAAGCAGCAGGCGACGAGGCAATGGCGGCGTTCCATGGACGGCTGCAGGCTCTTGGGTCAGCCCAGGATGCATTGACAGGCACGCATTTTTCCGGAGGCGATCTCATCAAAATAGTAGAGCTCGCAATCGCGCCTCATCGGTCACGGCCAGAAAGCATTGTTGTCCAAGGCCCATCGATTTCGATGGGTCCCAGCCAGGCGCAATCAGTTTCTCTTGCGCTCCACGAACTCGCGACAAACGCCACTAAATATGGCGCACTGTCGTCTGACCAGGGCAGAGTTGATTTGACCTGGTCGTCCGCAGACGGCGTGTTTCACCTGGAATGGCGCGAAAGTGGAGGCCCTCCGGTAAAGCAACCTACAAGAACAGGTTTCGGCTCTCGGCTCATCAGGATGCTTGCTCATGAAATAGGCGGAGAGCTTGAATTGCACTACGATCCAGACGGGTTCTGGCTTCATCTTTCTGCCTCGCAAGACAGGCTGCTGACAGCGTCCAAGAATTGATTTCTGATGTAGCGGCAACCGCAAAATTCTCGAGAACAAGCGAGGTCGATTCGCATCTGATCAACAACATCTGCCTGAGGAGCGCCAGAACTGCGCACTTGCTTGTCAGATTTGTTAGCGCTCCTCCACCGCCTGCAAGATCCGTTTCAGCGTCTCGTTCTGCTGCTGGGTGACCTCTATGCCCTTCAGCCTCTCCCGCACATCGTCTTCTTCACGGCCTTGGACGCGCCGGCGAGCCAGAAGACGGCGGTCTTGTTGTTTTCGATCCGGCCGGCTGTGCTGATCGTCGGACGCAGACGGTTGCCCTTCTGCTGGTAGATGTGCATGGCGCGGTTGGCGTACTGGGTGGTGTTCCAGTTGGGTGCATTTGTGGTCACGGTTAATCCTCGATGTCACGGTATCAGGAAACATCGGAGAGGAGAGACCGCGACTGCTGGCAGGCCCCGCCAGTATTTCGCCATAGCAGTCGCCTCAGAGTGCTTGTCGAAATACAGGCGGGGGAGGCCGCCAGGTGCGCAGGTCCGCCCGAATGATGGGCTTAGGTTATGGGGATGGAGGTAGGGTCAACTTGGGAGGATTTTTCCGAGTCTGAACCAAATCGAGAACAGATGTTTGATCCGGACGCGTTGGTCCCTACGATATAAGGCGCCACACCGCTGCCAGTGTCGTCGAAGCTCAACACTTTCAGCTGTTCCCCGGTAAAAATACCACCTTCGCGAGCGTGACTTCTTTAATTCGGAACTATTATTATGTGTTGTATAGTTCCTGTTATTATATGAACTAAATGTGCGCGAGTCGGCCGGGGGAAGGTTTTCTTGCGTTTATCGGGGGATAAAAGCATGAATACAGGCAAGGCGCACTTACGTGTTGTTACGTTTTCTCTGCTGCTTTCAGTTTCCGCGCCTGCTATTGCAGCCGATTGGGACGGCGAGACATCAACAGATTGGTTCGATGCCACGAATTGGGTTTCCAATACTGTGCCTCCTGAGGGATTTCCGGTCTACATTGATACGGTCGACCCCAATCCGACGATAGTCTCCGGTGGCTCTACGCCGAGTGTCAGGGGAATTACTGTTGGCGACCATTCGACAGGAATGTTGACCATTGAGAATGGCGGTTCTGTCAGAAGTCTCTACGTCGAAATTGGTTTTATTGAAGGCGCGAATGGTACTGTTGTCGTCAGCGGTACGGATTCTCTTCTCGACGTGACGAGGCATATTGGCGTTGGTTGGTCGGGCACTGGCGCATTGGTCATACAGGATGGCGGTACGGTCGAGACCACTGATAGCTATTTAGGCTCGGAGGAACCTGCAGTTGGCACGGTGACTGTTACCGGCGAAAATTCCCTGTGGTACCATTCAGGTATCCTGTATATTGGCCTATACGGAAAAGGCATTGTGAGCATCGAAGACGGTGGCTCTGTCGTTAGCCAAATAAGCACCGTTGGATATGATCCGAATTCTGACAGTAAAGTCACCGTCACTGGCGCAAACTCGACATGGATCAACAACGGCACGCTCGATGTTGGAGCGGGCTTGATCACTGTGTCCGATGGGGGAACGCTGTCAAGCGTCGATTTGTCCTTGGGGTGGAGTGGGACTGATTCTTCAGGCGCTGTTGTCGTCACGGATGCGGATTCGCTTCTCGTCGCTGAGAATCTCTATGTCGGCGATGAAGGAAATGGCAGTCTGACGATAGAAAACGGCGCCGAAATTAACACAGGTTTGGGTCAAATTGGTGTTTCAGCCGGCTCCCACGGCACGGTTCTGGTTACCGGATCGGGTTCGGTCTGGAGTAGTTCAGGAAATGTGAACGTTGGTCAAAACGGTAACGGCATGATGACCATTGAGGCAGGCGGCAAGGTCGACAGTTTGACTGGCAGATTGGGTTTTCTAACCGGTTCAGAAGGTACAGTAACGGTCAGTGGTGAGAATTCAGCATGGACCAACACCGGCTCCCTTTACATCGCCATGTATGGTAACGGCACACTGACGATCGAGGATGGCGGCTCAGTCAGCAACTATCGTGGCTATATGGGTTTCTATTCGGGCTCGGACAGCCGAGTTACCGTCACTGGCGCAAACTCGACCTGGACTAACAATGACAATCTTGGGGTCGGATTATCGGGCACGGCGTTGCTTTCCATCACGGATGGCGCATCGGTATCAAGCATTCAAGGTGTAATCGGAAGTAACCCAGGCTCCAGCGGAACGGTTACAATTGCGGATGAAGGTTCAACGTGGTTCAGCGCCAGTACTGTCCATATCGGCTATGCAGGCGCCGGCATACTCAATATCGGAGCAGCGGCAGGCGAAACGGCCGTCGCCCCTGGAACACTTGACGCAAATACGGTGCAATTCGGAAAGGACGATCCGGCAGAAAACGCATTCGGCACGCTGGTGTTCAACCACACCGACGCCAACGGCGATTACGAGTTCGCCTCTAATATGTCCAGTGGCGATGGCGTGACTGCCGTCATCGAACATTATTCGGGCTTCACATTGCTAACCGGAGACAGCAGCGGTTTCTCGCATACGACCAACATTCTTGGCGGCGTGCTGGCCATCGAAAACATGCTCGGCGGCGTCGTCAATGTCATGGACGGCGGGACGCTCGGCGGATCCGGCGCCGCCACCGGCGACGTCAATTTCGCTGACGGTTCCATTTATCTCGTCAACATGGACGGCTCGACGCAGGACCATGGGCTGACGGTGTACGGCTCTGCCTCACTCGATGGTATGACAAGATTGACCGGTGACTATGCGTCGATTGTCGGCATGGGACAAGTTGCCATTCTAACGACGAAAACTCCCCTGTCGGGCCAGTTTGATGGTGTGACGGCGTCATCTGTTTTTCTGACGCCAGAGCTATCCTATGACGCGGACGGCAGTGGTGACGATCATGTCTATGTCTCGATCGAGCAGACCACTGCATTCGCGGATGTGGCAGTCACGTCCAATCAGCGTTCGGTCGGAAACGCGCTGGACACGCTCCTTCCCGGCAGTCCGCTCTACACCGCTGTTGCACTGATGGACTCGGCCGAGAATGCGCGTGACGCTTACGATCAGCTGTCCGGTGAAATCCACGCTTCGCTGCAAGGAGCGATCGTCGAGAATAGCCAGAACATCGTGAGTGCTGAAGTCGGAGGCCAAGCGGGCTTAGGAAGACAATAGGTCCGATCAACTCCTTGGCCCACAGAACGACATGGCTACGATCCGACTTCGGCAGTCCGCTCTACACCGCTGTTGCACTGATGGACTCGGCCGAGAACGCGCGTGACGCTTATGATCAGCTGTCCGGTGAAATCCACGCTTCGCTGCAAGGAGCGATCGTCGAGAATAGCCAGAACATCGTGAGAGCTGTGAATGACCGCATTCACAACGCTTTGGAGCCTGCGGCCGAAAACACTTCTGTCGCCGCCTATGGCGATACGGTCGACAGCCCGGGAGGCTTCTGGATTACCGGTTATGGTGACTGGATGACCACGGACGCAACTGG
>BRLC01000015.1 GCA_024343425.1 Rhizobiaceae bacterium MnEN-MB40S
TTGATTTTATTGGTGGGTGAGCAGGGACTCGAACCCTGGACCCGCTGATTAAGAGTCAGCTGCTCTACCATCTGAGCTACACACCCGTCATCCGACGCCGGATTGAGCGCCGCATATAACCGGCTTCGGTCGAACTGTCCAGCGTCCATCGCCAGAAAATCTGGCGTTGTGCGTTGCGCTATACGCCGAGCAGCACGCCCTCGGCGGCCTTGACAGCATTGCCGCCGATGCGACCCTGGGTGATCTTGCCCTCGTCCACCTCCAGATGCAGGTGGATTTTCGAGGGGCGGCCCATCTCCACGCCCTGCTCTATCTGCAGCGCGTGATGACCGTCGAGAAGCTCGTCGAACTGGTGAACCGTCCCGGAAAAGGCGGCTGCGGCCGAGCCTGTCGCCGGATCTTCGGCGATGCCGACATGCGGCGCGAACATACGGGCGTGGAAATGCGCTTCATGATCGACGCCGCCGCGACAATAGACAAAGGCGTCGGCGAGCTGGCCGTCGGCCAGCGGCGCCAGCTTTTCCCAAAGGACCGCGTTGCACTCCACGCTGGCGGCGACGGAGAGATCGCGCACCGGCGTCATGACGAAGGGCACGCCGGCGTTCCAAACGGAAATGCGGTGGTTCTCGAAGCCGATATCCTGCGGATGGAGGCCCAGCGCCGCGGCCACCGCCTCCCTGTCGGGCTCGACGCGAACCGGCTCGGACAGCCTGGGAAGATCGAACTCGGCGAAGCTGCAACCGTTCTCTTCAAGCCGCGTGACGCAACGCACGGGCCCGACCTTCTCCTCGAAAACCATCATCAGGTCGAGGCCCGCCCCTTCCCCGCCCGCCTGGCGTTCAGCAAGCGCAATCGCCGCGCCGACGGTTGGATGGCCCGCAAAGGGAAGCTCACGCGCCGGGGTGAAAATGCGCAGCTTCGCCGAATGCGCCGATTGTTCCGCCGGCAGCACGAAGACGGTCTCCGAAAGGTTGAATTCCGCCGCGATCTGCTGCATCGCGTCGTCCGAAAGCCCTTCCCCATCGAAAACGACGGCCAGCGGGTTTCCTGTCAGAACCTTGTCGGTGAAAACATCGTAGATTGCATAGTCTCTCGCCATTGTCCGTCGCCGCCCCTGCACGTGTTGGAAACCCTGTGGCATAGCCGAATTGCCAGGGGCGCACAAGGAAGCCGACCGCGGCGATCAGGCCATATCCAGCTTTATGACGACCGGACAATGATCGGACGCCTTCGGCCGGTCCCAGCCGGTGCGCGGATAGCGCTCGACATCCTGGCCGGGCGGGAAGATGGTTCGATGCGGCTGGCCGGCGCGCACGATCTCCGGAACCTGCTTGGCGTTGCGGGCGGCGAGCGACGGCGACAGCAGGATGTAGTCGAGCTGGCAGAGGTGCCGCTCTTCGGGGCCGCGCGTGTGATAAAGCGTCCAGCGTTCCATTTCCGGCAAACGCTCGACAACGTTTTCCGCAAAGCCGTCCGCCGTCAGCACGTCGAGCGCGCTGGTCTCTTCCCTGACCGGCGTGAAGCTGTAGCCGTCAACGCCGTCGCCGCCGATGACGATGCGTTCGCTGTAATCGTTGAAATCGCCGCAGATCGCCCAGCGTTTCGACGCGGCGCGGTCGGCGCCGAAGCGCCGTTCGATGATGTGGCGGATGGCGAGCGCCTCGGCCCGGCGCACCGGCATGCTGGCCGTGCGGCCGTCGAGGCCAGCGCGCGGCGCGCCCATCGATTTCAGATGAACGACGTACAGCGTCAGCGGCCGTCCGCCGACCGTCACGTCGATCTCCAGGCAGTCGCGCCGGAAGACGAAATCGTCCTCCACATTGGTCTCGCCGATTTCCGGCGTGAACAGCCCAAGCTCGCCATAGGTCAGATGGGCGTGGCTCTGCATGTTGCGAAACTCGATCTTCTGCCCGTCGCGGGTCTCCTCGCGCATCATCACCGCGACGTCGATGCCCCGTGAATCATTGCCCTTGGCCATATACTTGTTGAGGTAGCCGCGACCGACCATCTTGTAGAGATAGCCGTATTCAAAGGCTTGCAGCGCGGCCAGATTGTCGACCTCCTGGAGGCACACAATGTCGGCCCGGGTCTCGGCGATCGCGAGCGCGCTGAGCTGTCGCTTGTCATCGGCGATCGAGACGGCGCGCGCCTGCTCGAGCGCCCGGTAATCTTCCTTTGAGCCGATGTCGAACATCCGCAGCACACGGTCCTGGCGCAACTCGTTGCGGAAACCGGAGAAATCGAACCGGTTCATCAGGTTTTCGATGTTGAAGGTGGCGAGGCGAAGCGACATGGAGCGAGCCGATTGTTTGCAGGGAGGTTTTTCTTAAACGCTCGGCGCCTTCGGGGAAACCCAAAGCCATTCCTGCACGCAAAAAAGCCGCGGGGCGCGAACCCCGCGGCTTTCAGATGTGCGTTGAAACGCGGATCAGTTGCGGGTCTTGTCGACCAGCGCGTTGGACTTGATCCACGGCATCATGCCGCGCAGCTTTTCGCCGACTTCCTCGATCTGGTGCGCGTCGTTGACGCGGCGGATGCCCTTGAAGCGGGCGGCGCCGGCGCGGTATTCCTGCATCCATTCCGAGGTGAACTTGCCGGTCTGGATGTCGTTCAGGACCCGCTTCATCTCGGCCTTGGTTTCCTCGGTGATGATGCGCGGACCAGAGACGTATTCCCCCCACTCGGCCGTGTTGGAGATCGAGTAGTTCATGTTGGCGATGCCACCTTCATAGATCAGGTCGACGATCAACTTGACCTCGTGCAGGCACTCGAAATAGGCCATTTCCGGCGCGTAGCCGGCTTCCACCAGCGTTTCGAAACCGGCGCGGATGAGCTCCACCAGACCGCCGCAGAGCACGACCTGCTCGCCGAAGAGGTCGGTCTCGCATTCTTCGCGGAAATTGGTCTCGATGATGCCGGAGCGACCGCCGCCGACGCCGCAGGCGTAGGACAGGCCGAGATCGTGGGCGTTGCCCGACGGATCCTGGTGAACGGCGATCAGGCACGGCACGCCGCCGCCCTTCTGGTATTCGCCGCGCACCGTGTGGCCGGGGCCCTTCGGCGCGATCATCAGAACGTCGACGGATGCCTGCGGCTCGATGAGGCCGAAATGAACGTTGAGGCCGTGCGCAAAGGCGATGGCCGCGCCGTCACGAATGTTCGGCGCGATATGCTCCTTGTAGATATCGGCCTGCAGTTCATCGGGCGTCGCCATCATCATCAGGTCTGCCCAGGCGGCGGCGTCTGCGACGGACTTGACTTCGAAGCCGTCGGCTTCCGCCTTCTTGGCGGTGGCGGAGCCTTCACGCAGCGCGATGACGATATTCGGAACGCCGGAATCCTTCAGGTTCAGAGCGTGGGCGCGGCCCTGGCTTCCGTAGCCGATGATCGCGACCTTCTTCGATTTGATGAGATTGAGATCGGCGTCCCGATCGTAATAGACACGCATGGCGGTTTCCTTTCCTTGGATCAGTGTTGATTGTGGTTCTTGCCGGAAGGCTTCCCTTCCGGATCAGCGGTTCCGTAGAGACGGAAGAACTGTGCGATGGCGCGCTGCGCCTGGCCGCGAAAATCGCGATCCGGCCCGGCTGGCTCGTCGCCAAGCAGCATGCGCACATGCAGGTCGCCGACGACGAGGCCGTAAAGCGCGCGATAGGCGCGGTCGATATCGGTGAATTCGAGATGGCCCATGTCGAGGCCGGAGCGCAGGAGCGCGCTCGCCCGCTGGCGGACGGCGTCGCGCCCGCGCTTCAGCACAAGCCCGCCAAGCCGGGAATCATCGCGGCTCGCCTGGCCGATCGCCAGCCGGTTGAGCGCCAGTGATACGTCGCCCGAAAGCACCGTCAGCAGATCGCTTGCGAACTCCTCCAGCCGGTGCCGGAAATCGGCGCGGTCGGAGGGCACGTCGCTGCTGGTGCGGACCCGCACCTTGGCCGCCTGCCAGGAGACCATCGCGGCCAGCAGATCGTCACGATCGCCGAACCACTTGTAGAGGCTTTCCTTGGAGCAGTTCGCCGCGCGCGCGATCGCAGCCGTCGTCAACGCCCTGTCGCCGCCCTCGACGAGCAGCCGCAGCGCCTCTTCCAGCACGGCGCTCTGGCGCGGCGTATAGTCCGGCGCGTCGGAAACACGGTTTTGAACGAGAGCGTCTGACAAGCGGGATCCCCGGGATTCAAGCCATTCGATAGAGTACCGTACGGTACGGTTCCGTGGCGATTAATGCAGATGGATCAGTGCGTCAAGATATTTTCGAGGAGAGAAGCCGGGCGCCATCCGCCGTAGCCAGACGATAACGCGCATCATGTCTGCAGCTAGTTTGCAACCACCCAGGTCGCGTCGACATCACAGAACGCATAAAATTCGGGGCCTACCAAATCGTTCGCATCCATGCTGATTTCAACGGTGGAGCCCCATCCGATTTTCATCCACGCTTTTTCGTCGTTGAAAACACATTCCGTGACTGTGCAGTTTTCCTGCTTGACGATGTCACAGCGAATGCGGGTGAAGACACCAAAACCGCTTTCATCTGAAAAGGATATGGATGCAGCGTGTTTACTGCAGGTTATTCCAGCAAATGTCTTGCCGAGGATCCGCTCCTCAAGTGTCATATCGCGCCTATTGCAAATTGCCGGACCTACCCAACAGCTCAAGGTTGTATCGTTAAGTCAGTATCTTGAACTCCGTATATCCCGAATTTCGGAAACCGCATCGGCCGCTATTTCCGGGACACCGAGTGGGCCGGCCTCTGGCGTCAGGTCCGGCGGCAGGGCCCGCCTCATATCGTCACGTTCGACAAATCCCGCAACAGCAAGCTGATTGCCGGGCGGTATGTGCGCTGTACGCTGATTGATATGGATGGGTGGCGCTTATGGATGCAGGAATAGAGGTCCATCGACTGCATTGCAGACAAACTGATCTTGAGGGATTTTGTCCAAACTGCCAGTAGTGCAACATGGAAAGAACCAGTCAGCAAGTGAAATACCAGGCTCTTCGCAATGGCGTAATCGAGTTGCTTGATATGTGCAGCTCCCTTGAAGACATTGCTGCTCTTGGCGCCTTTGAGACGATCAACAATTCATGACCTGTTGCCGCTCGACTACAACAAGGCGCCAAAGGTTTTTAGCGACAAAGAAATAGAAGCCATCTCTGAATTTATTCAGCTTGTCGAAATTGCTTCAGACGCAACTGAAAATGACACGTGGGACATTGACTGGTTCAAAGCCTCGAAAGAGAGGGTACGGCTTTCTTTATTCGCCAAAAAGGCATTGGTTGTCTTCTCGGAGCGGGGACGCTTTTCTGAGGAGAGCGAAGAATCGTTCACTACTTAGTCATCGCCCCATCCACCCCCAACATCCGGCCGTCTTCTCGGCCGCAGCTCCCCCGGTCGCCAGAAAAACTCCTGCCCGTATTCTGGCCAACGGTTCTGCAGTCATTGATATCACAACCTGAGCGCGGGAAGAGTTCCCGATCGCTATTGCCTTTTACCAACAATGATTCTTTTCAAAGCCTTAAGTACTCCGAACATCATATATGCTGAATAAAAGCCTCCAAATAGAAGAAACAAAAGAAGCGTCGGATATCCATTTGCCTGAATTAAATTTGATTTAAGCATATGAAAAATATAAATATATACAACACTTACAGCCAATACTGCTATTGCAATATGCCACCATTTTTTAGCCAATAATCCCAAGAAAAACCAGACCAAGCCTGAAGACAATAATACTAAATAATCGCTTTCGGCCATTCGTTGATTCACCTTATGATAGAAACTTATCATTATAAACATTTGGCTAGCACATTACCGACGCATTGTGAAAAGCTATGCCATCCTGATCGGTACTCGCACCCGTCATTTGGACCGCGGTAAAGGCTCATTCCATGCTCGAACTACACCCTGAAACCATCATAGAACAGTGGCGGAAAACCCTTTCTGCAGTCGAACGGCTGGGCGGTGACGCAAGAGAACTGCAGATCGAGCGTCCTGCGACAGAAGATGAAATCGTGGATGTAGAACGCCAGTTGGGAGTATCGCTGCCAGTTTCATTCAGGCACACGCTACTGACGTTTTCACGTGCAGTGGACATGTCCTGGTATCTCCCTGACGATTTTGATCTTCCTGATGAATTCACGGGAATTTTCAGTGGGAATATGCACTGGTCACTCGAAGTACTCCTCAAATTTGAGAGAATGCGACAGGATTGGGTCCGTGTTATTTTTCCGGATCCGAATGACCCGTTTGACAGGCATTGGCACGACAAGCTTGCGATCTACGCTGTTGGAAACGGTGACTGGATTTCGATTGACCTCCGCGATTCCAGTTTGGGGGAGATCGTCTATCTCAGCCATGACGATGGCGAGGCAAACGGATATCGCATGGCCAGTTCGTTCGCAGAGTTGGTTTTGTCCTGGAGCCGCATCGGATGTGTCGGTGGAGAAGATTGGCAGTGGCTACCCTTCTACGATCATTCCAGGCTTTGCATCAATTCAGAGGGAGATCCGGCGGCCAGATTCCGAAAATTGATAGGCCTTTCGCTTGATCAAGCTTAGTCAATGCCCCAGAACGCCCCCCACATCAGCCCCCCTGCTCGGCATCCTCTCCCTAGGCCCTGCAATAAAACTCATGCCCGTATTCATACTTCCAATATAGCTGTTGCCGGTTGAAGGCGGCGTTGGCTTCCAGGTCCGCGATACACTGTAGCTGATCCATCAGCAGCCGCTCCTGGGCTAGCCGCCGCCAGGTTTTTAAAGGCTGGCGTCTGCGCCAGGGCGGCGCTATAAGCCGCGTGTGTTCGTTCCAATCAATGGAGGTTGTCATGGCGAAGCGCATTTCATTCGAAGACCGCCCCTCCTTTCGAGGTCATGTCCAAGCGGCGTAAGTCCTACCCGTCCGAAACACGCGTCAAGACAGGCGCGCGCTCGGTGCATGGGCGATGTCGAACTTCTGGAAAAACTCGGTCGCAACGACCCCTGCCCCTGCGGCTCCGGCAAGCGCTACAAACGCTGTTGCCTGAAGAGCGGCAAATATGACGGCAGCAGCCGGGATCACTACTTTCAGGGAGCGCCGGTAAGCCGGCGCTCATCATTCCGCCGGCGGCCGGATCATGGATCCGGCGAACAGGAGGCAAGGCCATGAACGAGACGCAATCGAACATCGACAAGCTTCTCGCACAGAAACACTGGAACGCGGAGCGCAGGCTGCTGCGGGAGATCCTGCTCGATTGCGGTCTCGCGGAAAACGTGAAATGGGGCAAGCTCTGCTATGCCTTCGACGGCGGGAACGTCGCCATCATCTTTGCCCTGAAAGATTATTGCGCAGTCGGCTTTTTCAAGGGATCGCTCCTTGAGGATGACGAAAACGTCCTCGTCAGTCCGGGCGAACATTCTCAAGCCATGCGTCAGTTGAGGTTCACCGGTAAAAACGAGATTGCGGATGGCAAAGGCCGTCTCGTCAAATACATACGAAGGGCGATCGACATCGAAAAACAGGGACTGAAAGTAGAGTTCTCCGAAAAGGATCAACTCGAATTGCCTGACGAACTGACCGAGATTTTGAGTGAAGATCCCGAATTCGAACGCGCCTTCGACGCCCTGACTCCAGGCCGTCGCCGCGGCTATGTCATCCATTTTGCGGGCGCGAAACAATCACAGACCCGCACTGCGCGCGTTCATAAAAGCAAAGACAAGATTCTGGCCGGCAAGGGTCTCACTGAACGTTAGAAGAGAGAAATTCTTTACTGTTCGCGCATAAAGTATACCTGTTGCAAAAAAGCAACGAGCCAGAGAATCCGTGTGCTCTGCCTTAATGTAAACTCAACATTGACACATTTTGCATAAAAAACAGGCTCTGGCGCGGATGAGTAATATCCTGCGAGTAACCGAAGAGGATGAGTAAGTGAGAGTACTTCTAGCAACAACAGCCATTGCGCTGGTGACGACAACTTCCTATGCAGCGGACCTAGTCGAGACGACTCCGATGGCGCCGCCGGTAGTTATCGTTGAAGAAACCAATCCGTTCGATGGATTCTATCTTGGTATCCATGGCGGTTACGGCTGGCAGTCGGGCTCCTATTCGGGTGACGGCTGGCTGCTTGGCGGCCAGGGCGGTTACAACTGGGTCTCGCCTTCCGGCTTCCTGCTCGGCGCTGAAATCAGCGGTTCCTGGGTCGATGTCGGCGGTTCGCAGTCGAACGTGAACGGTCTGGGCATTGCACAGGGCAAGCTCGGTTGGGCAAACGACACGGTTGCGCTTTACGGCACGGCCGGCGGCGCGATCGCAAGCCTGAAGTCGAGCGGTTTCGCGCCGGGCTTCGACGACACGCCAGGCGGCTGGACAGTCGGCGCCGGCATCGACTTCATGGTCGTCGAAGACTGGTCGCTCGGCGCGAGCTACAACTACATCGATTTCGGATCGAACAATTCGGGCGGTTCCGACATCAATGTTCTGAAGCTCAACCTGAACTACAATTTCTGATCCCTGCGGACAGAAAGACGAAAAGGGCGCCTTCGCGGCGCCCTTTTTTGTTTGCGGATGGCGTTTTGGAACCTTGTAGCCAACCGCTGTCAATGCAAAGACATCCGCGACAACGCCTTCGGGACTCACCTGGATGACACATGACAGATCCGGCGCAGTGACTTTGCGCGATCCCGTCGCGACAGACGCGGAGATTCACGTCTCTTATTTTCCGCCCGTCGAGTTCGTACGCATGTACGGGGGCGACAGCGGGTCCATTCAACAGCCGGAACTCGCGGCATCGCACCGATGGGTAGAATGGCTGAAGCAACAGCCGTATGCAAAAATCATCGAAGCCGATGGCGCCGCCGTCGGCCATCTGCGACTGCACACGCTATCGCATTCGGATCACAAGGCGCGACTGGCTATCGGCATGTTCGCAACGGATTTTGCGGGAAAGGGCATCGGGCGCAAGGCTATCATGCTCGCGCTCGACCATGCTTTCGGCGTGATGCGGCTCCACCGGGTCGACCTTCGCGTTCTTGCCTATAATGAGCGGGCCATCCGATGCTATCGCGCCTGCGGTTTCCGCCATGAAGGCACGGAGCGGGAGGCGGCCCTCGTCGACGGAACATGGCATGACGACTGGATCATGGGCGTCCTCGCACATGAACACGAATTACGCCGTTCGGAACAGATCTGAAAACGCGATAGCTGCGGTTCAGGCTTTATGCCCGCAGGCCCGTAGAAAACGACGGACGGCGCCGGCCATGCCGTGCTCCAGGGCGTCCGCCGTAAGGCCGTGGCCGATCGAAACTTCCCGGATCTGCGGTATGCGCGCGAGCAGCGGCGGCAGATTGTCGACCGTGAGGTCGTGACCGGCGTTCAGATCCATGCCCGCTGCAAGCGCCGCGTCCGCAGTTTTCGCCAGGCGATCGATCTCTTCAGCCCTGCGGCCAGGAGCGTCATGGCAGCCGCCATAGGGTCCGGTGTAAAGCTCCAGGCGGTCAGCCCCGGTCTGCTTTGCAAAGCCGACGGCGCGAGCGTCGCAATCAGGGTCGGCGAATAACGACACCCGGACGCCGCTGCGCTTCAGCCGGCCGACGGCGTCCGCCAGAAATTCCGCGTGTTTTTCGAAATCCCAGCCGTGATCCGAAGTCGCCTGCGCCGGATCGTCGGGCACCAGCGTCGCCTGTTCGGGTTCGGCGGCCTCAACCAGCGTCAGGAAATCCTCGCTCGGATAGCCCTCGATATTGAACTCGGCGCCGGGAAACTCGTCGTCGATGAGCGCGCGGAGTTCGGGAACGTCGCTTCTGCGAATGTGGCGTTCGTCGGGTCGCGGATGCACGGTCAGCCCATGTGCGCCGGCGGCGAGCGCAATGCGCCCGAGACCTGTGACGCTCGGCCAGGGCAGGTCACGGCGATTGCGCAGCATTGCGACCGCGTTGAGATTGACCGACAGTTTTGTCGTGTGTCCATCCGTCATGAAAGATCTGTCCGGCGATGTTGCAGTCCGCCTTCACTACATTCTGCCGGAGCGGGCTTCAAGGCAGGAATGTTGATGCAAATATTCGTGATGCTGATCCGTCTGTTGCATTGCGCGTCATCACAGTTCTGACATCCCTCATAGGTAGTATTGAGAGAACTGCGGGAGGAAATCATGTTGCTTGAAAAGCAAAAACGCGCTGTCAGAAGACTTTCCACCGAACGGGAGGACGTTTTCGCCTATGAGGTGGACGGCCATGTCAGCACCGGGGAACTGGACGACGTCAGCCTCGAACTCGACAAGGCTTACCGGAGGTTCGACAGGATAAACCTGCTCGTGCGCCTGCGCGCCTGGAACGGCGTCGACTGGACCTCCGCATTTTCAGAGACGTCGTTCATCGGACGGCTGCGCGCGCTCAGCCACGTCGATCGCTATGCGGTTGTCGGCGGCCCGTCATGGATCGCCCTCGCCATAAAGTTCTGCCCGCAGCTCTTCAGCATGGAAGTGCGCCATTTCGCAGAGACGGACGCCGATGAGGCGTGGACCTGGGTTAACGAGGATGTCGGCAGGCGGAGCGCCGCCTGATACGCTGTGCGGCTTTGTCACCTGACGATCGTCAGCCGCTCGGCGGCGCGGGTGATGGCCGTATAGAGCCAGCGCTCCCGCATATCCCGGAAGGCGAAGCTCTCGTCGAACAGAACCACCTCGTTCCACTGAGAGCCTTGAGCCTTGTGGACGGTCAGCGCGTATCCGTAGTCGAAATCGTCGTAGCGCCGTTTCGTCTGCCAGGGGATGTCCGCGTCCGGATCCTCGAACTGGGCCTTCAGGAGCTTGATGCGCGCCGCGCCGCGATCCATGTCGTCGTCTTCCGGCCGCACCAGAAGATTGATGCCGGGTTTTACGGTTTCCTTAGACGAGGTCATGACCTGCCAGAGCGATCCGTTGAGCAGTCCCTTGGCCGGGTCGTTTCGCAGGCAGACGAGCTTGTCGCCGGCTTGCGGATGAGCGGCGTCGAAGCCCTTGAGTTCTCGCAGCCTCTGATTGTATCTGCGCCGCGTCCGGTTGATGCCGAGCAGCACCTGGTCGGCCTGCAGCACAAGTTCGGAGGTGACGTCGGAGCGGTGAATGACCTTGGCCGCGCCCAGGTCTCCGTAGCCGATCTCGCCTTCCTCGCGCACGCGCATGGCCAGATCGATGATCGGATTGTCGCGCGCCTGCCTGTGTATCTCGGTCAGCAGAATGTCGGGATCGTGTTCTGTGAAATAGCCGCCGCCGGAGATCGGCGGAAGCTGCCCGGGATCGCCCAGTACGAGGATCGGCGTTCCGAAACTCATCAGATCCCGCCCGAGATCCTCGTCCACCATGGAGCACTCGTCGACGATGATCAGCGCGGCCTTGGCGACCGGGCTCTGGCGATTCAGCGAAAACATCGGGGAAACGGATGTCTTTCCGGTTTCCTCGTCCTCCACGGTTTCCTCGCCGCGGGGACGATAAATCAGCGAATGGATGGTCTTGGCGTTGCTTGCGCCTTTCGAGCGCAGCACCTGGGCGGCTTTGCCGGTAAAGGCTGCAAACTGGACGTCGCCGTCGATATGTTCTGCAAAATGCCGGGCAAGCGTCGTCTTGCCGGTGCCGGCATAGCCAAAAAGCCGGAAGAGCGGCGAGTCGCCCCGCTTCAACCAGGATGCCACGGCTTTGAGAGCCTCGTCCTGCTGTTTCGAAAACTGCATGGCCCCACTTGGCTAGATTCGTTTCGGCAGGGCAAGCGGGAATGACGCGCGCACCCGCTGCCAGATGGATAAAGCGCCGCACTCCGGAGAGCGCGACGCCTTTCACGGCGACCCGAGAGGCGCGGAACGGGTCGCCAGATGAAACTTTTCTACAGGTAGTCCTGTTATAAAACGTTACCCGAACGAGATCGGTTCATATCGGCGGGCGCGGCCGACCTGTTTGATGTCGGGTTGCGCCCTGCCCCAATCGACCATCCGCGAGGCCAAAGAAATCTCGGCCATGCGCGCAGACAGTTTCTCTTTCTGGTTGTCGGGGACGGAAAACCAGGCTGCTGTATAATTCATACACTGGAACTTGTCCGATCACCAATCATTCAAATACAATAAAAATTTTCAATTTGATCCGAATTCTGCGATCTATATGTCAGTTTTCCATTTTATTGAACGCGGGACCAGTTTGCAGTGTGGCTTTTGCTAATACACGCACTGGAAGAAACTCATTCCTGTCTGTCGTACCAGACCATCTGGTGCGACGTCGCAAGCAGAGACCCGTGCTTTTCAAAAAATCTCGAGTGCTGATCGTAGAAGCCCCCGTTCGATCGCTCGCAGACGGAGTCGCACAGGACATAATCGTCTGCGACGCCCGCCAGTTCGCTCAGGCTGACATGAAAGTACGTCGTCATCGTGACGGTGGAGATGCTCGAAGCTCTCCCTGTGGCGATGAACAACCGCGGAAACGGACTGTCGCAGAGCGCCGCCAGAGACAGGTAGTCCAGCGGACGGCCGTCAGCCTCGCGGATCCATTCAATGGAATGCGCATCCTGCTTTCCCTCGCCCATTCGACCCTTGACGATCCGGCAATCATAGAGCTTTGCCCATTGCACCGGCATGAAGGTTCTGTTGCCGTCGGCAGCCTCTTCAGCCGACAATGTCTCAGGCATTCGGGGCTTCGAAAAAGCCATGGTGCTGCGATGCGGACCTAGCGTGACGAGGGACCGGGCGCAAAGGCGGCCGTCGGGCGTTTCGAGATCAACCCGCCAGAAAGCCGTGGTGCGCCCGGCGCGGTCGCACTGTCGCCGCAGCACGAGCGGCCCCTTCGGCGGCGCCTTGAGAAAATCCACCGTCATGGCGACCGGCTCGAACGGCGGGTCATTGTCGGCGAGCGCCGCCTTGAGCATCAGCGCCGCCATCCAGCCGCCGAACGGCCCGATCATGTTCCAGTACCGGTCGTCGGTATGCGACGTGTAGAGATCCTCCCCGCTGCGCTCCAGAGCCAACGTTTGATCGAGGATAAACCCGGGTTCCACGGTTGCATCCATTATTGCGTCTCCCTGTCAGGTCCGGGATCGTTTTCGAGCAGGATCGGGCTGCCGTGCGGAGTGGCGTGCGCGGCGCGCCGCCAGGCCTCGGCGACCGACCCGATTTGCGATCCCGACACAATGCCTTTTGAAGCAAGCAGCTTCTCCAGAGCCGCAAGCCAGCAATCGTAGTAGTCGCTGCCGTCGGCTGCCGCGTCGGGGCGGCCAAGTTCCGCAGACAGCGCCTCGGCCCAGTCGCTCCAGTCGAGGAGCCCCTTTTCGTTGAGCTGGACGACCATGGCGAAGGCCTGGGCCTGCCAGGGCTCCTCGAAAGCAGGCGCGTCCGCCCCTTCATGCAATTTCAAGATAGCTCTCCCATGCGTCGACCGACACGGACAGTCCGGTCTCGGCGCCCTCGCCCCACAATTCCTCGCCGGTGAACGTGACCGTGTAGAGCCATTGCGGCTGCTCGCCCTTGCCGTGCGCATTGGCGTCAGGCAAAACAAACCCGCCGGCGACCGCCTCGATGACGCCCCGCCTGCCCTTCGTATAGCCCGGTATCCGCGTATGGCCGTGCGGATTGAGGTTGCGCATCCGCACGTGCTGACCGACCGCAAAGGCGGGTTCTGTCGTGACCGGCCGGTCGCACGGACCGCCCGCGGCGAGAACCGCCGGCACGCGATCGGCCGTCAGGATATCGCGATGCGCAACGCCCTGCGCCCTGCCCGTCGCCAGTTCCTCGGCGGTGATGCAATCGTGGCGCGTCAGCAGTTTCTCGAGCGCCTTGATCCAGATTTCGTAATAGCTGGACGCGTAATAGTCAGCCGGATGCAGCGACTCGCGCGCATGCCTGCTTTCGTCCAGCGTCCAGTGACCCAGCGCGCCGGCGCACAGCGTCACGCCAAGCGCCCGCTTCTCCCACGGCGCATGAAATATCGGCTCGTCCTTTTCCGGCGCCACCGGGCCGAAGCCCATGCGTCCGCCGAGATCGTGCGGTCCGTTCACCGGGGCGCCTCCGCAAACGCCGTTCCGATCATGGAATCGCGCGTGACCAGGTCAGCCAGTTGCTCTTGCGTCATGCCACCTGTTCCCTCCGGCCGCATCGGCACGACGAGATAGCGCAACTCCGCAGTGGAATCCCACACGCGAATGCGGACGTCTTCCGGCAGATGCGCGCCGAATTCGGCGAGCACGCTGCGCGGCTCCATCACGGCGCGGGACCGGTAGGGCGGCGACTTGTACCAGACCGGCGGCAGGCCGAGGACGCTCCACGGATAACAGGAGCACAAGGTGCAGACGACGAGATTATGCTCCTGCGGCGTGTTGAAGACCGCCTTCATATGCTCGCCCTGGCGCCCATAAAATCCCATCGAGGCGATGGCCGCGGTAGCGTCCTGCTTCAGCCAGTCGCGGAATTCGGGTTCGCTCCAGGCGCGGGCGACGACGCGCGCGCCGTTTCGAGGGCCGACCTTGTTCTGATAGGTGTCGACGATCGCGTCGATGGCGGCCGGATCGATCAAGCCCTTGTCGCTCAGAAGCGTTTCCAGCGCGCGGACGCGCGCCGTCATCGGGTCCATGTCGTTGTCGTGATCGTGATCATGCGTCATGGGCCGACATTACCGCATCTTACGTGCAAGTAAATTGAAGAATGCCGTTCCGGTCGATGACGACTTCTGCGCGCCTAGCGCAGCATCGGCGCGAGCGTCGCGACCAGCAGCACCGCCATGACGATGTTGAACCATTTTAGGCGTTGCGGGTCGTCGAGGAAACTGCGCAGCATGGTTCCGAACCCCGCCCACAGTGAAACGCTTGGAAAATTGACGATCACGAAGGCCAGCGCAACCAGCGGAACCGTGACGCCGGGATTCAGCGGATCGGCGTAGAGGGCCATTGCGGTGATCGACATCATCCAGGCCTTCGGGTTGACCCACTGAAAGGCGGCGGCCTGCAGCAATGTGATCGGTTTCGACGCCTTGCCGGCGCTGCCCATCGTGCGGCTGCCGGCGATCTTCCAGGCGAGATAAAGCAGATAGGCGGCGCCCGCCACCTTTAGCGCTATCCCAAGCGCCGGCCAGGCGATCAGCAGCGCGCCAAGCCCGAGGCCGACGCTGAGCAGCAGGCTGCCGAAGCCGAGCGCGATTCCGAACATGTGCGGGATGGTGCGCACGAAACCGAAATTCACGCCAGAGGCCAGCAGCATCAGGTTGTTCGGGCCTGGCGTGACGGAGGTCACGAGGGCGAACACCACCATCCAGAGGAATGTTTCCAGGGACATCGGAAATCCGGACTGTCGAAAGAGGTCAGGTGAAACGCCGGGCGCCTACATACCGTCGGCGCCGCGGTTGAGTGCGGCGACGCCCGTGCGGCAGACCTCCACCAGACCGAGCGGCCGCATGATCGCGATGAACTGCTCGATCTTCGACACCCGGCCCGTGATCTCGAAGGTGAAGTGTTCAGTATTGGCGTCGATGACCTGCGCGCGGAAGGCGTCCGCCAACCGCAGCGCCTCGACGCGGTGATCGCCCGTTCCCTTCACCTTGATCAGCGCCAGTTCGCGTTCGATCGGCTTCTCATGTCCGAGTTCACGCGCCCGCAGCGTCAGATCGATGACGCGGTGAACCGGCACGATGCGCTCGAGCTGGTGCTTGATCTGCTCCAGCACGTGCGGCGTGCCGAAGGTGACGATCGTGATGCGCGAAAGGTGCTTCTCGTGCTCGGTTTCCGAGACGGTGAGGCTTTCGATATTGTAGCCTCGGCCGGAGAACAGGCCAATGACCCGGGCGAGAACGCCCGGCTCGTTGTCGACCAGCACGGAAAGCGTTCGCGTTTCCGGCTGCTCGGTCTCCTTGGCGATGAAATAGGCCGAGCCTGTGGGTTGATGTAGCGCGTTCATGTGCTTCTTTCCGAAATTCCGTTAGACCAGTGCCTTGCCTTTTTCATCGATAACGCTGCCGACAACGTCGTCCGACGCCTCGTCGGGCAACAGCATCTCGTTATGCGCCTTGCCGGACGGGATCATCGGGAAGCAGTTCGCCAGATTGGCGACGCGGCAGTCGAACAGCACCGGCTTGTCGACGGCGATCATCTCGTTGATGGCGTCGTCGAGGTCGCCCGGCTTGTCCGCCCTGATACCAACGCAGCCATAAGCTTCGGCCAGCTTGACGAAGTCCGGCATCGCCTCCGTGTAGGAATGGGACAGGCGGTTGCCGTGCAGAAGCTGCTGCCACTGGCGCACCATGCCCATATACTGGTTGTTGAGGATGAAGATCTTGATCGGCGCCTCGTGCTGGACGGCCGCCGACATCTCCTGGATCGTCATCTGGACGGAGGCGTCGCCGCCGATATCAATGACGAGGCTGTCGGGATGGGCGATCTGCACGCCGAGCGCCGCCGGCAGGCCATAGCCCATCGTGCCGAGCCCGCCCGACGTCATCCAGCGATTGGGTTCCTCGAACTTGATGAACTGGGCCGCCCACATCTGGTGCTGGCCGACTTCCGTGGTGAAATAGACGTCCTTGTCCTTGGTCAGCTCATGCAGCCGCTCCATGGCGTATTGCGGCATGATGACGTCCTTGTTCGGCGTGTAGGCGAGCGAATTGCGCGCGCGCCACGCATCGACCTGCGACCACCATTCGCCAAGCGCTTTCTTGTCGACCGTCGAGGCGGAGGCCCGCCACAGCCGCACCATGTCTTCCAGAACATGCGCGGCGTCGCCGATGATCGGGATGTCGACGCGGACATTCTTGTTGATCGAGGACGGGTCGATGTCGATGTGGATCTTGCGGGAGTGCGGCGAAAACGCGTCGAGACGGCCGGTGATCCGGTCGTCAAAACGGGCGCCGACGCACAGCATGACGTCGCAGTCATGCATCGCCATGTTCGCCTCGTAGGTTCCGTGCATGCCGAGCATGCCTAGCCAGTTCTTGCCCGAAGCCGGATAGGCGCCGAGCCCCATCAAGGTCGAGGTGATCGGGAAGTCGGTCAGCTGGACCAGTTCGCGCAGCAGATGGCTCGCCTCCGGCCCGGCGTTGATGACGCCGCCGCCTGAATAGATGACCGGCTTGCGGGCGCTGCTCATCAGCTCGACCGCCGCGCGTATCGATTCCAGATCCCCCTGAAGCTGCGGCTGATAGCTCTTCAGGCCGCCATCGGTCGCGGGACCGACATACTCGCCGGTGGCGAACTGGATGTCTTTCGGAATGTCGACGACCACCGGACCGGGTCTGCCGGACCGGGCGATACGAAAGGCTTCGTGCAGCGTGCGCGCCAGATCGTTGACGTCGCGCACCAGCCAGTTGTGCTTGGTGCAGGGGCGCGTGATGCCGACGGTGTCGCATTCCTGGAAGGCGTCGGAGCCGATCAGCGACGTCGGCACCTGGCCGGTGATGCAGACCATCGGAATGGAATCCATCAGCGCGTCCTGAAGCGCCGTCACGATGTTGGTGGCGCCGGGACCCGACGTCACCAGCGCGACGCCGACCTTTCCGGTCGAACGGGCGTAGCCCTCCGCCGCATGGCCGGCGCCCTGTTCGTGACGGACAAGAATATGCTTGACGTCTTCCTGCTGGAAGATCTCGTCATAGATCGGCAACACCGCGCCGCCGGGATATCCGAATACGTCCGCGACGCCGTTGTCCTTCATCGCCCGAACGACCATCTCCGCCCCGGTGATCTGATTACTGTCTGCGCTCATCTCTTTGCCTGCTTTGTCTTTCGATCCCTGCCGGGCCACCGCCCGGCCATAAAAAAAGGCCCCTTCCGGAGCCTCGTTCTGCGCATGGGTGGCTGTCGCCGGACGGTTACACCGTCCTGCCCATGCGCTTTACCACCACAATAAGTGCCTTCTTCAACATGCGCGGGAACCTATCCGCAAATTTCTGACCCGTCAATCCTGCAAAACGCCTTTCGGGTCAACCGGAAACGACCGGCGGCGCGGGTTGAAAACGGGATGTTAACGTTGGGGTGCGATTCTCGCGCGCAACCGCCGGGAACCAGGTGCAGGAAGTGAAAACAGACAATCCGTTCAAAGAACAGCGCTCGCACCCCGATACGGCGCGTATTCTCGGCCATATCGTTGACTGCAACGGCTCGCGCGCGACGATCGCGTCGACGACCGGCAGCCGCGACCAGGCGCTCGCCAAGGAATTGTCCGTCGGCAAGCTGATCACGATCAAGGTCGGAAGATCGCGCATCGTCGCCCTCGTCTACAGCATGCAATGCCCTTCGGAACTCTGGTCGGAAACATCCGGCAACACCATGCATTTCCAGGTCGAGCTCGTCGGAGAGATCCGCGACGACGACGGCGACGTCCTCTTCAACGCCGGCATCTCGGACTATCCGCGCCTTGGCGATCCGGCCCACAATATCCGGGCTGAGGATCTCGACGCGATCTACTCCGTGACCGGTGTCAATCCGATCAAGATCGGGCATCTCTCCCAGAACTCCGACATCGCCGCATCGATTTCGGCCGACGCGCTGCTCAACCGGCATTTCGCGATCGTCGGCACGACCGGGGTCGGCAAGTCCACCGCCGTGTCGCTGATCGTCAACCGGGTGGTCGAGGCCTGCCCGGACCTGCGCGTGCTCATCCTCGATCCGCACAACGAGTTCGCCGCCGCCTTCAAGGAAAAGGCGCATCTCATCGACACCGAGCATCTGGACCTGCCCTTCTGGCTGTTCCGGCTGGAGGAGTTCGCCGAGGTGATCTTCCGCGGCCGGCAGACGGTGGTCGAGGAAATCGACGCGCTGAGGGAACTGATCGCCGAAGCCAAGCGGGATTTCCGGGGCGCCTCCGACAGCGCCCGCGTCTACCGCCGCGCCGACCAGTCGGTGATCACGTCGGACACGCCGATCCCTTACCGCATGGCAGACCTGCTGGCGCTGATCGACGAGCGCATCGGCCAGCTCGACCGGCGCGAGGAAAAACCCTTTCTGCGGTCTCTGAAGGTGCGCATCCAGTCGGCGATCAACGATCCGCGCTTCCACTTCATGTTCTCCTCGAACACGATCATGGACAATATCTCCGACATCTTGCGCGATATCTTCCGCATTCCCGGCGACGGACGGCCGATCACGTCCTTCCAGCTCTCCGGCATTCCGTCCGAGGTGGTCAACGCCGTCGCTTCCGTTCTGTGCCGCCTCGCCTTCGAGATTGCGCTGTGGAGCAACGGCGCCATGCGCATTCTCGTCCTGTGCGAGGAGGCGCACCGCTATGTCCCGGCCGACAAGGAGCTCGGCTTCTATCCGACCCGGCAAGCCGTGGCGCGCATCGCCAAGGAAGGCCGCAAATACGGCGTGGGGCTTGGCGTCGTCACCCAGCGCCCCGGCGAGCTTGATCCCACGATCCTGTCGCAATGCTCGACGGTCTTCGCCATGCGGCTCGCCAACGACCATGACCAGGAGATCATCCGGTCTGCAATCTCCAACTCGTCGAGCTCGACGACCAGCTTCCTGTCGTCCATCGGCAATGGCGAGGCGATCGCCTTCGGCGAGGCCGTGCCGGTTCCCATGCGCATGTGTTTCGAACGCCTGCGGCGGCATGACCTGCCTCGAACCTCCAGCAACAACCGGAAGAAATTCCGCGGCTCGCGCTCCAGCGACGGCCTTCCGGATATCGAGTTCATCGTCCAGCAGATGCGCCACACGGAACTGCCGATGAGCACCACGGGCATGTCGCCCGAAATGAAGGCCTCGCTGCAGCCTGCGCTCGACAGCCTGCGCCCCTTCGGCGCCGCCGGCGACGAGACGGATGACGACGAGGCGCCACAGCCGATATCACCGTCGCTGCCTGAGGAGCCCGGGAAAGGCGCGGAACGACCCCGCTCGAACTCCGTGCGGGACTTCACGTTCAGACCGCTCAGGCAGCGGGACTGACGCGGGATTGATGATGAGAATCTGAAGCGAAAATATATATTCTCCAATAAAATCAATTATTTAAAATATTCTGGCTTTGTTTCGGGAATGTGCATTTTTCGTATCTTCAATGCTGACCAGACCGGAAACGAGCGTCTGGCTTTGTTTCGGGATTTCGCTATTCAAGCCTGCACACTGCGCGAACCTGGCTTTGTTTCGGGAAATCGGGATTCTGGCGCTCATGCACAATCTGGCTTTGTTTCGGAAAATCGAGTTTCCATCGCTCATCAGCATTCTGGCTTTGTTTCGGGAATCCGTGTTGTTCAGGTCATTTGCGCCCTGGCGGCGAAAGAAATCATGTGGCGGCAGCATAGCACAAACCGCCGCGCCATGCAGCAAGAATGTTCTTTTTTTGTTCTGATCTCGAAAATTTGCAGATGAACAGTTATCGGGCGGAACGGCGCCGGGAAAAACATTAAAGAGGGGAGGCCGCCAGGTGCGCAGGTCCGCCCGAATGATGGGCTTAGGTTATCGGGAAGGAGGTGCGGTCAACTCGGGAGGATTGTTCCGAGTCTGAACCAAATCGAGAACAGATGTTTGATCCGGACGCGTTGGTCCCTGCGTTATAAGGCGCCACACCGCTGCCAGTGTCGTTGAAGCTCAACACTTTCAGCTGTCCCCCGGCAAAATACCACCTTCGCGAGCGTGACTTCTTTAATTCGGAACTATTATTATGTGTTGTATAGTTCCTGTTATTATATGAACTAAATGTGCGCGAGTCGGCCGGGGGAAGGTTTTCTTGCGTTTATCGGGGGATAAAAACATGAATACAGGCAAGGCGCACTTGCGTGTTGTTACATTTTCTCTGCTGCTTTCAGTTTCCGCGCCTGCTATTGCAGCCGATTGGGACGGCGAGACATCAACAGATTGGTTCGATGCAACGAATTGGGTTTCCGATACTGCGCCTGCTCCGGGAGACCCGGTTAACATTGATACGGTCGATCCCAATCCGGCCATTGTCTCCGGCAGCTCCACTCCTAATTTACCATCCCTAATGATTGGTCGACATGGGACCGGGCATTTGACCATTGAAAATGGCGCTTCGATAATCAGCGTTCGAACTTCCATTGGGGTCGAGAATGGTTCAAACGGCGCTTTAGTGGTTACCGGTTCTGGCTCTATCTTGACCAGTAACGAGTTGGAAGTAGGCTTGCTTGGCACTGGTGAACTCACCATTCAAAATGGAGGCACAGTCCACACTACCAGTAGCTATATTGGCTCGACAGATACGGCTGCCGGCACAGCGACCGTAACCGGAGAAAATTCCACGTGGAATATAGTTAGCTCAATTCGCATCGGCGAAAACGGCACGGGATATCTGAACGTACAAGATGGCGGAACGGTCAATACCGGGTCCGCCCACATTGGCACGTCAACAAAAGGTGAAGGCACCGTAACGGTAACCGGCGAAAACTCCATCTTGAACGCTTCGGGCAATTTGGTGGTTGGCGACGGAAATAGGGGCAACCTAACCATCCAGAATGGAGGACTGGTCACCAGTCTCGAAGGTGTGATCGGAGATGATCCGGATTCCATCGGATCGGTTACAATTTCGGGTACAGGCTCAATATGGCGTAACACAGAGTCCGTGTTTATTGGTTACTATGGCGTCGGCGCACTCAACATCGGAGCAGCGGCAGGCGAGGCGGCCGCCGCGCCGGGAACTCTTGAAGCAGGTGCGGTGCAATTTGGGACGGACGATCCGGCAGAAAACGCATTCGGCACGCTGGTCTTCAACCACACCGACACCAGCGGCGATTACGAGTTCGCCTCAAATATGTCCAGTGGCGACGGCGTGACTGCCGTCATCGAACATCATTCAGGTTTCACTCTGCTGACCGGAGATAGCAGCGGATTTTCGCATACGACCAATATTCTTGGCGGCGTGCTGGCCATCGAAAACATGCTCGGCGGCGACGTCAATGTCATGAACGGTGCAACGCTCGGCGGATCTGGCACGGCGACCGGCGATGTCAATTTCGCTGACGGCTCCACTTATCTGGTGGACATGGACGGCACAACGAATAATCAAGGGCTGACTATCCACGGCACGGCTGCACTTGACGGCACAGTCGTGCTGACTGGAAACGTCTATGATACCCTATCCGGTTTCGACAAGGTAGTGATCCTGACCACGGATACAGGACTTACTACAACATTCGACGGCGTCAACGGCGGCATCGACACACTCTTCCTGACCACGGCGCTTTCGTATGAAATGGACGGTGGCGCCGATTATGTGTTTGCCTCGCTGGAGCAGACCACTGCATTCGCGGATGTGGCAGTCACGTCCAATCAGCGTTCGGTCGGAAACGCGCTGGACACGCTCCTTCCCGGCAGTCCGCTCTACACCGCTGTTGCACTGATGGACTCGGCCGAGAACGCGCGTGACGCTTACGATCAGCTGTCCGGTGAAATCCACGCTTCGCTGCAAGGAGCGATCGTCGAGAATAGCCAGAACATCGTGAGTGCTGTGAATGACCGCATTCACAACGCTTTGGAGCCTGCGGCCGAAAACACTTCTGTCGCCGCCTATGGCGATACGGTCGACAGCCCGGGAGGCTTCTGGATTACCGGTTATGGTGACTGGATGACCACGGACGCAACTGGCGCCGCTCACGAGATGGAAAGTGATCTATACGGCGTTGTCGCCGGCCTGGACTCCAGATTCGGCGACTATGGTCGTCTCGGCGTCCTTGGCGGCTACGCTCACACAGGCGCTGCTGTCGACGCGCTTGCATCCGAAGCAGAGGCTGACAGTTACACGCTCGGAGTCTATGGCGGCGCGGACAATGGCAGCGCGGTGTTGAGCCTCGGAGCACTCTATACGTGGCATTCGGTTGACAGCACACGCGCCGTGACCAATCCCGTAGCTGACATGTTACAGGCAGACTACGACGCCCGTTCGTGGCAGTTCTTTGCCGAAGCAGGCTATCGGGTGACAAGCGACGCCGTCACGTTCGAACCCTTCGCCGGTGTTTCCTATATCAACCTGCAAACGGATTCCTACAGGGAGACCGGCGGCTTAGCCGCGCTGTCGTCATCCTCGCAGTCGACCAGCACCACATTCACGACAATCGGCATGCGTCTGTCTGCCGAAGTCGGGGATGTCACCACACTGCGCGGTTTGGCGGGCTGGCGGCATGCGTTTGGTGATGTCGACCCTGCTTCAACCTTTTCCGTTTCCGGCAGCGCGCCATTCTCTGTCAT